>JAKOUY010000036.1 GCA_029782355.1 Actinomycetes bacterium
CATCCAGTTCGTCAGGCACGACTCGGTGATCCCGAAATCGTGCGCGATGTCCTTGATCCGCACACCAGGCTCACGACTCCGGGCCACACGAACGACATCCTCCCGGAACTCCTTCGGATACGGCTTGGGCATGTGAACATCCTCTCAGCGGTGCCTCCCAGCACCACACATCAGATGTCACCTCCGCGCGCGGCAGTCCCGTTTCCAGCACGCCCCAATTCGGTCGCTGCCCATCCGGCCAGCAGGCTTTCGGGGCGTGAAGCCGGCAGGCCGCGATCGACAGATCAACAGCAAGGACACAAGACGGTCAGTCGTAACAAGCGTCAGACCGCGACCCGCCAGCAGCCCACGTCATGCTCACAGTCATACGAGTCACCGATCGTTCCGATCGAGGGGCGGGCGGGCGCCGCCCACGCCGACGATCCCGCCAGGCCCGTCATCCCAGCGTGCGGCCGGTACTGCCATCGATCCACACCCGGCCCGCAGCGATCAACGACCGCCGGGAGCCGGGTCATTGGGAAGCCGACGGGATCCTCGGCGCGTTCAACCGCACGGCGATGCTGTGGTTCACCGAACGTGTCACCCGATACTCGATCCCGATCACGATGCCCAACGGCCGTGACGCCGACGCGAACCTCGCCGGGCTCGTCGAAGCGTTCGAACAGATCCCGGGTATCTGGCTCTTCGGGTTTCGACGACGGCGGATGAAGGGTGCGGCCGATCCTGACTTCCAGCGCCCTTGGACAACCGATTCGTCGGCGCACCCGGCCCGCAGCCGCGCTCAGCGGCGCAGGCCGTTGCGCTGGACGATCTGGCGGTAGCGCTCGACGTCGATGTTCTTGACGTAGTCCAGCATCCGGCGGCGGCGGCCGACCAGCATGAGCAGGCCGCGGCGGCTGTGGTGGTCCTTCTTGTGGGTGCGCAGGTGCTCGGTGAGCTGGTTGATCCGCGCCGTCAGCAAGGCGATCTGGACCTCGGGTGAGCCGGTGTCGCCCTCGTGCAGCTTGTGGGCGTTGATGGTGTCCTGAGTCGTCATGGGTCGATGCCTTCCGGATGGGCGGCCCGAGGGCCGGTTCGGTGGTCGCCGCCGGAGGACCGGCTGGCATCCGGCGGAGGGTGGGCCCCGACGGACCCCGCCAGGTTAGCGGCCGGTATGGTCAACGACGATGGCCGACCTGGATGATCTGCGTGCCCGGATCGACCAACTCGATCGCGCCCTCATCGCCGTGGTGGCCGAACGCCTGGCGGTGTGCCGCGAGGTGGCCGACCGCAAGGAGGCCGCGGGTACCGCCGTGATCCAACCGGCACGGGTCCGCGAGGTGGTGACCAGCCGCCGCCAGCAGGCCATCGAGGCGGGTGTGGACCCGGACTTCGCCGAGCAGCTGTTCCGCGTGCTGCTCACCGAGACTCACCGCATCGAGGTGGCGGGTCAACGGCCCGACGGTGCGCCGGACAAGCTGGCCGCCGGCGCCCATGCGGAGTCCGGACTGGACACGGTGGCCAGCCGGGTGGATCACCTGGTGCTGGCGGTGGAGGACGCCCACGCCGCGGCCACGAGCCTGGCGGCGCGGTACGGGTTCCACCGCGAGGCGTCGCCGCCCGGGCGCGACCACGTGATCACCATGGTGGCCGGCGGCATCGTCCTGGTGCTGGTCGGCCGGGCCGCCCACCCCACCGTCGGGCGCTATCTCGACCGCTACGGACCCGGTGTCCAGCATGTAGCCGTCGAGGTGCTCAATGCCGGGTTCGCCCGCACCTGCCTGGTTGATCTGGGCGCCACGCTCGTCACGCCGGTCCTGGTGGACGGCGACGGGCACGAGCAGTTCTTCGCCGCCGACGATGCCGATGTCGGGGTGCGCTTCGGCTTCCTGTCGCGCACCGGGCACCGGGTGGGCATCGGCGCCGACAACGTACTGGCCATGTTCGCCGCCACCGACACCGGCTGACGCCCGTCGCCGGCGCGCCGTTACAGCGGCAGCGTGGTGCGGATCCAATCCGCCAGCAACGGATCGACGATGCGCAGTTCGCGGCTCAGCGTGCCGTCGGCCACCAAGCGGTCGCGGGCCGCCTGCACCGCCCCCGAGGAACTGCCGAACAGCTCCAACGTGCTGCCGAACAGCGGGCGGCCACCGGCCAGCGCCCGCAGGACCACCTGCTCGGCGGAGGCGAACGCGGCGAACAGCACCTCGAAGCCCGGCGCCGAGCGGGAGCGGACCGCCTGGAGGGCATCGGGCCAGGCGGCCTCACCAGAACCCTTTCGGGGCGTGCGAACCCAGGCTGCGTCGGCGAGTTGCATCGACCGGTACGGGTGTCCTTCGGCCACCTGGTGGACGAGGCCACCGAGCCGACCCGCTTGCCGCCCGGTGGCGTCGAAGCCGTGGTCGACGATGTCGGTGACGTCCGCCAGCGAGAACGGGCCGATCTCGACGATGTCGGCCTGGGCGTAGAACGGCTGGGCCTGATCGGCAAACATCGCCGCCATGGCCGACGGCTCGGACCCGGCGAAGACCACACCGATCTGCCTGACGTGGTGCTGCAACTTGGTCCGGAGCAAGCCGGCGGCGCCGGGCACACCTTGAATTCCGGTGAACTCGTCGACGACCAGCAGCGTGGGCGAGGCGAGGGCGGCCTCCACCATGACATCGAGCAGGAGATCGAGCGAGGTGTCAGCGTCGGGACGCTGCGACGGTGGGCGGGCGAACTCGACCCGCAGCAGCCCGATGTTCAGCGACGCGTTGGCCGCGAACCCGGCGATCCGTTTGCCGATGGAACCACGAGCCGTGGAAAGGGCCCGGTCGAGGCGCACGGCGAGGTCGGCCGCCGAGCGAGTTTCGTAGAGGTCGAGACGGATCACCGACGTGCCGGCATTTTCGACCACGGCGGCGACCTTGCCCAGCACGCTGGTCTTGCCGAAGCGCCGCGGCCCCAGCAGCGCGGTGACCCGCCGACCCGTCACCCGCTCGATCAAGTCATCGACCAGGTCGTCGCGGCCACGCACCTCATTAGGTGGAAGCGGACCTTGATGCGGAAACGGCGTCTCATCAATCAGCACAAAAGCATGCTAACAAGTAGCATGATTCGACAGGCCGCCCGTCGCGGTCCGGCCGCGATACGCTGCGTCACGCAACCCAGACGTGGTCCCGCCCGCCGCTCCTACGAGGCGGTCGTGGCCCGGGTGCTTTGGCAACAACCGGTCCGTTCCCGTCCCACGAGGTTCGTCGTGTCCCGCCATCGTGCCCGCCTGCTCGCCTGCCTGTCGCTCACCGCAGCGTCGGCCGCGGCGTGCTCGACCGCACAGGTCCAGGTGGTTCGCCCCGGCTCGCACGACACCGTTCCGGCCACACTAATCCCGGGCGAGATGCGCGTCCGCAACCGCAGCGCGTTCCCCGCCGACCGCTGCGCCAAGAACCGTGAGTTCGGGCCGATCACTTTCTTGACCAACGCCGGCTACACCGCCGCCGCGGGCGTGATCGAAGTGCTGGCCGCCAAGGCCAAGGGCTACTTCGGCGACGTGTGCCTCGACGTCACCATCCAGCCGAGCTTCTCGACCGAGAACTATCCCCTGATCGCCGGCAACGACGCCCAGTTCGCCGCGGCCGGTTCGTTCAGCGAGGTCGTCGACTTCGCCGGGGAGAACAACGCCAAGTTCCGGGCCATCGCCGTCGACGGGCGCGAGCCGCTCGACACGCTGATCGTCCGCCAGGGTGGCCCGGCGGACGTGGCCCACCTGCGCGACACCGCCATCGGGGTCCAGGGAGCGGTCACCCCGGCGGTGGCGGCGATGCTGGCCAAGGCCGGGCTGCAGCACGTCGACGAGACCGGCGTGGTCGTCAAGTCCTATCGCGAGGTGTCGTCCACCGACCCCGACCCGGTGACCCGGTTGGCCGATCCGGAGGTCACCGCCATCACCGGGACGCGCAGCAGCGACGTCCTCCGGCTCGGCCAGGCCGCCGTGCCGTTCCGCACGATGGATCCGGCCGGCTTCCGCATCCCCGGCAGCTTCGGGGTGACCTACACCAACGCGACGTTCGCCACCGACTACCCGACCGTGGTCGAGGACTTCATCCGGGCGACGTCGAAGGCACTCGCCGAAGCGCTGGCCGACCCCGACGGCACGGTCGACCTCGTGGCCCGCAGCCTGCCCGGCGACGCCGCCTTCGACCTCGATGCCGAGCGAGCCCGGTGGCGCGCCGAGGTGGCCATCATCCACCACTCCCCGATCGAGGTTCCCGACGGCATCCCGATGCGCAGCCTGCTCGCCGCCGAACTGGGCACCGGGTCGGCCATCGGTCTGTTCGGGGTCCCCGCCCCGCACGTCGACGACGTGCTCGACATCGGACCGAGCCTCGCCGTCTACGACCGCGACGGACACCTGATCTGGCCTGCGAAGGAGAAGACATGACCCGCGACGACCTGCTCGGCGCGCCGCTGGCGGATCTGCTGGAGGCCGCCGCGGCGATCCGCGATCAGCACCACGGCACCCGCCTGACCTACAGCCCGAAGGTGTTCATCCCGCTGACCATGCTGTGTCGGGACCAGTGCGGCTACTGCACCTTCGCCCAACCGCCGGCGCGCCTCGACCATCCATACCTGTCCCCGGAGGATGTACTGACCATCGCCCGGCGCGGCGCGCTGGCCGGATGCCACGAGGCACTGTTCACGCTGGGCGAGCGACCCGAGGACCGCTACGAGGTGGCCCGCCGGTGGTTGACCGCTCACGGCTACGACTCGACCGTGCACTACGTGGTGGCGATGGCCAAGCTGGTGCTCGACGAGACCGGGCTGCTGCCCCACGCCAACGCCGGGGCGCTGTCGGCCACCGAGTTGAGCCTGCTGCGCCCGGTCAGCCCCAGCCAAGGGATGATGGTCGAGACCCTGCGCAGCGACCTCGACTGCCACCGGGCCGCGCCCGACAAGGACCCCGTGAGGCGGTTGGCGACGCTGGAGGCAGCCGGCGAGCTGGCCATCCCGTTCACCACCGGCATCCTCGTGGGCATCGGCGAGACCCGCGCCGACCGCATCGCCGCCCTGGAGGCCATCGCCGCCAGCCATGCCCGCCACGGTCACGTGCAGGAGGTCATCGTCCAGAACTTCCTGCCCAAGCTGCGCACCGCCATGCAACGGGCCGCCGCCTGCCCGGCCGACGAGTACCTGTGGTCGATCGCCGCGGCTCGGCTCATCCTGCCCCCGGCGATCCACCTCCAGGCTCCCCCGAACCTCAGCGACGACTTCGCCGCGCTGATCGACGCCGGCATCGACGATTGGGGTGGCGTGTCCCCGGTGACGGCGGACCACGTCAACCCGGAGCGCCCGTGGCCGGACCTCGACCGGCTGCGCCGGGTGACCGAATCGGCCGGCTTCGCCCTCGCCCCGCGGCTGACGGTCTATCCGGAGTTCGCCCTCGACGCGCCGCGCTGGCTCGATCCGGCGGTGCGCTTCCCCGTCCTCGACCGCAGCGATGCCGAAGGACTGGGCCGTGACGACCCCGGCTCGGTGTGGCCGGAACGGGTCAGTGCCGCCGACGTCGTCCAGGACGGCGCTGAGGTCGTCCTGGTCGGTCACCGCAGCACGCAGTGGTACAGCGGCGCCGACGTCGCCGCCCCGACGCTGGTGCCCGGCCGGGCGTGGACCCGCCCGGGCTCGGCGGTGGACGAGATCCTTCACGGCGTGCGCCTGGGCCATGATGTGGGCGAGGCGGAGATCAACGCCCTGCTCGCCGCCCGCGGCCCGGAGGTGGTGGCCGTGGCCGAGCTGGCCGACGAGCTCCGCCGCGACACCGTGGGCGATGCGGTGACCTGGGTGCACAACCGCAACATCAACTACACCAACGTGTGCACGTTCAAGTGCAAGTTCTGCGGCTTCGCCAAAGGCAAGCTGACCCTCAACCTGCGCGGCACGCCCTACCTGCTGAGCCTCGACGACATCGCCGAGCGAGCCCGCCAGGCGTGGGAGCTCGGGGCCACCGAGGTCACCCTGCAGGGCGGCATCCACCCGGACTTCGACGGCGACTACTACATCGACGTGACCCGGGCCGTGAAGCAGGCCGTCCCGGACATGCACATCCACGGCTTCACCGCCCTGGAGGTCACCGAGGGGGCCCGGCGGCTGGGCGAGGACCTACGCACCTACCTGACCCGGTTGCGCGACGCCGGACTGGCCTCGCTGCCGGGCACCGCCGCGGAGATCCTCGACGACGACGTCCGCGCCGTGCTGTGCCCGGACAAGATCACCACCGAGGAGTGGCTGGAGTGCCATCGCCAGGCCCACGCCGTCGGCCTGCGCAGCAACGTGACGATGATGTTCGGCTCGATCGAGCAACCGGCCAGCTGGACCCGCCACCTGCTGGCGACGCGCGCCCTGCAGCGGGAGACGGGCGGGTTCACCGAGTTCGTCGGCCTGCCCTTCGTGCACATGGCTTCCCCGATCTACCTGATGCGCCAGGCCCGACGCGGTCCGACCTTCCGCGAGACGCTGCTGGTCCACGCCGTGGCGCGCATCGCCTACCACGGCGACATCCCCAACATCCAGGTGAGCTGGGTGAAGATCGGTCCGCAGGGGGCGTTGCAGCTGCTGCAGGCCGGGTGCAACGACCTCGGCGGGACGCTGATGGACGAGAACATCTCCCGCGCCGCCGGCGCCGCCCACGGCCAGGCGATGACCCCGCAGCGCTTCACCCAGCTCACCGAGCAACTCGGCCGGCGGGCCGAGCAACGCTCGACGCTCTACGGTCGCCCGCCGCTGCCGGCGGGGAGGGCCTGCTAGCCGCCCAGTTCGGTCGGGAAGCGGTCGACGTACGACCGCTCCTCGACGCGTTCGGCGATCCGCCACCCGTCGGTGGTGCGCACGAGGCGGTCGACGTACCACAGCCCGCAGAAGAACACGTGCGGATCGCCGTCGGGCTTGGTGTACACCATCGGGTTGAAGCAGATCGTCCGCGAGCGGGCGGTGTCCCCGTCGAGATCGATCATCGGCGGACCGATCATGTGCTGGAACGACGAGAACATCGGCATGGCCGCTTCGAGGAACGGGACGATCACGTCCAGCCCGCCGGCGGGGCCGCCGAACACCGTGTAGTCGATGTGCGCGTCGGCGGTGAACACCCGCCGGAAGGCCACCCAGTCACGGCTGTCGACGGCGTGGCTGTAGCGCACCAGGAGGTCCTGGATCTCCATCCGATCGGACAGCTCCTGGACGTCCATCACGGTCGCCTCCCTCGGTAGTGCAGCAGCGGTCGGGCGGCCTCGGCGGCCCGGTCGACGTCCTGTTTCAGCTGGGCCACGAGCGCGTCGATGCCGTCGAACTTGCGCTCGCTGCGCAGGAAGTGGGTGAAGCGGACCCGGGCCTGCTCGCCGTACAGGTCGCCCTCGAACCCCAGCAGGTGGGCTTCCAACAGCGACATCTCGGCATGCTCGTAGAACGTCGGGCGGCGGCCGAGGTTGATGGCGGTGGCGAAGCGAGCGCCGTCCGGCCGGGTGTAGATCCCGGCGTAGACACCGTCGGCGGGCAGGCAGATCGAGGCCGGGACCTGCACGTTGGCGGTCGGGAAGCCCAGCAGCCGGCCGCGCTGGTCACCCTGGATGACCACCCCGCGGACCTCCAGCGGGCGACCCAGCATCCGCGCCGCCAGCTCGACCTGGCCGCCCGCCAGCGCCCGGCGGATGGCCGTCGAGCTGATCGGCTCGTCGACGCCGTCGAAGCGGGCGAGCAGCTCCACCGGCTCGACATCGAAGCCCAACTCGGCGCCCAGCTCGCGCAGCATGGGCACGCTGCCCTGGCGCTGGTGACCGAAGTGGAAGTCGGCACCGACGACCACGGTGGCCACCCCGAGGGCGCCCACCAGCACGCGGCGGGTGAAGTCCTCCGCCGTCTCGGTGGACTGGGCGTCGTCGAAGTGGACCACGACCGTGGCATCGACACCGGTGGCCGCGAGCAGTTCGAGCTTCTGGTCGAGATCGGTCAGCAGGCGAGGCGCCGATTCCGGGCGGACGACCGATGCCGGATGGCGGTCGAAGGTGACCACCACAGAGCGTTGCCGGCGGCGGGTGGCGATGCGGCGGACCTCCTCGATCACCGCACGGTGGCCGGTGTGGACACCGTCGTAGGCGCCGATGGTCACCACGCTGCGTTCGCCGGGCCATGCCGCGTGTGAGAGATCCTCGACGACCTGCACGGCGGTCACGCTACCGTCACACCCCGGGCCGGACCGTCACCCCGCGGGCGGGTCGAGGGCCACCATGACCGCCGGCTTGACCTCGCCGGGCCGGTGCGATTCGTACATCGCCAGCAGGGTTCCCTCGCCGTCGAGCACCGCCCAGGGCCCCGGACCGGCGAAGCCCTCGGCAGGCAGCACGCGGCCGTGGCGGATCAGCTCAACCGTCGCCGGATCGGCCGTGACGGCCGGATAGTCACGCATCGCCGCGGCCAGGTCGATCAACCCCACGGTGTCCGGCGGGCGGGCGTCGGCGTCGGTGAAGCTGCCCACCGCCGTGCGGCGCAGCCCGTGGAGGTGTGCTCCCCCGCCGAGCAGGCGACCGAGGTCGTCGGCCAACGAGCGGATGTAGGTCCCCGAGCTGCAGCGGACCTCGATGGCGAGCTGTCGCGGATCGGAGGTGCCGGCCACGTCGAAGGCGTGGACGGTGACCGGCCGCGGGGCGCGCTCGACCTCGAGTCCCTGGCGAGCCAGCTCGTGCAGCCGGCGACCGTCCACCTTCAGGGCGCTGACCATCGGCGGCACCTGCTGGATCGGGCCGAGGAGGTGCTCGGCCACCACCCGGCGAGCGTCGTCGACCGTGACGCCGGCCATGTCGTAGGTGGCGGTCACCCGGCCGCTGCTGTCCAGGGTGTCGGTGGTGACACCCAGGCGGACGATGCCCGTGTACGTCTTGCCGAGCGCCGTGAGGAAGCGCAGGATCTTCGTCGCCTTGCCCACACCCACCAACAGCACCCCGGTGGCGTCGGGATCGAGTGTTCCGGCGTGGCCGACCTGACGCTCCTCGAGGCGGCGGCGGAGCATGCCGACCACGTCGTGGCTGGTCATCCCGGCCGGCTTGTCGACCACGGCCAGGCCGTGCACGGAGGGCGGGCGGCGGCGGGCCATGGTTAGTGGCCGGCGGGGTCGTCCTCGGGCGGGACCGGACGGTCCGGCAGGGTGGCCTGGTCGCGCAGCACCCGATCGATCCGCTCCGCGGCGCGGATCGTCTCGTCGACCCGGAACTGCAGGATCGGCGTCTTCTTGGCCCGCACCTGGCGACCGACGCTGGCCTGCAGGCGTACCCGGTGGGCGTTGAGCGCGTCGAGCACGTCGCCGTCGCCCTCCTCCCCCTGCAAGGAGTCGACGTACACGATCGCCCGGTTCATCTCCGGGTCGACATCGATCGACGTGACCGTGACCAGTTCGAGACGCTCGTCGTCGATGCGGGTCAGCTCCTCGGCGATCACCTCACGCAGCGACTCGTTCAGCCGGGCCGTGCGCGGGTACCGGTGTGGCGAGGTGGTGGCAGGGCGGCGGGGGCGGCTCATCGCAAGTCTCCTTCGGTCCGCGAGGTGGGTTGCCACCCTATCGGCGGGCCCGGTGCACCACGGGACCCGACGAACACCGCTGCTAGCGGAAGTCGAGCTCGGCGCGGTTGGAGCGCTTCAGCTCGGCCATCCCGCTGGAGGTGGCGATCAGCTCGACCGCATCCCACAGGCGCACGGCGTGCTCGCCGCGCGGGATCGAGGAGATCACCGGACCGAAGAAGCTGTTCTCCTCCGGCCGACCCGGGTGGAAGGTCAGGATCGGGGTGCCGACGTCCTTGCCGGTGCGCGCCAGCGCCAGCTCGGTGGCGGCGCGAATGGCGGCGTCGTGCGACTCGTCGTCGATCGCCGCGGCCACGGCCGGGTCGAAGCCGTGCTCGCCGAGCAGGGTCGCCCACCCCGCAGCCGGGTCGGCCTTCAGCTCAGCGGCGCGGCGCTGGCGATGGATGAACTCACCGGCGGCGGTGTAGAAGCGATCGACGGCCTCGTTGCCGTGCGCGGCCTCGAGGGCGCCGGCGATGCGCAGGCCGGCATGTCCGACTGCCTGGCTCCGGCGACGCTCCGGGTCGACATCGGCAGCAGCCTCGTTGAGGATCTTCAGCGAGATCGGCCGCCAGACGACCTGGTAGTCGCGCTGCTCACGAACTTCCACGACCCACCGGGACGTGACGTAGGCGAACGGTCAAATCGGGTCGAAGAAGAACTCGAGATCTGCCACGTGGCCAGGCTACCGGTGCGGCCCGATCAGGTGCGGGCGATCTCCCGCTCCTCGAAGGTCTCGATGATGTCTCCCGGCTTGAGATCCTGGAAGTCGGACAGGCCGATGCCGCACTCGAAGCCCTCGCGGACCTCGCGGACGTCGTCCTTGAACCGGCGCAGCGATTGGATCGAGCCCTTCCAGATGATCGTGCCGTCGCGCAGGAAGCGGACCTTCGAGCCACGGGTGATCTGCCCGCTGAGCACGTAGCACCCGGCGATGGCGCCGATCCGCGGCACCCGGAAGATCTCGCGGACCTCGGCCTCGCCGGTGATCACCTCTTCGAACTCGGGGGCGAGCATGCCGACCATGGCCCGCTCGATGTCCTCGAGCAGCTTGTAGATGATCTCGTACAGGCGGACCTCGACGTGCTCGGCCTCGGCCATCTCCCGGGCCTTGCGGTCCGGGCGGACGTTGAACCCGATCAGCGTGGCATTGGTGGTGGCCGCCAGGCTGATGTCGTTCTCGGTGATCGACCCCACACCACGGTGGACGAACGCCAGCTTGACGTCGTCGCGCTCCAGGCGGCGCAGCGACTCGGTGACGGCCTCCAGCGAGCCCTGCACGTCGGCCTTCAGCACCAGGTTCAAGGTGGCGACCTCGCCGGCCTGGATCTGGCTGAAGATGTCCTCCAGCTTGACGCCCCGCTGGACGCGGGCATCGCCACGCTGAGCCTTGAGCCGCTGGCGCTGCTCACGGGCCTCGCCCACGGTGCGGGCGGTCTTCTCGTCGGCGGCGGCACGGAACTCGTCGCCGGCGTTCGGCACGCTCTGCAACCCGAGCACCTGCACCGGGGTCGACGGGCCGGCCTCCTTGATCTGCTGACCCTTGTCGTCGATCATCGCCCGGACCCGGCCCCACGCCGCGCCGGCCACGATCGGGTCGCCGACCTTCAGCGTGCCCTTGTCGACCAGAATCGTGGCCACCGGGCCGCGGCCGACGTCGAGGTTGGCCTCCAGGACGATGCCCTTGGCCCGCCCGGTGGGATTGGCGGTCAGCTCCTCCAGCTCGGCGACGACGACGAGTTGGGCGAGCAGATCATCGACCCCGAGGTTCTGCTGGGCGGACATCTCCACGGTGATCGTGTCGCCACCCCACGACTCGGGCACCAGCTCCTGCTCGGAGAGCTGGGAGAGCACCCGCTGGACGTCGGCGTTGTCCTTGTCGATCTTGTTGATCGCCACGACGATGGGCACCTCGGCGGCGCGGGCGTGGTTGATCGCCTCCACCGTCTGGGGCATCACGCCGTCGTCGGCGGCCACCATCAGCACGACGATGTCGGTCACCTGCGCGCCACGGGCGCGCATCTTGGTGAACGCCGCGTGACCCGGGGTGTCGATGAAGGTCACCTCGCCCTCCGGCGTGGCCACCTTGTAGGCGCCGATGTGCTGGGTGATGCCGCCGGCCTCGCCGGCCACCACGTTGGCGTTGCGGATCCGGTCGAGCAGGGTGGTCTTGCCGTGGTCGACGTGACCCATCACGGTCACCACCGGCGCCCGAGGCACCTGCGAAGCCTCGTCCTCGTCGTCGCTGTCGTCGAACAACGCCTGCAGCTCGAGCTCCTCCTGCTGGCCGGGTTCGACCAACAGCAGGTCGGCGCCGATCTCCAGGGCGAAGAGCTCCATCTGCTCGTCGGAGAGGGTCATCGTGGCGGTGACCATCTCGCCGTTCTGCATCAGGAAGCGGATCACGTCGGCCGGGGTGCGGTTCAGCTTGGGAGCGAACTCCTGGCTGGACACCCCCCGCTCGACCACGATGGTGCCCTCCGGCACCGGGGCCGAGGAGGCGGTGTACGACGAGTTGTAGTTGGGCTGCAACTCGTCGAAGTCACGGCGACGACGAGCGCGGCTCTTCTTGCGCGGTGCCCGGCGCTGGCCGCTCGGGCGACCGCCGCCACCGCCTGGCGGGCCACCAGGCCCGCCGGGACGCGGGCCGAAGCCGCCACCGGGACGCGGGCCACCGGGGCCACCACCCGGACGCGGTCCGAAGCCACCGGGCCGCGGGCCGCCAGGACCGCCGGGCCGGCCGCCGACACCGGCGGGGCGCGGTCCGCCCGGACGCGGCGCGCCCGGACCACCGGGGCGGGCCGTGTAGCTGCCGGGTCGGGACTGCGGGCGAGCCGAACCGGGCGGCGGCGGGATCGGGCGACCGGATGCCGACAGCGGGCGACCCACGCCGGGCGGCGGCGGGATCGGGCGACCGGATGCCGACATCGGCCGGGGTCCGGGGGTCGGAGGCATGCCGGGCGGTGGGGCCGCCGGACGTACAGCGGGGCCGCCGGCTGCTGCCGGCGGGCGCGGCGCGGCGGACGGCGGCGGCCCGGACGGGCGCGGCGCGGCCGGACGGGGCGGCTCGGCGCTCGGCCGGCTGCTGACGATGCGTCGCGGCTCGTCGTCGGTCGGTGCCGTCGACGCCGACCCGGCGGGGGCCGGCATGTCGGCCGGGCTCGCCGCGGCCGGGGCCGCGCTCCGGGCGGGCGCGGCGGGGGCTGCGGTTCGGGCGGGCGCGGCGGGCGGAGCCGGGGGCGTCTCGGCCACCGGGGCCGGTGACGGGGCGGAACTCGGCGCCGGCGCGGGCTCGGGAGACGGGCTCGGCGGGGCGGCCACCTCGGGGACCGCCGCCGGAGCCGGGGTCGGCGGGGCGGCGGGCGGGGTCTCGACGGGCACCGCCGGGGCGGGGGCCGGGGACGCCTCGGTGACGGCATGCTCGGCGACCGGCGCACCCGGCACCTCGGCGTCGGCCGGCGCGGCGTCAGCGGTGGCCTTCTTCGGGGCGGCCTTCTTCGCCGCAGCCTTCTTGACCGGCTTGGGCTCCTCGGGCTGCTCCGGGCGGGTCAGGCCGTCGCGCTCGGCGCGGCGACGCAGCCGGTCGGCCTGGGCCTCGATCAGTGTCGAGGAATGGCTCTTCACGCCGACGCCCATGCGGTCGGCCAGCTCCATCATTTCGGTGTTCGTCATGCCGAGCTCTTTGGCCAGCTCGTGCACGCGCATGTTCTTCGCCAAGCCTGTCAGCCTTTCCTTGGCTCTGCTGGTCCGGGAACGGCGTCCCGGGCCGTTGATGATGTTCGCACGTCGGCGCCAACCGGTCCGAACGAGATGAGCAATCCGTCGAGCGCCCCGGCGTCGAGCGGACGCCGCCACGCCCGCTCGAAGGCCTTGCGCCGCCGGGCGGTGTCCAGGCACGCGGCCGAGCACAGCCAGGCCCCACGCCCGGGGGCGGTGCGGCTGACCTCGGCACCGGCGGGACCGACCACGCAGCGCACCAGGCGCGCCTGGACGTCGCGTCGCCGGCAGCCGATGCAGGTCCGCAGCGGTTGGCGGGGCTCACTCGCTCGGTGCGTCACCGGCCTCCGTCGTCGCCGGGGCCGCCACGGCGGTCTCGGCCTGTTGGTTCCACTCGGCCTGGGTCAGCACCGTGCCGTCGGCGGCGTGCCACTCCATCTCGCCGGTCTCGGCGTTGGCCACCCACTCGCCCTCTTCGTAGTCGGCGTCGTCCTCGTAGACCTCGACCGGCTGGGTCTCGCCGCGGATGTCGATGCGCACGCCGGTCAACCGGGCGGCCAGCCGGGCGTTCTGGCCCTCCTTGCCGATGGCCAGGCTGAGCTGGTGGTCGGGGACGATCACGTCGGCCTGGCTCAGGTCATCGGCGATGATCACCTCTTTGACCTTGGCCGGCGACAGGGCCTTGGCGACGAAGTCGGCCAGGTCCTCGCTGAACGGGACGATGTCGATCTTCTCGCCGCGCAGCTCGTTGACGACCATCCGAACCCGGCCGCCACGTGCCCCGACGCACGCCCCGACCGGATCGACGTTGTGGTCGTTGCTCCAGACGGCGATCTTCGTGCGATGACCTGGCTCCCGGGCGCAGGCCTTGATCTCCACGATGCCGTCGGCGATCTCCGGCACCTCCAGCTCGAACAGCCGCTTGATCAGTCCCGGATGGGTCCTGCTGACCACGATCTGGGGGCCCTTGGCGGTCTTGCGGACCTCGACGATGTAGGCCTTGACCCGGTCGCCGGTGGACGGGCGCTCGTGGGGCACCTGCTCGGCCTTGGGCATCAGCGCCTCGACCCGACCGAGATCGATCAGGGTGTAGCGCTCGTCGCTCTGCTGGATGATGCCGGTGACGATGTCGCCCTCGCGGTTGGCGTACTCCTCGAACTTGCGGTCGCGCTCGGCCTCGCGGATCCGCTGGCTCATCACCTGGCGGAAGGTCTGGGCGGCGATCCGGCCCAGTTCGTCCTTCTTCGGCGTGTCGTCGCGCTCGTTGATCCAGTTGCCGTCCTCGTCGACGTCGTAGGCGATGAACGTGAACTCCATGGTGTCCGGGTTGACCTCGACGACGACCTCCTCGGCCGCACCGGGACGTCGCTTGTAGGCGGTCGCCAGGGCGTCGACGAGCACGTGCAGCAGGGTGTCGACGGAGATGTTCTTCTCCATCGCCAGCATGCGGATCGCTTCGGACATGTCAAGGCTGCTCATCAGGCCCCTTTCACGGCGGCGGGCTTGGGCGCCTTCGGCCCCTTGCCCGGCTTGGGCGCCGGCCCCCAGGCGAACACGGTGCGGGCGCGGTCGATGTGGTCGTAGGACAGAGTGCGCTCCTCGCCGGCGGCAGCAGCCGGCTCGGTGAGGCGCACGGTGACGGTGGCGTCGTCGGCGGCCAGCAGGTCGCCCTGCAGGCGGCGCTGGTCGTTGACGACGTCGCGCAGGCGGATCGCCACCGTCTTGCCGATCTCCCGGCGGTAGTGCGCCGGGGTCCGCAGCGCCCGTTCCAGTCCCGGGCTGGACACCTCCAGCGTGTAGCGCCCCGGGAGCGGGTCGGCCGCGTCGAGCTCCTTGCCGATCAGCCGGCTGGCCAGCGACAGGGTGTCCAGGCTGACCCCACCGGCGCTGCCCGCCGGCGTGTCCAGCGTGACCCGCAGGACGCCGCCGTGCATCTCCACGTCGTACAGGTCCAAGCGGAGGTCGGCGGCGATCGGGGCGACGAGGCGGGTGACCGTGCTGACGAGTGCGGATTCGGTCATGGCGGTCACCTCCCGGGGCCATTCATTGAAGAAGGCGTGGACCCTGACGAGTCCACGCCTTCGGTTCATGGAACTTCAAAGGACCCCGGGAGTGTACCAGCGGGGACCACGGGTGACGACCGGCCCGGCCAGTAACCTGCCCTCCGTGCTGCGCCTCTCCACCCTGTTCGTGCGGACCCTGCGTGAGGATCCGGCCGATGCCGAGGTGGCCAGCCACCGCCTGCTGGTGCGTGCCGGGTACATCCGCCGGGCGGCACCGGGGGGGTTCAGCTTCCTGCCGCTCGGATGGTCGGTGTACCGCAACGTCGAGCGGGTGGTCCGCGAGGAGATGGACCGCGCCGGCTTCCAGGAGGTCCACTTCCCGGCGCTGCTCCCCCGCGAGCCCTACGAGCAGACCGGACGGTGGACGGAGTACGGCGACGGCATGTTCCGGCTCAAGGACCGTCGGGACAACGACCTGCTGTTGGCCCCGACCCACGAGGAGATGTTCACCCTGCTGGTCAAGGACCTGTACAGCAGCTACCGGGACCTGCCGCTGTCGATCTACCAGATCCAGACGAAGTACCGCGACGAGCCCCGGCCGCGCGCCGGGCTGCTGCGAACCCGCGAGTTCGTGATGAAGGACTCCTACAGCTTCGACGTCGACGACGCTGGCCTGCAGGCCAGCTACGACCGTCACCGGGTGGCTTACCAACGGACCTTCGAGCGTCTCGGCCTCCCCTACGTCATCGTCTCGGCCATGAGCGGGGCCATGGGCGGGTCGGCCAGCGAGGAGTTCCTCGCTCCCCTGCCCGCCGGGGAGGACACCTTCGTGCGCTGCCCGTCGTGTGGCTACGCGGCCAACACCGAGGCCGTGCAGGCCCGCCCGCCCGATCCCCGGCCGGTGGACGGGCTGCCCGAGGCGGTGGTCTCCGACACGCCGGGCACGCCCACGATCCAGACCCTCGTCGACCTGTTCAACGGGCGCGACGACCTCCGCCGCCCGGACCGCTCGTGGACCGCCGCCGACACCCTGAAGAACCTGGTGGTCACGCTCCGGTACCCGGACGGGCGCAACGAGCCGCTGGCCATCGGGGTACCCGGCGACCGCGAGGTCGATCTCAAGCGGGTCGAGGCCCAGGTCGCCCCGGCCGAGATCGAGCCGTTCAGCGACGCCGACTTCGCCGCCAACCCGGCGCTGGCCAAGGGATACATCGGTCCCGGCGCGCTGGGCCTCGAGCGCGCCAGCGCGATCCGGTACCTGCTCGACCCACGCATCGTCACCGGCACGGCCTGGATCACCGGCGCCGACCAACCCGGCCGGCACGTCCACGGCCTGGTCATGGGCCGGGACTTCACCGGCGACGGCGTCATCGAGGCCGCCGAGATCCGCGACGGCGACCCGTGCCCGACGTGCGGGTCGCCGATGGAGATCGCCCGGGGCATCGAGATCGGGCACATCTTCCAGCTCGGCCGGCGCTACGCCCAGGCCCTCGGCCTGACCGTGCTCGACCAGAACGGCGCGACCCAGGTGGTCACCATGGGCTCCTACGGAATCGGCGTCACCCGGCTGGTGGCGGCCGTGGCCGAGCTGAACTGCGACGGGCGCGGCCTGGTCTGGCCCCACGAGGTGGCCCCCGCCGACGTGCACATCGTGGCCACCGGCAAGCCCGGCGATCCGCAACTCCCCGCCGCCGAGCAGCTCGCCGCCGACTGCGAGGCAGCCGGGCTACGCGTCCTGCTCGACGACCGGGTCGGGGTGTCCCCGGGCGTCAAGTTCAACGACGCCGAACTGCTCGGCATGCCGACCATCGTCGTCGTCGGCCGCGGCCTGGCCGACGGCGTGGTCGAGGTCAAGGACCGCCGCACCGGGGAACGCACCGACGTCCCCCTGGCCGACGCCGTCGCCCACCTCTCGGCCCCCCGCACCTGACCGGGCTCGCCGGCCCCCTCACCGGCCCCCTCCCCCCCAACCCCCTCCCGGCACCTGGTCGGGCTCGCCGGTGCCCTCACCGGCCCCCTCCCGCCGTTCGTGTCGTGACAAGAACGCGACGTCGGCAACTTGTCACGACAAGAACGAGCCGGGGGGCGGCCGGGGGAACCTGGGCGGGGCGGGGGCGGGGGCGGGGGGAACCTGGGCGGGGGCGTGGGTTCGGGTTGGGGGCGGGGGCGTTGGTAGAACAGGCGCATGCCGTTGAACCCGCACGCCGTCGGAACCACCACCGAGCCCTCCCCCGCATCGTGGACCAGCACGGACGCCCTGCTGTACGCCGTCGGCATCGGCGGGACGACCGACGAGTTGGCCTACACCACGGAGAACACCAGCGGGGTCGACCAGCAGGTCTACCCGACGTTCCCGGTGGTGGTCAGCACCGGGAACGCCCAGGCCTTCGCCAACATCGGCACGTTCAACCCGGCGATGCTGGTCCACGGATCGCAGGCCGTCACCCTGTACAAGCCGCTGCCGGTGAACGGTCGCGTCCACGTGACCACCACGATCGCCAACATGTGGGACAAGGGCAAGGCCGGGGTGGTGGTCCTGGAGAACTCGGCCACCGACGACGCCGACGGCGAGCTGCTCTACACCACGACGATGTCGGCCTTCATCCGCGGCGAGGGTGGCTGGGGCGGCGAGCGGGGACCGAGCGGGCCGCAGAACGTGCCACCGGACCGCGCCGCTGACGAGACGGTGACGTACCAGACGTCACCGAACCAGGCCCTGACCTACCGGCTGTCCGGCGACCGAAACCCGCTGCACAGCGACCCGAGCTTCGCCGCCATGGGCGGCTTCCCGACGCCGATCCTCCACGGGCTGTGCACCTACGGGTTCACCGGCCGAGCACTGCTGCACCGCCTCTGCGGCGGCCAGTCGGCCAACTTCCGGCACATGGAAGGTCGCTTCGCCAGCCCGGTGATCCCCGGCGAGGAGCTGACCGTGCGGATCTGGCGCACCGGCGACGGGGAGGCGGTCTTCACCACCTCCGTCGGCGACCGAGTCGTGATCGACCAGGGCCTCTGCCGCTACTCGAGCTGACCTCCCCGTCAGCCGCCCGTCACGTCGGTTGCGGCCAGCTGCCCGGACGGCCATCCATGCCACTGTTGCGCCGGGCCCCGGCCAGCAGGTCGGCCACGATCGGGCCCAGCTGGGTGGGGTCGTCCACCGGAGCGTGCTGCGGGCCGCGCACCCAGCCCTCGGCGACGGCCAGCACCTGACCGCTGGCCTCGAACACCCGCCCGGTGACGCCCGCCGACTGGTCGCTGGCCAGCCAGGTGACGATCGGGGCGATCCAGCGCGGCGAGCGGGCCTCGCGTTCCTCGTCGGTCTCCGGCGCCGGGCCGAGGCCCTCGGTCATGCGGGTCAGGGCCACCGGTCCGACCGCGTTGACCGTCACGCCATAGCGCGACAGCTCCATCGCGGCGATGTTGGTGAACGCGGCGATGCCGGCCTTGGCCGCGCCGTAGTTGGTCTGCCCGGGGTTGCCGTAGATGCCGCTGACCGAGGTGGTGTTGATGATCCGCCCGCTGACCGGCTGACCGGCCTTCGACCGCTCCCGCCAGTACGCCGCCGCCCACCGGCTCGGCGCGAACGTCCCCTTGAGGTGGACGTTGATCACCGCGTCCCACTCCTCCTCGGTCATGTTGACCAGCACCCGATCGCGCAGGATGCCGGCGTTGTTGACCAGCACGTGGAGGTCACCAAAGGTCTCCACGGCCGCGTTGATCAGCCGCTGGGCGCCTTCCCACGAGGCGACGTTGTCGCCGTTGGCGATGGCCTGCCCGCCCATCGCCTCGATCTCGGTGACCACCTGCTGCGCCGGGCTGACGTCACCGCCGCTGCCGTCGACGTTGCCGCCGAGGTCGTTGACCACGACCTTGGCGCCGTGGCTGGCCAGCATCAGGGCGTGCTCCCGGCCGATGCCGCGCCCGGCTCCGGTGACGATGGCGATGCGTCCGTCGCAAAGTGTGCTCATGGCACCGAGTGTAGGAACCGACCGCCCCCGCCGGCGTGCTCGGCAGGGTGTGCCGGACGTCGTATCGTCGTGGCATGCGGGACGAACATCTGGACCTCACCTCACCGACCCGGCGGCAGCTCTTCGTCGGCGGCACCCTCGCCGCGGCGGCGTTGGCCAGCGGCGCGCTGACGGCCGAGGCCGCCGCACCGCGGCCGGCGGTCACCGTCGACCCGGTCACGATCCGGCCCGGTCTGCGGGTGTTCCCGCGGGCCGCATGGGGTGCCGACCTCAAGCCGAAGGGCGCGCTGTACCCGGAGACGCCCAAGTTCCTCCTGGTCCACCACACCGGAGGGCTGAGCACCTCACGCACGACACGCAACCACCTGCGCGTCGCCTACTGGTGGCACACCAGCCAGCACAAGCGGTGGGCCGACGTCTGCTACCAGTTCTTCGTGGGGCGCGACGGTGACGTGTGGGAGGCCCGCCAGGGCTCGTTGGCCGGCCCGGTGCGAGCCGATGCCTCGGGCGGCAGTCAGGGCTGGGCCCAGCTGGTCTGCCTGACCGGGAACTTCAATCGGGAACGGCCGACGCCCGGGCACCTCGACGGGTTGGTCAAGATCCTCGCCCACATCGGTCTGCGCGACGGGCTCGACCTCGATCCCGGCGCCACCACCAGCTTCGTGTCCCGCGGCTCGAACCGGTGGCCACGGGGGACCACCGTGCGCACACCGATGATCAACGGACACCGCAGCATGTCCCGCACGGTGTGCCCCGGTGACAGCCTCTGGGCGATGCTCCCGACCATCCGCCAGCGCGTCGCCGAACAGGCGGCGGCCTGGAGCTGACCGCTCACGACGCCGCCGGCCGGGAGCTGGTCGACCACGTCGACGCCGCCAACCGGGTGATCGGGACGGTGACCCGAGCGGAGATGCGCCGGCGAAACCTGGCCCACCGCAGCGTCGGGGTCGTGGTGATCGATGGTCGAGGCCAGGTGCTGATCCACCGGCGCTCCGACGACAAGGACGTCTGGCCCGGCCGGTGGGACCTGGCCGCCGGCGGGGTGCTGTCCACGGGCGAGACCTCCGAGTCGGCCGCCCGGCGTGAGCTGTCCGAGGAACTGGGCATCGAACCCGTCGAGCTGCGCCACCTGACCGACGGCCACTTCACCGACGACCTGGTCACGACCTTCGCCACCATCTTCGTCACCACCTGGGATGGGCCGGTCCGCTTCCGCGACGGCGAGGTCGCCGAGGCGGTGTGGGTCACCGCCGCCGGCCTGCGCGCCCGCCTGGCCACCGACCGGTTCGTGCCCGACAGCGTGGCGCTGATCTCCCCGTACCTCGATCGGCTGGCGCAGTAGGGTGGCGGACCCTGTGTCCGCACCCACCGCCGAGTCGCTGTTCCCCGAACTGCCCGCCGAGCAGGCCCGCCTGGCCGCGTCGCGCGCCTGGCGGGACCGGATGATCGCCCGCTTCGAACAGGTCGACCCGCAGCGCGCCGCCGACGAGATCACCCAGGAGTACGTCGAGGTCACGGTGGCCGAAGCGCTCGAGGATCTGCGCACGCCCGGCGCCGGGGACTTCTTCGGGCGGATCACCGAGCAGGGCCGGGCGGGCGCCACCGGTCCGACCTGGTACGTCGGGCGTCGCCACATCGAGGACGACGACCACGAACCGGTGGTGGTCGACTGGCGAGCACCGGTGGCGGCACCGTTCTACCGGGCGACGCACGTCGACCCCGTCGGGTTGGCCCATCGGCGCCGGTTCACCACCAGCGACGGGCAGCTCACCGCCTATCTCGACGAGCAGCTCGACGACCCCGATCACGAGACCGGCGGCACCGGTATCCCCGACCCGGTCCTGGCCGAGATCGGTGCGGCGCGCACCGGGGCGATGCGCGACATCGTCGCCACGATCCAGGCCGAGCAGGACGAGGTGATCCGCGCCCCACTCGACCAGTGCCTGGTGGTGCAGGGCGGGCCGGGGACCGGCAAGACGGCCGTCGGGCTGCACCGCGCCGCGTACCTGCTGTTCGAGCACCGCCGGCGCCTGTCGGCCACCGGCGTCCTGGTGGTCGGCCCCAACCCGGTCTTCCTCGACTACATCGCCAACGTCCTGCCGTCGCTCGGCGAACGCAGCGTCCGCCAGTGCACGGCGATCGATCTGTGCCTGCCGTCCGTGGCGATCACCGCGACCGACGACGACGAGGCCCGAGCGCAGAAGGGCAGCCCGGACATGTTGGCGGCCATCGAGTCGGCGACGACCACCCACCTGCGCCGGCCGGTCGACGAGGTGCGCGTCCCCCTGGGCGCCCGCACCCTGGTGTTCCCGGCCCCCCAGCTCAACGACTGGATCGACCAGGCGCTCGACGCCCGGGCGCCGGTGAACCGCCGCCGGGCCAGCCTGGCCGGGATCGTCCAGCGCGACACCACCCGACGGTTCGACCGTGACGACGTCTGGCAGCAGGCCCCGGCGCTGCGCGCCGCGCTGGCCAGGGCCTGGCCGACCCAGCAACCGATCCGCCTGGCCGATGCCCTGCTGCCGGGCCGCCGCGGCCGGCGGAGGGCCTGGACGGTGGCCGACCAGTTCGTCGTCGACGAGGCCAACTCGCTGCTCAACGGCACGCCGTTCACCTCCGGCCACGTCGTCGTCGACGAGGCCCAGGATCTCAGCGCCGTGGCGCTGCGCTGCATCGGCCGGCGCAGCCCGGCCGGTTCCCTGACGGTGCTGGGCGATCTCGCCCAGAGCACCACGCCCGCCGGGCAGCGATCGTGGGACGACGCCCTGGCGTGGTTGTGCCCCGGCCCCCAGGCGACCGCCGTGGCCCGCTTGACCGTCGGCTATCGAGTCCCGGGACCGATCCTGGAGGTCGCCAACCGGCTCCTGGCGCTGACCGGCGTCGACGTGACCCCCGGGACCAGCGTCCGTGGCCACGGCCAGCGGCCCGCCGTGCGCCGCAGCCGCGCCGCGGACCTGGCCGACACCGTGGCGGACGAGGTGGTGGCGGTCCGTCATCGCCACCACCACACCGGGGTCGTCTCCCCGGCGGCCCACCACTCGGCGATCACCGCCGCGCTGGCCCGCCGCAACCTGCGCACCACCGGCCGGGTCGACCACCTCGACCACGACGAGGTCCCGCTGTTCGACCCCGAGTCGGTCAAGGGTCTGGAGTTCGACGGGGTCGTCGTCGTCCAGGCCCACGAGATCGCCGACGGCAGCCAGCGCGGCGCCCGCCTGCTCTACGTGGCGATGACCCGTGCCGTGCAGGTCCTGCACCTGGTGGGCGACCAGCCGCCGCCGGCGGTGCTGGGACTCAGTGGGTGAAGCTGATCGTCGGGAGCACCTTGGCCAACCAGCGCGGCAGGTACCAGTTGCGCTCGCCGAGCAGGGCCATGGTTGCGGGCACGACGAGCACTCGGACCACCGTGGCATCGAGGGCCACGGCGACGGCCAACGTCAGTCCGAGCTCGGTGGGCGGGATCGGGCCGGTCACGCCGAAGGCGACGAAGACGACGATCATGATCAGCGCAGCGTTGGTGATCGGCCGACCGGTGCGGGCGATGCCCTCGGTGACCGCGGTCAGCGTCGATCCGGTGGCCTCGTAGCGCTCGCGGATCGCCGCCAGCAGGAACAGCTGGTAGTCCATCGACAGCCCGAACAGCAGGGCGAAGAAGAACAGCGGGGCCCAGGCGTCGACGAAGCCCTGGTGGTCGATGCCGATCAACCCGGCCCCGAACCCGTGCTGGAACACCAGGGTGGCGAAGCCGAACGCCGCGGCCACGGTCAACAGGTTCATGACGATGGAGAACACGGCGATGATCACGCTGCGGAACACGACCAGGAGCAGCAGGAAGGCGACGGCCAGGATGATGCCGATGGCCAGTGGTGCCCGGCCGGTCAGCACGCTGGTGAGGTCGTGGTTCTGTGCGGCCGGTCCCCCGACTGCGGCACTGGGCGCCGCCGCGTGCAGCCGGTCACGCAAGCCGGCCACGAGGTCGGCAGTGGCCGAGTCGTCGACCGGGGTGGAACCGATGACCCGGACCACGACCCGCCCGCTGGCCGCCGGCGGGGAGACCACGCGGGCGTCGAGCACCCCCGGCACCTGCCCGGCGGCGTCGACGACCGTCGCCGCCTGAGCCTGATCGACGGTGATCAGCACCGGCGCCGCGGCGCCCGGACCGAAGGCCTGGACCAGCGTGTCGTAGCCGTCGCGACTGGTCCGCCCGGTGTCCACCACCCGTGCCCCGGGCATGCCGAGGCGCATGCCGAGCGCCGGAGCGGCGACCACCAGCAGCAGGATCAGCCCGAGCGTCAGGGTCCGACCCGGGCGGCGCAGCGCCCAGCGGGTGACCCGCTCCCAGCGGCCTTCGGCGGCGATGTCCGGGTCCTCGGTGCCGTGCGGATGCGGGTTGCGCCGGGTGCGCAGGACGCGATCCCCCATGGCCACCAGCACCGCCGGGAGCAGGGTCAGCGCGGCGAGGGCGACGGCCACGACGGACAGGATCATCCCGAGGGCCATCGAGCGGAACACCATGACCGGCACGACGAACACCGCGGCCAGCGAGAAGACGACGGTCAGGGCCGACAGGAACACCGCCTTGCCGGCCGTGGCCAGGGCGTTGACCACCCCGTCCTCGGCGTTGGCGCCCTCTGCCCGCTCCTCGCGGTAGCGGGAGACGATGAACAGGCTGTAGTCGATGCCGACCGCCAGGCCGATCATCATCGAGAAGTTCATCGCCCACACCGACACCGGCATCTGCAGGCCGACGAGGTGCAGGCTGGCGAAGCCGACGGCGATGCCGGCGACGGCGAGGATCAGCGGGATGCCGGCGGCGATCAGGCTGCCGAAGGCCACCAGCAGCAGGATCACCGTGGGCACTCCGGACACCAGCTCGGCGAGGTGCAGGGCCTCCTCGTTGGTCCGGTTGAAATCGGCCCACACCGGCCACTCGCCGGTCACGTCGGCACTGGCCCCCGTCGGGAGGTCGATGGCGGACACGGCGTCGCCGAGCGCCCCGGCCGACTCCGGGAGCTCGGCGTCACGCGTCGCCCGCAGCGCGACGGGGATCAGCGCGGTGCGCCCGTCACGAGCCATCAGTCCAGAGTCGGCGGGCATCGTCCGCGGGTCGACCACCCGTGCCGCGCCCGGTGCGCCGGCCACGGCGTCGACCAGGGTCGCCAGGCCGCCCGGCTGGGCGGTGATCGGTTGGTCCTGGTGGTAGACGACGTAGGCCGCCTCGGCCCCGACGGCGGCGAAGTCCCGGCGCAGCTCGTCGCGCACCCGCTGCGAGGTGGTGCCCTGGGCCTCCCATCCCGCGCCCGACAGTGCCCCGGTCAGGGTCACGGCCAGGGGCGCGGCGGCCACGGCGACCAGGAGCCACAGCCCGATCACCAACCGCCTGCGGCGGGCCGACACTCGGGCGATGCGGCCGAGGATCCCGGCCGGTTGGGTGTGATGGTGGCCGCGTTCGACGTCGTCGTGGGCGGTCGCGGATCCGGTGTCGGCGGTGCTGGTCATCGTGTCCTCCTGGCGTCGGGCGGTCACCCTACATACCCCCGGGGGTATTGGCAACTTGGCCGCCCGGCCCGCCACGGCACGCCCGCCCCGTAGCCTGGGGCTTCCATGGAGCGGGTCGATGCGATCATCGTGGGCGCCGGACCGGCCGGCTCGGCCGCGGCCATCACCCTGGCCGCCCGCGGCAACCACGTCGTCCTGCTGGACAGGGCGACCTTCCCCCGGGACAAGTGCTGCGGTGACGGGCTGACCACCCTGGCCGTGCGCGAGCTGGAGGCGCTCGGGCTGACCGCCGCCGACGTGGCCAACTGGTTCACCGTCACCGACGTCCGCCTGCGCGCCCCCGGCGGGCGCGACGTCCGCCTGACGCTGCCGGGCGACGGGGTGTTCGCCGCCACCGCGCCGCGCGCCGAGCTCGACGCCGCGCTGGTCCGCCTCGCCGGCTCGGCCGGCACGGACGTCCGCCAGGCCCACCGGGTCACCGCCGTCCGCCAGTCGGCCACCGGGGTCGAGGTGGACATTGACGGCCACGGCACCCTCGGCGCGCCGGTGCTGGTGGCCGCCGACGGGATGTGGTCCCCGACCCGCAAGTCGCTGGGGCTCGCCGAGGACGGCTACCTCGGCGAGTGGCACGCCTTCCGCCAGTACGCCACGGTGACCGGCGACGCCGCCCAGGCGCTGTACGTGTGGTTCGAGCCGGACCTGCTCCCCGGCTATGCGTGGAGCTTTCCGCTCCCGGGCGGGCGGGCCAACATCGGCTTCGGCGTTCGCCGCGACGGAACCCGCAAGATCCAGGACATGGCCGAGCTGTGGCCGCAGTTGCTCGCCCGGCCGCACATCGCCGCGGCGCTGGGAACGGGATTCGCCCCCGAGGGCCGGCACACCGCCTGGCCGATCCCGGCGGCCATCGACCGCAGCCCGTTAGCCAAGGGTCGAGTCCTGCTCGTCGGCGACGCAGCCATGGCCACGGACGTGATGACCGGCGAGGGCATCGGCCAGGCGCTGGTGACCGGGCGCCTGGCCGGTGAGGCGATCCTCGGTGGCGTCGCCGAGGCCCCGGCCCTGGCCGCCCGCTATCGATCGGCGGTGCGCCGCCACCTGCTGACCGACCATCGCCTCTCCAGCGCCCTCAGCCGAGCACTGAGCCACCCACGGCTCACCAACCGGGCGCTGCGCCTGGTGGACCGCAACGACTGGACCCGGCGGAACTTCGCCCGCTGGATGTTCGAGGACGAGCCACGGGCCGTGCTGCTGACCCCGCGGCGCTGGCACCGCCACGTCCTGCATCGCCCCGGAGCGTTCCGCTCGGCGTGAGCCCGCTACCGTCGGCCGCATGCGCACTCGGCTGACCGAACTGCTGGACATCGAGCACCCGATCATGCTGGCCGGCATGGGCGGGGTCAGCTACCACGAACTGGTCGCCGCGGTCAGCGAGGCGGGCGGAATCGGCACCCTCGGGGCCAGCACGATGCGCGAGGACGAGCTCCCCGAGGAGATGGCCAAGGTCCGCCAACGCACCGCCAAGCCGTTCGGGGTCGATCTGCTCACGGCGATGCCCGGCCAGGTCGAGGCCGGGGTGCGCAGCATCATCGACGGTGGGGCGTCGATCTTCGTCGCCGGACTGGGCGTGCCCCGCGAGGTGATCGACGAGTTGCACCGCCACCACGTCCTGATCGGGAGCATGTGCGGCAAGGTCCGTCACGCCATCGACGCCGTGGCCAGCGGGGTCGACTTCGTCGTCGCCCAGGGCACCGAGGCCGGCGGGCACACCGGCACGGTGGCCACCATGGCGCTCGTGCCCCAAGTGGTCGACGCGGTCGGCGAGCGCGTCCCGGTGGTGGCCGCCGGCGGGCTGTTCGACGGGCGCGGTCTGGCCGCGGCGCTGACCCTCGGCGCCGACGGGGTGTGGATCGGAACCCGCTTCATCGCCACGCCCGAAGCGCGGGCCGTCAACGGCTACAAGGAGGCGGTGGTGGCCACACCCGAGGACGGCACGGTGATCAGCCGGGCCTTCACCGGCAAGACCTGCCGGGTAGTGCGCAACGCCACGACCGCCCACTTCGAGGCCCACCCCGACGAGCTGCAGCCCTTCCCGGCGCAGTTCGTCGCCTCGGTGCGCGGCGGGTTCAACCACCTCGGCGCGCCCAGCGGCACGGCGGTGGACATCGACCGCGAGTTCCTGCCATGCGGCCAGGGAGCCGGGGCCATCGGCGGTCTGCGCCCGGCCGGGGAGCTGGTCGTCGAGATGGTCGAACAGGCCGAGGCCGCCCTCGGGCGCGTGGCAGCCTTGCGCCGATGAACGCCGACCCGACCCTTCCCGATCACGTCGCCCGGCTGTGGGCCGACGAGATCGTCCCGGTGATCACCGAGTACATCGCCATCCCCAACGTGTCGGTCGAGTACGACCCGGCGTGGAAGGCCAACGGGCACATGGATCGCGCCGTCGAACTGCTGCGGGCGTGGAGCGCGGCCAGGCCCATCGCCGGGATGACCGTCGAGGTCCACGAGTTGCCCGGGCGATCCCCGGTCCTGGTCATGGAGATCCCCGCGGCCAACGGCGCCAGCCAGGACGACACGGTGATCCTCTACGGCCATCTCGACAAGCAGCCGGAGATGACCGGGTGGCGCGACGGTCTGGGCCCGTGGTCCCCGGTGCGCGAGGGCGACCGGCTGTACGGGCGCGGCGGGGCCGACGACGGGTACTCGACCTTCGCCTCGCTGGCGGCGATCGAGGCCGCCCAGCGCGCCGGGTACCCCCACCACCGGTGCCTGGTCCTGATCGAGGCCAGCGAGGAGAGCGGCAGCATCGACCTCCCCGCCCACCTCGACGCCCTCGGCGACCGGCTCGGTTCCCCGAGCCTGGTGATGTGCCTCGACTCGGGCTGCCTCGATTGGGAGCGGATGTGGGTGACCACCTCACTGCGCGGCCTGACCGACGGCGTGCTGCGCGTCGACGTGCTGACCGATGGGGTGCACTCCGGGGACGCGTCCGGTGTCGTCCCGTCGTCGTTCCGGATCGCCCGCCACCTCCTCGAGCGGATCGAGGACAGCGCCACCGGGCGAATCCTGCTCGACGACCTGCACGCCGACATCCCCGCCGACCGGGTCGCCCAGGCCGACGCCACGGCGGCGCAGTTCTCGATCGACGACCACTATCCCTGGCACGGCTCGACCCGGCCGATGACCACCGGCACCGCCGAGCAGCTCCTGGCCCGCACCTGGCGCCCGACCCTCAGCGTCACCGGCGCCGACGGACTGCCGCCGAGCGGGCGAGCCGGCAACGTCCTGCGCCCGTTCACCGAACTGCGCCTCAGCTTCCGCCTGCCGCCGACCTGCGACGCCCACCGAGCCCTGGACGCGATCACCGCGGCACTGACCAGCGACCCGCCTGACGGCGCCACGGTGACCTTCGACCGCACCGGCGCGGCCAGCGGGTGGAACGCCCCGCCGTTCGCCCCGTGGCTGCGCCGGGCGATGGACGAGGCCTCGACGATCGCCTTCGGCAACGCCACCGAAGCGTTCGGCGAGGGCGGTTCGATCCCATTCATGGGCATGCTCGGCGAGCGCTTCCCCGACGCCCAGTTCGTGATCACCGGCGTGCTCGGTCCGCACACCAACGCCCACGGGCCCAACGAGTTCCTCCACCTGCCAACGGCCGAGCGACTGACGGTGTGCCTGGCCGAGATCCTCCGCTGCCACGCGCAACGCTGAGCGCGCCGCGCCGTCAGGTGTCGCCGCTGACCCCCGCCGGACCGGGTGGCTGCACGGGATCGGTGGGCGGCTGGCAGGCCACGCCGGCCAGGGCGATGTCCTGGCAGATCGTCGCCCGGCTGATCTTCCAGGATCCCCCGATCCGGTTGGCCTCGCCGAACCGGCCGGTGAAGTGCGTGCCGTTGGCGGTCAGCTCGTACTGGAACCAGGCTCGGGTGGGCGAGGCGAAGACCAGGTCACCGAAGGCATACTCGGCCTGCTTCGCCGCGTCGCCGAACTGCCCTTGACCGACTTGGTCGAGTGCGTCGGCGACTCCGGTGGCATCGTCCAACGCGGCGCGGCGCTCGGCGAACGGCTTGGATGAGCGGAACAACAGGTCGAACTGGTTGCTGATCGCGGTGCGCTCGGCGTCCGGGTTCGCCGGCTGCTGGGCACCCGGCGCGGGAAGCCCGGGGGGCGGCGGGGTGCACGCCCGCTGCCAGCGGGCATCGCCCTCGGCGGGGATCTGCGTCCAGTCCACCGTGGTCACCTTGCCCTGCGACCCCGTCAGGCGCAGGCTGAACTTGCCGTTGAACCCGCCCGGGGCAGCGAGCACGGCGTAGCCGCCTGCCGCCGGCGCCGTGTCGGACACGCCGTCGGCGAAGCGGACCGTGACCGAGGTGACGTCGGCGGGCACCTGGGCGACCATCACCCGGTACGGCGTGCCATCGGCTTGGCCGGCATCGTGCAAGGTGACCCGGACCTGACCGGACGGGGCATAGGTCGGCCCGTTGGCCACAGACACCGAGCCGTTGCGCACGCTGGTCAGGCGATAGGAACCGGTGGCGAAGCACCACGCCGGCGGGTTCCAGCCGCCGGGCGAGGACCCCACGGCGGACCCGACGCTCACGTCGATGCGGGGCGGCACCACGCCCAGCGTGGTGGGCGGAGCCGGCACCGCGACGGCCGGCGCGGCATTGCCGGCCGACACCGTGATCACGCCTCCGGCGTTGGACGAGATCGAGATGACGGCGCCGGGGACCAACGGCTGGGACGAGTCGGACTGGAAGCCGGCGAGGGCGTAGAGCACCAGCGAGATCCCGTCCGGCGTCGTTCGCCGGGCGAGCACCGTCAGCGGGTCGCCGAGATAGTCACTCCCGGAATCCGGGTAGCCGGGCACCGTGGTGGCCGGCCCGGCGGGCGCCGGGACCGTATCGGCCACGCTGGGCTGGGCGGTGACCGGCACGGTCGACTCGTCCGATGTCCCGTGATCCCCGCCGACGAGGGCGAACACCGCCCCGCCGATGCACAGGGCGAGGATGCCGGAGGCCACCCACCAGATCTTGCGCGAGCCGCCCCCGACCTCACTGGGATCCGTGTCACTGATGCGCATCCGTCCCTCCCGCCCGCCATGGTGGCAGAGCGGCGTGGAGCTGTGCGGTCAGCCCTCCGAGCGGCCGGCCAGCCCGACCGGCACCACCGCCTCGGCGGCGCGCCGGGCGTGGTAGCTGCTGCGGGTGAGCGGGCTGGCCTCGACATGACCGATGCCGGCGCGGCGCCCGACCTCGGCCAGGCGGACGAACTCGGCCGGTTCGACCCACCGCTCGACCGGCAGGTGGTGTTCGGTCGGCCGCAGGTACTGCCCGATCGTGACGATGTCGACGCCCAGCGCCCCGAGATCGGCCAGCACCCCGTCGAGCTCGGCGGTGGTCTCACCCATGCCCACCACCAGCCCGGACTTGGTGGTCAGCCCGGACGCCTTGGCGGCGGCGAGCACGGCGAGGCTGCGGGCGTAGCCGGCCGATGGGCGCACGGCGCGCTGCAGGCGGGGCACCGTCTCGACGTTGTGGTTGAGCACGTCGGGTCGCACGGCGAGCAGGGTGGCGAGGGCCCGATGGTCCCCCTTGACGTCGGAGATCAACGTCTCCACCCGGCAGCCGGGGACGGCCCGGCGGATCGCCTCGACGCACGCGGCCACGTGGCCCATCCCACCGTCGGCCAGGTCGTCGCGAGCCACCATGGTCAGCACGGCGTGGGTCAGCCCGAGCTGCTCGACCACTGCGGCCAGCCGCGCCGGCTCGTCGGCGTCGGCGGCCAGCGGCTTGCGCGTGTCGACCAGGCAGAACCCGCATGCGCGGGTGCAGCGCTCGCCGAGGACCATGAACGTGGCGGTGCCGTCGGTCCAGCACTCGCTGAGGTTCGGGCACCCGGCCTCCTCACAGACCGTGGTGAGGCCGAGCTGGCGGACGGTGCGCTTCAGCCCGAGCACCGCGCCGCCGTGGTGGACCTTGGCCCGCAGCCAGTCCGGCTTGCGGGCCGAGATCGTCAGGCCGTCGGTGACCCCGGCCGCCGCCAGCCGGCCGGCCAGGCGGACCGGGCGACCCGGGCCCATGCCGCGCGAGAACGGTGCCAGGTCGTCGGGGCGGGCGATCCAGGCGACGTCCTGGCGTTCGATCTCACCGCCGCCCCACTGGGCCGCGGCGGCCGCGGCGACCGCGCCGGCCACCTCGGCCATCGTGGCCGGGCACCCCTCCTCGGCCAACGAGGTCACCGGCTTGTCGGGGATCCCGCAGGGAACGATGTAGTCACGCAGGTAGCGCAGGTCGGTGGTGACGTTGAGGGCCAGGCCGTGCATGGTCCGGCCGCGGGTCAGGCGGACGCCGATGGCGCAGATCTTGCGTTCGTCGGCGGTGCCCGGATCGAGCCACACGCCCGCATAGCCACGCAGCCGTCCGGCGCCCCGGACACCCAGCTCGCCGAGGGCGTCGATGACCACCTGTTCGACGGCGGTCACGTAGGCGACCGAGTCGGACAGGCCGGTGGCGCCCCGCCCGTACTTCGGCGCCACGGTCAGGATCGGATAGCCCACCAGCTGGCCGGGGCCGTGATAGGTGACGTCGCCGCCACGGGAGACGCCGACCAGCTCGGCACCGACCGCCGCCGGGTCGACCTTGACGTTGGTGGCCAGGTCGGCCGACGGGCCGTGGGTGAACACGTGCGGGTGCTCGAGCAGCAGCAGGTGGTTGCCGGTGCCGTGGTCGAACAGGCCCTGCTGCAGCGCCAGGGCCTCGCGGTAGGGCACCCGCCCGAGCCAGCGGACCCGCAGCGTCACCCGAGCGAGGCTAGCGGCCGGGGCGCCTCGGCTCTCACCGTGATCTCACCAGGCGTTCAACCGGGGGCAACCGGCGCCGATCAGACTGGCGCGATGTCGGGCATGCTGATCACGGCGCTGGCCGCCGCGGGAACGCTGGTGGCACCGCTGGGCGTGGCACAACACCAGCCACGGTCGTCCGCCGCCGGCTGCGCCACCGTCGTGAGGCCGGGAGCCGACGTCACGGCCGCGCTGGGCGACGCGCTGGTCGCCGCCAGCGCCGAGCCGGACCCCCGAGTCGTCGGGCCCGCCGGCGCTCCCCAGGGTCGGGTGTACCTGCCGGCGGGCGAGTACGGGCTGTCCCAGGTGACGGTGCCCTCCAACGTCCGCCTGGAGATCGACCCGGGGGCGACCCTGCACCCGGTGCCGACCAGCCGCCCGACGCGGGGGCGCGATTGGGGCATGTTCGTGTTCGGGACGCCCGACCAGCCAACTCGCAACGTCACGGTGGTGGCCGGTGACGGCTGCGGCGGGCCGGGCACCCCGACCGCGGCGAACAAGCCGGCGTCGACCGACTTCCGCGGCAACCTCCCGGAGACGGGCATGCACAACATGGCCGTGCCACTGGCCGGATGGAACACCGAGGCGATGTGGGTCCTCGACGTCGACCCGGGACACTGGCAGGTCGACGAGCAGGTCACCGGCTTCCTGCTGCACTGGGCCCTCGACGTCGAGATCGGGTCGGTGTTCTCCATCCAGAACCCGGCTCGCCAGCCCACCGGGATCGGGCCGGTCCCCGGCGTCACCAGCCGGACGACCGTCATGATGTTCGACCCGCACGAGGGGATGCCCGTGCCGGCCGACGAGGCCGACGCCCGGCTCCCGCAACGGATCCACGTCCACGACCACTACAACATCCTCTCGCCGTCCGGCCAGGGACCGAACCAAGTCCGCTCGTGCATCGACTGCCGCTTCGAGCGGATCTTCAGCCACGGAGGCGTGGCCCTGCGGATCGAGACCGACGGGATCCGCCGGGTGACCGACTGCACGGCCACCGGTCCCAATGGTCAGGGGTTCACCACCTACGCCATCGTCGACCGCCTCGTGGCCGAGGACATCGTCGGCGCTGACGGCAATCGCGCCGCGATGTTGACCCCGCACTGCCTGGACAGCGGGGTGGTGACCGTCCGCCGGGTCACCGGCTACAGCGAGTTCCAGACCGCGGTCGCCGCAGCCCGCGACCGGGGCAGCCGCTCGGGCGGGTTCGCCGCCGGCAGCCGGATCGACGAGGTGCGCGCCTGTCCCGGCGACGCCGCCCAGGAGCCGCACCCCGATCGGGACAGCTACCTGCCGGCGACCTCGCAGGTCGCCGTCGTGGACGCCTCGCCCACGGTCGTGGTGACCCCGGCCCTGCCCTGGCCGGGGTGCGTCAACCCACCGTGAACCGGTCTACAGCTCGGCTCCCCAGTCCCGCGTCTCCAGCTCCTGCTTGACCCGCACGAGGAACCCGGCGGCGTAGGCGCCGTCGAAGGCCCGGTGGTCCCAGCTCATCGCCAGGTTGCCGACCGGGTGGATGGCGATGCCCTCCTGACCGCCCGGCAGGCCGACCACCACCGGCTTGCGGACGATGGCGTCGGTGGACAGGATCGCCACCTGCGGCTGGTTGATGATCGGCATCGTCAGCACGCTGCCCGCCGAACCGTTGTTGGAGATGGTGAACGTCCCCCCGGTGATCTCGTCCGGGCCGAGCTTCTTCGATCGGGCCCGGCCGGCCAGGTCGTTGATCTCCTGGGCGATGGCCCGCAGCCGCTTGGTCTCGGCCGACCGGATCACCGGCACCAGCAGTCCCTCGTAGTCCATGTCGACGGCGATGCCGATGTCGACGAAGCGGTGGACCACCAGGTCGTCCTCGCCGACGCTGGCGTTGAGATTGGGGAACGCGGCGAGGGCCTCGACGACGGCCCGGGTGATGAACGGGAGATAGGTCAGCCCGAACCCCTCGGCCTGCCGCCACTCGTGCTTCACCGCCGAGCGGGTCAGGTCGACGTTGGCATAGTCGACCTCGACCACGCTGAAGGCGTGCGGGCTCACCGCCTTGCTCATGATCATGTGGTTGCCGGTCAGCTTGCGGATCTTGCTGAGCTTGACCGAGCTGTCCCGCTGGCCGGCCGTCACGGCCGGCCCCGCGGCCCCGGCAGCGGCAGGCGCGACCGGCGCGGGAGACGGTGCCGCGGCGGGCGCCGCGGCCGGCGATGGGGCCGCCGGGGCCCGGCCGGCTGCGCCGGCACCGGACGCGGCCAGGCGGTCGATGTGGTCGAGCACGTCGTCACGGGTGATCCGCCCACCGGGCCCGGTGGCGGTGATCGACGCCGGGTCGAGGCCGTGCTCGCCGAGCAGACGACGGACGACGGGGGACACCAGCAGGCCCTCCCCGGCAGCCGGAGCCGGCGGGGGTGGGGTGGCCGGCGCCTCGGCCGCCGGAGGAGCCGGCTGGGGGTCGGGGGCGGCCGGCTCACGGACCACCGCGGCGCTCGCCGGCGGCGGGGCGGCCGGCGGCGCCGGCTGCGGCTCCGGGGCGGGCGCCGGGGCAGGCTGCTCGGCGGGCTGGGCCGGCGGCGAGGCGGCCGCGTCGCCGACGACGGCCACCACGGTCCCCACCGCGACCGTGTCACCCTCGTTGGCCCGGATCTCGCTGAGGACGCCGGCGGACGGCGAGGGCACCTCGGTGTCGACCTTGTCGGTGGAGACCTCGAACAGCGGCTCGTCGGCCGCGACCTGGTCGCCGACCTGCTTGAACCAGCGGGTGATGGTCCCTTCGGTCACCGTCTCACCCAACTGCGGGAGTTTCACTTCGGCCACGGAGGCTCCTCTCAGACGTTCAGGCTGCGCCCGGTGAGCGACAGCACCGTCTCGCCGAACAGCTCGGTCAGACTCGGATGGGGTTGGATGAACTCGGCGACCTCGGCCACCGTGGCTTCCCAGTTGACGGCCAGGTAACCGCCGCTGAGCTGCTCGGTGACCCACGGCCCGACCATGTGCACGCCGAGGATCTGGCCCGCCGTGCCATCGGCGTTGCGCCGGGCGATGACCTTCACCAGCCCGTCGAGCTCGCCGAGGATCTTGGCCCGGCTGTTGGCCCGGAACTGGTGCTTGGCCACCACGACGTCGTGCCCGGCAGCCCGGGCGGCCTCCTCGCTGGGTCCGACGAAGGCCACCTCCGGGTGGCAGTAGATGGCCCACGGCACCCGGTCGTAGTCGACCGGGGCGCACGGCTCACCGAGGATCTGCTTGGTCACCAGGATCGCCTCGGCGTAGCCGACGTGGGCCAGCTGCGGGGTGTTGATCAGGTCGCCGACGGCGAAGACACCCGGCTCGCCGGTCCGGCAGTACTCGTCGACCTCGACGAACCCGCGGTCGGTGACGGTGACCGCCGTGCCCTCGAGGCCGAGCTGATCGGCGAACGGGCGCCGGCCGACGCTGACGACCACGGCGTCGACCTCGACGCTCGTGCCGTCGCCGAGATGGACGGTGGTGCCGCCATGGCCGTTCGGCGTGTGGCCCGTGACCTGGACGCCGGTGCGGATGTCGATCCGCTGCTTCTTGAAGGCCCGGACCACCACGTTGGCGACATCGGGATCGAGGCCGGGCAGGATCTTGGGCAGGCCTTCGAGGATGGTGACCGTCGAGCCGAGGTCGGCGAACGTGCTGGCGAACTCGCAGCCGATCGCCCCGCCGCCGATGACCGCAACCCGGGCGGGCAGCTCGGTGAGCATCAGCACTTCGTCACTGGTCATCACCGGACCACGGTGGCCGGGCGGCGGCGGCTCGAACCCGGGGATCAGCCGCGGCACCGACCCGGCGGCGAGGATCACGTGATCGCCGGTCACCGTCGAGGCCGAGCCGTCGGGGTGGGCGACGGTCACGGTCTTGCCCGGCCCGAGGTGGCCGATGCCCGACAGGATCGTGATCTTCTTCGAGCCCATGAAGGCGGTGAGGCCCTTGACGATCTCGTCGACGATCTTCTGCTTGCGCGCCTGGGACGTGGCGAAGTCGACCGTCGGGGCACCGGCGTTGATGCCGAAGTCGGCGGCGTGGGTCACGTGGCGGTGCACGGCGGCCGTCTCCAGGTAGGCCTTGGCCGGGATGCAGCCGCGGTTGAGGCACGTCCCGCCCATCGCGTCCTTCTCGACGATCGCCACCTTCAGCCCGGCCGAGGTGGCGTACAGCGCCGATCCGTAGCCGGCCGGCCCACCGCCGATGACCACCACGTCGAAGCGGTCGGCCTGGTCCTGCGCGGCGTTCATCGTGCTCCTCTCGTGGACATGCCCGGCTTACGGTAGTGGCTGGCGACGGCGCGATCACCCGGCCAGTTGCCAGGTGGCTCGCTCCTCGGCCCGGCGCAGCACCAGCACCGCGGCCCGTGGCGCGGCAGTGGGCAGCCGGAAGGTCAGCTGGCACGGTCGGACGGCGCGGGTGAAGGCCGCGCACCCGCTCGCCGCGGTCAGCAGGCGGCCGTCGCTCAGGAGGGCGAAGCCGTCCGAGCCGTTCGGATCGTCCACACCACCGACGCTGAGCTGGACGACCAGGTCCCCGGCGTCGACGGCCGCCTGGTGGACCACCACCGTGGCGTCACCCACGCGGACCTCCTCGCCGAGGCGGTGCGGCGGGCTGGCTGCCGGCTGGTTGGCCAGGCGGACCATCAGGGCCACCCCGGCCCCCAGCACCGCCAGCCCGCAGGCCACCGCCAGCAGCAGCAGGGTGCGGGTCTTCATCGGCGCCAGAGGCTACGGGTACCATGACCGGGTGCGCACCCGGACCGCCGCGGCACGTCTCGCCGCCTGCATCGCCGGGTCGGCGCTCGTGCTCGGGGCGTGCGGCGACGCGCCGGCTCGGACCGGCTCGGGCGCCACGGTGCCGCGATCGGCCACGGTGACCGGGGCGCCGGCGATGACCGCCCAGCCGGCCACGGTGCCGGCCGGGGCCACGCCCGGCACCGCCGTGGAACCGCTGCGCTTCTCGGCCACGCTCGTCGACGGCTCGACCCTCGATCTGGCCACGCTGTCGGGCACGCCGGTGGTGCTGTGGTTCTGGGCGCCCACTTGAGGCGTGTGCAACCGGGAAGCCCCCTCGGTCGAGGCGGCCAGCGCTCGGTGGGCCGGTCGGGCCCGCTTCATCGGCGTCGCCTGGAACGGGGACCACGCCGCGTTCCAGGCCTTCGTCGACCAGCACCACCTGACCTTTCCGCAGATCGCCGACCCGGATGGGGACGTCTTCGCCCGCTTCGGGATCCCCGCCCAGCCGGCCATGGCGATCATCGACCGCCACGGCCTGGTGGCCCGCCAGCTCGGTCCGATCGAACCGGCCACCCTCGACCAGGCCCTGACCACGGCAGGAGGCTGACGTGCGCGTCCTCATCAGTGGTGCCACCGGCCTGATCGGCACCGCGCTCGTCGAGCGGCTGCGCGCCGGTGGCCATCAGCCGGTCCGCCTGGTGCGGCGCGACCCCACCGGGGACGACGTCGTCTGGCGCCCGTCGGAGCGGGCCCTGCCGGCCGGGGCGCTCGAGGGCGCCGACGCCGTCGTCAACCTCGCCGGCGCGGGGATCGGCGAGCATCGCTGGACCGATGCCTACCGAGCGGAGATCCTGGCCAGCCGGATCGACGCCACCGCCACGCTGGCCGCGGCCATCGCCGCGGCCGGGTCCGATGCCCCCGGCGTGTTCCTGTCCGGCAGCGCAGTGGGGTTCTACGGCGACCGCGGCGACGAGGTGCTCACCGAACGCTCTGCCGGCGGCGGCGGGTTCCTGGCCGACGTCTGCCGCCAGTGGGAGGCCGCCGCCCAGCCGGCCGTCGCCGCCGGATGCCGGGTGGTCAACCTGCGCACCGGCATCGTCCTGGCCGGCCACGGCGGGGCGCTGGCCAAGCAACTCCCGCTGTTCCGCCTCGGGCTGGGTGGACGGATCGGCTCGGGCCGGCAGTGGTGGAGCTGGATCGCCCTCGAGGACCACGTCTCGGCCATGGTCCACCTGCTCACCGCCGACCTCGACGGCCCGGTCAACCTCACCGCCCCGAACCCGGCGACCAACACCGAGTTCACCCGGACCCTCGGCCGGGTGCTGCACCGCCCGACGCTGCTCGCCGTTCCCGGCTTCGCCCCCAAAGTGCTGCTGGGTGCCGATCTCGCCGAGGCCCTGCTGCTGGAGGGTCAGCGGGTCCAGCCGGAGGTCCTGCGCTCGGCGGGGTTCACCTGGCGGCACCCGGAGCTGGCAGGGGCGCTGGCCGCCGCCCTCGGACGATGAGCCCGACCGGCGCACCGGTCGAGCTTCCGGAGGGATTCCGCTGCCACGTGACCAACATCGGCATCAAGGACGGCACCGACGACTTCACCGTCGTCGCCAGCGAGCGCCCCTGCGTGTCGGTGGGGCTATACACGCAGAGCTCGTTCGCCGGACCCAGCGTGATCGTCTCCCGCCAGGCCTCGGCGCATGCCCGAGCGATCGTCGTCATCTCCAAGAACGCCAACGTCGCCACGGGCGCCGAGGGACTGGCCAATGCCCGTGAGGTGGTGGCCGGCGTGGCCGGCGCCGTTGGCTGCGCCACCGACGAGGTCCTGATCGCCTCGACCGGCGTCATCGGCCGCCAGTACCCCATGGACCGGGTGCGCGCCGGGCTCGCCGCCATCCCCCGGCCGCTGCCCGGCTGCGATGCTGCGGCCGTGGCCCGCGGGATCATGACCACCGACACCGTGCCCAAGCTGGCCGTGGCGGGCGCCGGCGCGGCCCGCGTGGTGGGGGTGGCCAAGGGCGTCGGGATGATCGAGCCGGACATGGCGACGATGATCGCCATGGTGTTCACCGACGCCGCTGCCGAGGCGGCGACGCTCGACCCGATGGTCCGCCGGGTGGTCGGGCGGACGTTCAACGCCGTCTCGGTCGACACCGATACCTCCACCAGCGACACCGCCGTGGTGCTGGCCAACGGGACGGCCGGCGAGATCGACCCGGCCGCCCTGGAGGTCGCCCTCGAGCAGGTGATGGGCTCGCTGGCTCGCCAGATCGCCCGCGACGGCGAGGGGGCCACGAAGCTGATCGAGGTGTGCGTCGACGCCGCCGCCGACGACGCCCAGGCTCGCCGGGTGGCCAAGGCGATCGTCAACTCCCCGCTCGTCAAGACGGCCGTCCACGGCGCCGATCCCAACTGGGGGCGGGTGGCCATGGCCGTGGGCAAGTCGACCACGGCCGACGAGATCGACCAGGAGCGGGTGGTGATCCGCTTCGGCGATCAGGAGCTGTATCCGGTGCCGGTGGACGCCGACGGCCTGGCCCGCCTGGCCCGCTACCTGCGTGGCGACGAGGTGCGCATCCACGTCACCCTCGGCACCGGCTCGGCGGCGGCGACGGTGTGGGGCTGCGACCTGTCCGACGGGTACGTGCGGATCAACGCCGACTACACCACCTAGGCGCGTCGGCCCGGCCGGCGGTCACTTGGGTGGCATGCGGATGCCGCCGTCGACGCGGATCGTCTCGGCGTTCATGTAGCTGTTGGTGACCAGCTCGAGGACCACCGAGGCCAGCTCCTCGGGTCGGCCGAGGCGCTGGGGGAACAGGACCCCCTTCTGCAGGTTGGCCTTGAACGCCTCGCTGCCCTCACCCTCGCCGTAGATCGGGGTGTCGATCAGGCCAGGGGCGATGCAGTTGACGCGCACGCCCACCGCAGCCAGGTCGCGGGCCACGGGCAGGGTCATGCCCACCACACCACCCTTCGACGAGCTGTACGCGGCCTGGCCGATCTGGCCGTCGAAGGCGGCGACCGAAGCCACGTTGACGATGGCGCCGCGCTCGCCGAACTCCAGCGGCTCGGTGGTGCTCATGGCCGTCGCCGCCAGGCGGATGCAGTCGAAGGTTCCGATCAGGTTGATGGCGATGACCTTCTTGTAGGCGTCGAGATTGGCCGCCGACTCGTAGGTGCCGTCCTTGCCGACCGTGCGCTGGGCCCAGCCGATGCCGGCCGAGTTCACCAGCACCCGCAGCGGGCCCATGCTCTTGGCCATCTCCACGGCGTTGACGATGTCGTCGGTGTTGGTCACGTCGACCTTGCAGAACGCCCCGCCGATCTCGTCGGCCAGCGCCGTGCCCTTGTCGGCCTGCAGGTCGGCCACCACCACCTTGGCGCCCCGACCGGCCAGCAGCCTGGCCGACGCCGCACCGATCCCCGATGCCCCACCCGTCACGATCGCACTCACACCGGCAAGTTCCATGGCAGCGACGATAGGCCCGGCGCCCGCCGAGCGGCCAACCCCGGTTACGGCACCGCCGCGGTCCGGCCGTAACGTGACCGCCATGGGACGCCCCGTGATCATCGAGGCCGGACGCACCGCCATCGGCAAGCGCAACGGCCAGTTCGCCGGCATGCACGCCACCCATCTCCTGGCCGCCGCCCAGCACGGCGTGCTGGCCCGCGCCGGTGTCGAGCCGGGCAGCGTCGGCCAGGTCATCGGCGGCTGCGTCACCCAGGCCGGCATGCAGGGCAGCAACGTCACCCGCACCTCGTGGCTCCAGGCCGGCCTGCCATGGGAGGTGGCCGCCACCACCATCGACTGCCAGTGCGGCTCGTCGCAGCAGGCCAACCACCTGATCGCCACCATGATCACCGCCGACGTGGTCGACGCCGGCCTGGCTTGCGGCGTGGAGCTGATGAGCCGGGTCCCGCTCGGTTCCGCCGTGCCGCGCACGGCCGACGGGCAGTTCCCCAACGGCCGCAGCAAGGCCGACGACTTCCCCCTCGACGTTCCCGACCAGTTCGGTGCGGCCGAGCGGATCGCCGCCCGGCGGGGCATCACCCGCGCCGAGGTCGACCACCTCGGGCTGATCTCCCAGCAGAAGGCGGCCCGGGCCGTCGCCGAGGGCCGCTTCGAGCGCGAGATCATCCCGGTCGAGGCCACGCAGCCGGACGGCACGGTCATGACCGCGTCCACCGACCAGGGCCTGCGCGAGACCTCGGCCGCCAAGCTGGCCGAGCTCAAGCCGGTGCTGCCCGACGGGATCCACACCGCCGGGAACTCCTCGCAGATCAGCGACGGTGCCGCGGCGGTGCTGTGGATGGACGAAGCCAGGGCCCGAGCCGAGGGTCGCCGGCCGCGCGCCCGGATCGTCGCCCAGTGCCTCGTCGGGGCCGAGCCGTACTACCACCTCGACGGACCGGTGAACTCGACCGCCAAGGTCCTCGCCGACAGCGGCATGACCCTCGCCGACATCGACCTGGTCGAGATCAACGAGGCCTTCGCCAGCGTGGTCCTGTCGTGGGCCAGGGTCTACGGCGTCGGCGACGACGACCTGGTGGAGAAGGTCAACGTCAACGGCGGGGCGATCGCCCTCGGTCACCCGGTGGGCTCCACCGGTGCCCGGCTGATCACCACCGCCCTGCACGAGTTGGAACGGCGCGACGCCGAGTTCGCCCTGGTGACCATGTGCTGCGGCGGGGCGGTCTCCACGGCGACGATCCTGCAGAGGATCTGAGTGCCCCGTGACGGCGCTCGGACACGCGCCCGGCTGATCGAGGTCGGCCGGCGCCTGTTCGCCACCACCGGTGTCTACGCCACCCCGCTGAAGACCATCGTCGACGCCGCCGGGCAACGCAACGCCTCGGCCCTGCACTACCACTTCGGCTCACGCCAGGGGCTGCTCGAAGCCATCATCGCCACGACCAACGACGACATCGAGCGCCGCCGGGCCGTCCTCCTCGCAGGTGCCGGCCCCGATCCGACGATCCAGCAGCTGGTGACCGCCTGGATCGTCCCCCAGGCCGATCTGCTCGGCGACCCGATCGGCCGGCAGTTCCTGGCGATCATCTCCCAGCTCAACGACCTGTTCGACGAATGGGACGCGGCCACCGTGCCCGCCGAGGCCTTGCGCACGCTGCAGGGGATCGACCACCACCTCCTCCGCCGCGTCGGGGTCAGCGACGATGCCGTGCGCCGAGAGCGGCTGACTCGGTTCCTCGAGCTGACCGCCGAGGCGCTCGGATCGCGGGCCCGGATGGTCGAGCGCGCCGCCCGCCCGGCGCTCGCTCACGAGGCCTGGGTGGCCAACCTGACGGCGATGTCGGTGGGAGCGCTCAGCGCGACCGTGGCAGACCCAGCCCGGCCGTCGCCACGAGATCACGCTGGATCTCGTTGACCCCACCGCCGAAGGTGTTGATCTGCGCGGCCCGCGCCGCCTGCTCGAGCTCGCCGTGCAGCGCCGCCCCGGGTGACCCGGCGCGCAGCGAACCCACCGGGCCGAGCACCCCCTGCAGGACCCGGTAGACCTCGACGAGCTGCTCGGTGCCGAAGACCTTCGTGCTGCTGGCCTCGGCCGGCCCGAGGGTGTGATCGCTGACCGAGCGAACCAGCCGCCAGGTCATCAGCCGGATCGCCTGCAACAGCGCCTTGGTGCGGGCCAGGTCGGCCTGCACCCACGGAACGTCGATCATCGTCGTCGCCGGATCGGTACCCGCCGGGGTGGCCCGGCACCAGGCGACGACGTCGTCCCACAACCGCTCGCCCAGGGCGCTCAGCGCCGCCAGACCGACGCGCTCGTGGTTAAGCTGCATGGTGATCAGCGCCCATCCCCCGTTGACCTGGCCGACGACGTTGTCGCGGGGGACGCGCACGTCGTCGTAGTAGGTGGCCGTGGTCATCACGTCGCCGACGGTCACGATCGGCGTCCAGGAGAACCCGGGGCGATCGGTGGGGACGATGAGGATGGTGATGCCCTGGTGCTTCGGGGCGTCGGGATCGGTGCGGCAGGCCAGCCACACGTAGTCGGCCTGGTTGGCGCCGGACGTGAACACCTTGTTGCCGTTGATCACCCACTCGTCGCCGTCGAGCACGGCGGTGGTGCGCAGGCTGGCCAGGTCGGTGCCGGCCTCCGGCTCGGTGTAGCCGATGCTGAAGTTGATCTCGCCGTGGAGGATGCCCGGCAGGTAGGTGGCCTTCTGGGCTTCGGTCCCGTGGGCCATGATCGCCGGTCCCACCGTGTTGACGGTGACGAACGGGAACGGGACGTGGGCCCGCTGGATCTCGTCGAACATGATGAACTGCTCGATCGGGCTGCGGCCCTGCCCGCCGTACTCCGTCGGCCAGCCCAGACCGAGCCAGCCATCCCGGCCCAGCCGGCGCATCACCCGGCGGTACGAGGCGCTGGCCTCGGGCCCCTCGCTGACCCCGAAGCGCGGCTCGTCGGCCAACAGGCCGGCGAAGTAGGCACGCAGCTCGGCCCGCAGGGCCAGCTGCTCGGCGGTCTCGGCCAGGTGCATCGGCCCCGACGATACCCCCGATCTGACGCCCCATCAGATTCGAACCCCCGCCTCACCCACCCGTCCCCCGCCCACCCTGTTCCCCGGTCCGTCCCCTGGTCCGTCCCCCGGTCCGTCCCCCGCCCCACCCCGTTCCCGAGCCCGCCCCCACCGCCCCCTCGCGTGCGCAATCGTCCGGATGCGGAGGTCTGCGCACGCGAGCCGTGCGAATGCGTGCGCAAACCGGCGGATGCGACGGTTTGCGCACGCATGAACGGCGGCGGGCGGGGGTGGGGACGGTTTGCGCACGCGAGGGTGGCGGGGCGGGGGCGGGGGCGGGGGCGGGGGCGGGGGCGGGGGCGGGGGAACCGGCGGGGTGAACTTTTCGGAATGGGCGGGACGCGGCGGGTGGGGACGGTGCCTACGGTGCCGGGCATGACCGAACGGCTGGTGGTGGCGGCACGCGGGCAGGACCCGCGCTCGGCGGCGGTGACCAGGGCGGCGGCCACGCTCGGGTACCCGCACCTGTCGATCGAGGTGGCCGATCTGGTCTTGACCGACCACCCGGTCGGTCGAGCCCTGGGCGACTTGCTGATCGAGCCGCTGCTGCAGGCCGCTGACGACGCACCGGGGTCCACGGGCGTGCACACCGTCGACGTCGTCCCCCGCCACGGCGTCACCGACCCGGCCGCCACCGAGTTGCACCGAGCCGCCGAGTGGACCGGTGAGGCCGTGCGCGCCACCGTGGGGCGGCGGTACCGGGTCCGCGGCGCTCGCTCGGCGACCGAGCTCGACCGGGTGGTGCGCCGGCTGCTGGCCAACCCGGTGGTCGAGCGGTGGACGGTCGACGAGCCGATCGACCTCGGCGAGCCGCCCGAGCCCGCCGAGCCGATCGTCGAGACCGTCGCCGTGGCCGGCCTCGACGACCGGGCCCTCGGTGCGCTAAACGCCGAGCGCGGCCTGTCGCTGGACCTCGACCAACTGCGCGCCATCGCCCGACACTTCGCCGCCCTCGACCGCCCGCCCACCGACGCCGAGATCGAGATGATCGCCCAGACGTGGAGCGAGCACTGCGCCCACACCACCTTCCGGGCCGACATCACCCTGCCCGACGGGACCACCGTCGAGCCGCTGCTCCACCAGCTGCGGTCGAGCACCGAGACGCTCGCCCGCCCGTGGGTCGTCAACGCCTTCGCCGGCAACGCCGGCATCGTCGCCTTCACCGAGGACCGGACCATCGCCCTCAAGGCCGAGACCCACAACCACCCCAGCGCCGTCGAGCCGTTCGGCGGGGCCAACACCGGCGTCGGTGGGGTGATCCGCGACGTGATGGGCGCGGCCCACCGCCCGATCGCGATCACCGACGTGCTGTGCTTCGGCTCGCCGGACATGGCGAGCACCCCCGACGGGGTGCTCCACCCGACCCGGATCATCGACGGGGTCGTGGCTGGCGTGGCCGACTACGGCAACAAGATCGGCCTGCCGACGGTGGCCGGCGCGGTGCTGTACGACCCGGCCTACACCGCCAACCCACTGGTCTACGCCGGCTGCATCGGGGTCGCCTCGACGCTCGACCCGCCGCTCACCGGGCCGCACCCCGGCGATCGGGTGGTGGTGATCGGCGGGCGCACCGGCCGCGACGGCATCCGCGGCGCCACCTTCAGCAGCCGGACCATGGACGGCGCCACCGGCGAGGTCGCCGGTGCCAGCGTGCAGATCGGGGATCCGATCGTCGAGAAGCTGCTCATCGACGTGCTGGCCGAGTCCACCGGGCTGTTCACGGCGATCACCGACTGCGGCGCCGGCGGCCTGTCGTCGGCGGTCGGCGAGATGGCCGATCCGCTCGGTGCCGAGGTCGATCTGGCCGGCGCCCCGCTCAAGTACCCCGGGCTGCAGCCCTGGGAGATCTGGTTGAGCGAGGCCCAGGAGCGAATGGTGCTGGCAGTCGACCCGGCCCGCCTGGCCGAGATGACCACGGTGTGCCGCCGCCACGGCGTCGAGCTGACCGACCTCGGCCACTTCACCGGGGACGGCCGGCTGGTGGTCCGCCACGGCTCGATGACCGTGGTCGACCTCGACGTCGGCTTCCTCCACGACGGCCGCCCGCCGCGCTCGCTCCGAGCCGAACTGCCCGCGCCGCAGCGCGACGTCGACCAGCTGCCGCCGGCCAACCTGGACGTCGCCGCCACCCTGCTGGCCCTGCTCGCCCATCCGAACATCGCCTGCAAGGCTGACGTCGTGCGCCGCTACGACCACGAGATCCGCGGCGCCACCCTCGGTCGGCCGCTGATCGGTGTCGAGGGGGACGGCCACGCCGACGGCGTGGTCCTGGCCGAACCCACCGAGCACCACGGCATCGCCGTCGGCATCGGGGTCAATCCGTGGTACGGCATGCTGGATGCCGAGCGGATGGCCCACGCCGCGGTCGACGAGGCAGTCCGCAACGTGATCGCGGCGGGCGCCGACCCGGACAAGATCGCCCTGCTCGACAACTTCTCGTGGGGCGACCCGCGCCGGCCCTCGACCCTCGGCCAGTTGGTCGCTGCCGTGCGTGGCTGCGTCGACGCAGCCGCGGCCCACGACGCCCCGTTCGTCAGCGGCAAGGACAGCCTGAACAACGAGTACCTCGGCCGCGACGGTCAGCGCCACGCCGTGCCGCCCACGCTGGTGATCACCGCCGTCGCCCACGTGCCCGACCTGACCCGGCTTCCCGCCGCCGAGCTCCGCCACCCCGGGCACTACCTGGTGCTCATCGGCGCCCCGGAGACCTGGTTCGGCGGCAGCCACCTGCACCTCGTGCGTGGCACCAGCGGTGGCGTCGTCCCGCCCCCCGACGCCGGCGCCCCGGCCCGCTACCGGGTGGTCCACCACCTGATCGGTGGTGGGCACCTGGGCGGCCTGCACGACATCAGCGAGGGTGGCGTGGCCGTCGCCGTGGCCGAGATGGCCATCGCCGGCGGTCTCGGTGCCCACCTCGAACCCACCGATCCGGCCACGCTGTTCGGCGAGGCCAACGGTCGTTTCGTTGCCGAGGTCGACCCTCACGACCTCGACCTGATCCGCCGGGCACTTCCCGGCCAGGTGACCGTGCTCGGCGTGGTCAGCGCCGACCCGTCGCTGCGCATCGGCGAGGCGGTGCGGATCGGGCCCGACGACCTGCGCCGAGCCTGGCGCGGCCGCTACTGATCGCTCACCCCGGGCAACACCCGGCAGAGCTGCCGCAGGCGCTCCACGGGTCCGGACGAGCCATCCCCGCCCCCGTCCCCGGCGGCTACGGTGCCCGGATCGACCCGCCGCGCCTGCTGCACGTCACCGACACCCATCTGCGTGCCGTCCCCGGCCCAACGCCCGAGGGGCTGGACCCCGATCGGCAGCTGGCGGGCCTGCTGGCGCTGGTCGGCCGGGTCGACGTGGCCGTGCACACCGGCGACATCGCCGACGATGCCTCGCCGGCCGCCACCTTCCGAGCAGCCGCGCTGCTCCGCGGGGTGGCGGATGCGGTGCTGGCCGTGCCCGGCAACCACGACGATCCGGCGGTGGTCGCCGTGGCCTTCCCGACCGGAGCGGTCGAGACCGGCGGGTGGCGCGTCGTCGGGGTCGACAGCAGCGTCGCCGGGGCGGTGGCGGGGCAGGTCGACGCGGCCTGCGTCGCCGCGGATCTCGATCGCCTGGCACGCGCCGGACGCCGCCCGACGGTGCTGGCGATCCATCACCCGCCGGTGTCGAACAGCACACACCGCTGGTTCCAGCTGGCGGGCGCCAGCGACCTGGTCACCGTGCTCGACGCCCACCCGGAGGTCCGTGTGGTGCTGGCCGGGCACACCCACGAGCGCCTCGACAGCCCCCTCGGCCGCCACGCCCGCCTGCTCGGTGGGCCGTCCAGCCACTACTCGATCGAGCACCACGGTGACCGCTGGCAACGCTCGTCGGCCCCGATCGGTGCCCAGCTGATCGAGCTGCACCCGCACGGCGAGGTCGTTTCGGTCACCGTCATCCCCTGATCCAACGCGTTGGGAGGGTCGGAGCACGTCACGCGTCGTTCCTCCCACCGCGGGGTGTCGGCGGGGGTGACGGCGGGGCGGGGTGGGGTGAACTTTTCGTCCGCTCGGGGGTCGGCGCCGGGCGGCGCTCGTTACGGTGACGTGATGGTGGTGCCGAGGGCGATGATCGTCTCGGCGCCGGGGACCAACCGGGACGCCGACGTCGCCCTGGCCCTCCGCCTGGCCGGCGCTGACCCGTTCGTCGCCCTCGTCGCCGAGCTGGAGGCCGATCCCGGCCAGCTCGACCGGGCCGACCTGCTGGTGCTGGCCGGTGGGTTCAGCTATGCCGACGCCCTCGGTGCCGGCCGGGTGTGGGCCGTCGACCTGCGCCGCCACCTCGGCGATGCGCTCGACCACTTCGTCGCCGGCGGGCGGCCGGTGATCGGGATCTGCAACGGCTTCCAGACCCTGGTCCGCAGCGGTCTGCTGCCGGGCGGGGGTCGGCGCGCCGCGCTGGCCCCCAACGACGGTGGGCACTTCGACTGCCGCTGGGTGTGCCTGGCACCGGCGTCGACCCGCTGCGTGTGGACCGCCGGGCTGGAGGGCCCGATCGACTGCCCGATCGCCCACGGCGAGGGGCGCTTCGTCTGCGACGACGACACGTTGGCGGCACTGGGCGACGCCGACCAGATCGCCCTCACCTACGCCGGCGCCAATCCCAACGGGTCGATGGGAGCCGTCGCCGGCCTGACCGACCCGAGTGGCGTCGTCCTCGGGCTGATGCCCCATCCGGAGAACCACGTGCTGGCCCGCCAGCATCCCCGTCACCGTGCCGGCCGCCCCGGCGATGTCGGCGGCCTCGGCCTCGACCTGTTCGTCAACGGCGTGCGCCACGCCAAGGAGCTGTGACCCCGTGACCGACCCGTTCGTCGACGTCCACCTCGACCTCCCCGACCGCCGGGCCGGCAAGGTCCGGGTGTCGTACGCCCTGCCCGAGGAGCGGCGCCTGTTCGTCACCACCGACCGGCTGTCGGCGTTTGACCGGATCATCGCCGGCGTTCCCTGGAAGGGCCAGGTGCTCAACCAGCTGGCGGCGTGGTGGTTCGACCAGACCGCCGATCTCGTGGCCAACCACATCAGCGTCCTGCCGGCCAACGTCGTGGCCCAGCCCGACCCGAACGTGACCATCGCCGCCGCGGCGCGCCCGCTGCCGGTCGAGGTCATCGTCCGCGGTCACATCACCGGGGTCACCAGCACCTCGCTGTGGCGGCGCTACGCCGAGGGGGCGCGGACGATCTACGGCTACACCTTCCCGGACGGGCTGCGCAAGAACACCGAGCTGCCGGCTCCGATCATCACCCCGACCACCAAGGCCGAGGCGGGCGAGCACGACGAGGCGCTGACCTGTGCCGACGTGACCGAGCGCGGCCTGGTCGACCCGGCGGTCTGGGAGGAGGTCCAGGCTGCGGCGCTGGCCGTGTTCGAACGCGGCCGGCAGGTGGCGGCCGCCGCCGGGCTGATCCTGGCCGACACCAAGTACGAGTTCGGCCTGGCACCCGACGGCACGCCGATGCTGATCGACGAGTTGCACACGCCCGACTCCAGCCGCTTCTGGGTGGCCGAGAGCTACCCGGGCCGGCTCGCCGCCGACGAGGAACCGGAGAGCCTCGACAAGGAGGTCATCCGCCGGGCCCTGGCCGACGCCGGCTACCGCGGCGACGGTGCGCCGCCCGCGCTCGACGGCGCGGTCTGGGAGGCCACCGCGGCCCGGTACATCGACGCCTACGAGCGGCTCACCGGTACACCCTTCGAACCCGGCTCGTACCCGGTGGAGCCACGGCTCACCGCCAACGTCGAGGAGTACCTCCGATGACTGTTCGCACTCCCACGCTGCTGGTCGTGCTGATGGGGTCGCCGGCCGACCGTGAGCACGCCGCAGCCGTCGTCGCCATGGCCGAACGGCTGGGCCTGACCGTTGAGCAGCGGGTCGGCAGTGCGCACAAGACGCCCCGTCATGTGCTCTCGATCATCGAGCAGTACGAGGCCGATCCGCGCCCGACGGTCTGGGTGACCATCGCCGGGCGCTCCAACGCCCTGTCGGCGTTCGTCGATGCCGCGGTGGGCGCCCCGGTCATCGCCTGCCCCCCGCCCGGTCCGCCCGACGATCTGTGGTCGAGCGTGCGGATGCCGGCCGACGTGGCCCCGATGCTGGTGCTCGACCCGGCCAATGCGGCGCTGGCTGCGGCCAAGATCCTCGCCCAGCACGATCCCGCCATCGCCGAGCGCCTGGCCCACTACCGCACCGCCACGTTCGGCCGTGTCGTCGAGGCCGACCGCGCCGGGCGCGCCGGCGGCGAGAAGCGGGACTGACGTGTGCGGGGTGCTCGGGCTCTCCACGCCACACGGTGACGGGGTGGCCAGCATGGCCTTCTTCGGCCTGTACGCCCTGCAGCACCGCGGCCAGGAAGCCGCCGGGATCGCCGTCAGCGACGGGCAGCGGGCCCGGCTGCACAAGGACGCCGGGCTGGTGGCCAACGTCTTCAACCCCGACCGCCTGGCGCCGCTCACCGGCTACCACGCCATCGGCCACACCCGCTACAGCACCACCGGTGGCAGCGGAGCGCGCAACGCCCAGCCGTTCCTGGTCGAGACCATGCACGGCCCGATGGCCCTGGCGCACAACGGCAACCTGGTCAACGCCCCGGCGCTGCGGGCCGAGCTGCTGTCGCGCGGCTTCGGGCTGACCGCCAGCAGCGACACCGAGGTGATGACGCTGATGCTCACCTCGGCCGGCGGGCGCGACTGGGAGGAACGCCTCGAGCGCACCCTGCCGGCCTGGAAGGGGGCCTACAGCCTGGTGATCCTGACCCACGACCGGGTCCTCGCCGCCCGTGACCCATGGGGCTTCCGGCCGCTGTCGATCGGCCGCTTGCCCGATGGCGGCTGGGCGGCGGCGTCGGAGACCTGCGCCCTGCTGACCCTCGGGTGCAGCGACGTGGCCGAGGTCGAGCCGGGCGAGATCGTCACGCTGCAGGGCAGCGAGCTGCGCCGCCGGCGGCTGTTCGCCAGTGGGCGCCCGGCGCACTGCAGCTTCGAGTTCGTCTACTTCAGCCGGCCGGACAGCACCTGGGCGGGCAGCAACGTCCACCATGCCCGCCAGCGCCTCGGCGAGCGGTTGGCCGCGGAGAGCCCGGTGGATGCCGACGTCGTCGTGCCGGTGCCGGACAGCAGCATCCCGGCAGCCATCGGCTACAGCCACGTCAGCGGGGTGCCGTTCAACGACGGGCTGATCAAGAATCGCTACATCGGGCGGACCTTCATCGAGCCCGCCCAGGCCCAGCGCCAGCGCGGGGTGGCGCTGAAGTTCAACGCCCTTGCGGAGAACCTGGCCGGCAAGCGGGTGGTGATGATCGACGATTCGCTGGTCCGCGGCACGACGGCCGGACCGCTGGTCAAGCTGGTTCGCGACGCCGGGGCCACCGAGGTCCACCTGCGGATCACCTGCCCGCCCATCACCCACGCCTGCCACTTCGGCGTCGACATGGGCCACGACGGCGACCTGATGGCCGCCCGCCACGACGTCGAGGAGATCCGCCGGCACATCGGCTGCGACTCGCTGGCGTTCCTCAGCCTGGCGGGCATGCTGGCCGCCATCGCCGGCCCGGAGCCGGCCGGCGGTTCGGGCCTGTGCACCGCCTGCTTCACGGGCGACTACCCCGTCCCGGTGGAGGAGGCCCCGGTGAAGCTGGCCTTCGAGGGAGCGCTGCGCTGATGCACGTCGTCGTGCTCGGTTCGGGCGGGCGGGAGCACGCCATCGCCTGGCACGTCGCCCGCCACGGGCACCGGGTTGAGGTGTGCGACTCGATCCACTCGGCAGTCGGCGCCCACCCGGACCTGGTCATCGTCGGGCCCGAATCACTGCTGGCCGCGGGGGCCGCCGACCGCTGCACGGCAGCCGGCATCGCCTGCTTCGGCCCCACCGCAGCGCTGGCCCGGTTGGAGACCTCCAAGGCCGACGGCCGTGACCTGGCGGCCCGCCTGGGCATCCCCATCCCCCGCTACCGCACGCACCCCGACGCGCCCAGCGCGCTCGACGCGTGGCGCGCCGACGGATGCCCCCCGGTGGTGGTCAAGCAGGACGGCCTGGCGGCCGGCAAAGGCGTGGCCGTCCCGGACGGTCCGGCCGAGACCGAAGCCGCCATCGTCGCCCTCGGCGCTGCCGGGCCGCTGGTGGTCGAGCAGCGCATGAGCGGCCCGGAGCTGACCCTCCTGGCCGTCTCCGACGGGCGTCGCGCCGTGGCGCTGCCGCTGGTGCAGGACCACAAGCGGATCGGCGAGGGGGACACCGGACCGAACACGGGTGGCATGGGCGCGGTGGCCCCCGTCGACCTCGGCCTCGACCCGGCGGCCCTGACGGCCACGTTCGTCCAGCCGGTCATCGATCACCTCGCCGCCGCCGGGACGCCCTACATCGGGGTGCTGTACGCCGGGCTGATGCTCACGGCGGGCGGGCCTCGACTGGTGGAGTACAACTGCCGCTTCGGGGATCCCGAGGCCCAGGCCGTCCTGGCGCTGCTGGATGCCGACCTGGCGGCTCTGGCGATGGCCTGCGTCGAGGGTCGGCTCGACCCCGCCATGGTGACCACCCGAGCCGGGGCAGCCTGCACGGTGGTGGCCGCCGCCCCCGGCTACCCGGACTGCCCGCAGCTCGGCGGCACGGTGCGCCTCGACGGCCGCCCGCTGCCCGACGGCAGCGTCGAGCTGGCCGAGGGCGTGGTGCTGCACCCGGCGGGAGTGTGCCGCGGCACGGTCACCGGCGGGCGGGTGCTGTCGGTCACGGCCACTGCAGCCGACCTCGGTCGGGCCCGACAGCAGGCGTACGACGCGCTGGCGCGCATCGAGCTCGACGGCGTCCAGGTGCGCGGCGACATCGGCTGGCGGGCCCGGGCGGCGGGCATCGCCACCTACTCGGCGACCGGGGTGGACATCGACGAAGGCAATCGGGCCGTCCGCTCCCTGGCCGCGGCGGTCGAGGCGACCCACGGCCCTGCCGTGCTGCGCGGCGTCGGCAGCTTCGGCGGGGCCTTCTCCGCCGCGGCGCTGGTCGCCATGGACGATCCGGTGCTGGTCGGCTCCACCGACGGCGTCGGCACGAAGGTCGAGCTAGCCGCCCGGGCCGGGCGCTACGCCGGGGTCGGCCAGGACATCGTCAACCACTGCATCGACGACGTCCTCGTGCAGGGGGCTCGCCCGCTGTTCTTCCTCGACTACATCGCCGCCGCCCGGATCCGCGCCGAGCAGGTCGCCGAGGTCGTCGGCGGCATGGCCGCGGCCTGCGCGGCCGGTGGGTGTGCGCTGCTGGGCGGGGAGACCGCCGAGATGCCGGGCGTCTACCACGACGGCCACTTCGACATCGCCGGCACGCTGGTGGGTGCGGTGGAGCGGGCCGACCTGCTGCCCCGCCCGACGGTGGCCGCCGGCGACGTCCTGGTCGGCCTGGCCTCCAGCGGAGCGCACACCAACGGGTACTCGCTGCTGCGCAACCTGTTCGCCTGGCTGCCCCTCGACGCCCAGCCGGCCCCGCTCGATCGCCCGCTGGTCGACGCCCTGCTCGAGCCGCACCGTTCGTACCTCGACGTCCTCGGCCCGCTGCTCGACCACCCGGCGCTGAAGGCCCTGGCCCACATCACGGGCGGCGGGCTGCCGGAGAACCTGCCTCGGGTCCTGCCCGAGGGGGTCCACGCCGAGATCCAGCTCGGCTCGTGGCCGCTGCCACCGCTGTTCGAGCTGGTCACCCAGGTCGCCACGACCATGCCGGTTGAGGAGCTGTACCGGACCCTCAACATGGGCATCGGCATGGTCGTGGTCACCGATCGGCCGGAGGAGATCCGAGCCGCCATCGCCGAGCCGAGCTGGATCATCGGGCGCCTGGTGCCCGGCCGGCGCGGGGTCACCCTGCGATGAGTGCGGCGGCCCGGCTTGCCGTGCTGGCCAGTGGGTCGGGCACCAACCTGCAGGCGATCCTCGACGCCTGCGCCAGCGGGGTGCTGCCCGCCGAGGTGGTCGTCGTGGTGTCCGACCGCCCCGACGCCATCGCCCTGCAGCGCGCCGCACGGGCCGGGATCCCGGCGGTCACGGTGGTGCGCCGCCCCGGCGAGTCCCGACCGGACTACGACCGCCGCCTGGCCATCGCCGTCAGCGAGCACGACCCGGACTGGGTGGTGCTGGCCGGGTGGATGCGGCTGCTGACCACGACCTTCCTCGGGCGCCATCCGGAGCGGGTGGTCAACCTGCACCCGGCGCTGCCCGGAGAGCTCCCGGGCCTCCACGCCATCGAGCGGGCCCACGCCGAGGGGGCCGCCGGGCTGCGCGACCACACCGGGGTGATGGTGCACCTCGTGCCGGACGAGGGCGTCGACGACGGGCCGGTGCTCGACCTCGCCGTCGTGGCCATCGAGCCCGGCGACACCCTCGACGATCTCCGCCGCCGGGTCCAGGCCGCCGAGCACGTCCTGCTGGTGCGAACCCTCGGCCGGCTGCTGACCGCCACCCCACCGTTGACCACGACGACGATCCTGGAGGAGTCCCATGTCCCGACCCGCCTCGCGTGACGAACTGTTCGACCGCTTCGAGGCCCTGACCTTCGACGACGTCGTCGTCGTGCCCGGGTTCTCCTCGGTGCTGCCCGACGCCGTCGACCTGCGCGCCCGGCTGGCCGCCGACGTGTTCCTCAACGTGCCCCTCGTCTCGGCGGCGATGGACAAGGTCACCGAGTCGCGGATGGCCATCGCCATGGCTCGCCAGGGTGGGATCGGCGTCATCCACCGCAACCTGCCGATCGACGAGCAGGCCGCCGAGGTGCAGCGGGTCAAGCGCTCCGAGAGCGGCATGATCACCGACCCGGTGACCCTCGGCCCCGACGCACGGGTGGCCGACGCCGATGCGCTGATGGCCCGGTACCACTTCAGCGGGGTGCCCATCGTCGACCCGGCGAACCGCCTGGTGGGCATCCTGACCAACCGCGATCTGCGCTTCACCTCGCCCGCCGACCGTGGCCGACCGGTTGCCGACTTCATGACCTCCGAGCGGCTGGTCACCGCCCCGGTGGGCACGTCGCTGGAGCAGGCCAAGGCGCTGCTGCAGCGCTACCGGATCGAGAAGCTCCCGCTGGTCGACGACGACGGCGTGCTGGCCGGGCTGATCACCGTCAAGGACATCCAGAAGCGCCAGGACTTCCCCCATGCGGCCTACGACGCCCAGGGGCGCCTGCTGGTCGCCGCGGCCGTGGGCGTCGGGCCCGACGCCGAGAAGCGGGCCGATGCGCTGGTCGGCCGGGGCGTCGACATCCTCGCCATCGACACCGCCCACGGCCATTCGGCCGGGGTGATCGAGACGATCCGGGCGCTGAAGCAGGCCTGGCCGGACGTCCCGGTCCTGGCCGGCAACGTCGTCACCGCCGAGGGTGTCGACGCCCTCGCCGATGCCGGCGCCGACGCCGTCAAGGTGGGCGTGGGCGCCGGGTCGATCTGCACCACCCGGGTCATCAGCGGGGCGGGCATGCCGCAGCTGTCGGCCATCTGGTTCGCCAGCCAGGCGGCCCGCCGCCGGGAGGTGCCGATCATCGCCGATGGCGGCATCGCCTACAGCGGCGACATCGTCAAAGCCATCGCCGCCGGCGCCAGCACGGTGATGCTCGGCTCGCTGCTGGCCGGGACCGACGAGTCGCCGGGAGAGCTGGAGCTGTTCGAGGGGCGCCGCTACAAGAGCTACCGGGGCATGGGTTCGCTCGGGGCCATGCAGGGCCACGGGGCCGACCGCTACGCATCGGGCCAGGGTGGCGGGTCGCGCAAGCTGGTGCCGGAGGGGATCGAGGGTCGGGTGCCCTACGCCGGCACGCTGGCCGAGGTCGTCCACCAGCTGGCCGGCGGGCTGCGCAGCGGCATGGGCTACGCCGGGGCGGCCGACCTGGCTGCGCTGCGCGACGACGCCCGGTTCATGCGCGTCACCACCGCCGGGCGGGAGGAGAGCCACCCCCACGACGTGACGATCACCAAGGAAGCCCCGAACTACCAACGGTCGTGATCGCCGGAGCGCGGCTCAGGCCGTGGACGGGCCTTCCCACAGGTTGATGCCGGAGTCGACGGCGTGGCGGTCGATCTCGGCCAGCTCGTCGTCGGTCAGCGGGGGGCCCGACAAGGCGTCGAGGTTGGTGTCGAGCTGGGCCACCGAGGAGGCACCGATCACCGCCGAGGACACCCGCGGGTCGCGCAGGACCCACTGCAGGGCCAGCTGGGCGAGCTGCTGGCCACGGCGGGCGGCGATGCGCTGCAGGGCCCGGACCCGATCCAGCACCGCCTCGTCGAGCCCGGTCAGGGTCGAGTTGGGCCGGGCGGCGCGGGAGTCCGACGGCACCCCGCCGAGGTACCGGTCGGTCAGCAGCCCCTGGGCCAGGGCGGTGAAGACGATGCAACCCATGCCCTGGCGCTCGAGCTCGTCCAGCAGCCCGCCTTCGATCCACCGGTTCAGCATCGAGTACGACGGCTGGTGGATGAGCAGCGGGGTGCCCAGGCGACGGGCGATGTCGGCGGCCTCGGCCGTGCGCTGCGCCGAGTACGAGGAGATCCCGACGTACAGCGCCTTGCCGGAGCGCACGGCGGTGTCCAGCGCGCCGATGGTCTCCTCCAGCGGGGTGTCCCGGTCGAAGCGGTGGCTGTAGAAGATGTCGACGTAGTCCAGGCCGAGGCGACGCAGCGACTGGTCGAGCGACGCCAGGACGTACTTGCGCGAGCCGCCTCCCTGGCCGTAGGGGCCCGGCCACATGTCCCAGCCGGCCTTGGTCGAGATGATCAGCTCGTCGCGGTACGGTCGGAAGTCGTCGGCCAGGTAACGGCCGACGTTCTCCTCCGCCCGGCCGTACGGCGGGCCGTAGTTGTTGGCCAGGTCGAAGTGGGTCACGCCGCGGTCGAAGGCCCGCCGCAGGATGGCTCGCTGGGTCTCCTCCGGACGGTCGGTGCCGAAGTTCTGCCACAACCCGAGCGACAGCGCCGGGAACCGCAGCCCGCTGCGGCCCACCACCCGGTAGGTCATCTGGTCGTAGCGGTCCTCGGCTGCCTGGTAGCTCACCACGCCATTGTGCTCGACGGGTCGCTCCGACCGGCATCCACCACCGGGTTCGGCGAACGGGTGATCTACGCTGGGTCTCGGGGACGCCGCTCGGGTCGGCTCCCGTTCCGGAGGTTGCCATGTCCACCGCAGAAGGTTCCGATGTTGCCGCTCGCCTGCGCGACGACCTGGCTCGAGCCGTCGAGCAACGCGACCAGCTGGAGGCCGAGTACCAGCAGTGCCTCGAGGATCCCGACGTCCTCCAGGAGGATCGCGACTCGGTGCGGACCCTGCTGGAAGGGGCGCGTGGCGCCGTCGAACACGCCGAGCGGGCCTTGCAGCGGGTGGAGAGCGGTGAGTACGGCACCTGCTCGGTCTGCGGCAAGCCGATCGGCGCCGCCCGGCTCGAGGCACTGCCGGAAGCCACCACCTGCGTGAACTGCACCCCGTGATCCGCCGCCGATGAGCGGACCGTCGATCGAGCTGCCGAGCGACGACCCCGAGGCCCTGTACGAGCTGTTCGAGCGGCACGGGTGGGGTGACGGCCTGCCGCTGGTCGCCCCGACCGCGGCGCGGGTCGAGGCAATGCTGGCCGAGGGCGCGCCCGGACAGGACCCCGACGAGGTCGTCGCCGTGCTGGAGCCGCGCCGTGGTCTGGCCACCCGGCGGATCATCGCCGTCAATGCCGTGCTGGCCGGGTGCCGGCCGGCCCAGCTCCCCGTCGTGCTCAGCGCAGTGCGCGCCCTGGCCCGCCCGGAGGTCAACCTGCGCGGGGTCAACGCCACCACCCACCCGGTCGCTCCGCTGCTGATCGTCCACGGGGCCGTCGTCCACGGCGCCGGGTACCGCTACGCCAGCGGCGCCCTGGGCCCCGGCAACCGGGCCAATGCCACCACCGGGCGGGCGGTACGGCTGATCCTGACCCATGTCGCCGGGGCCACGGTGGGCGACGGTGATGCGTCCACGCAGGGCGGGCCGGCGAAGTACGGCTTCTGCGTCGCCGAGCACGAGTCCGCCTCCCCGTGGGGTGGGTTCGCCGCCGGGCGCGGGGTGCGCGCCGCCTCGGCCGTCACCGTGCACTGTGGTGAGGGCCCGCACAACGTCCACGACATGGAGCACGGCGATCCGCAGCTGATCCTCGACAAGCTGGCCTCGGCCATGGCCACCCTCGGCCAGAACAACGCGTGCATCAGCCAGGGCGAGTACGTCGTGCTGCTCTGCCCGGAGCATGCCGCGGCGATGGCCGCCGCCGGGCTCGACCGGGCGACCATCGCCGAGCGCCTGTGGGAGCGGGCCCGGCACCCGGCGGCGCTGCTGCGCCGGCACTTCGCCACGCTGGCGTGGGCGCCGTGGATGATGGCGGCCGGCGACGACGACCTGCTGCCGATGACCGAGTCTCCCGCCAACATCCTGGTGCTCGTCGTGGGCGGCGCGGGCAAGCACTCCTCGATCGTTCCCAGCTGGGGCATGACCCGCAGCGTCACCCTGGCCGTCGAGCCATGACGGCGATCGGCGATGATGGATGGCGGGAGGTTCGATGCTGATCTACGAGCCGTGCGGATCGATCGCCGGGGAGGATGGTGCGCCACGGCGCACGCCGGGCATCCGCCCGTCACTGGTCGGGCGGCGCCTCGGCGTGCTCGACAATGGCAAGCCCAATGCCGGCGTGGTGCTCGGTGCCATCGCCCAGACCCTGGTCGGTCGGCACGGCGCCGTGGCCGGACTGGTCACCGGCAAGGGCCCAGGTGCCAATGCGGCCACCGCCGCCCGTCCGGAGGTCCTCGCCCGGCTGGGCGACGAGGTCGACGTCACGCTGGTGGGCTCGGCCGATTGAGGGAGCTGCACGTCGTGGAGTGTCCACGACGCCGTCGAGCTGGAGGGCCGCGGAGTCACCGCGCTCGTCGTGACCACCCCACCGTTCCTCTCGCTGACCCGCCGGGTCGCCGCCGAGCTGGGGCGTGCGGACCTGGCCGTGCTCGTCGTCCCCCACCCGTTGGGCGGCACCGATCCGGACGAGGTGCGCCGGTGGGGCGCCGAGTCGGCCGAGATCGCCGCCCGAGCGCTCGCCGGGACACCCGTGCCCGGATCGGACCAGGCCGAGCCGGCGCGCTTGGCCGATCTGCAGCAGACGCTGCGCCAGGACGGCGCCGAACTGCGCCTCGAGCGCATCGAGGGTGGCGTCGCCCACCTCACCCTGGAACTCGCCGACGCCCGCTGCGCCGAGTGCGTCATGCCCGCCGAGTTCATCGAGCGGTTGGCCGGCGCGGCCCTGGCGGCCGAGATCGACGGGCTGGGCGGCGTGGTCGTCCACGATCCGCGACGGGAGGACCGATGACGGTCACCATCGATCTGGGCGGGCAGGTCGCCCTGATCACCGGCGCCGGAGCCGGGATCGGGCGGAGCATCGCCCACTGGCTGGCCGGCGCCGGTGCCCACGTGGTGATCGTCGACGGGCGCGGCGAGCGGGTCGACGCCGTGGCCGCGGAGATCGGTGACGCCGGCGGCACGGCCACGGCGCGGTGCGCCGACCTGCGCGACGACACCGCCCACGACCGCATCGTCACCGACGTCGTCGATCAGCACGGCAGGCTGGACATCGCCGTCAACAACGTCGGCATGCTGCCGGCCGGTCGGCGGACCCAGCCGTTTCTCGACTACGGGCCCGAGGACTGGCGGGACATCGTCGACCAGAACCTCACCCTCGCCGCGCTGGGCGCCCGGGCGCAGGCCGGGGCCATGGTCGCCGGTGGGCGGGGCGGGACCCTGCTGTTCGTCAGCTCCGGGGAGACCACCCGGCCGTCGCCGACCAATGCCATCTACGCCGCGGCGAAGGCGGCGCTCAACCACCTGGTGACCAGCCTGGCGGTCGAGCTCGGCCCGGCCGGCGTGCGCGTCTTCGCCATCGCTCCGGGAACCACGGCCACCGAGCAGGTCGTCGCCGCCCTCGACGAGGAGTACCTCGACGCCGTGGCGGCGTCGACACCGCTGCGCCGGCGGGTCGAACCCGACGAGCTCGGACGGCTGGCCGTGTTCCTCGCCAGCGACCTGGCGCGGTGCATGACGGGGCAGTTCCTCCTGGCCGACGCCGGTGCCTTCCTGTCCCGGACCCGCCCCACGCTGCCGGGCACTGCCTAAGGTCGGTGCATGGCCGCCAGCGATCCGCCCGAGCTCGGCGTGTTCCTCGCCACCCTGACCCTCGGCAACCCGTGGTCGCCAACGGCCGATGCCGTCGTCACGGCGGCCGACGCCGCCGCGGCGGCCGGGTTCGGCCACGTCGGGATCTCCCGACCGGCGGTGTCCGCGCTGGCGGCGGCGGGCGCCGATCCCGCCGCGGTGCTGTCCGAGCGTGGCTTGCGGGTCTCCTGCCTGGAGGCGCTGTTCGGCTGGTCGACGGACGGTGACGCAGCGCGAGCCGAGGCCGCAGCAGCGCTCGACGACGCCGGCGCGGTGGGAGCCGATCTGGTGATGGCGGTCGAGCTGGGCGACCGGCCCGTCGACGTCGAGCGGGCCGCCGCCAACCTGGCGCTCGTCGCCGAGGTGCTCGGCGGGGCGGGGGTATCACCGTGCGTCGAGTTCCTGCCGTGGTCCGGCATCCCCGATCTGGCCACCGCATGGGCGGTGGTCGGTCCGGTTCCGTCAGCCCGGTTGCTGGTCGACACCTGGCACTGGGCCCGGCAACCGGGTGGACCCGATCCTCGGCTGCTGGCCTCGATCCCCGCGGATCGGGTGGCTGCGGTCCAGCTGTGCGACACCCAGCCGGGCGGCGGGCGCGGCGACCTGATGGCGGAGGCGATGACCCGCCGTCTGGATCCGGGCGAGGGCGACGCCGACATCGGCGGTGTCCTGGCAACCCTGCGGGCGATGGGCGCCGCGCCGCGCTGGAGCGTGGAGGTCTTCGATCCGCATCGCCTGGCGGCCGAGGGCCCGGCGCGCCGCGCCGAGCAGCAGTTCCGCGCCGCCCGGCGGGCGATGGCCGCCTAGAACCCGCCGGCCTTGTCGGCGCCGAGCATGACGACGATGGTGGCGGCACCGAGGTTGATCGGCCCGCCGCGGATGGAGATCGGCGTGGGCATGTAGGCCAGCTCGGACACCCCGAGGACCCGAGCCACCGAGCGGGCCACCGCCTCGGAGCCCGGCTTGACGTAGATCTTCGTCGTGGCCAGCTGTGACTCGATGCCGTCGGCGGTGGTCGCCTTCTGCGTGCTGAACCCCAGCGAGTCCAGGCGGGCGGTCAAGCGGCTGGCTGCCCCGTCGACGTTGGACGCATTGGCCACCATGACCACGGCGCCCGTGGTGACCAGTGGTTCGGTCGTCGTCGTGCTCGGGTCGGGTGCGGGGATGGTCGGTGACGCGGAGGCTTGGGTGACCGCCGTGGTGTCGGAGGGGTCTGCCGGCGCGGCGTCGGTCGTCGGCAGCCGCGCACCCGTGACCGGCGTGGCGACGGTCGCGGCGGGTGTCCCCGGCGGGCGCCGATCGGTGGGCAGCGCCTGGTCGGTGGCCTTCGAGCTGCATGCCCCGAGGATCGGCAGGATCACGCCGACCACCACTCGCGCCCGCCCTCGAGTCATCCCACGTCGTGCCATCCACACCCTCCGGTTCGTCCGTCCAGATTGCCGGACCGGACGACCCAAGACAACGCGGCCAGCGGCGGGTCAGCGTCCGATCGTCGTCGTGGTCGTCGACCGCGCCGGCGGGCGGGAGTCCGCCGGGGAGACCTGCGGAGTGGTGGACGACGGCGAGCGCGCCGGCGGTGTCGTCGGCGTGGCCGAGGTCGGCGTGGGTGACGGGGCCGGCGGGCTGGGCGGCGCCGTCGGAGCGGTCGGTCGCGTCGTCGGCGGCGGCAGCGCCGGCCGGGTCGTCGGGGGCGGGGCGGTGGGCCGCGTCGTCGGCGGGGACGGCCGAGTCGTCGGGGTCGGGGCGGTGGGCCGCGTCGTCGGCGGGGACGGCCGAGTCGTGGGGGTCGGCGGAGCGGTCGGCCGAGTCGTCGGCGGCAGGCTCGTGGTCGGCGTCGGCCGGGTGGTCGGGGTCGTCCCCTGGCCGTTGCCGTCGCTGTTGGCCGGCGTGGTCGTCGTCGTGCCCGGGTCGACACCACCGTTGCGAGCGCCGTCGGGCGGGTCTGTGGTGGGCAGGACCGGCGGAGCCGGTGTCGGCGTCGGTCCGGGCACCACCGGAACCGGCACCGTGCCCGCGCCGATCAGCCCGTTCGGCGTGTTCGCCCCGTTCGCCGGGACCACTCCCGACGTGGCATCGGCCGGGCCCGTCGGCGAGACGCCGGGGACGGTGGGCGGGATGGTGGTGAGGACGCCCGTTCGCGGCGTGGTCGAGTTCACCGAGCCACCGGGCGGCGTCGTCCCGCGTGGTTGGTGGTCGTGACCGAACCCGAGTTGGAGCGCCAGGACTCCCGCGCCGACGAGGATCAGGGCGGCGGCCACCCGCCCCAGCACCCGGGACCGCCACGGGACACCGACGACCGGACGCCGACCGCTGCCGTCGCCCAGCGCGTCGAGCATGGCATCGACGGCGGAGTCTCGCCCGACGAGCTCGGCCGCGCTTGCCGGCTGCTGCAGGGATGCAAGCAATCTCAAGCACTCCGCCGAAAGCCGAGCGTCGTCGGGCGGACTCATGCCGGACATATCGACCGACCCGCGAGATTGTTACCGGAAATCACGGCGACCCTCCATGGCGTGCTGCAGCCGGGTCAGGCCGCGATGGATGGCGACGCGCACTGCGCCCTCGCGCTTGCCCTGGATCGTGGCGATCTCGGCGATGTCCAGGCCGGTGACGTAGCGCAACAGCACCGCCTCGGCCATGTCATCGGGGAGCCGGCGGATCAGCGCCAGGGCCCGTTCCAGATCGGCCGTGTCCGGCTGCTCGACGCTCGGTTCGGGAACGGCATCGATCGCCACCGTCGGGCGGCGGACCCGCTGGCGGATGTCGTCGATGTGCCGGCGGCGGGCGATGGTCATCAGCCAGGCGACGAAGTCACGCCGCCCACCGCGGAAGCGGGTCAGCCCCCGGGCGACGTCGATCCAGACGGCGCTGGCCAGATCCGCCGGCTCGGCGGCACCACGGCCGCGGAGGTAGCGCAGCACCATCGGCTGAAACGCCGACCACAGGGCACCCAGCGCGTCGCGGTCACCGAGACGGGCCGCCTCGAGCGTCTCGGCGAAGTGCCCGCCAACAGACTCGGGCTCATCCGACAGCACTACCCCCTACCGTATCGCGTCCGGGCCGTCACTTCGTCGGTCGAGCGGGCCCAGGGTACGCTCGGCGGCGATGGGCCGCCTGGATACGCTCGACCTGACCAAGCGGCTGTCCCGGGAGGACTACGAGGTGCGCCTGGCCGCGGCGCAGAAGCGCCTCGCCCAACTTCGCCTGCATCTCGGCGGGAAGATGGGCGACTCCCACCTCGGCCCGGGCCTCGTCATCGTCTTCGAAGGCCCGGACGCGTCCGGCAAGGGCGGGGCGATCAAGGCGGTCGTCGGCCATCTCGACGTCCGCCACTACGAGGTCTGCGGGTTCGCTGCGCCGACCAAGCAGGAGAAGGAGCATCACTTCCTGTGGCGCTTCTGGAAGGTGCTGCCGGGCCTCGGGGAGATGACCGTCTACGACCGCAGCTGGTACGGGCGGGTGCTCGTCGAGCGGGTCGAGGGGTTCGCCACCGACGAGGAGTGGGAGCGGGCCTACCGGGCGATCGTCGAGTTCGAGCGCACGCTGGTGCTCGAAGGGATGATCATCGTCAAGTTCTGGTTGCACATCAGCGACGAGGAGCAGCAAGCACGGTTCGAGGCGCGGGCGGCAGACCCGTTCAAGCAGTGGAAGCTGACCGAGGAGGACTGGCGCAACCGGGCCAAGAACCGGCGCTACGACGAAGCCGCCGAGGAGATGTTCCGCCGGACCAGCCACCCGCACGGGCGCTGGGACGTCATCCCCGCCGAGCAGAAGCGCTTCGCCCGGATTGCCGTGCTCGAGACGCTGAACAAGCGCATCGAGCAAGGGTTGCGCAGCCACGGCCTCGACGTGCCCGACCCACTCCCCCGCTGAGCACCGCTCTCGGCTGGGTGCTGGCGTCGTTCAGCCGGTCACCAGCGAGCGACGGGTCACCGCCAGTGCGCCCGCCACGAGCATCAGCCCGGCGACCACCGTGGAGCCGGCGGCCAAGAGGTGGAACCCGAAGGCCTTGCGGATGAAGCCGCTGGCGAACCCGGCGGTGCCCCCGCAGACGCTCATCAGCAGGTCGGCCACGCCCTGCACGGCGACGCGATGCTCCCCGGCCACGGACTCCGACAGCAGCGACGACCCGCCGATCAGACCGAAGTTCCACCCGACTCCGAGGGCCCACAGCGCCGGGAACAGCAGCATGTCGGCGTCACCCGACAGCGCGGCCAGCAGCGTCGCCGCCACCAGCACGGCGCCACCGATCTGGATGGTCCGTGGCCGGCCGTGGTGGTCGGCGAACCGCCCCACCAGCGGGGCGAAGGCGTACATGCCGGCGATGTGCAGCGAGACGACGAACTGGCTGACGTTCTCGTGACCGTGCAGCTTCATGTGCACCGGGGTCATCGCCATGACCGCCACCATCGTGAACTGCGAGACGGTCATCGCCAGCAGGCCGAGGCGGGCGTCGGCCGTCAGCGTGGCGGCACGCAGGGCATCGCCGAGACCGAGGGGGACTGCCGGCGTGGCGGCCCCGTCGCCACCTCGGGCGATCCGGTTGGCCACGAGCAGCGGGTCGGGACGGAGGCGGACCGCGGTGTTCAGGGCGGCCAGGGCGAAGAGCGTGGCGGCCAGGAGCCACGGGCCGGCGTAGCGCTGCAGGCCGAACCACGACTGCCCGGCGCGCTCGGCCGGACCGATCAGCACCGGTCCGAACACCGCCCCGAAGGTCGACGCGAACACCACCCGGCCCATCGCCCGGCTGCGTTCGTGGGCATCCGCCAGATCGGTGGCGGCGTAGCGGGCCAGCAGATTGGTGGCCTGCCCGGCCCCGAAGGCGGCGAGGGCCACGACGAACAGCCACAGGCTGGCGCGCTGCACGGCGGCGGCGGCCAGGCATCCGCCGACCACCGCCAGGACGTAGCCGACCAACATCCCGGGCCGCCGGCCGCGACGTTGCATCAGCGTGGAGAGCACCCGGGCGAAGACGGCCGAGCCACACGTCACCGTTGCCGAGGCCAGCCCGGCCCAGCCGGTGGTCCGCCCGAGCAGGTCCTGGATGACGAAGGCCCCGACGGTGACCGACGCCCCCAGGGCGGCACTGCCGGCGACCTGCCCGGAACCCAGCACCCACAGCGTCCGCCGCTGGACCGCGGCGAGGTCCGCACCCGGATCGATCATCGACTCACAGGCCGATCGACTTGGCGACGATCGACTTCATGATCTCCGTCGTCCCGCCGTAGATGGTGGTGATCCGGGCGTCGGCGTACGCCCGGGCGATGGGGTACTCGAGCATGTAGCCGTACCCACCGAACAGCTGCAGGCAGGTGTCGACCGTCCGCTTCTGCATCTCGGTGCACCACCACTTGGCGGTCGCCGCCTCGGCGGCAGTGAGTTGACCGGCGTTGTGGGCCAGCACGCAGCGGTCGACGTACGACTGGGCGACCTCGACCTCGGTGTGCACCTCGGCCAGGCGGAACTTGGTGTTCTCGAACGAGGCGATCGGCTTGCCGAAGGCCTGGCGCTCCGTGACGTAGTCGAGCGTCCAGCCCAGGGCGGCGCGCGCCGCGGCCACCGCCGAGACGGCGATCGACAGCCGCTCCTGGGCCAGGTTGAAGCTCAGGTAGGCGAACCCCTGGCCCTCCTCACCCAGGCGATTGGCCACCGGGACGCGCACGTCGCTGAAGAACAGCTCGGCGGTGTCCTGGCTGTGCAGCCCGAGCTTGTCGAGGTTGCGACCGCGCTCGAAACCCTCCATGCCACGTTCGAGGACCAGCAGGGACAGGCCGGTGTGCCGCTGGCCGGGATCCGTCTTCACGGCCACCACCACCAGATCGGCGTTGATTCCATTGGTGATGAACGTCTTCGAGCCGTTGACCACGTAGGTCTCCCCGTCGCGGATGGCCGTCGTGGCGAAGCCGGCGATGTCGCTGCCAGCGCCCGGTTCGGTCATCGCCAGGGCGGTGATCAGCTCGCCGGCGGCGATGCCGGGCAGCCAGCGACGGCGCTGCTCATCGGTGCAGTACTCGAGGAAGTACGGGGTGACGATGTCGTTGTGCAGCGAGATGCCGAGACCGGCGCCGCCGAGGCCGGCGGCGGCGAACTCCTCGGCCAGCACCTGATTGAAGCGGAAGTCGGGCGACCCGCCTCCGCCGTACTCCTCGGGGATCGCCAGGCCGACGAAGCCGTGACGTCCGGCGTCGGCGAAGATCGATCGGGGGGCGATGCCGGCGGCCTCCCACTCGAGGTGATGGGGAGCGAGGTCGCGGGCGATCCAGCTGCGCACGCTGTCGGCGAAGGCCAGGTGCTCGTCCTCGAAGATGTCGCGCTGCATCGGCCCATTCTGCCGGGCCGACCGGGGTCAGGCGGTGGCCGACCGGCGCAGCGTCAGCTTGGTCCAGGCCCCGAGGAACACGGCATCGCCGTCGTCGATCGCGGTGGCCACGCCCGGGGTGATGGCCGGCGTGTCGTCGCTGGGCGCCTCGCCGTGATACACGACCGAGGTCCCGTTGGTCGAGGACAGGTCGACGATGGTCATGTGCTCGCCGTCGCGCACGAACTGGGCGTGACGGCGGGACACGCCGGTGTCCTGGTCGAGCGCCACCTCGGGGCGGATCCCCTTGGACTGGCTGGTCCGCCCGACCAGCGAGGTGTGCCCGACGAGGCGGATCGTCGAGGTCGACGGCGGCGGGCAGGGTTGGTCGGCCAGCGACCCCTTCAGCGCGTACCACTCCGGGGAGACCTCGACGACCACCAGCCAGTCCGGTCCCCCGACCGGCATCGGGGTCGGCGGCTCCGGGCCCGCCTGGGGATCGGCAGCCGGAGGTGCCTGACCGGTGGTGAAGTCGTAGCCACATCCCTCGCAGAACAGGTTGTCCGGCGGGTTCAGCACCGTGCAGTTGGGACACACGACGGGATCGGCGGCGTGCGGGTCCGCGTCCAGCGTCGGAGCGGTCGGCGGGACGTGTGCCGGGTCCGGTGCCGGCGGGGCTGCGCCGATGCGCGCCCCGCACACGTCGCACCAGTCCGGGTCGTTGCTCTGGTGCCCGGCCGGGCAGGCCACCGTCACGGCTGGGGCTCCCGGCGGATCCGCGTGGTCTTGGTGCTGCGGGTGTCGAGGGCCATCTCGTCGGCCTTGGCGACGTCGCGCTTCAGCCGCACCGTGCCGGCGTCGGCATCGACCACGTCGACCACCTTGGTCAGCAGCCGGGTGGTGTTCTCGTTGCCCGACTCGTGGGCCAGCTTGGCCGCCTGCCCGAGGAGCACCGTGGCGGTGCGCTCGTCCCCGGCGGCCTTGGCGGCCAGACCGTCGCGGATCGCCGCGGCCAGCTGGGCCTGACCCGTGTAGTGGGCGACGGCTGGGTCGATGCGGGTGGTCTTCTCCACGTCCGTGCTCCACAGCGCCCGCACCAGCCCCTTGGCCAGCACCTGGTCGTTGACGACCACCTCGACCCGCGCCGCCAGGCGCTCCTGGCCGGGATCGGCCACCGGCACGCGCACGGCGATGTGGTAGTCGCGACTCTCGTCGCTCCATGCCCCCGTGGGGTATTCACGGATCAGTGGGGAGATCGACGTCGCCTTCGGCGTCAGGTCCTCCACCGAGGGGGCCACCTGGCGGACGAACAGGACGTCGCTGCCCTGCGGGGCCCACACCCGCAGGCGGGCATCGGCGACGCCCCGCGACATGGCGGTGCGCATCATCTCGGCGAAGTCGGCCTCCAGGTCGGCTGGCTCGGCGACGATGTCGACCGAGCCGAGCAGCGCGTCGGCGATGCCGCGCAGCTCCTCCACGTCCCAGTCGGCCCCGATCCCCCGGCAGTCGCACTGGAACTTGCCGCGGGCCTTGCGCAGCGCATTGGGCAGGACGGAGGCGGCCTCCCCCTCGATCCGCCCGTCGGTCAGCAGGATGGCGTGGCATTGCGGCGACCCGGGAACCTGACCGAACAGCTCGGTCGCCGCAGCCACCCAGGCGCCGATGGCCGTCGCCCCGCCGCTGCGCAGCTGGCCGATGGCCGCCAGGGCATCCGCCCGCGTCCCGGCGGACATTCGCACCATGCCGGGGTTCGGCGGGTAGACCATCTGGGCGATGCTGTGCCCGCTGAGCACGGCGAACCAGGTGCCGTCGAGGATCTCCTCCACCGCCACCGATGCCGCCCGGCGTGCCGCGTTGATCTTGGCGACGGGCATGTCCATCGAACCGGAGGTGTCGACGATGACGATCTCGGCCGCGGCGGTGCCGCCCTGCCCGGCCGTGCCGGCGCCGGCGCAGCTGATCGAGACCACCGCATGGGCGTCGGTGGTGCCTTGGGCGAGGTACTCGTTCTGGAACACCTCGGCTGTGAAGTCGGCCATGGAACCTCCCGCGCCGAGACTAGTGAGGGCTGACCCGGGCCAGTGCCGCCGTGATGTTGTCGTGACCGCCCTGCGCATTGGCGAACTCGACCAGGTGGGCCGCCAGGGTGGCGGGCGAGGCGGTCGAACCGACGTGCTCGGCGGCGCGGTCCATCGCGGCGCGCAGCGCGGCCGGGGAGCTGGCGTAGTTCCACAGGCCGTCGCTGACCACGGCCACGTACCCGGACGTGTCGAGGCGCCGGGCGGCGATCTCCGGCGTGGCGTCGACCGAGTCGGCACCGAGCCACCGGGTGATCGTGTGGAACCGCGGGTCCACCTCGGCGTCGGCCTGGGACATCCCCGACCGGACCATCTCCGTGCCGAGCGAGTGGTCGACGGTGAGCTGCTCGCCCTCGCCCTCGTCGGGCAGCCAGTAGGCCCGTGAGTCCCCGCACCAGCCGACGTGGACCAGCCCGGGCGTGACCACGGCCGCCACGAACGTGCACGACGGTGGCTCCGGCGGATCACCGAGGATGTGGGCCGCACCGACGGCTTCGGCGTTGGCCGCCTGCGCCGCCTGACGGAGCACCCCGTCCCAGTGGCGGATCGCCGCGGCCTCGCCGGACCCCTCCACCGCGGGTGCCGCGGCCAGGACCTGGCAGGCGGCGCGGGATGCGGCCAGCGCGGCCCGGTCGCTGTCCGGTGCGGTGGTCACCCCGTCGCAGACCACCATCACCCCGCGGCTGGCGTCGGCGGTGGCCGCCAGGGCCATGGCGTCCTCGTTGCGCGGGTGGGCGATGCCGCGGTCGCACACCCCGGCCAGCCACGGCGCCGGTTCCTCGCTCCAGTGGTCGCGGGGGCTCGGCGCCTTGACCCCGCACTCGGTGCAGTAGCCGTCCTCGAGCGCCCCACCGCACGCCCGGCACGCCGCCGCCTCACCCGTGGGTCGTGGCATCGGTCCGGTGGGGTCGGCGGTCGCGTCCGCCGGGTCGGCGGGCGAGCGGGTGGGTGGATCCGCCGGTGGATCGACAGCCCCGCCGATCGGCGATCCGCAGGCCTCGCAGAAGGCGTCCGCCGGGTCGTGGGTCGCTCCGCAGGCCGGGCAGGCCGCGGCCGCCGGAGCCTCGGTCACGTCGGCGTCCTCGGGCGGGCGTCGTTGGCCCGATCGATCATCGCCCAGCGCTGGCGCGGATCGCGCTCCAACCGAGCGGCGTCTCGCCAGGCCTGCTCGAGGGCCAGCCGCAACGAGCGCTCGTCGGCCGCCGACCCGGCGATCACCGCCGTGGACGGGCCGTGGCGCTGTACCTCGACCAGAGCGTGCTGGAGGATGCGGATGTGCAGCGCCTGGCGCTGGGCCGGGTCGAGCGCGGCGCGATCCAACTCGATGGCGGCGGCGGACAGATCGTCGATCCCGGCCGGCCGGTCGGCGGTCCCGGCCAGCAGCAACGCCCGCTGGTGACGGGCCTCGCCGTAGGCCCGGCTGGTGGTCGGGATGCCCTCCAGGGCGGCCAGGGCCGCGTCGCGGTCGCCACCGGCCGCCGCCAGGTGGGCCAGGCCGAACTGCCCGGCGGCGACGTAGGACGCATCCGTCCGGGCACACACCGTGTACAGCCGGGCGGCGATGTCCGCCTCGCCGCCCAGCTCGCAGGCCCGGGCCAGCGCCAGCTTGGGGGCCAACTCGCCGGGGATCTGCCCGTAGACGGCATTGAACGCCTGGATGGCGTCGTGCGGCCGATCGGCGTGGAGGGCCACGAGGCCCTGGAACCACACCGCCCGCCACTCCCATGGATCGGCGGCCAGGGCGTCGTTGATCGCCGCCACGGCCAGTTGCTCGTCGTCGCCGTCCAGCGCGGCGTGGGCTTCGGCCAGCATCACGCCCATGGTCCGCTGCGGCGCGGCGCTGAGCGCCTCCAGTCGGGCCTGCGGGTCCACCGCGGTGATCGACGACAGGTACGCGGCCTGCGGGTCGTCCGGGTCCGTGCGCAGCTCGGGCAGGTCGGCCCAGGGCACCCCGTCGACGGGGATGCCGGGTGCTTCGAAGGCGCGGGAGGGCGTGCTGGCGGTGACTGCACCGTGGGCCGATGCCGCGGTGACCTCGCGCAGCACGCCCATCAGCTGGTCGCGCATCTCCTCGGCGGTCTGGAAGCGGTCCTGCGGGCGCGGTGCCGTGCCGCGCAGCAGGAAGCGGTACAGCGAGTCGTGCTCGGCGAACACGGCCACGTCGGCCGGCCCGGGCAGCGTGGTCTCGAAGGTCGTCTGGTAGCCGCGGAACTCGAAGATCAGCACGGCCAGCGTGCGCGCCACGGTGTACAGATCGCTGGCCACCGAGGGACCGTCACTGGCCACCTCGGGCGCTTGGAATCCCACCGTGCCGTAGATCGCCGAGCTGTCGTCGTCGATCCGCCGCACGCCACCGAGGTCGATCAGCTTCAGGCTGTCGCCGACCTGGATGACGTTGGCCGGCTTGAAGTCGCAGTACAGGAGCCCGAGCCCGTGCAGGTAGCTGAACGCCGGGAGGATCTCGACCATGTAGGCGATGGCCTGATCCACGGGGATGCCGGAGAAGACCCCACCGTTGGCGGCCATCCGGTCCTTGAGGATCTGGTTCAGCGAGCGGCCGCCGACGTACTCCATGACGATGTAGGACGTCCCGTCGGGCGCGGCGACGAAGTTGTAGATCTCGACGATCAGCGGATGCTCGACCTCGGCCAGGAACTGCTTCTCGGCCACGGCGGCGCGTGCCGCATCGGGATCACCGGCGTTCAGGAGTCCCTTGACCACCACCCAGCGATCGTTGAGGTTGCGGTCGCGGGCCAGGTAGATCCACCCCATCCCGCCGTGAGCCAGGCACCCGACGATCTCGTACTGCCCGCCGAGCAGCATGCCCGGGCGCAGGGTCGGATCGAAGTCGAACGGAGTCCGGCACTTGGCGCAGAACCCCTTGGTGCGCCCCGGCTGACCGTCACGGCCACGTCCCACGGGGGCGTTGCATGCTGCGCAGAACCGCTTCTCCTCGGCCACCGTCGGCGGATCCAGCAGGAGCTGGCGGGGGTCGATCTCCGGCACCGGTGGGACGTGGGTGAGCCCGGCGCCGAGCCGCGAACTGGCCGTCGCCGACCCCAGCCGGCGGGTCGGCCGGCTTGCCGGGCTGGCCGGCGTGCGCGACGAGCCGAGCGGCACGGCGCCCAGCCCACTGGTGGCCGACCGGCTGATCGCCGAGGGAGCATCGGCCGGATCGGCTGGGACCTCGGCATCAGGTCCTGCGGCGGCCGCGGGGGCCAGCCCGCAGACGTCGCAGTAGCCGTCGACGATGCTGCCCGAACACCCGCCGCGGGTGCACGGCGGGGCGGCGCCGCGTGCCGGCGGGGTCATCGGCCGGCCCCGGTCGGTGGCCGCCGATTGACGGCGTCGACGTAGCGCTGCACCGCCTGGCGGGCGGCGGCCAGGTCACAGGGCGCCTGCCACAGCTCGTCGGCGGCGGCACGGTACAGCGGTTCGATCGCCGGATCCTCCGCCCCGCCGCGGCCGGCCGCCTTGTCGCGGAAGGCCTGGAGCAGCCCGCGCAGGTCGTCGCGCTCGGTCAGCGGTGCCTGCAGGCGGCGCTGGGCCTCGGCCAGCGCCGCCTCGACCCGCCCGACCTGGTCCAGGTAGGTCCGGACCGAGGCCCGCTGGGCGCTCCACGGTCGCTCGCCGTCGACCTCCGGTGGCGGGCCGAGCCGGTCGACGGAGGGGATGCCGAGGCGCGGCGGCGAGCTGATCTTCGCCCGGCACCTCGCGGCCAGCTCCGTGACCCGTTCCTCGGTGGCGCGCAGCTCGTCGAGGTGGTGCTCCACCAGCGCCAGGCGGTGCAACGCATCGTCGCGCTCGGCGGCGAGGCGTTCCAGCCGTTGTCGCAGCGCGCCGGCCTGGCCGGCGACGTCGGCGATCCGGTCGCGCCGGGCCAACCGGTCGGCCAGCGCCGCAGTGGCGTTGACCTCGCTGCCCAGCTCCTCGGCCAGCGATCGGGCGACCCGCAGATCGGCGTCGGCGGACGCGGCGGCCTCGGCCTCGGCCAGGGCCGCGGCTTCGAGGGCGCCGAGCCGTCGCTCGACGTCGTCGAGGGCCTGGTCGATCTGCCCGGCGGCGTCGGCCACACTGCTGCCCACCGGCCGGCCGAGGTCGTCGCCCACCGCCTGGGCGAACAGGGCCTCCACCCGGGCGCCGTCCGTCGTCGCATCGATCTCCTCGAAGCGCGCCGCCAGGGCCTTGCGGGCGACGAACGCTGCAGCGATCAGGCGCTGATCGTCTGCCGAGGCGTTGGCCTTGGCACGCTCGTCGAGCGCCAGCAGGCGCTCGGTGCAGCGGGCCAACCAGTCGTGCCACTGGTCGAGCTCGACGGCCGGGCGGCGGCTCACGCCGACCTGCCGTAGATCGGCACCGGCGGGGCGGGCACGGTGCCGGTCAGCGCGCCCGTGTCCAGCAACCAGTGCCGGTAGCTGTCCGCCCATCCACCGCTGGTGCGCAGTTGCTCGAGCACGGCGTTGACGAAGCGGACGAAGTCGACCCGGTTCTTGGCGATGCCCAGGCCGTAGGGCTCGTCGGTGAACCGCTCGCCGACCACGGCCGTGTTCGGGTCCTGGGCGGCGAACCCGGCCAGCACGGTGTCGTCGCCGGTGATCGCCTCGGCGTCGCCCTGCTGCATGGCCACCAGGCAGTCGGTGATGTCCGGCTTGGCCACGATCCGGGTGCCGCCGTCGGCGTTGAGCCGCGGGTACTTGTCTGCGTTGCGGATCTCGTCGATGTTGGTGCTGCCCTCGGGCGCGCAGACCCGCGCCGCCGGATCGGCTTCCAGGTCGTCGATGCTGCGGAAGCTGGCCGAGCGGTTCACCAGCACCTTCTGCCCGGCGGTGAAGTACTCGCCGGAGAAGGCGATGCGCAGCCATCGCCGGCAGTTGATCGTCATCGTGTGGGCGACGAGGTCGACGCCGCCGTGGTCCGCCCCGGCCTCCAGCTTCGGCAGCCGCTGGGCGTAGGTGATCACCCGGTACTCGATGCGCTGGTCGCCGTCGGCGCCGAAGATCGCCCGGGCGACGGCCTTGACCATGTCGATGTCGAACCCTTCGATCGCCCCGCTGATCGGGTTGCGCGCCCCGAACAGCAGCGTGTCGCCGCTGACGCCGGCGATCAGCCGGCCGCGGCGCTGGATGGCCGCCATCGTCGAGCCGGCCGGCATCTTGCCCGGCGCCGGCAACGACGCCAGCGGGTCGTAGGAGCGCCGTGGATCCTCGGCCGCCTGTGCCGCGGTGCACTCCGGCTGGGCGGCCGGCGCCGTGGTCGGCGTCGTGGCCACGGTGGCCTGCACCGGGTCGGCCAGGTGCCGATCCGCGGCGCACCCGCCCAACGCCACCACGGCGATGGCCAGGGCCACGCCGAGCGGGCGGCGACGAGTGTCCCGCCGACTCATCGGTACTCCGCCAGCCGTTGGCCGAAGCCTCGCCCGGCGAGCAGCGCGGCCAGCAACCCGCCGATCAGGGCGAGGATCCGCAGCGCGCCCAGCCAGTCGAGCGAGGCGCCCAACCCGTGGCGCGCCGCGCCGGCCTGCTGCCCGATCAGCGAGCGGGCGGCAGCGTCGAACTCGTCGAACGATCGGGTCAGGGCGCTCTCCGTGGCGGGGGCCAGGGTCGAGGTCACCGCCTGGTCCCAGTCACCCGCATCGTCGGTGTTGCGCATCTGCTGGTGAGCGAGGACGTAGGCGTCGTAGATCTGACGGACCTGGCACTCGGCCGCCGGCGTTGGTGGCGCCGGCTCCGGCGACTCGCACGCCGCGGACAGCACGGCGCCCACCGTCGCCGAGGACCGTTGCCAGGCGGCCTCGTTGGCGGCGCCGTTGCCCCGGTTGATCAACGTCAAGCCCTCCTGCGAGCGGGCGTCGAAGGCGGCGGCCCGAGCCTGGGCGACCCGGTCGGCGGCGGCCAGGTCGTCGCCCACGGCCGCCGTCGCCCGGTCGAGGGACGAGGTCAGCCCGACGACCACCAGGAGTGCAGCGACGACCATCACCAGGCCGGCCCCGGCCAGCGGGACGTTGACCTGGCGGTGGAAGCGGCGGGCCAGCCAGCGGCTGGCAGCGACCACCGCCGCCAGGGCGGCGACGGCGGGGAGGATGACCCACAGCCGGTTGCCGGCGGCAGCGTCCAGCCGGGCGTTGATCGCGGCGCGGGTGCGCTGCTCGACGGTGGCCAGCGCCGGAAGGATCGAACCGCTCAGCACCCCATTGGCTTGCCGCTGGTAGGCCGCCCCGACCGGGAACCCCTGGCGGTTGTTGGCCCGGGCCTGTTCGACGAGGCCGACGTAGCGGCCGACATCGGCGCCGGCGGTGGTCAGCGCCGCGGCGTCCGCCGCCGGGAGCTGCTCGCTGACCGCCACCAGCCCGCCGGCTGCGGTCTCGATCGCCGCGGCGTAGGCGGCGCGGGCCTCGGCGCTCTCCTGCCCGCCCTCCAGGTAGGCCCGGCTGGCCAGGGAGTCGGCGCTGACCGCGGCGACGCGGATCTCCTGGACGCGCAGCAGGCTGTCGGCGGCGAGGCGCGCCTCGCGCAGGTCGGCCTGGTGCCGGGCGACGCCGAGGGCGGACAGCAGGCCGACCACCACGGCCAGCACCACCGTGCCGACCTGCCAGGCGCGCAGGCGCGCCGGCGTGCTGGCGAGGATCCGGGCGATGGCGCTCGAGGCCACCGACCCCGAGCCCGAGCCCGAGCCCGGGCTCGACGACGCGGGAGATGGCGGCGACACCGGCGGTGTGCCCGGCGCCGGCGGGGAGGACCCCACAGGGGGGACGGCGAGACTCACTGGGTCGGCAGTGTACGACGCCGGCCCGATGCGCCGACGCGGCCGGTCAGTCGTGGGCGAGGAGGTGGATCAGGCTGCTGGTGTCCCAGCGTCGCCCGCCGCGGGCCACCACCTGGGCGTAGAACTGGTCGACCAGCGCCGTGACCGGCAGCCGGGCTCCGTTGCGGTTGGCCTCGTCGAGGACGATGCCGAGGTCCTTGCGCATCCACTCGACGGCGAAGCCGAAGTCGAACTCGCCCGCCGCCATGGTCGCGCCGCGATGCTCCATCTGCCAGCTCTGCGCCGCCCCGTGGCGGATCGCCTCGACCACCGCGGCCGGATCGAGGCCGGCCTTCTGGGCGAAGTTGATCCCTTCGGCCAGACCCTGGACGACCCCGGCGATGCAGATCTGGTTGACCATCTTGGTCAGTTGTCCGCTACCGGCGGCGCCCATCAAGGCGATGGCCTTGCAGTAGGCGGCCATCACCGGCTCAGCGAGGGCGAAGAAGCCGTCGTCGTCCGAGCCGCACATCGCCGTCAGTTGGCCCTGCTCCGCTCCGGCCTGACCACCGGACACCGGCGCGTCGACGAACCCGGCACCGAACTCGGCGCAGGCATCGGCCAGCTCGCGGGCCACCTGGCGCGACGCGGTGGTGTGGTCCACCAGGACCGCCCCCGCTCCGACCCCGGCCAGGGCGCCGTCGGGCCCGTAGACCACGTCGCGCACGTCGTTGTCGTTGCCGACGCACATCAGCACGAACTCGGCACCCTCGGCGGCCTCGCGTGGGGTCGGCGCGGCCCGGTGGCCGTACAGGGCGACCCAGGCCAGGGCCTTCTCCGGGGTGCGGTTGTAGACGGTCACGTGATGTCCGGCGCTGGCCAGATGGCGAGCCATCGGCGCACCCATCACGCCCAGTCCGAGGAAGGCGACGTTGCTCATCGGGTCCCAGTCTGGCCGGTCACTCGGGCGTCGTGTAGGCCGCGGTGATGCCGCCGTCGACGATCAACGACTGACCGGTCATCCAGCTCGACTCGTCGCTGGCCAGGAACAGGGCGCCGTTGGCGATCTCGGCGGGCTCACCGAAGCGACCCATCGGGATGTGCACCAGCCGGCGGTTGCGGCGGGCGTCGTCGGACAGGAACTTGGCCAGCAGCGGGGTCATCACCGGTCCGGGGCACAGGGCGTTGGCCCGGATCCCCTGGCGGGCGTAGATCACGGCGATCTCCCGGGTCATCGCCAGCACCGCGCCCTTCGACGCGGTATAGGCGATCTGCGGGGTGGCCGCCCCGAGGTGGGCGACGAACGAGGCGACGTTGACGATCGAGCCCCGCCCCTGGGCGAGCATCTGGGGGATGGCGTACTTGCAGGTCAGCAGGGAGCCGAGGACGTTGATGTCCATCGTCCGCTGGTAGGTCTCGACGCTGGTGTTGGTCGGGGCGTCGTCGTCGCTCAACATCACCCCGGCGTTGTTGTAGAGCACGTCGAGCGCTCCGAAGGTCTCCACCGTGTGCTCCACGGCCGCCTGGACCGATGCCTCGTCGGTGACGTCGCAGGCCACGAAGCTGGCCTCGCCGCCGGCGGCAGCGATGGCCTCCACCGCCTCCTCGCCGTCGGCCACGTCGGCGATGACCACCCGCGCCCCCTCGGCGGCGAAGCGTTCGGCGCCGACCCGGCCGAGACCGGACGAGGCCCCGGTGATCAGGGCGACGCGACCATCGAGGCGAAGGCGGGGCTGCTGCATGGCGGCGAACACTACCCGGCGGCCAGACTGACGCCCGTGGCCGGCTGGCGGATCCTCACCTGGAACGTCCACGGCTCGGCTCGCCCCGACCTCGACCGGATCGCCGCCGTGCTGGCCGACCAGCGAGCCGACGTGGTGGCGCTGCAGGAGATCCGCAGCCGTCAGGCACGCCGGCTGGCCGAACGACTGGGCTGGTCGGTGCGCTGGGCGCGCAAGCACTACCCGTTCACCCCGCTGCTGTGGTGGCTGGCCGAAGGGGCGGCGATCCTGTCGCCCCACGCACTGAGCAGTTCGCGGCGGGTGTCGTTGACGCCGGGGGTGTCCAGCTGGACCTTCCGCCACCGGATCGTCCTGGTCGCCACGGCTCGCCGCGGCGCGGGCGGCGGGCTGCGCTGCTACAACGTCCATCTCTCGACGGCCGACCATCACGAGCGGATCCGTCAGGCCAAGCAGATCGAGTTGCTGATCGTTGCCGACCCCGACCGGGACGTGCCGCGGGTGGTCGCCGGCGATCTCAACGATCCGGACCCGGTCGACGTCCTCGCCGAGTTCGCCACGGACGGGTTCGTCGACCGGTCCGAGCACCCCACCAGCCCGGCCGGGGAGCCGTCCCAGCGGATCGACTACGTCCTCGTCCCCCGCCGCATGGTGCAGCGCGACGGGTGGACTGCACCGGGCGGCCAGGCGTGGTCGGCGCTGAGCGACCACCTGCCCACGGCGGTCACCGTCGACGTGGCCGACTGATCAGATCTGCTCCCAGTAGCGGCGCAGCTCCCAATCGGTCACGGTGCGGTTGAACGCCATCCACTCGGCGCGAGCCATCGTCAGCACGTGGTGGTGGACCTCGTCGCCGAAGCACTCCCGGGCGATGTCGCTGCGCTCCCACCGATCGATGGCGTCGGCGATGTTCCACGGGATGCGCTCGATCTCGTCGCTCTCGTAACCGTTGCCGGCGAACGGGGCCCCGAGCTCGAGACCGTGGCGGATCCCGTACAACCCACCCGCCAGCGTCCCGGCGAAGGCGAAGTAGCTGTTGGCGTCGCTCCCCGGGATGCGGCACTCGACGCGCGTCCCGGAGCCGTGGCCGACCTTGCGGAAGCCGAGGGTGCGGTTGTCGATGCCCCAGCCGATGCCGGTCGGCGCCCACGAGCCCGGTTGGAATCGCTTGTAGCTGTTGATGGTGGGCGCCCACAGCAGGCTGAAGTCGCACGCCGTGGCGATCAACCCGGCCAGGTACTGACGGAACGTCTCGCTCATGCCGTGCTCGGCGTCATGGTCGTGGAACACGGCTCGGGTTCCGTCTGGCGACCACAGGCTGGAGTGGATGTGGCACGACGATCCGGTGTCGGCGAAGTCGTACTTGGCCATGAAGCTCACCGAGCGGCCGGCGAAGTGGGCGATCTCCTTGGCGGCCAGCTTGTACACGCTGTTGCGGTCGGCCATCTCGACTGCGGTCGTGTAGTCGAGGTTGATCTCGTGCTGGCCGCGTCCGGCCTCGCCCTTGCTGAACTCGACCGGGACGCCGGCGGCTTCCAGGGCGCGACGGATGGCCCCGATGACGTACTCGTCCTTGGTCGTCTGCAGGACGTGGTAGTCCTCGACCCACGGCGAGTGCGGGCGCAGGTCGCGGTAGCCCTTGTCGTGGGCCTCGTCGTAGGTGTCACGGAACAGGTAGAACTCGATCTCGCTGGCCACCTTCGGCAGGAAGCCCGCCTCGGCGGCCGCCTCGACCTGGCGACGCAGCACCGTGCGCGGGGCCACCTCGATCAGCTCCCCGGTCTCGACGTCGTGCAGATCGCAGATCACCATGGCCGTGCGCTCGACCCACGGCAGGGCTCGCACGGTGCCCCAGTCGGGACGGGCCAGCATGTCGCCGTAGCCCTGGTCGTAGCTGGCGAAGCGGTAGCCGGCCACGGGGTTGTTGTCGATGTCGCAGGCGATCAGGTAGTCGCAGTTCTCGGTCCCGTCCTCGGCGACCCGTTCGACGAAGAACCGACCCGTGGTCCGCTTGCCCACCAGGCGGCCCTGGAGGTCCGGGAACACCATCACGACGGTGTCGATCGACCCGTCCTCGATACGAGCCTGGAGATCGGAGCGGGTCAGGAGCGCGGCCATCGGCGCGACATTAGGTGCCGGGAGCCGGCGGCCGTCACGCCGGCTGGAAGGCGTCGAGTTCGGCGCGCAGCTGGTCGAGGCCCACCGCCCCCTTCGCCAGGGCGAAGGAGTGGAACTGGCGCAGGTCGAACGCCGCACCCAGCCGGGCCATCACCTGGTCGCGCGCCCGCTGCCACTCGCGCTGACCGATCTTGTAGGAGATCGCCTGGGCCGGCCACCCGAGATACCGATCGATCTCGCTCTCCATGTACTCGCGGGTGTTGCCGGTCTCGACCATGCTGAACTCGACGGCGAGATCGCGGCTCCACACCTCCCCGCCGTGGAACGGCCGGCCGTCGCTCAGCACGGTGCCGTCGGGGATCGACAGACCGAGGTGCATGCCGATGTCGACGATGACTCGCACGGCGCGCAGCTGCTGGCCGGCCAGGAAGCCGAGACGATGGTCGGGGTTGGCGAACCAGCCGAGCTCGTCGCAGAGCTGCTCGGCGTACAGCGCCCAGCCCTCGCCGTGGCCGGGGATGAAGGCGTGACGCTGGTAGCGGGACAGGTGCTCGGCCTGCGTCAGGGCAGTGCCGAGTTGCAGGTGGTGCCCGGGAACGGACTCGTGGTAGCAGGTCGTGACGTCCGACCACATCGGGAACCGGCTCCGTCCGAGGGTCGGCCACCACGTCCGCCCTTCGCGACCGAAGTCCTCCGAGGGCGGGGTGTAGTAGGGCGCAGCGCTGGACCCCTCGGGCGGCAGCATGACCGTGCACCGGTCGATCACCGGAGCGATGTCGAAGTGCTCGGCGGCGCGGGCCAGGGCGTCGTCGGTCATCTCCTGCAGCCAGCGGCGGTAGGCCTCGGCCGTGTCGAGCGAGCGACCGGGGTCGGATTCGAGCAGGTCGACCACCTCGGGGAACGTCGCGCCCGGCAGGATCTCGGCGCACACCTCGGCGATGGCGGCGCGCAGCCGGGCGAACTCGTCCCACGCCCAGCGGTACATCTCCTGCGGGTCGAGGTCGGCGCCGAGGTGGGCGCGGACGTGCAGCCGGTATCGATCGGCGCCGCACCCGTCGAGCGGATCGGCGGCCGGGGCGTAGACATCGCGCAGGTACGCGGCGTGCTCGGCCAGGGCGGCGTCGGCGCCCTGGCCGGCGTGCCGCAGGGTGTCAACCAGGTCGGTGCCGACACCGGCCCGTGCCGCCTCGTCGGCCAGCGAGGCGAACCAGCCGTCGTCGGACCACCGCTGCGACTGGGTGGCCTCGGCCAGTGCCTGACGACGCGATCCGCGGATGCCCTGGGCCAGGGCGGCGTCCAGCGTCGCCCGACCCCCGGCCAGGCACGGCCCGACCTCGGCCAACCGGGCGGCGATGTTGTCCCACGCATCGCCACCGTGGCGCGGCATCATGTCGAACACGGCGCGCACGGCTTGCGTCTCGCCCAGGTACTCGCCCAGGTGACGTCCCCACTCGCCGGCCTCGTGGAGGGCGATCTCACTGCCCAGGCGCTCGGCCAACAGGTCACGGCACAGCCGGTCGTCCTCGCCGGTCACCTCCAGATCGGCGAGCGCGGCCAGGGTGTCGACGTCGAGCCGGTGACGGGCCTCCACCCCGATCGGGGAGAAGTCCGGGAGCTGGCGGTCGTAGGCCACCTCGCCGACGACGGTGGCGTTGATCGGGTGGAGACGCAACGATTCGGTCACGTAGTCGTCGGCCAGTTGGAAGATGGGACTCATGGCGACCACCCTACGCAGAGGCCTCCGAGCGCAGGACGGTCACGGCGGCGGCGGTGGGCGGCAGATCGCCGGCGAACGACTCGATCAACTGCTCGGGCGATGCCGGACGGCCGAACAGGTAGCCCTGGGCTCGGCGGCAGTGCATCTCCACCAGCGCGTCGCGCTGCTCGGCGGTCTCCACCCCCTCGGCCACGACGTGCAGGTGCAGGGCGTCGGCCAGCTGGATGATGCCGCGGACCAGGAGCCGTGACTCGGCGCCCAGCCCCAGGCGAGCGACGAACGCCCGGTCGATCTTCACCAGCGCCAACGGCAGTTCCTGCAACTGCGACAGCGACGAGTACCCGGTGCCGAAGTCGTCGAGCCCGAAGCGGACCCCGGCACCGGCCATCGTCTCCAGCACCACCTTGGTCGGGCGGGGATCGTCGATGAACAGGGACTCGGTGATCTCCAGGACGAGCCGCTCGCCGGGGACGCCGTAGGCCCGCAGCAGGGCGAGGACGTCCTCGGCGAAGTGCGGCTCCTTCAACTGCCGAGTCGAGACATTGACCGACAGGTAGAAGTCGGTCCCGGCGATGACCGGCTCCCAGGCGGCGAGCTGCTGCAGGGCCTGGCGGAGCACGTACCAGCCGAGCTCGACGATCCACCCGGACTCCTCCGTCAGCCGCAGGAACGCGCCGGGGCTGAGCTCGCCGCGTTCGGGGTGCCGCCAGCGGACGAGCGCCTCGGCCGCGGCAACCCGCCCGCTGCCCAGCTCGACGATCGGCTGGTAGGCGAGGACGAACTCGCCGCGGTCGATCGCCGTCGCCAGGGCCGACGTCAGCTCGAGGCGCTCCTGCGCCTGGGCATGCATGACCGGCTCGAAGCGGGCGAAGCGTCCCTTGCCCTGCGACTTGGCGTTGTACAGCGCCAGGTCGGCGTCGCGCAGGACGTCGGCGGGCTGGTCCGGCACGCCGCCGGTCCGGCGCAGGCCGACGGACGCACCGATGCCCACCTCACGCCCCTCGAGATGGGTGACCTGCGACAGGGCCCCGATGATCCGCTGGGCGGTGCGCTCGCAGGACAGGTCGTCGGCATCGCGCAGGATGATGGCGAACTCATCGCCGCCGAGCCGGGCGACCAGACCGCCGGCGCCGATGCACCCGACCAACCGTTGGGCCACCGTCTTCAACAGCTCGTCACCGGCCACGTGCCCGAGGCTGTCGTTCACGGTCTTGAAGTCGTCGAGGTCGACGAGCAGGACGGCGTGCTGGCCGTTCTGGGTGCGGCACAGGTCCGCCAGCTCGGTCATCAGGTGGTTGCGGTTGGCCAGCCCGGTGACGCTGTCGTAGAACGCCTGCTGGCGGAGCTGTCGTTCGAGCTCGACGAGCTGGTGGATCGAGCGCTCCAGGTCGCCGCGCTCCAGGGCCATGCCGATCTGCTTGGTCATCATCTCGACCATGCCGATGTCGGACTTGCTGAGCCGGTCGGCCGACCCGGCCCGGGCGTCGACCACCACCACACCGGCGCGCTCGTCGTTGCGGCGGACCGGCGCCACCACCGTGTCGCCATGGGCGAAGACCGAGACGGCCCCGCTGGTGACCTCCACCGAACCGGCCCGGTAGAGCGTCACATCGTCGACCTCGGCGGCCAGCCGGCGAGCCGCTGACTCCTCGGTCGGGGCCGCCGCCGTCATGGCCGTGCCGTCCTCGATCCGCTCGCCCACCGCGCAGGTCACGGCGCCCTCCGGCGTCAGCAGGACCAACCGGGCCCACTCGGCGCGCAGCGCGCCGCGCAGCTCACCGAGGACGGACAGCAGACCGTCGTCGAGGTTGGGTTGCTCGTGGAGTGCAGCCGTGGCCCGGTACAGCAGCTCGGAGCGGTCGGTCACCCGCTGCTGGCGGCGCAGCGTGGAGTACACCGCGAAGAGCACGATGACGAAGGCCGCCGGCACGAGCGCCAGCGGCACGGCGATCGATCCGAGGAAGACCGCCTCGACGGCGACCGAGCTGTTGGCGATGGAGCACACGGTGCCGGTCCACAGCGCCCGCAGCGGTGACTGGGCCGTCCCGGACGCCAGCCGGGTGACCCCCGAGACCGCCAGCTGGCAGAACATCGCCATCACCAACCCGCCGGCCATCGCGGCGAAGCCGGAGCGACCGCTGAACTGGCGGGTGTCGCCGAGCAGGTCGAACACGACGGTGCCGGCCAGCGCACCGACCGACTCCTGGGCGATGTTGAACAGGAACTTCACCAGCGGCGGCCGCTGGAAGAGGGCGGCGATCACGGCGCCGGCGGCGAGGCCGGCCGGGATGGTCCACAGCTGGCCGAGGAGCAACGCCACCACGAAGGCCAGGTCGGCCATGACGAACGAGATGGTCGCGGTGCGGGTCGCGTGCAACTCGACGCGCAGGAACCGGCCGACGACGAACAGGGCGACCGTGGCCACCCACGGCCACGGATGCGGGGCGTGCCGAGGAACGTGCGCCAGGGCTTCCGGCCAACCGGCGGCCGCGATGACGCCGAGCAGCAGCGTCAGGACCCACGGTCCCCACACCCGGCGCGCCCGCTGCACGGTGGTCACCTGATGCAGGTTATGCGACGCTGTCGGCGACGCTGCCGACGGCGCGCTCGGGCATCACCAGTTGACGTTCTGCGGACGCACGGCGCCGAACACGGCAACGGCGGCGGCGAACACGCCAGCGGCACGGACAGCAGCAGCAAACAGGGTGGTCTTCACGGGTACGGGTCCTTCGATCTGGAAACGGCGGGTCACCAGTTGACGTTGTGCGGACGCACGGCGCCGAACACGGCAACGGCGGCGGCGAACACGCCAGCGGCACGGACAGCAGCAGCAAACAGGGTGGTCTTCACGGGTATGGGTCCTTCGATCTGGAAACGGCGGGTCACCAGTTGACGTTGTGCGGACGCACGGCGCCGAACACGGCAACGGCAGCGGCGAACACGCCAGCGGCACGGACAGCAGCAGCAAACAAGGTGGTCTTCACGGATGGGCTCCCTCTGAGTGGGTGATGGACGAGTGAATTCGGGCACACGCGGAGTGTCGTGGACTCGGGTGTGCCCACCCTGTGAGGCCACGTTCGCACTCCCGGTAGCCATCGTAACGGGCGCGCCGCCAGGAAGCGAGAGCGAACACATTTTCACGAGCGCGACCAGACCGGCCGGCAGCGCCGACCGGACATCTCGCCGGCGTTCTCGAACGCCGCGGCGAGCCCGCGTGGGGCCGGGGGTGTGCTGCCCCGCGGCCGGAGTGGCGGCCTCGGCCTACTTGGCCTTGGCGTCCTTCCCCGGCTTCAGCACACCGCGAGCAAGCGCCTCGTCGAGGTACTTCTCGGCCTCCTCGGCACTGACCTTCAGCGCCGGGGCGATCTCACTGATCAGGTTGATTCGAGCGCGATCGTACATCGTCCGCTCGGCGGCCGACAGCGAGGCGTCGCGGTTTCGCGCCGCCAGGTTCCGGACCACCTCGGCCACCTGGTACACGTCGCCGCTCTTCAACTTCTCCTGATGGTTCTTGAACCGCCGGCTCCAGTTGCTCGGGACGCGCGGGTCGGGCTTGGAGAGCACCGACACCAGGTCCTCGAGCTCGTCGGGATTCACCGGTGGCCGGACACCCACCTCGGCGGCCTTGGCCGTCGGCACCGAGAGGGTCATCTCGTTGATGACCGTCTTCAGGATCAGGTACTCCTGGGTGGAGCCGAACGCCTCCATCTTCTTGGTGCCCTGGACGATGCACGCCCCGTGCTGGGGGTAGATGACCGTGTCACCCTTCTTGAACTTCACCGTGGTCGCTCACCTTCCCTCGCGCGCCGCGACCAGGGTAGGCCACGACCGCCCCAATTCCCCGCAGCGCACGGTCGTCGACCCGGCGAGCGAACGGCGTGACACCCGGCGCCCCCGGTAGGACTCGAACCCACAACCGACGGGGTAGAAACCCGCTGCTCTCTCCATTGAGCTACGGAGGCGATCACTGCATGTTAGGAGCAGTGCCGGCGCAACAGGTCGAAGGCGGTGATCACGCTGAGCTCGCGCATCTGGCGACGCTGGCCGGGCATCCGCACCGTGGTGGTGTGGCGCACCATCGGCGTGATCAACCCGATGCACAGGGTGCCCACCGGTTGGCCGTCCTGCTCGGCGGGTCCAGCGACCCCGGTGAGCGACAGGCCGACGTCCGACCCCAGCACCCGGCACGCTCCGGCGGCCATCGCCAGTGCCGCCGCTTCGCTGACGACCGGACCGTCGGGGACGCCGAGCAGATCGAACTTGACCTCGCTGGCGTAGCTGACGACCGATCCGCGCAGGACGTCGCTGGCCCCGGGGACGTCCGTCAGCCGACCGGCGACGAGACCGCCGGTGACCGATTCGGCCAGCCCGAGCGACCATCCCCGCCGGCGGAGCAGCTCCAGCACCACCGACTCCATCGTGTCCTCGTCGACCCCGTAGACGTGTTCGCCGACCTCCTCACGGACCACCGACTCCCAGTGGTCGAGCAGCACCACGGCCTGCGCAGCGGTCGAGGCCCGGGCCGTGAGTCGGACCTTCATGCCGTCCCACCCGCTGGCCAGGAACGCCAGCGTCGGGTTGCCCGCCTGATCGAGATCGGCGATCACCCCATCGAGCCGCTGGTTCAGGCCGCTCTCGCTCTCCCCCCACGTCTTCAGCGTCCGGCTGACGATCGTGCCGGTCTCGCCGGCGCGGCGGCAGAGGTCCGGGACCACGGCCCGCTCGATCATGTCGACCATCTCGTGGGGCACGCCGGGGACGGCGTAGACCACCCGATCGTGGCCGCCGACGCGCACCGGGCAGATCAGGCCGGGCGCGGTGCCCCGCGTCTGGGGGATCACGGTCGCGCCATGCGGCACCATCGCCTGGCGCAGGTTGTTCGGGGCCATCGCCCGGCCACGGGCGGCGAACAGGTCACGGATGGTCGTGGCCACCCCCTCGTCGTGCTCCAGCGGCACACCCATCACCGCGGCGATCGACTCACGAGTCAGGTCGTCATGGGTCGGCCCGAGCCCGCCGCACACCACCAGGGCATCGGCCTCGGTCAGGGCGTCGCGCAGCAGCCGTTCGAGGCGATCCTGGTTGTCGCCAACCTTGTACTGCACGTGGCAGTTGATCCCGGCGGCGGCCAGCCGTTCGCCGATGACCGCGCTGTTGGTGTCGACGATCTGGCCGAGCAGCAACTCCGTGCCGACGGCGACGACGTTACAGCGCATCGGTCAGACCACCACGGGCTGACCGTGGGAACGATGCACCCGCCACATGTACTGGGCTGCGCTGACCAGCGCCAGGACCACCGACACCCAGAGCAGACCGATCCACAGCCAGGTCGCCCGCCGGGCGGTCAGCGGGGCGATGGCGAACCCGACGGCCAACTGCTGGGCGAACGTCTTCCACTTGGCCGTCTTGCTGGCCGGCATGCTGACCCCCTTGGAGACGATGAACGTCCGGTAGAGGCTGATCAGCAGTTCGCGCACGGCGATGATCACCACCGGCACCACCCAGAACACGTCGCGCTCGACCAGCGTGAACATCGCTCCGAGCACCAGGATCTTGTCGGCCAGCGGGTCGAGGAACGCCCCGAGGTTCGTGGTCCCGTGACGGCGGGCGAGATAGCCGTCGATCCCGTCGCTGGAGCACAGCACGAACCACAGGGCGAAGGCGACCCACGATCCGGCGCGGCCCTCGGGGATCAACCAGAAGGCCAGCGGGGCCACCAGGATCCTGGCAACCGTCACCACGTTGGCCCAGGTGGCGATCGCCGTCGGCTCGACCGTCATCCGCGGCCCACCGCGACGTCGACGCCCACCAGATCCGGTCCGAGCGCGTCGACGATGTGCACGTCGTGCAGCTCACCCACGGCCAGGTGATCGGGCACTTCGATGATCCCGTCGATCTCCGGCGCTTCCCGGGCACTGCGCGCCTCGCCCGGGCGATCGACGAGCACCCGCACCGTCGCACCGATCAGCTCGTCGCGCCGCGACGCGGTGATGTCGTCCTGCATCGCCCGCAACTCTGCCAAACGCTCGTCGCGCAGCACGGCATCGACCGTTCCATCCAGGCCGGCGGCATGTGTCCCGTCCTCCGGGCTGTAGGCGAAGAACCCGCACCAGTCCAGCCGGGCCTGCTCGACGAACTCGAGCAGCCGATCGTGGTCGGTCTCGGTCTCGCCGGGGTAACCGACGATGAAGTTGCTGCGGAACGCCGCATCGGGGCGGCGCCGGCGGATGTCGTCGATCCGCTCGAGGAAGCGAGCCCCGTCGCCCCAGCGACGCATGCGCCGCAGCAACGGCTTGCTGACATGCTGGAGCGAGAGATCGAAGTACGGCACGTCGGAGGCGCAGATCTGGTCGACGAGCTGGTCGGTCAGGTCGCTCGGATAGAGGTACAGCAGGCGAGTCCAGTCGACCCGCTCCGACACCCGCCGGACCAGCTCGACGATCGAACCGGCGCCCAGCTCGGCGGGACGATCCCTGCCGTAGCTGGCCAGATCCTGGGCCACCAGCACCACCTCTCGGACGCCCAGCGCGTCGACCTCCTCCAGGATCGACTCCATGTCACGGCTGCGCTGCGGGCCGCGGAACGACGGGATCGCGCAGAACCCGCACGACCGGTCGCAGCCCTCGGCGATCTTCACGTAGGCCCACGGCCGTTCGCTGGCCGGGCGGGGCAGGTTCAGCAGGTCGAGTGACGGCACCGGCGGCCTGCCGGCTGCTCCGCCCGGGCGCCGCCCGATGGTCACCGGCACGCCGAAGCCGGCGACCTGGTCGACCTCCGGCAGCGCCTCGGCCAATTCGGTTCCGTAGCGTTCGGCCAGGCACCCGGTCACCACCAGGCGCGACCCCGGGCGGCGCTGGGACTCCAACGCCAGGATCGTGTCGATCGACTCCCGGCGGGCCTCGTCGATGAACGCGCAGGTGTTGACCACCACGAGGTCGGCCTCCCCCGCTTCACCCACCGGCCGCATCCCATCGGCCACCAAGGTGCCGACCAGCTTGTCGCTGTCGACCTGGTTCTTCGGGCATCCGAGGGTTTCGACGAAGAACGTGCCGGGCACGGTGGTCGAGGCTACCGCGGCAGGCGCGCGGCGGGTTTGGGGGATCGGACCGAGGGGTACCCGCGCCGGGCAACGCCCCGACTCACCCGAGGAAGTACCCATCATGGATTCCAAGCTGCTCGACCCCAAGATCCTCGACACGGCGGCCAGCGCGATCGGTTCCGCGGTCGACACCATTGCCGAGACCGTCGGCAACCTCCCGGGAACGCTGGCCACGGCGGCCGGCCAGGTGGGCGATGTGGTCAGCGACGCAGCCGGCAGCGCCCGCACGCTGTGGCGCCGGCAGTCCCGCCAGGCCCGCCGGTGGTGGTCGCGGCGTCAGGGCGGTGGCCGGTCGTGGACGACCTGGGTGCTCGCCGCCGCCGGCGCGGCGACGCTGGCTGCCGTGGCGGCCAAGGCATGCCGTTCTCGTTCGTGCCCGACGACGACCGCCGCGGCGACCCCGTCGACCGACGCCCCGACCACCACGACCACCGCAACCGACAGCTCGACCGACCGGGTCGCCTGAGCGCGGGGGCGGGAGCCCCGCACCGGCGCGCCGGCGGCCCTGCCGCGACGGAGGCGGTGCGGTTCACCCGAACGGATGAACGCGTCCCTGGCACTGTTCATCCGGGCGAGCGAATGGGCGAGGGCTCAGTAAGGTGGCCGCCGTGGCAGGCGGGGCGGAACCGGGCGCACGGTTCAGCCTGTGGAACCGCAGCCGCACCGTGATCGCGGTCGGCGCCCTGATCCTGGCCACCTTGGCGGCCGCGGCGGTCACCAGTGCGTGGCGCAGCGGCACGGCCCTCGAGCGCCGGCGAGTCGCCCGGGACCGCGCCGTCGAGGTGGCCACCGCCGACAGCGCGATCACCGATCAGCAACTGGTCGTCCTGCGCGCCGCAGCCGCCGGGCGACCCGTGGACGCCGCCGACCTGGCATCGGGTCGCACGACTGCGGAAACCGCTCTCGCCAGCCTGCGGGCCGCCGCGGGCCAGTGGTCCGGCGCAGCCCCGGTGGTGGCGAACGCCGATGCCTGGCGAGCCTGGCTCGACCGGGTCGTCACCTCGGGGGCAGTTCCCGACGCGGCTGCGCTGGACGCGGCAGCGGCACCGGTCCGCACGGCGCTGCAGCGCTTGGGCGTGGAGTCCCGGGCCGAGCTGTCCCTCGACGACCGGCGGGCTGCTCGCTGGCAGCAGCGGGCCCGGTGGAGCCTCGGCGGGTTCCTGGCCGCCGTGCTGGCCATCGCCGTCGTCGGCGTGGTGCTGCTCCGCCGGGCGATCCTGCGCCCGCTGGCCACCATCGCCGACACCGCGGCCCGCTTGTCCACGGATCAGTCCGGTCCGGCGAGTGGGGTGGCGACCTTTCCCGCCCAGCGCTCGGCGGAGATGCAACGGCTCAGCGAAGCGGTGTCGACGATGCACGCCGACCTCCGTTCGTCACGCGACGAGGCAGTGCGTGCCCTGCAGGCGATGACGCAGAGTGCCGTGCTGGCCATCCACGTCCGCTCGGAGCTGGCACCGGACGAGGAGCCCGTGCGAGCCGCCGGGTGGTCCTTCGCCACGTCGATGCGCGCTGCCGAGGGCTTGGCGGCCGGCGACTGCTCGGATGTCGCCCTGCTCGACGAGCACCACGTCTACGTGCTGCTGCTCGACGTCACCGGCCACGGGGCGCTGGCGGCGGTCACCGCGCTGACCACCAAGTCGCTGCTGCGCTCGGCCTTGCGTGCCGGGCTGTCGCCGGGCCACGCCATCCGCTGGACGTGGGAGCATGGCGAGCGCCGCGAGGAGGCCGGGTACCTCACCGCCTTCGTCGCCCGGATCGACCTGAACACCGGTCGGTGCACCTACGCCAACGCCGGCCACCCGCCGGCGCTGGTCACCAGCGGGGAGACGATCGCCGAACTGGGCGCGACCGGACCACTGGTCGGTCCGTTCGACGCCACCTGGGAGGACCGCACCGTCGTGCTCGACATGGGCGCCGTGATGCTGATCCACAGCGACGGGTTGACCGACGCCGTCGACCGGGAGCGAAACCGCTTCGGTGAGCAGGCCGTCCAGTCCGAGTTGGTGACGGCCTGCCGCGATCCGCGTGCCGATGCGTCGGCCACGCTCGACCATCTCGCCCGGCGGCTCGACCACCACGCGGCGAGCTACCCGGACGATGTCACCGTGGTGTGCATCGCCCATCGTCCACCGTCGGACGCACGCCAGCCGCCGCTGCTGAGTAGTTTGGTCGGCAATGTCTGACGAGCCGATCCTGCGGGTGGATGTCGACGGTGACGCGGTCACCCTCGACGGCGAGGTCGACGCGTCGAGCGTCGAGCTCCTGGAGGACGCCCTGGCCGAGCTCGACCCCTCGACGATGGCCGCCCTCGACCTCGCCGCAGTGAGCTTCATCGATTCGACCGGGCTGCGCGCCCTGCTCGACGGGCACCAGCGCTTCGAGGCGGCAGGCGGGGCGTTGCGGATCGTCGCCATGTCGGCCCCGGTCGAGCGGCTGATCGACATCGCCGGCGTCACCGCCTACCTGCACATCGCCGAACGCGACTGACCTCGTTTGGAGGAGGCCGGCAGCGGGTAGGTGCCCGCGCATGTCTCGCCTGCTGTCGCCGTTCCGCAAGTTCCGCCGGGGTGTGTGGTTGTTGCTGCTCTGGTCGAACCGTCATCTGCTCGGGCTGTGGGCCCGCTCGTTGAGCCAGGAGCTCCGCCACCCCGTCGACCCGGCCCGGACGCTGCGTCTGGTGCGTGGGCTGCTGCGGGTCACCTCCGACAGCCGGCTCTCCAATGCGCCGGAGCTGCGCTCGCTGCGCGTCGTCGACGATGCCGTGATCGCCACCGCCGACGCCTCGTGGCGCCACCGGTCCACCGTGCGGACGGTGCTGCAGGGTATCTCCCGGGTCAACCGGGTCGACTTCGACGACATCCCCGGCACCGCTTCGGTCGCCGCGGCCTGAGTCGTGGCCATCTCCGTCGCGCTGGTCAACGACTACGAGGTCATCGTCGCCGGCCTGGCTGCCGGGCTGCGGCCGTTCGCCGACCGGGTCCAGGTGGTCGAGTTGAACGTCGGTGACGAGCCCCGCCGACAGGCCGACCTGGCCCTGTTCGACACGTTCGCCAGCCGTCAGGACTCCCTCCATCGGGCACGCAAGATGGTCGAGGACGATGTCGTCGGCGACGTCGTGCTGTACACGTGGGATGCATCGTCGCGGCTCATCGAGCTGGCCGACGACATCGGGGTGGCGGCGGTCCTGCTGAAGACCCAGCCGATGTCCGTGGTGGTCGAGACCCTTGAGAACGTCGCCAAGGGCAACACCGGGGCACCGACGCGAGTCCGCCGCGGGCGTTCGACGATGCAGCCCAACGAGCTGTCCGAGCGGGAGCTGGAGGTCCTCGCCCTGGTGTCGGCCGGGCTGAGCAACCGGGAGATCGCCGAGCAGCTGTTCGTGTCCGTCAACACGGTCAAGACCCACATCGCCCGGCTGTACCGCCGCCTCGGGGTTCGCAACCGGGTGGAGGCCGCCAGCATCGCCGCCGAGCACCGCCTCGGGCCGCCGCCACGCCGCCGGCCTCCGGGCGACTGACCAGACCGGGTGATCGTCAGGCCAGTTCGAGCGCTGCCTTCGCCACCGTCACGTGATCGTCGGCGACCTCGAAGCGGTCGACCACCGCAGCGGCGATCCGCCGAGTGAGGTCATCGGCCTCGGCCGGCCGGCGCCCGTCCTGCGCACGGAACGTCACCTCGATCCGGCGGTCGTGCAGATCGAACGACACCACCGCCCGGCCGACGTGGTCGCCGCCGGCCAACAGCAGCGAGAACGCCTCGCTGAGCGCCAGCTTGACGTCATCGATCTCGTCGACCGACCAGCCGGCATCCGCCCCGAAGGCCGCGGCGACCAGGCGGATCGTCGACAGCGAACTGCCGTCGAGGTCGACCACCAGGTCGACGACTCGACCGCCCGCGGCCCGCGATGCGACGTCCATGGCCCGGCAGGTTATCCCGCCGCCAGGCGTCGGGTGTGGGTCATCGGGCCGCCCACGGGAACCGGCAGGCGATGGTGAGCAGCTGATCGTGGTACTGGACACGCACGTCCCCGGACAGGGTGGCCACCAGGAACAGACCCCGCCCGCTGATCTGGTGCGGCGGTGGCGCCGCCCATCCGCTGGGTGGGCCGACCGGGCGACTGTCGGCGGCGGGCAGTCCGGACGTCACGGCCAGCGCTGCCGGCGGACCCGGCTCGAAGCCCACCCCGATGTGCCCGCCGGCTCCATGGACGACGCCGTTGGTCACCAGCTCGCTGACCACCAGTTCCAAGTCGGCGAGCAGCGCCGGGCTGATCCCGGCTGCCTGAGCCTCCGTTCGCACCAGCCCGCGGGCAGCACGCACCGACGCCAGATCGGCGGTGAACTGCGTACCGCGCAGCGGAAGGACGGAATCCACGGCCCCGGGCTACCCAGGTGGGTCGCCGGGCAAACGTCGGCGACAACCGGTCACGAGGTCGATGGCAGCCAGGTGCGCATCAGCTCGAACGACTTGCGCAGCAGCCGGGACACGTGCATCTGGGAGATGCCCAGCGAGGCGGCGATCTCGCTCTGCGACCGCTCCTCGAAGAAGCGCTGTCGGACGATCTCTCGCTCTCGGGCGGGCAGCTTGTCCATCAACCGGGTGACGACACTGGCGTCGAGGACGTCGCCGTAGCCACGCTCGTGGTCGGCGACCGCCGGTGGCGGACCGTCCGGTCCGCCCACGGGCGCGTCGAGCGACCCGACCTCGTACGCCGCTCCCGCCGCCAACCCACGGATCACCTCGTCCTGGTCGACGCGCAGATGGGCTGCCAGCTCCGCGACCGTCGGCGATCGGCCGAGGCGTTGGGTCAGCTCCTCGCTGGCGCGGCGGATCGCCAGGTGCAACTCCTTGGCCGAGCGAGGGACGCGCACCACCCAACTGGCGTCGCGCAGGAACCGCTTCAGCTCCCCTTCGATCGTGCTGCCGGCGAAGGCGCTGAACGGAAACCCGAGATCCGGGTCGAAGCGGTCGACGGCCTTGATCAGGCCGATCATCGCCGCCTGGCGGACGTCCTCGGCCCGGCCGCGACCGGCGAAGCGCTTGGAGATGTGCGTGGCGAGGCCCATGTAGCGCTCGACCAGCAGGTTGCGGGCGACACGATCGCCACCCGCCGACCGTTCGAACAGGGCGCGCTCCTCGTCGGACAGCGCGACGCGTTCGACCGGATCCACGACGTGAGCCTACGACGTGCGCCGACGCGCACGGAGGGGCCGCATGAGCGGCCCCTCCGTGCGCGGTCGAGCGCCGGTCAGCGCCGGCCGAGGATGAACAGCAGCAGGGCGATGATGGCGAGGATGATCAGGATGGTGTACAGCATGGCCCCGCTGTACCCCCGGCTCGATCCGGCGAAACTCGTTTGTGCAGCTCAGCGGTCACGTTCCTGGAGCAGCTCGAACTCCTCGACTGACATCAGCACGGCGCGGGCCTTGCTGCCCTCACTGGGCCCGACCACGCCGCGCTGCTCGAGCAGGTCCATGACCCGGCCGGCACGGGCGAAGCCGATCTTCAGCTTGCGCTGCAACATCGACGTCGAGCCCAACTGGCTGCGCACGACCAACTCCATCGCCTGGCGCATCAGGGCCTCGTCCTCGTCCTCGTCGGCTCCGTTGCCACCGAAGGCCCCGCCACCGAGCTGGCCCTCGTGCTCGTCGCCCTCGACCCCGCTCACGTAGACGACCTCGGGCGCCTGTCGGCGCCAGTGGGCGACGACCTTGCGGACCTCGTCCTCGCCGACGAAGCACCCCTGGATGCGCTGGGAGACGCTCGTGGTCCCCGGGAGCAACAGCATGTCGCCCTTGCCGACCAGCTTCTCGGCACCCGGCTGGTCGAGGATCACCCGGCTGTCGGTGAGCGAGCTGACGGCGAACGCCATCCGCGCCGGGATGTTCGCCTTGATCACCCCGGTGATCACGTTGACGCTGGGCCGCTGGGTGGCGACGATCAGGTGGATGCCCACCGCCCGGGCCTTCTGGGCGATCCGGGTGATGCTCTCCTCCACGTCGCGGGCGGCGACCATCATCAGGTCGTTGAGCTCGTCGACGACCACGACGATGTACGGCAAGCGCTCGTAACGCGCCGCGGCCGGCTCGGCGCCCGCCTCCGGGTGGGCCGGGACCACACCGAGCGCCTCGTTGGTCAGCTCGCCGCGGTCGTAGGCCGCGTTGTAGCCGGTGATGTCGCGGAAGCCGACCTCCGTGAGCACGTCGTAGCGGCGCTCCATCTCCTTGACCGCCCAGGCCAGGGCGTTGGCCGCCTTCTTCGGGTTGGTCACCGGCTGGGTCAGCAGGTGCGGCAGGCGGTTGTACTGGCCCATCTCGACCTGCTTGGGGTCGATGAGGATCAGCCGGACCTGCTCGGGGGTGGTCCGCATGAGCAGGGAGGTGACGATGCAGTTGATCCCGCTGGACTTGCCCGCACCGGTGGTGCCGGCGATGAGCAGGTGCGGCGTGGTGGCCAGATTGAGGAACACCGAGCGCCCGGCGATGTCCTTGCCGATGGCCACGTCGAGCGGATGGGTGGCCGTCTTGGCCTCCGGCGAGGACATGATGTCGGCCAAGGCCACCAGCTGACGGGTGTGGTTGGGGACCTCGACCCCGATCGCCGAGCGGCCCGGGATCGGTGCCAGGATGCGCACGTCGACCGCGGCCATGGCGTAGGCGATGTCCCGGTTGAGGCTGGTCACCCGGGCGACCTTGACCCCGGGGCCGAGCTCGAGCTCGTAGCGGGTGACGGTCGGGCCGACGGTCTGCCCGACCAGTTTGGTCTCCACCCCGTGGGAGTCGAGGGCGTCGACGAGGGTCTTGCCGCGGGCCTCGACCTCGGCGAGGTTGATGGCCTGGTTGGACGACTTGACCAGCAGGTTGGACGGCGGCAACGACCACTGGCCACGCTGGGCGCCGGGGCCGAGGTCCAGCTCGGCCTGCTCCCCCGCCGGGCCGGCCTCCAGCGCCGGGACCGGCTTGGCCGCCCGGCCCTTGCGCGGCGCCGGGCCGGGTGCCGCCCAATCGGCATCGTCGGCGTCGTCGAAGACCTCCGGCGTGGGGATGTCGGCGGTGATCTCCCGGTCGCTGCGCAAGGTGGACATGTCGCCGAGGGCTCGGCGGGCCCGCCGGCCGAGCGGGCGGGCGATCGTGCCCGCCGCCCGCCCGGTGTTGCCCAGCATCCGGCGGGTGTGCCAGGCCAGATCGCGCACCGAGGCCTGGGTGACCAGCATCACCCCGACGAGCAGGACGGCGCAGACGGCCACGGCTGCGCCCACCCGGCCGAGCAGGGCGTTCAGCGGCGCACCGAGGATCAGCCCCAGCCAGCCGCCGGATCGCCGCTCGTCGAAGTGGGCGGTCGGGGTGCGGATCACGAAGAGCAGGGCCAGCGCCGCCAGGCTGATCAGCCCCCAGCCCAGCGCCAGGCGATAGCGGTGCTCGCTCTGCCCACGACGGACCAGGGAGACGCCGATGGCCACCAGGGCGACCGGGACCATGAACTTGCCGAGGCCGGCCACCCAGGCCACCGTCTCACTGACCAGCCGCCCCACTGGACCGGCGACCCGCAGGTAGATGCCCAGGCCGAGCAGGACGCCGAGGGCGATCAGACCGATCCCCCAGATGTCGCTGAGCCGCTCGTTGTCCTCGCCCTTCAACTCGGCGGTCACCCGTTGGCGGCGAGTCTGACCGGTGGGATCCGCCGTCGCCGGGGCCACGGCGCCACCCGACGGGCCGCTGCCACTGCCGAGGGCGGGGCGCCCGCTCCCGATCGCCCGGCGCGTCGACCCGATGGCCTTGGTGCGGCGCGGGTTGGTGTCGCGCTTGCGCGGGGGACCCCAGGTGGCCATAGGGCTTCCACGGTACCAACGGGTGGCATGCCGCCACCGCCTTGCGCCCGGGGAGCGTCGCCCCGCCGGCCCCGTCGCTCAGGCGTCGGCCACGCTGACGACCGAGCCGGTGGGGTCGACGACCACGAGCATCGTCGTCCCGGTCGGGGAGTGGACGATGACCGTGATACGTGTGGTCCCCGCCGGGCCGCCGACGATCTCGACCCCCTCGATGACCGAGCCGGGCAGCTGGGTGCGCACCCGGTCCAGCAGGTGGGTGGCATCGAGGTGCAGCGCCGAACCGGCGAAGGTGTGCCCGGACGCCGCGCCAGCCGGTTTGGAGGCCACGGTCCCGTCGACGTAGGTGAAGGCCTCGGCCCGGGTGGCGGCGTGCACGGCGACGAACAGGTTGACCACCAGCGGGGTGGCGTTGATCTCGAAGAACTGCTGCGGCCCGCCGAGCTTGGCCTCCACGGCGGCGACGGCCGCGGCGATGTCGGCCACCTTCGGCAGGGCCCCGGCAGCCTGCACGTTGGTGCCGCGTGTGGCCGGCGGGGGCAGCGGCGGATCGTCGCAGGCCGCCAGCCCGACCGCGACGGCCACCGTGATCAGGGCGGCGATGCGCCCCATGGCACCCACCGAGGGCTCACGCCTCCATGACCACGGGCACGATCATCGGCCGGCGGCGGGTGCGCTCGTTGACGAAGCGGCCGGCGGCCCGGCGGACGTCGCGCTCCAGCGCATCGATGTCGCGCACCCCGTTGGCCAGGGCCTGCTCGACCACCTCGGCCACCCGGTCGCAGGCCTCGTCGAGCAGGTCCTCGGCCTCCGGTGCGTACACCCAGCCGCGGGTGATGATCTCCGGACCCGTGAGCACCTTGCCGGACTCGACGTCCACGGTGACGACCACGACGACGACGCCCTCCTCGGCCAGCACCCGGCGGTCGCGGAGCACGCCTTGGCCGACGTCGCCGACGATCCCGTCGACGTAGAGGTAGCCGGCCGGGACCCGCCCGGTGGGCGCCAGGCCGTCGTCGGTGAGCTCCAGCACGTCACCGTCCTCGCACACCAGGACATGGTCACGGGTGACGCCCATGGTGACGCCGAGCCGAGCGTTGGCCATCAGGTGGCGGTACTCGCCGTGGATCGGGACGTAGAACTCGGGGCGGGCGATCGACAGGTAGGTCTTCAGTTCGTCGGCCTGGGCGTGGCCGGTGGCGTGCACGTCGGCGACACCCGAGTGGATCACGTCGGCGCCGGCGCGCAGCAGGCCGTCGATCACCCGGTTGACGTTGGCCTCGTTGCCCGGGATGGCGTGGCTGGACAGGATCACCGTGTCCCGGTCGCCGATCTTCACCCACTTGTTCTCGCCACGGGCCAGCAGGGCCAGCGCCGACATGGGCTCTCCCTGGGAGCCGGTGGAGATGATGCACACCTTGGCCGGATCAAGCTGATCGAGGTCCTCGATGTCGCGCAGCTGCGATTCGGGGATCCGCAGCACGCCCAGCTCCCGGCCCATGCGCACGTTCTTGCGGATGCTCAACCCGAGGGTGACCACCACGCGACCCTCGGCGATGGCCGCGTCGGCGATCTGCTGGATGCGATGAAGGTGGCTGGCAAAGCTGGCTGTGATGATCCGTCGGCCGCGCTGCGCGGCGAACAACTGGCGCAGGACGCCGCCGACGGTGGTCTCGCTGGGGGCGTGGCCGTGCTCCTCGGCGTTGGTCGAGTCGGCCAGCACGACGCGGATGCCGTCGGTCGATGCCAGCGCCCCGATGCGCGCCAGGTCGGTGCGCCGGCCGTCGACCGGGGTCAGATCGAGCTTGAAGTCGCCCGTGTGCAGGATGACGCCCTGGGGGGTGTGCAAGGCGATGGCATGGGCGTGGGGCACCGAGTGGGTCACCGGGAGGAACTCGACGTCGAACGGCCCGATCCGGCGCCGTTCGCCGTCGGCCACGGCGATCAGCTCGGTGCGGTCCAGCAGGCCGGCCTCCTCGATGCGGTTGCGGGCCAGCCCGAGCGTCACGGCCGATCCGTAGATCGGGAAGCGCAGCTCGCGCAGCAGGAAGCTCAACCCACCGACGTGGTCCTCGTGACCGTGGGTGGCGACCAGCCCGACGATGCGCGCCGCGTTGTCGCGCAGCCAGGTGAAGTCCGGCAGGACCAGGTCGATGCCGTGCATGTCGAGGTCCGGGAACATCAGCCCGCAGTCGATGAGCAGGACGCGGTCGTCCTGCTCGACGGCCATGCAGTTGCGCCCGATCTCCCCGAGCCCCCCGAGGAAGATCAGCCGGATGGGTGCCGGCACGTCAGCCCACCGTGGCGAGGCGAGCGGCCTGCAGGCGTTGCCAGACCTGCCCGGCCCGCTCGACCACCGCGGCCGGCGCCGGGCCCATCGGCAGGCGGGCCTCGCCGACCCGGAAGCCGAGGTGGCGCATCATCGCCTTGGTGGGCAGCGGGTTGGGGGCGTCGTCACCGGTCTCGAAGGCGAAGCTCTCCAGCATCCGGGCGTTCACCCGCCGGGCCCCGGCGACGTCGCCGGCCTCCCAGCAGGCGAACAGCTCCTGGTGGTCGGGCCCGGTCCAATGGGTGGCCACGCCGACGGTGCCGACGGCTCCGACCGCCAGGAGCGGCAGGGTCATGCCGTCGTCGCCCGAATAGACCTCGAACCCGGCCGGGGCCTCGCTGATCAGCCGCGCCGTCTCCGCCGGGTTCCCCGCGGCGTCCTTCAGGGCGACGACGTTGCCCACCTCCTCGGCCAGCTTCCGCAGCAGGCCGGTGGCGATCTTGCGCCCGGTGCGCACCGGGATGTCGTAGATCATCTGCGGGAGCCCGGTGCACTGGGCCATGGCCCGGAGGTGCGCCTCGATGCCGGCCTGCGACGGCCGGTTGTAGTACGGGCAGAGGGCGAGGATCCCCGCTGCGCCGAGCCGCTCGGCCTCGCGCGTCAGATGGACGGAGTGGGCGGTGTCGTTGGTGCCGGTGCCGGCGATCACCGGGATGGTCACCGCCTCCACCACCGCGGCGATGAGCGAGAGGCGCTCGTCGTCGGTCAGCGTGGGAGCCTCGCCCGTGGTCCCGGCGATCACCAGGCCCTCGTGGCCCTCGTCCTGGAGGTGGCGAGCCAGCCGCTTGGCTTCGTCGAGGTCGAGTTGCCCATCGTCGCCGAAGGGCGTGATCATCGCGCTGAGCACACGTCCGAACCTGGCCATCGCCGGTCGAGCGTAGTGGACCGTCCTGCTCAGCGCCCGGTGAATGTCGCCTTGCCGGCGCCGTGCTCGAGGAAGCTACGGACCCCGATCCGGCTGTCCTCGGTGCGGAACACCTCGGTGAACTGCTGGCGCTCGACGGCCAGTCCGGCCTCCAGCTCACCGGACAGGCCGACGTCGACGCACTGCTTCACCAGGCCCTGGGCCACCGACGCGCCGCGGGCCACCTCCGTGGCCAGGGCCATGACCCGTTCGTGCAGTGCCTCGGGCTCGACGACCTCGTCGGCCAGCCCGATGCGCAGGGCTTCCTCGGCGCGCACCTGGCGGCCGGTGACCATCAGCTCCTTGGCCCGCGACGGGCCGACCAGGCGGGCCAGTCGTTGCGTGCCGCCCCCGCCCGGGATGATCCCGAGGAGGATCTCCGGCTGGCCGAACACGGCCTTCGTGCTGGCGATGCGGTAGTCGCAGGCCATAGCCAACTCGCAACCACCGCCGAGGGCGTAGCCGCTCACTTCGGCGATGACGAATCGGGGGATCGTGGCCACCGCGGTCAGCGCCCGGTGAAAGCCCATGGCAATCGTGGCGCCTTCGTCCGGTCCACCGAACTCGCTGATGTCCGCGCCGGCGGCGAACAGTCGCTCGCCGCCGGTGACGACCACCGCACCCGGCGGTGTGGCCGTCAGGGCCAGGGCGGCGTCGTGGAGCTCGCCGAGCACGGCCTGGGAGAGGGCGTTGACCTTCGGGTTGTTGAGGCGGACCACGGCCACCCCGTCGTGCTGTTCGATGTCGACCAGGGCCACGTCGTGCAACCTACTTCGCCGGTCGGGCAGCCCTCACGCCTGAACGGCGGCGAGCATCTCGTCGGCGGCAGCCCACGGGTCGAGTCGGTGCTCGGTCACCTGGCGGCGCAGGTCGTCCCAGCGCTGCCCGCTGGTGAGCTGCCGAGCGCGCTGTTCGAGGCGGCGGGCGACGACCTCGCGCAGCTCCTCGCCCAGGCGGAACCGGCGCCGGCTGGCCAAGGTGCCGTTGGCCTCGATGGCCGCACGGTGCGCTTCGACGGCGGCCCACACTTCGTCGATCCCGGTCCGCTCCGTGGCCACCGCGGCGACGATGGGCGGCCGCCAGGCGTCGTCGGCGAGGTCGGACAGCTCGAGCATCTGCTCGAGGTCGCGACGGGTCTCGGGGGCACCCTTGCGGTCGGCCTTGTTGATCACGAAGACGTCGGCGATCTCCATCAGCCCGGCCTTGTTGGCCTGCACCGAGTCACCCCAGCCGGGGTTGACCACCACGACCGTGGTATCGGCCTTGCCGGCCACCTCGACCTCGACCTGGCCGACCCCGACGGTTTCCACCAAGACGAGGCGCTTGCCGGCTGCGTCGAGCAGCCGAGCGGCCTCCGGGGTCGCCAGCGACAGGCCGCCCAGATGGCCGCGCGTGGCCATCGAGCGGATGAACACGCCGTCATCGGTGGCATGGTCCTGCATGCGCACCCGGTCGCCGAGGATCGCCCCACCGGTGAACGGGGACGACGGGTCGATGGCCAGCACGGCGACCTCGTGACCCTGGGCGCGCAGGTGGCCGATCAAGGCCGACGTCAGCGTGCTCTTGCCGGCGCCCGGCGCCCCGGTGAGCCCGACCGTGTAGCCCTGCCCGCTGAGCGGGTAGGCCAGCCGGCCGATCTCCCGGGCTTCGTCGCCGCCACGCTCGACGAGGGATAGCAAGCGGGCCAAGCTGGCCCGATCGCCGCGGCGGGCGGCGTCGAGCAACTCGCCGACCGGGCGGTGACGGCGACTCATCCGCCGAGCTCGGGATCGGTCGATTCGAGGTTGGCGAGGTTGACCACCTCGGTGACGCCGTCGACCCGGTCGCGCATGATCCGCTCGATGCCCGCCTTCAGGGTCTGCGTCGAGGCCGGGCACGTCCCACAGGCGCCCACCAGGGTCACGGTGACCACCCCGGTGGCCTCGTCGACATCCCGTAGGACGATGTCGCCACCGTCGGCCTGGAGCGCCGGACGGATGACCTGGATCGTCTGCTCGACCTGTTGACGCATGGGGGAACTTTCCGACGGCACCGGCCGACCATTGAACCAGGACCGACCCTAGGATTGCGACCCATGATCCGACATGCCCGACGGCTCCACGGCGCGCTCGCCGTCGCCGCCCTGCTCGGGAGCGGGCTGAGCGCCTGCACCAAGGACACCGCCCCGGCGACCCAGCCGACCACCGCGGTGACGCCGATCGAGCAGGGGACCACGCCGATCGATCCCACGGTCACCGTGCCGGCGGCGCTGTCCAGCGTCGATCCGGACGGCACGGAGCCCCCGGCGCCCACCGTGGCCGATCGGACGACGGCCGTCGTCAGCGACGTCACCACCCACTCCAACCCGGCGGGCCCGGTGCAGATCGACATCCAGGTGGGCATCGACTCGGGGCCGAACCGCGTCGAGATCATCGCCAAGGGCTCTGCCGTGCAGATCAACCTCACCGACCCGGCAGCCGCGCAGGAGTACCACCTCCACGGCTACGACATCGAGCAGCAGGTGGCCAAGGGCGAGACGGCGACGTTGAACTTCACGGCCGACCAGACCGGAACCTTCGAGATCGAGAGCCACGAGACCTCCCAGGTGCTCGCCGTCATCCAGGTGCGGTGAATCCCCTGGGCGCAGTGCTGCTGGCCCACCAGGGCGGCTGGGACGAGATCCTCTTCGTCCTCGGGCCGATCCTGCTGATCGGCGGACTGCTCGTGCTGGCCCGCAAGCGGGTCGGTCAGACGGCCACCCGCTCGACGTCGGCACCGATCGACGACAGCCGGCCGACCAAGTCCTCGTAGCCCCGATCGATGTGGTGCACGCCCTGCACGGACGTGCTGCCCACCGCGGCCAGCCCGGCAACCACCAGCGCCGCGCCAGCGCGGATGTCCGGGGCCTTCACCGGAGCGCCGCTGAGCGCCGGCACGCCGCGGACCACCGCATGGTGGCCATCGGTGCGGACATCGGCCCCGAGGCGCTGCAGCTCCTCGACGTAGCGGAACCGCCCTGGATACAGGTTCTCGGTGACGATGCCGACGCCGTCGGCGACGGTCAGCATGGTGACCAGCAGCGGCTTGTAGTCGGTGGCGATCCCCGGGTACGGCAGGGTGGCCAGGTCGACGCTGCGCAGGCGGGCGTCACGACCGACGGTGATCGAGTCCGGACCGACACTGGTCTCCAACCCCATCCGGGCGAAGCGGGCCAGCACGTGCTCCATGTGGTGATGGCGGGCGTCGCGCACCACCACCTCGCCACCGCAGACCCCGACGGCGGCCATGTACGTGGCCGCCTGGATGCGGTCGGGCACGACGCGATGACTGGTGGCGTGCAACTCGCCCGGCGCGACGCCATCGATGGTCAACGTCGAGGTGCCGATGCCGTCGATCACCGCGCCCATGCCGACCAGCATCGTGCACAGGTCCTGGATCTCCGGCTCGCGCGCCGCATGGTGGATCACCGTCTCACCCTTGGCGTGGACGGCCGCCATCAGCAGGTTCTCGGTGGCGCCGACGCTGGGGAAGTCGAGGACGATGTCGGTCCCGTGCAGCCGCCCGGTCCCGGTGGCGATGCGGGCCATCACGTCGCCGTGGTCCAGCTCGAACTCGGCGCCCATGGCCTCCAGGCCACGGATGTGCATGTCGATCGGGCGGCTCCCGAAGTCGTCACCACCGGGGAGGGCCACGGTCACCTGCCCGAAGCGACCGAGCAGCGGGCCGAGGACGTTGATGCTGGCGCGGATCCGCTCGACCAGCTCGTAGGGGGCCACGGGGGTGATCTGGCCGGTGTTCTCCAGGCGCAGCGTCCCATCGGCCAGCAGATCGCAGCGCACCCCGATCGCCCCGAGCAGTTCGCCCATGATGCCGACGTCGACGATGTCCGGCACGTTGGTCAGCTCGTACACCCCGTCGGCCAGCAACGCCGCAGCCATCAGCTTGAGCACCGAGTTCTTGGCCCCGGGAACCCGCACCTCGCCCTGCAGCGGCCCGCTGCGGCGCACGACGATCCGCTCGCCATCCATCGGCTCCAGTATGCCCCCACGGACCGGCGCGACGAGTGACACCGCAGGACCCTGGGGCGGCGTTCCGCGGCCCCCGGCCGGCGGAGGCCGGCCATCGCTAGCCTGACCGGCCATGCGTTCGGCCGGCCGCCTCGTGCAGCACTGGCCCGATGGGAGCCAGCCGGCGTCGCTGCGCTGCCAGGTCCGACACGACGTGGTCGACGAGATCGCCGACGACCACCAACCTGGCGTGTTCGTCCAGCGACGTGGGCCGTTCACCCACTACCGCCGCACGCTCCACACCGACGCCGGCGAGACGACCGAGACCATCGAGTACCGGATGGACATCCCGTGGTTCGCCTGGTTGCTGCACTGGCCGGTCCGCCACACGCTGCGCCGTCCACGGCCCGACGGGGCGCCGCCGTGGTGGTCACCGCCGGACCGCCTCGACAGCCGCCAGGTGCGCGTCCTGGCGCTGCTGGCCGCGGCCTCGTTCACCGCGGTGTTCGCCAACACCCTGTTCACCCAGACGGTCAGCTTCGCCGCCGACAGCTTTCGCGTCGGCAGCCGCGGCCAGGGCATCGCCGGGGTGGTCGTCCGCCTCGGCGTGGTCATCGCCCTCCCGTTCACGGTGCTGGCCGATCGGGTCGGTCGCCGGCGGATCCTGGTCGGGCTGGCCTGGGTCACGCCGGTGGGGTGTGCCATCGGTGCCGCCGCGCCCTCGTTCGCCGCCCTGGTCGTCTCCCAGACCGTCGCTCGACCGCTCGGTCTGGCGATGAGCGCGCTGATCGCCGTGGTCGCCACGGAGGAGGTGCCGCGCAACAGCCGGGCCTACGGCATCAGCGTCATCACCATGGCCGGCGGGTTCGGCGCCGGCATCGCCGTCCTGGCGTTGAAGCTCGCCGATCTCGGCGCCGAGGGCTGGCGGCTGGTGTACGTCGTCGCCCTGATCTGGCTGCCCGTGGCCTGGTCGCTGCAGCGCGGCCTGCCCGAGACCCGCCGCTTCGCCGTCGCTCACCCCGTCACCGCGACACTGCCCCGGCGGCGGTTCGCCGTCATCGCCGCCGTGTCGTTGATCGGCAACGTCTTCGTCGCCCCGGTGTCCTACTACCAGAACCGCTACCTGAACCACGTCCGCGGCTACTCAGCGGGCGACATCGCCGTGTTCACGCTGGTGACGGCGACCCCGGCGTCGATCGGGTTGGTGCTGGGTGGTCGGATCGCCGAACGCGTCGGCCGGCGGGCCGTCATCCTGGTGTGCCTCCCCGCGGCTGCCGCCCTCCTGGTGGGCACCTACGCGGTGGGCGGCCCGGCGATGTGGGCGATGGCGCTGGCCGGAGGGATCATCGCCGGGGTCTCCTATCCGGCCGTCGCCGTGTACCGCACCGAGCTGTTCCCGACGGGCAGCCGCAGCCGGGCCAACGGCTGGATCACCGTCGCCGCCCTGGCGGGCGGGAGCGCCGGGTTGCTGGGCGTCGGTTGGGCGCTCGACCACCACGGCGCCTTCTGGCCGGCGATGGCGGTGGTGGCCGTGTTCCAGCTGGCCGCCGCGGTCCTGGCCTACGCCGCCTACCCGGAGACCGCCCACCTGACCCTCGAGGAGATCAACCCCGGCGACCCGACCGTCGAGCCCTGACCGGGTCGGCCTGGCCGAGCGTGGCTGCCAGCCAACCGGCGACGATCTCGGCCACCGCGGCATCGGCGCCCTTGAGGTCGTGGCCGGCGCGTTCGATCCAGTGGTGGGTGACCGCGCCGGGGATCGTGGCCGTCCAGTGGACCAACTCGTCCGGGGAACCGAAGGCGTCGCGGGTACCGGACACGAACAGGCAGGGCAGGTCGAGGCGGCCGAAGTGCTCGACCCGCAGCCGGTCCGGGCGACCCGGAGGATGCAGCGGGTAGCTGACCAGCACCAGCGCCGCGGCCGGGAGCGGCTCATCGGCATCGCCGACCGCCATCGAGCAGATCCGCCCGCCCATCGACCGCCCGCCGAGCACCAGTCGACCAGGTCCACCGGCGGGACCGGCCAGCTCGGCGGCGTGCTGGCGCACGCAGGCCAGGAGGACCGGCGGGCGATCCGGCGCCCGCCGGCCGGCCAGTCGGTACGGGAAGTCGGCCCGGCGGCACGGCATCGGCGCGACGGCCTGCTCGATCGCCACCAGGCTGGGCGACGCCGACGACGAGCCGGCACCCGGGAACAGCAACAACGCACTCACTGCAGCAGGATCCTCCTGGCCTCGTTGAGTTCCTCGATGTCGGCGGCCGCCGCCGCGACGTCGCCCCCGTGATCGGGATGGACCTGGCGCAGGCGCGAGCGGAACCGGCGAAGGATCTCACGCTCCCCCACGGCCGGCGCCTGCGGGTCGAGACCGAGCACGGACAGGGCCCAGGCCCGCGGATTGGCCCGAGTCACCACCGAGACGTGTCCCGCGCCGGCGACGTTGGCGATGAACGCCGGACCGATCGTCCCGCGCCAGCGCATCGCCCGGACCAGCGTGTCGTGCAGGGCGACCCGCCCGGCGACCTCCAGCCGCTCGAGGGCGTAGATCGCTCCGAGCACTTGCGCCAGGGGGCGACCGGCGCTGTGCAGCTCGAAGCGGACCTGCTCGCCGTCACCGACCATCCGGTGCACGCTGGCGGCCAACCCGTGGCGATCGGCCTGGAAGCGGTGCAGCAGCCGGGGTTGGACGATCCGCTCTCCGGCGGTCACCTGATCGAGCAGGCGGCGAAGGTCGTGGTGATGATCGCCCGGCACGTCGGCGAGATGGGCGGCGACCACGGCGGCCAGCAGGACCCCGCCGAAGCCGGGGGCCGGCTCGACCGGGAGCACGAGATGTCCGAGGGCCAGGCGACGCGTCGGGGCTGCCGGGCGGGTGTGCCAGATCTGCAGCTCGGCCAGCAGCACGCCGTCGTGCGCCCCGTCCTAGATGTACGGCCGGAGCAGGTCACGCAGCTGCTCGGCCACCACGCCGGCCCGCTCGACGTCGGGCTCGTCGCCGTCGCCGAGCGCGCCGGCCAACTCGTCGGACAACCCGCAGGCCCGCTGCCACAGGGCCCGCTCGACGCCGTACGGCGGGTTGGCCGGGTCGGCCACGTCGACCGCCTCGAGCAGGTGGGCCAGGCCATCGGCGTCCAGCTGGTTGCGGGCCAGCCGCTCGCCTGCCAGGAAGAAGGTGGTCAGCGTCTCGAACGGCAGGTCGGGCGCGTCGCCGGAGCCCGCCGGCTCGGTGTCGAGATCGCCGACGACGTCGCCGCGCTCGACGGCGTCGAGCACGCTGTCGACAGTGGCCTCGTCGGCCGCGGCGATCAACAGCGTGGTGCCGTCCCACCGGTGACGGATGGTCCCCTCGTCCAGGGTCCGGGCGATGGCGGCGCGATCGTCGTGCGGCCACTCGCCCAGGTCGTACTCGACGGTCGGCTCGTCGTCGGCCAGCTCGGCACGCGACAGCACCCCGAGGCCGACGCCGAGGCGAGCCTCGAGGTCGGCGATGATCTCGTCGGCCCGGGTCTCGGCCGACTCCGGAACCAGCAGCTCATCGGCCTCACCCCAGGCGTGCGGGACACCCGCGGCGGCCAGTTCGGCGATCAGCTCGGCCTGGTCGTCGTGCGCCCAGGCGCCGAGGTCGTAGTGGACGATGGTGGCGTCCGGGTCGTTCGGATCGAAGTCCTCGATCGATTCGGCCGGATCGGGATCGCCCTCGCCGCTGGTGCGGTAGAAGCTCATCGGCGCTCGACCCTATCGGGCATGGCGGGCGAGGAACGCCCCGATCCGCGCGTAGGCGTCGAGGTGCGTCGCCGGCTGCCGCCACCCGTGGCCCTCTCCGTCGTAGACGTGCAGCTCGACGTCGCCGCCGGCGGCGCGCACCGCCTCGGCCAGGCGGATGCTCTGCTCGACGGGCACCACCGGATCGGCCGTCCCGTGCAGGATCAGCAGCGGGCAGTGCGCCAGGCGCTGCGGGTGATCGATCGGCGACCGCCGGCGGATGACGTCGGCCGAGCCCGGCAGCGGGCCGACCAGGGTGTCGTGGTAGTGGGCCTCGTAGCGGTGGCTGCGCTCGGCCAGGTCGGCGAGGTCGGTGACCGGGAAGCTGGCGACGACGCCGGCGATCGGCGGTGTCCGGCGCGCCGCGAGCTCCAGGGCGGTGAACCCGCCGGCCGAGCCGCCGATCGCGAAGGTCCGTGAGGGCATCGCCCACCCGGCGCTCACCGCATGGGCGATGGCGGCGGCCACGTCGTCGACGTCGGCGACGCCCCACTGACCGCGCAGGGCCTGCTGGAAGTCCCGCCCGTGCCCGGTGGAGCCGCGATGGTCGGGGACCAGCACGTGCCAGCCGCGCGACCGCCAGTAGGCCACGGTCGGCTGGAAAGCGACCGGCCACTGATCGGTCGGCCCGCCATGGATCAGGCACAGCAGGCGCCCGTCGTCCCGCTCGGCGCGGTACAGGCGAGCCGGCACGGGTCCGGCCGGACCGGCCACCTCGATCGGCTCCGGCTCGGTCAATCCGGCGTGGTCCCAGCCCTCCACGGCACCCCTGGCGATCACCCGCCGGGAGTGGTCGGTGGTGTCGTAGACCACCACCTGCGGTGGGGTGACCGCCCCGCTGCGCACCGCGCCGACGTGCCGACCCACCCAGCTCAGCTGACCGTGCACCCCGCGCCCCAGCTCGACGGCGGTGCCGCGCTCGACGTCGGCCAGGACGAGCGAGCCGAAGCCGGCCTGATTCCGGCACACGGCCACGGTGCGGGCGTCGGCGGAGACGGCGTAGGAGCGCTGGCCCGGGCCCCACAGCGGCCCGGCGTGCTCGGCGGCCTCGGCCAGCACCGGGCGGTCGTCGAACCACACGTTCAGCCACCCGTCGTCGTCGCGCACCCAGCTGGCCCGACCGTCGCGCAGGACGCGGACCTGCTGGATCGCCGCCCGTGGGACGTCGTCGTCGATGGCCATCCCGTCGAACACCACCCGCTGGACGCGCGTGGCATCCCACGGCATGTTCGGGACGTCCCAGGCGATCCATCGCGCCCCGGTCCCGTCGGGCAGCGGGCACGGGTCGATCACGAAGTCGGCCTGACCCCGGTCGAGGCGTTGATGGGCGGATCCGTCCAGCGCACTGCGCCAGACCTCGGCGTCGTCCAGGGTGTAGATCACCCACCGATCGTCGGGCGTGCACACCGGCGATGCCGCGCTGCGCTGGCCGTGGTCGGTCACCCGCCGAGGCTCGCCGAGGCGCGGTTGGAACCAGATCTGCCCGTCGACGGCGGCGACGAACACGACGCCATGGCCGGACGTGGTCCACTGCCAGACCCCGCCGCCCAGACCGCGCGCCGGGCGCGGGGCCGGCCAACTGGTCAGCTGATTCGGCGGTGTCCCGTCGAGGGGGTGCCACCACAGTGCGGCGACCCCCGCGCTGCCGGCCAGATAGCCGATGGCCGGCGCGCTCGGGTGCAGACGCGGCTCGCCGAGATCGCGCCCGCCGGTGCACCACGCCGCCGGGATCTCCATCTCCTCGACGCTACGCGAAATTCGCTGGCGTGCCGCCGGGTCCACCTGGCACGATGCCGGTCGACGACGAAAGGAGGTGCCCCGATGACCCGGTTGACCACGAACATCACGCTCGACTGCGCCGGCGGCGCCCCTGTCGCCCTGCGCCGGCCCCGCTGACGCATTCCGTCACCACCACCCCGGCCGCCCAGGCGCTGCGCCGTCGCCCTCACCGGTCTGCGACCCGGACCCGAGTCGGGCCCGACTCGGGCCCGACTCGCGCCGCACCCCACCCAGCTGGTCAGCGAATCCTGGCCACTGAACCGGAATCGCTGACCACCTTCGGCGGACCCGGCTCCGGCCGGGCAGGCGGGCGGGCGGCGGGCAGGCGGGCGGCGGGCAGGCGGGCGGGCGGCGGGCGGCGGGCGGCGGGGCAGCGGGGGCGGCGGGCGGGCGGCGGGGCCGAGCTGAATCCGCATCCCATCCGCATCCCCTCCGCATCTCATCACCACCACATCGATCACCAGTCCGGAGTTGCCGTGAACCACTATCCCCACCCCTACCTGTCCAAGCTGCACGAGCACCGAACCCGCGAGCTGCAGCCCGACCACCATCGCCAGCGCGGGCGCCCGCCCACCCGGCGGAGCATCACCCGTCGAGGCCGGCGATGATCCCGGCGGCCGGTTCCCGACCATCCACGGGGACCGGCCGCCGGACCCCACTATCGTGAGCCGATGACGACCTATCCGTTCCAGTCGGCGCTGATCACCGGGGCATCCAGCGGCATCGGCGAGGCCATCGTCCGCGAGCTCGGCCCGTCGGCGATCCCTCAGGTCGTCGTGGCCCGCCGCGAGGACCGCCTGACGCGGCTGGCCGCCGAGATCGGCCAGGTCGAGGTACTCGTCGCCGACCTCACCGACCGCCGCGGCCTGGCACGCGTCGCCAAGCGCGTCGGCTCCACTGCCCAGCCGATCGACTTGATGGTCAACAACGCCGGCTTCGGCACGGCTGGGCTGTTCCACGACGCCGACGCCGCACGGCTGCACCGCGAGGTCGCCCTCAACGTCGACGCGCTCACCACCCTCAGCCATGCGGCCGTCACCGCGATGCGCGCCCGTGGCCGCGGCTACCTGCTCAACGTGAGCAGCGTCGCCAGTTTCCAGCCCGCCCCCAAGCTGGCCGTCTATGCGGCCACCAAGGCCTATGTCACCAGCTTCACCGAGTCGCTGCACGAGGAAGCCCGCGGCTCGGGCGTGCACGTGACCGCGCTGTGCCCTGGTCTGACCCGCACCGAGTTCATCGAGGTCTCCAGCGGGACGGAGATGTCCGAGACCTACCCGTCGTTCGCCTGGATGACGGCTGCGGAGGTTGCCCGCACCGGCCTGCGCGACGTGGCCGCCAACCGGGCGCTGTCGATTCCTGGCGCGTTGTACAAGGCGTTGGTGGCTGGCAGCGGCGCCCTGCCGCGCAGCGTCCTGCGCCGCCTGTCCCGCGTCGTGCAGTCGCGGTAATCGACGAACTCGGGAACTCGGCCGGCCCGACCGACGACCTGTGGGCAACGACTCGGCCGACGCCGAGCACAGCGGCCATCGGGCAGAAGGGAACTGACCTTGAGCGAGACCAGCGATGCCTTGTCGCGCCCGGAAACAAGCGACGTGCTCGCTGCGGCGAGCCGAAGGTGGCGCACCATCTGGCGGATGCACTTCTACGCCGGTGTCATTGCCGCGCCATTCCTCGTCTTGCTGGCGCTCACCGGTTTGGTCATCCTGTACCGCGGCCCGGTCGAGCGACTGACGCAACACGATCTGCGCGTCGTGCACGACGCCGGGACTCCCCTGCCGTTGACCCAACAACTCGCCGCGGTGAAGGCCGCATACCCGGACGCCGAGGTGACCTCGCTGGACGTTGCCAAGGACTCGACATCGTCGTCGAGTTTCGGCCTCGACAACAACAGCGTCGTGTTCGTCGACCCATACACGGCAAAGGTGCTGGGCAGTGCCGGCTGGGACGACGGCATCGTCCAGCTGGCCAACCGCCTCCACGGCAACCTCAACAACGAGCGGGTCAAGGTCCCGTTCGTTTCGATCGGAGCGCTGGTGGGCGACGGAGGGTGGATCAAGCACTACGTGGTGGGCGACATGGTGCTGGAGATCGCCGGAGGATGGATCCTCGTGCTGGCCGTTTCCGGCCTGTACTTGTGGTGGCCGCGACGTAGCCGGGAACCGCGCTCGACACGCAAGGCGCGATGGTGGCCGAGGTTGACCAAGACCGGCAGGGCGAGGTGGCGTGATCTCCACGCCATTCCCGGCGTGCTGTACTGCGGCGTGCTGGTGTTGACCGTGTTCTCCGGCTTCTTCTGGGCCGATCACTGGGGCACCAACTTCACCTCGGTCGCCAACAAGCTCACCCCGAACTCGTGGCAGGACGCGCCGAACTCCGCGCTGCCCAAGCTCGGCGACGTCGACCGCCAGGGCTCGAAGATCCCGTGGAACACGGGATCGGCCACCGTGCCGAACTCGTCCGCTGGAGCCGCCGCGCTACCGGCGCCGCTGACGTTGGATGCCGTCGCCGCGATCGCCAACGACGTCGGGATGAAGCCGGGCTACACGATCAGCTTCCCCACCGACGGCGAGGACGAGGCGGGCAACCCGACCTACGGCAGCTTCACGCTGAGCAACTCGTGGCCGCGGGCCACCGGTGAGGCCCGCTCGGTGTTCGTCGACCAGTTCTCGGGCAAGACATTGGGCGAGATGAACGTGTACGGCTACGGCGGTGTCTCCTATGCGGCGGACACGCTGGTCAGCATCCACATGGGCACCCAGTTCGGGATCTTCGACAGGATCCTGATGACCGTGATGTGCGTCGGCACGCTGTGGTCGGTGATCAGCGGCGCGGTGATGTACGTCAAGCGTCGCCGCCGTGGCACGCTGGGCTTGCCGCGGCGGCCGCTTGACCTTCGTCTCGGCAACCGTCTGATCGTGATTGCCTGCGTGATGGGCGTGGTGTTCCCGCTGTGGGGCCTCACCCTCCTGATCGCCCTGGTGGTCGATCGGTTCATCATCCGCCGAACGCCACGGCTGCGCCACGCGTTCGGTCAGCGTTGAAGACAGCGCACTGCCTCGCCACTGCCGTGATGGCACTGGGCGTTGCCGCGTGCTCCGGCGCAGCGGCGCCGAGTCACCTCACGGTGACCGGCGCCTGGGCGCGCTCGACCCCCGAGGGAGCCACGAACGGGGTCATCTACCTCACCATCAGTGGGCCGACTGACGTCCTCGTGGGGGTCGCCGTGGCGCCGTCGGATGCCGCGTCGGTATCGATGCACGAGACCATGGGCGGTGCCGGTGACGCCGCGCACATGCCCGGAATGGACATGAGCGGCGACGCCGGCGCGGCAATCCACATGGCGGCGCTCACCACCGTACCCGTCGCCCCAGGCAACGAGGCCCGGTTCGAGCCCGGAGGCCGGCACATCATGCTCGAAGGGCTGCATCACCCGTTGGTGCGCGGCATGACCCTGACGCTGACATTGACGTTCCGGATCGCCGGCCCGATGCGCGTCGACGTGCCGGTGCTGGACAACCCGCCCGCCTGAGCCGGTTGAGTCGCCGCACCGCGGCCGACCTTGACGGCTCACGGCGACCTGGCTTACAGCCCGCCGGTCGCCGTGATCCGGGCCTGGGCCCGGCTGAGCGCGGCCTTGGCCTCGCCGCTTGCCTCTTGGACCATCAACTGCTGCGCACGGTCGCGCGCTGCCATCGCTCGGCCGCGGTCGATGTCGTCGGCCAGCTCGGCCATGTCCGACAGGATGCTCACCGTGTTGCCGTTGACCTGGACGAACCCGCCGTGGACGGCGACGTCGAGCTGGCGGCCGTCGGCCAGGCTGACCCGGGTGTGACAGGTGTCGAGGGCCCCGAGGAACGGGGCGTGGCCGGGCAGGAAGGCGATCTCCCCGCCACCCAGGGTGCGGGTGATCACCTGGGTGGCCTCGCCGGAGAAGACGACCTTCTCCGGCGACACCAGCTCGACCTGCATGGTGGCCATGACTAGGCGTTCTCGGCCAGCGACTTGGCCTTGGCCAGGACCTGCTCGACGCCGCCGACGTTCAGGAAGGCCTGCTCGGGGATCTCGTCGAGCTCACCGTTGACGATGGCCTCGAAGCTCTCCACGGTCTCGGCCACCGGGACGGTCTCGCCGTTGACACCGGTGAACACCTCTGCCACGTAGAACGGCTGGCTGAGGAAGCGCTGCACCTTGCGGGCCCGGGCCACGGTGAGGCGGTCCTCCTCGGACAGCTCGTCGAGGCCGAGGATGGCGATGATGTCCTGCAGCTCCTTGTAGCGCTGGAGGATCTCCTGCACCCGGCGAGCCACGGCGTAGTGCCGCTCCCCGACGACCTCCGGTTGGAGGATCGTCGAGGTCGAGGCCAGCGGGTCGACGGCCGGGTAGATGCCGAGCGAGGCGATCTGTCGGGACAGCTCGGTGGTGGCGTCGAGGAAGGTGAAGGTGGTGAACGGGGCCGGATCGGTGTAGTCGTCGGCAGGCACGTACACCGCCTGCAGCGAGGTGATCGAGCGGCCACGGGTCGAGGTGATCCGCTCCTGCAGCTGGCCCATCTCGTCGGCCAGCGTCGGCTGGTAGCCCACGGCGGAGGGCATCCGGCCGAGCAGCGTGGACACCTCGGAGCCGGCCTGGACGAAGCGGAAGATGTTGTCGACGAACAGCAGCACGTCCTGGTTCTGGACGTCGCGGAAGTACTCGGCCATGGTCAGCGCCGACAGGGCGACGCGCAGACGGACTCCCGGCGGCTCGTCCATCTGCCCGAAGACCAGGGCGGCCTTCTCGAACACCCCGGACTCCTCCATCTCCAGGCGCAGGTCGGTGCCCTCACGGGTCCGCTCCCCCACCCCGGCGAACACCGACACGCCGCCGTGGTTCTGGGCGACACGGCGGATCATCTCGGTGATCAGCACGGTCTTGCCCACCCCGGCGCCACCAAACAGGCCGATCTTGCCACCGGCGAGATACGGGGTCAGCAGGTCGATGACCTTGATGCCGGTCTCGAACATCCGCTTCGACGGCTCCAGGGCGTCGAAAGCGGGCGCCGATCGGTGGATGTCCCAGCGCTCGATGTCGGCGAAGTCGGCGTTGTCGGCATCGAGGACGTCGCCCCAGACGTTCCACACGTGGCCGAGGGTGCGGTCGCCGACCGGCACCTGGATGCCATGGCCGGTGTTGCGCACGGCGGTGCCGCGGGTGAGCCCGTCGGTGGGCTTCATGCACACGGCGCGGACCCGGCTGTCACCGAGCTGCTGGGCGACCTCGGCGAGGATGTGCACCGGCTGGCCGTCGACGGTGACGGTGAGCTCCAACGCGCTCTGCAGTTCCGGCAACGCGCCGCGGGGGAACTCGACGTCGATCACCGGGCCGGCGATGCCGACGACCCGGCCGTCCTTGCGATCCGTTTCGGTCATGGTCATGACGGGTTCTCTCTCTGCTCTCGATCGGGCTAGTTGGCTCGGCTGCCGGGGGCAACCAGGAGGGTGGACGGGTCGTCGTCGAGGACGACCGGGCGGACCTTCTTCGAGTCACCGGCCAGGGCTTCGGCACCTCCGACGATCTCCATGATCTCGGTGGTGATCGAGTCCTGGCGGGCCCGGTTCATGATCCGGCTGAGGTTCTTGATCAGTTCCTCGGCGTTGTCGGTGGCGGACTTCATCGCCCGCTGGCGGAAGGCGTGCTCGCTGGCCGCGGCGTTGAGCAGGGCGGCGTAGATCCGCGCCTCGATGTAGCGCGGCAGCAGGCTGTCGAGGATGGTCGAGGGGTCGGGTTCGTACTCGTAGTCGGCCGGGGCACCGTCGAGCGCGTCGGTGTGGGCGTGGCCGCCCTCGATGGTGTCCCGCCCGAGCGGGATCAGCGGACGCTGGACGACTTCCTGCGATCCGGCGGAGATGAACCGGGTGTAGATCAGCTCGACCCGGTCGACCTCACCCGACACGTATGCGTCCATGACCCAGGTGGCGATGCGCTTGGCGTCCTCGTAGGTCGGGTTGTCGCTGAAGCCGGCGAAGGTCGACATCACCTTGTAGCCACGGAATCGGAAGTAGCCCTCGGCCTTGCGCCCGACGGCAACCACCCCGTAGTCCCCGCCACCGGCGACACCGGCCTTGATCTCGCCCTCGGTGGCCCGCTGCACGCCGGCGTTGTACCCGCCGCACAAGCCACGATCGGCGGTGATGGCGATGTAGGCGATGGTCCTCACCGCGTCGCGCCCGGCCAGCAACGGCGAGTCGCTGGTGCCACCGGCCGCCGCCAGATCCTTGACCACCGCGGTGATCTGGTCGCTGTAGGGGACGGCCGCGGCGACCCGCTGCTGGGCCTTGACGATGCGCGAGGCGGCGATCAGCTCCATGGCGCGGGTGATCTTCTTGGTGGCCTGCACGCTGCGAATGCGTCCACGAAGGATTCGCTCCTGCCCACCTGCCATGGTTACTCCGTCTTCAGCGTCTTGTCGCTGTGGGCCTCGCCGACCTCGTGGGCCGAGGTGGCCAGCGGGTCGGCGACGCGCTGGTTGGACTTGGCGACGAAGTTCGACTTGAACGAGGCGATGATGTCGGCCAGCTCGCCCGGCACGTCGGCCTTCGGGTTCGAGCGGATCCCGCTGAGCAGCCCGCCGTGGACGCTGCGGAGGTGGTCAAGCAGCTCGTTCTCGAATCGACGGACGTCGCTGACCGGGAGGTCGTCGAGGTAGCCCTTGGTGCCGGCGAAGATCGACACGACCTGCTCCTCGACCGGCATCGGGCTGTTCAGCGGCTGCTTGAGCAGCTCGACCAGGCGGTAGCCGCGCTCCAGCTGGGCCTTGGAGATGGCGTCGAGCTCGGAGCCGAACGTGGCGAAGGCCTCCAGCTCACGGAACTGGGCGAGGTCCAGCTTCAGCGTGCCGGACACCGACTTCATCGCCTTGATCTGGGCCGCCCCACCCACGCGCGACACGCTGATGCCCACATCGACGGCCGGACGGACGCCCGACTTGAACAGAGCGTCCTGCAGGTACACCTGCCCGTCGGTGATCGAGATCACGTTGGTCGGGATGTAGGCCGAGACGTCGCCGGCCTTGGTCTCGATGACCGGCAGGGCGGTCAGCGAGCCCGCCCCGCGCTCGTCGCTGAGCTTGGCGGCCCGCTCCAGCAGGCGGCTGTGGAGGTAGAAGACGTCGCCCGGGTAGGCCTCACGGCCCGGTGGGCGGCGCAGCAGCAGCGACATCTGCCGGTAGGCCTCGGCCTGCTTGGACAGGTCGTCGTAGACCACCAGGGCGTGCTCGCCGTGCTCCATCCAGTGCTGCCCGAGGGCGCACCCGGCGTACGGGGCGAGGTACTTGAACGGCGCCGGGTCACTGGCCGGGGCGGCCACCACGACCGTGTACTCCATGGCCCCGAACTGGCGGAGGGTCTCCACGGTCTGGGCGACGGTGGACCCCTTCTGGCCGACGGCGACGTAGATGCACTTCACGCCGAGACCCTGCTGGTTCAGGATCGTGTCGATGGCCACGGTGGTCTTGCCGGTCTTGCGGTCGCCGATGATCAGCTCGCGCTGGCCGCGCCCGATCGGGGTCATCGCGTCGATCGCCTTGATGCCGGTCTGCAACGGCTCGTGCACCGGCTTGCGCCCCATGATCCCGGGAGCCTGGATCTCGACACGTCGCTGGATCCCGCCGACGATGTCGCCCTTGCCGTCGATGGGCTGGCCGAGGGCGTTCACCACCCGGCCGAGCAGGGCGTCGCCGACGGGCATCGACAGGATCCGGCCGGTGGCCTTGACGGTCTGGCCCTCCTCGATGGCGTCGGCGTCGCCGAGCACCACGGCGCCGATCGACTCCTCGTCGAGGTTCAGGGCCAGGCCCATCGAGCCGTCCTCGAACTCGAGCAGCTCGTTGACCGCGCAGTCCGGCAGCCCGCTGACGCGGGCGATGCCGTCCCCGACTTCGAGGATCCGCCCGACGGTGCGGGCCTCCAGCGACGGCTCGAAACCGTCGAGGTTCTTCTTCAGCGCAGCGGCGATGTCGCCAGCGTTCAGGGTGAGCTCTGCCATGTCGTGTCCTTGTCCTTGGCGATTCCTAGAGACGGCTCTTCAACTGATCGATGCGGGTGCGCACGGTGCCGTCGATGACGGTGTCGCCCACCGTGGCGACCAACCCGCCGAGCACCGTGGGGTCGACGACGACCTTCAGGTTGACCTGCTTGCCGGTGGCCTTGGCCAGCCCGGCGGCGAGGCGCGCCTGCTGGTCCTCGCTGAGCGGGACGGCGGTGCGGACCTCGGCCACCTCCTGGCTCTTGGCCGTGCTGGCCCGGGCCACGAGACGGTCGACGATGGCCGGCAGATCGCGGCCGCGGCCGGCACCGATGACCATCGAGACCAGCTGGGTGGTGGTCGGGTTGGCCTTCGGTCCGAGCAGGTCCTCGACGATCGAAAGCCGGCGGGTGGCCGGGATCATCTCGTCGGTCAGGGCGTTGCGCAGGTCGTCGTTGGATTCATAGGTCCGGGCGAAGCGGAACAGCTCGTCCTCGACCGTGTCGATGTTGCCCTCGGCGCGGGCCACCTCGAACAGCGCCCGGGCGTAGCCGTCGATGCGCGGGTCGCTCATGCCATGGCCTCCAGTCGGGAGATGAACTGCTCGATCAGGTCCTGATGGGTCGACTCGTCGAGCGATCCGCTGACGACGTGGTCGACCGCGGCGCTGGACAGCCGGGCGATCTCGCTGCGCAGCTCGTCGCCCACCCGACCACGGGCGGCGGCGATGTCGGCGTGACCCTTGGCTTCGAGATCGGCCAGCTCGCTGGCCAGGCGGGCGGCGCTGTCCTGGCGGATGGCCGCGGCCTGGGCCTCGGCCTCGGCCATGATCCGGCTGCGCTCGGCGGCGATGTCGCCCTTGGCCTGGCGGATCTGGGCGGCCTCGGCGGTGGCGGCGGCCTTGGCCTGGGCTGCCCCGTCGAGCTGGTCCTGGATCCGTTGGGTGCGGGCGGCCATGCCTTTCTTGATGGCCGGGCCGGCGAACTTGACGAGCAGGAAGAAGATGATCAGCGAGGCCAGGCCGCCCCAGATGATCTCCGCCGTCTCCGGCAGGATCCAGCTGTGGGTGGTGACGTGGCCCTGCGAGTCGACGACGATCTCTTCGCCGGCGAGGAAGTGGCCGGCGGTGACGGCGATGCCCAGAACGTTCATCGTGCCATCACCTCGCTGACCACCCGGCTGACCACGTCGTCGGCGGGACGCCGGCCGGTGGCCAGTTCGCCCGCTCGCCCGGCCACATCGCCCACCGCGGCGGCGATCTGGCTCTGCGCCGCCTGGCGGGCTGCCTCGGCCTCGGCAGCGGCGGCACTGCGCTGCTCACCGAGTGAGGCCTGGAGCGCAGCGACCTTGGCCTGGCGCTCGGCCTCGACCTCGTTGCGAGCTGCGTCGACCACCTGATTGGCCTCGGCGCGGATCGCCGCCACCTGGGCCTCGTAGTCGGCCACCTCGGTCCGGGCCGCCTGGCGGGCGGACTCGGCGGCGGCGTGGTCGGCCTGGATCCCCTGGTAGCGGGCATCCATGCTGCGCTTCAACCGCGGGAAGAGGAACCAGCGCATGAGCACGGCGAGGACGATGAACGACCCGGCGCCCCAGGCCAGCTCCTTCATCTCCGGGACGATCGGACCAGGCTTGGTCAGGTCGCCGGCCGGGACGTGCTCCTCGGTGCCGGTGGTGGCCTCGCTGGTGGCGGGCGCGTCGGAGCCGGTGGCCGGCGACGTCGAGGCGGTCCCGCTGCTCGACGCGTGCCAACCGGCCCCCTGGAGGTGAATGACGGCGGTCAGCACGTCAGGCTCCTTCGGTAGACGGAATGGAACTGCAAGATCGATCAGAGGCCGACGAGGATGAAGACCACGAAGCCGATCAGCGCCAGCGCCTCGGTGAAGGCGATGCCGAGGAACATGGTGGTGCGGACCATGCCGGCTGCTTCGGGCTGGCGGGCCATGGCCTCGACCGACTTGCCGACCAGATAGCCGATGCCGATGCCGGGGCCGATGGCGGCCAGGCCGTAGGCGAAGCCGGAGCTGAGCGCGGCGTAGGCCTTCTTCGTCTCGTCGCCGGTCAGGCTGGCGGCGGCGAGGTGAGCGAGAGCTTCCATGGTGGTTGTTTCTCCTGTGTGGGTTCTGGGTGGTGGAGATCTGGCGGGTTCGAGCGCCGCGTGTCAGTGCTCGGGGTGGGCGGCACCGCCGATGTACACGGCGGTGAGGATGGTGAAGATGTAGGCCTGCAGGAAGGCGACGAGGACCTCGAACGCCGTGAGGAACACGAGCATGAAGAACGGCAGGATCGCCATCGGCTTGAGCATGAACTGCTTGGTCTCGGCGGTGATCAGCGACTGGGTCAGCAGGGCGAAGGTGACCAGCAGGATGTGCCCGGCAAGCATGTTGGCGAACAGTCGGACCGTCAGGGAGAACGGGCGGACGATGATGTTGGAGACGAACTCGATCAAGCCGACCAGCGGCTTCAACATCGTGGGCACCCCGGGAGGCCAGATCGTGTGCGTCAGGTACTTGACGCCCTGGTGCTTGAACCCGACGCCGTTGTAGACCACCCAGACCAACAGGGCCAGGAACAGCGGGATGGCCATCCGCGCCGTGGCCGGCATCTGCAGGATCGGGATGATGCCGGGGGCGTTGCACAGGTAGATGAACACGAACAGGCTGAGCAGGAACGGCGTCCAGCCCAGGCCGTCCTTGCCCATGGTCTGCATGACGATGCCGTTCTCGATGAACTCGACGGTCGACTCGGCCAGGTTGCGCACGCCCTTGGGCGCCTTCGACCCGTCCTTGCTGCCGGCCAGGAGGAACACGACGATACCGATCAGCGAGGCGGCGACGGCGATCATGGCCACCTTGTTGAAGGTGGAGAACAGGTCCTTCCAGCGCAGGATCGAGTTGATCAGCGGGAACTTGAACGATTCAGCGAGCATCGTGTGAGTCCTGAGGTGAGGTGCGGGCAGGTTTCAGACCGGGGTGGGCCAGGGTGATGGCCAGGTACTTCATCTCCCAGACCAGCAGTCCGAGGTGCGTCACGATGATGGTCGCTCCGAGCGCCGGAAGCGAAATCCACGAGGTGTGACGCACGGCGAACACGGCGAGGAAGATCAGGCCGAGGCGGATCAGGTAGCCGCCGAGGATGGCGGCCATCATCATCGACAGGCTGATGCGCGCCGACAGGGCGATGGCCCCGGCGGCGAGGGCGAAGTTGACCAGCACGAGGGCCACGCCGTAGGCACTGGACGCCGCCCCGTGCGGGCCCCAGATCACCCAGCACAGCCCGACGAGCAGCGGGGCGACGATCAGGCCACGACGGAGCAGATCGCGCGAGATGCGCACCTCCGGCGCCTCGCCGGCGACCGGGCGTTGCATGATCCCCGGGTCGACGGGCGCCACACGGGCCGCGGCGCGAGACATCAGCGCTCGCTCCGCCGGGCCTGGGCGGCGCCAGCGCGCCGCGACTCCAACTCCTGCATCTTGGCGTCGTAGACGTAGCGCAGGCGGACGAACTCGCCGATCACGGCCAGCAGCACGAACACGATCATGAACAGCGGCTTGGTGCCCACCCAGCGGTCGAGCAGGTAGCCGGCCCCGAGGAACAGGGCGGTGATGATGGCCACGTCCATGCCGCGGCCGAGCGTCGAGTCGAGATGCGACGAGTCGTCGAGGGGGCGCGGGGTGAGTCGGTTCACGGGGCTCCAAGTGCGGTGCGCCACGAGCGGGCCGGGACCGCTTGTGAACGCGCACACAATCTAGCCGACCCGGCCACCGCACAGAAACGTGGGGGACGCCGTCCATCGAGTGCACCCTGCGCGGGTGCCGCGCTACGGTCGGTGGGCGTGCGTCGGACGGCTGCGGAGACCCGGGAACTGTTGCTGTCGACGGGCGTGGCCATGCTGTTCGAGACCGGCGTGACCGCCGGGGTCGGCCACATCCGTCTGCAGGAGGTCGTCCGCCGGGCCGGGCTGACGACCGGGGCCGCCTACCGCCTGTGGTCCGACCAGAGCCACTTCCACCGCGAGCTGGTGCGCGCCGCGGCCCGCTGGCGGTCCGAGTCGCCCCTGCACCAGACCGTCCAGGCGATCCGCCACGTGGTCGACCGGCGCGGCCCGCTCGACGAGGTGATCCGCCTGGGAGCCGGGGCGTTGATCGCCGACATGTCCGGCGCCGACCAGGAGCCCGACGGTCGGGCCAGCCCGTTCCTGACCTCCGTGGCCCTGCGCGCCGGGACCCGCCACGACCCCGAGTCGCGCCAGGCCAGCGCGTCGCGGCATCAGGAGTCGGTCGGCGAGTTCGCCCGGCTGTACGAGGCCTTGATGGCGGTGTACGGCCTGCGCCTGCGCGACCCGTTCACCATCGAGCACTTCGCCTCGGCCATGGCGGCGCTGGGCGAGGGCTTCGCCCTGCAGTCGATCGAGGGGGAGCCGCACCCGCTCGTCGACCTGCCCGCCGACGACCGCGACGATCCGGCGGAGGATCGCTCCGAGGACGGCACGGCGCACTGCACGGAGACCGGTTGGACCCTGTTCGCGGTCTGCGTCCGGGCGCTGGTGGAACTGTTCACCGAGCCCGCCCCGCCGCCGGCCGGCGGGGTGCCGGCGACGGATAAGTAAGTTCTTTCCGCTCGACTCGCCGGCGCCTGGGGCGCACGATGCCCAGCGACGAATCACCCCGGTTCGCCAGAACGGAGCATCCCGTGAAGCATCGACTCGGCATCCTGTCCGCGCTGGCCGGCGCGGCACTGACCCTCTCCCTGTTCGGCGCGGCCGATGCGTCCGCCGCACCGGCCGAGCACGCCACCGTGCACACGACGGCCCGCGTCGTCGCCGGAGCGAGCGCCGCCCAGCTGATCCGCCCGGCGGCGGTGCCCTACGACAGCCACATCACCATCCCGTCGAACTACGTGTACAACCCGACGACCACCTACCAGCGGACGCTGCACGACTACTGCAGCTACTCGCCGGACTCGTTCTTCTCGGCCAACTTCCGCGGGCCGTGCGCCCGGCACGACATGTGCTACCAGTACCACCAGCAATCGCAGGTCGGCTGCGACAACTGGCTGTGGATCAACCTGTCCAGCGAGTGCCGGTACACCTACGCCTGGTACAACCCGATGCGCCAGTCCTGCCTGAACACCGCGGACATCTACTACGCCGCCGTGCTACTGCACACGATCTGGCCGTTCTGAGCGCAGCGGTCCGTTCCCCCGCCGGAGCGGTGGCACCACCGGTGCCACCGCTCCGGCGCGTTCACGACCGCGTCCGGCGCCACTGCGGGTGGAGCACGGTGAACAGGGCCAGCACCAACATGCCGGCGCCGATGGGGATCAGGCTGAACCCGCTCTGGGTGAACACCGGGTAGAGCACCATGGCCGACAGCAGCGCCGTCCAGGTCCACAGGATCACCACGGCGCGGCGGGTGCCGTGGCCCATCTCGATCAGGCGGTGATGCAGATGGCGCTTGTCGGCCGTGGCCACGCCGGCGCCGGCCTTGGCCCGGCGGAGGATGGCGAACAGCGTGTCGACCACCGGCACACCGAGGATCACCAGCGGGATGATCAGTGGGGCCAGGAAGAAGTACGACTGGCCGACGAAGCGCTGCTCGGTGGGGTCGGCCCGCCCGCCGACCACGCTGGTGGCCACCGCCATGAGCAGGCCGAGCAGGAGCGCCCCGCCGTCACCCATGAAGATCCGCGCCCGGTGGAAGTTCCACGGGAGGAAGCCGACGCAGACGCCGACGGCGACGATGGCCACCAGCGGACCGACGTTGGGCGGGGTGAGCAGGTGCTGGTCGGCGAGATGGATGCTGTAGACGAAGAAGGCCCCGCCGGCGATGGCGACGATGCCGGCGGCCAGCCCGTCGAGGCCGTCGATCAGGTTGATCGCCTGGGTCATGCCGAGCAGCCAGACGACGGTGAGCAGCGGCGTCCAGTCGTCGCCGACCACCACCACGTCGAGGTACGGCAGACGGAAGTAGTACATGGTCACGCCCTGCAGGACCAGGACCAGGCCGACCAGCACCGTGCCGGCCACCTTGGCGGGGGCGGACAGCTCGCGGATGTCGTCGGCGAACCCGACCAGGAACATCAGCACGGCGGCGATGACTACGCCGCGCGGCTCGCTGTTGCGGCTGAACAGCGGGTCGAAGGTGTCCCACAGCCGGGCCGTGGCGAGGGCGGCCAGCACCCCGACGATCATGGCGATGCCGCCGACGTCGGGCGTGGTGACCGTGTGCACCCGGCGCTCGTCCGGTTCGACCACCCAATCCAGCCGCCGGGCGAGGACGATGACCAGCGGGGTGACGGCCAGCGTGGCCGCTGCGCCGACCGCCCCGACCACCAGGTAGGCCCAGGTGGGAGGCATCAGACCTCCGACTCGGACCGTTCGGCGGGGGCGCTCGGCGCCGGACCTGGGGCGTGGTACAGGCGGACGAAGGCCGGATGGGCCCGGTGCGGGCCGCGGCCACCGACGAAGCCGGACAGCCCGGCGGCGGCGGCCAGCCAGACGTAGTGCACCGGCCAGACGGAGAACCCGACGGTGAAGACATCGGCGACGATGGTCGGGTTGGCCCACGCCGGGATGTGGTTGCGTGGATCGCGGTTCAACGACTCGCGCTGGACGAAGTAGATCATCACGAGCACGGCGGTGAGCGTGATGGCAACCGAGTAGAGGGCGTAGGCGAATCCGTGGCGGCGGGCGACGCGGGTCATGATCGCCGCCACCGCCCACCCGACCAGCAGCGACACCGGCATCATCTGCGACTGCGTCCCGACCAGCGCCAGGTACCAGAACACCCCGACGACGAGCGCCGCGCCGGCGCCGGCCAGCACCCCGCCGTGCAGGCGTGGTGGGGCGGCGGCGTCGTCGGCGGCCGGCGACCGGGCCGGTTCAGCCATAGACCGGGAACCTGGCACACAGCTCGCCGACGTCGCGCCGGGCTGCGGCGATCTCCGCCTCGTCCTCACGATGGCGCAACACCCGGGCGATCAGCGCGGCGATCTCGGCCATCTCCGCGGGGCCCATGCCCTGCGTGGTCACCGACGGCGTGCCGATGCGCACCCCGCTGGTGACGAACGGGCTGCGCGGGTCGTCGGGGATCGTGTTCTTGTTGAGGGTGATGCCGGCGAGATCGAGTACGGCCTGGGCCTGCTTGCCGGTCAGGTCGGCATCGAACGGGCGGAGGTCGACGACCATCATGTGGTTGTCCGTCCCCCCGCTGACCAGCCGGAAGCCCTGCCCGACCAACGCCTCGGCCAGCGCGCTGGCGTTGGTGACGATCTGCCGGGCGTAGCCGGCGAACTCCGGCTGGGCAGCCTCGAAGAAGGCCACCGCCTTGGCGGCGATGACGTGCTCCAGCGGGCCTCCCTGCCACCCGGGGAACACCGCCTTGTCGATGGCCGTGGCGTGCTCGGCGGTGGACAGGATGCACCCGCCGCGCGGGCCGCGCAGCGTCTTGTGGGTGGTGAAGGTGACCACGTCGGCGTGGGGGACCGGGTTCGGATGGGCGCCCCCGGCGATCAACCCGGCGATGTGCGCGGCGTCGAAGAGGAACCGCGCCCCGACCTCGTCGGCGATGGCCCGGAACGGGACCGGGTCGATCCGTCGCGGGTAACTGGTCGTCCCGGCGACGATCAGCTTGGGCCGGTGCTCCAGGGCCAGGTCGCGGACCTGGTCCATGTCGATGCGCTCGTCGCCCGGCGTCACCCGGTAGGCGACGAAGTGGTACAGGCGACCGCTGGCGTTGACGGGTGAGCCGTGGGTCAGGTGGCCGCCGTGATCGAGGCTGAGGCCCAGCACGGTGTCCCCTGGCTGGATCAGCGCCTGGTACGCGCACATGTTGGCGTTGGCGCCACTGTGCGGCTGGACGTTGGCGTGCTCGGCGCCGAACAGCGCCTTGACCCGCGCGATGGCCAGCGCCTCGACGTCGTCGATGACCTCGTTGCCGCCGTAGTAGCGCTTCCCGGGATAGCCCTCGGCGTACTTGTTGGTCAGCACGCTGCCCGTGGCGCGCATGACCGCCGGAGAGGTGAAGTTCTCGCTGGCGATCAGCTGAATGCCGGTGATCTGACGGATCCGCTCGCGCTCGATCAGCTCGCGGACGGCAGTGTCCTCGACGGTGGGAAAGGTCATCAGAACTCCTCTTCGAGTGCGCTGAGCTGGGCGACCCGCCGGGCGTGGCGGCCGCCCTCGAACGGGGTGGCCAGGAACACGGCGACGATCTCCTCGGCCAAGCCGACGCCGACCACCCGCCCGCCCATGCTCAGTACGTTGGCATCGTTGTGCGCCCGGGCCATCCGGGCCGTGTACAGGTCGTTGCACAGTGCGGCACGCACCCCACGCACCTTGTTGGCGGCCAGTTGCTCGCCCTGACCGCTGCCGCCGATGACGATGCCGAGCTCGGCCTGGCCATCACGCACCGTCCGGCCGACACCGGCGCAGATCGGCGGGTAGTCGACGGGCTCGGTGGACCACGTGCCCTGGTCGTCGACGTCGTGACCCTGGCTGCGCAGCAGCTCGACCACGTGGGCCTTGAGCTCGTAGCCGGCGTGGTCCGAACCGATGGCGATCCTGGTCATCCCGCCGAGTGTAGGGAGGCCGAGCCGTCCCGGACCCCTCGGTCGGCCGCGCTCACCACGTGGCGTGGGCGACGACGTAGAACGCCGGCTCCTCGTAGGGATGGGCGCCGCGCATCGCCTCGACGACGTCGGTCCGCCGGGCCCGTGGCAGCACCACCTCGACCCGATCCTCGTCGACCAGTTCCAGCGCACCGAGCTGCCCGATGGCCGGCCTGGCGTCACCCACCGGCCGGAACTGGCCGCGGCCCCGGCTGACGAAGGCGCATTCACGGTACTCGCCGATCGCCCCCGCCCCGGCGGCGAACACGGCGTCGAGCACCGCCTGGGTGAACCCGACCGGGACGTAGACCACCAGCGTGTCCAGGGCATCGGTGGCGTGGGAGCGGTCCTCGACCATCGGCCAACGTTACGTGCCAAGCTGGCAGGCGTGCCCGAGCGCCCGGCCATCATCCTCGACTGCGATCCCGGCCACGACGACGCCATCGCCATGGTGGTGGCCGCCCGGCACACCGAACTGGTGGGCATCACCACGGTGGCCGGCAACGCCCCGCTGGCGCGCACGACGCGCAACGCCCTGATCATCCGCGACCTGCTGGGCATCGACGCGCCCGTGCACCAAGGGTCGGCCCGCCCGCTCCTGCTGGAGGCGCACGCCGCGCCGGAGGTCCACGGCGCCACCGGGCTGGACGGGGCCGACCTGCCCGAGCCGAGCGGTCCCCCAGCCAGCACCGACGCCGTGGCCTTCCTGGTCGACACCTGCCGGGCGCGCGAGGGGCTGTGGTTGGTGCCCACCGGTCCGCTGACCAACATCGCCCTGGCGCTCCGTCAGGCTCCGGATCTCCGCCGGCGCATCGCCGGGATCTCGCTGATGGGCGGCGGGACGTTCGGCAACTGGTCGCCCGTCGCCGAGTTCAACGTCTGGGCCGACCCGCACGCCGCGGCGATCGTCTTCGACGCCGGCGCTCCGCTGATGATGTGCGGGCTCGACCTGACCCACCGCTTCCAGGCCACCGCCGAGCGGATCGATCGGATCCGCAGCGCGCCCGGCCGGCTGGCCGCGGTCCTGGCCGATCTGCTCGACTTCTTCAGCGCGGCCTACATCGGTCGCCACCATCACATGGAGGGAGCTGCCGTGCACGATCCATGCGCCGTGCTGGCCGTGACCCACCCGGCCTTGTTCGAGTCCGAGGAACGCCATGTGGCCGTCGAGACCACGGGCCAGTTGACCCGCGGGATGACCGTGATCGACCGCCGCGACCTGCGCTCGGTCCCCCCACCGAACTGCCGGGTGATGACCTCGATCGACGCCGATGCCGGCTTCGACGTGATCGTCGAGGCCATCCGCACCCGGTCGGCGGCCGGGGCACCGGCCGACGCCGAGGTGGTCCGGTGATGAGCGGCGCCTCGTCGTTCCCCCGCCAGTACGCCCGAACGCAACGACTGACGCTGGGCGAACCGCGCTCGATCTCCGTCTCGCCCGACGGCCGCCGTGTCGTGTTCGCCAGGTCGCGCGCCGGGGACGATCCGGTCAACTGCCTGTGGACCTACGACGTGACCAGCGGTGAGGAACGCCTGGTCGCCGACCCGCTGGTGTTGGGCGACGTGCTGGAGGAACCGGGCGATCTGCCACCCGAGGAGCGTGCCCGGCGCGAGCGGTTGCGTGAGGCCGCCGGCGGGATCACCGCCTACGCCACCGACGAGGACGTCACCGTGGCCGCCTTCGCCCTCGGCGGGCGCCTGCACGTCGCCGATCTGATCGCCGGTACCGCCCGGGCCACCGACCTCGCCGACCAGGTCGTCGATCCGCGCCCGGCACCGGACGCCTCTCGGCTGGCATACCTCAGCGGGCGAGCCCTGCGCATCGCCGAGCTGGACGGATCCAGCTGGGAGCTGGCCGGGGAGGACGACCCGGACATCAGCTGGGGTGCCGCCGAGTTCATCGCCGCCGAGGAGCTCAATCGTTACCGCGGGTACTGGTGGAGCCCGGACAGCCGGTTCATCGCCGCCTGCCGGGTGGACAACTCCCCCGTCCATCGCTGGTACATCGCCGACCCGGCGCGCCCCGACGAGCCCTCCCGGGAGATCCGCTACCCCGCCGCCGGCACCCCCAACGCGGTGGTCAGCCTGCACGTCCTCGACCTCGACGGTGGCAGCGTCGAGGTCGTCTGGGACGACCAGCAGTACCCGTACCTCGCCGACGTGCTGTGGGGCGACGGGGGGCGGCTGTTGCTCACCGTGCTGTCGCGGGATCAGCGCCACCTCTCCGTGCTGGAGGCCGATCCGACTACCGGGACCACCGACCCGCTGTTCGAGGACGACGACGACGCCTGGGTCGAGCTGGTGCCCGGCTCGCCGGCACTGCTGCCCGACGGCCGGTTGGTGGTCACGGCCGACCGCGACGGCGCCCGGCGGGTGATGCTCGACCGCTCGCCGGCGACGCCGCACGACCTGCAGGTGCGGGCCATCGTCGGCTGCGACGAGGGCGGGGTGACGTTCGTCGCCAACCACCTCGACGACGCCACCGTCACCCACGTCTGGCGGCTGCACGACGACCAGCTGACGTGCCTGACCGAGGAGCTCGGCGACGGGGTCCACGGCGCCGTCGTGGGCGGCGCGCTGACGGTGATCCGCCGGGCCACCCTCGACCGCCCCGGCACGGCCACGCTGGTCGGCGGCCATCGGCTGACCGGCGTCGCGGAAACGCCGCTGGTCACGCCGAACGTCACGATCCACCACCTCACCGACCGCCGGCTGGCCACGGCGATCCTGCTCCCCCACGGCCACGACGGAACGCCACTTCCCGTCCTGCTCGACCCCTACGGGGGACCCCACGCCCAACGGGTGACCCACAGCCACAACGCCTTCGTGTCGTCGCAGTGGTTCGCCGACCAGGGCTTCGCCGTGGTCGTTACCGACGGTCGAGGGACGCCGGGGCGCGGCACGGCGTTCGAGCGCGCCGTCCACCTCGACCTGGCCACGCCGGTGCTCGACGACCAGGTCGACGCCCTCCACGCCGCAGCGCAGCTGGCCCCGCTCGACCTCGGCCGGGTCGCCATCCGCGGCTGGAGCTTCGGTGGCTACCTGGCCGCGCTGGCGGTCCTGGCGCGGCCCGACGTGTTCCACGCAGCCATCGCCGGCGCGCCGGTCACCGAGTGGCGGCTGTACGACACCGGGTACACGGAGCGCTACCTGGGCGACCCCACCGAGGACGCCGCTCCCTACGCGGCGACCTCGCTGCTGGCCATCGCCCACCGGCTGACCCGCCCGCTGCTCCTGGTCCACGGCCTGGCCGACGACAACGTCGTCGCCGCGCACACGCTGCAGCTCAGCCAGGCGTTGCTGGCGGCCGGCAAGCCGCACGAGGTCCTCCCGCTGGTGGGCGTGACCCACATGACCCCCCAGGAGGTCGTCGCCGAGAACCTCCTGCTGCACCAGCTCGACTTCCTCCGCCGGGCGCTGCCCCGGCCACGGTTGAGTAGGGTCGGCGCCGGATGAACGAGGATCTGCGCCGGCTCTACGACCACGTCGCCGTGCATGCCACGGCCCAGCGCGAGCACGAGGCGGTGATCGAGCTGCTCCTGCTCGTCATGCTGGCCGATCACCGGATCAGCTCGGAGGAGATGGACACCATCCGGGCGATCTCCGAGGACTCCGGCTTCGAGACCGACACGTTCTCCTTCGACCAGTACCTCGGGCCGGCGGCGGCGACGGTCCGGGCCGCGGTCGCCGAGCATCACGTCGACCAGCTGCTCGACAGCATCGACCAGCGGGTGTCCAGCCGGGTGCTGCGCACGTCGCTGTTCGCCGCGGCCCGCGACGTGGCCACCGCCGACGCCCACGTCGACGCCGACGAAGAGGACCTGCTCGGTCAGATCGCCGCCCGCTTCGACTGACCCGACCGCCGCCCCCTGCCCACGATCAGGTGGGGCGGCGGGCGACGGCGATGCGGTCCAGGCCGGCGGCGTCGGCGCGGATCTCCACCTCGCCCAGCCCGGCGTCCCCGGCCAGTGCTCGGACCGCGGCCGCCTGGGACGAGCCGATCTCGCAGACCAACCACCCGCCCGGGCGCAGCCAGTGCGGCGCGCCGGCCACCACGACCCGCAGGGCGTCGAGCCCGTCGGGCCCACCGAACAGCGCCAGGGCCGGCTCGTGGTCACGGACGATCGCCTCCAGGTCGGCCGCCTCGTCGGCCACGTAGGGCGGGTTGCTGACGAGCAGATCGAAGCCACCGGCCAGGTCGGCGGGGAGGGCGTCGTACCACGAGCCGGCGGCGAAGCGGACGTTGACCGCGGCCCGGCCGAGGCCGGCGGCATTGGCCCGGGCGACGTCGAGCGCATCGGTCGAGGCGTCGGTCAGCCACACCTCGGTCCGGTCGACGGGCAGCTCGGCTGCAAGCGACAGCCCGATCGCCCCGCTGCCGCACCCCAGGTCGGCCGCGCGCAGCACGCCGGCCCGATCGGCCATCAGCCGCACGGCGGTCTCGACGACCTCCTCGGTCTCCGGTCGCGGGATCAGCACCCGCCGGTCGACCATCAGGTCGAGGCGCCGGAACCCCCAGCGCCCGAGGACGTATTGCAGCGGCTCGCCGGCACGCAGCCGGACCACCATCGAATCGAGGTGAGCCACCATCCGGGCGGTCGCCGGACGGTCGAGCTCGGCCAGGAACTCGGCGCCGTCGCAGCCGCTCGCCGTCTCGCACAACCACCGGGCAGGGGGCCGGCCGACCTCGTCGGCGAGCTGCTGCCACAGCACCCGCCAGGTCACGCCAGCGCGGTCCTCGACCATCCGTGGCCGTCGATCAGTCGTCGGTCTCGCCGGCCAACTGGCGGGCGCGCAGGTCGGCCGCCAGGGCCTCGACGACGGGGTCGAGGTCGCCGGCTAGCACATCGGCCAGCCGGTAGATGGTGAACCCGATTCGGTGGTCGGTGACCCGGTTCTCCTTGACGTTGTAGGTCCGGATCTTCTCGCCGCGCCCGCCCCCACCCACCTGGGCCCGGCGCTCGGCGGACAGCGCGGCGTCCTGCTCGTCCTGAGCCAGCTTCAGCAGCCGGGCGCGCAGCACCTGCATGGCCCGCGCCCGGTTCTGGATCTGGCTGCGCTCGTCCTGCATGGTGACCATGACACCCGTGGGCTTGTGGGTGATCCGCACCGCCGAGTCGGTGGTGTTGACGCTCTGCCCGCCGGCGCCGCTGGAACGGTAGACGTCGACCTGCAGGTCGCGCTCGTCGATGTCGACCTCGACCTCCTCGGCCTCCGCCAGCACGAGGACGGTGGCCGACGAGGTGTGAATCCGGCCCTGGCTCTCGGTGACCGGGACGCGTTGGACGCGGTGGGGTCCGCCCTCGAACTTCAGCCCGCTCCAGGCCGTGTCGCCGCGAACCATCACCGTGGCCTGGTTGACCCCGCCCAGGTCGCTGGGGTCGTGGGACAGGACCTCGAAGCTCCAGCCGTGGCGGGCGGCGTAGGCCCGGTACATGTCCAGCAGGTCGCCGGCGAACAGGTTGGCCTCCTCCCCGCCCTCGGCGCCGCGGATCTCCATGATCACCGCCCGCCCGTCGTTGGCGTCCGTCGGCAGCATCAGCAGGCGCAGCTCGTCCTCGATCGCGGCGATCTCGACCTCGGTGCGATGCAGCTCCTCGCGCAGCTGGCTCCGCTCGTCGACGGTGGCCAGGTCGAGCAGTTCGTGGGCGGTGTCGGCGTCAGCTTGGCGGGCACGCAGCCGATTGATGCAGTCGACCACCGGGGTGAGGTCCTTGTACCGCCGGGAGACGCGGCGCAACGCGGCTTGGTCGGCCAGGACATCGGGGTCGCTGAGGCTCGACTCGAGCGAGACGAACTCGTCCTGGAGGGCACGCAGTCGGTCGGGGGCGACCGGTTCCGACATCACACCGAGGCTATCGACACCGGGCCGATCCCTGCCGGCTCGCGGTCCCGGTGCGATGTGGTCCTGCACGCCAACAGCAACGAGTGGTCGACGATCGACCAGCTCCAGCAGGTCGTGGACGAGATCCACCGTGCCGCCGTGGCCAGCTCATGACCGTGACACGGCACCGAGCCGCGATCGGCGGTGGCTAAGGACTTGAGCGGGTAGGTGTTCAGTCGGGGCTCCATCGGTTGCGGTAGTCGATGAGGCGTCCGACGATGAGCACGACGGTGGCCAGTTGTAGGGCGGCGTGTCGGTGGCTGGTCTTGCGGTCGGTGGAACGGCGGAGTTGGCCGTAGTTCGACCACCAGGTGTTGGTTGCTTCCACGATCCAGCGCAACCCCAGCGTGAG
>JAKOUY010000005.1 GCA_029782355.1 Actinomycetes bacterium
GGCGACGTCGTGCTCGTTGCGCTGGGCGGGGTTGTGCTGGGCTCAGCGGGCATCGTGTGGGGCGGCGCACGGTTCGCTGCGCTAATCGGTGGCGGGACTCTCTCGGGAGGCGTCGGCGAGGCGGTCGGTGCCATGGGGCCGTTGGCGTCATCGCCGGGCGATCCGGCGGCCGCCTGGGGTGACGCAGCAGAAGGGCTCCCCGGCCCGGTTCTCTACTGGGCGTGCACAGCCCTGGTCGCCGCAGCCGTGGTCGGCCTGGCGGCTGGCGTCTTCTGGCTGTGGCGTCGGTGGTCGGCACCGTCGCGGATTCGCCTGGGTGTGCCCGCCGAGGCGCGCCTCGCTCGCCGGAAGGATGTGGCGCCGCTCGTGGTGTCGTCGACGGTGCCGCCGACGGGGCGTCTCCTCTTGGGGCGGCTCTCGAAGCGTGGGCCTCTCCTGGCGACCGAGGACCGCGAGCGGCACCCGTTACAGGGTCGCCGTGGCGCTGCGATCCAGGGCGATCGTGGGTCGGTGGCGTTGATCGGCCCGACCCGTGCGGGCAAGACGGTGCTGGCGTCCGCCGGCATCATCGGCTGGGATGGGCCGGTCGTTGCGCTCTCCGTGAAGCGAGATCTCTACGACTCGACCGCTGCCGCTCGATCGGCGCGGGGTGAGCTCGCCGTGTTCGATCCGGGTGGTGTCACCGGGCTCCCGACGGCTCGTTGGACACCGTTGCGTGAGGTGACCACAACGTCGGGTGCGCTGCGGGCCGGACGAGCGCTCGCCGCGGCGATCCCCCGGCAGGGAGTCACCGGCGGGGACTTCTGGGCCACCCACGGCGAGACGCTCACCTCTGCCTACATGTGCCTCGCTGGCCTGTCCCAGCTCCTTCCCGGCGACCAAGGCACCGAGCGCGAACCGCTGACGATCAGCCGGCTCGCCTCGTGGGCGTACATGCACGTCGGCATCACCGACCCGACCGTGAACGACCTCGTACGCGCCGGGCTCGCAGCGAACCAGCCACTCGAGATCCGCCTGCTCGCCAAGGACGCTGTGACGAAGCTGATGGCGTTCGAGCAGGAGGACCCGCGAATCCGGGCGAGCATCTACGCAACGGCTCGACTGGCGTTCGATGCATGGACCGAGCCGTCTGTCGCACACTCCGCTTCGCTCGATCCACGCGACGCCTACTGGTCTGACGAGCTGTGGGACCGCACCCCGCGATACGTCGACCTGGACTGGCTGATGGAAGGCGACCAGGGCCGGGCGAACACGCTGTACCTGACCGCGCCCGCGACCGAGTTCGCCCGACTCGCCCCGGTGCTCGGCGGGTTGCTCGGCGATCTCCGCGAGCAGATCCACGCCTGGGACATTGCCGGGCGCCGCCTGACGAAGCCGCTGCTGATCGTCATCGACGAGGCCGGACAGCTGGAGCTTCGCTGGCTCCCCGAGGAGGTGTCGACGATCGCCGGCTTGGGCGGCATGTTCGTGACCGGGTGGCAGTCACGCGCCCAGATCAACCATCGATATGGGTCGCTCGCCGATGCGGTCCTCGGCGGTCATCGCTCCAAGGTGATCTTCAATGGAACCGACGACCTCGCGACGCTCGAGTACGTCTCGAAGGTCGCGGGAACCGAACACGTCGCGCAACGCGGTTGGTCTGCTGACACCGGTGGCGGGCGACGGACCGTGTCGGAGCACCTCCAACGTGAGGACCTCCTGCCCGCCCACGTGATCCGGCAGATGCGTCGCCAAGAGGCCGTCCTCCTGCATGGCACCCTTCCGCCGATCCACCTGCGGGCGGTTCGATGGTGGGACGACAAGACGCTGGCCGCCCTCGTCCCCAAGGGTGCCGACGGCAAACCCGTCGGTCCGCCCGCCACCGGAACGTGCCCCACTCGGGAGGGTCCACGTGGACCCGTGGCCCCTGTGCTCGAGCCCGCAGTGTTGGAGGAGTCGGTCAGCCACCTTCCACGACCCCGGGACGCCGCGCCCGCGCAGCAGGTGCCACGCTCACGACCGTCAACCCGACCTGCAGCGCCCGGGCAAGCGCGGCTCCCGCTCGACGCACCGCGGGAGCGTGACCACGGCGCTGCCGACCGGAACCGGGTCGCTGCGTTTTGCGACCGCTGCGCCACCCGGCTGCCGGTCGGCGCTGGCCGGGTCGAGCGAGTCGGCACGCGGGAAGTCGTGCGATGCGACCCTGCCTGCCCACCGGATTCTGCGCGCTGAGGCACAAACTCGCAGGTAGAGCACGAATCGGGAGCTTCATCGGGAGTGGGTCCGGGAGCAACCCAGGGAGTAGCGCTCCGCACGATCGGCGCATGGCGCACAACGGCCAGCGCATCGAGTTCCCGACCCTCCAGGCGATGACCGCCCATCTCGACCGGTGGGCCGCAACGTCGCTCACCTCGCCCGAGCAATGGGAGGACGCGCTCGTCGGCACCCGCTCATGGCTCGACTACTCGGCACGCAACCAGCTGCTGCTCGCCTCCTACGGCATCGAGGGGCCGGTCGCCGGACCAGAGACGTGGCGGCTCGTCCCCTCGACCACCGAAGGTCGGGGATGCGCGATCCGCGCCGGGGAGCACGGCTACCCCGTCCGGGTTCCGATCACCAGCGGCGGAACCGAGCCCGACCCCTACCTCGGAGGCCACCGCCCCACCCGGGCAGCCGTCGAGCGATGGGAGTGGCGACCCGTGTTCGAGACCGCCCAACTCGCCCGCCGCCCAGCGCCCGACGCGCTCAGCGCGATCGACCTTCCGGAGCACCTTCGCGGGCCAGGCGGTCAGACCGATCTCGCTGCAGCGGTCCGCAAGGTCGCGGGCGCAACCATCCGCGGACCACTCCCGCGGACGAACGACCCGACGCGGCTGCTGAGCGACGCCGCCATGCGACTCCGCCGATCGCACAAGCGGCCGGCCCTCGACGAGCCCCTCGCCGGTCAAGCTGCGTGGCTCGTGCTCGATCGCGTCGGACACGCACCAACCGACACCGCGCCGAGGTTCGATCCAGCACCACTCGACTCACGTGAGCGATGGGAGCGACTCCAGGACGTGCTCGAACCGGCACGCAAGCTCACCGCTGCACTCGGAGTGACGGTCGGCGTCGACCTCACCGCGTCGCCGCTGCCGCGTATGGAGATCCTCGACGATCGCGTCGTCCCGGCCGGTCGCCGCCACCGTCTCCCGGCCGCGTCGCTCGAACAACTCCCGATCGGCAGATGGGTCACCGTCGGCCCGTACACCGCCGCCGAATGGTCAGCCCGGGGCGAACACGCATCGGGCAGCGGCGCGTTCCTTCGCCTCAACAAGACCGCCTACCTCGCCGCCGTGGAGACCGGCGACGGTGCGACGTGGCGTCTCGAGGACATCGCCGCCCGCACCGGCAACGGCCTCCTCGTCACCGGAAGCGCCCGCACCCTCTCCGAAGCCCGCGCCGAAGCCGTCGCTGCCGTCCGCGACCGGTACCCCGCCCTGACCGCACCGACCGTCGACACCGGCCCCTCCCCCGCAGGCAGCGTCGAAGGATGGGAACAGATGCCACGAGCCGGACGCCCAGCCGCAGCCGAGCTGTGGCACCTCACGAACGGGATCACCCTCTACGTCCTGCCCGCACCCGGCGGCCGCTGGCAACCGGCGCTCCAGACACCGTCCACCGACGGCATCGAGCTCCTGCCGCTCCAACCGACCCAGCAAGACGCCCGCGACCAAGCCGAGCTCGCCGGGCGTCGCGTGGCACGCATGGCGATGATCGCCGACCCCGCCACCTCCGACCGGAGCCTCGCAGCATTCGCGGACGACGGCCTCTACAACCGTGCCGACCTCGCCCACCTCATCAGCGGCCGCCTCACCGACGCCGACACGGCACGCGTCATCGACGCCGACCCTGCCGAACTCGTCGAGCTCCTCGGCGCCGCCGGATTCAGCCCCGCCACCACTGTCGCCGTGCTCGCCGCCGACGGTGTCGACGCGGCGACGGCCGCCACACTCCTTCCCTCAGCCGGCGTCCCGATCCCCGACGGGATCCGCGTCCTGCACGAGCGGTGGGACCTCCCCAACACGCTCGCGGCCGAGCTTCTCGACGCCACGGCAACCGAGATGCGGACGGCGGGCTGCACGGCGACCGAGATCATGGCCGTCCGCCCTCGAGACGTCCTGCGCACGCTCCCCGACGATCCACATCTGTGGGAGCTCGCCGCGGGATCGATGGCCACAGCAGGACACCCCACGACCTCGATCGTCGACCACCTCGTTGCTCACGCGCCCACCCCCGAAGCGTTCACGACAGGGCTCAGCACGGTCGTCGAGCCCGACGAAGCGCTCACGATCGCCGCCAGCCGCCGCGCACACCCCGACCAGCTTGCCGCCGTCTCCGAAGCGGCCGGCCTCTCGCCAGTGGACACGGCAACAGCACTTGCAGCGAAGGTCAACGACCACATCGTTCTCGACGTCATCAACATCCGCTGTGACGGTGACACCGAAGCCGTCGCGACGACAGCGACGGGCGC
>JAKOUY010000014.1 GCA_029782355.1 Actinomycetes bacterium
TCGTAACCCGCGTCGGCGAAGCCGGGCAGCGAGGCTACCCGGTCGATGCCGGCCAGGTGCCGAAGCACGAACAGCATGTCCTTCAGCGGTGCGACGTACGACATGGCGGAGACTCCCTCGTCACGGCCGGGGCGCTGCCCCTCAGCCCAGTTCCTTGACCAGCTCGGGCACCGCGGTGAACAGGTCGGCGACCAGGCCGTAGTCGGCGACGCCGAAGATCGGCGCCTCTTCGTCCTTGTTGATCGCGACGATGACCTTGCTGTCCTTCATCCCCGCCAGGTGCTGGATGGCCCCCGAGATGCCGATCGCCACGTACAGTTGCGGCGCGACGATCTTGCCGGTCTGCCCGACCTGCCAGTCGTTGGGCGCGTAGCCCGCGTCGACCGCCGCCCGCGAGGCGCCCAGCGCCGCCCCCAGCCGGTCGGCCAGCGGTTCCAGGAGGTGGAAGTTCTCGGCGCTGCCCATCCCGCGCCCGCCCGAGACGACGATCTTCGCCGCAGTGAGCTCGGGCCGGTCGCTCTTGGCGATCTCGCGCCGCACGAAGCTGGACTGGCCCGAATCGGCCACCGCCGCCACCGCCTCCACGGCCGCCGTGCCCCCGGTGGCCGCCACCGCGTCGAAGCCGGTCGTGCGCACCGTGATCACCTTCACCGCATCGGCGCTTTGCACCGTGGCGATCGCGTTGCCCGCGTAGATCGGCCGCGTGAACGTGTCGGCCGACTCCACCCCGATGATGTCGGAGACCTGCGCCACGTCGAGCTTCGCGGCCACGCGCGGCGCCACGTTCTTGCCGTGCGCCGTCGCCGGCACCAGGATGTGCGTGAACCCGCCCGCCACCGCCAGCACCTGCGCGGCCACGTTCTCGGCCAGCTGATCGGCCAGCTGCGGCGCATCGGCCAGCAGCACCTTCGCCACCCCCGCCGCCTGCGCCGCCGCCTGCGCCACCGCCGCGCAGCCCGCTCCCGCCACCAGCACCGTCACCTCGCCGCCCGCCTTGGCCGCGGCGGCAATCGTGTTCAGCGTGCTCGGCTTGAGCGCCGCGTTGTCGTGTTCGGCCAGTACCAGAGCTGCCAT
>JAKOUY010000027.1 GCA_029782355.1 Actinomycetes bacterium
AAGCCTTCGAGCACGTCAGCGACGGCGGAGAGCCCCGACCGGCGCGGCAGCGGCGGCGGCTCGTCGTTCCAGCGGTCCTGGTTGAGCCAGGTCGTCGGGTGCGGGATGAAGTCGGGCTCGTTCTTGGCGGTCCAGTACGCGACCCACCGGGCCAGGCCGGCGAGGATGACCTCGGGGTCGGCCTTCCGCTTACCGACGGCCGACCGGTACGCGGCGGCCGCCTTCGGCTTCCCGGCCTTCCGGGGGTAGGCCTTCCAGAACTCGTCGAACGGGTCGGGGAGAGAGCTTTCTTCTACTTGGGTTCCATCTTGAGTTCTCTCTTGGTTTTGAGTCGCCTCAGACGACACCCTCCCGTCGCCGGAGACGACACCCCCTGTCGCCGGAGACGACACCCCCGTCGCCGGAGACGACACCCCTCCACGAGCAGGGGTGACGCCGGAGACGACACCTCCACGGGAGTCGTAGACCACTTCGGCGTCGGGGAACAGGAACCGGTAGCAGTTGGGCTTGCCGACCTTCGAGTTGTCCTCGACCAGCTCGATGAACCCATCGTCGAGCAGCTTCGCGAGGGCACCGTTCACGGCCTGCCTGCCAGCCCTGACCTTCTTGCCGAGGTTGGCCTGCGACATCCAGAACAGGTTCTCGTTCTGGTCGTTCGCAACGTCGGCGATGGCGAGGTGGACGAGCAGGGGCACGCCAGAGTACGGAGAGTGTCGGTACGTCCACCCGACCGCTTCGGCGCTCACCGGGCCGCACCTTCGGCGGCTTCACGCGGCGAGATGAGCCCACCGTCCATCATCAGGTCGAACGAGCCGTGCCGGCAGGCACGATCATCGGCCAGATCGACGGCGTGTTGCCAGGCCTCCTCGAGCGACCGGAACTGTTCCCGGCAGGCGCACACGAGGACGTGCCGCCCACGGACGGCGGTGCTATCGTTTCCCATTCGGGCCTCCTTTCCCAGCGACACGGGGAGGCTCGTGGACCGGGCCAGTGGACGCTGAGCCCGGTCCGGTCTTTTTGCGGTGACCGATCGCCACGACGGGGCGAGGGACCGGCACACTAAGCGCGCAGCACGGCACCGCGCAAGGATCACCGCCGCGGCTCTCGCAGCAGAGCCTCCCCTTCGTCCCACGTCGAGGGCCGGAGAACGAACGTGGTGACGCCACACGCGGCCAGGTCGTCGAGCCAGGCTTGCTGCTCCGGGGTCACCTTCTCCAGCTCCCGCTTGACCTCGACGGCGAGCAGGCGCCCGGAGCGAGGGTGGGCGAGGAACAGGTCCGGCCAGCCCTTGCACTCCTCGTCGCCGACGGCGATGTCCTTGCCGTCTCGGCGCACGACCTTCCGGGAGTCGCTGATGTGCATGGACCGCCAGCCGAGGTAGCCGGCGGCCTCGGCGAAGTCGACCCGGAGCTGCTCCTCGGGGATGGCCCGGTCGAGGCGCTCCCTGGCGGTGAGCCGGCGCCCCATCAGGCGGCACCCTGCTGATGGCCGCACGGGGCCACGAGCCGGCCGCGCTCGGGGCCGACCGTGACATGGGGGTAGCCGCAGGACGAGCAGAGCCGGACGGCGACCTCGGTAGCAGCGGCCCGGACGCCGACGCCGTCGAAGCCGGGATCACCGGGGCGCAGCACGAGGAAGGCGGCGACGGGCGCCCAGCGGTCCGGGTCGTCGGCGAGCAGGATCGGGAGGCGGTCCTCGATCCAGCCGTTGCACCAGTTGCACGAGGGCACGAGGTTGTCGGCGACCTCGAGCGACCCGGCTGAGCTTCGCTTGCGGCGCTCGTGGATGCCCTGGAGGGCGCCCGAGCAGCGGAAGGGCGTGACGCCAGCGGCGGCGAGGACGTGGCCCACCTCGCAGCGGACGCCATCGGCGGCGAGGCGTTGGACGAGAGCGGAGCGGCGGCGAGCGGCGGCGTCGGCCTTCGTGGACCGGGGGCGGAGCGGGGCACCACGGTCGAGACGAGCCCGGCGAGCGGGAGGGCCGGAGCGTGCGAGCTGTCCGGGGCGCTTCACGCTCGCCGAGGGTACTGCCTCCCGGTCAGGCGTGTTTCACGTGGAACATCACCGCCAGCGGCGGACGGGCGGCACCGGGGGAGGGCCGAACCCGGAGGCCGGCACGAGCTTCAGCGGCGGGAGCATCCGAGGGGCCGGCGCCGGCCGGGGCCGCACCGCGGCGGTGAAGTCAGCGACGAAGTCGGCGAGGACGGCGAGCGCCTGCCGGGCGACCTCGGCCATGACCTCCATGAAGTGCTTGACCTGCTCGATGAACCGGCCGAAGGCCTCGCGGATGAGGCGGGCGCCGTGGACGACGACCCAGGGGGTGATGCCGCGAGACTGCTGCCAGGCGGCGAACGACGGCGAGACGATCGGTTGCATGGCGCCACACTACATGAAGCCGATGCCGAGCACGGAGCGAGCGGCGCAGCCGAGGCACATCGCGACCCACTGGTCGCCGGCCTCGACCCACGAGTAGTGGTCGCCGGCCTCGACCCACGAGTAGTGGTCGCCGGCGACGAAGTCGTCGTCGCAGGCCCAGCAGGCGAGCCCGTCGGCCACGGCGACCGGGTAGACGTTGGTGACCTCGGGGCAGTCGGCGGCGTGGGCGCCGGCCACGAGGTCGGCGGAGCACCACGGGCAGTGCCGGTCGCAGGCGCGGAGCCCACAGGTGGCGCAGGCGGACACGGACGGGTGGTGGTGGGCGGCGGGGAGGTGCCGGCGAGCCCGGCGGCGGCGTCGGCTCACCTCAGGGGCTCGAGGCGGGTCCGCCGACGCGGCTTCCCCGCCGTTGATGGCCGAGACGAGCGCCGCGCCGATGGCCCGCGCCAGACGGCACAGAACCTCCCACACGCGAGCCACCATCCACCGTCCGCTCGGCGGCGGAGCTTCACGGCTCAGAGCCGGGGAGGGACGGAGCCGAACCCGAAGTTCTCGGTGGCCTTGGCGAGCGGCGGGTAGGGCTGCCCGATGGCCTTCCACATGCCGAGGTACGTCGTGAGGTTGGTGGCGAAGGCGGCAGCAAACGAGAGCAGCGCGATCTTCCAGTCGAAGGTGCCGCCCTGGTTGACGATGGGGGTCAGGATGCCGACGACGGCCGAGAGCACGAGGGCGACGATCGCCTTCACGCCGGAGGCGGCCTCGAGCTTCGTGACGACGCCGGTGATGACCGGGATGATGGTGCCGGCCAGGACGGACACGATGAACGGGTCGAGGGTGATGACGGTGGCGGTGTCGGTGAGCTGCGCCAGCACGACGGCGATGTAGCCGAGCATCGGGGCCTCCTCGTGGTTGGGGTGACCACGAGGGTAGCCCCGACGGCCGGCGGCGTCAGCGACGGAGCTGGAACCCGACGGCCCAGGCCATGCGGGGCGGGCGGTAGGCGACGGAGCCGTCGGGCTGTTCGACGCCGTACAGGTCGGCGCACTCGACGAGCCGGGCGGTGCGGCGGTCGCGGCGGCGGTCGCAGCGGGCGGCGGAGAACGGGATGCGCCGGGCGAACACGGCGAGCGCGCCGGCCTCGGTCGTGGCGTTGCCGAGCGGGACGGCGTCGGGGTCGAAGGGGTCGCAGCGGCCGAAGTAGACCGGGACCGGGGCGGCGCTCACGACGGGTCCTTCGAGGCAGCGTTGGCGCGGTAGGCGGCGAGCCGGGCGACGGCGGCGGCACGCTGCTCGGGGGTGAGGGGGCGGCCCTGCCGCGGCTTCGTGTAGCGGACTCGGCCAGCGCGCATCTCGGCGCGGAGCCGGTCGGCGGCGTCGGCCCCGAGGTAGTGGCGGACGATGGCGAGGTAGTTGTCGCAGAACTCCCAGCCGTGCCACGGGACCACGTTCCAGCCGTACTGGCGCTGGGTGGCGACGTGGGCCAGCTCGTGGAGGACGACCCACTTCGAGCGCATGTCGACGGGCATGGCGATGCCGGTGGTGGAGATGCACCGGGCGGAGCTGGAGCCCCGGCCGTCGGCGACGCGCACGGGGTCGAAGCCCCAGCGGGCGATCCACCATGCGGCCCCGACGACCTTGTCGACGTAGGCCTGCACGTCGGCGACGGCCGGCAGCTCGGCGGTGGAGCGCCCGAAGGCACGGCGCTCGGCGGCGTAGAGCTTCGAGCGTTGGGTGTCGCGGGGGCGGCTCACGACGCCGGCTCCACGGTGAACGAGCCGAACGAGCCCTTGGTCGAGCAGCGGAACGGGTTGCCGTAGCGGTCGGCGTTGATCTGCGCCTGGCGCCGGGCGGCGTCGCTGGAGGTGAAGGGGCCGTTCTGGATGACGCGATCCTGGTCGTCACGGCCGAGGACGATCCAGGTGCGGGGCTTGCGGGGCTTGGTGGTGCTCATGAACCTCACTTTAGCGCATAGCCGGACGCTACGCAAGGGGGAGATTCACGAGTCGTCGAGAGCGCGGCGCCCAGCCACGGTCAAGACCCAGGCCACGGCCTCGGCCCCGGACGGCGTCGGACGCCGGACCCCGGAGTCCTCGACCCAGCCCCCATCGACCAGCTCTCCACGGCGAGGCCGGACCGAGGACGGGTTCATGCCGAGCTGCTCCTGCACCTCGTGGTCGCAGAGGCCGTCATCGCCGGCGGCGGCGATCGCGTCGAGCACGGACCGGCGCTGCGTGCCCGAGACGGGGAACACGGCCTCCGCCGCGGCGCGCTCGGTGTCGCCGGCGCCCGAGCGGAGAGCGACGCCAGGGGCGTCGGGATCGGGGAGCGCAGCGCAGGCATCGAGGGCGTCGACGATCCGCTTCCAGCCGGCGCGCTCCAGCCGGGCCGGCTCGTTCTCCTTGAACCAGCCGACCATCGCCTCCACAGAGGCCATCAGCTCGCCCCAGGCGCCGGCAGGCGACCCGGATGGGCGACGTGGGCCGGGAGGGGCGGAACGGCGACGAGAGGGCCGCTCAGGGGCCGCTCCGGCCTCGTTGACCAGCTCAGCGCCGGGGAAGGTCGCCAACACGGCGTCGACGCCAGGATCACTCATCGTGCGAGTGGCTGCGCCCACCGGCGAAGATGCGCTCCCGGTGAGCCCAGGCGTGGACCTCACGAGCACGGTCGGAGTCGATGTCGTCGACGTAGGACGAGTCGAAGCCGTGCCAGTCGATGAGGTGCTTGTCCAGCTCGTTCCAGCCGGCCGGCACCGGGAGCACGGTCACGGCTCGAGCCCTGTGACCTGACGGAGCCCACGGGCGAGCGTCTGGAGCGCCGAGAGGCGCGCCTGCACGGCGTAGAGGCTCTTGCCGCAGGACTCGGCCGCGGCGGCCGTGATGAGGTACACGCGGTACAGGTCCTCACCGGGGAGCCCGTTGCTGGAGATGGCGAGCTTGGCCGTCGCCAGCCGCACGTCCTCGGAGGTCCGCTCGCCGGAGGCGGCGATGCCGACGATCACCCGGTCCCGGTGCTCCTCCCACTCGGCCTTGGCCCGAGCGGCGGTGTCGGTCAGCTCGGCGTAGTCCTCGACCAGCTCACCCAGCCGGGTGTCGCAGGCGAGGATGCGCCGCTCGACCTCCATGAGCGACGGAATGTCGGGCAGCACCTCGCCGGTGTCCCGGTCGACGTTGGCGCCGGGCTGACGGACCCGGCGGTCGACGTGACGGGCCGGGGTGGCGGACTGGCGCTCAGCGTAGGTGGGCTCGGGCATACGCCAGAGTATAGCCGCGCACTACGGGGAGGGGGAAGGGTGGTCCATCGAGTCGAGCCGCTCCGTGTTGTACCCGACGTGGTCCTGGAGGTCCGCGACATCACGGCGCAGGACCCGGACCTCGTCAGCGAGAGCGTCCCACTCGTCGGCGTTGGCCGGCAGCAGGCGGATCAGGTGAGCGGCCCACACGAGCCCGGCAGCGGCCCACACGGAGAGCAGCCCGATCTCGAGAGCGTCGAGGCCGGCCTCGGCCACGCCGGCCACGAGCCGGACGGCGAACACGAGCGGCGTGAGGGCGAGCCCGACGGACCACCACCACCGGCGCGGGCCGGCCACGACCTTCGCCTCGCAGGCGCCGGCGACCAGGCACGCCACGGCGGCGAAGCCGTAGGCGACGGTCCAGCCGGCGTCGCCGGGCCACACGTCCTCGTTGCCGTCGACGGCGTGGCCGAGGGCGAGCAGCCCGTACACGGTGGCGGCGGTGAAGAAGAAGGCACGGAAGGCCCACCGCGGGCTACTTCGCAAGGTTGGCTCCCTTCAAGTCCGCCGCACGAGCTTCGACCTCGGCGGCGACACGGTCCGAACGGTCCGTGACCTCGGCGAGCCGGGCCAGGACGTAGGCGGTGCGGTCGTCGCCACCATGCTCCTCCCACTCGCGCTTGCGGCGACGACGTTCGAGCACGGCGGAGACGATGTTCACGGCGCCGACTCCTTCCCATCGGCCAGGGCCGACGCGGCCGCGGCGAGCGCCATCGTCGACTTCTCGAGGGCCGGGATCACCCGTTCCTCGATCGACTGACGGAGCGCAGCGTTCTCGGCCTTCAGCTCGGTGAGGTCCGAACGGAGCTGTTCGACGACCCAGCCGGGGGCGAGCTTGCCGATCACGATGAGCAGCAGCACCAGCCCGAGGATGCCCCACTGGATGAACTCGGCGGTCGTCGGCTCCACGGCGGCGAGCGTACCGGGAGCCCGAGCAGAGCACGGTGACCCCCGGACGCGCAGCGGCCCCGGAGGCTTCCCCCCAGGGCCGCGACGCCGACCGGTGAAGCGGGAACCGGACGATCAGGTGACGGGCGCCGTCCAGGCCTTCGCCCAGGTCGAGGGGCCGACGATGCCGTCTAGGTAGGACACCGCTCGGCTCAACCTCTCCTTGTCGTCCTCAAACATGCCGAGTCCTGAGTTGCACTTCCGGCAGAGCAACCCGCGCACATCACCCGAGTCGTGACAGTGGTCAACATAGAGAGGATCGTCGGGGAGCGGGAGGGCGAAGCAGATGGCACATCGCCCATCCTGAGCAGCAAGCATGAACTCGTAGTCGGCCACGGTGATGCCGTACTTGTGCTTGAAGGCGATCTCACGTTGCCTGGCCCGAAAGGACTCGGGGTCTGCATCACGGCGTCGCCGATGGGCCTCCGCACGCTTGGCCTTGGCTTCGGGTGTCTTGCGGTACCCGTCGCTGGCGGCGTTGTAGCACTCAATGCACCGAGACTTCCGACCGTTCACCGCTGCCGACTTCCGGTAGAAGTCATCCAGGGGCTTCACCATCCGACACTCGCTGCATCGTTGACAGCCCTGCTCGGCGAGCGTCCGCTTCTCGGCGACCGACCCTTCGATGGCCCGACGCTCCTCCTTGGTGCGGGACGAGCGACATTCCTTGCACCACGAGTGAAGCCCGTCAGGGTTCCCCCGATGTCGGTGGAACTCGCTGGCGGGCTTCGACTCCTTGCAGTGCGTGCAGACCTTCGTCACGCCACCAGCCTACGTCACCGGCTTAGTCCAAGCGGCGGTCCAGGTGGAGTAGCCCACGATGCCGTCGACGGCGAGGCCCTTCTCGGCCTGGAAGGCGGAGCAGACGCGGCGGGACTCCTCGCCGAAGATGCCGTCCACCGAGAGCCGCCAGCCGCGGGCGGCCATCTGCTGCTGCCACTGGCGCACGTCGTCGCCGCGCATGAGGGGCGACTGCACCATGAGGTAGCGGCCGGGCCACGGCGGGTGCGGGGGAGGGGGAGCCGGCGACGGCACCGGGGCGCCGCCCATGTTGCTCGGCTTCCAGCCCTCGGACTCGGCGGCGTCCATCGCCGCGTAGGTCTGCGGGCCGACGATGCCATCGGCGACGATCCCGCGGGCCGACTGGAACCAGCGAGTGACGCCATCGGTGAGGGAGCCGAAGTCGCCGTCGGCGGCGATCCAGTAGCCGCGGCCGGCGAGCCGGGACTGCCAGCGAGCCACGTCCTCGCCCTTCGAGCCCTTCGAGAGCGTGCGAGGGCCGACCGGGGCGGGAGGCTGGGGCGCCGGGCCAGGGGGCGGCATGACCATCCCGCCGAGGATCGCCTTGGCGTGCTGCACGGCCCGCTGGATGTTGAGGTTGCCTGGGTCCCAGTGGTCGTTCTCGGGGACGTGCTGGTGGCCGCAGTTGTGGACGACGATGCCATCGGCGACGTAGGACTCGTCCTCCTCGACGGCGAGGTTGTAGACCACGACCTCGGCAGGGTCGAACTCGGCGTCCTTGACCCGAGCGAAACGGTGCCCGTCGATCACGGTGGTCGCCGTGCCTCGACCACCAGGAACGCGGCCCTTGATACGCCAGGCGTCACGAGTGTTCACCATGCGCCCTTCGATCACCGCCGGGCCGCCTTCTCGCAGGTATAGCGCCGTGGAGTACCCGAGGCTCTCGGCGAGCAGCCGGACGCCAACGGCGAGCCGCTTGCTGACCGTCTTGGCCTCGAACACCCCACCGGGTTCGACGTGTCCGTCCCCAGCGAGATACCCGTCGAGGAACTCGCTGCGGTACTTCTCGTCGGCGCAGAGAAGCCACGTCGGAACGGTCTTGCCCCACGCGTACTGCCCGAAGTGCTCGATCAGCCACGCAGACAGATCGACAGACGAACACATCACCTGGACAACGTTGGGACCACCCGCAGAAGTGTGGTGGCGATCGAACCCAGCCGCTTCCATCTCAGCGATGACTTCTGCTTCCTCGTCGCGGTGGCATGACACGGCGATCTTGCCGTTGTCGCAGAGATGGCCGTCTGCCACCCATCGACCGGCAAGCCGGAACAACTCGGGGGTCACGGCAATCCGGTTGCGACGGCCCTGCCCGGTTGATCGCTTGACTTCGGGTACTGCCAGAACCGGAAACTCGGTCGGGGTCGCCCAATAGCGACCGACGAGATCACGAGCCTCGATCCATTCTGGAACGCTGAACTCAAGCCGCCGCCAGCGGGTCGGGGTTGAGTTATCTCGCACCAGCGACGACTCAACGGACAAGAACGGATGCTCGGGGGTTGTGACAAGTCCAGGGTGTCCGTGACCGACAAGGGTCAATGTGGACGACCTATTCACCGTCGTCGCCGTCACCGGACGGAACCGCTTGGCGTGCGTGAGCACCATGTCTCCGACCTTGATGTCCTCGATAGGGACAAGGCCGCGTTCCGAAACGACCAGGGTGCCAGCGGCGAAGCAGATGCCGTCGAAGCCGTTCCACTCGGCGTAGCTCATGCGCTGGGGGGCGTGCGGGGTGGCGATGGTGCCGGCCTCGGGGCCGACGCAGTCCTTCACGTTGTCGAGGTTGAGCGGCACGCCGGCGCGCACGAGGTCGGCGATGTGCTCGCCGACGAACGTGACCCACTCGTCGGGCCAGCTCGGCGTCTCGGCGGCCCGACCGGTGATCTCGGTCTGGACGGCGTGCGCCCGGTTCGTCTCGACGCCACCGGAGAGGTTCTTGAGGGCGGCCGACGACCACGGGAGCCGGATGAACTGCACCTTGCGCCGCTGGCACGGGTCGATCGCGAAGTGCGGCGTCGAGCACGGGCGACCTTGGAAAAACGGGATCAGGCCGTTGATGGAGCAGTTGCCGCCCTCGGTCGTGTGGGCGACCCAGCGCCAGGGGGTCCCAGCGACGTAGGTGCCGGGGCCGGTACAGCCCTCGATCGGGCGGTGCTCGTAGCCGTCGAGCCAGTCCTGCATGGCGTCACCTCTCTCGGTTCGGTGTATCGCCCGACTCTACCCCGTCTCAGGGGACGGGAACGAGGACAGCGTTGGCGACGAGCGCCGGCACGCTCGAGCCGGTGAACCACGCCATGTCGCCAGGGCGGAGCCCTTCGAGCGTGACGGTGACGCGAGCCCGGAGCAGGGAGCCGTCGGGGTCCCCGATGAGGATGGGGTGGTCGCGGTCCGAGACGCGGGACGGGCGTCCACAGCAGGCCACGAGAGCCCCTCAGCCGGCGTCTGCGGCCTCGGGAGCGTCGCCCTTGGCCTTGGCGGGCGGACGGGGCTTCCGGGGCGCAGAGGGCCGCTCAGCGGGCAGCTCGGTGGCGCCGACGGCCGGGGCGAGAGCGGCGGCGGCCGCCGGGTCGTCGACGACGCCGTCGTCGAAGGGCTCGGTGAGCGCCTTCTCGACAGGCACGAGGATGCCCTGGCCGACAAGCACCGCGGTGCGCGGCGAGTCGGGGTGCGAGCGGACCGTGCCGAGAGGCTGACCGGGGAGGTTGACGGTGGCCCGGTAGTCGTTCATGGGCGTGGAGGGTAGCCGAGCCACCAGTTGAGCCCGAGCCACGGCGTCGAGTTGACCTCGCAGCAGAGCCACGCCGACGAGCCGATGAGCCAGTCGAAGGCGGCGACCTCGAGGCCGGCGGCGCGGGCCAGCGCGGCCGAGCGCGCCGGCAGGTCGCCGTGGTCGACGCCGAGGCCGAGCACGGGAGGGACGCCACCGGGCAGCCGGTCCCGGTAGGCGACCTGCCCGGAACGGCGCAGCCACTCGGGGTCGATCGCTTCGACGACCTCGCCGCGCTCGAGCCGGCAGAACAGGCGGTTCGGCAAGCGGCCAGTGGCGACGGGGGCGGCCAGTCGTGGCGCCAAGCGGTTCGATGCCGGGTCGCCGGGGAGGCCGCCGAACATCACGCCGACGGCCACCGGATCGCCTTCGACGACGGTGACGCGGAGGGTCGGCGTCGACCAGGGCGAGAGCGGGGCGAGCTTCGGGGCGGGGTCGACGACCTCAGTGGCGATGCGGAGCGGGACGGACGGCGGCGCCGGGAGGACGGCGGCGCCGGCGCCACCGGAGCCGAAGATGCCGCGGACGAACACGGCGGGAGCAGCAACCCGGTCGCCGACCCAGGCGCCCGACCGGTCGGTCCAGCCGTAGATCGCCGGGGAGAGCCGGGGCGGGACGATCTCGCCGAGCCTCCGCTTGTCGGCGCAGCGCGGGTCGGGCCTCACTCCCCGCCACCTCCAGAGCAGGGGCCATCCCATTCGACGGCCGGCCCGATCCAGTGCATCTCGGCGTGAGCGTCGTCCCACACGGTGACGCCACCGGGCCACTGATGGAGCATCGAGACGATGAGCCGCCCCTCGGCCTCGAAGGCAGCGAGCCCGGTGAGCACGACGGTCCCTTGGGCAGCTTCGGAGGTGACGAGCGAGGCGGTGCGTTGGAGGGCGCCCGAGGCGTCGTACACCTTGGCGTAGGCGGTGACGGCGGGCGGGTCGACGATCTCGACCCGGAAGTTCGACCAGTCGGGGTCGGCGACGACGGTGCCGACCGGGGCACCGGACGCGTCCTCGGCCCACACCTCGAAGATGTCGTTGGCTTGGATGTTCGTCTGCGCCGAGAGCGACACGGAGGCGACGCCGGCGGCGCCGAAGATCGCGACGGCGCGGGCCGGGAGGTCGCTGTAGACCCCGCCGGCGTAGCGGCGGAGCCAGACGTACACGGCGTCTCCGGCAGCGCCGCCGGTGAGGGCCAGCTCGGCGGAGACGACGGCCTGCCCGTACTCGTAGTACGAGAGGATCTGCGCCGGCGAGCCGACGAGGTGGTCGAAGCCCGAGTCGAGGTAGCTGTTGAGCAGCCAGGGCACGGCGACGGCGGTCCCGTTGAGGGTCACGGTGTCGTCGGGCGACTGGACGACCGCAGCCGGGCGGGGGAGCGTGCCGCTGGAGTAGGGGACGGTGGCCGTGAAGTCGTAGACGCCGGCGACGCCGGCCTCGAGGTACGGGGAGGCGTCGGTGACGAGCGACGCGCCGTTCGCTTCGATCTCGGGGCAGCACCAGTCGACTGCCGTCTCGACGTTGGCGGGGATGCTCTGGCTCACGTCTCACCGCCGTAGCACATGCCGGCGCGCACCATCGGGACGCCGGACAGCGAGCCGATGATGTAGGCGCCGTGGGGGCGGTCGAACAGGACGGCGACGCGCAGGCCGGGGTACAGCACGACGCCGATGAGGGAGGGGACCATGACGGTGACCTCCTCGGGGTCGCCGTCGACGTGGACTGTGGCGTAGGTGACGAGCCCTTCGGCGGCGGCGACGGAGACGACCGAGCCGAACTGGATGAAGTCCGAGGGCTTCTCGCGGGCAGCTTTCTCGACGGTGGCGCGGGCGATGACGGCGGCGTCGTCGAGGGAGAGCTGGTCGTCCGGCACGGGGCCAGCCTACGTCAGCCCGAGCGCGGGAACCCTCCACGCGTGAGCGTGTGGCTGTGGGGGCCGCCCGGCTTGAGCTTGAGCGACCACTCGATCTCCCGGTAGACGAACCCCTCCCACTCGACCGTCTGGAACAGGTCGTGACGGGGATCGGCGAAGCCGTCGAACTGGACGTTCTTGAAGCCGGCGCCGGCCGACGCTGCGAGGGCGTCGGCCATCTGCTGCGCTTGGGCCGTGGAGGTGAGGCCCTGCGCCCGGACGACCTCGACGATCTCGAACCGGCGGTTCTCGACGGAGAACGGGAGGTCGGGATCGACGGAGGCGGAGGCGGCGATCTCGCCGTCGGAAGGCCCGGAGCAGACGACGACGTACACGTTGGGGGCGTCGAGCAGGTTGTCGTTCTCGATGATCGAGGCCCGGATCACACGGGAGTTGGAGGCCGAGTAGATGTGGTCGGGGGCGTCCCGGTCGATGTCCGGGGGCGTGCGGATCACGAGCACGCCGTTGTTGTCGAAGTAGGGGGGCAGCCAGCCGGCGAGGTTGCAGAGGTCGGAGATGATCTTGAGCCGGGAGGTGCCGGCCGGCCAGACGACCGGGTCGGCGACGGAGGCGGACGAGCCCTCGGGCCAGCGGACGTTGGTGAGGCGAACCTGGCCGACGATCTCCTGCACGGCGGGGAGGATGGAGCCGCCGGCGGGCACGCCGAACGTGAACCGGGTCCCCTGGTCGAGCATGTAGTCCTGGTCGAGCAGGGTCGTCTCGAGCACGTCGACGTAGGTGGAGCGGCGGGCGGCGGCGTCGGTGAACACGAACACGCCGAGCGGCCACTCCGTGCCGTCCTCGAGAATCCACCAGGGCTTGATGCGGTGCTTGAACGGGTCGACGGCCCGGAGCGCGCGTTCGTCGAGCCGGAACCCGGAGAGGCTCCGCTTCACGGTGCCGGCCGTCTTGCCGGAGACGGAGTCGGCGCGCAGCGGCCGCACCACGTCGACGACCTCCAGGTCACGGTCGAGGACCTGGAAGCGGACGGTGGAGGCGACCTGGCCGACGCCGGGGTCGAGGTCGAGCAGCGGGTTGGCGGGGACGGTCACGACGACGATCCTCGCCGATAGGGGCCAGGGCCGGGAACCCACGGCGCGAGCGGGACCGGGATGCCGCCGGGGTCGGGCGGGATGGGGTTGACGGCCGGCTGGTACGGGAGCGTCGGGTTCGGGGGAGGCGCCGACCCCTCGGTGGGGAGCGCCGCGCCGGACGCCGATGACGCGACAGCTTGGGCGTCGGGGACGCGCAGGCCGAGGTCGTAGAAGGGCCAGAGCACGACGTTCCAGTAGAAGGCGTCGTTGGTCCAGGGTTCCGCAGCTTCGGCGCCGGCGCCGGCGATGGCCCGCGAGAGAACCTGGAACTGAGTGGCCGTGTCGGATGCTCCGGCGTCGACGGTCCAGCCGGCCGGCTCGACGAGCGAGCCCGTGTCGCCACCGGAGGCGAACATAGCGGCGATCGCGAGGCCGGGGTCGGCGGCAGTCCACGCCGGGGTGGAGGGCGGCTCGAGCGGCCCGGTCCCGAAGTCGCTGACGGGGGCCGGGACCACGAGGTCCTCGACGTAGGCGACGCCGGTCAGCTCGTAGACGGTGAGCCACCAGGCCGGGACGGCGGGCACGTCGACCCGGATGGTCTGAGCGCCGGCGGACGCCGAGGGCGGCATGACGGCGAAGATGATCGAGCCGGGCACCGGGTTCGCCGTCGACGAGTAGTTGGCGGCCGGGGTGATGGGCTGGCCGTCGAGCAGGAAGGTGAGGTCGGACTCGACGGCGGTGATGCCCTCGACGACGACCACGGCGACGACCACGGACCCGGAGGCCACGGCCGGGGAGAACGTGAGGTTCAGGAACGACGACGTGTAGCCGTACCCCGAGAGGAGCTGAGCGATGCCGACCACGAGGTCCCCCGCTCAGTAGAACCCGGACGGGCAGGCCAGGGCGACGGAGACGGGGCCGAGAGCCGGCAGGACGAACGTCGCGGCGGTCACGCCGTCAGCGGTGTAGGCGCACGGGAACGCGGCGACCAGCTCGCTGTCGGCGTCGGTCGTGACGAGCCGGTAGAGCACGAGCCACGCGGCGACCTCGGCGCCGGAGAGCACGCCGAAGGCGGGGTCGTCGCAGTCGTAGGCGAGGCCGCCACCGGTGCCGTCGGGCAGCGTCGGGAGCGTGATGTTGACGACGGCGCCGGTGAGCGCCTGCCGGGAGTACGAGGCGTCGGTCAGCTCGTTGCCGGGGGCCACGTCGGCGACCCACTGCTCGAAGGTCGGGTTCGGGGTCCAGGTCCCGGCGAGCAGCGCCCACTCGAAGGTGTCGCCGGTCCAGTTGCGGACGACCTTGTCGACGCCGTTGGGGAACAGGACACCGCTCACGAGCCACCTCCAGCCGAGTCGGGGGTCGACGGCACGTCGGTGACCTCGACGACCTCCACGTCGACCGTGTAGGCCGCGAAGCCGCCCGAGCGTTCCGAGCCGTGCTGGCGCCACTGGCCGGTGGGGGTGCGGACGAAGGCGAACCAGCGGTTCCCCGACTCGTTCTTGACGCACACGTAGGAGAGCCCCGCGCGGGCGATGGCCTTGACGGGACCGAACACGTCGACGCCGAGCCCGGTCGGGTCGTCGCAGCCGGGGCCGCACGGCAGGTGACCGGCCCGGACGCGGAGCTTCGCCTTGAAGGTGGTGCCGCGGTCCTCCAGCTCCCGGAACACGAGGTGGAAGTCCCGGTCGTGGGGCGCGAACGTCTGCTCGTAGGAGGGGAAGTCGAACTGCCGCTGCTCCTCGAGGTCCTGGTAGAACACGGTCAGGTCGGGGGACTCGTTCGACGTGAACACGAGGCCGCAGCACCCTTCCATCGCGGCGGTGGCCGACACGGTCGAGGTCCAGTCGGAGGGGGCGCCGTCGTCACGGATGAGGCGCATCCGGTAGAAGGCCGGGGTGTTGGCCTTCGACTCGTAGTCGTCGAAGGCGGAGACGGCCTGGTCGGTGATGTAGGCGATGGAGCGCCAGACGCCGTCGCCGTCGTCACGCTGCACCTCGTAGGCGGTGAAGCCGCCACACGGGACCTCGACCGGCGGCGTCCACGAGAGCTGGATGAAGTCGATGCAGCAGGTCTGGCCGGCGGCCACCGCGGCGAAGTCGGCCGGGGCGTCGGGGACGGTTGAGATGGACGCCAGGGCGACCACGGAGCCGGGGGCGTCCGGGGCGTTCCAGCCGAACCGGTCCATGAGGGTGTCACCGAACGTGAGCTTGTCGATGCCCTGGCCCCAGCCGGCGGCAGCGTTCGAGCCGGCCGGCGGGCCGGTCGGGTTCGGCTCGTACCCGCTGTTGGCGGCCTGGACGAGCCAGCCCTGCTCGGCGGAGGCGGCCGAGGTGATGTCGAGGTAATACTGCGTGCCGGCCACGAGCGTCGGGGCCACGCCGGGGAGCCGGACGCCGATCCGCTGCCACGAGTGCCGCGGCGGGGCGAGGTCCTCGGAGGTGATGACGGCGGTGCCGCCCATCTGCACGTCGTCGGAGCGGCGGCGGACACGGATCTCGAGGTCGGCATCGGTGGAGCCGGCGACCTGCGCGCACATGATCCAGAGCCAGCCGTAGTCGTCGGTGACGACGGCGGTGAACTCCTGCTGCATCGAGCGGGAGGCGTTGATCGGGCTGTTGTCGAACCACTCGGCGAGGTCGGGCCACGGGTCGGCGCCGTCGAGCGGGGACGTGGTGGCGTAGACCTGCGAGTCCTTCGACGGGCCGGTCGCCTT
>JAKOUY010000015.1 GCA_029782355.1 Actinomycetes bacterium
CGCCTCGACCTCGACGCCGTTGATCAGGTACCCCAAAGTCCGTCCCTCGTCGTGTTTCCGGTCAGAACTGCCAGCCGAATGCGACGCCCAGCGAGTTCTGGCTCATGCGCAGGTCGGCCGTGCCGCCACCGAAGCCTGCCGGCGGCATCCCCGGCGGCAACCCGCCGCTCACGGTCTTCTTGAAGCCGTGCATGTAGGCGAAGCTCAATTCCTTGCCGCCGCCGAGTTGCCATGTCGCACCCAGCGTGAGGTGGTTCTCGATCACGCCCGGGGCGAGGATGTTGAACGTGACTTCGCTCGACGGAATCGGCTGCCGGGTCGTGCTGAAACCGCCGCGCAGCGTGAGCTTGTCGCTGTACTGGTAGCTCGCCCCGAGCTTGACCACGGTCATGTCGCGCCAGCCGAAGCCGGGGCCGTTGGCGCCGCCGAGGGGGATCCCGGACATCAGGGCAGACATCGAATTGCCGACGGAGCCCACGCCACTGTAGTCGATCTGCTGGACGTCGGCGGCGACGGTCAGCTTCGGCGTGGCCTTGAACGCGATGCCCACGCCGTAGTTGGCCGGGATGTCGAAGTCGCCGCCATCGGCAAACAGGCCGGCGTACTCCTTGAACTTGCCCATCTTCGTCTTGGTCTGGTAGGTCGCGCCGAGCGTCAGCGTGTCGCTCATGCGGCCGGTCCAGCCGACGCGCACGCCCCAGCCGGAGGACGAATCCTCGCCGTTGTTCGTCACTTTCGTCGGGTCTGCCGACATCATCGTGAACGGCTGCAGGCCATACGCGGAGAAACGCTGGTGCGCGAGGTTCAGCGACACGCCGATCGCATGGTCGGGCGTGATCTTGTAGGCCACCGTCGGCGCGATGAAGAGCTGCGTCAGGTCGACGCCCGTGGTGCCCGTGACGCCCCAGGCCGAGAACGGCGACTTCTCGTACGTGGTGTTCATGCCGCCGTTGCCGTAGACGACCACGCCCACCGACAGGTTCGGATTGATCATCCGGTTGTAGCCGAAGTCGGGCACGAAGAACATGTTGCGCCCGTCGCCGTCGTAGGTGCCGTTCAGGCCGGCGGCGTTGCCGCTGATCTCCGCCTCGCGGGCCGGCATGAACACGTCGAGGCCGAAATCCATCCGGTTGCCGACGAAGGCCATGCCGGCGGGGTTGGTCGCCGCGGCCATCGCGTCCTGCGGCAGCGCGATGCCGACGCCGGCCATCCCCTTGGCCTTGATGCCGTAGCCGTGCGAAAAGTAGCCGTTGGTCGCGTGACCGAGCGCGGGTGCCATGCAACCTGCCACCACCAGCGCAATCTGACTGATCCTGAGCTTCACGGTGTCTCCTGCTGCCCTGTTGTCGTTTCCGGCGCGAGGCCTCTCCCCGCGACCGCTGTCCTGCATGTTCATGGCACGCCCGGAAGGCGTCCATAACCCTAATGATAGCGACGGTATTACCTTAAAGGGGTATGGAGTATCGGGGCTCAGTCGGTCGGCCGCGTCTCGAAGCCGACGAACTCGCCGCTCGCCGGCCCGACGTCCACCCGCATGACGCGCGCCGCCGTCGGGCCGCGCGCAGCCCAGCGCGTCAGGGCCTCGACCGCCGCCGGGTCGCCCACCACGACCGCCTCGACCGAGCCGTCCCGTCGGTTGCGGACCCAGCCGGCCAATCCGAGGCGCCG
>JAKOUY010000031.1 GCA_029782355.1 Actinomycetes bacterium
CTACCGGCCGCAGTTCTTCTTCCGGACCACCGACGTCACGGGCACGATCCAGTTGCCGGAGGGCACCGAGATGGTGATGCCGGGTGACAACGTGACCATCACGGTGGAGCTGGGCAAGCCGATCGCCATGGACGAGGGTCTGCGCTTCGCCATCCGCGAGGGTGGCCGCACCGTGGGCGCCGGCCGGGTCACCAAGATCACGAAGTGAGCTGAGCACCATGGCACAGAGCATCCGCATCCGTCTCAAGGCGTTCGACCACGAGATCATCGATACCTCGACCCGCAAGATCGTCGAGACCGTCACCCGCACGGCGGCGACCGTCCGCGGTCCCATCCCCCTGCCCACCGACAAGCACCGCTACACGGTGATCCGTGGGCCGCACATCGACAAGGACTCCCGCGAGCACTTCGAGATGCGCGTCCACAAGCGGCTGATCGACATCATCGATCCCAACGCCAAGACCATCGACAGCCTGCAGCGCATCGAGCTGCCGGCCGGCGTGGACATCGAGATCAAGATCCAGAACGTCTGACGGCACCCGACGCCGGCAGACGGGAGCCGTCAGCCGGCGTCGGCCACCGAGCCGGCGGGCATTGCCCCGGCAGCCTCGGCGCAGGCGTTCGGCTCGGCCAGCTGCGCCAGGGCGACGGCGTCGGCCGGCGAACGCTGCTCGCCGTTGCGCCACGCCGTCAGGAAGTCCTGCGGCCAGACCTTGCCGCGACGAACCGCCCACTCGCTGGTGGGGCACATCCACGAGAACCCGACATGGGTGTGGCAGGCGCTGTTGCGGGCGTTGCCGGTCTGGCCCATCACCCCGAGCACCGTTCCCGGATCGAGGCGCGTGCCGGGTCGGACCGCCACCGAATCGAGATGGGCGAAGTAGTACCGCACCCCATCGACGCCCTGCATCGAGACGAACTTGCCACCCCGGGTCGCCGGGTCGTTGACCGTCGGATCCCAGTGGTCCTCGGTGCTGACCTCGGCCACCACCCCGCTGGTCGGGGCGACGACGGTGGCCCCGCAGCCGAAGACGTCGATGGCCGGATAGTCGTGGTGGGTGGAGCCGAAGCTGACCCGCTTGCCGGTGAACGGGAACGTGTACACCGGCGTGATCGGCACGGTCGGGGCGAGGGTGCCGGCGGTCGTGGCAGTGCCCGTGTCGTGCGCACCGGTGGTACGGGGAGGCGGGCCGGTCGTGGCCGGCGCCGGAGCGGTCACGGTCGTGGAGCGGCTGACGATCGACGGCGGCGCCGACGCCGTCGAGGGTCGGGACGGTTCGGCCGACGTGCGATCCGACGAGCAGGAGCCCAGTGCGAGGGCCAGACCCAGCGGCACGACGAGACCGGCCGATCGCCCGATACGGCGGCGGGTGGCTCGCTCGGTGCTCGGGCCCATCGGATTACCATACGGTCATGATCCGGCGACGGGGGCGCACCATGGTGCTGCCCGTGGTGGCCATGCTGGTGGGAACCCTCGGTCAGACGGCTGCCGCCACCACCCTGCCGGCCACCTCGTGCGCGATGACCCCCGTGCCGCCGGCGGGATCACTGACCATCGTCCGTGACGGCCAGGTGCTCGAGCTCGACGGCGGCGTCGAGCGCTGCCTGCACCGGATCGGCCCCGACGAGGCCGGCCGGCCGGTGTGGTCGCCGGACGGGACCCGCCTGCTGCTGAACCCGGCCAGGATGCTGGCCGCCGATGGCACGGTGGCGGACACCGGCTACCTGACGGCCAACGCCGGGGTGCACTGGTCGATGCCCACCGGCAAGTCGTTGATCGCCCCGGCCGTCAAGGATGGCCGTCTGCTGAAGCGCCTGGCCGGGAACGCCGCCAGCCGCCTGGACATCACCTTCGCCGAGCCGACCGATGCGGTCGCCTACCACCCGGCCGGCACGCACATCTTCGCGTCCGGTGTCGGCCCACAGGGTCCGGGCCTGTACCTGGCGACGAATATCGGCAGGTCGCCGCGACTGCTCGCTGCGCTCCAGGACCCGGCGTCGCGCATCACCGAGATCGCCGCTCCGGTCGATGGCGCCTCGGTGGTGTTCGTCCACGACCACGGCGACCTGTCGCACCTCCATCGGCTGAGCCTGCCGGACCTGACGTTGACCGATGCCGTGACCACTCCGTCGAAGCTCTCCCACGTGGTGCTCCTGGCGAGTGGTGACGTCGCCGTTCGCCAGGGGGACTGCGCCGGACCGGGGACCACGGTGGTCAGCCGGGTCGACGGCTCGACACTCGACCTCGCCGGGGTGCTGCCCAGCACCTCCGTCCTGCCCGTCGGTGAGCTCGGCGGGCTGCTGGTGGTCGAGGTCCGTGATCCGGCGGTAGGTTGTGCCGGACCGGCCAGCGTGGCTCTCGTCGACCTGAACACCGAGCCACCGACGACGTCGACGGTGGCAGAGCTGGTCGACGCCGCCGCGGTCCGAGCGCCGACCCCGGCGGTGGGCGAGCTGCCGGGAGACATCAACTCCCAGGCGCCTGGTTGATGAGCGTGCTGCGGGCCCGGTCGGGCCCACCTCCCGCCACCACCCGATCGAGCTGCGTCCGTCGATGATCGTCGACTGCGCCCACTACTGCGCCGGTGCCCGCCAAGGGGGCGTCCTGAGCATCGCCGAGGCCGGAGAGGTGGTCCGTGGCGTGCGTGCCGGCGAGCCCGCCGACGGCTTCGTCTGGCTCGGCCTGCGGACGCCGTCGCACGAGGAGATGGCCGAGGTCTGCCGGGCGTTCGGGTTCCAGGTGGACATCGACGAGCTGCTCTCGCCGCACCGCCGGGCCGTGTTGTCGCGCTCGGGCAACCTCAGCGTGCTCCACCTGCGCACCGCGGAGTACGACGACGCCGCCGAGGAGGTCACCGTGGGCGAGCTGACCCTGGTGGCGGAACCGCGATTCCTGGTCACCATCCGGTACGGCGACGCCTCACCGCTGTCCCACGCCCGTGGCGAGCTGGAGCACCAGCCCGACCTGCTGGACGAGGGGGTCACCTCGGCCGTCGTCACCGTCGTCGGGGCGGTGATCGAGTCGTACCGCCCGGCCCTCGACGGCTTCGAGAAGGACGCCGTGGAGGTCGAGCGCGAGGTGCTGTCCGAGAGCCGGCAGCGCCCGGTGCGCCGGCTGCTGAACCTGTCCCGCCAGGTGCGCGAGCTGCATCTGGCCGTCGAAGCGATGGAGGAGCCGCTGGTCCAGCTGGCCCGCCACCGCCATCTGGGATGGACGGGGGCGACCCTCGACGAGCTGCGCCTGTCGATCTCCCTCGTCCAGCGGGTGGTCGCCCGCACCGAGTCGCTCGCCGGGCTCCTGGCCTCGGCGCACTCGGCGAACATGGCCCAGGTCTCCGCCCAGCAGAACGACGACATGCGCCGGATCTCGGCCTGGGTGGCCATCGCCGCGGTGCCGACGATGATCGCTGGGATCTACGGGATGAACTTCGACTCGATGCCCGAGTTGCGCTCCCGGTGGGGCTATCCGATCGTGCTGGCGGTGATGGTCACCGCGTGCGTGCTGCTGTACCGCTCGTTCCGCCGTCGCGGTTGGCTGTGAGCGATCGGCCCTAGCTCGACGCCGACCGGGGCAGCAGGGTGTACACGGGATTGACGAACTCGAGGGTCCCGCCGCGATTGAACGCCACGCCCTCGACCAGCAGTCTCCGCCCGAGGGTGATGCCGCCGATGGCCCGCCGCCCGGTCCAGACCACCAGCGCCTTGCCGGTCGTGTCCTGCAGCGTGACCGTCAGGGCCGGGATGCCGTGGCCGGGACGGGTCTTCATCCGAGCCACCTCGCCGACGATGCGGACCCGCTGGCGGGCCTGCAACTCGCCGAGTGGCGTGACCTGACCGACCTCGACCTCGGGTTCGTCGTCGACGATCGTGCCGGACTTGCTGCGACGGAGCAGGCCCATCAGCCCACCAGCGCCTGGCGGACGACCTGGTCGGCCTCGTCGCCCTCGCCGGACACCAGGACCAAGACCTCGTCGCCGCTCTGCAGCACGGTGTCCAGGCGGGGCACGACCACGTGACCGGCCCGGACGATGGCCACCACGGCCGACTCGCGCGGGAACCCGGCGTCGCGGATCTCCTTGCCGATCGCGGGGGAGGACTCGGCGAGGGTGACCTCGTCGAGCCGGGCCCGGCCGCCCTCGAGCGACAGCAGGCGGACCAGCGAACCGACGTTGACGGCCTCCTCGACCAGCGCGGTCAACAGATGCGGCGTGGACACCGAGACGTCGACCCCCCACATCTCGGTGAACATCCACTCGTTCTTCGGGTTGTTGACCCGGGCAACCACGCGGGGGACGGCGAACTCCTGCTTGGAGAGCAGCGAGACGACCAGGTTGTCCTCGTCGTCGCCCGTGGCTGCGGCGACGACGTCGACCTCGTGGATGCCCACCTTGTCGAGGAACGTCACCTCGCAGGCGTCGCCGAGGTACCAGGTGACGCCGTTGACCGGGCTGCGCTCGTCCTTGTCGCCCACCACGTTGGGGTCGTTGTCGACGATGGTCACCTCGTGCCCGGACTGGACCAGTTGCTGGGCCATGTGCTTGCCGACGCTGCCGGCGCCGGCGATCAACACCTTCATCAGTGCGTCCCCCCGTCGTGGTCGTGGAACATCTTGGCCAGCTTGTCGACGTCGTCGGTGGCGATCATCACGTGGACGCGGTCACCCTCCTGCAGCAGCGTCGAGCGCTCGCTGATCCGCTGGGCACCGTTGCGCGAGATGAGCACGATCTTGCCGCCCACCGCGGCCTGGATGTCGCCCGCCGACTTGCCGGCTCCTTCGGGCGGCACCACCTGCTCGACCAGCACGAACGTCGCCGAGGGGTCGGTCCAGGTCGGCTGCAGCGACTCCGGCAGCAGCTTGCGCATCACCCGTGCCGCGGTCCAGGCCACCGAGGCGACCGTGGTGATGCCGAGGCGCTCGTAGATCTGGGCCCGCTTCGGGTCGTAGATCCGGGCGACCACGTTCTCGACGCCGAAGGTCTCCCGGGCGACACGGGCGATCATGATGTTCGAGTTGTCGCCGCTGGTCACTGCGGCGAGCGCGACGTCGGCCTGCTCGATGCCCGCTTCGCGCAGGACGTCGCGGTCGAAGCCGACGCCCTGCACCGTGGTGCCGGCGAAGTTCGGGCCGAGCCGGCGAAACGAGTCGCGCTTGCGGTCGACGACGCAGACGGTGTGCCCGTGGTCGATGAGGTCGGCGGCGATGGTCGAACCGACCCGCCCGCAGCCGACGACGATAATGTGCATTCCACTCTCCTAGAACGTGATGTCGCCGGTCTCGGCCATGTGCGTGGGCACGGAGACGACGACGGTGTGCGGCCGGTACAGCAGCTTGGCCTTCAAGGTCAGTGCGCTGCTGTTGTGCAGCCATTGGGTCTTCCACGACGTCACCAGCTCGGGGATGATCACCGTGATGATGTCCCCCTCCTGCTCGGCGTCGAGCTCGTCGATGAACGCCAGGATCGGCTTGGCCAACTCCCGGTAGGGCGAGTACACGGCATGGAGGTCGATGTCGATGCCGTACGCCGCCCACTGACGCTCGAGCTCCTTGCGCTCCTCGTCGTCGCTGACCACCGTGACGGCCATCAGCCGATCGGGGTTCAGCGACTTGGCGTAGGTCAGGCCGTGCAGCACGCTCTTGTTCAGCCCGCCGACGAGCACGACCATGGTGTGGGTCTCGCGCGGCGCCCGGTAGTCGGGGGCGGCCACCACGGCGGCCTGGCTCTTGGCGTAGTGCCGGCCGATCGACTTGAACACGAGCACCATGATCGGGATCAGCGCCGCCGGGATCCAGGCCCCCTCGGTGAACTTGGAGACCACCACGATCAGGGCGATCGCCCCGGTGGCCAGGGCGCCGATGGCGTTGATGACCGCGCCGATCTGCCAGTGCGGTTCGCGCTCCTTGAAGTGGTGGACCACCATTCCGGTCTGGCTGAGGGTGAACCCGGTGAACACCCCGAAGGCGTACAGCGGGATCAGGGCGGAGATGTCGCCGTTGAACACGACGATGAGCAGGGTGGCCACGCCGGCCAGGAACAGCACGCCGTTGCTGAACACCAGCCGGGCGCCGCGGTTGAAGAACTGGCGGGGGAGGAAGCCGTCGCGAGCGATGATCGAGGACAGGCGGGGGAAGTCGGCGTAGGCGGTGTTGGCCGCCAGGATCAGCACGGCGAACGTGGCGATCATCAGCATCCAGAACAGGACGTTGCGCCCACCGAACAGGTACTCGCCGAGCAGACCGAGCCCGTTGCCGTCGGTGTCAGCGCGGTACGGGCGCAACCGCGACGCCAGGTAGGCGACGCCGAGGAAGCACCCGCCGAGGATGGTGGCCATCCAGGTGAGGGTGGTGGAGGCGTTCTTGGCCTCCGGCTTCTTGAACGCCGGCACCCCGTTGGAGATCGCCTCGACGCCCGACAGGGCCACCGCTCCGGACGAGAACGCCCGGGCCAGCATGTACAGCCCGAGACTGCCGGTCTGCTTGGACAACTCGGCAGCGTCCGTGCTCAGGATCTTCTCCGGGATCGGCCCGACGTGCTGGATCAGGATCCGGTAGAGCCCGGTCCCGATGAGGATCAGCACCATCAGGATGTAGAAGTACGTCGGTCCGGCGAAGGCCGCACCGGACTCCTTGACGCCACGCAGGTTGACCACGGTCATCAGCACCACACAGGCGACGCACAACGGCACCGCCCAGCTGTGATCGAGCTGGAACGCGGTGCGGATGGCCAGCACGCCACCGGCCACCGACACGGCAACGGTGAGGATGTAGTCGACGAGCAGTGACGCGCCGGCCACCAATGAGGGCACCTCGCCGAGGTTCTCCCGGCTGACGATGTACGCCCCGCCGCCCGACGGGTAGGCGTGGATCGTCTGGCGGTAGCTCATCGCCACGATGGCCAGCAGGACGGCCACGACGATGGCGATCGGGAACACCGAGCGGAAGGCCGTCGGGCCGACCTTGGCCTGCAGCAGGATGACGACCATGATCTCGTCGACCGCGTAGGCGGTGGACGAGATGGCGTCGGAGGCGAAGACCGGCAGGGCGATCTTCTTGCTCAGCCGCTGGTGGTGCTCGTCCGCGCTGGAGATCGGCTTGCCGATGAGGATCTGTTTCAGGCGTCCCATATGTTGCCGGAGGGCGAGATGACGCTATCCCAGCGCTGGGCCGGTCGCGTCAATCCCATCGGCCGTTCCCCGGTCAGCTGAGCCGGGCTGGTTCGTGACCGTGGTCGTCGGGTTGCGGGCGCCGCAGGCTGAACACGATGGCCGCGGTGAGCAGGGCGACGATGATGCCGAGGGACACGAAGGTGTTCATGTGCCACCAGTGCGACACGGACATCTTCAACCCGACGAAGATCAGGATCGCCCCGAGCCCGTGGGAGAGGTAGTGGAACCGCTCGCGAGCGTCCGCCAGCAAGAAGTACATCGCTCGCAGCCCGAGGATGGCGAAGGCGTTGGACGAGAACACCAGGAAGGTCTCGTGGGACACCGCCAGGATGGCCGGCACGGAGTCGACGGCGAAGATCACGTCGGTGATCTCGACGACCACGAGGGCGGCCAGCAGCGGGGTGGCAGCTCGCCTGCCATCGATCCGAGTGAAGAACCGCTGCCCGTCGAGCTGCTCGCTGACCGGCATGACCCGGCGAAGCAGTCCGAGCCCGCGTGCCGACTCGTCGTGGCCCTCGTCGGCCCGGTGGCGGATGATCTTCAGCCCGGTGTAGACGAGGAACAGGCCGAACACGAGCAGCAGCCACCAGAACTTCGAGATCAGTGCCGTGCCGAGGACGATGAAGATCGCCCGGAACACCAACGCCCCGAAGATGCCCCAGAACAGCACCCGGTGCTGATACTTCACCGGGATCGCCATCGTGGTGAAGAGCAGCGCCCAGACGAAGACGTTGTCGATGCTCAACGACTTCTCGATCAGGTACCCGCTGATGTACTCGCCGAAGGCCGCCCGACCGAACGTCGCCGCGACGATGCCGGCGAAGGCCAGCCCGCAGGCCACCCAGATCAGGGTCTCGGTGAGCGCCTCGCGGGTCGAGGGCGGGTGGGGGACTCGGTGGCGCCACAGGTCGACGGCCAGCATGACGGCGATGGCGGCGAGCAGGGCCAACCAGGCCCACAGGGGGACATCGAGGTTGACGAACGAGTCGCGGGAGGCACTGAGCATCGGAGGTTCCTTTCGACTGGCATGGCCCGGGGCGCGCACGCCCCGGCGGACAATCGAAGGTCTTGCCGCCCGCAGTGCGGGGGACGGGCCGGGTGGTGGACCACCGTGCTGACGACCTCGTCCTCGGGTTGGTTCCCGAGGGCTACTCCCCTTCGGACCCGGTCTCCCGGGTCGACCGGCAACCCTACCACGTCGCCCCCGCCCTCCCGCGCCGTCCACGTGACGCCTGGTGGTCCCCATGGGCGCGGTCGGTCCCGCCCGTGCAACATTCCGCGCCCATGGGGGCGGTCGGTGCCGCCCCGCCCGCTTGACGCCTGGTGGTCCCATGGGTCCCGTCGGTCCCGCCCCTGCAACATTCCGCGCCCATGGGGGCGGTCGCCCCCGCCCTCCCGCGCCGTCCGCCTGACGCCTGGTGGTCCCATGGGCGCGGTCGGTGCCGCCTCGCCCCGGCTGACGCCTGGTGGTCCCGTGGGTCCCGTCGATCCCGCCCCTGCAACATTCCGCGCCCATGGGGGCGGGTGGTGGCGTGGACCGGGTCTGGCGGGGTGGCCGGGAGCGGGTCTGGCGAGGTGGCGGGGAGCGGGGTGGCGCGGGACTGGGGTGGCGCGGGACTGGGGTGGCGCGGGGAGGAGACGGGCGCAGTTGGCAGGGGTGGGCGGGCGCGATAGGCTTTCCCACTTGTGCGTCGGGGGCTTCCCGGCGTGTCGAACCTGGGTCCGTGTGCGCCCCACACCGGGGGACCGCACGGCGAACACATATGCCCGGTGCTCCGTGCGGCTCGTCCGCCGGAGCACTTGTGCGTCACACCACCGCCCGGCCCGCCGGGCACGACCGGAAAAGGCTGCCGCCATGGCACTACAAGCGATCGTTGGCGAGAAGCTCGCCATGAGCCAAGTGTGGGTCGACGACAAAGTCGTCCCCGTCACGGTGCTCCGCGTCGAGCCGGCGCGCATCGTGCAGGTCAAGACCACCGAGCGCGACGGCTACACCGCCCTGCAGGTCACCTACGGCACCAAGGATCCCAAGAAGCTCACCAAGCCCGAGGCCGGGCACTTCGCCACCGCCGGCGTCGAGCCGGGCCGCCGCCTCGTGGAACTGCGCCTCGACTCGGTCGACGGCTTCGAGGTCGGCCAGGAGATCACCGTGGACACCATCGCCCAGGGCACTCGCGTCGACGTGACCGCCGTCAGCCGGGGCAAGGGGTTCGCCGGTGGGATGAAGCGGCACAACTTCGCCGGTCAGGGCGCCAGCCACGGCAACCACAAGCATCACCGCGCACCGGGTTCGATCGGCTCCTGCAGCTTCCCCGGCCGGGTGTTCAAGGGTCTGCGGATGGCCGGGCACATGGGTCACGAGCAGGTGACCACCCTCAATCTCGAGGTCGTCCAGGCCGACACCGAGCGCAACCTGCTGCTGGTCAAGGGTTCGGTCCCCGGACCCAACGGCGGCGTCGTCATCGTCCGCAACGCGGTCAAGGGGAAGTGAGCATGGCCTCCGTCACCGTCAAGTCCGTGTCCGGCAAGGACGCCGGCACCATCGAGCTCGACGAGGCGATCTTCGGCGTCCAGCCGAACGTGCCCGTCATGCACCAGGTCGTCACGGCCCAGCTGGCCGCCCGGCGGGCCGGCACGCAGTCGACCAAGACCCGCGCCGAGGTGTCCGGCGGCGGCAAGAAGCCGTTCAAGCAGAAGGGCACCGGCAACGCCCGCCAGGGCTCGACGCGTGCCCCGCACTTCAGCGGTGGCGGCGTGGCCCTCGGGCCCAAGCCCCGCTCCTACGCTCAGAAGACCCCGAAGAAGATGGTCCGCCTGGCGCTGCGCTCGGCGCTCAGCGATCGGGCCAACGGCGGCAAGATCGTCGTCGTCGACGAGTGGGGCTTCGCCGCCCCGAAGACCAAGGACGCCCTGGCCGCCCTGGCCAAGCTCGGCGTGACCGGCAAGGCGCTGGTGGTGGTCGACATCGACGACACCAACACGATCAAGAGCTTCCTGAACCTCCCCGAGGTCCAGCTCATCGAGCGGGCCGAGCTGAACGCCTACGACGTGCTGTGCAGCGACGTGGTGGTGTTCTCCCGGGCCACGTTGCCCACCGCCGAGGCGAGCGAGTCGAGCACCGCTCGTCCCCGCCGCACCGCAGCGGCCCCCGCCGCCAGCGCCGATTCTCCCGCCAAGCCGACTCCGCGCCCGACCAAGGCCGCAGCCGCGCCGGCCGCCGCAGCCGTGCCGGCTGCCGACGATGCGCCGGCCGCCCCGCAGGCCTTCGCCGCCACCGCCACCACCGAGCAGCACGACGCCCCCGAGGCCAAGCCGGTGCCGGCTGGTGCCGTGGCCGCCAACGAGGACGGATCGTCGCCCGACCCGGCCTACACGATCAAGGGCAACGGCGACTCCGGTCTGTACCACCGGCCGGGGACGGCGTTCTTCAACCGCACCGTCGCCGAGTTCTGGTTCCGCTCCGAGGCCGATGCCGAAGCGGCCGGCTTCCAGCTGCCACCGAGCCAGCGTGGTGATGCCGCCGGCACCAGCGAGGGCGTCCACGCCCTGGCCGACATCGCCGACGCCCCCGACGAGCCGTCAGCCGAGCGCATCGGTGACGGCACGGGCACGCTGCCGAAGGGTGCGGTGGCCGCGAACGAGGACGGCACCTCGCCGTACACGACCTACACGATCAAGGGCAACAGCGACTCGGGCTACTACCACCGCCCGGGGACGCCCTTCTACGAGCGGACCAAGGCCGAGTTCTGGTTCAAGACGGAGGAGGCTGCCCGCGAGGCCGGCTTCGAGCTGCCGCCCAGCCAGCGCGACGAGGCTGACAAGGAGAACTGATGAAGGACCCGCGCGACATCATCCTCGCTCCGATCGTCTCGGAGAAGAGCTACGCCCTGATCGAGCAGGGCGTGTACACGTTCCAGGTGCACCCGTCGGCCACCAAGCCGGAGATCCACGACGCCGTCGAGGCCATCTGGGGCGTCACCGTCACCAACGTCAACACCATGAACCGCAAGGGCAAGGCGACCCGGGCGCGGCGCAAGGGCCGTGCCGGTTCCAAGCCGGACACCAAGCGGGCCATCGTCACCCTGGCAGCGGGCAACGAGATCCCGCTGTTCGAGAACTGAGCAGCTCATGGCCATTCGCACTCGCAAGCCCACCAGCGCCGGTCGTCGGTTCCAGACCAGCAGCGACTTCTCCGAGATCACCTCGACGACGCCGGAGAAGCGCCTGCTGACCTCGAACCCGAAGAGCGGCGGGCGCAACACCTACGGCCGTAAGACCTCCCGTCATCGCGGCGGCGGGCACAAGCGGCAGTACCGGATCATCGACTTCAAGCGGATCAAGGACGGCGTCACGGCCCGCGTCGCCACCATCGAGTACGACCCGAACCGGACCTGCCGCATCGCCCTGCTGCACTACGCCGACGGCGAGAAGGCCTACATCCTGGCGCCGAAGGGGCTGAAGGTCGGTGACCGCGTGCAGAGCGGCCACGGCTCGGACATCAAGCCGGGCAACGCCCTGCCGCTGCGGTACATCCCGGTGGGCACCACCGTGCACAACGTCGAGCTGCGCCCTGGGCAGGGCGGCAAGATCGGCCGCTCGGCCGGCATGGCCGTCCAGCTCGTGGCCAAGGACGGCGACTACGCCACGCTGCGCATGCCGTCCACGGAGATGCGCCGGGTGATGATCGACTGCCGGGCCACCGTCGGCGAGGTCGGCAACAGCGAACACGAGCTGGTGTCGATCGGCAAGGCCGGCCGCAACCGTTGGCGGGGTGTGCGCCCGCAGACCCGTGGTGTGGCGATGAACCCGGTCGACCACCCGATGGGTGGTGGCGAGGGCCGGACGTCCGGTGGTCGCCCGCCCGTGTCGCCGTGGGGCAAGCCCGAAGGGGTGCGCACCCGCAACACCAACAAGCCGTCGCAGAAGATGATCGTGCGTCGTCGTCGCACGTCGAAGGGTCGGAGGTAACCCATGTCGCGCAGCCTGAAGAAGGGCCCGTTCGTCGACGACCACCTGCTGAAGAAGGTCGACACGCAGAACTCGGCCGGCGAGCGCAAGGTCATCAAGACCTGGAGCCGGCGCAGCACCATCATCCCGGACATGGTCGGCCACACCATCGCCGTCCACGACGGGCGCAAGCACGTGCCGGTGTACATCACCGAGTCGATGGTCGGTCACAAGCTGGGCGAGTTCAGCCCGACGCGGACCTTCAAGTACCACGCCGGCCAAGAGAAGAACACGAAGAAGCGCTGAGTCATGACCGGTCCCAAGCTCAACGAGAAGAACCGCGTCGCCGGCACGCGCAGCGGCACCAAGGCCAGCGCCAAGTACCTGCGGGTCTCGGCCTACAAGGCCCGTGAGGTGCTCGACCTGATCCGCGGCCTACCGGTGCGGATCGCCGACGAGACCCTGCAGTTCACCGACCGGCACGTCTCCGACGACATCCGCAAGGTGCTGTCCTCGGCCGTTGCCAACGCCGTGAACAACGACGAGCAGGATGCCGGCGAGCTGTACGTCAAGGCCTGCTTCGCCGACGAAGGCCCGACGCTGAAGCGCTTCGCCGCCCGGGCCCGTGGCCGGGGGACGCGCATCCTCAAGCGCACCTGCCACATCACCATCGTCGTCGACCGTCTGGAGGACGAGCGCCTCGAGGTCGTCCAGGCCCGCGAGGCCAAGCGCACGGCCGCCGGTCGACGCCGCGGCGCTGCCGCCGGCGGTGCAGCCGGCCGCCGGGCTCGCGTCGAGCGCAGCCGCCAGCGTGCCGCGGCGGCCAAGGGCGGTCCGGGCGACGCCACCACGAACGCCCCCGCCGACGCCGTCACCGACGCCGACCACGGCTCGGCGGAGTCGAGCGCCGAGACGACGGCCCAGTCCTTCGCCGGCATCGCCGCCGCCGGGGACAAGCCGACCTTCGCCGGGGCGATCGAGGCCGTCGAGGACCAGGATCCGCCCGAGGGCTACACCGTCAAGGGCAACGCCCAGTCGATGCTGTACCACACCACCGACAGCCCGTACTACAGCCGGACCAAGGCCGAGTACTGGTTCCAGTCCGCCGAGGATGCCGAGGCCGCCGGCTTCAGCCTGCCCCCCAGCCTGCAGCACGACGACGCCGCCGACGAGGAGAACAAGTAACCATGGGTCAGAAGATCAACCCGTACGGCTTCCGCCTCGGCGTCACGACCGACTGGAAGAGCCGCTGGTTCAGCGAGCGGGAGTACAAGGACTACCTCACCGAGGACTGGAAGATCCGCCGGGCGCTGATGCAGAAGCTCGAGTCGGCTGCGGTCAGCCGGATCGAGATCGAGCGCACCCGGGACAAGGTGCGGGTCGACATCCACACCGCCCGCCCGGGGATCGTCATCGGTCGCCGCGGCGCCCAGGCCGACGAGCTGCGCGCGCTGCTGACCAAGATCACCGGCAACCCGCGCGTCCAGCTGAACATCGTCGAGATCAAGAGCCCGGAGCTCGACGCCGCGCTGATCGCCCAGGGCGTGGCCGACCAGCTGGTCAACCGCATCGCCTTCCGCCGGGCCATGAAGCGGGCCGTGCAGAACGCCCAGAAGGCCGGAGCCCTCGGGATCCGCGTCCAGTGCTCGGGCCGGCTGGGTGGCGCCGAGATGAGCCGCACCGAGTGGTACCGCGAAGGCCGCGTCCCGCTGCACACCCTGCGCGCCGACATCGACTTCGGCGTCCGTGAGGCCCGGACCTCGTCCGGTCGGGTCGGCGTCAAGGTGTGGATCTACAAGGGCGACATCGTCCCGTACAAGTCGGCCAACGACGACAAGATCGCTCGCGAGGCGGCGATGGCCGTCGGCGAGACCAGTGGCCAGGGTCAGCCTCGGCGGGTGGTCTCCTCCTCGGCCCGACGCAAGGACGCCGACGAGGCCACCACCGAGTCGACGCCGCTCGTCAAAGAAGCCGACCCGGAGTTGGAGAAGCTGCTCGACGAGGAAGAGGAGATCGCCCGGCGGACCCATGCCGGCTCCGAGGCCCCGCACTTCCGAGGGGAGGACTGACCATGTTGATGCCCCGTAAGGTCGCTCACCGCAAGCACCACCGCGGTCGCACGTTCGGCAACGCCAAGGGTGGTACCCACCTGGCGTTCGGCGAGTACGGCATCCAGGCCCTCGAGCCCGGCTGGCTGACCGCCCGCCAGATCGAAGCCGCCCGTATCGCCATGACCCGTGCCATCAAGCGTGGTGGCAAGGTGTGGATCAACGTGTTCCCGGACAAGCCGGTCACGAAGAAGCCCGCCGAGACCCGGATGGGTTCCGGCAAGGGCAACCCGGAGTTGTGGGTCGCCGTGGTCAAGCCCGGCCGGGTCCTGTTCGAGCTCAGCTTCCCGAGCGCCGAGGTGGCTCATGCCGCCCTGTCCAAGGCGATCCAGAAGCTGCCGATGCGAGCCAAGATCATCACGCGCGAGGAGGCGATCTGATGGCCAAGTCCACCGCCGAGCTCAACGAGCTCAGCCTCGGCGCCCTCGTCGACGAGTTGCGTGCCACCAAGCAGGAGGCGCTGAACCTGCGCTTCCGCAATGCCACCGGTCAGCTCGAGAACAGCGCGGGCATCCGCGCCGCTCGTCGCCAGATCGCCCGTATCAACACCATCATCCGCCAGCGCGAGATCGCCGCGGCGGAGGCCGACCACAAGTAGGGCAGACAGACATGGCCGACAACAACGAGACGACCTCCACCGGCACGGCGCGCACGACGCGCAAGATCCGCGAGGGACTGGTCGTCAGCAACAAGATGGACAAGACCGCGGTCGTCGCCGTGGTCGAGCGCGTCCGCCACCCGAAGTACGCCAAGTTCGTGCTGCGCACCAAGCGCCTCTACGCCCATGACGAGACCAACGACGTCAACGTGGGCGACAAGGTGCGCGTCATGGAGACCCGCCCGCTCAGCAAGAGCAAGCGCTGGCGGGTCGTCGAGGTCCTGGAGCGTGCCAAGTGATCCAGCAGGAGTCGCGACTGCGCGTCGCCGACAACAGCGGCGCCAAGGAAGTGCTGTGCATCAAGGTGCTCGGCGGGACCCGGCGGCGCTATGCCTCGATCGGCGACATCTTCGTCGCGACCGTCAAGGACGCCATCCCGGGTGCTGCGGTGAAGAAGGGCGACGTCGTCAAGTGCGTCGTCGTGCGCACCAAGAAGGAGAAGCGCCGCCCGGACGGCAGCTACATCCGCTTCGACGAGAACGCCGCAGTGATCATCAAGGACGATCTCACCCCGCGCGGCACGCGCATCTTCGGCCCGGTGGGCCGCGAGCTGCGCGACAAGCGCTTCATGCGCATCGTCTCCCTGGCCCCGGAGGTGCTCTGAGCCATGAAACTGAAGAAGGGTGACACCGTCGTGGTGATCGCCGGCAAGGACAAGGGCCGAGAGGGCGAGATCGTCCAGGTCCTGCCGAAGGCCAACAAGGTCGTGGTCAACGGCATCAACACCGCCAAGAAGCACGTCAAGCCGAACCGCGGCAACCAGACCGGCGGCATCATCGACCGCGACCTTCCCGTCGACGCCAGCAACGTCATGCTGGTGCACAAGGGCAAGCCGACCCGCGTCGGGTACCAGATCCAGTCCGACGGCACCAAGGTGCGCGTCGCCAAGCGCACCGGTGAGGTGATCTCGTGAGCGACACCGCCACCGCAACCGTGCCGCGGCTGAAGACCAAGTACCAGGACGAGGTCCGTGGGGCGCTGAAGGACCAGCTGTCCCTCGGCAACGTCATGCAGGTCCCCAAGCTCGACAAGATCGTCGTCAACATGGGCGTCGGCCGGGCCACCCAGCAGCCGTCGCTGCTCGAGGGCGCGGTCGCCGACCTGACCAAGATCACCGGTCAGAAGCCGGTGGTCACCAAGGCCGGCAAGAGCATCGCAGGGTTCAAGCTGCGTGAAGGGCAGTCGATCGGCTGCAAGGTCACGCTGCGCGGTGACCGCATGTGGGAGTTCCTCGATCGGTTGATCGCCGTGGCCATCCCGCGCATCCGCGACTTCCGCGGCCTGCCGGCCAACAGCTGGGACGGCCGGGGGAACTACACCTTCGGGCTCAGCGAGCAGACGGTGTTCCCGGAGATCGACTACGACCGCATCGACGCGCCGCGTGGGATGGACATCACCATCGTCACCACGGCCGTCAGCAACGAGCAGGGCAAGGCGTTGCTCGACGCGTTCGGGTTCCCGTTCCAGAAGGGTGCCGACGCCGTCGCCGCCCCCACCAAGAAGAAGCGCCGCGGCCCCGTGCGTGGCGGCCCCAAGGGCGCTCCGGCCAAGCCGGCAGCGAAGAAGAAGAAGTAGCGAGGCGAGAGACACATGGCCAAGAAGTCGTTGATCAACAAGTCGAACGCCAAGCCGAAGTACAAGGTGCGCGGCTACACCCGCTGCCGACGCTGCGGGAGGGCCCGTTCGGTGTTCCGCAAGTTCGGGCTGTGCCGGGTGTGCCTGCGCGAGATGGCCCACGCCGGCGAGATCCCCGGCCTGACCAAGGCGAGTTGGTGAGGAATCCCCATGCTGACTGATCCCATCGCCGACATGCTCACCCGCATCCGCAACGCCAACACGGCGATGCACGACGAGGTGCGCATGCCGTCATCGAAGCAGAAGGTCGCCCTGGCCGAGATCCTCCAGAAGGAGGGCTACATCGGCGGGTTCTCGACGGCGCCGGCCACCACCGGCCCCGGCGAGGTGCTGACCATCGCCATGAAGTACAGCGCCGACCGGCACCGGACGATCTCCGGTCTGCGGCGCGTCTCCACCCCCGGCCTGCGGGTCTACCGCAAGAGCGACGCCGTCCCGCGCGTCCTCGGCGGCATGGGGGTGGCCGTCCTGTCCACCAGCCAGGGGCTGATGACCGACCGCGAAGCGCGCCAGCGCAAGGTGGGCGGCGAAGTCCTCTGCTACGTGTGGTGATCGGAGGCCGCCATGTCCCGAATCGGTAAAGCACCCATCACCGTCCCGAGCGGCGTCGACGTCACCGTCTCCGGTGGCGCGGTCACCGTCACCGGACCCAAGGGAACCCTCAGCCGCAAGCTCCCCGGCGCCATCTCCGTGCGCGCCGAGGACAACCTGCTCCTGGTCGAGCGCCCCGACGACGAGCGCGAGAGCCGCGCCCTGCATGGCCTGACCCGGTCGCTCGTCAACAACATGGTGGTTGGGGTCACCGACGGGTTCTCCCGCGAGCTGGAGATCATCGGTGTCGGCTACCGCGCCGAGGCCCAGAGTCCCACCAAGCTGCGCCTGGCACTCGGGTACAGCCACCCGGTGATGATCGACGCCCCCGAGGGGATCACCTTCGAGGTCCCGACGCAGACCCGGGTCATCGTCAAAGGGATGGACAAGGAGGTGGTCGGCCAGGTGGCCGCCAACATCCGCGCCGTCCGTCGCCCCGAGCCGTACAAGGGCAAGGGTGTCCGCTACCTCGGCGAGCGCGTCCTGCGCAAGGCCGGCAAGACCGGAAAGAAGTAGTCGCATGAACGTCGCACAGCAGCGTCGCCAGGGGCGGATCGTCCGTCACCGGCGGGTTCGCAAGAAGATCGAGGGCACGGCCTCGCGGCCCCGCCTGGCCGTGTTCCGCTCGAACAAGCACATCGCCGTGCAGGTGATCGACGACGAGTCCGGCCGGACCTTGGCCGCGGCCTCGACCACCGAAGCCGCACTGCGCGCCAAGAGCGGCGCCACGGTGGCGGCTGCCGGCAAGGTCGGCCAGCTGATCGCCGAGCGGTCGAAGGCCGCCGGCGTCACCCAGGTCGTGTTCGACCGTGGCGGGTTCCACTACCACGGCCGTGTCGCCGCCGTCGCCGCGGCGGCCCGTGAAGCAGGTTTGGAGTTCTGATGCCAGCGCCCAGCAACTTTGGTGGTCCCCGCAACGAGGAGCGCGCCCCGGACCCGTCCGGGCTGCGTGAGTCACGGGTCATCCACATCAACCGCGTCGCCAAGGTCGTCAAGGGCGGCCGGCGGTTCTCCTTCACCGCGCTGGTCGTGGTGGGCGACGGCAACGGTCGCGTCGGGCTCGGCTACGGCAAGGCCAAAGAGGTGCCCCTGGCCATCCAGAAGGGCACCGAGGAGGCCAAGAAGAACCTGTTCGACGTGCCACTGGCCGGCAGCACGATCACCCACGAGATCATCGGCATCAACTCGGCCGGTCGGGTGCTCATGAAGCCTGCCGCTCCCGGTACCGGCGTCATCGCCGGCGGCGCGGCGCGGATCATCCTCGAGGAGGCCGGCGTGCACGACGTGCTGTGCAAGTCGCTCGGCTCGTCCAACTCGATCAACGTCGCCCGGGCCACGATCAACGGGTTGCAGATGCTGCAGCGTCCGGACGAGGTGGCCGCCCGCCGCGGCCTGTCGGCCGACGAGTTCGTCCCCAAGGGCGTGCTGCGGGCCTACAACGAGCGCAAGAAGGCGGTCGCCGCCGGGGAGACGCACTGATGGCCAGCTACAACGCCGACAAGAGCTACGACGGCCCGACCCTGACCGTGCGTCAGGTGAAGAGCTGCACCCACGCCAAGCCGAAGACCCGCGGCACGATGCGCGCCCTCGGACTGCGCCGGGTTGGCGACAGCAACGTGCTGCCCGACCGCCCGGAGATCCGCGGCATGCTGGCCCGGGTTCCCCACCTCGTCGAAGTAACGGAGAAGTGAGATGCGCGTCGACGAACTGAGCCCGGCACCGGGCTCCACCACCCCCAAGAAGCGGGTTGGCCGAGGCATCGGCGGCAAGGGCGGCAAGACCGCCGGCCAGGGCACCAAGGGCCAGAAGGCCCGCGGCCGTGGCAAGGTGGCCCGCGGCTTCGAAGGTGGTCAGATGCCCCTCAAGCAGCGGGTCCCGAAGCTGAAGGGCTTCAACAACCCGTTCCGTGTCGAGTACACCGCGGTGAACCTCGACCAGCTCGCCACGCTCGATGCCGCCGAGGTCGACCCCGACCTGCTGGTGGCCCGCGGCCTGGTCCGCCCGGGCTCCTTCGTCAAGATCCTCGCCCGTGGTGAGCTGAGCGCGGCGGTCGCCGTCCACGCCCACGCCGTGTCCAAGCAGGCCGAAGCAGCCATCACGGCGGCAGGAGGTAGCGTCACCCTGGTGCCGCTGCCGTTCAAGCAGGGCCGCCCGCCGGTGTCCGGCAACCAGTTCACCAACCGCTGACCACGACCCCGCCTCGGCGCTGATCGACCCCCTTCAGGAAGCGAGCCTGCGTGCTGTCGAACATCAAGAACGTGTTCAAGGTCCACGACCTGCGCAACAAGGTGCTGTTCCTGCTGGCGATGATCGCCCTGTACCGCCTCGGCGTCGCCATCCGCGTCCCCGGGATCGATCAGGACAACGTCAAGCGGTTCAAGGATCAGCTGGAGAAGGACAACGGCGCGCTCGGGTTCCTCAACCTGTTCTCCGGCGGCGCCTTCGCCAGCTTCTCGATCTTCGCCCTCGGGATCATGCCGTACATCACGGCCAGCATCATCATGCAGGTCCTCGGCGTGGTGATCCCCAAACTGGAGAAGCTGCAGAAGGAAGGGGCGGTAGGGCAGCGCAAGATCACCCAGTACACCCGCTACCTGGGCATTGCCATCGCCCTGTTGCAGGCCACCGCACTGACGTTCATCTTCGGCAAGGGCAACGGCAGCGCCTTCTTCGGTGCCGCCGCGCAAGCCCCGCACATCCCGCTGCTGACCGGCAGCATGTGGCCTCGTGGCTACCTGGTGATCCTCACCCTGGTGGCCGGTACGGCGCTGTTGATGTGGATCGGTGAGCTGGTCGGCCAGCGTGGTATCGGCAACGGCATGTCGATGTTGATCATGGCGTCCGTGGTCAGCCGCTTGCCGTTCAGCTTCTACTCGATCCTCAAGGAGAAGAGCTGGGTCCCCTTCGTCGTGCTGCTGCTGGTCTCGGCAGGCATCGTCGTCGCCGTGGTTCGCGTCGAGCTCGCCCAGCGGCGGATCCCGGTTCAGTTCGCCAAGCGGGTCGTCGGCCGCCGGATGTACGGCGGGCAGAACACCTACATCCCGCTGAAGGTCAACCAGGCCGGCGTGGTGCCGATCATCTTCGCCAGCTCGGTGCTCATGCTGCCGGTGCTGATCAGCAACCTGCTCGGCTCGAACAGCGGCACCGGGTGGCGGGCCTCGATCCAGAAGTTCATCACCCGCTACCTGGTCAACGACCGCGGCTGGTTGTACATCTCGCTGTTCGCCGTGATGATCGTGGCCTTCGCCTACTTCTACAACTCGATCGCCTTCGATCCGATCCGCCAGGCCGACCAGATCCGTCGCCAGGGCGGCTTCATCCCCGGCATCCGCCCGGGGCCGCAGACCGAGCGCTATCTGGCCAAGGCGGTGAACCGAATCACCCTGCCCGGCGCCCTGTTCGTCGCCCTGCTGGCCATCACCCCGTACATCATCCTGTGGATCTTCGACGTCAAGAACTTCCAGTTCGCCGGCACCACCGTGCTGATCGCCGTCGGTGTGGCCATGGAGCTGATGCGCCAGATCGACAGTCAGCTGATGCAGCGCAACTATCAAGGGTTCCTGAAGTGAGCGGCGCCACGCCGGTCGCGGAGCGCTGACGGTAGGACCACGTGGTCCCCGGTGCTCGACTGATCCTGCTCGGCCGCCAGGGGGCCGGCAAGGGCACGCAGTGCGCGCGGCTGTCGCGCCACTTCGTCGTCCCGCACATCTCCACCGGTGACGTGTTGCGCGCCGCGGTGCGCGAGGGCAGCGAACTGGGCCGGATGGCCAAGTCGGTGATGGACGGCGGCGGGCTGGTGGGCGACGAGATCATGGTCGGCATCGTCCGCCACCGCCTGTCGCAGACCGATGCGCAGGGACGTGGGTACATCCTCGACGGGTTCCCGCGCACGGTGCCCCAGGCGATCGCCCTCGACGAGATCACCGCCGATCGGCCGCTCGACGTGGTCATCGACCTGGAGGTGCCCAGCGAGCTGGTCCTCCAGCGGCTCTCCGCCCGGCGGGTGTGCCGGGACTGCGGGACCAACTACATCGCCACCGGCGCCGAGCATCTGCCGTGGCTGTGCGATGTCTGCGGCGGCGACGTCATGCAGCGCGACGACGACACCCCCGAGGCCATCGGCAAGCGCCTCGACCTCTACGAGCAGCAGACCTCCCCGCTCATCGAGTTCTACGCCGAGACCGGCCGGCTGGTGGTGGTCGACGGGGTCGGCACGCCCGACCAGGTCTTCCACCGCCTGACCGACGCGGTCACCTCTCGTCGCTGATCCGGCCGGGGTCAGCCGGCGATCACCGGCACGCGCGACATGGCGTCGGCGACGGCCTCCTCGGACAGGTCGAGGTCGACCATCGTGCCGCTCAGGTAGGCCTCGTACGCCGCCAGATCGAGGTGTCCATGGCCGCACAGCGCGGTCAGGATGACCTTCTCCTCCCCGGACTCCTTGCAGGCCAGCGCCTCGCGCACCGCGGCGGCGATGGCGTGGGTCGGCTCCGGGGCGGGGACGATGCCCTGGGTCCGGGCGAACTGCAAGGCCGCGGCGAAGCACTCCCGCTGGGGGATGGCGATGGCCTCGCACAGGCCGAGCTCGTAGATGTGCGACACCAACGGCGACATCCCGTGATAGCGCAGCCCGCCGGCGTGGATCGGGTCGGGGATGAAGTCGTGGCCCAGCGTGTGCATCTTCATCAGCGGGGTCATCCCGGCGGTGTCGCCGAAGTCGTAGCGGTACTCGCCCTTGGTCAGGCTGGGGCACGCAGCCGGCTCGACGCAGCGGATCGTCGGGTTCATCGTCCCGGCCAGCTTCTCGCGCAGGAACGGGAAGGCCAGACCGCCGAAGTTTGACCCACCGCCGGTGCACCCCACCAGCACGTCGGGCACCTCGCCGAGCTTGCCGAGCTGCAGCAGTGCTTCCTCCCCGATGATCGTCTGGTGCATGAGGACGTGGTTCAGCACGCTGCCGAGGGCGTAGCGGGTGTTCGGGTCGGCCACCGCCATGGCGACGGCCTCGCTGATGGCGATGCCCAGGCTCCCTGGATGGTCGGGGTTCTGGGCCAGCAGGGAGCGGCCGTACTCGGTGACCTCGCTGGGGCTGGGATGCACGGTGGCGCCCCACACCTGCATCATCGTGCGCCGGTACGGCTTGGAGCGGTAGGACGCGGCGACCTGCCAGACCTCGCACTCCATGCCGTACTGCGCCGTGGCGAAGGCCAGTGCGGTGCCCCACTGGCCGGCACCGGTCTCGGTGGTCAGCTTGGTGATGCCTTCCTGGTGGTTGTAGTACGCCTGGGGCACCGACGTGTTCGTCTTGTGGCTGCCGCTCGGGCTGACGCCTTCGTACTTGTAGTAGATGCGCGCTGGGGTGTCGAGCAGCTGCTCGAGGCGCCGGGCGCGGAACAGCGGGCTCGGCCGCCACAGCCGGTAGACGTCGATGACCCCGCCGGGGATGTCGACGTAGCGGTCCTGGGAGACCTCTTGCATGATCAGCGCCATCGGGAACAGCGGGGCGAAGTCGTCCGGGCCGGCCGGCTGCAGCGTGCCCGGATGCAGGGCGGGCGGGGGCGGGGAGGGCAGGTCGGGGATGACGTTGTACCACTGGGTGGGCATCTCGTCCTCGGACAGCAACACCTTGGTCACGGGTTCGCTCATGGTGCGGCAGCGTAGACCGTCCGGGTTCGGGGGACGGCCGGGGCGGTCGCCGGGCCCGGCGGCGTCAGCGGGTGGCGACGCCGTCGACCACGACCGGGTGACCGTCGAAGATCGTGTGTCGGACCGAGCCGCGCAGCTCCATGCCGGCGTAGGGGGTGTTGCGGCTCTTGCTGGCCAGCTTGGCCGGCACCACGGTCCAGGTGGCGGCCGGATCGACCACCGCCAGGTTGGCCGGTTCGCCCGGGGTCACCGGCCGACCGTGGCGGTCGGCCAGTCCGGCGATGGCGGCCGGCTTCCAGCTCAGCGCGGCGATGATGTCCTCCAGCGGCATGTCCAGGTAGGTGAGGCTCAGGGCCAGCGCCGTCTCCAGGCCCAGCATCCCCGGTGGGGCCTGGTCGAGCGGGGCCTCCTTGGTCTCCGGGGCGTGCGGGGCGTGGTCCGTGGCGATGGCGTCGATCGTCCCGTCGGCCAGGCCGGCGCGCACCGCCTCGATGTCGGCGGCGGTGCGCAGCGGGGGATTGACCTTGAACACGGCGTCGTACCCGGCGAGCCGCTCGTCGGTCAACGTGAAGTGATGAGGCGTGGCCTCGGCGGTCACCCGCAGCCCGTCGGCCTTGGCAGCGCGCACCAGCGCCACGCTGCCCGCCGTGGAGAGGTGCAGGAGGTGCACCGGCGATCCGGTCAGGCGGGACAGCTCGATGTCGCGGTGGACCATCAGCTCCTCGGCCAGCGACGGCCATCCCGGGACGCCGAGCCGCGAGCAGCAGGCGCCCTCGTGCATGACCGCTCCCGCGGTCATCGCCGCGACCTCGCAGTGCTGGGCCAAGGTGATCCGAAGCGGCCCGGCGTACTCCAATGCCCGGCGCATCAGCTGCGGGTCCTGGACGCCGGCCCCGTCGTCGGTGAACAGGCGGACGCCGGCGGCAGCCAGCTCGGCCAGGGGGGCCAGCGTCCGACCCTGGCGACCCACCGTGATGCATCCGCTGGGGACCACCTCGCACAGCCCGGCCCGCCGGCCCTGGGCGCGGACGAACTCGATGACGGCCACGCTGTCCTGGGCCGGGTCCGTGTTGGGCATGGCCACCACGGCGGTGAACCCACCGAGTGCGGCTGCCCGGCTCCCGGTCTCGATGGTCTCGGCTTCCTCCTTGCCGGGCTCGCGGAGGTGGACGTGGAGGTCGACGAAGCCCGGGCAGATCACGCACCCGGCAGCGTCGAGGACCACGTCGCCGGCGGCCGGGGCGATCGCCTCGTCCACCGCGGCGATCCGCCCGTCGTCGCCGATGGCCACGTCGGCCCGGCGTCGGCCGCCCTGGTCGAGCACCGTTCCGGCGGTGATGATCGTGCGTGTCACGCGTGTCCTTTCAGATCGGTGCCGGCACCGAGCAGGCGGAACAGCACGGCCATGCGGACGGCGACGCCGTTGGCCACCTGGTGGAGGATGACCGATCCGGGCAGCTCGCCGGGATCGACCACCATCTCCACGCCGCGGTTCATCGGGCCGGGATGCATGACCAGCGCGTGTCCGGGCAGCGCGCCGGCCCGGGCGGCGGTGAGCCCGTAGCAGGTGGAGTACTCGCGCAGGCTGGGCAGCAGCCCGTCGTCCATCCGCTCGCGCTGGACGCGCAGCAGGTACAGCACGTCGAGCTCGCCGAGGACCGAATCGAGATCGTGACTGACCTCGACCGGCCACGTCTCGACGTGGGTCGGGAGCAGGGTCGGCGGGGCGACGAGGATGACGCGGGCACCGAGCTTGGCGAAGGCGTCGACGTCGCTGCGGGCCACCCGGCTGTGCTTGACGTCGCCGACCACCGCCACGGTCAACCCGTCGAACCCGTCGCGGCGGTTGAGCCCGGTACGGATCGTGTAGCAGTCGAGCAGGGCCTGGGTGGGGTGCTGGTGCCAGCCGTCGCCGGCATTGATCACGCTGGCCGTGGTCCACGCGGTGAGCATCTGCGGCACCCCGCTGCTGCGGTGGCGGACCACGAAGGCGTCGACGCCCATCGCCGTGATCGTCTCGATGGTGTCGCGCAGGCTCTCGCCCTTGTTGACGCTGCTCGACGAGACGGCGAAGTTCAGCGTGTCGGCGCTCAGTCGCTTGGCGGCGGTGTCGAAGCTGGTGCGGGTGCGCGTGGAGTCCTCGAAGAACAGGCTGACGACGTTCTTGCCGCGCAACGCCGGGACCTTCGGGATCGGGCGCTGGCCGATCTCGACCATGTGATCGGTGAGGTCGAGCAGGTCGGTGATGTCGGCAGCGGACAGGTCGTCGATGGAGAGCAGGTGCTTCACTCGATGACCACCCCATCGGCGGTGGCGGTGACGTTCTCGTCGCGCGAGGTCGGCAGGTTCTTGCCCACGTAGTCCGGGCGGATGGGCAGCTCGCGATGGCCGCGATCGACGATCACCGCCAGCTGCACGCTGCGCGGCCGGCCGTACTCGTTGAGCGCCTCCAGCGCAGCCCGCACGGTGCGCCCGGTGTAGAGCACGTCGTCGCACAGCACCACCGCTGCCCCGTCGAGGGCGAAGCCGATCTCGGTCACGCTGCCGGGCACGATCGGGCGCAGGCCGACGTCGTCCCGGTGGAAGCTGACGTCCAGCGTGCCGATCGGCGGTGCCGCGCCGGCCGTGGCCAGCCGCTCGGCCAGCGCCTCGGCCACCCACACCCCGCCACGTTGCAGACCGACCAGCACCACGCCGTCGAGGCCGTGGTTGCGCTCGACGACCTCGTGGGCGATGCGGGTCAACGCCCGTCCGACATCGTCGGCACTCAGCACCTCGCGGCGGCGCGACCGCTCCATCTGCACTCCTCACGTATGGCCTCACGGGACCATTTCACGTGACCCTCACTGTAGGTCCGGCACACCCCCCACCCGAACTGATCATCGGATGTCGACGCCATGCCGACATTCGATGATCAGTGAGAGCGGCGGGGCGGGCGGATGCCGCGGAACTCCCAGTCGCCGCCGAGGGCCGTGCTCAGCACTTCCTCGCTCTCGGTGGGCTGGGCGCCACAGTCGTCGCGGATCGGGGCCGGGCCGGTGACGATGGTGTTGGTCAGCGCGCCGAGACCATCGACCTCCACGGTGACCACATCGCCCGGCTGGACCGGCCGGCTCATCGCCGGCGTGCCGCTGAAGATCAGGTCGCCGGGCAGCAGGGTGATGGTCCGGGCCAGGTCGGCGACCAGGTAGTGCATGTCCCAGGTCATCTCCGAGGTGTTGCCGTCCTGGCGGACCTCGCCGTTGACCAGGGTGCGGATCGAACGATCGTGGAAGTCCCAGTCGGTCACCAGCATCGGACCGACGGGGCACAGCGTGTCGCTGCCCTTGACCCGCAGCATCGAACCGGCGTCGGTGTCCCGGAAGTCGTGCAGGCCGTAGTCGTTGCCGATGGTGTACCCGGCGATGTAGGCCCCGGCCTCAGCAGGCGAGACGTTGCGGCACGGGCGGCCGATGACGATGACCACCTCGCCCTCGTAGTTCAGCCACTGGCATCGCTCCGGACGGACCACCTGGCCACGATGCCCGTTCAGCGCCGACGTCGGCTTGTGGAAGTAGGTCGGCGCCGGCGGCAGCGAGGTCTGGAACTCGGTCACCCGGCTGATGTGGTTGAGGTGGACGCAGAGGATCTTCGACGGCTCGGTGGGCGGCAGGTAGACCGCATCGGACTCGGCGATCCGCCGCCCGTCGGGCGCCACCAACTCCTCGCCCTCCGCGGTCACCACCGTGACCGACCCCTCCAGCAGGATGCGCGCGTACCGAGCCATGACCTGACTGTAGCGTCCGTGAAAAATCGTTTGGGGCCAAATGATTAGGATGACTGGCCATGACGCACGAGTACCCCCGCGGGTTCATGTTCCCGCGCACCGCGACCGGCCGGTCGTCGCTGGTGCCGGCCCCGCCGTGGCACTACAGCGGGCAGATGCTGACCATCGAGTACCGCACCGACCCGGCAGCCGTGGCCGAACTGCTGCCGGCCCCACTGCAACCGGCCGACGACGACCCGGGCGCGGTGGCGGTCATCTGGGCCGACTGGCAGAGCTGCAGCGACGGCTTCGACGAGCTGCTCGACCCGGTGCGCAGCCAGTACCTGGAGACCTTCGTGGTGGTCCGCTGCAAGTACCGCGACCAGCACTACAGCCGGTGCGTGTACATCTGGGTCGACAAGGACTTCGCCATGGTCCGCGGTCATCACCAGGGGTACCCGAAGAAGCTCGGCGAGCTGTACCTGACCCGCGCCGTACGCGTCGGCAAGGCCGGACCGCGCCTCGAGCCGGGCGGGCGCTTCGGCGCCACCTGCGCGGCGTACGGACGCCGGCTGATCGACGCCACGTTCACCATCACCGGCACCGCCGAGGACGCCGGGTTCGTCAACGCCCTGCCGATGCTGCACCACCGGGTGATGCCGGCCATCGAGGGCGACGGCACGGACAGCCTGCACGAGCTGGTCACGATGCGTGGCTTCGATGCCGAGGTCGGCCCGTGCTACTCGGGCACGGCGACGCTGCAGCTGTACGACTCGCCCGTCGAGGAGCTGACCCGGCTCGCCCCGCAGGAGATGATCGGCGGGTACTGGCGGGAGGTCGGCACCTCGTGGCGGGAAGGAACCACCCTGGAACGGAGGAACCGGACATGAGCGACGTGACCAAGGGCGACTTCGGTCCGCCGGACGCCGACATCACCGATCCGGACACCTACGTGTCCGGCTTCCCCTACGCCACGTTCGAGCGCTTGCGTCGCGACGATCCGGTGAGCTGGTGGGAGTGCGCAACGGGCGAGCGCGGCTTCTGGGCGGTGACCCGCTACGACGATCTGCTGACCGTCAGCAAGCAGCCCGACCTGTTCTCCAACGCCCAGGGCGTGACCCTCGAGGACATCGAGGGCGACGACTTCCACGCTCGGCGGAACATGCTGGAGTACGACCCACCCGAGCACACCCGCTACCGCCGGTTGGTGTCCAAGCCGTTCGCCCGCCGCGAGGTGTACGCCTACGAGAACGCCATCCGCCTGCTGGCACGCGAGGTGGTCGAGCAGGCCTTGGCCGAGGGCACCGAGTTCGACTTCGTCGACCGGGTGGCCAAGCAGCTGCCGATGCGCATGCTCGGTCGCCTGCTGGGCGTGCCCGACGCCGACGGCCCGTGGCTGGTGGAGCGAGGCGACGCCCTGCTCGGCAACTTCGACCCGGAAATGACCGAGCATCCGGTGGGCATGACCGACACCGACCAGTTCAAGCACATCCCGTTCCGTTCGCCGGCGGCGCTCGACCTGTACCGGTACGCCGAAGAGCAGGCCCGGTTGCGTCGCGAGCGCCCCACCGACGACGTCATCTCCCGGTTGCTCGCCCCGACCATCGACGGCGAGCAACTGGGCGAGCGGGAGTTCAAGAACTTCTTCGTCCTGCTGGTCTCGGCGGGCAACGACACCTCTCGGTACACGATGGCCGCCGGGATGAAGGCGCTGATCGAGCACCCCGAGCAGATGGCCGAGCTCCGCGACTCGATCGGGACCGACGACGGGATGCTGATGGAGTCGGCGGTCGAGGAGATCCTCCGCTGGGGAACAGTGACGATGCACTTCCGGCGCACCGCGGTCGCCGACACCGAGTTGCGCGGCGCGCCGATCAAGGCCGGCGACAAGGTGCTGATCTGGTTCCACTCCGCCGACTACGACGCGGACCAGTTCCCCGACCCGTACCGCTTCGACATCCACCGCACCCCCAACGACCACGTCGCCTTCGGGCGGATGAGCCCGCACCTGTGCCTCGGAGCCCAGCTGGCCCGGATGGAGATCAAGGTGCTGTTCGAGGAGCTGCTGCCACGGATCGGCGACGCCCGGTTGAACGGCCCGATCGATCGCTTGCGCAGCAACTTCATCGGCGGGATGAAGCGGATGCCCGTGGCCGTCACCCGGGCCTGACCCAGGTCGGCGCTGGGTGTCGGGGCGCGGTCCGTTCACCCGACGGGGTGACCGAGGGACCTAGAGTCGGCGCCATGTCGGGGGACATCGATGCGGCCACGCTGCGTCGCGCCGCGCACGACGACGATGCCTTCCGCCTGATCCAGACCCGCTACGTCAACCTGCTGTGGGCCACCACCGCAGGCTTCCGCCTCGACCGCCAGACCCGCGAGGACGTCGTCCAGCTGGTCTGGCTGAAGCTCGTCCAGCACGTCGGGCGGATCCGCCAGCCGGAGCGCCTGTCGGGGTGGCTGGCGACGACGACGCGCAACGAGTGCTTGCGGATCGTCAAGGCCAGGTCGCGGTTGACCCTGAGCGACACGATGGACGCCCACCTCGCCGCCGACGATCAGTCGGTCGACACCCGGCTGGTCCGCGACGAGACGGTCCGGGCGGTGGGCGAGGCGCTGAACGAACTCGGCTCGCGCTGCCAGGCGTTGCTGCGGCTGCTGGCCGTCGATCCGCCACCGACGTACGAGGAGATCTCCGCCGCGCTGGGCATGCCGGTCCCCAGCATCGGTCCCACCCGCCAACGCTGCCTGCGGACCTTGGCCAAGCATCCGCGGATCGTCGGTATCACCGGACGGGTTCCGGGGTCAGTCCACGGACAGCCCCACCGGGACGGAGCGCACGGATGAGCGACGCACCACACGACGACCAGGACCTGACCGAGGATGGCTCGACCGACGTCTCGACGCCGGGCGCGGCGCTCGACGCGGTGGAGGCCGACCGGTTGCTGGTCGCGCTCGGCGAGCTGTTCGCTGCCGCCGACCCGCCACCGGCCTCGTTGATCCCGTCGCGATCCCTGCTGCGGTGGGCGTCGCCCGAGGCCGGGCTGGCCGAGTTGCTGGCCGATGCGCCAGGCCTCGCCGGCGTGCGCGGCCCCGCCGACGAGCCGGACTCGTGGCACTTCGCCATCGGCTCGACGCGCATCGAGATGAGCGTGGAGGACGGTGCCCTGGCCGGCACGATCCTCCCGTGGTCGGGCGGGTCGCTGCAGGTCGAGGTGCAGGCCGACGACGGCCACCCGGCCCCGGCGGCGCGCATCGATCAGGACGGCGACTTCTTCGTCGGCGCAGTGCCCCGAGTGCCGTTCCGGTTGCGGTTCGCCACGACCGACGAGGTCGTCGTCACCGAGTTCGTCCGGATCGCGGGCTGAGAGGAGACCGGCATGACCCTGTTGCGCCGCACCGTCGCTGCCGTGGTGACCCTGTGCGCCGTCGTCGTCGCCGGTGAGCTGGGGACGCGACCCGGCCTCGCCGGATCGCCCGCCGCCCCCGATGCCCAGCGGGTCACGACGACCACGCTGCGGGTGATCCCTTCCTTCCCCTCGATCCCCTTCCCGTCGACGACTCGCCCGCCGGCCACCCATCCGCCACGCACCACGACCACGACCTCGACCACCGTGGTGGTCCGGCGGACGACGACGACTACCGCGCCAACCACGACCACCACCACGACGACACCGCCGGTGAGGGAGACCACCACCACCGTGCCCCCCGCCGAGGGCGAGGAGCCGGTGTGTGCCTACCGCAACGACCTGGTCATCGCCACCCAGGACCTGACCGCCCGGATGGGAGCGCTGGGCCTGGCGGTGCCGACCGGCGCCGACGTCCCCAACCTCGACCCCACCGCCCTGCGGCTGATGGGCCGCGGTCACGTCTACCCCTATCGGATCACCAGCGGCGCCGACCCCCTGGCGGTGGCCCAGGCGCTGGTGAGCAGCGGGGTGATCGCCGCGCCGGTGATGGTGGTGCTGCCGGCCGGGCACTGGACCTACGCCGGTGGCAACCCACCGGTCGACCTGCCGGATCCGGCACCGGTGGTGCCCGGTGCGCCGGCCAAGCCGGTGGCCATCGCCGAGATCGACACCGGCTACTCGTCGGCGGCCGGCGACCCGGCGTGGTTGTCGGCACGGGTCAAGGCGGCCACGGCGCTGGATGGCGACAAGGCCTCGGCGGCGATGCGCGGCCACGGCAAGTTCGTCGCCAGCATCATCACCCAGGAGCGGCCGAACAGTACGGTCACGGTCGGCGGGATCACGCCCGTGCCGGCGGCCAAGTTCACCGGAGACAGCGGCCGCCCGTTCCCCGCCGGCCTCAGCGACGTGTCCGACGAGTTGCAGGTCTGGCTGACGATGCGCCGGGTGCTCGGCACCGGCCAGCACTTCACCGCCCTGAACATGTCCGTCGGGGCCTACGCCTGCCCGCTGTCGTACGCCGGACTGGCCCTGCAGGCGGCACTGATCGACTGGTACTCGACCACCAACGGGCGGCCGATCAGCTCAGCCGCCGGCAACCACGTCGCCGGGGAGGCCGGTCCGTTCCCGGCCTTCGTCCCGGCGCAGCTGGCTCGCACCGGCGGACCAGGGTCGACGCCGGCGTTCGAGCCGGTGCTGTGCGCCGCGCCGGTCACGTGCAAGCCGGGCCGGCTGTACGACGTGCAATCGGTCGACGAGAACGGGGCCCAGTCGGCGTTCTCCAACGCCGGGCACTTCTCCGCCCCGGGTGAGCATCTCGTGGGCGTGCGCCTCGACACCGGCACGGCCACCATCTGGAGCGGCTCGTCGTTTGCCGCGGCCGTCGTCACGGCAGCCATCGCCGACGGGGCGGTGCTGGGCGACGGCTCGGTCACCGTGCTGCACCACGTGACGACCAAGTAGCAGCGGTCACCCCCAGCCGAAGCAGGTCAGCGCGCCCGCCAGCCACCGTCCGGCGGCATCCGTCGGCGTGGCGCGCACCTCCCGCAGCGCAGCAGCGGGCCGCGTGCCGGCGGCCAGGCGACGGTGGAGCGCGCCGATCAGTTCGACCGTGGTCGGATGGTCGGGCAGCAGCGTGGCGGCGGCGAGGACGGTGGCGGTGCCGGCCCCCAGCAACGCCTCGACCAGGCCCGCCGACTCGTCCCCGCGGAGGGCCTCCAGCGCGCCGGCGTCGCACGCCGCCAGCACCACGGTGGCCGGGGTGCGCGCCAGCTGCTCGATCTCCACGGCGACCAGGTCACCGTCGGTCATCCGCAGTTGGGCGAAGCGCCCATCGTGGGCCCGGCGCTCGCCGTGACATGCCAGGTGGAGGAGATCGGCACCGTCCAGCGCGGCGCGCAGGTCGCCGACCGTGGCGTCCGCGGTGACCGCGGCGCGATCCGCCCAGGCCGCACCGACCGCGGCGAGCTCGGCGGCGGCCGACGACAGGTCGGGGCCCCCGAGCACGGCGACGCGAGCCGGGAGCCGGGCCCCGGACCGCTCGCCGGTCAGCCAGTGGGACAGGCGATGGCTGACGGCCACCTCGGCGCCGGCCAAGGCCGGCATCGCCGCCCACGGGATCGTCGCATGCCGAGCCAGCGGGGCGACGACCACCCGATCGCCCGGGATCGGCGGGAGCAGCAGGCGCTGGAGGGCCTCGACCCGCCGAGCGACGGCGACGAGGGCGTCGCCGGTCGAGTGACCGCCACCGACCGCGAGGGCCAGCCGGCGGTAGGCGCGGGCCAGGTGGGTGGCGTGCTCGTGGATGTCGTCGAGTGCACCCAGGCGGTGGAGCTCGGCTCGGCCCCGGTGGACGACGACCGCGCCGACCCGACTGTCGAGCACGTGGTGCTGGACGATCGTGGCCTCGCCGAACTCGCCGAGCACCAGTCGTGGCCGACGGCTGGCCGAGCGCGCCGGCCGGTGGGCGGCGCGGCGGGTCGAGGCCACGATGCGGCGCTGCAACGCCGACTGGCGGCGCAGCAGGGACGGTAGGTCCGCCGGGGAGGCCGTACGGGCGGCCACCTGCAGGGCGCGCAGCGCGGCGATGTCCTCGTCGGATCCGGCTGCCCGATGGTGTGCCGCAGGCGACCCGCTCGTCCGACACCGGTCGACCCAGCGCAGCACGTCGGCCGGCCGATGGCGTCCGAGGCGGGCGCGCAGGCCGACCTCGGCGACACCGGCCAGCTGGGCGCTGACAGCGGCGCGCAACTCGGCCGCGCCGGCCAGACGGCGGCGGTGGTCGCCGAGGTCGATGGCCCGGGCGCTGAGGCGGCGAGCGGCAGCGTCGTCGCCGCCGGCCAAGGCAGCTCGGGCTCCGACCACCAAGGTGGCCAGGCGGGCCTCGAACGGTGGGCGGACCGGCCCCCACGGCAGGGCCGCCAACCCGACCGCGGCCCGTTGCGGCGCCCACCGCCCGAGCAGCGCCCAAGCCTGTGCGGCCCCGATCAGCTGGCCCATCGACGCCAGCTCCTCGGCCACGGCCGCGGCCAGATCGGGGTCCGGCTGATCGCCGCCGGGTGAGGCGGCTCCGGCCAGGGCGTCGGCGGCGAGGGCCCACCCGGACCGGTTCTGGTCGCGGAACTGGCGGGCGGCATCGGCGGCCTCCCGGGCTGCCTCGACCGTGTCGTCCTGGCCGAGCAGCGCCAGCGCCCGGTAGTAGCCGGCCTCGGCCCGCTCCAGCGCCCGGCCCTCGCCGGCGAGGCGGTCGATCGTCGCCCGACTGACCGACTCGGCCTCGGCGTACAGTCCGGCCTCGACCAGCACCTCGCACCGGTTGACCTGGACCTCGCTGGGATCGAGACCCAACTCGACCAGTCGTTGCTCGGCGAGGCGGAAGTGGGTCAGCGCGCCGGGCACGTCACCGGCGCGCCCGGCTGCTCGCCCGATGTTGTGCTCCATCCAGGCTGCCGACGAGCCGATGCCCAGCTCGTCGAACAACGCCTGGGCGCGGCGCAGGTCGGCCATGGCACCGCCGGCGTCGCCCCGGTCGAGTCGGATCATCGCCCGGTTGCCCAGCGTGGCGGCGACGAAGAACCGTTCGCCCGCCTCCTCGAACAGCGGCAGGCCGAGGTCGTAGGCCGCCCGCGCCTCGTCGGTGCGGCCTTCCCGGGCCATGATCGTGGCCCGCTGGAAGGCGACCTTGGCAGCCAGCAGCCCCACTGCCCCGTCGGCTGCCGCCGCCAGCGTGGCCAGGGCCCCGTCGACGTCACCGGCCATGTGCTGGGTGCCGCTCAACGTCACCATCGCCGCGGCGCGCAGGTCGGCCCGCCCGGCCCGGTCGGCGGCCCGCACGGCTCGGCCGAGCAACTCGGCGGAGTCGGCGACGGACGTCACCCAGCGGGCGGCCTCACCGGCCCCCCGCCAGCAGATCGCCTGGACGGCGCCGTCCGTCGTCGCCGCCGCCTCGGCGGCGAGCTCGACGTAGGCCCGCGGCGGCTCGCCGCGCAGCTGCTCGACGAGGGCGACCGCATCCGCTTCGGCCAGGCCCATCACGGCGAAGTTTCGCGTATTCCGCGGCGCCCTGCGCGGTCGTTCCCCCGTCCGGGATCACCGGCACCGATCACCACCACGGGAGCACGACCATGTCCATCACCACCCGCATCACCGCCGTCACCACCGTGTTGGTGGCCGGCTGCTGCCTGGGCGCAGCCGGATCGGTTGCCGGCGCGTCGGGCGGCGGCGCCGACCCGGAGCTGTTCGGCACGACGACGACCACCCTGCACTTCGGTCCGGCACCCAAGCAGCCGATCATCTCGCTGCCGACGATCAAGTTCGTGACCACGACGACGAAGCTGCAGATCCCGATCAAGACGCTGCCCACCATCAAGGTCACCCCGACCAGCATCCACATCCCGATCAAGACGCTGCCGTCGTTCAACCTGCCGACCACCGTTGCGCCACCCGCCGACACCGAGCCGGCCCCGCCCGCCACGGAGGCCCCGTCGACGCCGTCGGCCACCGTCCCCCGCTTCGACAGTGGCAGCGAGCCGCTGTGCGCCTACCGGGCATCGCTGGTGGTCGCGACCAGCGATCTCACCGCCCGGGCCGCCGACCTGGCTCTGCGCCCGCCGAGCGCCGCCGACGTCAGCAATCTGGACGACACCGCCCTGACGGCCATGCACGCCGCCCACCTGTTCCCCTACGTCATCACCGATGGCACCGATCCGCTGCAACTCGTCGCCCGGCTGGGCGCCGAGGGGATCGTCGCCGCGCCGGTGTCGCTGGTGCTGCCCGCCGGGGAATGGGGCTTCTCGGCGGCCAACCCGCCGGTCGACCTGAGCACGCCCGCTCCCGACGTGCCGGGAGGGTTGAGCTCGCCGAAGCAGATCGCCGAGCTGGACACCGGCTTCAGCGCGGCAGCCGGTGACCCGACGTGGATGCGGACGCGGGTCAAGGCGGCATCCGGTCTGGACGAGGACGCCACCTCGCCGGCCACCAACGGACACGGCAAGTTCGTCGCCAGCCTGATCGCCCAGGAGCGGCCCGACGTGCAGATCACCGTGGGTGCGGCAGCGCCCGTCGACCTCGATGCGTTCGTCGGCGACGGCAAGCGTCCGGCGCCGAGCGTGGTCACCGACGCCTCCGACGAGCTGCAGCTGTGGCTCGGCATGCGCCGGCTGTTGGCGACGTCGATCCAGTTCGACGCCCTGGCCCTGCCGATCGGTGCCTACGCCTGCCCGCTGTCCACCTCCGGGCTGGTCACCCAGGCGGCGCTCATCGACTGGTACGCGGCAACCGGGGGTAAGCCGGTGGCGGCTGCGGTGGGCAATCACGTTCCGGGTGAACCGGGCCCGTACCCGGCGTTCCTCCCCGCCGGCATGGGCCGCCAGTTCGGCACGGTGTTCCAGCCGGCGTTCGAGTCCAGCCTGTGCGCCGCTCCGGTGACGTGCGTGCCGGGCCGGCTGTACGACGTGCGGTCGGTCGACGCCGATGGCCAGCCGTCGGCCTTCTCCAACGACGGCCATGTCGCCGCCCCGGGCGAGCAGCTCGTCGGCATCCGCCTCGGCACCGCCCAGGCGACGATGTGGAGTGGCACCTCCTTCGCCACGGCGATCGTGGCGGCCGCCATCGCCGACGGTTCGCAGCCCGGCGATGGATCGGTGATCGTCGCCCAGCACGTGGTCGCTGGGCAGGTGACCGTCAACTGAGCGGCCCGTCGTGGGCGCCGGGCCCTGGGCCCGGCGCCCACTCGGCGCGTCGCCGCTCAGTAGAACGGCAGGTACCGCTGCATCTCCCAGTCGGTCACGGTCTCCGGGTTCCACGCGTCGCCGGAGGCGTCACGCTGGTCGCACTCGTGCTCGCGGATCGTCACGTAGGCCTGCACCAGGTCGGGGTGCAGGCGCTGGCACAGCTCGGTGTCGGCGCGCAGCGCAGCGATCGCCTCGCGCAGGGTGTGCGGGGTGTGCCGCTCGGTGTTCGGCTCGGTGTCGCCGTCTCCCACCTGCGGCTCGCCACAGTCCAGCTCGTGCTCGACGCCCAGCATGGCCGCCTGCAGCATGACCGCCGCCGCCAGGTACGGGTTGGCGCTGCCACACGGCATGCGGTTCTCGATGCGGGTCGCCGCGCCTCGCTCGCACGGGATCCGGTAGGTGGACACCCGGTTGTCGAGTCCCCAGTTGGCCCAGTAGCCGGCCAGCAGGCCGGGGGCGAGGCGCTTGTAGCTGTTGGTCGTGGGGGCGCTGAGCGCGGCGATGCCCTCGTGGTGGGCGATCAACCCGCCGAGGCACTGGCGGGTCAGGGTGCTGATGCCGTGCTCGGCCGCGGGGTCGTCCATCGCGTTGCCACTGGCGCCGATCGGGTTGAGCGAGAAGTTGATGTGCAGCCCGCTGCCCACCAGCTCGGGATGCGGGCGGCCGAGGTAGGTGGCGCGGTAGCCGCGGGCACTGGCCAGCTCGCGGGTCATCTCCTTGCAGATGAACGCCCGGTCGGCGGCGTCGAGCGCCGGGCCGTAGCGCATGTTCAGCTCCATCTGCCCGGGGTGGAACTCGCCCATGATCCCCTCGAGCTCCAGCTCGACCTGCTCGGCGGCGTCGAAGTAGTCGAAGGTCAGCCCGGTGCAGTCGCCACCGGTGCCGACGCCGTAGACCCGGTGCGAGGGGAGGTCGAGCGGCTTCCAACCGCCCGGCGAGTCGTCGCGCTCGAGGACGTAGAACTCCATCTCGAAGCCCAGCATCGGTTCGTATCCGAGCTCGCGCCAGGCGTCGACGGCGTGCTTCAGGGCGGTGCGCGGCGACAGCACCAGCGGTTGGTCGTGGTACTCCAGGTCGGCGATGACGACGTCGGTGTCGATCTCCCAGCCCGGCCGGCGGGTCTCCGCCAGCGGCACCGTCGCCAGGTCGCCGAAGCCGACGTCGGCGCCGTAGCCGTCGACCTGGAGGATGTCGCGCCACACGCTCATGGTCAGCGTGGTGACGGCGTGATGGCCATGATCGTGAATGCGTCGCTCGGGCACGTAGCGGCCGTGACTGAGGCCGTTCAGGTCGCACCACATGACGCGCAGGCGTCGATTCCCCATGGCGGGCGACGGTATCACGCCGGCCAAAGTCGTTTGGCCCCGAACGATCGCCCGGGGCTGGCGTCAACCGGGCGAGGGCGGGCCGACGAGCTCGTCGAGGAAGTAGCGGAACAGGACGTGGTCGCCCTCGTCGGTGATCTTCTCGGGGTGCCACTGGACGGCCAGGACGCGCCCCGACGGATCGTCGGGCTCGATCGCTTCGATCGTGCCGTCGGGCGCCCACGCCGTGGGGTGGAAGCCGGGGGCGACCCGCTCGACCGCCTGATGATGGATCGAGTTGACCGTCCGCTGGTGCGTGCCGTAGGCCTTGGCCAGGCGGGAGTGCTCGGCGATGCGCACCGGGTGGCGCTCGGCGAGGACCTCATGGGGGATCTCGCTGATCGGGCGGTGCAGGCCGTCGTCGTCGGTGGCGTCCTGATGCAGGGTGCCACCCATGGCCACGTTCAGCGCCTGGAAGCCGCGGCAGATGCAGAACATCGGCAGCCGCATGTCCATCGCGGCGCGGATGAAGGCCAGGTCACTGTCGTCGGCCGACTCGCTGACCCCCTTGGAGAGGCCGTGGTCGATGTCGCCGTAGCGCCGGGGGTGGATGTCGTCGCCGCCGACCATCACCAAGCCGTCGAACCCGTCCAGCACGGCGGCGGCGTCAGCGGGATCGTGGTGGGGAAGCAGCACGGGGAGCCCACCGGCGTCGAGGACGGCCTGGGGGTACTCGGCGCCCAGCGTGTACAGGTCGGTCCGTTCGTTGAGGAACGTCGGCATGGTCCGTCGCCAGGTGGTCATGGCGATGCGTGGCTTGCGGAGCACGGGCGAGACGTTAGGTGCCGGGTGTCGTCGGTGGCGGGGTCGGCGCCGGGATGTACTGCGACAGGTCGACGGTGTTCAAGCCGTCGATGATCGCCGGCAAGGCCCGATCGAGCCACTGGGCGAGCTGGTCGGTGGAGACGGTGCCGAACTCGACCAGGTCGACGGCGAACCCGTCGATCTGCCACCGGGCTCGACAGTTGGACAGCGCATCGGCGAAGGTCCGGCAGTCGGTGTACAGCACCCCGCCGCGCAGGCTGCCGATCTGCGGGTTCTGCACGGTGGTGGTCGACTCGGGCGTCGACGTGAACTGCAGGGCGCTGGCCGACGGTTCGGTCTGGGCGAACTCGAGGCGGACGTTGTCGTGGGTGCAGCTGCTCAGCGCCCACTTGTCCGTGGTCTCCGGGGCGGCCCAGACGTGGTGGTACGACGGGTCGTCCGATCGGATCAGGCCGGCCGGGGCGAAGCCGGCGTAGGAGAGCGGGTCGAGTGCGGCGGGGCAGATGGCGTTGGTGTCGTGGAACGGCTTGCCGGCCAGGGCGACGGCACCGACCCGATCGTGGGCCAGCGCGGCACCGTCGGGCATCTGCCCGGTGATCGTCGGCAGGATGACCACGCCGGCCACCTTCTCGAGGGGTTGCACCGGGATCACCGGGGCGGGCGGGCTGGTCGACGGGGCCGTCACCGGGCTGGTCTCCGGTGTGGTGGGCGGGCTGGTGACCGGTGTGCTGGGCGGTGTGCTGGGCGGTGTGCTGGCCGGCGCCGTGACTGGACTGGTGGCCGGTGGCGTCGCTGGTGTTGTGGCCGGGCTGGTGGCCGGCGGCGTGGTGCTGGGGGCGGCCGTGCGGTCCGTGCCGCGCGTGGCCAGGAAGATCCCGCCACCCGCCAGCAGGATGGCCGCCGCGGCGAGGCCGATCCAGCGTGCTCGACGTGCGCCGGCGTCCGCTGCGGCAGCCGGGCTCGGCGGGCCGCCGGGCGTGGTGGACGGTCGCGCCGGAGGCGTGAGCGGCGAAGGCGCGGCGGGCGCCATGTGCGGCGCAGCGGGCTCGGCGGCGATCGGTCCGCCCGGCGAGTGGGCCTGGCCGGGCGCGGCCGGGGACTCGCCCGGAGCCGGGACTACGGCCGGATCCCGCTCGGCGGCCGGCTGCGACTGGGCCAACCAGGCGGCGGCGCCGAGCGCCACGGACAGCTTCGGGTGGGCATCGACGGCGATCGGCCGTCCAGTGGTCGCCTGGACGGCCTCGGCCACGCCCGGAAGCATGCTGCTGCCGCCGACCAGCAGGACCCGGCTGACGTCGTCGAAGGTCAGCCCGGCGCTGTTCACGCAGCGGCGCAGGGCGTCGGTGGTCTCGGCCAGCCGGGGTCGGACGATCTCGGCGACGTCGGCTCGCGTCAACGTCGTCTCCGTCGGCGGCTGCCCGGGGATCGAGGCCGTGATGGTGGTGCGCTCCACCCCGGACAGCGACTCCTTGGCCTCCCGGCAGTCGTCGCGCAGGCGGGCCAGCGCGGCCAGGTTGCTGGGCGACGCCGGGTCGAGGGCACCGAGCCCGCCGCCGAGTCGCTCGTCGATCACGCTCACCAGGGCGGTGTCGATGTCGATCCCGCCGAAGCGTTCGATGCCGTCGGGCTGGCCGAGCAGGGTGAATCCGTTCGCCGACTGGCGCAGCACGGACACGTCGAAGGTGCCCCCACCGAAGTCGTAGACGGCCAGGACCTCCCCGGGAGTCAGCCGGTGGCGCGTCGAGTAGGAGATCGCCGCAGCGGTGGGCTCGGGCAGCAGGCTGAGCCGGTCGGCGGAGATGCCCGCCAGCCGGGCGATCTCGCCCATGCTGGCCAACTTGTACGGCCCGTAGTTCGCCGGGTGGGTCAGCGCGACGCGCCTCGGGGGTTGCCCCTCGCGGGCGGTGACGTAGCGCAGCACCTCGCTGAGCACCGCGGCCATCAGCGACTCGGCGCTGAACGGGGTCGAGCCGAGGATCAGCGGGGCCGGGTCGCCGAGACGCCGCTTGAACTGCCGGGCCACCCGACTCGGCAGGGAGGCGGCCAAGCGGACGGCCTGGTCCCCGACGAGCACCGCCCCGTCGGGTTGGACGACCACGACCGAGGGCACGGCCATGGTGGTGTGCCCGAGCGCCACCGGCTCGACCCGACCATCGCGGGCGATCGCCGCCGTCGTCAGTGTCGTGCCGAGATCGACCGCCAGGTCGTACTGGCCCGAGTCACTCACGGGCGCAAGACTACGCAGTCGGCGGATCGGTCGGATGCGTCAGCCGCTCGTCTCCGTCTCGAACGGGCCGTCGAACCAGATGTGCACCTGGCCGGTGCCGGCCGACGATTCGTAGGCGCTGAAGAGGGTGCCCGGCGCCCGCCAGGAACGCCCGCCGAGGGCCCCGGCCAGCACCAGGTAGTGGCCGAAGTAACCCTCCGGGAAGAACGGTCGGAACTGCGGGTAGAAGTCGATCACGCCGGCGTGGTCGCCGGATTCCAGCATGGCCAGCACGTGTTCGTCGGCGGCGCGGGCCTCGGGCGTGCGGATGTGCGCCGGGTCGGCGACCTCGTGATCGGCGAACTGGCTCATCGGCCAGAAGCGGTGCGACAGCCCACCGGACCCGAGGATCACCACGTTGCGGTCGAGCTGGGCGATCGCCCGACCGAGGATCTCGCCGGCGGCCAGGAAGTCGTCGCGCTCGGCGGTCTGGCAGACGCTCATCGACACCCAGGCCTCGTCACCCTGCAGGAACGGCAGCAGATTGGTGGTGGCGTAGCGGATCGGCAGGGCCGGGTCGGCGCAGGCCAGGACGCGGGTCCGCCCGTCGGCGTCGCCGGCAGTCTGGAACGCCTCGGCCAACTCCGGATCACCGGGGATGTCATAGGCCATCTGCGACATGCCTCGCGGCAGCTCCTCACTGGTGAAGATGCCGCTTCGCCGGTGGTGGGCGGTGACGACGTGCTCGACGGTGGTGAACCAGTGGCTGTCGACGACCACCACGGTGTCGATGTCCAGCGCGTCGAACCGCTCGGCGCGCAGGCGGTGGAGGCCGTCGACCAGCGTGGTCCCCGCCGGACCGTAGATCTCGGCGAGCACGTCGGGAGCCGCGACGATGGGCGGCACGTGCGAGACGATCCCTGCACCGATCACCTGACCCACGATGCCTCCTTCGAGCGGTCGTGTGGATCCCCACGATCCACGCTGTCGTTTGGATCCAAACGATCGTATCCGCTCAGCGGTCGTCGAGGGTGCGCAGGATGGTGCGCAGCAGGTCGGAGAGCTTGGTCCGCTCGGCGGCGCTGAGCCCGGCGGTCACCTCGGACTCGCGTTGGTTGAACACCGGCATGATCGCATCGATCGTCCGCTTGCCGGCGCGTGTCGGACGGATGGTGAGGCGGCGCCCATCGGTGGGGTGGGCCCGCCGCTCGACCAGGCCGCGTCGCTCCAGCGTGGTCAGCACGCCGGTGAGCGTGCCCGGGGTGACGCCGGCCTCGGTGGCCAGCTCGTGAGGCTGGCGCGGACCCCAGACGCGCAGCACGAAGAGGACCACGAAGGCGCTCCATCCGAGCTGATGGGCACGCAGCACCTGCTGCTCCATGTGGTGGCGGACGGCAGTGGCAGCCCGGAAGATGTTCGAGACCGCCAGCAGGGCGTCGAGGTCGAACGACTGCCGGCCGAACGCCGCGGTGACGTCGCGCTCGACCTGGCGCAGCGATGCATCGTCGGCGGACGAGAACGATGCGGGCACGGCCGGCAGAATATCGTTTGGGAACAAACGAGCCGCTTGGACGGCGTCGGGCGGGTGCCAGGACCAGCGCCCGCTGAGTATCGTCGCCGCCCATGAGGGCTTGCGTTGCACGATCCCGTCGCCCGATCGCCGGTGCGCTGGCGGGACTGCTCGCCGCCGCCATGGCCGCGGTGGCGCCGGCCCGGGCATCCAGCCCGCCGGCCGCATCCAGCCCGCCCGGGCCGCCACCGGCGACCAGCCCGCCATCGGGCACGGGCGTCGTCCCGGTGCCCCTCCCGCTGGCCGCGCAGCGGGCCTGCGCCGACGCCTCCGTCGAGCTGTCCGGGCTGAGCATGGCCCGCGCCGCGCTGGATCGGGTCGATCCGCGCACGGCCACGATCGGCGCGGCGCGCCCGGTGGTGATCGCCGCGCTGTCCTGGACGATCCGGGTCGTCGACACCAGCGCCAAGGCCGTGGCCGCGGCAGCCCCGTCGGCATCGGGCACGGCGGCCACCCAGGCGTCCGCCTTCTCCACGGCGTCGGCCGACTACCTCGGCCTGCTGCACGCCGCAGCGACCAGCGCCGGATCGGCGACCACGGTGCCCGACCTGGTGGCGGTGTTCGCCGACCCGCGCTTCGAGACCTACGACCGAGCCGTCGACCTGCTCGCCACCCCGAACGATGCGCTGCGCGACGTGCTCGGCGCCGACCCGACCTGCTCGCAGTTCCTCCTCAACGTGGCCAAGATGGGCGCGGCGGCCTTCTGCCGGGCCGCCACGGTGCAGGCCAACGTGCGTGCCGAGGGTCTCCGGCGGTGGGACGCCCTCGGGCCGGCGGCGACGCTGGGCGAGGCCCGGTCGGTGGCCCAGGCGACGCTCGGTGCCGACCGCTCGATGACCACCCGCCTGCGCCTGGCCGTCGAGGCCGTCCGGGTGGCAGCCGGGCTGCCGCTCGTCCAGCGCGACGACGTCGCCCGGCAGGCCACCGCCTTCACGACCGCGGCCGACGCCGCCGTCGCAGGCATCGCTTCGACGCTCACCGCGGTCGGCGCGGCCACCACCGTCGCCGAGGTTCGCCAGGCGCTGGCCGAGCCGGGCCTGGTCGCCCACCATCGGGCAGTGGGGCTGACCGCCCCCGAGTACATCGCCCTGGCCGACGTGCTCGGCGGGGTCCCGGAGTGCCGGATCACCGCCGAGACCCAGGCCCAGATCGCGCCCTGAGCACCGCCGGGCACGGCCGGGATCCACCTCGGCGAATCGCTGGTGCGGTACGGTGGACGGCCACTTGGCGTTGGCAGCGGCGGGCGGTAGCATTGCTCCTCGGCCTTGACGGCGGTGGCGCGTGCGCACCCTCGTGTTGGCCCCAGTCCCACCGTTCCAGGAGGCCCCCTCTGCCGAAGCCGAAAGACGACGCCATCGTGCTCGAAGGCACGATTCAGGAGAGTCTGCCGAACGCCATGTTCCGTGTCGAGTTGGACAATGGGCACAAGGTGTTGGCGCACATCTCCGGGAAGATGCGCATGCACTACATCCGCATCCTGCCGGGCGACAAGGTCCAGGTAGAGCTGACCCCCTACGACCTCACCCGGGGTCGCATCACGTACCGCTACAAGTGATCAGGAAAGCAGCCGTAGGTCCCCGATGAAGGTCCGTCCCAGCGTCAAGAAGATCTGTGACAAGTGCAAGGTGATCCGCCGCCACGGTCGCGTCCAGGTCATTTGTGACAATCCCCGCCACAAGCAGCGTCAAGGCTGAGCGAGAAGGAAGCAGCGCACACCCATGGCCCGTATTTCCGGTGTCGACATCCCCCGCGAGAAGCGGCTGGAGATCTCCCTCACCTACATCTTCGGCATCGGCAAGCCGACCGCCCAGAAGATCTGCGCCGAAACCGGCCTCGACCCCAACCAGCGGGTGCGTGACCTCACCGAGGACGAGGTCAACCAGATCCGTCACTGGGTCGACGAGCACCTGACCGTCGAGGGGGATCTGCGCCGCGATGTCGCCCAGGACATCAAGCGCAAGATCGAGATCCAGTGCTACCAGGGCGTGCGCCACCGCAAGGGGCTGCCGGTCCGTGGCCAGCGGACCCACACCAACGCCCGCACCCGCAAGGGCCCGAAGAAGACCGTCGCCAACAAGAAGAAGGCTGTGAGGAAGTAATGGCCAAGCCGAAGCCGGGCGGTCGTCGCCCCCGCAAGCGCGAGCGCAAGAACGTCGCCGTGGGCGTGGTGCACATCAAGAGCTCGTTCAACAACACGATCGTGTCGATCACCGACACCGAGGGCAACGTCATCTCCTGGGCCTCGGCCGGCGGCGTGGGCTTCAAGGGATCGCGCAAGAGCACCCCGTTCGCCGCCCAGACTGCGGCGGAGAAGGCCGCCCGGGCCGCCATGGAGCACGGCCTGCGGCGGGTCGAGGTTCAGGTCAAGGGCCCCGGCTCGGGCCGTGACACCGCCGTGCGCAGCATCCAGAACACCGGGATCGAGGTCACCTCGATCAAGGACGTGACCCCCGTTCCCCACAACGGCTGCCGTCAGCCGAAGCGCCGCAGGACCTGATCATGGCTCGCTACACCGGACCGAAGGTGCGCGTCTCGCGCCGCCTCGGCATCAACATCTTCGAGAACGAGAAGGGCCGCAAGGCGCTGGAGCGCCGCCCGTTCCCGCCCGGGGCCCACGGTCGCACCCGTCGGCGCAACGCCGGCAGCGAGTACCTGGCCCAGCTGCAGGAGAAGCAGAAGGCCAAGTACATCTACGGCGTGCTCGAGCGCCAGTTCCGCAACACCTACGAGGAGGCAGTGCGCCAGCAGGGCCCGACGGGCGAGAACCTGCTGCGCCTGCTGGAGCTGCGCCTCGACAACGTCGTGTTCCGCGCCGGATGGGCCTCGACCCGCCCGCAGGCCCGCCAGTTCGTCAGCCACGGGCTGATCCAGGTCAACGGCAAGCGGGTCAACATCCCCAGCTACCGGGTGCGCAAGGGTGAGGTGGTCAGCCTGTCGGCCAAGGGTCGGGGGATGATCGTCATCCAGCACAACCTCGACGTGCTCGATCGTTCGGTGGTCGGCTGGCTGGAGACGGGCGATGGTGGCAAGCAAGTCACCGTGCGTGACCTGCCCCAGCGCGAGCACATCGACGTCCCCGTGCGCGAATCGCTCATCGTCGAGCTCTACTCGAAGTAAACGCAACGTCACCAGGTTTGTAGAGGAATCACCATGCTCGTCATCCAGCGTCCCACCGTCGAAGCCCTCGGCGAGGATCACCCCACGCGCCAGCGGTTCGCCGTCGGCCCGCTGGAGCCCGGCTTCGGCCACACCATCGGCAACTCGCTGCGCCGCACGCTGCTGTCCAGCATCCCCGGTGCGGCCATCGTCGCGGTGCGCTTCGACGACGCCCTGCACGAGTTCGACACCATCGCCGGGGTGGCCGAGGACGTCACCGACGTGATCCTCAACCTGAAAGACATCGTCCTCACGTCGACGGCCGACGAGGACGTCGTGCTGCGCCTCGACGTGCGTGGCCCGGCCGAGATCAGCGCCCGGGACATCAAGTGCCCGGCGGACATCGAGATCCTCAACGGCGACCTGCACATCGCCACGCTCAACGCCAAGGGCCGTCTGGCCGTCGACCTGACGGTCGGCCGCGGCCGTGGCTACCTGTCCAGCGACCGTGAGACCCAGAACCGGACCATCGGGGTGATCCCGGTGGATGCCATCTTCTCCCCGGTCCGCCGGGTGATGTTCGAGATCGAGCCGACCCGCGTCGAGCAGAGCACCAACTTCGAGCGGCTGATCATCGACATCGAGACCGATGGCTCGATCACGCCGCGTGAGGCCCTGGCCTCGGCTGGAGCGACGCTGCGCTCGCTGGTCGACCTGGTCGCCAACCTCTCCGACGAACCGCAGGGCCTGGAGCTGGGCGAGGTGGCCAACGCGGCCATCAGCAGCCCGGACCTCGACCTGCCGATCGAGGACCTGGACCTGTCCGAGCGGCCGCGCAACTGCCTGAAGCGAGCCCAGGTCAACACGGTCGGCGAGCTGCTGACCAAGACCGAGGACGACCTGTTGAACATCACCAACTTCGGCCAGAAGAGCCTGGACGAGGTCAAGCAGAAGCTCGATGAGCGCGGCCTGTCGCTGCGCGGCTGAGCATCGAGCACTGAGTCGAGCACGAGAGTCGAGGAACGACCATGCCTGCCACCCCACGCCGGGCGCGCAACTTCGGCGGTGACGCCGCCCACCAGAAGCTGATGATGGCCAACCTGGCCGCGTCGCTGTTCGCTGCCGAGGTCATCGTCACCACCGAGGCCAAGGCCAAGGCCCTGCGCCCGATCGCCGAGAAGCTGATCACCAAGGCCAAGAAGGCGCAGGACGAGGGCAGCATGCGCGTCCACCGGATCCGTCAGATCCAGGGCTACCTCGGCGACAAGGAGATGACCCACAAGCTGGTCAACGAGGTGGCCCCGCGTTACTCGGAGCGCAACGGCGGCTACCTGCGGATCCTCAAGCTCGGTCCGCGCCAGGGCGACAACGCCCCGATGGCTCGGATCGAGCTGGTCTAACCGGCCTCGCCACACCGGCCGTTCATCCGCCGTTTTCCGGCGGTTCATGCCGGCGCCTAATGTCGGCTCGTGCGCTTCCGGCTCATTCCCCGCGACGAGTCGTTCTATCCGCTGTTCGCCCAGCAGGCCGACTACATCGCCTCCACCGCCCGTACCCTCGCCGCGTTGGCGACCAACCTTCCCGTGGCCGAGTCGGCCGTCAAGGAGGTCCTCGACGCCGAGCGTGCCGGTGACCAGGTGACCCGGCAGATCCGCGAGCAGCTGGAGACCTCGATCGTCACCCCCTTCGATCGCGAGGACATCCAAGAGCTGTCCAACCATCTCGATGACGTGCTCGACGAGATGCGCGCCGTGGCCGACCACCTGCTGATGAACAAGGTCAAGGTGCTGATCCCCGGCGTCACCGACCAGCTCGACCTGCTGGTGCGCGCCGCCGACGCCAACCGCGAGTTGATCTCCCGCCTGCCCAACCTGCGCGACATCGGCATCGTCGGCGACGAGATCGAGCGGCTGGAGAGCGAGGCCGACGGCACCTATCGGCGGGTCGTGGCCGAGTTGTTCGGCGGCGACCACGAGGCGATGGAAGTCCTGCGGTGGAAGAACATCGTCGAGGCCATCGAGTCGGCGATCGACGCCATCGAGGACGCCAGCGACGTGGTCCAGGCCATCGGCGTCAAGCACTCCTGAGGCTGAGCGGCTGACCGATGGCACTGACCCTCGTCGTCGTGGTCGTGGCGATCGCCCTGATCTTCGACTTCGTCAACGGATTCCACGACGCGGCCAACTCGATCGCCACCGTGGTCGCCACCCGGGTGCTCAAGCCGTGGCAGGCCGTGCTGTGGGCGGCGTTCTTCAACTTCGTCTCCTTCCTGGTGCTGCCGCTCGAGGTGGCCAACGCCATCGCCAAGATCGTGTCCACCGACGTGATCTCCATCGGACTGGTCTTCGCCGGCCTGGCCGGGGCGATCTTCTGGAACGTGCTGACGGCGTGGATGGGCTTGCCGTCGTCGTCGTCCCACGCGCTGATCGGGGGCATGATCGGCGCCGGGATCGCCAAGGCCGGTGGCCATGTGGTCAACCTGGTGACCCTGAAGAAGACCGGCGTGTTCATCATCTACTCGCCGCTGATCGGTCTGCTGCTGGCGTTCGGGTTGCTGGTCCTGGTGATGTGGCTGGTGCACCGGATCCGCGCCAAGCGGCGGGTCAACCGGACGTTCCGCGGCCTGCAGTTGCTGTCGGCGGCGGCGTTCAGCCTCGGCCACGGCGCCAACGACGCCCAGAAGACGATGGGCATCATCGCTGCGCTCCTGATCGGTGCCAAGCACCTCGACAAGCACGTTCTCGATCACCCGGATTCGCTGCCACTGTGGATCGTGCTGTCCTGCCACGGCGCCATCGCTCTCGGCACGATGATGGGCGGGTGGCGGATCGTGCGGACGATGGGCACCAAGCTGACCAAGCTCGAGCCGATGGGCGGGGTGTGCGCCGAGACGGCTGCGGCGGCGACGTTGTTCTTCGCCAGCCACAACGGCATCCCGGTGAGCACGACGCACACGATCACCGGGGCGATCGTCGGCGTCGGCTCGGCGCAGCGGATGTCTGCGGTGCGCTGGAACGTCGCCCGGCGGGTGGTGTGGGCCTGGGTGCTGACGATCCCCGGGTCGGCGGTCGTGGCCATGGCGACCTACTGGGTGGTGGAGGTGTTGCGGTGAGCGGCCGGCGGTCCGACCCCCGAGCGGTCTTCTTCCTCCTGGCTGCCGTGGTCAGCGCCCTCCTGGTCCCGGTGCTGCCGCACGAGCCGCACAAGCCGAGCCTCGACTGGGTCGGCTGGACCCTCTGCGTGGCGTTCGTGGTCCTGGCGGTGCTGTCGTGGCTCGATCACCGCTCGCGCCTGCGTCGGTGATCCCCGGCTGTCCGCCCCGCATCGCGATCCAGCCCCTATCGAATCGTCGGTGACGAAACCCCGCACGGCACGACGCCGGGCAGCCCCTGTCGAATCGTCAGTGACGAAACCTCGCACGGCACGACGCCGGGCAGCCCCTGTCGAATCGTCAGTGACGAAACCTCGATTCGCACCGAACGTGGCTGAGTGCCACGATGCGTGTCCTGTTTCGTCACTGACGATTCGCCAGGGAGGGCAACGCGGTCGGTGGCGGCGGTCTCGGTGGGCCTGGTGGGCCTGGTGAGCCTGGTGAGCCTGGTGAGCCCGGTGAGCCCGGTGAGCCCGGTGAGCCCGGTGCGCCCGGGCGGAACCGGGGGCGGCCGTGGGATCCGTGGCCGGTCGAGGCAGTCCTAGGCTCGGCAGGGTGGGGATGGCCGAGCCGACCGCAGGACCGAGCGTCGCCGGGCGCCGGGCACGGATGACCGTGGCCTACGACGGTGGTGGGTACCACGGGTTCGCCGAGAACGCCGGCGTGCGCACGGTGATGGGCGAGCTGCGCGCCGCCGTGGCGCGGGTGGTTCGGGTCGACGTGCCGCTCACCGGCGCCGGGCGCACCGACGCCGGGGTTCACGCCTGGGGGCAGGTGGTGTCAGGTGACCTGCCGGTGGGCACCGACCTGGCCGACCTTCGCCACCGGCTCAACCGTCTGCTCGGGCCGGAGATCTCGATTCGCGCCGTGGAATGGGCTGATCGGGCTGACTTCGACGCCCGCTTCAGCGCCAGCTGGCGCCAGTACCGCTACCACGTCGACAACCACCCCGACCCCAACCCGTTCACCAGGACCACCGCCTGGCACGTCAGCGCCCCCCTGGCGCTGTGGGCGATGAATGCCGGGTGCGATGCGCTGATCGGCGAGCACGACTTCGCCGCGTTCTGCCGCCGCCCGAAGGTGGCGCCGGGCGACCAGGCTCCGAGCCTGCGCCGCCACGTCCAGCGGGCCCGCTGGTTGGCGGTCGACGACGAGCAACGCCCGGGGTTGCTGCGCTTCGAGATCCGGGCCAACGCCTTCTGCCATCAGATGGTCCGCAGCGTCGTCGGGTTGCTGGTGCGCGTCGGTCTGGGAGCGGTCACGCCGGGCGAGGTTCGCAGCATCCTTCTGGCCGGCGACCGGGCCGCAGCCAGCCAGATCGCCCCGCCGCACGGCCTGGTGCTGTGGGAGGTGGGTTACCCGCCGTCCTGAACGGGCCGCCGTTTGTCGATCGGCCCGCTGGCCCGTATCATTTCACGGTTCCCTGGCGCGGTGCGCGGGAGCGTCGACCGGTGGTCGAGACGTCGAAAAGGTCCGAGATGCGTACGTATTCCCCGAAGGCAAGTGAGATCACCCGCGGCTGGCACGTCGTCGACGCCGAGGGTCTGGTCCTCGGCCGGCTGTGCACCGAGGTGGCCCGCGTCCTGCGTGGCAAGCACAAGCCGATCTTCGCCCCCCACATGGACACCGGCGATCACGTCATCGTGGTGAATGCCGACAAGGTGGTCATGTCCAAGGGCAAGGCCGACGTCAAGCAGGTCTACCGCTACAGCGGGTACCCCGGCGGCCTGAAGCAGGAGAGCTACGCCAACCTGCTGGAGCGCAAGCCGGCCGACGCCATCCGCAAGAGCGTGGCCGGCATGCTGCCGAAGGGCCCGCTCGGTCGGCAGATGATCAAGAAGCTCAAGGTCTACGCCGGGCCGCAGCACCCCCACACCGCCCAGCAGCCGACCGTCATGGACCTGTCCGCGGCGAAGGCCCGCTGACCCGAGCACGCCGAAGAAGTCGAGGAGTCACGATGGCCACCAAGCCGCTCACCCAGTCCACCGGTCGCCGCAAGGAGGCAGTGGCCCGCGCCCGGCTGCGTCCGGGCAACGGCACGCACACGATCAACGGCAAGCCGTTCGACGCCTACTTCACCACGGCCATGCAGCGGATGGTCGTCACCGAGGCCCTGCGGGTCACCGAGGCGGAGACCGCCTACGACATCGACGCCACCATGCACGGCGGCGGGATCTCCGGTCAGGCCGGCGCGTTGCGCATGGCCGTCGCCCGTGGCCTGGTCGAGATCAACCCCGACGCCCGCCCGACGTTGAAGAAGGCCGGTCTGCTGACCCGCGACCCACGTCGCAAGGAGAGCAAGAAGTACGGCCTGAAGAAGGCCCGCAAGGCACCTCAGTACACCAAGCGCTGATCGATCCGATCGGCGATCGGTCCGCCGGTTGGTGATGTCCCTTCGTTTCGGCACCGACGGGGTGCGCGGCCGGGCCTTCGACGAGCTCACCACCGAGTTCGCCGAACACCTGGGTACCGCCGCGGCCGAGGTGTTGGGTGCCGGACGGTGGATCGTCGGCCACGACCCGCGGGCCTCGAGCCCGGTGCTGGCCGCGGCCGTTGCCGCCGGGCTGGTGGCCGGCGGCGCCACGGTGCAATCGGCCGGCATGCTGCCCACCCCGGCCGTGGCGGCCATCGGTGCCGCACTCGACGTGCCGACGGCGATGATCACGGCGTCGCACAACCCCTGGTACGACAACGGCATCAAGCTGTTCGCGGCTGGCGGGCGGAAGCTGCGTGACGACGTCGAGGAGCGGATCGAGGCCCTGCTGCACGGCCGGTCGCCTGGTCCGGCCGCCGCCACGACGGACGTGCCCGGGGTCCCGTCGATCGAGTCGTTCGACGGGCGCTCGGTCTACCTCGACCGGTTGCTCGGCGGCTTCCCCGATGACTGCCTGCGCGGCCTGCGGATCGTCGTCGACTGCGCCAACGGCGCCTTCAGCGACCTGGCGCCCGACGCGCTCGGCGCGCTCGGCGCCGAGGTGGTGGTCGTCCACGCCGAGCCGGACGGTCGGAACATCAACGACCACTGCGGGGCCACCCATCCCGAGCATCTCGCCGAGCAGGTCGTCATCCACCAGGCAACCCTGGGGTTGGCCTTCGACGGCGACGGCGACCGGGTCATCGCCGTCGACCACCTCGGCCGGATCGTCGACGGTGACCGCCTGATCGCCATGGCGGCGCTGCACCTCAAGGACCACGGGCGGCTGACCGGCAACGCCGTCGTGGTCACGGTGATGAGCAACCTCGGCTTCCACCGGGCCATGGAGGCCGCCGGCATCGAGGTCGTCACCACGGCCGTCGGCGACCGGTACGTGCTCGAGGCGCTGGACGCCCGAGGCCTGGCGGTCGGTGGCGAGCAGAGCGGGCACATCATCTACCGCCAGTCGGCGACCACGGGCGACGGGCTGCTCGCCGGATTGCACCTGGCCCAGTTCGTCGCCGAGCATCACGAACCGCTGGCCACCGTGGCCGAGCGGGTGATGACCACCTACCCCCAGGTGCTGGTCAACGTCCGGGTGGCCGGCCGCCACCCGGCGGTGGCCGAGGAGCTGGCCACGGAGATCGCCGAGGCGGAGTCCGGGCTGGGTGACAGTGGGCGAGTCCTTCTTCGCCCGAGCGGCACCGAACCGCTGATCCGGGTGATGGTCGAGGCGCAGACGGCGGCCTTGGCACGCAGCGTGGCCGACGACCTGGCTGCGGTCGTGCTCGATCGGTTTGGGCACCAGCCGACCACCGACCGTTAGGATGGTGGGGCGCGGCGGCGCCGGTGCACGACGGGTGCGACGTTGATCGCCGCGCCGAGAGGACGACATGCGGTTCGTGACACGGGCGGGAGCGGCGGCGTTGATCGCCGTGCTGAGTATTTCGGCGATCGACGGTGGTGCACCGGCGGGCGCACAGCGGTTGCGCGGTCCGATCCCACCGCTGCAGGCGGTCGATCAGGCCGGCCGGCAGGTAGACGGTGTGTCCTGGAACGTCGAGGCGTGCTCCCGCCCGGCGGTGACCTTGCCGTGGAACTGCTTCACCCCGGACGGCCCGCTTCCCAAGGTGGGTTGGACCGATTGGCTGTACGACCACGTCGTCTCGACCGGTGTGGCGAGCCCGGTCGTCCTGATGACCCTCCGGATCACCGTGACCGGCGTGCCGAAGGGCTACCGGGCTGTGTCGACCTCGATGGTGTGGAGCGCCGGGTGCGGTGCGTGGCGTTTGACCGGTCCGGACACGCCGTGCGACGCGGCGGTGCCGGCGGTGGCGTCGCGTGAGCCGATGGTGCCGATGCGGATCGTGCTGCGCAAGCTGCGCCGGGCTCCGGCGACGACGACCACGAGTCCCGCGCCAGCCCGCCCCCGCGTGTCGGCGCCAGCGAAGCTGCCGGCCACCGGTCAGGACAGCACGCCGCTGGCCGTGGCAGCCGGATCGCTGGTGCTGATCGGCGTCGTGCTGCGCCGCGTGTCGCGCCGCGCCGCGCTCGACCGGCCGGTCTGACCGGTTGCGCTGACCCCGGCCGGCCGGCCGCCCGACCGGCCGGACGCGGCTGCCGCCCGCCGGCTTTGCCGCGTAACCTGTTCGTCATGTGCGGCATCGTCGCGATCCTCTCCCGCCCGCCGAGCCGCCCGGTCCCGGACGCGGCCGATCTGCTGGCTCGTCTCGACCGCGCCGTGGCCGCCCCGCTCGGAGCCGCGGCCACCGAGCTCAGCGAGCTCGACGGTCTGCTGAAGGGCCTGCCGGGCGTGCAGGCCCTGGCCGGCCGACGGGAACTGGTGGCCGCGCTGACGGCCCGGCTCGACCAACTCGACGGGCGGGTCACCGACCGCGAGGCCGAACTCGAGCGGACCGAGACGATGACCCCCGAGGCCGTCGAGGTGGCCAATGCCGAACTGCTGGCCGTGCGCGACGGGATCTGGGCGATCCGCCGCGACCGACTGCGGACCGCCGCCGAGGTCGATGCCTTCGCCGGTCGGGACGCCAGCTCGGGCGCCCTCGGTGGGTACCTGGCGATCCAGCAGGCGCTCTCGGCCATCGACCGGATGGAGGTCCGCGGACGTGACTCGGCCGGGATCCACCTGTTCGTGTGGGGCCACGGGCTCGATGCCGAGCACCCCGTGCTGCAGCGTGCCCTGGAGCGCCGCGGGCGCGACCCGCTGTTCCAGAACCAGTCGATTCGCCGGACCGGCCACTGCCTCAGCTTCGTCTACAAGGCGGCGGCCGAGATCGGCGAGCTCGGCGACAACGTGCGTGCCCTGCGCGCCGCAGTGGCGGCCGACGAGCTGCTGCGCCTGGCCCTCTCGGCCGAGGGCGCTCGGTGCGCAGTGCTCGGCCACACCCGCTGGGCCAGCGTCGGCATCATCAGCGAGCCGAACTGCCACCCGGTGAACAGCGAGGAGTCCGAGACCACCGGCGGGGCCACGCCGGCCTATGCCGTGGCCGTGCTGAACGGCGACGTCGACAACCACGCCGACCTCAAGGTCGACCACCAGCTGCGCATCGCCGGCCCGATCACCACCGACGCCAAGGTCATCCCGGCGTTGATGGCCCGCCATGCCGCCACCGCCGGCATCGACCCGGCCGAAGCCTTCCGCCGCACGGTGGCGGAGTTCGACGGCAGCGTGGCCATCGCCGCAGCAACCGCCGAGCGCCCCGGCGAGGTGTACCTGGCGTTGCGCGGCAGTGGTCAGGCGCTCTACGTCGGCATGGCCGAGGACCTCTACCTGGTCGCCAGCGAGCCCTACGGTGTGGTCGAGGAGACGGCCCACTACCTGCGCATCGACGGTGAGACGCCGTCCAGCACCGGGAGCCGCGGCCAGGTCGTCGTGCTGCGCGCCGAGCAGGCCGGCCAGCTCGACGGCGTGACCCGCCTGGCCTACGACGGCGGCCCGCTGCCCGTCGACGCCGCCGAGGTGAGCACCGCCCAGGTGACGACGCGGGACATCGACCGTGGCGACGCCCCGCACTTCCTGCTCAAGGAGATCGGCGAGGCACCGAACAGCTTCCACAAGACCCTGCGTGGCAAGATCGTCGACCACGACGGGGCCGTCGAGGCGGTGCTCGGCGAATCGACGCTGCCGGCATCGGTGCGCCAGCGCCTGGCCGACGGCACGATCCGGCGGATCCGGGTCATCGGGCAGGGCACGGCGGCGGTTGCCGGTCGCAGCGCCGCCCGGCTGATCGACGCCCTGTGCGACGGAGCGCTCGACGTCGACGCGATCACCGCCACGGAGCTGAGCGGCTTCAACCTCAAGCTGGACATGAGCGACACGCTGGTCATCGCGGTGAGCCAGAGCGGGACCACGACCGACACCAACCGCACCGTCGACCTGGTCCGCAGCCGTGGGGCCGTGGTCATCGCCGTGGTCAACCGGCGCAACAGCGACCTGACCGACAAGGCCGACGGCGTCCTCTACACCAGCGACGGTCGCGACGTGGAGATGAGCGTCGCCAGCACCAAGGCGTTCTACGCCCAGGTGGCCGCCGGCGCGCTGCTGGCCTGTGCGGTGACCGAGGCCGCCGGACTGTCCAGCGCCGCCCAGCGCGCCGCGCTGCTGACGTCGCTGCGCACGCTGCCCGATGCCATGCGAGCCGTGCTGGAGCGCCGCCCGCAGATCGCCGAGGTCGCCCAACGCCTGGCTCCGTCGAAGCGCTACTGGGCCATCGTCGGCAACGGGGCCAACACGGTGGCGGCTCACGAGGTGCGGATCAAGCTCAGCGAGCTGTGCTACAAGTCGATCGCCTGCGACGTGACCGAGGACAAGAAGCACATCGACCTGTCCAGCGAGCCGCTGATCCTGGTGTGCGCGGCCGGGCTGCACGGCAGCACCGCCGACGACGTCGCCAAGGAGGTGGCGATCTACAAGGCCCACAAGGCCACCCCGATCGTCATCGTCAGCGAGGGTGACGAGCGGTTCGCCGCTGCCGCCGGCCTGCTGACGGTGCCCGACGTGCATCCGGAACTGGCCTTCGTGCTGTCAGCCATGGTCGGGCACCTGTTCGGCTACGAGGCCGCCCTGGCCATCGACCACTCCGCCCGCCCGCTGCGCGAGGCCCGCGAGCTGATCGAGCACGCCCTCGCCCAGTCCGCCGACGGGTCAGCCGTGCTGGCAGCCGTCCACGCCGGCATCGGGCCGATCGCCGAACGGTTCTTCGACGTGCTGCGCGCCGGCGGGTACGACGGGCATCTCGAAGCCAGCACCGCCCTCGGCGTGGTGACCATGCTGCGCGACGTGCAGAGCGCCGACCCGCTCGACGACTTCCAGCGCGAGACCGGCAAGGTGGCAACGCCGGCGGCGTTGATCGACGACCTCAACCGGGCGCTCAACCGGGCCGTCGACGAGCTGACCCGGCCGGTCGACGCCATCAAGCACCAGGCCAAGACGGTGACGGTGGGCATCAGCCGCAGCGACGAGGGGGTCCTCGATCGCCCGCTGGTGCAGGCCGTCCTCGGCGCCGGTGCCGGGCGTGACGTGCTCAGCTTCCGCACGCTCAAGGTCCTCGCCGACCTCGACCCGGCGGTCGAGTCGGTCGTCGGCTGGACCCGCTACCGCATCGACGGCAACCCGGCGGACACGGCGGTCATCTCGGTGGTCGAGCGCCACGGGTTGGCTCGCGAGGTCCCCAGCCGGGTCGAGCGCAACCCGCACCTGGTGGGCACCAAGCGCCGGGTGGCCACCGAACGCGAGGTGCTCGTCGCCCGCGGCCGGTCCGACGGGCGGACGGTCATCTTCGTCCCCGAGGTCAAGGCCGGCTCGTGCACCGGGATCACCCTGTTGCACGTCCGCTTCCACGACCGTCTGCCGGCCGAGGTCGTCCGGGGTGTCCTGCAGGGCTACGACCGGCGCTACGACCGCCTGGTCGACTGGGTCTCGGAGACCGAGGGCAGCTTCCGCGACAGCCTGCTTGGTGAGCTGCCGGTGGCCGACCTGCTGATCACCCCGATCAGCGACATGGCCGACCTCTGGACGTCGTGAACGTCCTGGCCGGTTCGGTGCGCGGCGTCGGCGTCGACGCCTGCGAGGTCGAGCGGATGCGCCAGTCGTTGGAGCGCACGCCCACCATCCGGACCCGGGTGTTCACGGCCGACGAGTGCGCCGATCTGGCCGGACGGGTCGATCCGGTCCCCGGGTTCGCCGCCCGGTTCGCCGCCCGCGAAGCGGTGATGAAGGCCATGGGTCTGGGGCTCGGCGCCTTCGGGTTCCACGACGTGTCCGTCCGCCGGGCCGAGAGCGGCCAGCCGAGCCTGGTCGTCGGCGGGCAGGCCGCCCGACTGGCCGAGGAGCGCGGCATCACCGACTGGTTCCTGTCCTTGACCCACACCGACTCGGTGGCCATCGCCGTCGTCGTCGCCAGCGGCCGCTGATGGAGCCGGTCTACACCACCGAGCAGATGCGCCGGATCGACGCCGCGGCGCCCGAGCCGGTGGAGGTGCTGATCGAGCGCGCCGGCGCGGCCGTGGCCCGCGCCGCCCGGCGGATGCTGGGCGGGACCTATGGGCGCCGGGTCGTGGTCATCGCCGGCACGGGCAACAACGGGGCCGACGGTCGGGTGGCCGCCCGCCTGCTGGCCCGGCAGGGGGTTGCCGTGCGCATCGTCGCAGCCAGCGCCACGCCGCGCCCGGTCACCGACGCCGACCTGGTCATCGACGCGGCCTACGGCACCGGCTTTCGTGGCACGTGGACCCCGCCGGAGGTGCGCGGCATCCCGGTCCTGGCGGTGGACATCCCGAGCGGGGTGCAGGCCGACACCGGCGCGGTCACCGGGCCGGTGCTGCGGGCGACGCGCACGGTGACCTTCCACGGCCTGAAGCCCGGGCTGCTGCTCGGTCCCGGGTCGGAGTTCGCCGGAGCCGTCGAGGTGGTCGACATCGGTCTCCCGCTCGCCCACCCGCATGCCCTGGCGGTCGGCGCCGACGGCCCGCGCCGCCTGTGGGTCACTCGCCCGGCCGATGCGCACAAGTGGCGCCAGGCGGTGCGCATCGTGGCCGGTAGCCCGTCGATGCCCGGCGCGGCCGTGCTGTGCGCCGGTGCCGCGCAACGTGCCGGCTCCGGCATGGTCCAGCTGTGCAGCCCGGGCCAGACCGTGGCCGGCGCGCCGGTCACGGTCGTCCAGCGACCACTCACCACCACGGCCTGGAGCCGTCAGGCGATGGAAGAGCTCGACCGGATCCACGCCCTCGCCATCGGTCCCGGGATGGGCCGTACCCCCGAGACGCTGGACGAGATCCGCCGCCTCGTCGCCGAGGCGCCCTGCCCGACGGTGGTCGACGGCGACGGCCTGTTCGCCCTGGCGTCCGGTGGGCCGAGCGCGCTCGACGGCCTGCGCGCCCGGACCGCGCCGACCGTGCTGACCCCGCACGACGGCGAGTTCACCCAGCTGGCCGGCGAGCCGCCCGGCGAGGACCGCCTCGCCGCGGCCCGACACCTGGCCGAGCGCACCGGGGCCGTGGTGCTGCTGAAGGGCCCGTGCACGGTCGTCGCCGCACCGTCCGGCACCACGGTGCTGGTCACGGAGGGCGACCAGCGCCTGGCGACGGCGGGGAGTGGCGACGTCCTCACCGGCATCATCGCCGCCGGCCTGGCCGGCGGGCTGAGCCCGTTGCGTGCCGCGTTCGTCGGCGCCTGGCTGCACGGGGCCACGCTGCGCTCCCTCCCCGCCCACGGCGTCGTCGCCAGCGACCTGATCGACGCCCTGCCCGCGGCGCTGGCGCTGGTGGCCGGCTCGTGAGCCGATGGGCCTGGGCGGGCATCGACCTCGACGCCGTCCGCCACAACGTCGGCGTGCTCCGGCGGGCGGCGGGCGATGCCCAGGTGTGGGCGGTGGTCAAGGCCAACGGCTACGGCCACGGCGCCCTCGACGTCGGCCGGGCGGCCCTCGACGCCGGCGCAGCCGGGTTGTGCGTGGCGCTGGTCGACGAGGGTGTCGCGCTTCGCGACGGGGGGATCACCGCGCCGATCCTGGTGCTCAGCCAGCAGCCCGACGACGATGTCGCCCGCGCCGTCCGCCACCAGCTGGCGATGACCGTGTACTCCGGCGCCGGGGTCGCCGCGCTCGAGCGAGCCGGTGCCCGCGAGCATCCGGTGCACCTCAAGGTCGACACGGGGATGCGCCGGGTGGGCGCCACGGCCGGCGCGGTGGCCGAGGTGGCCCGACGGATCGACGACTCGCCGGCGGCCCGGCTGGTCGGTCTCTGCACCCATCTGGCCGTGGCCGACGAGCCGGACGACCCTCGCACGGCGACCCAGCTCGACGCCTTCGATGCCGTGGTGTCCGACCTGGCTGCGGCCGGGCTGCGCCCGCCGCTGATCCATGCGGCCAACTCCGCCGGCACGCTGGCTCACCCGCGCGCCCGCCACACCATGGTCCGAGCCGGGATCGCCGTGTACGGCATCTCCCCCGGCCCGGGCGTCGACCATCTGGCCGGCGAGCTGCGCCCGGTGATGTCGCTGGTGGCCCGGGTGTCATGGGTCAAGCGGGTCGAGCCCGGCGACGGGATCAGCTACGGGTTGCGCCACACCTTCGACCGCCCGACCACGGTGGCCACGGTGCCGATCGGGTACGCCGACGGCGTGCCCCGCCGCCTGTTCCACGGTGGCGGGCAGGTCCTGATCGGCGGGCGCCGCCGCCCGATCGTCGGCGTGGTCACCATGGACCAGCTGATGGTCGACTGTGCGGACGACCCCGTGACCATCGGCGACGAGGTCGTCCTCCTCGGGCGACAGGGCACCGAGCGGGTCACCGCCACCGAGTGGGCCGACCGCCTCGGCACGATCGCCTACGAGATCACCTGTGGCATCTCGCCGCGCATCCCGCGCATCCCGCGCCTCCCGCTCGACCGCGTCTGACCCCGTCCGCCCGGCGTCGGGGGTCACCTCGTTCGGGGTCGGCGTCGGGCCGCGGGGTGACTGGGGCGGGTGGGGTCGGTCCGTAGGCTTGATCCGCCATGATCCGGATCCGGTCTCGCTCGGCGGCGCACACCGCGGCCATCGCTGCCGCGGTGGCCGGATGGTGCCGGACAGGCGACGTGATCGTGCTGGCGGGGGAGATGGGGGCTGGCAAGACGGCGTTCGCCCAGGGACTCGGTGCCGCGCTGGGCGTCGACGAGCCGGTCACCTCGCCGACCTTCGCCCTGCTGCACCGCTACGCCGGGTCAGTGGCGATGTACCACGCCGACGTCTACCGGCTGGAGACGTGGAACGAGTTGGCCGATCTCGGCCTCGGTGAGCTCGACGACGGTGTGGTGGTGGTCGAATGGGGCGATGTCGTCGCCCCCGGACTCGGGTCGCACCTGGCGGTCACCCTCGAGCCGGGTGCGACCGACGACGAGCGCGTCCTGACCATCGCCCCCGTCGGTCCGGCGTGGGCCGGGCGGTGGGCCGACCTGGCCGGCACGGTGACCGAGGTGGCGAGGTGATGGACGGTGTCGTGCTGGCCATCGACACAGCGACCGACCGGGTCGGCGTGGCGCTCGGTGGGGCGGCCGGTCTGGCCGGCCTGGTCGAGGTGGGCGGCGGGCGGCGCCATGCCGAGACCCTCGCCCCGGCCATCGATTGGCTGTGCCGGACGACCGGGATCGACCTGTCCGACGTCACCGCCGTCGCAGCCGACGTCGGTCCCGGCCTGTTCACCGGCATGCGCGTCGGGTTGGCGACCGCGACCACCCTGGCGTCGGCACTGGGTGTGCCCACGCTGCCGGCCTGCTCGCTGGACCTCATCGCCATGGCCGTGCGGCACACCGGACGGCGGATCGAGGCGATCCTCGATGCTCGCAAGGGGCAGCTGTTCCACGCCGCCTACGTGCCCGTCCCGGGCGGCGTGCAGCGGGTGGTCGAGCCCCGCGTGCTGAGCCTCGACGACCTGCTGGCCGACCTCGCCGCCTCGGTCGACGAGCGGTTGTGCGTCGGCGACGGTGCGGTCCGTCACGCCGAGGCGTTGAGCGTGGTGATCCGTGCCGAGCTGGCCGATGCCGCGGTCGCGGCGCCGTCGGTTGCCACCCTGGTGGACCTCGCCGGTCGTGGGGCGCTGGCTGCCGGCCCGCTGGAGCCGATGTACCTCCGCCCGCCCGACGCTCAGATCAACTGGGAGACCCGCCGCTCGGCGTCCGGGGTGACCTCGTGAGGTCGAGCACCCGGCGGCGCCCCGTCACCCTGCGCCCGCTGCGGGCGCGTGATCTCGGCTCGGTCATGGAGATCGAGCGGGTTTCCTACCCGCGGCCGTGGAGCGAGAACGTGTTCCGCGCCGAGATCGACCGCGTCACCACCCACGCCGATCGCTACTACGTGGCTGCCACGCTCGGTCGCCGCCTGGTCGGCTACGCCGGTCTGCTCCTCGCCGTCGACGACGCCCACGTGACCAACATCGCCGTGTCCCCGGCGTACCGCCACCACGGTGTGGGTGCCCGGTTGCTGGCCGACCTGGGCGCCCAGGCCCGGCGGCGGGGGATGGCGTCGATGACCCTCGAGGTGCGGGTCAGCAACGTCGGCGCCCAACGGCTGTACGAGTCGTTCGGCTTCGAGACCGCCGGCATCCGCCAGAAGTACTACGAGAACGTCGACGACGCCCTGGTCATGTGGCGCTACGGCATCGCCGAGGCCGACTTCGCCGCCGTCCTGGCCCGTCACGGCGTGGAGGTCGACCGGTGACGGCCAGCACCATCCTCGGCATCGAGACCAGCTGCGACGAGACCGCCGCGGCCGTGGTGCGCGACGGGTCCGACGTGCTGTCGAGCGTGGTCAGCAGCCAGATCGAGCTGCACGCCCGGTTCGGCGGGGTGGTTCCCGAGGTGGCCAGCCGGGCCCACCTCGCGTCGATCAACCCGGTCATCGATCGAGCGCTGGCCGACGCCGGACTGCCGGCGGCGGCCATCGACGCCATCGCCTGCACGGTGGGGCCCGGCCTGATCGGGGCGCTGCTCGTCGGCCTGTCCGCCGCCAAGGCGCTGGCCCTCGCCTGGCGAGTGCCGTTGGTCGGCGTCAACCATCACGAAGCGCATCTGTACGCGGCCTTCCTCGAGGACCCGAGCCTGGAGTTCCCGCTCGTGGTCCTCCTGGTGTCCGGCGGGCACACGATGATCATCGAGATGGCCGGACACGGCCGCTACCGGCTGCTCGGGCGAACCATCGACGACGCCGCCGGCGAGGCCTACGACAAGGTCGCCCGGTTCCTCGATCTCGGCTACCCGGGTGGCCCGGCGATCGATCGGCTGGCCCGCCGCGGCGACCCGCAGGCGGTGGCGTTCCCGCGGGCGATGATGACCCGTGAGGGCAGCGCCGACACCCTCGACGTCAGCTTCAGCGGGTTGAAGACCGCGGTGGTCAATCACGCCCGCCGGCATCCCGGCCTGGACTCGGCCGACATCGCCGCCTCGTTCCAGGCTGCGGTGGTCGACGTGCTGGTGACCAAGACCCGCCGCGCCGCGGCCCAGGTCGGGGCGCGCGGCGTGGTGCTGGCCGGCGGGGTGGCGGCCAACTCGCAGCTGCGCGCCGATCTCGCGGCGGCGTGTCACGCCGACGGCCTCGCCTGCTTCCTACCCTCGCCGGCGCTGTGCACCGACAACGCGGCGATGATCGCCGCGGTGGGCTGGCACCGCCTGCACGCCGACGGGCCGAGCCCGCTGGACATCGGCGCCCAGCCGAACCTGCGCCTGGCGTTCGGCTGAACTGCCCGCTCGGCGGTCAGCGCCGATCGCCGAGCAACGCGCCGGCGGCGAACAGGTCGAGGTGGCCGCCACCGGCGGACTTGAACAGCGTGATCTCTGGCCCCGACGTGCGCCCCGGATGACGGCCGCTGGCCAGGTCGAACAGGTCGGCGATGTCCGCCCGCCGGCACACGCCGTCGGCCACCGGATGGCACAGGTCGCCCGCTGCGTCGATGGTGGCGGCGTGGTCGACGACCAGCGTGCTGCGGCGGACGGCGTCGTCGTCGGCCTCGCGCATCGGCGGGGAGAACCCGCCGACCAGGTCGAGGTGGGTGCCCGGTGCCAACCACTGGCCGCGCACCAGCGGAGCCGTGGCGGCCGTGGCACAGCTGACCACCGACGCGTCGCGGCACGCAGCCTCGAGATCGGTCACCGCCGTGCCGCCCACCCGGTCCGCCAGTGCCTCGGCCTTGGCCGGGTCGCGGTTCCAGACCAGGACGGTGGCGAGGCTCGGTCGCACGGCGCGGTGGGCGTCGACCAGGTACGCCGCCAGGGCGCCCGCACCGACCATCACCAACACCTCGGCGTCCGGCCGGGCCAGATAGGTCGCCGCCATCGCCGAGACGGACGCCGTCTTCCAATAGGTCAGCTCGGTCCCGTCGATCACCGCCACCGGCGCACCGGTCGCCGCGTCGAACACGTCGACCAACGCCTGCACCGCCGGCCCGGCGGTGTTGCCGGGGATGATCGTGCAGACCTTGGCCACGACCAAGCCGGACGGGTCCCAGCCGTGCCAGGCCAGCAGGCCGCGGCCCTCGTGCTCGACGTGCACCCCGCGCACCAGCGGTGGGGGCCGGCGATGCCCGTCGATCTGGGCGGCGACCAGCGTGTGCCAGTCGGCCGTGGCGCGGATGTCGGCGGCGGAGAGGAAGCGGATGACCCGAACGTAGCCTGACGATCGTGCGCATCGGACCGATCGAGCTCGCCGCGCCCGTGGTCCTGGCACCGATGGCCGGGGTGACCAACGCCCCGTTCCGCGCCCTCTGCCGGCGCTTCGGTCCCGGGCTGCTGTACGTCAACGAGATGGTGATGGCCACCGCGCTGGTGTGGGGCAACGCCAAGACCGAGCGGATGGTCAGCTTCGCCCCCGGGGAGCAGCCGCGCAGCCTGCAGCTGTACGGCAGCAACCCGGCGATGCTCGGCGCGGCGATCTCCCGCCTGGGCGACGGCGGGCGCGTCGACCACGTCGACCTCAACTTCGGCTGCCCGGCGGCCAAGGTGACCCGTCGTGGCGGCGGGGCCGCGGTGCCCGCCAAACCGCGCCTCCTGGCCGCCCTGCTGCGCGCCGCGGTGCGTGCCGCCGAGCCGTACGGCATCCCGGTGACCGCCAAGTTCCGCATCGGGCTGTTCGACACCATGCCGACCCACGTCCAGACCGGCCGGATCGCCGCCGAGGAGGGCCTGGCGGCCATCGCCCTGCACGCCCGCACGGCCGAGCAGCACTACGCCGGCCGGGCCGCCTGGCCGGCGATCGGCGAGCTCAAGGCTGCGGTGCAGGGGATCCCGGTGCTCGGCAACGGCGACATCTGGGAGGCCGCCGATGCCCGGGCGATGATGGCCGAGACCGGCTGCGATGGCGTGGTGATCGGCCGTGGCTGCCTCGGCCGGCCGTGGCTGTTCGGTCAGCTGATCGAGGCCCTCGCCGGCCGCCCGGTCGGACCGGCGCCGGTGCTGGGCGAGGTCCGCCTGGTGATGGCCGAGCACGGTCGGCTCCTGGCCGATCACCTCGGCGAGAACCTGGCGATGCGTGACTTCCGCAAGCACGCCGCCTGGTACCTCACCGGCTATCCGGTGGGTGGCGACATCCGCCGCCGGCTGGCCATGGTGTCGTCCCTCGCCGAGCTCGACGACCTGCTCGCCGAGCTCGATCCGCGCCTGGGTCTGGTCCCGGGTGGCCAGCGGATCCGGCGCGGGCACACCAACGGCCCGATCCGCGTCGCCCTGCCCGACGGCTACCTCGACCGCCTCGACGACGACGTCGCTCCTGACGACGGCGATCTGGTGGTGCTCAGCGGTGGGTGAGCCGAGCCGGGTCGTGCTGGCCTCGTCATCGCCGCGGCGGCGGGAGTTGCTCGAGCGCGTCGGCGTGCGCGTCACGGTGCGCGTCCCCGACGTGGACGAGTCGGTTCGCCCGGGCGAGCCGCCGACCGCGTACGTCGCCCGACTCGCTGCGGCGAAGGCGGCGGCGGTGCCGGCTGGGCCCGACGACCTGGTGGTCGGCGCCGACACCACCGTGGTGCTCGGCGCGCAGATCCTCGGCAAGCCGCTGGACGTCGCCGACGCCCGGCGGATGCTCGTCGCGCTGAGCGGTGGCCAGCATCACGTGCACACCGCGGTGGCGATGCGCCGCGGCTCCCAGCTGCGCACCGAGGTGGTGACCACCGCGGTGCGCCTCGTCGATCTCGACGAGGCGACGATCGACTGGTACGTCGGCGCCGACGGCGGCCCGGACGAGATCCTCGACAAGGCCGGCGCCTACGCCATCCAAGGTGCCGGGGCGGTGCTGGTGGCCGCCGTCCACGGCAGCGTGACCAACGTGATCGGTCTGCCGCTGGACGCCTGCGTGCGCCTGGCGGCCGAACTGGGCGTCGACCTGCTCGGCCGCCGCTGACGGAGCCGGCGGCGGGATCAGCCGCCTTGGTCGAGCGGGGTCCGGACCAGCGTCGGCGTGGGCAGGACCACGGCCGTGCGCCACGCCAGCGACGGATCGTCGACGTCGGCGCCCAGCAACCGCGCCGCGTCGCGTGCCGTGCGCGGCCGGCGCCGAGGGTCGAGCTCCAGGAGGGCCAGGTAGCGGTCGGTGCCGAAGGCGGCGACGACCTCGTCGGCCTGCGGCGGGGCGCCGGCGATCGGCGGGCGACCGGTGGTCGCGAACAGCAGGGTGAGACCCAGCGAGTACAGGTCGCTCATCTTCGACGGGTGCCGGCCGAGCCAGATCTCCGGGGCCGCGTACGGCGGGGTCATCGACGCCGCCGGTCCGCCCTCGGCCCGCACCCAGGCGCTGCCCAGGTCGCCCAGGATCGGCGTGCCGTCGTCGTCGATGAACACGTTCTCCGGCTTGACGTCGCCGTGAAGGATGCTGTGGCGGTGCAGGGTGTCGAGGGCCAGCGCCAGCGACTGACCGAGGGCGACGACCTCGCCGGGTGACAGCGGCCCACCGCGCTGGATGCGCGAGGTCAGCGTGCCGCGGCCGTACAGCCGCGTCACCAGGTACGGCTGGCCGGCGGCGGTGAGTCCGGAGGCGAACAGCTCGGGCAGGTTGTGCTGGCCCGACACCATCGCCGCGACACGCGCCTCCCACTCGAAGCGCTGGCGGTCGAAGGGGCGGTGCTCGACCGTGTAGCGGAACACCTTGGCGGCCACCGGCCGGCCGTCGTCGAGCACGTGACCTCGGTAGACCACCGCGCTGGCGCCCTCGCCGAGGACGTGCTCGAGCTGGATCCCAGGGATCTGGGCGCTCACCGCCGGGCTGTCGACCAACTCGTCGGCGGTCAGCGTGCCCTCCCAGGGTCGGGCGCCCGGCTGGTGCCGACGGGCGCCGGCCAGGCGCCGGGCGGCGACGAGCGGATGGCGGAGCGGAGCCAGCGTGGCCGGCCACGAGCGCGGCAGGCGGGCGTCGACCGCGTCGGCCAGGGCCCAGGCCAGGCCGGCGTCGGCGCCGATGGTGCCAGCGGGGTCGTAGCGGGCCTGGTCGGCCAGCGTGGCCGCCCGGCCGAGCAGCGCCGTGGCGGCGCGGGGGATGCGGCCGGCCGTCGCTGCGGCGGTCTCCGCCGGGGTCAGGTGGGCGCGCAACGGGACCGACCGATCGGCGAGGCGATCGACCACGTGGTCCCAGGCGGCCAGGACGGCGGCGGCCGGATCAGCCGTCCGCTGCCGGCGCCGGCGCGTCGCCCACGGCACCATCACCAGCCACGCCAGCAGGCCGACGGCGGCCAGGGCGGCGCCGGCGGCCACCCAGCGCCATGGCGCGGCGTGGTCGCCCGGGTGGACCGGGTCGACCGGTGTCGCGTCGGCGGCCGGCGCCGGATCGGGTGCCGGGCTGGGCGGTGGGGGTGGCTGCTGAGCGACCTCGGCCTGGCGGCGCTGCTCGTCCGGGGTCGGCACCGGATCGATCGGCACCCAGCGGGCGGCGGCCATCGGGACCTCGACCCAGGCGGTGATCTGCTCGGGACGGTAGGTGGTGGTGGTGTCGGCGGCGGGCGCCGGGAACCCGACCACGACGCGCACGGGGACGTCGGCGCAACGCGCCAGGACGGCGAAGGTGCTGACGAAGGCTTCCATGTTGCCGCGAGCCAGATCTTGGCCGACGAACTGCTCGAGGCTGCCCAGCGTCTGGCCGCCCGGAGCTCCGGGGTCGTAGACCTTGCGCAGCTTGAGCCACGACTCGATCCGCCGGAGCCGTTCCAGCGGGTCGGGAGTGCCGGCGGCCAGGGCCTGGGCGGCGTTGCGCACGATGGTGCTGTCCGGGCAGCTGCGCAGCACGCTGGGCACGCCGGTACTGAGTTGGTCGGCGCGCTCGACGCCGGCTGCACTGGCCTCCAGCGGCGCGGTGTCGTAGGCCACCGGGGCCGCCGAGCCGCGCGTCAGGAGCACGCCCGCCGCCGCCGAGTAGACCACGTCGTCGGGCGCTCCGACGCGCTGCGGGAGACCGGCCGTCGGGACCCCGGCGAGGCCCGTGGAGCCGGGGCCGCGGCTGACCTCGACGTGGGTGGCCGACGCCGCGCCCGCCGGAAAGACGCCGTCGGCCAGGGCTCGGCCGGTGATCGCGTACTGGGTGACCTGGTGCCAGCCCTCGGGTTGGTAGGTGTCGAGCACCGCCAGGCGCAGACGACCGGGCGAACCGCCGCGCACGGCGACGATCGCCGCCGGTGCGGCATCGGCGGACGGCTGATCCGTCTGCAGCCGGGCGGCGCGCGCCAGGGGGTTCTCGTCGGCGAGGTCGAGCAGGTCGGGATGGACGAAGTGGCGCAGGTCGAAGCTGGACAGCGCCGGCATGGTCGAGGCGGCCACCGCGGCGCCCACTGCGCCGACGCCGATCAGCGCCGCCCCGAACGGGCTGCGCCGCCGCCCCGCCACCGCCGGGTCGGGGATCAACGGTGGGAGCTGCTCGTCACCGCGGTGGGCATCGAGGAAGATCGTCGTGGCCACCAGGGCGCACACCGCACCCACCGCCAGCAGCGGAGCAGGTCGTGGCGCAGCCAGCACCGATGCGCCGAGCACGGCCGCCGCGGGTCCGCCGACGAATGGCCCCGATCGGTGGCGCAGCGCCCCCCACGCGGTGATCGCCGTGGCCGGGAGGGCCACGGCCGCGGCCACCAGTGCCAGGCCGCGCAGGCCGGCGGCGGGCAGGCCGACGGTGAGGAACGTGGCCATGACGGACGGGATCCGCAGCGGGCCGCGCCACGATCCGGCGGTGAGGACGGCGGCCATCCAGGCCACCGCGCCGACTGCCGCGAGCCGCGCCGGCCACGGCACCCGGCGGGCCGCCGCCGCGCCACCGATGAGCACGCCGCCGAGCACGCCGACGGCCGTCCCGGCCAGCAGCACCCGGTGGTCGAGCACCCGCCACATCAGGAGGGTGGCCGCCGCGCACCTCGCCGCCCCGGCCACCAGCCGTGCTCCGGCGTGCCGGCTCATCGAGCCGCGCTCCAGGCGGTGACGAACTCGGCGGCCGTCGAGCAGGCCACCGCACGGACGCCGGGTGGCGGGACCAGTGGGGCGGTGCGCCGGGCGACCACCGACACCAGGTAGGCGGGCGAGAAGCCGCGGGCGATCCGCCCGACGGCCACCAGATCCGGTCCGACCAGTTCGCCGGTGACGAACACCAGGCTGCGCCCGCGGGCGACCAGCCGCTCGCTGAGGGTCAGCAGCGAGTCGGTGCTCGACCGCCCGATCTCGGTGAGCTGATCGAGATGGGGGACCGGCGTGCCGTCATCCGTCGCGGTGATCGCCGGGCTCCCACCGGTGAACAGCAGGGCGGTGGGAAACCCGTCGTTCTCGGCGGCGCGCAGCAGGGAAGCGGCCACGTCGACGGCCTCCTCGAAGTCGGTCGCAGTGATCGCCACGTCGCGGTTGTCGACCACCACGACCAGCTCCGGCCGGGTGGTGTCGACCATCTGCTTGACCATCAGCGTGCCGGTTCGGGCGGTGGTCCGCCAGTGGATGCGGCGGAGATCGTCGCCGACGGCGTACTCGCGGATCTGGTGGAAGGACGCCGTGCCCTCCGAGCGTTCGCGCGTCGGCCCTTCCAGGTCGCGCTGTCGACCGGAGGGCAAGAGACGCATCGGATAGATCCGCGGCCGGACGCTGACCGAGCACGTCCCCCCGAAGCGGGTCCGGGCGGCGACGAGACCGAACGGGTCGGCGCGCCGGGCCTCCAGCGGCCCGCACACCTGGACACCGCGCCGCGAGGTGTCGACGGGATAGGTGACGACGGTTCCCTGCGGGTCGACCCGGTGGACCGTGGCGACCCGGTCATGGCCGGCCACCCGTTCCACCAGGGTGGTGGTCCGGCGCAGCGCCGACCCGGCCGTCAGCGTCAGGCGGACCTCGGCCGGCGTGGTCCGGCTGACCTCCGGCGGCGAGGCCAGTCGCCCGACGCGCAGGTCCGGGCGCCCGGCGACATCGATCAGCCCGACGGCGACGAGCACGAGGCACAGCGCACCGACGGCCAGCGCCGCGGGGAACCCGAGGCCGACGCCGAACGCCACCATGGCGATGCCGCCGGCCAGCACCCCCGACCCGAGCGGCGTCAGCCGCACGGGCGTCAGCTCGAGCGCCCGCCGGGCACCGAGACCCGGCTGAGCAGATCGGTGATCACCCGCTCGGCGGTGATGCCGCGCAGCTGGGCGTCGGGGGAGACGATCAGGCGGTGGGCCAGCACGGGGACGGCCAGGCGCTTGACGTCGTCGGCGATGACGTACGCCCGTCCCTCCGCCGCCGCCAGTGTCTGGGCGGCGCGCAGCAGGCCGATCGAGCCGCGCGGGCTGGCGCCGAGGCGGACGTCGCTGGTCTCGCGTGTGGCATGCACCAGCGAGACGGCGTAGTGCACCACCTGGGCATCGGTGCGGACGCGCGAGCTGACGTCGATCATCGCCGTCACGTCGTCGCGGCTGAGCACCGGCGACAGCGGGCCGGGCACGCCGCCGTGGCGCTTGACCACGATGCTGGCCTCGGCCGCGGGGTCGGGATATCCCATGGCCATCTTCAGCAGGAAGCGGTCGAGCTGGGCCTCCGGCAGGTTGTAGGTGCCGCTGTCGGACTCCACCGGGTTCTGCGTGGCGACCACGACGAACGGCCGGGGCACCCGATGGGTCACCCCGTCGGCGGTGACCTGGCGCTCCTCCATCACCTCGAGCATCGCCGACTGGGTCTTCGGTGAGGCCCGGTTGATCTCGTCGCCGATGACGACGTTGGCGAACACCGGCCCGCCGCGGAACTCGAACTCACCCGTCGACTGCCGGTACACCGAGGTGCCCGTGACGTCGGACGGCAGGAGGTCGGGGGTGAACTGGATCCGGCTCCACGAGCCGGCGATCGACTCGGCGATCGACCGCGCCAGGCTGGTCTTGCCCACCCCGGGGACGTCCTCCAACAGCAGGTGACCCTCCGACAGCAGGGCGATGAGCGCGTAGCTGATCTGGTCGGACTTGCCCTGGATGCGCTGGCCGATGTTGCCGGCAAGGCGACCGAATCCCTCGCGGAACCGAGCGATGTCACGTTCCGAGACGGTCGAGGTGTTGGCCGCGCTGGCCACCGGTGGCGGCGGCGCGGCGACCCCGGAGATGACCCGCGGCGGGCTGGGTGGGGACGTCTCGGGCATGGGGGTCGGTCGGCTCCTCGGGAGGGCGGGCGTGGCTCAGCCCGTCGTGGTCGTGGTGGTCGTCGGCGCCGGTGGGGCCGTGGTCGGCGGCGGCGTGGGCTTGGTGGTGGTCGTCGGGGGGTCGGTGGGTCGGGTGGTCGGGGGCACCGTCGTGGGTGGCGCGGTGGTGGGTGGCGCGGTGGTGGGTGGCGCGGTGGTGGGTGGCGCGGTGGTGGGTGGCGCGGTCGTCGGCGCGTCGGTCGAGGGTGGCGCGGTGGTCGGTGGCGCGGTCGTGGCGGTCGTCGTGGTCGTCGTCGTGGTCGTCGTCGACGGTGGCGGGGTGGTGTCCGGTGGGACGGTGCCGGGCACGCTGGAGGTCGTCGGTGACAGGTCGACGGTCGCCTGGCGAGCCGCCGTGGCCCGGTCGCCGGCACGCCGGAAGGTGACGGTGAGGTTGACGCAGTAGCGGCCCTCGCCGGCGAAGGTCAACGTGGTGGTGGTCGACGACGGCCCGTCGACCCCCGAGAGGGTGGCCTCGCTCCCGCACGGGCCGAACTCCCAGTGCGAGGCCGGGTCCCACCCCGGGGCGTACTGGTAGCCGGCGCTGGCCGTCACCGTCGCCCCCGGCTGCGGGGTGCCCTCGAGCTGGATGGCATCGAGCGTCGGCGCCGGCTCTCCGGCCACGTCGCGGCGGATCGTGGCGGTGAGCCCGCACACGCTGACGCTGACCACCACCGCACCCGGGGCGATGTCGATGGTGGTGGTGTCGCTTCCGCCGCCGCCGTCCAGGCCGAGCCCGACCCGCTGGCGTCCGGAGGTCGAGCCGTCCCAGGCCAGGTCGGCCACCGTGCGACCAGAGCCGTTCACCGACCCGCCGTTGCCCTCGCACTGCTGGGCGGTCCCGGTGAACCCGTAGACCACACCGGCCGTGGTGCCGGTGAGCGGGTCGGCATCGCTGGAGAAGTACAGGATCACGTCGCCCCCGGCCGGCGGCTGGGTGGTCGACGAGTGCGGCTTGCTGGTGGGCGTCGGCGGTTCGGTCACCGGGGGAGCCGGTGGCAGCGTCGCCACCGGTGGCTCGGTGACCGGCACGGTGCTGGACGGCGTCACCACCGTCGTCGAGCTGACCGGCGCGGTGGCCGCCGGCGTCGTGGTCGTCGGGGCCGTGGTGCCGTCCGGCGCGGCCGGGCGGGCCAGTGTGGTGCTGGTGCTCGGCGCCACGCTGGCCGTGGTGGTGGTCACCGGCGCAGTGGTCGAGACCGCCGGCGGAGCCACGGGCGGCAGGGTCAGCGGGGGAGCAGCGGGCGGTGCCGTCGTGGTGGTCGTGGCCGTCTCGGCCGCCGGCGGCTGCGCGTCGGGCTGCGGGCGGGTGGTCGTGGTGGTCGGGGCGTCCTTGGTCCGCTGGTCGATGTACTTGATGGCGTCCTCGGCGCTGCAGTCGCCGACGCACAGATCGAGGTTGGTGGCCGCCAGGTGGAACACCGTCACCTGCTGGTCGCGGTCGACGGCGGCGGCGGTGGTCGGGTTGACGAACCACAGCCGCCCGCCGTCGGCGAACATCTGGGTGGAGGCACCCATGCCCGGAACCGTGGCCGGTTCGGCGCCACCGGCCACGTCGACCAACCCGGTGGTGGTGGCCGCCCAGACGTTGCCGTACCACACCGCGAGGTGCTGCACCGGTGCGCCGAGGCGGACCTGGCTGCGCTCGCCGAGATCGACGCGCCCGTCGGTGGCCGTCGCCCACCGGTTCCCGGTGGCCACGGCGACCGCCGGGAGGATCGCGCCGTCGGCGACGCGTGGCGCCGGCCCGTCGAGGCCGACCAGCCGGCGACCGACCCGGGCGACGGCCCGTCCGTCGATCAGCAGCAGGTCGCTGGCGTCGGCGCCGAGGGCGACCGAGCGGGTGATGTCGGCCGACGGGCCGATGCGCAGCGCTCGCCGGGTTCCGTCGACCTGGCGCAGCACCCAGGCATCGCCGTGGCCGTCGACGACCGACGCCGAGCCGGGCACGGGCGACCCGCTGCCGGCGACACCGACGGGGTCCTGGATCCGCCCGGCGGCACTGATCGGGCGGACGACCACCCGTGTGCCGTCGACGACCACCGACTGGTCGGCGAGCGCCAGCGCAGCGCCCGGTTCGACGCCGATGACCTCGGCCCGATGCGCGCCGTCGCCGACCACCACGGCCGTTGCCCCGCTGCGCAGGAGCGTGAACCGGGCGTCGGAGCCGGCAAAGCGGGCGTCAGCGGGGAGGGCGGCCCGGCTGGTGGCCCGGGCCTCGACCAGCCCGGAGATGCCGTTGGCCAGCACCAGCGTCGGGCCGTCGGCCTTGCGCAGCGAGAGCCAGGTGCGCCCGTCCACCTCGTCCGGTCGCAGTTCTGCCGGACGGTCGAGCAACGGGGGGACGACGACGGCGCCGAGCCCGACCAGCGTGACCACCCCGGCGACGAGCAGCGGCCGTCGCCGCCGCCAGCGGCCGGCGGATGGCGCGGCGTCCGGGTCGATGACGCCGCGGCCCGGGTCGGTGCGCTTCCCGATGGCCGGTCCCGCTCAGCGGTCAGCGGCGACCGAGGCGTTGACCTGGTCGGTGATGTACGTGCTGATCGCCTGGTGGGCCGCCTGGCAGTGACCGGACGCCGTCGTGGTCAGCCGGGCGACCGCCTCGACGGCAGTGTTCTTGGCTGCGCCCGTCCAGTCCGTGGCGCCGAGGGCCCGCTGGTGGGTGGCCAGATGGTTGGCCAGGGCCGTGAAGTGGTTGCCGACCACCGGTCCGAGCCCGGTGAGCGCCTCGGTGTCGACGTCGACGTAGTCGACCTTGGCGGGGGTCGGCGGGGTGATCGCCTTGTTGTCCACGGTGATCGAGATCGGGGTGCCGCCGAGCGAGGCGGCGATGTTCGAGGTCGAGGTGCGCACCGCATCGGCCATCGCGGCGATGTCCTGGTGGAGCTTGGCGGCGAAGTCGGCGGCGAGCTGGCCGGCCTTGGTCTTGAAGTCGACGGCGTTGGGACCGAAGTAGTGCACCCCGACGACGTCGTCCACCAGCTTGGTCAGCTCCGTGTGGATCTGGGCGAAGATCGCCCCGGCCTGGCGCCCGTAGCCACGAACGCTCTCGGGGTTGACACGGATCTGGGTCACGGCTGCCCTCCAGTGTGAGTGCGGCGCCCCGGGGACCAGCGGTCGGGAGGCGCCGGCGGAGTCGGTGCGGCCACGATACCTGCGCCGTCCGCCCCCGACAATGGGTGGTGGCCCGACCGCACACCGACGGGCCGTCACCCCGTCCGCACCGGCCCGGGAACCTGGACGAGGGTCACCGATCGACCGTCGATGACCACGCCGCGCCCGGCGGGCAGGCGCACGCCCGGCCGCAGCGGGGGGCGGACGCCGAACAGCTGGACCACTTCGTTGCCGTCGGCCGGCTGGAGCAGGAGCACCCGCCGGGCCCGGCGGACCTCGACCAGCAAGGCGTTCATCGAGTAGCTGGTCTGGGCCCGGGTCTCCAACGCGGCCACCACCCGGACCCCGGCTCGCAACAGGCGCTCGAACGCCGGGTTGTGGGCGTTCTCGTCCAGACGGTCGAGGTCGTCGACGATCAGCACCTGCGGGCGGTCCGTCGCCGACCCGAGGGTTGCGTCGAGGCGCTCCAGCGTCGCGCCGATGGCATCGTCACCGGCGAACGTGCCCTCGACGCCCACCGGCAGCCACCCGGCCAGCGGGCTGGTGGGCGGCCCGACGACCCACAGGTCGTGGGAGCCGGCCAGCGCCGTGGCGCAGTGGGCCAGCGCCGTGGACCGCCCGGAGCCGGGTGGGCCGATGACGCTGAGCGGTGAGTGGGCCAGATCGACGGTGACCACGGCGCCGGTCACGTCCGCCAGGCCGAGCGGGATGCGGTCCGGGCTCGGCGAGTCACCCAGCCGATCGGCGGCCAGGGCATCCGGAAGGCCAGCCGAGCGGATCGACGACGGCGACGTCACCCGGTGCGCAGCCCGCAGCCGTTCGGCGAGCTCGCTGATGGCTGCGGCCTGCGCCGGGCTGGACGGGTCGGCCGACACGCTGGCCACCTGGAGCGTGTCGCGGGCCTCCCACAGGCCGCGCCCCGGGGCCAGCACCAGTCCCTTGGCGCGGGCCAGGGCCACGCCGTGGTCGGTGTAGCCGCTCTCGTCGGCGTGGCGCAGGATCACCCGGTTGGACACCGCGCTGTGCAGGCGGGGCGGCACTGCGGTGCGCCGGTCGGCGGTGATGATGGTGTGCATGCCCACCTGACGGCCTTCCACGGCCACGGTGGCGACGAGCTCCGGCCAGGCGTCCATCGGCGTCGCCACCGACATCGACCCGGCGCTGCTGGCGAAGGCGGCCAGCAGACCGCCGTATCCATCGATCAACACCAGGATCCGGGGCAGCGGCGTGTGCCGGGCGTTGTAGGCGGTGAGGTGCTCGGCCCGGGCGTCGGCCAGCAGGACCCGCCGCCTGCTCAGTTCGGCGTCGAGCACGGCGATCAGCCGGGTGACTGCGTCGAGGTCGTCGCCGGTGGCCACCTCGATCACCTGGGGGAGCGCGGCGATCGAGCCCAGCCCACGGGAGGCGAAGTCGAAGCCGACGATCTCGACCCGCCCGCCCGGATCGAGGCGCGCCGCGGCCGCGGCAGCGGTGCGCAGCAGGGTGGTCTTGCCGGAGCCGCCCGACCCGAACACCAGGCATCCGCCGCCGTCCTCGAGGTCGACGACCAGCGGAGCCTGGTCCTGCTCCTCGGGCAGGTCGAGCAGGCCGAGGGGGATCAGTCGCCCCGGTTGGGTGGCCGCCACCGTGGCTCGTGGATCGGCCAGCACCTCGTCGAGGGTCACCCGCTCGCCGAGCACCTCGCGCCACGGCTGGCGCGGTGCCGGGATGCCCGCCTCGGCCGTGGCCGCGGCGATCGCGTCGAGGACCGCGTCCAGGTGGGTGCGCTCGCCGGCTGTGCTCGGCCCGGAGGCCTTGACCGAACTGCGGTCGTCGGCGAACTCCCCCACCAGCACCGGGGTCTGCAGCGCCTCGCTGAGCAGCGGCGCCGAGCAGTACGAGCTCTGGAACGGGACCAGCGCGCGCGGCCCGAGGCGGACGTAGCCACGGCCGCGCAGCGGCACCGGGATGTCGGCCGCCTCCGGGCTGCCGATCACCGACGAGGACTCGGCGCGATCCAGCATGCGCAACGAGATCCGCAGGTTGGTGTTGGCCAGGATGTTGTCGTTGACCGAGCCGGACGGCCGCTGGGTGGCCAGCACCAGGTGGATGCCCAGGCTCCGACCGCGCTGGGCGATGTCGACCACCCCGGCGACGAAGTCGGGCACTTCCTTGACCAAGGTGGCGAACTCGTCGACGACGATGAGCAGCGACGGTGGAGCCGCGTCGGGGTCGAGCTCGATCATCTCGCGCAGGTCCTTGGCCCGGCCCTCCATGATCCGCATCCGCCGGTTGAGCTCGGCGCGCAGCGAGGTCAGGGCCCGCCGCGACAGCTCGGCGCTCAGGTTGGTGACGTACCCGACCGTGTGCGCCAGCGTGGTGAACACGGTGGACGAGGCCCCGCCCTTGTAGTCGATGAACAGGAAGTTGAGCCGCCGCGGGTCGTGGTGGCAGGCCAGGGCGGCGACCATCGACTGCAGCAGCTCGCTCTTGCCGGCGCCGGAGGTGCCGCCGATCAGGGTGTGCGGTCCGTCTTCGACCAGATCGAGGTGCAGTGGCCCGTCGGCGCCGAGACCGATCGGGAAGCCGAGGGCGTAGTGCTCGGCGGATCGAGCCCACAGCCCGGCGATCCACGCCGCGGTCGGCGTGCCCACGCCCAACACGTCGAGCAGCGGGGCGACCCGCGGGATGGACGTGGTGGCCGAACCCGCCGAGGCGTCGCGCACCGGGGCCAGCGCCCGGGCGGTGCGGTCGGCGATGTCGGCGCGCAGCTGGTCGACCTCCAGGCCACGGGTCGGCACGGTCGGGTCGGTGCTCCACAGCGACCCGGCGACGCGCACCGAGCCGGCATGGCACTGCAGGATGCTGGTCGCCTGGCGGGGCAGGTCGGCCTCGTGGCGCGCCAGCCAGATGACCTGGATGCCGGTCTGCCCGGCCAGGTCGAGCAGCTTGGACAGCGCCACTGGATCGACGTCGACCGCCGCGTCGGCCACGAGCAGCAGCCGCGGCCAGGCTCGCTCGGCGCGCTCGCGCTCCGGGAGGGCGATGCGGAACTCGGCCACCTCCAGCAACTGGCGGATCAGCTCGTCGGCGGCGGCGCCACGGCAGACATGGGTTCCGCTGAGCGGCGAGGTCACCGAGCGGCAGTGGGGGAGCCACTTCAGCCAGCCGGCGATCGTCGAGTGCTCGTCCAGAGCTCCGGCGATCGTCAGGTCCTCCGGGCTGTGCAGGCACGCCGCCTGGATCAGGCACGACGCCGCCGCGCCGACCACCGCCTCGGGGTCGCCGTGGATCGCCAGCACGCCGGCGTCGGCCAGGTCGACGGTGACCGGGACGTCGTCGAGCTGGTCGGCCCCCGCCCCGGCGGATTCCAGCTCGGCGCGGAACGTCTCGTCCCCGCCTCGCTCGGCCGGCACGACGATGCGGGTCGCCGACCGGCCCAGTCCGAGGCGCACCACCAGGAAGTCCGGAGCGTGGCGGCCGCGGGCCCACAGGTCGACGGTGCGCAGTTCGGCGCGGCGGGCCAGCTCGGCCAGGTCCGGAGCGGCACGCAGCCGCTCCACCCGTTCGGCCGCCGCGGCGGTGGCCACTGCGGCGCGCCGTTGGACCAGCCGCTCGCGGAACGCCGCTGCGTCGGCGGCGAAGCGGTTGCGCCCGCTGCGGCGGTCCTCGTACCAGTTGCCCACCATGGCCACGGGGGACAGCCCGGTGAGCGCCAGGTACTGCAACTGCCCGCTGAAGGCGAACATGGTCAACCCGGCGACCAGCGGGGCCAGCACGGTGAGGACCTGGAACCGGCGCGGCTCCGGGCGTGACGGGATCGGGCCGACCTCGGCCACCGGTCGCTCGCTGACGGTCAGCGGGCGGTACGGCGTGCGCTGGAACTCGACCTGACCGAGCTGGTCGCGGCGCTCTCCGGGCGTGCGCACGAAGCGCCGCGAGGCCAGCCGGGTGGTGCCCAGTCCGATGACGTCGTCGCCCGAGACCACCACCGCGGTGGTCACCGGCTGGCCGTTCACCGTCAGCGGGTTCTCCACGCCACCCACGGGATGGACGGTGACCGACCAATCCGGCCCGACGGCCAGGTCGAGTTGGTGCGGGGCGACCGTCGGATCGTCGATGCAGATGTCCATCGCCGGATCGCGGCCGATGCGGTAGCGGCCCTGCATGACGATGACGCTGGTGCCGGACTCCGGGCCGCTGAGCACGTCGACCGTGACGGCGCGCAGCGGCATGGCCGGCACCCGGGCCGGGGCGGACGGCGGATCGACCAGCAGGTCGTCACCGCTGTGGATGCCGGCGTCGACCACGGCGAGGTCCGGGTCGAGCACGCCGCCGAGGCGGACCACGCTGAGCGCCGGGCGGACCGTGGCCAGCCCGAAGGTCACGGCGAGGGCCTCGGCGAGGTCGGCGATGCGGTGCTCGGGTTCGACCGCCACGATCAGGTCGCGCCACCGGCCGCCGGGCGGATGGGCGCGGACGGCGAGCTCCACGGCGACCACAGTACGCGAGCCCGTTAGCACTCTGCCGTGCCGGTTGCTAAGTCGCCGGCTCGTCGCCTAGCATTGGCACTCGACTGAGCAGAGTGCTAACGGCTGCTCGACCGAATCCACGTCACCACGAGTGCCAACTGCCAACGGAGGCTGCACCCATGAACCTCAAGCCGCTCGATGACCGCATCGTCGTCAAGCCCAACGACGCCGAGCAGACCACCGCATCCGGCCTGGTCATCCCGGACACCGCCAAGGAGAAGCCCCAGCAGGGCGAGGTCCTGGCGGTCGGCCCCGGCCGCTGGAGCGACGACAAGGGTTCGCACACCGCCCTCGACGTCAAGGTCGGCGACACCGTGCTGTACAGCAAGTACGGCGGCACCGAGGTGACCGTGGATGGCAAGGACCTGCTCATCCTCACCAGCCGCGACGTGCTGGCCATCGTCCAGAAGTGAGCTGACCCACCCACATGGCTAAGCAACTGAAGTTCGACCAGGAGGCGCGTCGCGCCCTGGAGGCCGGCGTCAACCGCCTGGCCGACACCGTCAAGGTGACCCTCGGGCCCAAGGGCCGCAACGTGGTCCTCGACAAGAAGTTCGGCGCCCCGACGATCACCAACGACGGGGTGTCCATCGCCAAGGATGTCGAGCTCGACGACCCGTTCGAGAACATGGGCGCCCAGCTGGTGAAGGAAGTCGCCACCAAGACCAACGACGTCGCCGGTGACGGCACCACCACGGCCACCGTGCTGGCCCAGTCGATGGTCTCCCACGGCATGCGCAACCTGGCCGCTGGGGCCAACCCGCTCGGCCTGAAGCGGGGCATCGAGAAGGCCGTCGCCGCGGCCGTCGAGAGCCTCGCCAGCCAGGCCAAGGAGGTCGACGACAAGGGCGACATCGCCGCCGTCGCCACCATCTCGGCCGCCGACTCGTCCATCGGTGACGTCATCGCCGACGCCATCGACAAGGTCGGCAAGGACGGCGTCGTCACCGTCGAGGAGTCGAACACCTTCGGCACCGAGCTCGAGTTCACCGAGGGCATGCAGTTCGACAAGGGCTACCTGTCGCCGTACTTCGTCACCGACCAGGACCGCCAGGAGGCCGTGCTGGACGATGCCTACGTCCTGCTGCACAGCGCCAAGATCTCGACGGTCCAGGCCATGCTCCCCGCCTTGGAAGCGGTGATGAAGACCGGCAAGCCGCTGGTGATCATCGCCGAGGACATCGAGGGCGAGGCCCTGGCCACGCTGGTGGTCAACAAGATCCGTGGCACGTTCAACTCGGCCGCCGTCAAGGCCCCCGGCTTCGGGGATCGCCGCAAGGCGATGCTGCAGGACATGGCCGTCTTGACCGGCGGCCAGGTGATCAGCGAGGAGGTCGGTCTCAAGCTGGAGAACGTCACCCTCGATCTGCTCGGCACGGCCAAGCGAGTGATCATCACCAAGGACAACACCACCATCGTCGACGGTGGCGGGTCCGAGGACGACGTCAAGGGCCGGATCAACCAGATCAAGACCGAGATCGACAACACCGACTCCGACTGGGATCGGGAGAAGCTGCAGGAGCGCTTGGCCAAGCTGGCCGGCGGCGTGGCGGTCATCAAGGTCGGCGCGGCCACCGAGGTCGAGCTGAAGGAGAAGAAGCACCGCATCGAGGACGCCGTCTCGGCAACCCGGGCGGCCATCGAGGAGGGTGTGGTCGCCGGCGGCGGCACCGCCCTGGTCCGGGCGCGCCGCTCGGTCGCCACGGTCCTCGAGGGCCTGAGCGGTGACGAGGCCACCGGCGCCCGCACGGTCTACGACTCGCTGACCGCCCCGGCACGGCTCATCGCCGACAACGCCGGCCTGGAGGGTTCGGTGTGGGTCCAGAAGGTCGAGTCGGCCGAGGGCACCACCGGGCTCAACGCCGCCACCGGCGAGCTGACCGATCTGGTCAAGGCCGGCATCATCGACCCCGCCAAGGTGACCCGGGCCGCGTTGCAGAACGCTGCCTCGATCGCCGCCCTGGTGCTCACCACCGAGTGCCTGGTCGCCGAGAAGCCGGAGAAGAAGCCGGCCGCCGGCGCCCCCGGCATGGGCGGCGGCATGCCCGGCATGGGAATGATGTAACCGCGACTCGCGTCCCCTCGACGACGACCCCCGGCCGCTCCGAGTCCCCCCGGACCGAGCGCCGGGGGTCGTCTCGCGTCCCCACCCCACCCGCCCCCACCTCGCCCCACCCGCCCCACCCCACCCGCCCCACCCCACCCGCCCCGCGCAACCTCGCCCGCCCCACCCGGCCCGACCCGCCCGACTCCCATGGGCGCGCCAACGTGCACACCCGGCAGTTTCCGCGCCCATGGGCCCGTGGGACGTCACCGCGCGGTCGAGCGACACTCGGCCTGTCGGGGATCACGGGGCGAGAAGTCTGGTGGGGTCCGAGGGGCGGGTCACGCTGGCTGGGAGCACCATGGGCGCGCCAAGGTGCACCGGCGGCAATTTCCGCGCCCATGGGTCCGAGGGGCGCCATGGTGGCCGGCGGTCCCATGGGTGCTGGGACCACCGCCCCCGGCAGTTTCCGCGCCCATGGGTCCGAGGGGCGCCATGGTGCTCGGCGGTCCCATGGGTGCTGGGACCACCGGCCCCGGCAGCTTCCGCGCCAATGGGGACGTGGTGATGCATGCGGACGGGGTCGACTGGGTGGCGGGTCGCCTGGATGGGGCGTCATGGGTGGGGGTCGCGTGGTCAGGCGCGACTCGGGGCGGGCCACGGGGGAGGCCGGGTAGCGTCGGGCGGGTGAAGCGGCCGTTCTGGATGCACCAGGTCGTCGAGTACCTGTTCGGCATCGCCCTGGTGTTCTCGGGGTTGCGCTCGGGTACGCCGGCCGTGCCGGCCGTGGCCGGCGGGCTGACCGTGGCCCATGCAGCCTTCAGCGTCGGGCCCCTGTCCGCGTTCCGGGTCTTATCCCGTCGCCAGCACCGGGTCACCGATCTGGTCGTCATCGGGATCGGCCTGCTGGCCGCCGGGCAGCCCTGGGTCCGCTGCGACACCTCGGCCCGGTTCACCACCGTGCTGGTGTCCTTGGCTCATCTGTTCGTCTGGTGGCAGACCGACTTCCGGGCCGCGATCGACCGCGACGAGCGAGTCGCCCGGCGCGCCGCAGCCCGGGCCCAACGGTCGGCCGGCGGCGCGGTCGAGGACCGTGCGGTGGCGCTCGGCCGCAAGGCCGGCCGGCTGGTCGGGCGAGGCGTGCGTGCTGCCCGGGCGGCCAAAGCAGGGCGCGACGCGCAGCGCTAGCCTGCCCGCATGTCCTTCGAGGCTCCGGCCCCCGACCTGTCGAAGATCCTCGCCGCCTGGAACGACTGGGAGCGCGGCGAGCAGACACCGGGCAAGGTCCTCGCCCAGCTGAAGACGGCCGGCCTCGGCACGGTCATCCAGCAGCTGGTCGACGGTGGCTGGGTCCCCGAGCGCTGAGCCGGCGCCTCGCCCTGCCGGCCCGTGGCGTGCCGGCGGGCGCCAGGACATCCCTCGGCCCGTGGCTCACCGGGTCGTGCATGCCGGGCCGTGGCCGTCCGGCCGGCTCGACCTGACCGACGTGGAGGTCGCCGTGCGCGATCACCCCGTCGCTGCGGTGGGCCCGTTCTTCGACGACTCGCGCCACTCGGCGGTGATGGTCGCCCTCCGCCAGGGACTCGATGGTGCCGAGGTCCTGCTCACCAAGCGTTCGGTGCACCTGTCCAGCCATCGCGGCGAGATCAGCTTCCCCGGTGGTCGGCTCGACCCGGAGGAGACCTTCGAGGACGCAGCGCGACGTGAAGCGCACGAGGAGGTGGCACTCGACCCGGCTGCGGTGCGGGTGCTCGGTCGGCTCGATCCGCTCAACACCTTGGTCAGCCGGAGCTACATCGTTCCGGTGGTGGGCGCGCTGGACGATTCCGAGGTTGCCGTTGGCCCGGCCTCGACGGAGGTCGAGCGAGTGATGTGGGTGCCCCTGGGCGAGCTAACCCGGCCCGACACCTACCGGGAGGAGCGATGGGGACGGTTCGGCGCCGAGCACCCGATCTTCTTCTTCGAGCTCGACGACGAGACGGTGTGGGGTGCCACGGCCCGCGTGCTCCACCAACTACTCAGTGCGATCCTGGGCCCGCCGCAGCCCGCCGGGTGATCTTGGCCGCTCACGGGCCTCCGAGGGCGCGGACCACGGCATAGAACGTCTGCGCCCAGGCGTAGCACGTCGGCCGCTGCCACCACGACCGACCTGAGCAGTTGGAGCGCATGTCGGCCAGGAACCGGCGATCGGCATCGAGGCGCGAGTCGTGGTTCCAGGCGTGGGTGCGGTAGCGGTGGTCGATCAAGGGCAGGTTGCGATAGGCGAAGTCGTGGCGTCGGCAGGCGGCGCGGAAGTCGAAGGTCACGCCGGTGCTGCCGATCAGCGGAGCCGAGCACAGGTCGGTGGTCCAGTCGTACCACCGGTCGTGGTTGGGTGACGTCGCCATCGTCAGGAAGCTGGTGAGCGAGGCGACGTCGATCATCGCCGTGACGAAGGCAGTGTCCCCCGTCGCGGTGTGGGTCGCGGCGCGGGTCTCGGCGGCGACGGCGACGGACAGACCGACGACCAGCGCGATCGTGGCGGCGGTCATCGATCGGACCAAGCGGGGCAGGCGCGGGGTCATCGGTTGGTCGCTCCTTCGGTGTCGGGTCGGCCGGGACCGGCAACCCGCAGAGGACGCTAGGTCCCGTCGTCCGGCAGGCTCGCCACGTCGGCCGGCCGCGGAGGCTCGCCGGGGTCCTCGCCCTCCGTCGCCCAGTCGCGGTTCGGGGCCACCACCCGACGGGCGTGGGCCCGTGACGAGCGAGCCACCTGCCAGGTGACCAGGCCCATTCCGATGAGCAACGCGGCCAGCACCAGGGCCATCCGCCAGCCCCCCTTGGCCGCGCTCCCGCACCCCGGTCGTTCGACGCCGGGCCCGCAGTTGCTCAGGTCCTGGTTGGCGGGCAGGAACACGTTGGTGGCAGGCGTCGGGCCGACCTCCGCCGTGGCCACCGACGGCGGCGTGCGCGAGATCGGCGGTGGCCCGCTGGCGCACGCCCCGCTGAGCACGGCGAGTCCAACGACTACGGCGACCAACCCGAGCCGCATGCGAACGATCACCCTCCCATCGTCGCAGCTCCACCCGCCCGCTCCCAACCCCCTCGACCCGCTCGAATGACCCCACCTGGACCCATGGGCGCGGAACCTGCCGGTGACGGGACGCAGCGCGCCCATGGGGGTGAGCGCCGCGGGCGCGTCCGCGCCCGTGGGCGCCGTGGGAGGTGGGCGCAGGTTCCGCGCCCATGGGCGCGGAACCTGCCGGGAGCGGGATCCGGCGCGCCCATGGGGGTCGGGGGTGTCAGCGGGTCGGGGGATCCGGGGGCATGGGGAGCATGGGGAGCACGGGGAGCCCGGGGCACGGGGAGTCGGGAGTGCGGGGGCATGGGGGAGTCGGGCGAGTGGTAGCGAGGTCGAGGGACCACGTCCGGGAGCGGGTGGGGTTCGTACACTCGGGGCATGCCCGCTGCTCGTACCTCGTCCGACCATCCGCGCGGCGAGACCGTGCTGGTGGTCGACTTCGGTGCCCAGTACGCCCAGCTGATCGCTCGCCGGATCCGCGAGCTCGACGTCTACTCCGAGATCGTGTCGCATCGGATCACCGCCGCCGACCTGGCCGCCGACCCGCCGGCCGCACTGGTGCTTAGTGGTGGGCCGAAGAGCGTGCACGTCGAGGGCGCACCTGCCCTGGACCCGGCGATCTACGACCTCGGCATCCCCACCCTCGGCATCTGTTACGGCGCGCAGCTCATCGCCCAGCAGCTCGGCGGGACGGTCGGGCGGGGGATGCGTGGCGAGTACGGCCGGGCCCGGCTCGACGTCGCCGACCGGTCTTCCACGCTGCTGGCCGATCTCCCGGCCACCCAGGACGTGTGGATGAGCCACTTCGACGCCATCGTCGAGGCCCCGCCCGGGTTCGTCGCCAGCGCGTCCACGCCGGACGCTCCGGTCGCCGTGTTGGAGTCGGCCGATCGGCGGGTGTGGGGGGTGCAGTTCCACCCGGAGGTGGTGCACACGCCGCACGGTCAGGACGTGCTGCGCCGCTTCGTGGTCGACCTCGCCGGGGCGCCGACCACGTGGACCATGGACTCGATCATCGACCAGGAGATCGCCAAGGTCCGCGCCCAGGTCGGCCGGCAGCGAGTGATCTGTGCGCTGAGCGGCGGCGTCGACTCGTCGGTCGCCGCGGCGCTGGTGCACCGCGCCGTGGGCCACCAGTTGACCTGCATCTACGTCGACACGGGGCTGATGCGATTGGGCGAGAGCGATCAAGTCGTCGAGACCTTCCGCCGCAACCTGGGCATCGAGCTGATCCATGTCGACGCCGGACAGCGGTTCTTCGACCAGCTGGCCGGGGTGACCGATCCGGAGGGCAAGCGCAAGATCATCGGTGAGCAGTTCGTGCGGATCTTCGAAGAGCACGCCGGCGGGCTCACCGAGGCCCGGTTCCTCGTCCAGGGAACTCTCTATCCGGACGTGATCGAGAGCGGTGGTCACGACGGGACGGCGGCGGTGATCAAGAGCCACCACAACGTCGGTGGGCTCCCCGAGGACATGACCCTCGAACTGGTGGAACCGCTGCGCGACCTGTTCAAGGACGAGGTCCGCCGGCTCGGCCACGAGCTCGGGCTGCCCGACGAGATCGTCTGGCGCCAACCGTTCCCCGGCCCCGGACTGGGCGTGCGGATCATCGGCGAGGTGACCCCGGAGCGCGTCGCCATCCTGCAACACGCCGACGCCATCGTCCGGGCCGAGATCGCCGCCGCCGGCCTCGAGCGCCAGCTGTGGCAGGCCTTCGCCGTGCTGGCCGACATCCGCTCGGTGGGGGTCATGGGCGATGAGCGGACCTACGCCCATCCGATCATCATCCGTGCCGTGACCAGCGACGACGCGATGACGGCGGACTGGGCGCGGTTGCCCTACGACCTGCTCGAGACGATGTCGTCGCGGATCATCAACGAGGTCGCCGGGGTCAACCGGGTGGCCTACGACATCACCTCGAAGCCCCCGGGGACCATCGAATGGGAGTGATCGCGCCGAAAAAGCTCGATGACAGCCCGGTTGAGAATGCAATCACTTCGTAACATTTGCTACAGTGCTTGCGTCATGGACCGCGCCACTCGCTTTCCCCGCCCGAGCTCGATCCGACCCCGCCGCACCCTGCTCGTCGGAGCCCTCTCGCTGGCCGCCACCACCGCTGGGTGGGTCAACCCGGCCCGCGCCGACAGCACGTCCGACGAGCGCCGCAAGGTCGCCCAGGTCGTCGATCAGCTCGACAAGCTCTCGTCCCAGACCGATGCCAACACCGAGGCGTACCTCGCCGCGCAGGGTCAGCAACAGCAGCTCAACGCCGACATCAAGGTCCTCCAGGCCAACGTCGACAGCCATGCCGGTCAGCTCTCCCAGCTCCAGGGTCTGCTCACGAAGATCGCCGTCAACCGGTACACGTCGAACGGATCGGCGGCCGCCAACCCGCTGCTCTCCAACTCGGACACCTTCGAGGTCGCCCAGCAGCGCGACAACCTGGCCCGGGTGGTGCTCGACGCCGGCATCGATGGCGCCGACAACGCCCAGGCGGTGGTCGACCAGCTCACCGCCCAGCAACGGACCCTGGCGACCAAGAAGCAGCAGGCTGCGGCCCTGGTCGGCTCGCTCAACGCCCGCAAGGCGCAGCTCGATGCGCTGACCAACCAGTACACCAAGTTGAAGGCCCAGGCCGACGCCGAGTTGGGCAAGGCCATCGTCGAGCAGGAGCAGGCTCGCCGGGACGCGGCCATCGCTGCCGCCGAGGCCGCCAAGATCGCCGCCGCCCGCAAGGCCGAGGCCGCCCGGCAGGCTGCCGAAGCCCGTGCGGCCGCCGCCCAGGCCGCCGCCGCCCGCCCGACGCCGTCGGCCGATCGAGGTGGCGGGGCCACGCCATCCACCCGGCCGCGTCGCGGTCCGCGCCCGTCGTCGAACCCCCCGACCAACCCCAACCCGCCGGGTGGGCCGAAGCAGCCCCGCCAGCCGTCCGGCGGTGGAGGCAACGGCGGCGGCAACGGTGGCGGGAACAACGGTGGCGGGAACAACGGTGGCGGCAACAACGGAGGCGGCGGCAACACCCCGCCCCCGCCACCACCTCCGCCGCCGAAGGATCCGCCGGTCTCCGGGCGGGCCGACACGGCGGTGGCCGCGGCCCAGAGCCAACTGAACGTGCCGTACCGGTTTGCCGCCGAGTCCCCCGGGGTGGCCTTCGACTGCTCCGGCCTGACCAAGTACGCCTGGGGTCGCGCCGGCGTGTACCTGCCGCACCAGTCGGCCCAGCAGTACGCCTCGGTGCCGCACGTCTCGGAGGGCTCGGCCCGGCCCGGCGACCTGATCTTCTACTACTCCCCGATCTCCCACGTCGGCATCTACATCGGCGGCGGCACGATGATCCACGCCCCGCGCACCGGCGACGTGGTGCGCACGGCCACGGTCCACTGGGACAAGGCGGTCGGCGTCGGGCGCCCCGGCTGACCGCCCGCCCGGCCTGAGGCCGTCAACGGCGACGGTCTACGCTCTGGCCGATGCAGACCCCGTCCGGCATCGATTCGGCGCGCGTCGGTGCGTGGCTCGACCAGCACCTCGCCGGCTGCCGCGGCCCCTACACCTTCCGGCTGATCGCCGGTGGCCGATCGAACCTGACCTACACCGTCGATGACGCGGCCGGCCGGCGGGTCGTGCTGCGCCGCCCGCCGCTCGGCCACGTGCTGGCCACGGCCCACGACGTCGCCCGGGAGCACCGGCTGATCTCCGCCGTGGGACCCACCGGGGTTCCCGTCCCCGAGGCGCTCGGGGTGTGCACCGACCCGGCGGTCAACGACGCTCCCTTCTACGTGATGTCGTTCGTCGACGGGGTGGTGCTCGACTCCACCGAGCGAGCGCAGCTGATGAGTGCGGAGGCGCGCGCCGACGCCGGCCGCGACCTGATCGATGTCCTCGCCGCCCTCCACGCGGTCGACGTGGATGCCGTCGGCCTCGGCGACCTGGCCAAGCGCGACGGCTACGTCGCCCGCCAGGTGCGCCGGTGGACCGCCCAGTGGGAGTCGTCGAAGACCGAGGAGCTCGACGTGGTCGAGCGGGTCGCCGCCCACCTGGCGGCGAACATCCCCGAGCAGCAGGGATCGACGATCGTCCACGGCGACTACCGCTTCGGCAACTGCATCACCGATCCGGTCGCCGGGCGGATCCGGGCGATCCTCGACTGGGAGCTGTGCACGCTGGGTGACCCGCTGGCCGATCTCGGCTACCTCGGCGTGTACTGGAACGACGGCGGGGACGCCGTGCTGGTGTCGAGCGACCCGACCGGAGCGGGTGGGTTCGGGGACTACGGCGAGCTGGTCGAGCGCTATGCGACGCGCACCGGGCGCGACGTGTCCAACCTGAACTACTACGTGGCGTTCAGCTGCTGGCGGCTGGCGGTGATCAGCCAGGGGGTCTACGCCCGGTTCCTGCACGGCGCGATGGGCGACCAGCAGATCGACCTGGAGAACGCCCGACGCAGCGTGGTCTACCTGGCCGAACGGGCGGCCGCGACGCTGGGCGTGTGAGCGGGCGCCACGGGGGGATCACCGGGTGGTCGCCGGCACCGACGACGCCGCCTGACGGGCCAGGTCGACCACCTCGTGCCACAGCTCCGGCCCGTCGAAGCCCAGCGCCCACAGGCACACGCCGCCCAGCCGGCTGGTGCGCGCCAGGTCGATGCGCGCCCGGGCACCGGCGGCGGTCACGATGTGCACCTCGCGCGTCTGGTGGCAGGTCGGGGTGCCGTCGGGGAACCCGGCGGTGTAGGTGAAGCTGGCCTCGCCGACGTCCTCGTCGACCTCGGGGGTGGCGTTGCGCCGCTCGGCCAGGTCGGCCAGGCCGCGCTGGGTGATCGCCACCCGCCCGGTCGACGTGCCGTCGGGGCACGGCCCGGTGGTGGACGTCACCCAGCTGTAGCCGTACAGCGGGATTCCCAGGGCCAGCTTGGACGGCGCCCCGCTGACCCGCTTGGCGGCGCGCAGCGCGTCGGCCACCCACGGCATCGGGGCCACCGGGCCAGGCTTGTCGAACGACTTGTCGTAGGCCATGATCCGCACCTGGTCGGCGTGCTTGGCCAGCTCGCGGTAGTCGTACACCCAGTAGCCCGGATCGCTGTCGCCGCCGTTGCCCTCGATGGTGGGCACGGCGACGGTGAGCAGGCGACCCTCGGCGTGCAGCCGGGTGGCCAGCTCGGCGATGAACGCACTGAACAGTGGCCGGGTGGTCGCCCAGGTGCCGCGGCCGTCGCTGAAGGCGAAGCGCTCGTAGTCGATGTCCAGGCCGTCGACCCGGTTGGCCTCGGCGAAGTGCAGGAGGGCGCCGATGTGCGCGGCGCGCGCCGCCGGGTCGGCAAGGGTGGCGGCCATCGTGCCGGCCGCGGTCTGGTCGACGATCGATGGGATGACCCGCAGGTGTCGCTGGCGGGCCAGGTCGATGAACGCCGTGGTCTTGTCCGGGTTGGCGTGGGTGTTGATGACCACCTGGTTGACGCCGGAGGCGTCGTTGACCTCGAACCAGAACGGCGACACCGAGGTGAGCATCCGCGAGTTGCCGCGCAGCGAGGCGGTGGCCTCGTCGATCCGCCAGTACGGCACCCAGGCGGCAATGGGAATGTCCGGCGGCGGGGGGAGCTCCTCGCCGCCGAGCAGCCAACCGGCCGCGGCGGCGACCGCGGCCACCCCGACCCCGCCGACCAGCAGCTGGCGGCGGCTGATCGTCCGCCCGGCGATGCGCACCGTGCCGTCGAGGGCCGTGCCAGCGCCCGCCCGTCGGGTGCGGTCGGCGGTGCGCGGCTCGGGGTGGCGGGACCGCGGCGTGGTGAACAGCCCGTCGAGATCGGCCAGGTGGATGTCGGCCAGCGAGCGCCGCACGGTCAGACCCGGACGGCGTTCGATCGGCACGATGTTCGGCACGGCGATGGTCCGGCATCCGGCGCTCATGGCCGACGCCACGCCGGTGGGTGAGTCCTCGATGGCCACGCAGTGCTGCGGTTCGACCCACAGCATCTGCGCCGCGGTGCGGTACGGCTCGGGATCGGGCTTGCCGCGCTCGACCATGTCGCCGGACACGATGGTGGCGAACGTCCCGGGTGGCAGCTGGTCGACGACGGCGGTGGCCAGCGCCCGCCACGACATGGTCACCAGCGCGCACGGCACCTGGTTGGTCCGCAGCTCCTCGAGCAGCCGGCGGGCGCCCGGTCGCCACGGCGTGGCGCGGCGGATGTCGTCGATGACCGCACCGAGCAGGTAACGGACGATGTCGTCGACGCCCATCCGCACACCGCCTTCGCGCTGCAGCACCCGGGCCGACTCGCGCAGGTCGAAGCCGATCAGCCGGTGGGCCTGCTCGTCGGACCATCGCCCCGAGCCGTGCTCGGCGACGAGACGATGCTCGGCGGCGATCCACGACGGCTCGGTGTCGACCAGGGTGCCGTCGAGGTCCCACAGCACGGCGGCGGGCAGCGGGGTCTGCCCGTCGGGTGCCGTGGCGGGGCTCATCGGTTGGCGCCGGCCACGGCCCGTCCGGCGCGGCGCCCGTCGAGGATGGCCTCGTGCACGGTGCGCGGCGCGACGCAGTCCCCGGCCTGGAGGTGGGCGTCGGGGCGGGCCGTGTCGGGCAGGCGGAACCCGCAGTCGACCACCGCCTCGGCGGTGATGATCCGCCGCCGTCCGGTGAACCGGTCCTCGACCTCGACTTCGCCGGGGCGCACGACGCGGGGGAGGCAGCGTCGCTCGACGGTGACACCGGCCTGCGCCAGGCGGACGTTGGCGGGGGCCAGGTCCCCGGTGCGCGACAGCTCGTTGCCGGCGATGTGGTCCTGGGTGATCAGCACCGCTCGTGAACCGAGCTCGGCGGCCAGCTCGACGGCGATCGGCCCGCCGATCGGATCGAGCACGGCCACCGGGCCGTGGTCCGGCAGTCGGGCCGAGCCGCGGCGGAGATCGGCCACGTCGATGACGTCGGTCGAGGTGACCGCATAGGTCGGCTCGCCGGGCACCGACCCGGTGCACTGCACCACCACCGCATCCCCGGGCGGCAGCGAACGCTCGTCGACCGCGCAGTGGATGGTGGCCCCGGCCGCCTCGGCCTCGGCGGCCAGCCAGCGCACCAGGGCCTGATGCGGTCCGGCGACGGCGGCCAACCCACCGGGCTGCGCGGCGCGCTCGTACACGGTCACCCGATGGCCGCGCCGGGCGGCAACGCGGGCGGCCTCCAGTCCGGCCGGCCCGGCGCCGAGCACGACGACCGTGCGGGCCTCGGTGTCGGCGGCCAGCCAGTCCGGATCCTCGGTCTCGTGCCCGGTACTGGGTTCGCCGACGCACGTGATGATCGGGTTGCGGGCATCGCGCACCTGGCAGGTCTGGTTGCAGCGGGTGCACGGGCGAATCGACGCGGCCCGGCCGGCGCCGGCCTTGACCACGAGATCCGGGTCGGCCAGCAGCGCCCGGGTCATCTCCACGGCGTCGAGCCCGGCGCCATCGCCGTGCGCACCGGTCAGCGCGGCCTCGGCCATGGCGACGTCGACGATCGACCCCTGGGCGATGACCGCGCAGCCCGGCGCGCTGGCATGTACGGCCACGGCCACTCGCCGGGCCAGGTCGAGGTTGTAGCCCGCCGGTTGGTGGTGGTCGGCGCGGGTCTGCTCGACCGAGAAGATCGAGCCGCGCACGACCACCAGGTAGTCGAGCCCCAGCCCGGCCAGCGTGGCGGCCATCTCGGGGGCGCCGTCCGGGGTGATCCCGGCCCATGGGGCCAGCTCGTCGCAGCTCAACCGGAGGCCCACCAGTGGGGCGTGCGGGCGCACCGCGGCGATCACCCGGCGGGCCAGCAGCAGCCGGTCGGTGCCCCAGGCGTCGGACCGCTGGTTGGTCAGGCCGCTGGCGAACTGGCGGACCAGGCTGTGCTGGCCGGCGTTGATCTCGACCCCGTCACAGCCGGCCCCGGTGGCGATCTGGGCAGCGGTGGCGAACCCGGCCACGACCGCCTCGATGTCGTCGTCCTCCATCCACTTGGGCACTTCCCGGGTGTTCACCTCGGGCACGTTCGACGGTGCCCACAGCGGCGCCTGACTGTAGGCCGACGAGCCCTGCCCGCCGGCGTGGTCGAGCGAGGCCACGACGACGGTTCCGTGCCGGTGGCAGGCGGCGGCGACGGCGGCCCACCCGGCAGCGCAGCGCTCGGCCAGTGGAGCCCGCTCGTAGGGCCAGTCGCCGGGGTGCACGCTGGCGCCCTCGGTGACCACGATGCCGCATCCACCGGCAGCGCGGCGGGCGTAGAACGCGGTGTGGCGCGGCGAGAAGCGGCGGTCGTCGTCGCCGAGATTGGTGACGATCGGGCCGAACATCACCCGGCTGGGGGCCGGGCGCGAACCGAGGACGATGGGTTCGGTGAGCCGCATTGGCTGGACAGTCTCGCGCTAGTGACCGGTCGCTGACAGCTCGCGGCCGTCCACCAGCCGGCGGATGTTGCCGGCGTGGCGGACCAGGACCAGCGCCGACAGCCCGACGATGGCGGCGATCTCCCACCCCGGCGTGCCGCGCACCGCCATGTCGATGATCAGTGCGGCGATGATCGCGAACGTCGCCACCGAGGCCGTGCCGGTGAGCTTGCGGATGACGATCCAGGCCGCCAGCAGGATCAGTCCGTGGATGGGGAACAGCGCCAGGATGGCGCCGCCGAGGGTGGCGGCCCCCTTGCCGCCGTGCCAGCCGCGGGTGGCGGGGAACATGTGCCCGAGGATCGCCGCCGTGACCAGCACGTAGGCGCCGGGTCGGCTGTGCAGTGCCAGTCCGGCGACGGCCGGGATGGCACCCTTCAGCGCGTCGAGCAGGAAGACCAGCGCGCCGTACTTGGCGCCGAGGACGCGGGCGACGTTCGACGCGCCCGGGTTGCCCGACCCGACGGTGTGGATGTCGATGCCCTTGCTGCGGGCCACGATGACCGCGCTCGGGAAGGTCCCGAGCAGGTAGGCCACCGGGATCAGCACCAGCGCGGCGATCACCGCCGCATGTTACGGGTCAGCTGGACCGGTGACGTGGTGCCCCAGCTGCGGTCGACGCCCGGGCGGGGCGCACCGGCCGGATCGAGCCCGACCAGGGGGTGGTCGTCGCCGGAGGTGACGCACTCCGGGTCGGGTCCGTCGAGCGGCAGGCCGGTGAAGAACTTGGCGGCCATGCACCCGCCCTGGCAGGCGTCGAAGGCACCGCACGAGGCGCAGGCGCCGGCCGACTGCGGTTGGCGAAGCTCGAGGAACCGTGGCGAGTCACGCCACACGGCGGCGAACCCGCCAGGGTCGCGGACGTTGCCGGCGCGGAACTCCTCGTGGATCACGAACGGGCAGGCGTAGACGTCGCCGACCGGATCGATCAGGCAGACCACTCGCCCAGCGCCGCACAGGTTGAGCCCGGGGAGTGATTCACCGAGCGCGTTCAGGTGGAAGAACGAGTCGCCGGTGAGGACCCGCTCGCCATGCCCGAGCAGCCAGCGGTAGACCTGGCGCTGCTGCGCCTGGGTGGGGTGCAGCTCGTGCCAGGTGTCGGCGCCGCGGCCGCTGGGGCGCAGCCGGGTGAGGCGCAGCTGGGCGCCGTAGCCCTCGGCGAGGTCGAGGAACTCGTCGAGTTGGCCGGCGTTGTGCCGGGTGAGCACGACGCTGACCTTGAAGTTGCCGAAGCCGGCTGCCGCCAGGTGGTCCATGGCCTGGCGGGCCATGGCGAAGCTGCCCGCGCCGCGCACGGCATCGTTGGTCGGCGCGTCGGCACCGTCGATGGAGATCTGCACGTCGAGATAGTCGGTGGCGGCCAGGCGTCGAGCGACGGCGGCGTCGAGGCGTGACCCGTTGGTGCTGAACTTGACCCCGACGCCGCGCTCGACGGCGTAGTCGACCAGCTCGAAGAAGTCGCCGCGGATCGTGGGCTCGCCGCCACCGATGTTGACGTAGAACACCTGCAGGTCGTGGAGCTCGTCGATCACCTGACGGGCCTCGGCGGTGGTCAGCTCCCGCGGATCCCGCCGTCCGGAGGACGACAGGCAGTGCACGCACTGCAGGTTGCAGGCGTAGGTCAGCTCCCAGGTCAGGCAGATGGGCGCGGCGAGGCCGCGCTTCATGTGCTCGGCGAGGGGAGTCCTAGCCGGTGCGCTCACGGACGATCCCCGAGCGGGCCAGCTGCTCGACGGCGGCCGCGAACGCCACTCGCTGGGCGCCGATGACGCCGCAGGCGTCCAGCGTCGCCGCCAGCGACGGATGGTCGGCCAGCGCCCTGGCCACGGCCACCAGGCCAGGATGGCGGAGGAACACCAGACGCCGGGTGCCGTAGTGGTACGCCAGGGCACCGAACGGCTCGGGCCGCAGGGCGACCTGCGGATGCAGCTCCAGGGCGACGTCGTCGCGGGCGACGTCGGTGAGGGTGGCGTTCAGGTCAGTAGACCCCGCACATCCCGTCGATGGAGATCTCCTCGACGAGCAGGTCCTCGGTGAGCAGCTCGTCGTCGACGGCCCGCTCGGCGGTCTCCTCGGTGGTGGTTTCCATGGGCCGGAGCGTAGCGGCGGCCGACGGCGCGGCGGCGTGCCCGCGGCGCTACTGTCGCCCTGTCCGGTGCCGAGAAAGAGGGGTCGTCCCGTGAAGACCAAGGCCGCCATCCTGTGGGAGCGCAACACGCCGTGGAGCGTGGAGGAGATCGAGCTCGACCCGCCGCAGCGCGGCGAGGTCCTGGTGAAGTTGGCCGCCAGCGGCATGTGCCACAGCGACGAGCACCTGGTCACGGGTGACATGGCGGGGATCACGCCCGAGCCCCCACTGATCGGCGGTCACGAGGGTGCCGGCGTGGTCGTGGAGGTCGGCGAGGGCGTCTACAGCCTGGCACCCGGGGACCATGTGGTGTTCGGCTTCGTCCCGGCCTGCGGGCGCTGCCCGAGCTGCGCCACGGGTCACAGCAACCTGTGCGACATGGCCGCCAACATGGCCGTCGGGACGCAGGTCGACGGCACCTACCGGCATCATGCCCGTGGCAAGGACATCGCCCTCGGCGTGGGTGTCGGCACGTTCGCCCATCACACCGTCGTCCATGAGGCGTCGTGCGTGAAGATCGGCGCCGAGTACCCGATGGACAAGGCCTGCCTGCTGGGTTGCGGGGTTGTCACCGGGTGGGGCTCGTCGGTGTATGCCGCTGAGGTGCGCGCCGGCGACGCGGTGGCGGTGGTGGGCTGCGGTGGCATCGGCTCCAACGCCATCCAGGGTGCCCGGCTGGCCGGGGCCAAGGTGATCGCCGCCATCGACCCCGTGGAGTTCAAGCGGGAGAAGGCCATGGAGTTCGGCGCCACGCTGACGTACGCCTCGATCGGTGAGGCGCTGGCGGACCTGGAGCGCTCGACCTACAACCGCGGCTTCGACAAGGTGATCATGTGCATGGGCGTCGGCGACGGCACCACGTTGGGCGAGGCGTTCTGGTTGTCCGGCAAGCGATCGCGCACGGTCGTCACCAACATCCACAGTCCGGCCGAGCAGAGCATCGCGGTCCCGGCGGTGTTCCTCACCGTGTTCGAGAAGCAGCTGGTCGGCTCGCTGTTCGGCAGTGCCAACTTCCGCAAGGACATCCCGCATCTGCTCGAGCTGTACTCCCAGGGTCACCTCGACCTCGACGGCCTGGTCACCCGGACCTACCCGCTGGAGGAGATCAACCAGGGCTACGCCGACATGAACGCCGGGAAGAACATCCGGGGCGTGCTGGTCTACGACTGATCGGGCGGCGCTGAAGCTGCACCTCCCCACCCGCCCGCCGCGCCTCCACGAGGTGGCCGCGGTCGTCGCCCTGATGGCCGTGGTCACCTTGGCGTTCGGGTGGTGGGACCGCCACGACCCGCCGTCGCGCCGCGCCGTGTCGCCGTCGACGGTGGTCACTGCAGAGACCGAGAGCCGTCAACCGTTGGCGGTGTTCCACGTGTTCGTCGGCTGTGGCGGGTCACCGGCCGACGTGTGGCGCGACGGCGCGCACACCGACATGCCGGTCACCGTGTTCGACCATCGCGACATCGCCTTGCAGGTCTTCGACACGCCGGGCTCGTGGGTGTCGGTGACCGTGCGGCTCGATCGGAGCGGCGAGCTGGTGGTGGTCAACGGTCCGGCGGCGTTCCAGCAGGGCTCGCTGTCGGTGGGCGCCGGGCAGACGCCGATCTGCCGCTGATCGCTACGCTCGGCCGATGCAGACACGCGCCGCGGTGCTCCACGGGGTCGGCCAGGACTGGTCGGTCGAGACGATCACGGTCGACCCACCGAAGGTCGGTGAGGTCCTCGTGCAGTGGAAGGTCGCCGGACTGTGCCACAGCGACGAGCACCTGGTCACCGGCGACCTGTCGATCCCCGACCAGATCGCTGCCCAGATGGGCATCCCCCCGATGCTGCCGATGGTGGGCGGCCACGAGGGAGCCGGGGTGGTGGCCGAGGTCGGTCCCGGCGTCACCAGCGTGCAGCTCGGGGATCACGTGTCGGCCAGCTTCGTCCCGTCGTGCGGGCGGTGCCGGTACTGCTCGACCGGACGCCAGAACCTGTGCGACGCCGGTGCCGGCACGCTGACCGGCGGGATGATCACCGACGGCACCCACCGCCACTTCCTGGGCACCGGCGACCCGGCCAAGCTGATGGCCAAGGTCGGCTCGTTCAGCGAGATCACCTGCGTCGCCGAGGCCTCGGTGATCAAGGTCGACGCCGACCTCCCGCTGGAGTGCGTCGCCCTGGTGAGCTGTGGCGTGGCCACCGGGTTCGGGTCGGCGACCACCCGGGCGGACACTCGTCCCGGCGACACCGTCGTGGTGGTGGGCGTGGGCGGCATCGGCATCAACGCCGTGCAGGGCGCCCGCCTGGCCGGCGCCAAGCGGGTGATCGCCGTCGATCCCGTGGAGTTCAAGCGGGAGAAGGCGATGGAGCTGGGTGCCACGCACACCTTCGAGTCGATGGAGGCGGCCATGCCGGCCGTCACCGAGCTGACCATGGGGCAGATGGCCGACAAGGTGATCATGACCCCGGGCGTGCTGCACGGCGAGTTGATGGCCCTCGGAACCCAGCTGGCCGGCAAGGGTGGCACCATCGTGGTCACCGCCCTGGCCCCGATGATGCAGACCCAGGCGGCGGTCAATCTGTTCGAGCTGGCGATGTGGAACAAGGAGATCAAGGGGACGATCTTCGGCTCGCTGAACCCGCGCCACGACATTCCTCGCCTGCTGTCGATGTATCGCGAGGGTGACCTCAAGCTCGACGAGCTGATCACCCGGCGGTACTCGCTGGACCAGATCAACGACGGCTACCAGGCCATGCGCGACGGAACGAACCTGCGCGGCGTCGTCGTCCATGGCTGACCTGGTCGACCGGGTCGCGGCCCGGGTGGTGGGCCGAGCCCGGGAGATCGAGCTGCTCGTCGCCGCGCTGGAAGCCGGCCGGCACGTGCTGCTGGAGGGACCGCCGGGCACCGGCAAGAGCACCCTCCTGCGTGCCGTGGCCGCCGAGCTGGGCATCGGCTTCGAGCTGGTCGAGGGCAACGCCGAGCTGACCCCGGCCCGCCTGGTGGGCCACTTCGACCCGGCGCAGGTCCTGACGTCCGGCTACGACCCCGAGCAGTTCGTCCACGGTCCCCTCGCCGCGGCGCTGACCGGGGGGTCGCTGCTCTACGTCGAGGAGATCAACCGGGTGCCGGAGGAGACGCTCAACGTGCTGATCACGGTGATGAGCGAGGGCGAGCTGCACGTGCCACGCGTCGGCCGGCTGGTGGCCGCACCCGGGTTCCGCCTGGTGGCGGCGATGAACCCGTTCGATGCGGTCGGGACGGCGCGCATCTCCGGCGCGGTCTACGACCGGGTGTGCCGCCTGGCGCTCGGCTATCAGGACGCCGCCGACGAGGCGGCGATCGTCGCCGCGTCCGGCGCCGACACGGACCCGGCCTGGACGGAACGGGTGGTCGAGGTGGTCCGCCGGACCCGCGTCCACCCCGACGTGCGCGTCGGGTCGTCGGTGCGCGGTGCCATCGACACCGCCGCGGTGGCCGGGGCGTTGGCTCGCCGGCGCAACTGCCCGGTCGACGCCGTGCTGGGCCTCGATGCCGCCGGCGTGGCGCTGTCCGGGCGGCTGCGGGTCCGCGAGGGCTGTGCCCGGTCCGCCGAGGAGATCATCGAGGAGCTGTGGTGGCAGGTCTTCGAGCGGCCGGCCGGCGATGAGCCCTCGGGAAAAGCCACCGCCCCGGCGGGGGCGAGCGGTCCGTAGCGCCGCCGCGCCCCCTGCCGGGTGGGACGGTCCACGAGGGTGACGCGGCCGAGGCGGAGGTGGCCGCGGCCCGCCGGCGAACGACGGCGCGCAGCCACCTGGCCCGCCACGAGCGGTTCGAGCAGATCTCCCCGGAGGTCGGCGTGCTCGACGACGAGGCGGTGGCCTCGGCCATGGACGAGGACCCCGATGCCACCCTCGGGCTGCTGGCCGAACTCACCGCCGCCACCGATGTCGCCCTGCGCGAGCGCGCCCGCCGGCTGGCCGGGCGGCTGTTCGTCGATCTCGCCCGCCACGGCCGGTCACGGCGGCGGGGCGTCGGCCGGGTGGTCACGGCCGCTCTGGTCGACGGCGGGGACCTCGACGTGGACGCCAGCATCGACGCGCTCGCCGAGCTGCGCGCCACCGGCGTGGCCGACCCCGAACGGCTGCGCGTCCGGACGTGGCGACGGCCCGATCTGGCGGTCTGCCTGGTGGTCGACCGCAGCGGGTCGATGGGCGGTGCCCCGCTGGCCACGGCCGCGCTGGCCGCCGCCGCCGTTGCCTGGCGGGCTCCGCAGGAGCACGCCGTGCTGGCATTCAGCCGCGACGTCGTCACCCTGCGCTCGATGTCGTCGGACCGCCCGGTGTGGCGGGTGGTCGACGATCTCCTCGCCTTGCGCGGCGCCGGCACCACCGACCTCGACGGGGCGCTACGCGGCGCCGCGGCCCAACTGTCCCGCAGCCGGGCGGCGCGGCAGCTGACGCTGCTGCTCAGCGACTGCCGGGCGACGGTCCACGGCGACCCGACCGCAGCCGCGGCGGCCCTGGAGGAGCTGGTGATCGTGGCCCCGGCTGCGGACCGGGCGGAGGCCGACGCCCTGGCCTGCAGCGCCGGTGCCCGCGTCGTGACCGTCGACGGTCCGAGCTCGGTGGTGGCCGCGCTGCACGCGGCCATCGACGGCTGACCGGGCGCCCGCCGGCCGTCAGCGCGGCGTCAGCAGTGCACGTCCTTCTGCGGCAGGATGGCCGGAACCACGTTGTCCTGGGGTTCGGTCCCGAGCGCAGGCGGCGTGCTGGCTGGCGGGACCGTGCCCGCGGGGAGCGTGGCAGCCGCGGTGCTGTGCGCCGGTGCGGGCGGCTCGGGTCCGGCAGGCAGGGTGGCCTCGCCGCGGAAGATCCGCAGGATGGCTTGCATCTCGGGCCGGTTGATCGTGTTCTCCCACACCAGGACATCCGCACCGCCGATCGTCTGGCCGTTGGCGTCGATGGTGTAGCGGCGGATCTGGTTGGGATCGACCCGGCGCATGACGCCGGCGAAGCCCAGGAGGTCGTCGGTGCTCAGCCGGCTCATGACGATGTCGCCGTTGACCAGCGTGTCGATCAAGCCCTTGGCCACGCTGGGGTTGAGCAGGCCCTTGTCCAGCGCCTTGGCCAGCATGCGTGACAGCATGTCCTGCTGGCGGCTGATCCGGGCCAGATCGGACAGCGGCTCGGTCCGCCCCCACTTGCCATTGGGCATCTTGGCGCGCATCTCTCGCGAGCGGGCGTAGGCCAGTGCCTCGTCGCCGACGAAGTGGTGGCAGCCCGGATCCTCGATGCGGATCTGGGTGTTGTCGTCGCGGATGCCCGTGGCGAAGGACATGTCCAGCCCACCGATGGCGTCGACCACCCGCTTGAACGCGCAGAAGTCGACCTGGATGTAGTGGTCGATGTTGACGCCGAAGTTGTCGGCGATGGTCTGGATCAGCCGGTCCGGTTCGTTCATCCGGTAGGCGGCGTTGATCCGCTGGCGACCGCGTCCGGGGATCCGGACCCACAGGTCGCGAGGAAAGGACAGCACCGCGGCGCGGTTGGTGGTCGGGTCGATGCGGATCACCATGATCGTGTCGCTGCGGTCCGACGCCGGCCGCTTGGGGTCGGCGGCGTTGGCCCACGGTGAGCCGGGGTCGATGCAGGCGTGGTTGTCGGCTGCGGCGACGAGGAAGTTCTGGGCGTTGGGATCGACGTGCGGGTAGGTGGGCGGGGTGGTCGGTTCGGGGATCGTCGTCTCGATCGTCGGGGCCACCGTGGCCGAGGTCGCGTTGGTGGCGTCCGTCGACGGCACCGTGCCACCGATGGCGGATGCGGGAACGGGCGAGCCGGGCACGGTCAGCTCGGGCGTCGTGTCCGTGGTGATCACCCGCGGCGGGCGTGACGTGGTCGTGGTGGTTCCCAGGTCGACGAGCTGGAACTGCTCGCGGGTGTACTTGCCAGCCAGCAGCGCACCGGCGCCCGCCAGGCAGCCGAGGATGGTCACCACCGCAGCACCCAGCATCAGCCGTTGGGCGGTGGTGTGGCGGGGCCGGTAGCCGGGTCGCTGATCGGGTGGACGCCAACGCCAGGACATGCAGGCCGAAGGATACTGGCCCGGCATCGTCGGGAACCGGTCAGGTACCATGCGCGGCGATGCCCGCCGTGCGCACCACCCCGCACTGGGTGACCCGCCTCGACGAGCTCCACCTGCTGACGCCGTTGCGCGTCGTGCTGATCGTGCTCACCGCACTGGTGCTGACCGTGGTGGTCCGGGCGGTGATCAGCCGCTCGGCGCGCCGGACGATCGTCGTGCCCGGCACCGACCGGGCTCGGGCCGAGGCTCGCCAGACCGCCGTGGCCGGCATGTTGCGCAGCGCGGTGGTCGGGGTGGTGTGGACGGCGGCGGTGATCACGATCATCAGCGAGCTGGGCGTCAACATCGGCGGGGTGGTCGCCACGACCACGATCATCGGCGGCGCCGTGGCATTCGGTGCCCAGACGTTGATCCGCGACGTGATCGCCGGCTTCTTCGTGCTGGCCGAGGATCAGTTCGGGGTGGGTGACGACGTCGACCTCGGTCTGTGTCGGGGGGTGGTCGAGCGGGTCACGGTGCGCAGCGTACGCCTGCGAGACGGTGAGGGGCGCCGCTGGTACGTGGCTCACGGCAACGTGCCGCGGGTGGCCAACCTCTCGCAATCCGGGTCGGTCGTGCTGTCCGTCGACGTCGCTCGGGCCACGGCGCCGGCCGCTGCGGAGGGGTTCGTCCGGGCGTTGGCGGCCCAGGTCGAGGGAGCCGAGGTGATCGGGCTGACCAGCGTGGCCGACGACCGGCTGACCTATCAGGTCCGGGTGCCGATCGGACTCGGCCGCTCGGCGAGCGAGGTGCATCGATCGTGGCGGGCCGCGGTGCTGGACGCCTTCGCCGGCAGCGACGAGATCCACCCGCCGTCGGTACCAGGCGCTTGATTGCGGGCTCAGCCGCGGCTGGCGAACCGCTCGACGGCCGGCCGATCGATCAACCGGATCCGGCAGCGGCTGCGCTCGATCAGCCCCAGCGCCGCCAGGCGGCCGAGCTCGGCGTTGGCCGTCGCCCGCACCACACCGGCGACGGCGGCGACCGCATCCTGGTTGACGCCGACCACGTGGTCGGTGCCGGCCAGCCGGCACAGGGCCCGGGCGACGCGGGGTGCGGAACGGAGCAGGGCGGCTTCGGCCACTCGTTCGGTCAGCCAGCGGTTCTCGCACACGGCGGCCTCGGCCAGGACCGGGCGAAGCTGCTCGCCGGCCCGGGCCTCGGTGAGATCGCCCCAGTCGATCAGCTGCACCTCGGTGGCGGACAGGGCGCGCACCGTGCCCTCGTGGACGCTGCCCGGCAGCAGGAGTCGGCCGACGCCGATCAGATCGCCCGGTCGGTACAGGGTGGCGATCATCGCATCGCGTGCCCCGCAGGCCACCTCCAGGCCGGCCAGGCCGCTGCGGACCACCATGGCGGTCTCGCTGCGATCGCCACGGAAGCAGATCACCTGGCCGGCCCGGGCGCACCGTCGGCGGATCGGCACGCCGCTGAGGAGCTGGGACAGTCGATCGTGATAGCCGTTGGGCGGTTCGAGCATCATGCGCTCAGAGGACCACCCGGCCGCTAACGACCTGTTAACGGCGTCCGGTCAGTCGAAGCGGATGTTCGCCGCGCTGACCCATTGGGTGGAGGTGCCGTTGACGGCGAGGTACTCGGGCTGGCCGTCACGCTGGCGGACGGCGAGCAACCGCCACCCGGGGTTGTTCGCCGAGGAGAGGTTGGTGACCTCGCGGAACCCGGGGATGGCAACGAACGGTGGTTCTGCCGGCGCAGCCGTACCAGCTGGCCGCCCGGCGGCCGCAACGACCATCTCCCGGGCCACGTGCTGGCGGGCGATCACGGTCTCGGTCATGACTGCCGCCCGCCCGCGCACGTCGCTGGCCAGCAAGTACGCCACCCCCAGGATCAGGCCCACGCTCAGTGCCGCACCCGCGTAGAGCATCGTGCTGCGGAGCTCCGGGAGGCTGTTCCACATGCTCTTAACTCCCAACCACACCCCGCCCACAGCCGCTGCCCCGCCGATGGCCCACCACTTGGAGAGCGCGGTGGCACCGGCTTCGATCAAGGCGACGCTCTGTGGCGGGCCACTGAAGACCGCCCCGAGGTCGCCAGCTTCCTTGAGATCGTCATGGCTGGGCAGGAGGTTGAGCGAGTTGAGCAGTTGAACCGTCGGGGCGACGAGGTCGCCGTTACCGGCGGGGATCTGAGCTTGTCCGTTGTTGTCCGTCATGCCGACAGCGTCGGCTCAAACCGTCACCCGTTCCATCACGACGGCGACACCGCCTCCATCGCCGTCACGTCGAGCCGGGTTCACCGCCTGGTTCGGAGTCAAGCGGCTTGACCCGCACGATCGTGTGACCGTCGGGGTCGAGGACGAGCGATGGTGGTTCGGGGAAGTCGGGCGAGATCTGCAACTCGAAGGTGGTGTTGCGGTCGGCGAAGTCGCACAACCAGTGGAGGAAGGTCGGGGCGGTATGCGTGATCTCGTAGTACTCCCTGATGCGCGGCGGGACCCGGTGGCTGCGGACGAGCCGCTCCAGCACGCTCGTCAACCGCGTCTCGGGAACGCGGTCGTGGGCGGTGTCGTTCAGGTGCTGATGCAGTGCCGCGTGACCGACGCCCCTCGCTGGCTTGCCCGCCTCGTTCACCTCCCTCACGAATTCGTCCTGCTCAGCCAGTTGCTCGGCCGTGATGGTCTGCTTGGCCGGATTGACGCCGTCGCTCATGTCCCGCACCCCCTGTGGTTGCCCAACCCGCGGCAAAGCTAGCCGTTGCCGAGAGACGTTCGGCGCACGCCTCGGCCAGATCCCGTCGACGGAGCCGGTGAGCAAGGTGCATCAGATACTGGTCGACCGGCCCGAGGCAGGCCGTTCCCCCTTCCACCAACGCCAGGGACCCGGCGAGTGGCGTCAACTCCTCGGCGAGGCGTGCTGCGACGGCATCGCCGTCGGGATCCGCCGGATCGAGCGCCAAACTGGCGAACACCAGCGTGACGACCCTGGCCGACCCGTGCAGGGCCTCGTCCACACAGCGGTCGACCAGCGCAGACGGAGACGGTTGCCCAGCCGCTGCGGACACCGCCGACGTCGCCAACTGCACGGTGACGTCGAGCCTCGGATCGAACACGGTCGGGGTGGCGGCTCCGTACAGGTCGGCCAACGTGCCGTGACGTAGGTGATCGGCCACGAGGTACTCGAGGGCAGCACCGTCCCGAACATCGGGGTCGATGGCGGCGAGATAGCGGTCAGCCGTGCGCACGTGCTGGTCGGCGGTCGAGTCGTCGCCCTGGCAGTGGGCGATGGCGGCCGCGAGGCGGTACGCGTCCCACGTGTGGAAGGCGGAGTGGGACTCCTGGGCGACGCGCAGGTAGGACTGCAGTGCCTCGCTGGTCGAGCGATCGGCCATGGCAAAGCGATCGCTGACGAGGGCCCGGTGGGAACGCAGCACCAGCGTGGCGTCGGCCAAGCGCCGACTCGCGGCGACGGCCGCTGCGGATCGGCGAACTCGCTCGCTCGGTCGAGCGCGCAGTTTCCAGGAGATGACCCGAAGCCCGAGGTTGGCGAGGGCCGTGCTGCGCGGATCGCCCGCGTCCTCGCTCGCCCGTTCGAGATCGGGAAGCACATCGCCTTGCAGGCGTTCGGCTGCCGGAGCGATGTCTGTTGCCACGACCCGGCACGCCGCCTCGGCCAGGGCGATGCGAGTGGTCCGATCGGCGCGGTCCACCATGTGCCAGGCGTCGGAGATCATCTCGATGGCGAGTTCGTGAGCTGGTCCGACGGTCAGTTGCATGCCGGCGCTGGCAATCGCCGCGCTGGCGAACAGATCCGCCCGACCGAGTGGGCGAGCTCGCCGGGCGACCTCACCGGCGAGCGTGATCGAGTGGGTGGTCCTTCCGGCCAGGTGGTGGAGGCGGACGGCGGCGAGCTCCCACGGCACGGTCACCTGCGGGTCGATCTGGGCCTCGGCGCCCAGGCTGGCGGCCAGCTCGTAGCTCTCGGCGGCAGTCAGGAGCGCGCCGCGCTGGGCGAGCTCCTCGCCGGCCCGGGCCGTCCACTCCGCCGCCGCCGGGCGGAGTGCCGGGTCGGCTGCCCGCCGCAGGTGATGGGCGGTGCGCGACGCGCCGGCGGCGCGCCGGTTCACGAGCGTGGTGGCCAGCGCAGCGTGATGCAGCGCTCGGCGGGCGGTGGTCATCGACTCGGCGATCGACTCGCGGATCAGCGCATGACGGAAGCAGGGCCCTGCCGGGGAGTCGTGGACGAGACCGACGGCCATCGCTTCCTCGACCCCGGCCACGCCACGCTCCCGTGAGGTCTCCATCGAGTCGGCGAGTGCGGCGACGTCGATGGTGTCCGTCGGGTCGAGCGCGGCCCGCTCGACGAGTTGCCGGGCGATGCCGCTGAGCAGGCCGAGCTGGCGGCGAGCATGATCGACCGTTGCCGCCGGCACGGCCGGCGCCTCGCCCGCGCCGATCGCCCGGGACAGTGCCGTGACCAGGAACGGGTTGCCGTCGGCTCGCCGGACGGCGTCGTCGATGGTCGACTCGTCGATCTCGGTGAGCCGTGACCCGACCCACGACCGGGCCAGCAGGCGGGCATCGCTCTCGGTGAGCGGCGGGATGGCGACGACGGCCAGGCGCGCCGAGCTCCCAACGTCGCCGTAGAGCTGTCCGGCGAGCCCGGCCGATGTCCGCCCGCTGGTCAGCCAGTGCACCTCGGGGCAGGCCGCGGCAACGAGCGTCAGCGTGGCCGCCGAGTCCGGATCGAGGGTGTCGGCATCGTCGATCGCCATGGTGACCGGGGCGTCGCGCAGCCGGGTCACCAGGTCGGCGGCGCGTTCGGCCGCGGACCGCTCTCCCGCCTGCCAGGTGACGCCGAGATCGCGGGCGATCAGCTCGACCGCTGCCAGGGCCAGCCGTCCGGCTCCGGCGGTGACGTGCAGCACCTGGCGGCCGTCCGCACGCAGTTCGGTGACCAGTTGATGGAGCAGCGTCGACTTGCCGATGCCGGCCTCGCCGACGAGATGGGTCATCCGCCGGGTGGCCGGACTGCGGAGCTCGTCGAGGAGCTCGTCCACGAGAGCCCGTCGGTCGGGGAGGTCCTCGTCCGTGGTCGTGCCTCGTGTCGGACCTCCGCCCGGATGTGGTCGTTGCAGCCACTCGGCGTGCCCGAGGATGTCGTGCTCCAGGCGGACCAGCTCGGGAGTCGGGTCCAGGCCCAACTCGCCGACGAGGTGCTCGACGAAGTCGCGGACCGTGCGCAACGCGCCGACCTGGTCGCCGGCCTGGTACTGGGCGGCGGCCAGCATGCCGAGCAGTGGCTCGCATGTCGGGTGGATGCGGAGTTGGGCGGGAACGCCGGCCAGCACCTCGGCTGTCCGCCCAGCGGCCACGTCGGCCTGGGCCACCACGACGCATGCGTCGGCGTGGCGGCGCAGCAGTGCCCGGCGGTGGGCGATCACCCCGTCGATGTCGTCGAGGCCCTCGAACGGTTCGCCGGCCCACCCTGCCAGTTCACGGCGGAGGCGTTCGATGGTGGTGGCCCGTTCCGGTCCGGCGAGCGCGCCGCGCAGCGCGTCGTCGAAGCGGGCGACGTCGAGCTCACCAGGCTGCAGGATCACGCTGTAGCCGTGCCCGACCCGCGCCAGGCGCGACGGTGCATCGGGCCCCGGCCGCAGCGCCGCCCGCAGGGTGGACAGATGGACGCGCAAGGCCGTCTCGGCCGTGCGCGGCGGCTCGCCGGACCACAGTCGATCGATCAGGACGTCGGTCGACCACACGCGGTTGGGCTCCAGCAGCATCAGACCCAGCAGGGCACCGACCCGTGGACGGAGCACCGGTGACTCGTTGCCCACGGTGACGCCCACCCGGCCGAGGACGCGGAAGCGGATCACCCCGTCGGACGTTAGTGGGACGACTCCGTGGCGGTCGCGGTGGTCGGCGTCCAGCCGGGACGGCCGAACACGTGGCCGAGCTTGGCTCGCCAGCCTCGGGCGCGGTGGACGTCGCGGGCGATGTCGACGAACTCGTGGTAGCCGATGCGGATCGGGTTGAAGGTGGCGATGTTCTTGGTCAGCCCGTACTTCACCCGGCGCAGCTCCGGCTCGAAGGTGCCGAACAACCGGTCCCAGAGGATCAGGATGCCGCCGTAGTTCTTGTCCAGGTATTGCCGGTTGGCCCCGTGGTGGGCCCGGTGGTGCGACGGCGTGTTGAACACGGCCTCGACGGGTACCGGCAGGCGGTCGATGGCCTCGGTGTGGATCCAGTACTGGTACAGCAGGTTCAGCTGGCCGGCCCGCGAGGTGGTCTTCAGCGGGAACCCCAGCAGTGGCATCGGGGCGAAGACCCACGACATCAGCAGCGGGCTCCACGGCTGTCGCAGCGCGGTCGACAGGTTGTATCGCTGGCTGCTGTGGTGGGTGACGTGGTTGGCCCAGAACAGGCGGACCTCGTGCATCCAGCGGTGCTCCCAGTAGTACAGGAAGTCCCAGGCGACCATGGCTGCCGCGAGCGCGCCGCGCCGTGACCCGATGGTGCTGATCCGCCGGCGAGCCAGGGCACGGTCCATCCGCGCGGCCACCCCGAGCGTGGCGAACGTGACGCCGATGTTGCCGGCCAGCATCGCCAGGCTGGCGGCAGTGTCCTTGGCCTCATAGCCGACCGGAACCAATGGGTCGGCGGGCAGTTGCGGGCCGCTGAGCGTCTGCCAGTCGGCCTCGGCCAGATCCCCGAAGGTGCGCTTCGGGCGACGATGGAGGACGGCCGCCTCGGCCAACATGGTCACGGCGAACAACGGCAGCGAGGCCCGGTCGATCGGGTCGAGGTCGCGGAAGAACTGGCGCAAGCCCACCCCTGGCAGCGTACCGGCCGGGGCCGTCGGCGTTCAGTCGACCAGCCGGCACCGGCGGGCGACGTCGTCGACCAGCCGGCAGCGCTCGTGCTCGGACATCGTCTCGATCCGCCTGGCCCACTCGTCGACGGCGAACCAGCACAGGGTGGGGCACCCGGCCAAGTCGGAGACGTCCACCGCCAAGCGCAACTCGGGCGCATCGACCGACATGGCCCGCACGGCCGGCCACCACGCCGTGTCGTAGTGGGCGTAGAGCTTGGTCACCGAGCCCGCCCGCAGGTGGTCGATGGCGTCGACGACGTCGCCGGGCAGTCCTGGCTCGAAGGTGATCCGGCCGGACCGCAACACGCCGATCGGCACGGTGACGACCACCGCGTCCACCTCGACCGGCTCGGCACCACCGTCGACCCGCCAGCCCGTCGATGTGCGGGCCAGCCCGCCGACCCGGTGGGCGAGGCGGATGTCGAGGCTGCCGGCCAGTTCGTCGAGCGTGTCGTCCAGTCCGGCGATGATCAGCCGGTTGGGGCCGGGAAGCATGAACGGTTCATGACCGCCGCTCGCTGGGAAGTGGTCGAGCTCCCCGGCGTACAGGCTCTGGACCTCGGTGCGCAGCCAGGTCCGCACGCAGCGGCGGACCGTGTCGGCAACGGCGGGGAGCGCACCGATCAGCCGGTCGATCTCCGGACCGATCGGCAGGTCGGCGGGAAGCGACTCCAGCTCGGCCTCAACGTTGCGGCGCGCCACCCGAGCCGCGTCCAGATCGACCTCGGCGACCCGGCCGATCCCGTCGAGGAACGTCAGGTCACGGCTCCACTCGTCGGCGACCGAGGTCACCCGCTCCACGAGCGGATGGCCGACGTCACCGTGCAGCCACATCCCGCCGAGCGGCAAGGACACCCCGGTCGACCGCTCGACCCGAGCTCGGCCACCGGGTCGCCTCCCGGCCTCGAGGACGACGACGTCCGCGCCCGCAGCTACCAGCGTGTTGGCCGCAACCAGTCCGGCGAGACCAGCACCGACCACCGCCACCCGCCCGTGCCCGGCGTCCGCCACCTGCCTGGCGGCCCGCTCGCCGCTGAACCACGCGCCGTGCAGCGTGCCCGGGTACTCGGCGCTGGTCGCCTCCCCGGCGAACCACAGGCCGGGGAGGATCGGCTCGGCCAGCCGGCGACGGTGCTGCGGCCGTCCACCGATCGCCAGATACGAGTACGCCCCGGCGATGTCCGGATCGGTCGACCACCGCGAGCACACCGTCCGGCGGGCCGCGACGTGTGCCGTCGAGCGGGTCATCACGGTGGCCCGGTGGCCGTGCGTCTCGACGGTCTGCAGGGCGTGCCAGCCGCGGGCCGCGTAGTAGGCCTCCTGACCGGCAGTGAACAGGTAGACGGCGGGGTGCCCGCCCTGCCGGGCAGCATCGACAGCCACGCCGGTCAGGGCCGACCCGAGACCGCCCCCGCGTGCCCCGGGGACGACGTACAGGCTGGCCAGCCACGGCCCGAGATGGCCGAACCCGGCGAGGTCGTCGGTGGCCAGCAACGACACCGAGCCGACGAGCGAGTCGACGTCGTCGGCCGGGCCGTCGAAGGCCACCCAGGTCTGATCGTCGCCCTGCCCGGTGGCCATGGCCACGAACTCGTCGTGGGCGACGCCGAGGTCCCACACCGCCGGATCGTAGAGATGTCCCCACTCGGCGACGTGCCAGTGGGCCAGGGTGTCAGCCAGCTGGGTCAACCCGGCCAGCGGGCGGATCCGCCACGCCTCAGCCGGGGGGTTCACGGCGAGGCATGGTCCGCGGACGCCAGGCTGATGGCGGTGTGCAGCTCGGCGCCATCGGCGGTGTCGTAGTCGACCACGGCCAGTGAACCCGCTTCGCGCAGGTCGGCCTCCACGCTGCGCACCGCGCCGACGATCCGCTCGGACCCGCCCACCAGCAGGCGCTCGACGGCAGCCCGCTGGCTGAGCTTGGCCTCGGTCTTGGTCCGCCGGATGCGCGCCAGCACCTCGGTCACGACGGGCAGCATGGACACGTCGCCGTCGGTCGTCGATGGCTCCGGCCACGGTACGGCATGGATCGAGCCCTCGTGCCACCACCCCCAGACCTCGTCGGTGACGAACGGCATGATCGGGGCCAGCAGGCGCAGCGTGGCCGACAGCGCCGTGCGCAGGGCCAGTTGGGCGGACCCGGCCGGCTCGGCTCCCTGGGTGCCATAGGCCCGCCCCTTGACCAGTTCGACGTAGTCGTCGCAGAACCACCAGAAGAACTGCTCGGTGCGCTCCAACGCCCGGGCGTAGTCGTAGTCGTCGAACGCCCTGGTGGCATCGGCGATGACGTCGTCGAGGCGGGTCAGCATGGCCCGGTCGATGGCTGCCGTCACCGTCGTGCCGGTCGGTGGCTCGCCGAAGGCGAGGACGAAGCGGCTGGCGTTGAGGATCTTGGTGGCCAGCTTGCGGCCGATCTTCATCTGCCCCTCGTCGAAGGCGGTGTCCACTCCGGGGCGCCCGCTGGCGGCCCAGTAGCGCACGGCGTCGGTGCCGTACTGCTCGAGCAACCCGATGGGCGTGATGGTGTTGCCCTTCGACTTGGACATCTTCTTGCGGTCCGGGTCGAGGATCCACCCGGACAGGGCGGCGTTGCGCCACGGCACGGCATGGTGCTCGTGGTGGGCGCGGACCATGGTGGAGAACAGCCAGGTGCGGATGATGTCGTGGCCCTGCGGACGGACGTCCATGGGGAACACCCGGCGGAACAGGTCGGGGTCGTCCTCCCACGCCGCGGCGATCTGCGGGGTCAGCGAGGACGTCGCCCAGGTGTCCATGACGTCGGGGTCGCCGACGAACCCGCCGGGCACCCCACGCTGCTCGGCGGTGAAGCCGGGCGGGCAGTCGGTGGACGGATCGACGGGCAGGGCCGATTCGTCGGGCACCAGCACCTGGTCATGATCGGGGTTGCCGTCGGCGTCGAGCCGGTACCAGACCGGGATGGGGACACCGAAGAAGCGCTGCCGGCTGATCAGCCAGTCACCGTTCAACCCGCCGACCCAGTTGTCGTAGCGGTGCTGCATGTACGGCGGGTGCCAGGCGACCTCGGTGCCGCGCTGGATCAGAGCGTCACGCAAGGCGCCGTCGCGCCCGCCGTTGCGGATGTACCACTGTCGGGTGGCCACGATCTCCAGCGGCCGGGTGCCGCGCTCGTAGAACTTCACCGGGTGGGTGATCGGGCGTGGCTCGCCGAGCAGTTCACCGGTGTCGCGCAGCTGGCGGACGACCGTGGCCTGGGCGGCCTTCGGGTACAGCCCGGCGATGTCGGCGTAGCGGGCCTTGCCCGGGTCAGTGGTGATCCATTCCGGGGTGGCCGTGGCGAAGCGCCCGTCGAAGCCGATCAGCGCTCGCGACGGCAGGTTCAGTTCGCGCCACCAGGTGACGTCGGTGATGTCGCCGAAGGTGCAGATCATGGCGATGCCGGTGCCCTTGTCCGGCTCGGCGAGGCGATGAGCGACGATGGGCACCTCGACGCCGTACAGCGGCGTGGTCACCGTGTGGCCGAACAGTGGTCGGAAGCGGGAGTCGTCGGGGTGGGCGACCAGGGCCACGCAACTTGCGACCAGCTCCGGGCGGGTGGTGTCGATGCGGATGTCGCCCTGTCCGTCGGTGCGGTGGAAGGCCAGCTGGTGGTACGCGCCGGCGATGTCGCGGTCCTCCATCTCGGCCTGGGCCACCGCGGTGCGCTCGTCGATGTCGTACAGCGTGGGGGCGTCCTGCTGGTAGGCCTCGCCACGGGCCAGGTTGCGCAGGAAGGCCCGCTGGCTGACGCGCCGGGCCCGCTCGCCGATCGTGGTGTACAGCAGGTCCCAGTCGACGCTCAGTCCGAGGGTGCGGAACAGGTGCTCGAAGGCCTGCTCGTCGAGGTGGGTGATCTCCCGGCACAGTTCGACGAAGTTCGGCCGGCTGACCGCCACGGCGCGGTGGTCCTTGGGCACGTCGCCATGGAATGGTGCGGTGAAGTCGGGGTCGTAGGGCAGCGACGGGTCGCAGCGCACCCCGGTGAAGTTCTGCACCCGGCGCTCGGTGGCCAGGCCGTTGTCGTCCCAGCCGATCGGGTAGAAGACGGCCTTGCCACGCATCCGCTGGAAGCGGGCCACCGTGTCGGTGTGGGTGTAGCTGAAGACGTGGCCGATGTGCAACGACCCGCTGACCGTGGGCGGCGGCGTGTCCACGGCGAACACCTGCTCACGGGTGGCGGTGCGGTCGAAGCGAAAGACCCCGTGGTCGGCCCACCGTTGCTGGATGCGGGCTTCGATGCCGTCGAGCGACGGCTTCTCCGGGATCTCGGTGGCCATAGCGAAACCAGGCTACCGAGCACGGTTGAGCGGACCTGCTGGCGTTGCGCGCCGCCGACAGGCCGGATTCGGCGGGTTCTCCGGGTCGGGCGTAGGCTCCAGGTCTCGTGAAGCGCCACTATCGCGTCGTCGTGGCCAAGCCGGGCCTGGACGGGCACGACCGCGGCGCCAAGACCATCACCCGAGCGCTCCGTGACGCCGGGTTCGAGGTCATCTACACGGGCCTGCACCAGACCCCGGAGCAGATCGCCGAGACCGCCCTGCAGGAGGACGTCGACGCCGTCGGGCTGTCCCTGCTGAGCGGGGCTCACCTGACCCTGTTCCCCCGCGTGATCGAGGAGCTCAAGTCCCGCGAGCTCGACGACGTGCTGGTGTTCTGCGGCGGGGTGATCCCCGACGCCGACGCCCGGGCCCTCCGCGCCCAGGGCGTGGCGGAGATCTTCGGCCCGGGCAGCAGCCTGAAGGGCATCAGCGCCTGGCTGGAGGCCCAACTGGATTCCCGAGAGGAGCAGTAAGTGGATCTGTTCGAGTACCAGGGCAAGCAGTACTTCGCCCGCTACGGCATCCCGGTGTCGCCCGGCGACGTGGCCGACACCGTCGACGGCGCGGTGGCCGCCGCCGAGCAGGCCGGCTACCCCGTGGTGGTCAAGGCCCAGGTCCAGGTGGGCGGGCGCGGCAAGGCGGGCGGCATCAAGCTGGCCGACAACGCCGACGAGGTCCGCCACCACGCCGGCAACATCCTCGGCATGGACATCAAGGGTCACACCGTCAAGCGGGTGTGGGTCGAGCACGCCAGCGACATCGCCAAGGAGTACTACGCCAGCTTCACCCTCGACCGCGCCGCCAAGCAGCATCTGCTGATGCTCAGCGCCGAGGGCGGCGTGGAGATCGAGCAGGTGGCCAAGGACAATCCCGACGCCATCGTCATGCTGCACATCGACCCGGTCGACGGGCTCAGCCTGGCGGCGGCGACCCAGGCGGCCACGGATGCGAGGATCGACGCCGAGGCGATCGGCGGCGTGGCCGACATGCTGGTCAAGCTGTATGGCTGCTTCACCAAGGGCGATTGCGACCTGGCCGAGATCAATCCGCTGATCCTTCGCCCGGACGGTGGTGTGCACGCCCTCGACGCCAAGGTCAGCCTGGACAACAACGCTGCCTTCCGCCACCCGGAGTGGGACGAGTTCCGGGCGACCGAGGAGCTCGACGAGCGCGAGCAGCTGGCCCGGACCCACGATCTCCAGTACATCGGCCTGGACGGCACCGTCGGCATCATCGCCAACGGCGCCGGCCTGGCGATGAGCACGCTCGACGTGGTCAACCAGGTCGGCGGCAAAGCCGCCAACTTCCTGGACATCGGCGGCGGCGCCAACGCCGACATGATGGCGGCGGCCCTCGGGGTGATCAACTTCGACGAGAACGTCAAGAGCATCTTCATCAACATCTTCGGCGGCATCACCCGTGGCGAGGAGGTGGCCAAGGGCATCGTCGAGGCCATGGGCCGCGTCGACCTGCGTGCCCCGATCGTCATCCGCCTCGACGGGACCAACGCCGAGCAGGGTCGCCAGATCCTGGCCGACGCCGGCATCCCCGCCGACAAGCTGATCTCCAAGCCCACCATGCTCGAGGCGGCCAAGACCGCCGTTGCCATCGCGAACGGACACTGACATGGCCATCTTCGTCAACGCGGACACCAAGGTGCTCGTCCAGGGCCTGACCGGCGGTCAGGGTAAGTACCACGGACTGCGCAACCGGGCCTACGGCACCCAGGTCGTCGCCGGTGTCACGCCCGGCAAGGGCGGCTCCGACGTCACCGCTGATGACGGTGGAGCCATCCCGGTGTTCGACACCGTCGCGGATGCGGTGGCCGCCACGGGGGCCACGGCCAGCTTCATCGCCGTGCCACCGAAAGCCGCTCCTGCAGCCATCCTCGAAGCGGCCGCTGCCGGCATCGGCTTCATCGTCTGCATCACCGAGGGCATCCCCGCCCAGGACGAGGCCAAGGTGTACAACACGCTGGTCCGCGACTACCCGAACACCCGGCTGCTGGGACCGAACTGCCCGGGGATCATCAGCCCCGGCAAGTGCAACATCGGCATCACCGCCGGCGAGATCGCCCAGCCACCCACGGCCGGCGGCCCCAACGTGGGCATCGTCAGCCGCAGCGGCACGCTCACCTACCAGGCGCTGTACGAGCTCAAGCAGCGCGGCATCGGCGTGTCCACCTGCGTCGGCATCGGCGGCGATCCGGTGCCCGGCACCAACTTCATCGACTGCCTGGGGGAGTTCCAGGCCGATCCGGAGACCCACGCGATCATCATGATCGGCGAGATCGGTGGCTCCGCCGAAGAGGAAGCGGCCGAGTTCATCACGGCCAACGTCACCAAACCGATGAGCGCCTACATCGCCGGGGTGACCGCCCCGGAGGGCAAGAAGATGGGCCATGCAGGGGCGATCACCTCGGGCGGCAAGGGCACGGCGAAGGGCAAGATGGACGCCCTCGCGGCCGCCGGCGTGAAGGTCGGGCTGAACCCTACCGAAGCCGGCGACCTGATGGCGGAGATCGTCGCCTCGCTCTGACGCGTCACCTGTGGAGGTCGAGTTCGGTGGGTTCGCTCGAGCCCCAACCCTGGTGGCCGGAGTAGCGAACGATCCCGAGGTGGTAGCCGGGGGTGAACTCCAGCGTCGCCAAGCCGTCGTTCCCGACGCGAGCGGCCACCACCTCGGCAGTCTCCCCGGTGTCGTCGAGGACCTGCATCGTCACCGTTCCGTCGTTGGGTGACGGCGCCCCGGCGGCGGTCGAGGTGACCCGGACCAGGCTCCGACCGGGCCCGAGCCGTTCGGCAACCGGCTCGATGCGGGTGCGCACCCGGGTGGCCACGTCCAGCGTGACGCCGGTGCCCGTGCCGGAGGTGGTCGAGCGGGTCAGGTCGATCCACGAGTTGACCCACGTGCGCCCGTCGGGCCAGTGCGCCTCGATGGCGTCCCAGATCGACCGGGCCCGGGACTCGACCTCGACGCGCACCTGGCGGGTCTCGCCGGCCTCGAGATGCACCCAGCGGTGGTCGACGTAGGAGCGGTACCGGGTGGAGTCCTGGCGAAGCGTGATCGAGGCGCTGACCGGATAGCCGAACGGGTTGTGCACGTCGACGACGCTCATCTCCCGGCTGGCCGGTGAGCTGGGCGCCGATTCGATCTTGAAGTAGTTCGACTGGGCCAGGTTGTTGTCGACGTCGGGCTCGTCGGCCTTGGCGCCCGGCACCCGTGTGTACCGGTCGATGCGCGCCTGGACACAGAAGTGGCGGTCCTCGGGCGGCACCCAGGTGGTCTCGAACTCGACGGCACCGCCCGCGGGGACGTCGTGCTTGATTGGCCCGCCAAGGTCCTGCCACCGCTCCGACTCGGGATGGTCGGTGTTGAACGGGAGCACCTTGAACCGTACGGAGACGTTCGGAGCCGGAAGTCCGCCGATGTTGTGCACGGTGGCGACCACCCGGTTCTTCTTGCCCAGTAGCGGCCGGTTGAGCCACGCCGAGTCTTTGTCGCTCAGCTCGTTGCGAACCTGGATGTCCGGGCTCTTGTAGTCGCCCTTCTCGCCGAGGTTGTTGCGCAGCGCCGGGTCGGGCTGGCTGACCGGCGCCAGCTTGACCCGGACCGTGGCCGACGTCGCCCCGATCGAGACCACCTCGATGCTGAAGGCGACCAGGGCGTTGGGATCGTTGGTGTCGATCACGTTGTAGGTCGTGCCGGCGGTGAGCGTGGGTCCGTCGTTCTCCTCGTCCGGGTTGACCAGCACGATCAGCCGTCGCGCGTCGGCGGCGATCGGCGGATCGGCGTAGCGCCAGGCGTCGTAGCCGACGATCAGGCCACCACCGAACACGGCACCGGTGTCGCCGATCCCGCCCGTCCCACGACGGAACTCGAAGAACCAGCTGACCTTCGGGGCGACGCGCAGTTCGACGGCGGCGAAGGTGCCGGCGGACGGCAGGCCCGTGGCCAGGGCGGAGAGCGTCACCGTCTCGTCGACTGCGGTGCCGTACACGTAGCTCTTGACGTGACCGGGATCGAGGAAGCCGAGCAGGAGCTTGTGGCGGGCGCACAGATGTGGCAGGGCGGTCTCGAGTGCCATCAACTCCCGGCTGGAGAGATCGCGCCGGGCCATGGCATCGCTGAACCCGCTGCCCATGTACTGGTCGTCGAGGCCGAGTGTGTGACCGAGTTCGTGGCTCGTCACCTCCACGTTGGTGAATCCGAGCCCGGCAGCCGTGGTCTGGTCGTGGCACATCGTGATGTCGCCGATCGCCCGCTCGACGTCCTTGCCGGCGCCGTCTTTGACCTTGTACTTGCGTGCCTGGTTCTTGCCGTGGCCCCACGGCCAGGCGAACTGGGTGGCCGACGGTGAGCGGACGATCAGCAGCACGGCGTCGGTGGCCGACAGGTCGACCTTGGCGGTGGTCAGGCTGGCGATGACCTTGTCGAAGGTGCCTTGCTTGGCCACCCACTGGCCACCAGCGTTCTTGTCGAACCAGTCGGTCCACGTGCCGCCGAGATGGACGGGGTCGAGCACGGCGCCGGTATGCAGATCGACGCCCAACCGACCGGCAGACAGCTCCCGGTAGAAGGCGTCGACGCTGCCTGGCCCGGTGAGCACGCTGCGCCAGGTCGCCTTGGCGTCGCTCACCGTGGGGGCCATGTTCGGTGGGATGGTGTTCGTCGGCCACACCGCCGATCCGGTGTCCACCAGCACGGCGGTCACCCGCCACTGCGACAGCACCGTCGAGCCGTCCCGAGGGGTGCGCGCCCCCTCGTCCCGGACACCCGGCGACAGGTCGAGGTCCAGCAGCGTCAGACCACCGGACACGGGCTGGCCCTCCCCGATCCACTGCGGTGGCCCGTCCAGCGGGGAGGCGTCAGGGATCCCGACGCGCACGGCACGGCGAGCCAGCTCGGCGCCCGTCGCCCGCTCGCGCACGACGACATCGGTGGAGCCGTAGCCCGCGCCGGCCAGGATCCGCACCGTCGGATGAGCCGGGTCGGCACCGGCGGCCGGGTGATCGCTGATGTCGGCGATGCCGGGCGGATCGACGACCACCTCGAGGTCGGCGGCCACGTACCCGCTGACGCCCGTGTCGATCTCGGCGTCGTACCACGACGCCGGCCACATCGCCTCGCTGGGGAGGTCGAGCGACACCCCGGGACGCAGCCCTCCGGACGCATCGGCGGCCAGCACTCGCTGGTTGCCGGTCACGCACAGCAGCCTGCCCATCGTCACGGCCTGACTGGGCTGGGTGATTCCGGCGCCCACCAGGCGGATCAGCTGCGGTGCCGGCTGGGTGACGTCGACGAGCGCGACGCGGTTGGCCGGGTCCCGTTCCGTCACGAGCAGCGTCGTCGCCGAGTCGTCGGCCCACGAGAGCAGGAACGGGGCGACCAGTCCGAGCACCACCGCGTCGCGTCCGCCGTCCGGGCGCAGCGCCAGCAGGCGGCCGGGGGCCTGCTCGGTCACGTAGCGCGTGCCGTCCGCGGCGATCGCCAACCCGATCGGCTGGCTGAGGCCGCTGGCCACGACGGTGGCCGCCCCCGACGGGATGTCGACCGACAGGATCCGGCCGCCGGCGTAGTCGACCACCTCGGCGGTGGAGGCATCGACGCGCACCACTTGGTGCAACGACCCGAGCCCTGCTGCCACCACGCGAGCGCTGGCCCGGCCCGGGGTGAGCAGGTCCTGCTCCAGCAACGCACCTGTGCGTTCGGTGATCCAGGCCACGTCGTCGTGGATCACCAGCGACTCCGGGGACGAGTAGCCGTCGCCCCACGGCTCGACGTGCCCGTCTTCGGCGGCGAACGCCAGCAGCCGCCCGCCGGCCCAGTCGAGCACCATCAGGGTGCGCTCGTTCCAGACGGTGGCGCCGATCCCGACACCCAGCGTGCCGTCGGCCCAGAACTGCGGTTCGCTCATCGTCGACCTCCTCGTCGCCCACAGAGCGCGACGAGCTCAGTCGAGATACGTCAGGCCGGGCGGCGACGCTCCGCCAGCCAGCCGGCCACCACCCGCCAGCCGACGAGGAACGCGCCGAGGGCGATGGTGGCGACGACGACGAAGGCCGCCGCCGTGCTGCGGCCGAACGCGAAGCGGCGCAGCAGCACGCCACCGATCACGGTCACCAGCCACACCGGGATCCCGGTGGCCCACGCGTCCCACGGCTGACGCCAGGCCCGGGCCACCAGCCAACCGAGGGCCAGGGCGATGACGAACGGGGCGGCGACCTTCAGGGTGCCGGTGACCAACGCGCCGGACTCGTGATGGCTACGTCGACCGACCACCACGAAGGTGAGCACGGCGACCAGGTCGACGAGCGCGGCGCCGCCCTGGCGGCGAGTCACAGCGCGGTGAAGCTGCCGAGCTGGCCGCGGTAGAACAGCAGCGGTCGAGGATCGGTGTCCGGGTGGGCGTGCTCCAGCGCCTGCAGCCGGCCAAGCACCATCCAGTGGTCACCCGCCGGCAGGACCTCCTCCACGGTGCAGTCCATCCAGGCGATCACCCCGTCGATGATCGGCGATCCGGTGACCGGCGCCGGCGTCCAGGTGACGCCCTCGAACGGCCGGTCGATCGAGTGCTTGGCGAAGCGCCAGCACAGATCGGCGTGTCCGGTACCGAAGACGTTGACGCAGAACGCCTTGCTGGCGGCGATGCGGTCCCACCGCTCGCTGGTGACCATCGGCAGGAAGCCGACCAGCGGGGGATCGAGCGAGACCGAGGTGAACGAGCCGATGGTCAGCCCGACCGGCTCGTCGCCCTCCATCCCGGAGATCACCGTCACGCCGGTTGGGAAGTGGCCGAGCACGGCGCGGTACTGCATCGGGTCGATGGACATGGTCGGGATGCTAGTCACGCCGCTCTATGGGACACTGTCCAGGTGATCGACAAGGCGACGATGCGCCGGCTGATGCGCGAGGCGCTGGCCGACGTCCCCGATCGCACGCTGCGCAGCGTGGCCCTGTGGGCCGAGTTGGCCGGGTTGGAGGCGTACCGGGGGGCGTCGGTGGTGATGGCGTTCGATGCCATTCCGGCCGAGCCGGACACGGACGGGCTGCACGCCCGGATCGCCCGCGATGGCAAGCACCTGATCCTGCCGCGCGTCGGCCCCGACGGCATCGAGCCGGTTGCGTCGTCCGCCGACCATCAGGTCGGGTCGTTCGGCATCCGCGAGCCGCTCGGTGCGGCGGTCGATCGATCGTCGATCGATCTCGTCGTCGTCCCCGGCCTGGCCTTCACCGCCGACGGATGGCGCCTGGGCCGTGGCAAGGCCTACTACGACCGATTCCTGGCCACCGTCCGAGCCGCCACGGTCGGCGTGTGCTTCACCGAACAGCTCGTCGAGCAGCTCCCGGTCGACGCCCACGACGTGCGCCTCGACCAGGTGCTGAGCTGCTGACCGTCACGTGTCGGTCATCGATGCCGACCCGTGATGCAGCTCGGTTCGGATCCGCCGGCCCTGGCAGACGATGGCGTCGATGACCGCATGCTCCACCACGGGCGCCGGGGCCAGCAGCGTCGGCCCGTGGTCGGTCGGGACCACCGGCGCGCACGCCCACGCCGCGACCGCGGCCGCCGCAGCGCTCCACGCCTGCGGCCGGCAGGATGCCGGATACGGGATCACGCCATCGTCGTCGGTGTAGCCGTACAGCTCGGGCAGCCGCCCACCGAAGGTCTCCGTGGCGCGCAGCAGGCCACGCAGGAGCTCGGCGGCCTCGCCGGCGAAGCCGGCCAGGGTCATCCCGCGCGCACAGATGGCCACGTCGTGCGGCCAGATCGAGCCGTTGTGGTAACTGATCGGATTGAACCGGGCGCTGCTGGCCGACATCGTCCGCATGCCCGCCGGGGTGGCCAGCTCGGCCATCAACCGGCTCACCACGACCTGCTCCTCCGCCGGACGGAGGATGCCGGTCCCCAGCAGATGTCCAGGGTTGGAGGTGACCACGTCCAACGGGCGCTTGGATCGGTCGACGGCGATGGCCACGAAGCGGCCGGCGCGATCCTCGAACCAGAACGAGCGGCTCACGGCGTGGCGCACCCGCGCCGCGTACGCCCGCAGCTCGGTGCTCCCCGGCAGCTCGAAGGCGTCGAACAGGTCGGCAGCGTCGAGCGCCGCCGCGTAGGCGTAGCCCTGCACCTCGCACAGGGCGATCGGCGGCGTGGCCATCGTGCCGTCCCGCCAGCTCACCGAGTCACCCGAGTCCTTCCACCCCTGGTTGGCCAGCCCGTGGCCGGACTCGTCGATGTACTCGACCAGGCCGTCACCGTCGGGGTCGCTGTCGGTCGTCAGCCAGCCAGCGGCGGCGCGCAGGGCCGGCAGCAGCTCGGTCACCGCGTCACGCCCCAGCCCCCACCGCCAGGCATCCGCCAGGGTGCTGATCCACAACATCGTGGCGTCGATGCTGCCGAAGTACCGCGCCGGCAAGGTCGTGTCGCCGAGATCCACGGGCCGGCTGCGCTCCTCGTGCAGGATGCGGCCGGGCTGTTCGGCGGTCCCGGCCACGTGGTCCGTGCCCTGGCGACGAGCCAGGCATCGGAGGGTTGACGCCGCCAGGTCGAGGTCGAAGGGGATCATCATCCGGGCGGTCCACAGGCTGTCCCGCCCGAAGAGCGTCAGGTACCAGGGGCTCCCCGCGGCGACGAAGCGGTCCGGCGGGGCCAGCGGGTCGACGCAGGTGAGGTGGGCGATGTCGGCCAGCCCCCACCGAAGCAGCTCGTCGAGGCGCCGATCCGAGGTGGTCGAGCGCACCGCCGGCGAGCCGAACCGACGCGGTGCGGCGAACAGCCCGTCCGCCAACGTGGCGGTGACGGTCACGTCGACGCTTGCCTCGGCGTGGGCGCCGACGTGGAGATCCCAGCGCAGCGTGCCGTCGTCGCTCACCGCCGTCGGGGCCGGCGATGACCGCACCGCGACGCTCGATCGCCCGGTGCGCAGTTCGGTACCACCGGCGACCCGGCGGGTCTCCACCGGGCGGGTGACGGTCCGCCCGCACTTGACGTCGAAGGTGCTGGCGAACTCGGCATCGACCGAGAGCTGCAGCGACACCGGTCGAGGGACGAGACCGTCGTTGACCACGGTCCACCGCTCGGCCATGCCGTCGGGGAGCTGGTGTCGCCGGCGGCGGAGGCGCAGCGTCGGATCCGGGGTCGGCTCGGACCCGTCGCGCAGCACGGACGTCACCGTCAGCGAGTCCGGCTCGTGGCGGTGGTGGACCGCCTCGGGGGCGCCGGCCTGCCAACCGACGACGAAGCGGGACAGCACTCGCTCGTCCGCCACGTAGACGCCCTGTGCGCCCAGTCCGTGGATCTGGCCATCCGGCGGCGAGACGGTTGCGCTGCAGCCGGCGATCGTGGTGATCAGGTCGTGGACGAACGGTTGGAGTGTGGTCACTGCGACTCCGCAGAAAAGGCCGCTCAGTCCCTTGACTTGAACGTTCAAATCAGCGTAGAACATGCCCAGCACTGTGGCAACCGTCACGTCGCAACACGCCCATGGAACGCGTTCCCACCATCGACACGCCGCCGAGCCGCACCCGGCGAGCCGCCCGCCCCACTCAGGAGCCGGCGCGGCCCGTGCGGCCGCCCACGGTCGACACCGTCGCCGAGCGGGCCGGAGTCTCCCGCCAGACCGTGTCGAACGTGCTCAACGCCCCGGAGCGAGTCCTGCCGGCCACCCGCCAGCGTGTCCAGGCGGTCATCGACGAACTCGGCTACCGGCCGAACCGCTTGGGCAGCGCGCTCCAGTCACGCGTCACCCGGACGTTCGGCTACCGGTGTCACCTGTCCGAGGACGAGGAGAACCTGCTGCTCGACCGGTTCCTCCACGACCTGTGCCGGGCGGCAGCGGCCCGCAACCACTACATCGTGCTGGTCAGCCCGCCGACGGCCGACGACGAGCTGTCCATCTACCACGACATGTATCGCACGGGCAGCGTCGACGGATTCGTCCTGTCGGGCACCTTCCCGGGTGATGCCCGCCTCGGGACCCTGCGCGGCTGGGGGGTGCCCGTCGTCAGCTTCGGTCGCGACTGGGACCACCCGGACGCCGGGGGATGGGTGGACATCGATGGGGCCACGGGCATCGCCGAGGCGGTCGAGCACTTCTGGAGCCGGGGTCATCGGGCCATCGCCTGGCTCGGTGGCGCCAGCGGCGGTGCCGGCGAGGACCGCCGCTCGGGCTACCGCAGCGCGACCCGCACGCACGGCCTGGCGCCCGTCGAGATCGAGTGCGCCCACAGCATCGAGGCCGCCGCCGAGGCTGCCGGTCATGCGCTCGACGGCCCCCAGCCACCCACCGCCTTCGTCTGTGCCACCGATGTGCTGGCCGTGGGCTGCGCTCGCGCCGCCGCAGCCCGTCACCTGGACATCGGCGGCGACGTCGGGATCATCGGCTTCGACGACACCCGCCTGGCGCTGGCCACCTCGCCACCGCTGTCCTCCATCCGCCAGCCAACCGAGCACGTCGCCGAGCTGCTGATCGACGCGCTCATCGGCGCCGTCGCCGGGACGCCACCGCCGTCGGCGATGTTGGCGCCGCGGCTCGTCCATCGGGGCTCGTCGTGATCCACGGATCGCGTCTCGCCCCGCATTTGAACGTTCAAAGCTGTGCCGGCAGGACGCCTGCCGGCCACCGTTGGACGTCGACCGGACCCCGGCCGGGAGATCCGGCCGGCTCAGCAAGCTGCCACGGGCAGATCGACCGACTGGCACCGATCCATGAGGGGAGAAGCAAGTGAAGCAACATCGCATGTGGACGATCGGCCTCGCCGCCGGGGTGGTGGCGCTGCTGCCGGCCGTCGGTGTCACGGCCAGCACACCGCCCGCCACCGGCGGGACGAAGATCCAGGTCATGGTGGCGTCCTCCGGCCCGGCCGAGACGGCCGCCGTGGAGGCGGCGATCCACGCCTGGGAGGCGGCATCCGGCAACACCGTCGAGCTGATCGCCGCCAAGGACATGAACCTCCAGCTCGGCCAGGCGTTGGCCGGCGGCGAACCGCCGGACGTGTTCTACGTCAACGCCGACAAGTTCCAGGAGTACGCCAAGGGCGGCAGCCTCGCCGCGGTCGGCGACAAGCTGGACAACCCGGACGACTTCTACCAGTCGTTGCGCGACGTGTTCACCTACGAGGGCAAGCTGTACTGCGCCCCGAAGGACTACTCGTCGCTCGGCCTGATCATCAACAAGAAGTCATGGGCGGCCGCCGGGCTCACCGACGCCGACATCCCCAAGACCTGGGACGACCTTGCCGCCGTGGCCAAGAAGCTGACGACCGACAGCCAGGTCGGGTTGGCCAGCGGTGCCACCCGTGATCGCCTCGGCGCGTTCATGGTCGAGGCCGGTGGCTACTTCACCAATGCCGACCAGAGCGCGGCGACCGTCGACTCGCCCGAGAACCTCAAGGCCCTCGAGTTCATCAAGAGCATGCTCGACGCCGGCTCGTTGAAGTTCGCCGAGAACCTCGACGTCGGGTGGGGTGGTGAAGCCTTCGGCAAGGAGAAGGCGGCAATGGTCATCGAAGGCAACTGGATCCGTGGAGCGATGAAGTCGGACTACCCGACCGTCGAGTACACCGTCGCCGAACTGCCCAAGGGTCCGGCCGGACCGGGCTCGATGGTCTTCACCCAGTGCTGGGGTGTGGCCCAGGCGACCAAGCACATGGACGCCGCGGTCAGCTTCGTCAACTTCATGACCAAGGCCGACACGCAGCTGGCGCTGGCCCAAGCCTTCGGCGTGATGCCGTCGCGGGCCTCGGCCAAGGACGCCTTCCTGGCCGCCAACCCGGACTTCGCCCCGTTCGTCGCCGCCGGCGAGTACGGACGTGGTCAGGTCACGCTGCCGGCGTTCAGCGCCGTCCTGGCCGAGTTCGACAAGGGCCTGCTGGCCATGGCCAAGGGCGAGACCGACCCCGCCACCCTGTTGAAGGAGACCCAGACCAACGCCGACGACGCCATGTCGGGTTGATCGACACCAGTCCCCCGACGGTGGGTTGCCCGGGCGATCGGGCAGCCCACCGGGGGACACGACCGGATCGCAGACGACAGGGGGGAGGGGTGCGATGACCACAGCGATGGTGGGCGAGGTGCCGTTGGAGTCCGACGAGGACCTGCGCGCCCTCGGCAGACGATCCCGCCGGGCCGAGCGCCGGCGCGGGGAGGGGTTGTGGGGTTGGCTGTTCCTCAGCCCGTCACTGATCCTGCTGATCACCTTCGTCATCGTGCCGATCGCCCTGGCGCTGTACGTCAGCTTCACCAAGTGGAACGGCCAGGGAGGACCGTTCTCCAAGTCAGCCAGCTGGGTGGGGCTGGAGAACTACCAGCGACTGTTGACCCGCTCCGGGCTGACCCGCAAGAACTTCTCCACCTCGCTGCGCAACAACCTCTACTTCGTGCTCTTGGTGGTGCCGCTGCAGACGATCATCGCCCTGTTCCTGGCGATCATCCTCCACCAGCGCAAGCTCAAGGGGAAGAGCTTCTTCCGCACCGCGTTCTACATGCCGTCGATCTCCAGCGCGGTCGCCGTCGGCATGATCTTCGTCTTCCTGTTCGCCAGCGGCGGCGTGGTCAACACGGTGCTCGGGTGGTTCGGGGCCAAGGACATCAGCTGGTTCAACAACGGCACGGGCATCTTCCACAGCTTCTTCAAGGTGCTCGGGGTGGACAAGCCGCCGTCGTGGTTGGCCAGCCACGACTTCCTCGGGCTCAGTTGGTGGAACTGGATCTCCGGGCCGTCGTGGTCGATGACCGTCATCATCATCCTGGCGGTGTGGACCACCTCGGGGACCTTCATGCTGATGCTCCTCGCCGGGCTGCAGAACGTGCCCGAGGAGGTCCACGAGGCGGCGGCCATGGATGGTGCCGGGCGGTGGCAGACCACCCGCCTGGTCACCCTGCCGCTGCTGAAGAAGCAGATCATCCTGGTCGTCACCCTCGGCCTGATCGGCACCTGGCAGATGTTCGACCAGATCTACGTGATGAGCGACGGGGCCGGGGAGACGATGACGCCGGCGTACCTGGCGTACGTGTCGGGCATGAAGGACAACCGTCTCGGCAGCGCCTCGGCCCTCGCCTTCATCCTGTTCGGGATCATCCTGGTGTTCACCGCCGTCCAACGATTCGTCACCCGCGACAAGGAGGGAGGGCGATGAGCACCGCTCCCGACGCCACGGTCCCGATGGCCCTCGCCGAGGACGAGGCCATCGACCTGACCACCGTGAGCGACGACCCCATCGAGGACGGCAGCGAGACCTCCCGGCGAGTCAAGCGGATGCTCAGCTACGGCGTGCTGTCGATCTTCGCCGTGCTGTTCATCGGTCCGTTCCTGATCTCGATCATCACCTCCTTCAAGACCGACCCGGATTCGATCGGCCGGCCACTGTCCCCGATCCCCAACCCGTTCACCCTGCAGGCCTGGCGATCGCTGTTCACCGGCAAGGTCGGTGGCGGCAGCATCGACGTCAACATGGTCCGCTGGACGATGAACTCGCTGATCGTCACGATCTGCGTCACCGTCGGACGGGTCGGCTTGGCGTCGATGGCCGGGTACGCCCTGGCCCGGCTGGACTTCCCGGGGCGCCGGACGGTCTTCGCCATCATCCTCGGGGTGATGATGGTCCCCGGTGTCGTGCTGTTGATCCCGCGCTTCCTGGTTCTGAAGGAGCTCGGTCTGCGCAACACCTACCCGGGCATGATCCTGCCGCTGATGCTCGACCTGGCCGGCGTCTACCTGATGAAGCAGAACTTCGAGGCCATCCCCAAGTCGGTCGAGGAGGCCGCGCAGATCGACGGGGCCTCGATCTTCGGCACCTGGCGGCGGATCCTGCTGCCCATGGCCCGGCCGAGCCTGATCGCCCTGACGATCCTGTCGGTGCAGAGCTCGTGGAACGAGCTGACCATGTTCCTGGTGTCCACGGACAAGCCGCAGTTCAAGACGCTGACGCTGGGCCTGGCCAACTTCCAGGGCGGGCTCGGATCGGGCAAGCGCTACCCGCTGACGCTGGGCGCCGCCTTCCTGATCACCCTGCCCATCGTCATCCTGTTCTTCGCCTTCCAGCGGTACTTCAACGGCGAGTACACCAAGGGCGTCGACAAGTAGCTCAGCTGCCGATGGCCCGCTCCGTCTGACGGTCGAAGAAGTGCAGGTCGGCCCCGTTGGCGGTGATCGCGGCGGTGTCGCCGACCTGCAGGGCGGTGCGTGCCTCGGTCCGGGCGATGAGCATCGCCGTCTCGGTCTGGGTGACGTCGCCCACCCCGGCCACCGCCAGGCCGGGAGCGTCGATCCGAACGTGGAGCATGACTTCGCTGCCGAGTCCTTCACGCACCTCGACGACGCCGTGCAGCGCTGACGGATCGGCGGTCGAGGCTTCCTTGGCGTGCTCCGGGCGTAGCCCCACCGCCACCTCCCGGCCGTCGTATCCGGCCAGCGCCGGGCGGCTGGCGAACACCTCGGGCGGCAGGGGGATCGCCTGCGACCCCACGTGCAGGGTCGGCTGGTCCCCCATGGCCAAGCGCCCGACGAACAGGTTCATCTGCGGCGACCCGATGAACGAGGCGACGAACAGGCTGTTGGGGAAGTCGTAGAGGTTCTCCGGCGAGTCGACCTGCTGCAGCACGCCCTTGGACAGCACGGCGACCCGGTCGCCCATGGTCATCGCCTCGACCTGGTCGTGGGTCACGTAGACCGTGGTGACGCGCAGGTCGCGCTGCAGCTTGGCGATCTCGGCGCGCATCTGGACGCGCAGCTTGGCGTCGAGGTTGGAGAGCGGCTCGTCCATCAGGAAGGCCTTCGGCTGGCGAACGATGGCCCGGCCCATGGCGACGCGCTGGCGCTGGCCGCCGGAGAGCTGACCGGGCCGGCGGTCGAGGTACTCGGTCAGGTTGAGCTTGGCGGCCGCGGCCTCGACTCGGCGGTTCAGCTCGGCCTTGTTGACCTTGGCCAGCTTCATCGAGAAGCCGATGTTCTCGCGCACGGTGAGGTGCGGGTAGAGCGCGTACGACTGGAAGACCATGGCGATGTCCCGGTCCTTCGGCGGGACGTGGTTCATCACCTTGTCGTCGATGCGCATCGTGCCGCGGGTGATGCTCTCCAGGCCGGCGAGCATGCGTAGGGCGGTGGACTTGCCGCACCCGGACGGACCGACGAGCACGAGGAACTCGCCGTCGTGGATCTCCAGGTTGAGCTTGCGGATGCCGACGTACCCGTTCTCGTACACCTTGTCGACATTGGTCAACGTGATCTGAGCCACGGCGTCGCCCCCTGCGCTGGTGTGTTCGGCGTCACACTACGTCGTTTGAACGTTCAAATCAAGGGGTTGGTTGGCAGGAGTGCCAGTTAGCAGACCGTTAGCGCCCGTCGTTCATCGTCGTCCGGCCACACCACATCGGGTGGGTGGCGGACCAAAGGAGAGATTGGTGAATCTGAAGAAGGGTTTCCTCGTTGGCGCGCTTGGCACCTGCCTGGTGGCGGCAGCCGCGCCGTCAGCCAGTGCGGTGAGCGGCGTCGTCCGCCCGGCCTACGACGCCTACGGCGCCTTCGTCTACACGCCGGTTGGCCGGGTGCCGTCCGCAGCGGCTGCCGGCAACTCGATCATGTGGGACACCAACGGCCAGTACGTGACCGTCTACACCCACGTCAAGGACACCGGCCGCAGCGACGGTCAGCTCGCCGGGCTGTACGCCAACCTGACCTTCACGGACGGAACGCGCTCGGGGCGCAAGCCGGTCTTCCAGACGGGCGTGGAGACGTCGTGGATGCCCGGATCGCGGGCGTTCGTGCCGTCCAAGCGGGTGGCGAACGTGCAGCTCGAGGCGTGCCGGTACTCCGCTGCGGCGGGCATCAACGCCTGCACGCCGGCGGGATCGTCGTGGTTCTACGACAACCCGTACACGTGATGGGCGCCACCTCGACGAGTCCGGCACCTGCGACCCTGGCCTGGCTGGGTTCGTGAACCGCACGGTGGGGCTGGCGTTTCCGGACGCCAGCCCCACGCGGCGCGCCAGTGCCGACCTGTTCGGGCTCTCGTTCGGAGACCGCCCGCGTTGCCAGCTCTACAGCTCCTCGTAGTACTCCCGGCCGAGGTGGGTGATGACCTCCTCGCCCATCATCCAGCGCAGCGTGTTCTTCAGCTTGGTGAGCTGGATGAACAGGTCGTGCTCGGGATACAGGCCGGGCGCGGTCTGCGGGCTCTTGTAGTAGTAGCTCAGCCACTCCTGGATCCCGCCGAGGCCGGCTCGCTGGGCGAGGTCCATGAACAGCACCAGGTCGAGGGCCAGTGGCGCGGCCAGGATGCTGTCGCGGCACAGGAAGTCGACCTTGATCTGCATCGGGTAGTTGAGCCAGCCGAAGATGTCGATGTTGTCCCACCCCTCCTTGTTGTCGCCGCGCGGGGGGTAGTAGTTGATCGTCACCTTGTGGAACACGTCGCCGTACAGGTCGGGGTTCTTGGCCGGTTCGAGGATGTCCTCCAGCACGCCGAGCTTGGACTCCTCTTTGGTCTTGAAGTTCTCCGGGGCGTCGAGCACCTCGCCGTCGCGGTTGCCGAGGATGTTCGTCGAGTACCAGCCGCGCAGGCCGAGCTGGCGGGCCTTCAGCATCGGGGCCAGCACGGTCTTCATCAGCGTCTGGCCGGTCTTGAAGTCCTTGCCGCTGATGGCGATGCCGTGCTCGGTGGCGTACTGGCGCAGGGCCGGCGCGTCGACCGCCAGGTTCGGCGCGCCGTTGGCGAACGGCACGCCCTCCAGCAGGGCGGCGTAGGCGTAGAGCATGGCGGGGGACACGGTCTCGTCGTCGGCGTCGATGGCCGCCTCCAGGGACTCGATCGTCTGGTGGGCCGGGCCCGGCTCGATGTAGATCTCCGTCGAGGCGCACCAGATCATCACGACCCGGTCGACCTGCTTCTCCTCACGGAACCGGTTGATGTCCTCGCGGATCCGGTTGAGCATGTCCCGCTTGGACACGCCGCTCATGACGTGCTCGCCGTCCAGGTTGCGGGCGTACTTGCGCTCGAAGGCGGCCGGCATCGGGCGGATCTCGCGCAGCGTGTCGCTGATCGCCTCGATGTGCTTGCCGGCGTCCAGCACGCCGGCCCGGCTGGCAGCCACGTAGGCGTCGTCGGGGAACACGTCCCAGGCACCCCAGACGATGTCCTCCAGCTTGGCCAGGGGGACGAAGTCGCGGATCAGCGGGCTGCGGTGCTCGGTGCGCTTGCCGAGACGGATGGTGGCCATCTGCGAGAGGCTGCCGATCGGCTTGCCCTGACCGCGCTTGACCAGTTCGACCCCGGCGATCAGGGTCGAGGCGACGGCGCCGAGGCCGACGGTCAGCACGCCGAGCTTGCCCTCGGCAGGCGCGATGGTGGGCGGGGGAGGGGTCGTCATATCGGGCGAGTGTAAGGATCCGTATTCATCACGGGTCTATGGTTCAGAGATGCTTCATAATTCTGCGGAAGCACCTCCCGCGGTCTCGACGACGCAGCTGGCCTACGTGGTGGCCATCGACCGCCACCCGACCTGGGCGCTGGCGGCCGCATCGCTCGGCGTGACCCCATCGGCGTTGTCGCAGGGCATCGCCGAGCTCGAACGGCGGCTCGGCGTGCCGCTCTACGCCGCCGACGGCCGGCGCCGAGTTCCGTACGCCCACACGGCGACGCTCGTCGAGCACGCCGAGCGGGTGCTGGCCGACCTCGGGGAGGTGACCCGCTGGTTGCGCAGCGTGGCTGCCGGGCGGCAGGGACGGCTCCGGGTCGGGCTGATCGACATCGCTGCGACGCACTACTGCCGCGATTCGATCCGCCGGTTCCGCCGAGCGAACCCCGACCTCGCCGTCGGGTTCACCGTGGCGCCGACGGGCCAACTGCTCGACGGCCTGGCTGGCGGCGAGTTCGACGTGACCGTGTGCGTCGACCCGGCGGGGACGGGGCGCTTCGAGTCCACCCCGTTGCTGGACGACGAGTTGGCCGTGTACGCGCCCGCCACGGCGCTGCGCCCGTCGCCACCGCCGCCCGCTGCGTGGGGTCCCTGGTTGCTGTTCCCCCCCGAGTCGCGGACCCGAGCCGTCATCGAGGCACGCCTCCGCCAGCTCGGCGCGCCAGTCCGCGTCGAGATGGAGTCCCACCAGCCGGACGTGCTGTGCGAGATGGTCCGACTGGGAATGGGCTGGACGGTGCTGCCCACCGCCCAGGCCGAACGTGGCCCGCATCGACTCGGGCGCGCCATGGCCGAGCCGCTGTGCACGCGCACCCTCAGCGCGGTCACCCGCCGGGGAGGCGCCGTCCACCCGGCGGTTGCCGGTTTCGTCGCCTCACTCCGGGGGCCACACCGCGCAGCGGTGATCGGTGATGGGCCGACCACGACCCGCCCTCCAGCAATCTTGTCGTGACAAGAAGCCGACGTGCGCTTCTTGTCACGACAAGAACGGGCACGGGGAGGGCGGTGGCGCCCGGTGGGCCGAGACCGGCGCGGATCGAACCTCCTCACCACTGCTCCGCCGAGCCGCCGATAGGTTTCGTGGCATGCTGAGCGAGCACCGCCCGGACGACCGTCGCGCCCGCCCGGCGGTCGGCCGATTCGCTCGGTCCTGCCATCGGGGCATCGTCGTGCTCGGGATCAACGGCCCGGAGCTGCTGGTGGGAAGCGCCGCTGCAGCGTGGGTGCGGAGCGAGCAGGAGCCGAGCATCCGGTTGCTGATCGATTCGATGATCGCCGATGGGTGCGAGCGGGCATGGGCCGAGGACGCCGTAGCAGGACTGGTCGACGCAGGAGTGCTGGTGATCGACCGGTGAGGCCGCCAACTGCCGCTCACGGCGCGGCGGCACTGGGGCAATCCGACTCGGGGTGGGCGAGCTCGTTCGTCGTGTCGATCAGCGGGCACGACCTGGATCGCCGGTGTGGGCAGGTGTCGCTGCCGGACGGCTCGTCCATCGACGCCCGTCGGTTCGCTGCGCTCGTCCAACATGCCCGAGCCGTGCGCGCCGAGCCACTGCTCGGTGCGTGGGCCACCGACTCCCTCGACGAGGTGTCGCTGGGCCCCGTCTTCGATGACCTGTGGCGTGCCGAGGAGCGTTCGCTGTCGCTGGTCGTCATGCTCGAGTGGGAGCTGTGCGCGATGGCCGAGCGACTCGAACGAGCGGGAGTTCCGTTCCGCGTGCTGAAAGGCCCGGCGATCGCTCACCTCGACGAGCGCATCCCGTCGATGCGACCGTTCGGCGACCTCGACCTCCTCGTCCGTTCGGCGGACATCGCCCGGGCGATCGACGTCGTCACCGCCGCCGGCGGGACCCGCCGGATCGCCGAACCGAGGCGAGGGTTCGATCGGCGGTTCTCCAAAGGCGTCAGCTTCGGATTCGAGCGCAACCTCGAGGTAGACCTGCACCGCACGCTGGCACTCGGGGTGTTCGGACTGACCATCGACCTCGACGAGCTGTTCGAGGGGACGCAGACCCTGTCGGTCGCCGGCATGCCGCTCGCCGCGCTGGACCGTCCATCGAGGTTCCTCCACGCCTGCCTCCACCTCGTGCTCGGCGGCCCGTGGGACCGTCCGTCGCTCTACCGCGATGTCATGCTGACCGTGCCCGTCGACGAGCCCGAGGCCGCGCTGGTCGCCGAACGGGCGGCCCGCTGGCGGTTGACGGCCGTGGTCCAGCACGCCATGCACATGGTCCGACAGGCATGCGCCTGGTTGCCGCCGGAGACGACCGCGGCGCTGACCGTCACCCCGGCCAGCCGGGAGCAGCGGGCCTGGCTGGCGACCGTGTTGGATCACCGGCGGCTGGCCGGCCACCGCCAGTCAGTGAGGGTCATCCGCGGGGTGCGGGCCAAGCTGGCCTACACCGCGAGCGTGGCTGCTCCCCGAGCACCCGGGCATACGTCCGTGGTCGCCCGGGTCCGTCTCGGCCTGAACGAGCTGTTCGGGTCGTGACCCGACGATGAATCGGCGACCTCGCCTCCGAACGGACCTGCTCGCTGCGCCGATCGAGGACCAGGTCCTGGTTGTCGATGGGGTCAGCCATCGGTCGCACCTGCTCAGCCCGCTGGCATGGTTCGTGGCGCAGGCATGTGACGGCTCACGTCGCCCGTCGGAGCTGACCGGTCTGGTTGCCGGCGAAGCGGGCACATCGCCGGCGGGCACGGCCACGGCGGTCGCCGCAGTGCTCGAGGAACTGCGCTCGGCATCGCTCGTCACCGTCGAGCCGCCGGCCGACGCGGCCACGGGTCCGACGCGGTCTCCATCCCTGATCGGGGTTGCTCCTCGCGGCCGGGCCGACCGTGGACCGACCCTGCCGCAAACCCGCGCGTACCGGATGGCTGCGTGGCAGTTCCGCGTCGTCGGCCCTCGCGACTTCGTCGGAGCAGCGCGGGCCGTGCTGGGCGTGTGCGATCGCCCGGCCCCCTCCCTCCCCGTCCATCGCTATGTGGTGCGGCCCGGTCGATGCGGGTTGCGGGTGTCGATCGACGGATGTCCGGTCAGTCACGCCATGACAGCCGGAGACGCGCTCGCCTGGATGTTGTGGCACGCCAACCACCAGGCAGCCAACTCCGTGAGCGACGGGTGTGTGATGCACGCTGCCGTCGTCGCGATCGGCGCTGGTTGCGTGCTGATGCCGGCGATCTCGGGATCGGGAAAGTCGACGTTGGCCGCGGCGATGTCCGGGCGCGGTCACCCCTGTCTCAGCGATGAGCTGGCGGTGGTCTCTCGGCGCCCGGGCGGAATCCGGGTTCGAGGCGTGCGCCGGGCGATCGCCCTCGAGCCGTCCAGTCGGGAGTTGTTCGGGGAGACGGCGGTTCTGCTCGAGGCGGACGATCCGGTTGCCGGTCACGGGGCCTGGTACCGAGACCCCGGACCCCGATTGGGTGGGGGCGCTCGCCGGCTGACCGCGGTGGTGATGCCCTCGTATCGTCCCGGGTCGTCGCTCAGCTGGCGAACCGTCGGGCCGGCGCGGGCCGCGCTGGACCTCACCCGGCATGCGGTCCAGCTGACCCAGGCCGGCCTGGAGTCGCTGGTCGAGGTGGCCACGACCGTGCCCGCTCTGGAGCTCGTCCACGGCGACGCTCACGCAGCGGCGCAGGCGATCGAAGACGACCACCAGGAGTGGTGTTCGGCCGCGCAAGCGGATAGCGTCCCGGTCGGGTCGGTCGAGGCGAGACGACCGTGACGAAGGGATGAGGATCGGGTGGAAACCGATCGACGGACGATGCTGAAGCGAGCGGTGATCGGCACCGCGGTTGGATGGGCTGCTCCGCAGATCGTGTCCACCGAGCCGGCCTGGGCGATGACCTGCTGCCCACGAACGGTCACCGTGCCGTTCCAGGTCCAGGTGGTGACCAGCTGCGGTGTCCAGACGCAGGGCCCCGCCGGCGGGACTGCCTGCTACCGCGAGATCCGCGGGACCGTCACGGGCTTCTGCCTGCCGCGCACCGCGACCAAGGTGTACCTCTCCCTCACCGCCACCGGCGGCGATCCTGGGTACGACGACGGGATGTACGCCGTGATCACCCCGTCCGGCGGGGCATCGACGACGCTGGCGTGGAACACCTACGGGACCCAGTGCGTGCCACCCGGCGTGACGTCGGTCCGCAAACCGGTCGTCCCCGGTGGCTGCGGTGCGGCGAACAACGGCAGCCCGGGCTACGACGTCACGGCCTCCTTCCGGCCGTGCGTGTCCTACACGGTCAGCATCGGCGCCTTCAACCAGATGAACGGCTCGGTGAACAACCTGACTTGGACGAACGTCTTTCTCCGAGTCACGTGACCGCCATTCCGTCGTGACCGGAAGCCGACGTGCGCTTCGTGTCACGACAAGAAGCGCAGGACGGGCGGTTGCGCCCGGGCGGATCACCTGGCAGACTCACGGGCGATGCGTGCGCCGACCCCCATCTCCGCGCTCCTCGTAGTCATCGTGTAGACGCGCGCCACATACTTCGCGTGCGTCTGGCCTCCCGATCGGGAGGCCATTTCGCTTTTCCGAACCCCGTCCGATCCGCCCACCCCGACCACACAGGAGCCCGCCGAGATGAAGCTCACCGGAGCCCAAGCGTTGATCAAGTCGCTCGAACTGGAGGGCACCGAGGTGATCTTCGGTCTGCCCGGCGGCTGCATCCTGCCTGCTTACGACCCGCTGCTGGACAGCCCGATCCGCCACATCCTGGTGCGCCACGAGCAGGGCGCCGGGCACATGGCCGAGGGCTACGCCCATGTCACCGGTCGGCCCGGCGTGGCCATGGTGACCAGCGGGCCGGCCGCCACCAACATGGTCACCCCGCTGATGGACGCCTACATGGACTCGATCCCGATGGTGTGCATCACCGGCCAGGTGTCGACCGGAGCCATCGGCACCGATGCGTTCCAGGAGTGCGACACCGTTGGCATCACCCGCAGCTGCACCAAGCACAACGAGCTGGTGATGCGCCCCGAGGACCTCCCCTTGGCCATCCGCCAGGCGTTCCACATCGCCACCACCGGGCGCCCCGGGCCGACCCTCGTCGACGTGCCCAAGGACGTCCTGCAGAACTCGATGGAGTGGCACTGGCCGACGGACCAGGAGGTCGCCGACAGCCTGCCCGGCTACCGGCCGAACATGAAGGGCCACGGGCGGATGATCAAGGAGGCGGCCAAGCTGATCCTGGCCGCCGAACGCCCGGTCCTGTACGTGGGCGGCGGGATCTTGAAGGCTCGGGCCGCCGAGGCGCTGCGCGAGCTGGCCGAGCTGACCGGCATCCATGTCGTCACCACGCTGATGGCCCGCGGCGCCTTCCCGGACGACCACCCGCTGTGCCTCGGCATGCCGGGGATGCACGGCAACGCCGCGGCCACCACCGCCATGCAACGCAGCGACCTGCTGATCGCCCTCGGTGCCCGCTTCGACGACCGGATCACCGGCAAGGTCGCCGGCTTCGCCCCGCAGGCCAAGGTGATCCACGTCGACATCGACCCGGCCGAGCAGGGCAAGGTCCGCCGGCCGGACGTCCCGATCGTCGGCGATTGCCGGCTGGTCGTCGAGGAGCTGATCCGGGTGATCCGCTCGATGCGCTCGGCGGGGACCGAGCAGGCCGACACCGGCGCCTGGCGCAGCACCATCAGCGGCTGGCGCGAACTGTTCCCGGTGGCCTACGAGCCGTCCCAGCCCGGCGAGGCGCTGAAGCCGCAGTTCTGCATGGAGCAGCTGCGTGACCATGCGCCGGAGGGCACCATCCTCGTGAGCGGGGTCGGCCAGCACCAGATGTGGGCCAGCCAGTACTGGAACTTCACCGAGCCCTACAGCTGGGTCAACTCCGGCGGTCTGGGCACCATGGGGTTCAGCGTGCCGGCGGCCATCGGCGCCAAGGTCGGCCGCCCGGACCGCACGGTGTGGGCCGTCGACGGCGACGGGTGCTTCCAGATGACCGCCCAGGAGCTGGTCACGGCCAGCGTCGAGCGGATCCCGGTGAAGGTGGCGATCCTCAACAACAGCTACCTGGGCATGGTCCGCCAGTGGCAGGAGATGTTCTACGACGAGCGCTACAGCGAGGTCTACCTGTCGCCGGAGCTGCCCGACTTCGTCAAGTGGGCCGAGGCGATGGGGTGCGTGGGCATCCGCGTCGACAGCCCCGAGGAGGTCCAGCCGGCCATCGACAAGGCCAACGCGGTCGACGATCGCCCGGTCGTGGTCGACTTCCGGGTCGACGCCCGGGAAAAGGTCTTCCCCATGGTCCCGGCCGGATGCAGCAACGACGAGCTGATCCTCCCGCACTTCCAGAACAAGGAGCAGTTGGCGTGAGCACCGAGTTGGAGCGTTACCACATCCTGTCCGTCCTGGTGCAGAACCGCCCGGGCGTGCTGGCCCGGGTGGCCGGCCTGTTCGCCCGGCGCGACTTCAACATCTACAGCCTGGCGGTGGCCCCGGCGGAGGACGACGGGTTCAGCCGGATCACCATCGTCGTCGACGTCGAGTCCACCCCGCTCGAGCAGATCACCAAGCAGCTGTTCAAGTTGATCGAGGTGGTCAAGATCAGCGAGCTGGACCCGCGCCGCAGCGTGGAGCGCGAGCTGCTGCTGGCCACGGTGCGGGCCAACCCGGACCAGCGCGGCCAGGTCATCGAGCTGGTCAACGTGTTCGAGGGCAAGATCCTGGCCGTCGGCACCGACGCGGTCACCGTGTCGCTCGACGGCTACCCTGCACAACTCGACGACTTCGAGGCGCTGCTCGCCGGGTACGGCATCGTCGAGCTGCAGCGCACCGGCCGTGTCGCACTCCCCAAACTCGACCGAGAGGCACGCCTGCGTGCCGTGAACAACCCAGGAAAGGCTGGCTGACGTGCCCGCAACCATGTACTACGAGAAGGACGCCGACCCGTCGATCATCCGCGGTCGCAAGGTGGCGATCATCGGCTACGGCAGCCAGGGCCATGCCCACGCCCTGAACCTCAAGGAGAGTGGCGTGCAGGTGGTGGTCGGCCTGCGTGAGGGGTCGAGGTCGGCCGCCAAGGCGGAGGCCGCCGGACTCAAGGTGATGGACATCGCCGCAGCGTCCAAGTGGGCCAACGTGATCATGCTGACCATGCCGGACACCGAGCAGAAGGCTACGTACGAGCAGTTCATCAAGCCGCACCTGCGCAAGGGCAAGGCGCTGGCGTTCGCCCACGGGTTCAACATCCGCTTCAAGCGGATCCGCCCGCCGAAGAGCGTCGACGTGATCATGATCGCCCCCAAGGGGCCCGGCCACCTGGTCCGCCGGACCTACACCGAGGGTGGCGGTGTTCCCGCCCTGATCGCCGTCCACCAGGACGCCAGCGGCCACGCCAAGGAGCTGGCGCTGAGCTACGCCGAGGCCATCGGCGGGGCCCGCGCCGGCGTGATCGAGACGACGTTCACCGAGGAGACCGAGACCGATCTGTTCGGCGAGCAGGCCGTGCTGTGCGGTGGGCTCACCGCGCTGGTCCAGGCCGGCTTCGAGACGTTGGTCGAGGCCGGCTACCAGCCGGAGATGGCATATTTCGAGTGCCTCCACGAGGTCAAGCTGATCGTCGACCTGATGTACGAGGAGGGCATCGCCGGGATGCGCTACTCGATCAGCGACACCGCCGAGTACGGCGACGTCACCCGCGGCCCACGGGTGGTGACCCCGAGGACCAAGGCAGAGATGAAGAAGATCCTGAAGGAGATCCAGACGGGCAAGTTCGCCAAGGAGTGGATCGCCGAGAGCGAGGGTGGGCGACACCGCTTCGCCGAGCTGCAGCAGGCCGGCAAGGGCCACCAGATCGAGGAGGTCGGTGCCCGGCTGCGCGGCATGATGCCGTGGCTCGGCGCCGGCAAGCAGAAGGTGGCCGACGTCGCCGGCGGCTGACCGCCGGCCGTTCCCGTGGGCCACGGGCCACCGCCTGGGCCCGGTGATCAGCCGGAGCTGACGAGCCCGAGGGCAGCCGCCGCCAGCAGCATGCCGCCGAGCTGGGGGCGGCTGACCCGCTCGCCGTCCACGGTGGTGGCCAGCACGACCGTGCTCACCGGGTACATGGCCGACACCACGGCCACGATCGACAGCATCCCGTGGCGAGTTGCGGCCAGGTAGCAGACGTTGGCGAGCATGTCGAGGATGCCGGCCACGACGGCGATGGGTACGGCCCGGCGGGCGACTGCGGTGACGCCCCGCCGCACCTGCCAGGCGAGCACGGGCGCGGTGATGCCCACGGACCCGAGCCGCGCCCCGACCAGCGGCCACAGCCCGCTGCGGTGCGGGGCGTGGGACAGCAACACGAAGATCAGCCCGAACCCCAACCCGCCCAGCAGCGAGAGCGTCAGCTGGCGACGACCGATTCGCTGGTGGGCCGCGCCGACGATCCCGCCCACCAGCAGCACGGCCGCGGCAGCGAGGGCGATGCCCACCCAGGCCCGGGCACTCGGCCGCTCCCCCTGGGCGACGCCGACGATCACCGGGACGGTGAGGCTGACGACGGCGGTGGTCGGGGCGACGACGGACATCGACCCGCCGGCCAGCGCGGCGTAGAAGCAGACGATGCCGAGGACGCCGGCGCAGCCGCCGGCCAGCCCCCATCCGAGGCCGCCGAGCGGATCGGCCAGGACCAGCGCGGCGATGGTGACGAGCACGAGGCTCGCCGACTGGCCGACCACGGCGACGGCCAGGGACGCCATCCGCCGGGAGGCGTGGCCACCCGTCCAGTCGCCCAGGCCGTAGACCACGGCCGCGATCGCCGCGAGGAGCACACCCACGGACGGGCCGTTCTGGGTTACGGGCCGACGAGGCGAGCCGTGGGCACCCGGCCGGCGGCGTCGACCACGTCGAACAGCCGGAGCGGGCCGCCGGGCACGGCGGCCAGGTCGGCGAACGCGGCGTCGACCGCCGGCACTGACCGCCGCCGGGTGACCGCACCGGCGAAGCTCCCGGCCTGGATCGGCAGGGTCAGGAACAGGCGGTCCGTCTCGGTGGGCCGCTGGGCGCGGTGCAGGCCGCGCGGGTTGGAGAGGTAGGTGGTGCCGGCCGGTCCGGTCAGCCGGCGTGGTTCGACCCGGCCGAAGCGTCGAGCGACGGCGTCGTCGGCCTCGCCGAGGTCGACGCGCCGGAAGCCGCGGCCGCGCAGCGCGCCGAGGCGATGCGATCCGGGGAGGTACTCCATGGGAGCGGCTCCGTCATCGACATCGGTGAGGTTGATGTGGACCCGGATCGCCCCGAGACCGTCGAAGTCGGTGTGCCACGTCCGGGCGAAGCGAGGCGAGGACTCGGTAGGACTGTGACTCGACGGGACGCACGACCAGTTGAGCTGCGAGGTGTGCACCACGGCACCCAGCCCGTACAGCGCGCCGACCAGCTGGTGCAGCCGCCGGCTGGCCATCAGGGATTGGATCGGGCCCTGGGCCCAGGCGAAGTCACCGGGGATCTGGACCAGGATCGCGTCGGCCGGCCGATCGGCGTACGTCCCCCGGGTCATCGACCCGTCGGCGTGGCGGACCACACCCGGCGCCGTGGTGGCGAACTCGCGCAGGCGGCGCACGGCATCGGCGTCGAGCACGGGGTCGATGCGTGCCAGGCCGACGCGTTGCAACTCGGCCAGCGCGGCGCGGTCGGCGCTCGAAAGCCCGGCACGCATCCGCCGGGCCGACACCCGGTCCGGCCCGGGGACGGCCCGCAGCGCGGCTCGCAGCACCTCACTGGTGACGCCCGCCGTGCGGACGTGCAGCCGGCGGGCGTGACGGTAGGTCACCGGCGACGACGGCAGCCCGCGCCGGGCCCGGGCCAGGTCGTCGCCCAAGCCGCGGCCGGCCCGCCACGCCCGGCGGAGGAGCGCGGCGGAGCGCCTCGACCGGGCGGTGACGATCGGGGCGGTCATCGACGGTCAACGTATCGAACGAGCGTCTTCCCGCCGGCCATCGCGCCGCGCTGGGCGCTGCGGGCCAGCCGGCCGGCGCTGCCGACCCACCACCAGCGACGGGGCACCGTGGAGCGGGCGGCCGCCTTGACCGACACCAGGTTGCGCCCGGTGGTGGCCAGGTAGGACGCCACCGACGGGGTCATCCGAGCGTCCTGGAGGGCGCGCACCCAGCGGTTCGACGACGGTGCGGACACCTCGTCGAGCGCGCATGGGTCGCCGCCGGCGAGCACCCGCTCGGTCAACCGGTGGGTCCGCCCGACGGCGGCCGAAGCGTCGGCGAGGCCTGCGGCGCGCTGCCAGCCGGCACCGGCGCGCTCGACCAGCAGGTGGGCGTCGACGAGGGTGCGCAACGACGACCACCCGTCCTTGGCGGCGTGCAGGCAGACGTGGGCCAGCGCGGCGTCCGGGTCCAGGGTCCGCACCGCCGCACCGGCGAGGACGACGTCGACCGAGCGGGCCAACAGCTCGGCGGTGGCCAGCCTGCGAGGGTGGCCGGGCGTGATCCGCCAGTGCAGGTCGAGGTAGCCACCATGACCGGCGAGGGTCAGCTCGTAGGACGTGAACCGGACCACCCGGCTGAGCAGATCACTGACCCGCGGGTCCGGCAGGTTGGGCACGACGGCGTAGCCGGACCGACAGAGCACGTCGATGGCCTGCCCGAGCCGAGCCGGTTGGACCAGCAGGTCGACATCGACGCCGACGCGATCGGCGGCCGGCCGACCGGTGAGCGCGCCGAGGGCCACGCCCTTCAGGCACAGGCTGGGGATCCCGGCATCACCGAGCAGGGTCGTGGTCCGCACGCACGTCGCCTCGGCCTGGGCGCCGCTGACCAGCAGCGAGCGCCGGAGCACGGCGAGGGTTCGCTCGGCGGCATCGGTGACCGGAGCGCCCTGAGTGGTGGCAGCGAGCACGTTCGGCACGACGTCGTGGTCGATCGCCAGCGTCACCAGATCGGTGTCGATCGGGGTCGTGGGCGCGTCGGCGATGCCGAGCCCGGACCGCACGACGGCCACCAGCGCTGCCGCCGTCGCCCCCACGGCGGCAACTGTAGGCCCGGTACAGTCGGCCGCCGTGACCCTGTCCGACCTGCTCCCCGCCGGGTTGGTGAGCGCCGCGGTTCGGGTGGGTGCCGTCCCGGCCACGTTGGACGGCGGCACCGAGTTGAACGAGTGGCTGGTGGCTCGCGACGACGCCGCCCTGTACCGGATGGCCGGGTTCCGGATGCTGGTCCGAGGGACGCACGAGGTCGTCGTCGAGCCGCTCGGAACGACCTCGCTGGACGAGGTCGCCGTGCACGTCTACGGCATGGCCGTCCGGTCACTGCTGCTGCACGGTGGTGTGTTCTGCCTGCACGCCAGCGCCGTCCGCCTGGGCGGCACCGTGCTGGCAGTGGGTGGGCGCAGCGGCGCCGGGAAGAGCACGACGGCCATGGCCCTCGCCGCCCACGGCGAGCTCCTGGTCGACGACGTCGTCCCCGTCACCGTCACCGACGGGGTGGCGCTGGTCCACCCGTTCCACCGACCCGTGCACCTCGACCGGTCTCCGAGCCACGGCGACGCCGGCGGCGGCGGGCGGATCACGTCCGGCCCACGCGGCAAGCAGGCGGTCGAGCCGGGCGCGGCGGACCGGCGACCGTGCCCGCTCCAGCGACTGGTGGTGATCGAGCTGGGACCGCCCGGGACGGCCGTGTCGGCCCGCCCGGTCGGCGGGGCCGAGCGGCTGCGCTGGATCGTCCGGCTGTCCAACTCCACCGGCCTGGCATCGCTCGGGCGGCGGGCTGCGGGGTACTTCGCCTGGGCCGCGGCCGTGGCCGACGCCGTGCCAACCGCAGTCGTGACCCGCCCGGACGGATCCGACACGCTGGGCGAGGTGGTCGCCATGATCCGTGATGGTCGGTGTGACCTGTGATACAGTTCGCCGCTTCAACCATTGAGCGGAGGGCAGTGAGATGGACCAGGTCATCAAGCAGGAGTGGGACGTTCCGGCCGCGGAGGCGTTGACCGACGTGGAGAGCCGGGCCGACCGGCCCGACGTCACCATGCGCAACGGGCAGACGTCCGTTCCCGCCTGAGCCCCGCCCGGCCGATCCCCGCCCGGCGGACTCCGTGGTGAGTCACCCGCCGCGCTATCGGCGCGCCCCGGGAGCGGCGACGGCGTCGGTCGACGGCGACACCGTGGTCGTGTCGCCTGCGGATCTGCGCTATCACGCGCTGAACCGTTCGGGGGCTGGGTTGTGGTCCGTGCTGGTCGATCCCGTCACCGTGGACGAGATCGTCGGCCACCTGACGGCCCGGTTCGAGGTGGACGACGGGCGGTGTCGTGTCGACGTCGAGGATGCCCTGGCGCACTTCGCCGAGATCGGGATCGTCGAGGTCGTCTAAATCCGACTTGGTAGGTCGGGATTTACTCGGGTACGCTCACGGTCCATGAGTGACGCTTGGGGTTTCGAGACACGCCAGATCCACGTCGGCGGTGAGCCCGACCCGACCACCGGGGCTCGGGCGGTGCCCATCTACCAGACGACCAGCTACGAGTTCCGCGACGCGGCGCACGCCCAGAACCTGTTCGCCCTGGCCGAGGTCGGCAACATCTACACCCGGATCATGAACCCCACGCAGGGGGCGCTGGAAGCCCGGATCAACTCGCTGGAGGGCGGCTGCACCACGGCCATCGGGCTGCCCGGGGCCTTGGCCGTCGCCAGCGGGCAGTCGGCCGAGACCCTCGCCATCCTGACCCTGGCCGAGGCCGGCGATCACCTCGTGGCCAGCCCGTCGCTGTATGGCGGCACGTACAACCTGCTGCACCACACGCTGCCGAAGATGGGCATCCAGGTCACCTTCGTCGACGATCCCCACGATCTGCAGCAGTGGGCCGCCGCCGTCCAGCCGAACACCAAGGCGTTCTTCGGGGAGGTCCTGGCCAACCCGCGCAACGACGTGTTCGACATCGAGGGCGTCGGCGGTGTGGCCCATCAGCACGGGGTACCGCTCATCGTCGACAACACCGTGGCCACGCCGTACCTGGTGCGTCCGCTCGAGTGGGGCGCCGACATCGTGGTCCACAGCCTGACCAAGTTCTGCGGCGGGCACGGCACCTCGATCGGCGGGGCGATCATCGACGGCGGGACCTTCGACTTCGGTGCCAGTGGTCGCTTCGCCAACTTCACCGAACCCGATCCCAGCTACCACGGCCTGGCCTACTGGCCGGCCCTGGGCCACGGCTCGTTCATCCTCAAGGCCCGGGTGCAGCTGCTGCGCGACCTGGGCATGGCGATCTCGCCGTTCAACGCCTTCTTGATCCTGCAGGGCCTGGAGACGCTGAGCCTGCGGATGGAGCGGCACTTCGCCAACGCCTCCCGGGTGGCCGACTACCTGGCCAACCATCCGAAGGTGGACAGCGTGGCCTTCGCCGGGCTGGCGTCGAGCCCGTGGCACGACCGGCTGACGCGCTACGGCGGCGGTCGCGGCTACGGCAGCATCATCGCCTTCGACCTGAAGTCGGCCGACCCGGAGTCGGCCCGCACGGACGGCCAGCGCTTCGTCGAGGCGCTCAGCCTGCACAGCCACGTGGCCAACATCGGCGACGTCCGCAGCCTGGTGATCCACCCAGCGAGCACGACTCACAGCCAGCTGACCCCCGAGGAGCAGGCGGCCAGCGGCGTCAACCCGGGCCTGGTCCGCCTCAGCGTCGGGCTGGAGACGATCGACGACATCCTCGCCGACCTGGACACCGGGTTCGCCGCCATCGGCGGCTGAACCCGGCGCCCAGATCGGGCTCGGACACGATCAGACTTGGCCGGTCAGATCCCGGCCGTCAGATCCCGAAGTGGGCCAGCCACTTCTTGACGACGGGGATGTCGACGCGCTGGTACCCGCCGAGGTACCGGCAGTTCTCCGCACCGTTGAGGGCGTAGCTGGTCACCGTGACGATCACACCCTTGAGCAGCGACGGGCCGCCCGAGTCACCGAAGCAGGTCCCGCCGGTGCCCTTGGTGTTGTTCGGGTTGCCGTTCATCTGGACCACCTGAGCGGTCATCTTCTGGCCTTGCTGCTCGGCGTACTCGCGCTCGATCGGATCGCTCGTGGCTTCCGGCTTCTGCGGCCCGCTCAGCGGCTTCTGCACGTGCGTTCCGTACCCGATGGACGTGAAGATGGTCTTGTTCAGCGTCGGCTGCGCATAGTTGTTCAGCATGTTGGTCGGCGCGACGTTGAGGGTGTCTCGGTCGTTCACCGGAGCATCGAGGACGATGACCCCGACGTCGTTCCAGTTCTTCAGGTCGGTGAAGTGGGAGTAGCCGGGGTGGGTGTAGGACTGCCCGCTGACCACCGTCCACCTCGAGACCGACCCCCCGTCCGGGTCGTAGATGCCGGCGGGCAGCGCGTCGCCCGGGTGCAGGTACCCGATCTCCGGGTACCCGGTGTTGGAGTTGCCCGTGTTGGGGTCATGATCGTCGGCCCGCGGGAGCCGCAACGATGGCTTGAAGTCGAAGAACACGAGGGTCTTGCCCCTGTTGCCGTCGGTGCAGTGGCCAGCCGTGATCACGACGGTCGGTGACACGAGGGTCCCGGTGCACCGGAAGCGGCTGTCGCCCTGGTAGTAGAGCAGCATGCCCACGCCGTTGTGGGCGCGGTCGGGCGCGCCGCCGGTGATGGCGACGGCGGGAGCGGCAGCGATGCCGGCCCCGGCTGCGACGGCGACGCCCGCGGCGATTGCCGTGCGAAGTTTCCTACGGATCATGAAGAACCCTCCCCGGTTCTGTGAGGTCGCGGCCGCCTGACCGCAACGAGTGGAACAGACGTTACAGCCAGGGAATCGGGCTGGAAAGGGTCACCTCTCTAGGATCGGATCGCAACAAGGGGGAGCGACGATGGACAGGGTGTGGGCCGGGCTCGGTCGGGTGTTCAGCAGGCGGACGGTGGCCACCGTGCTCGGCGTCGCCGCGGTGACGGCGCTGCTCGCCGTCGGGCTCAACCGGTTGGGCTTCGCCACCGGCCAGGACAGCTATCTGGATCGAACCTCGCAGGTGGCCAAGGACAACGAGCGCTACCAACGTCTCTTCGGTGGCGAGAACATGGTGGTCCTGTTCACCGCTCCGGAGGGGTCGACCATCGCCGACCTGTTCACGGCCAAGAACCTGGCCAGTTTCCAGGGCATGGAGCGCGATCTGGCGGCGACGCCGTCGATCCAGTCGGTGATCACGCCGGTCACGCTGCTGCAGTGGACCCAGGACATCGTCACCAAGGGCGTCGCCGTCGAGATCCTCAATCGGACCCGCGGGCGCGAGCCCGACGAGGCTGCCCGCAAGCTGCGTGACGCCGACTCGGCCCTGACGCTGGCTCGCCTCGGGGCGGCCGGAGCGCAGACCTTCGACAACCCGGACTGGGTCAAGTTCCTGCTCTTTGCCAACGACGGGTTCACCGCCGGCCCGGACGGCACGGTGACCGCGCCGAGCACCGATCGACTGATGATCCGCAAGTCACTGCGGGCCTTCATCCCGGACGCCCGCCACGCGATCATGGCCGCGGTCCTCACCGGCAACGCCTCGCTCGACGTGCTGGCCGACGGGGCCAAGGCGGTGAAGCAGGCCCTCGCCGAGTACTCCTTCGAGCACGCCTCGGTCATCGCCACCGGCACGCCGACGTTCCTGACCGACATCAACAACTACCTGCAGGGTGGGATGACCGTGCTCGGCGGCATCGCCGTGCTGGTGATGATGGTCATCCTGCTGGTGGCCTTCCGGGTGCGGTGGCGGCTGCTGCCGCTCATCGGCATGGCGGTCGGCGTGGCCTGGGGGTTCGGCCTGTTCGGCTTCACCGGGACCAAGCTGTCGTTGGTCACCATTGCCGGCCTGCCGATCCTGATCGGCCTCGGGATCGAGTTCGCCATCCAGGTGCAGAACCGGATCGAAGAGGAACACTGGCTGGATCATGAGCGCGATCCGTTCGCCGAGACGCTGCGGCACATGGGTCCGCCGCTGCTGGCGGCGACGGTCGCCGCGGCCATCGCCTTCCTGGTGGTCAAGATCTCCAAGGTGCCGATGGTCCAGGACTTCGGTGTCCTGCTGACGCTGGGCATCATTGCCCTGCTGGTGGCCGGCATCGTCGTGCCGACGACCCTCATCGGCGCCCGGGAGCGACGCTCTCCGTCGACCAAGGCGCCGGCCGTCAGCTGGGTGGAGCGGACGGTGCAGACCCTCGGCAGGTTGCCACGATGGACGGTGCTGCCGCTGGTGGTCGTCGCCGCTGGCATCCCGCTGCTCGGCCTGGCGCTGGAGGGCGGGACCCGGATCGAGAGCGATCCGATCAACTGGGCCAACCCGTCGAGCGAGTCGGTGCGCAGCGTTCGGACGCTCGAGCACGAGACCGGGTTCGCCTCGACGATGGGCGTGTTCATCGAGACCGGCGTCGACGGCGCCACCACCACGCCGGTCCCGAACGGCGTGTTCACCGACCAGATGGGTGCGTTCGTGTTCGATCTGGTCGAGCGGTCGTTGGCCGAGAACCGCGAGCTGGCTCAGGCGTCGAGTTTGGCGACCACGGTCGGGTGGCTGATGGAGGTCCCCGGGACCACCTCGTTGGCGCCGACGGGCGTGGACATGCTCGAGGCCTACCGGGTCGCCCCGAAGGTGATCCAGGAGTCCTTGGTCGGTGAGCGCGGCGGCGCTGCGCAGGTGCTCTTCCAGGTCGGCCCGTCGTCCCTCGAGCAGCGCTCCGTGGTGCTCGACAAGGTGCGCGCCGCCATCGCCGATCCAGGCCGGGGAGCTGCATTGCCGAAGCAGGCCGCGGCGACCACCGGCGGCCTGGCGGTCGTCGGTGTCGGCCTGCTGCACAACATCACCGCCAACCGGGCCGAGTTGACCATCGTCGCCCTGCTGCTGGTCGGTGCGTTCGTCATGGTGCGGTACCGCAGCCTGGTCCGCGGACTGCTGACGATGGTGCCCGTCATGCTCGCCGTCGGCACGTCGGCGGTCCTCGTGCGAGTCCTGAACATCACCCTCAGCCCGCTGACCACGGTTGGTGGTCCGTTGATCGTGGCGACCTGCGCCGAGTTCTCGATCCTGCTCGTCGACCGCTACATGGAGGAGCGCCGACGGGGTCTGTCGCCCGAGGACAGCAACCGGGTCGCCGCCGAACGGACCGGGCGGGCGTTCTTCGTCTCGGCGCTGACCACCCTCGGCGGCTTCGCCGTGCTGATGTTCTCGAGCCTGCCACTTCTGGCCGATTTCGGTCTGGTGGTCACGGTGAACATCGCCGTGGCCTTGCTGGCGGCACTGGTGGTCGTGCCGCCGTTGCTGAAGGCCGCCGACCATCACGGGCTGCTGCACACCACAGCCGGTGACGAGCGGCGCGTGCGGATCGGTGCGCCGGCCCTGGTGGGTGCGGCGGTGCTGGCTGCCATCGGCGGCGTGCTGGTGTCGCGCGCCGTGGAGGACCGCCAACCGGTGGCTGCGGCAGCCAAGTACACCGAGCGTGTGGAGGCGCCGGCGACGATCCCGACCACCACCACCTCGACCACGACCACGACCACCACCACGATCCCCCCGACCACGGTGCCCTTGGCCCCGGGCGAGACCGCGGCACCGACCACGACCAGCACCACGACGACGCTGCCCCCAGGCCCCGCCGAGCGCCCGTCCGGACTGGTGGCCGGAGCCTTCTACGACGCGTTGACCGCCAAGGGTGGGGTCGAACCCGGTGTCGCCCGGTGCGCGGCGGACACCTTGGTGGCGGTCACCTCGGAGGCCGACCTCCTGGCCATGGGCATCGCCAACTCCCCACGCCCGGAGCCGGTCAACGAACTGCTCCGCCAGGCCGGTTTCCGCTGCGGGGTGACCCAGGAGCAGCTGGACAAGGCGGCCGGATAGGCCGGGTCACGCCGCCGGTCGAGCCGCGGGGCGCGGCGGACCGTGCTGCTGCAGCCAGGCGACGGCCGCGTCGGGCGCGAGGCGCTGCTCGCGGGTTTCCTCGATCAGGGCGCGCAGCAGGCTCAGCTCGTTGGACGGCTGGATGGGCGCGGCCAACGGAGCCAGGGCGACGACCGTTGCGCAGGTCTGGCAGGCATTGGCGGCGAGCGGTAGGAAGTGTTGGCCCTCCATGGGGACCGCCAGGGCCCCGCACACCGTCTCCCGCCGGTAGCCCTCCGGCCGCACGCTGTGGCGCAGGGCATGGGTGCGCGTCCGGCCGAGCCCGGACCCTCCACGCTCGTAGCCAGAGCCGCGAACCCTGGGGCGCCCCGGCCGCTCGCGGTCGCCGAGCTGGCCCGGCAGCAGGCGCTGGCTGCGCACGTGGACGAAGCCGTGGCGGTGCTCGTAGGCACGCTGCCGGCAGATCTGACGGCAGTACAGACGCGGACGGCCGGGCCGAGGCAGCACGACGATCGGCGACGTGCACCAGGCACAGGCCCGAGACGGAAGGCAGGCGGCGTGGGGCTCCGGCGGTGCGAGGAGCAGGTCTGGCGCCTCACCCGCCGCAGCGGTGCCCGGCTCGCCGCTGACCGCTGATGGCTCCGACTGCCGAGCGCCCGATCCCTCGTTCATGACCCAAGTGGACCACAGGGGTGCCACGCAGTCGCCCGCGGTCACCCGCGGTCGATGTCGGTCGATGTCGGTCGATGTCGGCCGTCGTCGGCGACGCAGCATCCCCGGTCGATGTTCGAGCGCTCCACCCGAGCCTGCGCCTTCACCAGGGACCCCCGCCTCCATCGTGACCCCGGCCTCGATCGCGACACCCTGGCCCCCAGCGAAGACCCGCCGCAGCGGGCATCCTCCATCCCATCCCCTGTGGAACCGTCAGTGACGCAGCGATCGGCCCGACCACTCGTCACTGACGATTCGACACGCACGGGATTGAGGCCGAGTTGCGTCACTGACGATTCGACAGGGGGCGGGGACGACAGGCGGTTGTGTCACTGACGATTCGACAGGGCGCCCGGACGGAGGCCGGGGTGGGGTGCCGTGCGAGTCGCACGTGGCGATCGGGCTGCGGTCAGTGGTCGGCAGCGCCCGCGGCCGCGGCCCCGGCCGCGCCGCCATCGGCGGCGGGGTGGGTCTCCTCATGGGCGGCGGCGGGGGTCCCCTCATGGGCGGCGGGGTGGGGGGCGTCATGGGCGGCGGGGTCCGCGACGGGGTCGGCGTGGGCGCGGCGCGCCTCGGCGATGCGGCGGCAGGTCTCGGCGATGCCGCCGTCGTGGTACAGGTGGTCGAGGGTCAGCTGGGCGGTGCGGCGCCAGTTCGGCTCTTCCTGGAAGGTGCCGGGGGTGTTCTGCGGGCGGGTCTCCAGCCAGAAGTCCTCGAGATTGAAGATGGCCACCCAGGCCTCCTGGTCGGCAAGGTCCTCGGCGACGGCCACCATGGTTGCGCCGAGGTTGTCTGGCTGATGCAGCCGACCCTCGGCGACCATCCGATCGACGACCCGTTGGCGTTCGTCGACCCGCCGGGTGAGCCGGCGCTGACGGGTGGCGTCGTCGATCAGACCGTGGCGATGGGCCCGCTCCACGTCGACCCCCTCCCACCAGCCGGCGAAGGGCACGCCGTCATGGGTGGTGAGCATGGCGACCTCGTGGCGGGATGACCGGACCATGCGGTCCGTGCCGTACGTCGCCAGCACGTCGGCGGCCACGTAGATGCCGAGCAGGTGGTGGTCCGCCAACCCGTCGTTGACCGCCGGCGGGACGATCCCGAGGTTCTCGCCGACGACCATCGCACCGGCCAGCGTGGCCTCGAGGCAGACGACGGCGAGCAACTCCTCGAGCGGGTAGCTGACGTAGGCGCCGTCGGTGGCGGTCAACCCGTGGGGCACCCACCACTGCCGCGCCAGACCCATGACGTGGTCGAGACGGAGCAGCTTGGCGAATCGCAGGTGGTGGCGGATCGTCTCCCGGAAGTAGCGGTGGCCGGTCGCCCGTGATCGCGCCGGATGCACCGGCGGGAACCCCCAGTCCTGACCACCGACGAACACCGGATCCGGCGGCGCCCCGACGGAGACACCGGCCACGAACAGATCGTGCTCGCGCCAGACGTCGAACCCGTCTCCGTGGGCGCCGAGGGCGACGTCCAGCGCCAGGCACTGTCCCCGTCGGGCGGCTGCGGCGGCGACGGCACCAAGCTGGCGGTCGGCCAGCCACGACCCGACGAGATGCCGTCGCTGGACGCGGACGTCGATGTCCCGACTGGCCGGAGCGGTGCCGGGTGCCGTGGACCACGTCCGCCAGTTCCGACCCAGGCGGGCCTGGGCACCGCGATAGGCGGCGTACTCCTGGAGGAGGGGATGCTCGGCGACGTACCGCTGCAGCTCGGGGGACGGCCACCACGCCTCGGCCATGGCGTCGAGCCGGGCGGCGTGGATGCGCTGCAGCAGCGGGTAGTCGAGCAGACCGTCAAGCGGCTGCGGGCACTCCTCGGCGGACCGCGGCGGCGCACCGGCGGCGTCGAGATCGACGTACAGCTCGTTCCACATCCTCCGGGTGACCGGGGAGTACGGGCTCCAATCGGCTGGCTCGTCGAGGTACATCGGGAGCAACGGCAAGGTGAGCAACGTGTCCCCACCACGCCAGTGCAGCCAGTCGAACAGGCTGTCCAGATCGGTGTAGGTGGCCAGCGAGGTGTGCTCGTTGCGACGCAGCGAGTACAGCGGCAGGAACACACCCCACCGACCGGGGGCGCTCACCGGGGCGTACTGCGGGGCGGCGATCACCGTCCCGATCGGTCGGTCACCGAGCAGCAGGGTGTGGTACCCGAGCGGCGTCGGCACTCGCACCGACGGGTGGTCGACACCGGATTCGAGCACGATACGAGCGCCGGCGGGCAACGCCGGCAGCTCCCCGTCCCAGGCGACGACGACGTCGAAGCGGTGTTCCGGGCCACTCCCCGTGTCGCCGAGCGCGCCGCGGACCCCGTCCAACGCCGCGGCCGAGCTGTGGATCAGGGTGCCCGTGGGGTCGAGATAGCTGGGGAGCACCGCCGGGGGGAGCTCGGTCACCGCAGTGGCTCCCCCGACGTGCGCTCGAAGAAGTGGCACCGGTCGGTCTGGACCCGCAGGCGGACGTGGTCGCCCACGCTGATCCGGGCGATCCCATCGACCCGGGCGACGACCACCGTGCCGTCGCTGCCGGGAATGCCGCCGGTGTCGTCGTGCTCGGCCAGCTCGCGGGTGTCCTCGGTGTCGACCGGTGGGACCGGGACCTCGAAGTGGATGTGCACCTCGCTGCCCATCGACTCCACCAATCGAGCGGTCACCTCGATCTGCTGGTCGTCGGCCACCACATCGCCCGGGAGGCTGAAGAACTCGGGGCGGATCCCCATGATCACCGTGTCGCCGACGTGGTCGGCGACCCGCGGATACGCGGCCAGCGCGCCCGGGCCGAGGGACAACCGGTGCGGCCCGATGGCCACGCCCAACCCGCCCGAGTCGCGCCGCTCGACGGTGGCCTCGAGCAGGTTCATCGATGGGCTGCCGATGAACCCGGCAACGAACAGGTTGGCCGGTCGCTCGTACAGGTCGTGGGGGGCGGCGACCTGCTGGAGCACGCCCTTGCGCATCACCGCCACCCGGTCGGCCATGGTCATCGCTTCGACCTGGTCGTGGGTCACGTACACCGTGGTGACCCCCATGTCGTGCTGCAACCGAGCGATCTCACTGCGCATCTGGACGCGCAGCTTGGCGTCGAGGTTGGAGAGTGGTTCGTCCATCAGGAACACCTGCGGATCGCGCACGATCGCCCGACCCATGGCCACCCGTTGGCGTTGCCCGCCCGACAGCATCTTCGGCCGCCGATCGAGCAGATCGCGCAGGCCGAGGATGTCCGCCGCCCGCTTGACCCGCTGGTTGATCTCGTCCTTCGGCATCTTGCGCAGCGACAGCCCGAAGGAGATGTTGTCGGCCACGCTCATGTGCGGGTACAGGGCGTAGCTCTGGAAGACCATGGCGATGTCCCGCTCGCGCGGCGGGACCTCGTTGACCCGCCGGCCACCGATGCGGAGCTCCCCCTCGCTGATGTCCTCGAGGCCGGCCACCATCCGCAGCGCGGTGGACTTGCCGCACCCCGAGGGTCCGACGAGCACGAGGAACTCGCCGTCGCCGATGTCGAGCGACAGGTTGTCGACGGCACGGAACCCGTTGTCGTAGACCTTGGAGATCTGATCCAGTTCGACGTCAGCCATGGCTGCTCCTCCAGATGTTCACGCACGCATCCTCGGCCCGCACCGTCAACCGCCGGCCGGCCGTCTCGTCCCCGATGACGGCATCGAGCCCGTGCTCGATGCCGGCGGCGGGCAGGTCGATCTCCACCGTGGGATGGGCGCCGCGGGACACCTGGACGACGGCGGTGTCGTCGGCGGTCTCCCGGGCGAAGACGACCACGTTGTCGTCGGTGTACAACCAGCGCAACCCGCCGCGCTGCAGCGCCGGCGACTCGTGGCGGGCCGCCACCAGCCGGCGGTAGGCGCCGAGGACCTCGTGGTCCCAGCGGCCCTCGTCCCACGGCATCGGCACCCGTCCGGCGTCGCTGGACTCGCCCTGTAGGCCGACCTCGTCGCCGTAGTAGATCATCGGGACGCCCGGGTAGGCGAGCAGCAGGCCGGCGCCGGCGATCTGGCGGGCGCGATCGCCCGCGGCCGAGCGCCACCGGGCGGTGTCGTGCGAGCCGAGCAAGGTCAGGCTGGCCCGGGTGGAGCGCCACGGCATGGCGGCGACGAACTCGCTCATCGTCGCCGCCGCAGCTGCCCCGCCGATCACCGGGCGGCTGGCGGGATAGCCCATGACCTGCAGCCGGTGGGCGTGATCGCCCAGCCAACTCCACACCGGTCGGGTGAACCCGGCGTAGTTCATCGTCCCGTGCCAGCCATCGCCGCGCAGATCGGCGGAGGCGTCGTAGCAGTGCTCGGCCACCAGCCAGGCGTCCGGGCGGACCTCGGCCATCGTCGCCCGCATCGCCGTGGCGACGGCGTGATTGGTGTCGACGTCGGCGTGGCGACCGGTCATGTTGGCCACGTCGATCCGCCAGGCGTCGAGGTCGTAGGGCGGGCGCAGCCAGCGACCGGTGATCGAGTCCGGCCCGACGAGCATCCGCTCGGCGAGGGCACTCGCCCGGTGGTCCAGCTTGGGCAGCGTCTTGACCCCGAACCAGCCCACGTAGTCGTCCGGCCCGTCGCCCTCGAAGAAGTAGAAGCCGGCCTCCGGGCTGGTCCGGTCGTGCTGGGCGGTGCGGAACCAGTCGTGGGTGTCGCCGGTGTGGTTGGTGGTCAGGTCGCCGACCAGGCGGAGCCCGGCGCGATGCGCGGCGGCGCTCAGCGAGACCAGCGCGGCGTCCCCACCGAGCAGCGGGTCGACCCGGTCGAAGGCCTGGGCGTTGTACCGGTGGGCGCTCTCCGCCGGGAAGAACGGGGTCAGATAGATGGTGTTGGCCCCGAGCGAGCGGATGTGGTCGAGATGGGCCTCGACCCCCGCCAGGTCTCCGCCGAACAGCTGGCGGGTCGACACTCGCCACTCGTCGTGGATCGGGTCGTCCCACTGGCTGGGCACCGCCCAGTCCGGCCAGTGCCGCGGGGCCCCGGAGTTGGCGAAGCGATCCGGGAAGATCTGGTAGACGACGGCGTCGTCGAGCCAGGCCGGAGGTGGCGCGGCGCTGGTCAGCCAGAAGTCGGCGCCGTCGGTGACGTCGCGGTGCACGGTGCCGCCGGCGTTGACCCAGGCGTACCCGGCAGCCCCGCCGTCGAGCAGGAAGCGATAGCGCATCGACGGGTTGACCATCCGCACCTCGGCCCGCCACCAGGTCTCGTGGTCGCCGCGACGCTCCACGGTGGCCGGGTCCCAGTGCGGCTCACCATCCGGCGCGGTGCGCACCCAGACCCGCTCGGCGCTCAGGTGGGCCGGGACGCGCAACCGCAGCGTGACCGTCTCGCCCAACTGCGGGGCGACGCGGTCGACGTACAGCTCGGAGCCGTCGTGATGAGCGTCGAGTCGGATCACGCGCTCAGCCCTTGACCGCTCCCGCAGTGAGACCCGAGACGACGAAGCGCTGCAGGAACAGCCACAGCACCAGAACGGGGATGGCGGCGATCAGCGCGCCGACGGCGAAGGCACCCCAGTTGTTGTCGAACCCGGCAAGGACGAAGCGGGACAACCCGACGGCGGCGGTGCGCTGCTTCTCGTTGTTCTGGATGATGATGTCGGCGATCATGAACTCGCTCTGGCTGGCGACGAACGACAGCAGGCCGATGACCGCCAGCACCGGCGCGGCCAGCGGGAGGATGATCTTGAAGAAGATCTGGGCGTGCGTCGCCCCGTCGACCACGGCCGACTCGTCGAGCTCGCGAGGGATGGTGTCGAAGAACCCCTTCATCAGCCAGGTGTTCACCCCGAGCGCCCCGCCGAGGTAGACGAGGATCAGGCCCCAGTACGTGCCCAAGCCGATGCTGGGGAACATCCCCTTGACCCGTTGCATCAGCAGGAACAGGGCCACCGAGGCCAGCAGGTTGGGGAACATCTGGACCAGCAGGAGGAACAGCATCCCGCCGCGGCGGCCCGTGAAGCGCAGCCGGCTGAAGGCGTACGCGGCGCAGGCGCAGAGGAACACGGTCAGGATGGCGGTGACCCCGCCGACGATCAGCGAGTTGAGCATCCACCGCCAGAACGGGCGCTTGACGAGCGTGCGGTAGTTGTTCAGCGAGACGCTCTCGGGGATCAGCTTCTGCGACTCCAGGCCGCCGGTGCTGAACGCCGCGGAGATGACCCACAGCACGGGGAACAGGGCGAAGACGCAGACGACGAGGGCGACGACGTGGCGCCACCCGGTGTCGACGAACCAGCCCTTGGCGGTTCGCTGGGTGCCGCTGCGCCCCTGGAACCGGGACCGGTCGGTTGCCGGGGTGGCGGTCATCAGCGGACCTCCTCGAACATCTTCGTGTACCGGAAGCTGAACGCGCTGATCGCCGCGACGATGAGGAAGATGATCACGCCGAGGGCCGAGGCCAAGCCGTAGTCGGCGCCGCGGCCACCGCCGAAGGCGATCTTGTACATGTACGAGATGAGGATGTCCGTCGATCCGGCGTCACTGCCCTGGACCGCCGGCCGGCCCTCGGTCAGCAGGTAGACGATGTTGAAGTTGTTGAAGTTGAAGGCGAACGAGGCGATCAGCAGCGGGGCCACGGCGATGAGCAGCAGCGGGAAGGTGATCCGCCGGAAGGCGGTGAACCCGGTGGCCCCGTCGACTACGGCGGCTTCCTTGAGGTCCGACGGGATGCCCTGCAACGCCCCGGTGCACACCAGGAACATGTACGGGAACCCCAGCCACAGGTTGACCAGCAGGATCGACGCCCGCGCCCAGTTGGGTTGGTTGAGCCACGGGATGCTGGTGCCGAGGTAGCGGTTGAGCACCCCGAAGGTCTGGTTGAACATGCCGCGCCACACGAGCGCGGTCATGAAGCTGGGCAGCGCATAGGGAATGACCATCGCCAGCCGGTACCAGCGTTTGCCCTTCATCCGCTCGCTGGAGAACACGATGGCGAGGAACAGCCCGAGGGCGAAGGTCAGCAGCACGGAGCCGATGGCGAACACCAGCGTCCACAGGAACACCCGCAGGAAGGTGCCGGTGAGCTGCAACCGACCGTAGTTGCGGGTCCCGATGAACGCCCGCCACCCGGGCAGCAACCGCTGGCCGCTGTCGCTGACGAACGAACCGTCCTGCTCGTGGTACACGGTCTTGGTGGCCGTGTCGGTCATGGTGTTCGACGCCGCGTCGTAGGTGATCCCCTGGGTCTTGGCGAAGGCGCTGGTGAGGCTGTCGTTGGAGATCTCCCCAGCCGGGCTGGGGACCTTGAAGGCCTGGATCTCGGTTTGGCGGGAGGTCGCCTGGCCGAGGTTGAGGGCCGTGTAGCCCTCGATCGTCGAGCGGATGCCCTGCTTGACGATCTGGCCGGCGGCAACCGGGGTGGTGCCCTGCTTGGTCCCGAGCAGCACGTTGCCCTGGGCGTCGGTGAGCAGGAACGCCAGCTCCCCGGTGGGCGACCCCTTGGCCAGGACCTGCAGCTTGTACTTGACGGCGTTGCTCGACGCGCCGATCGAGTTGCGCTGGATCAGCTCGATGGCCTGGCTCTTGGACAGGTTGTTGCCCGTGCCGTAGTTGGTCAGCGAGTTGTAGACGGTGTACGCCACCGGATAGAGCACGAAGATCGCCAGGAAGATGGTGCCGGGGATGAGGTACTTGGCCGGGATCCACCGCCGACCACCGAGGTAGGTGGCGTCGATGACCACCAGCGAGACGACCGTGAAGACGGCGAAGGCCCAGTCGTGATGGCTGACCATCACGCTGAGCCCGAAGATGGCCACGGCGTTGAACGCGGCGAGCAGGAGGATCTTCAGCAGCAGCCCGCCGACCTTGATCGAGCACGTCGGGCCGGGGGCGCAAGCGCCCCGGGCCCGACGTGCTCTGATGAGCCGAGGGCGATGTCGCAACGTCCGCTGCGGTCGATCCCCGGCTCATGCGGTCACCCGCCGATCTTGGCGCGGATGGCGGTGGCGGCGTCCTGGAACGCCTTGGTGGGATCGCTACCGCTGAAGATCGCCGTGTAGGCGTCGGTCCAGGCGGTCCACACCGAGGCCATCGCCGGGATGGCGGGCATCGGCTGACCGGACTGGCCGGCGGCACCGAAACCGGCGGTGTCGGCGTCGGACTTGACCTTGTCGAAGGCCGAGGTCATCGCCGGGGCGCGGCCGCCAGCCTTGTACAGGTCGAGCATGACCTGCTCGGTGTTGACGTAGTCGGACAGGAAGCTCTTGGCCAGGTCAGCCTTCTTGGAGAAGGCCGAGATCATGAAGCCCTGCACGCCCACGAACACGGCCGGGGCCTTGCCGCCTTCGGTCAGCGGCGGGATCGGCTCGACGGCGTACTTGACGCCCTTGGCCTTGAACCCACGCTCGGCATCGTTGACCGCCCACGGCCCGGTGATGGCGAACGGCGCCTTCCCGCTGGCGAACTTCTCGATCATGATGTCGTAGTTGACGTCCTTGTTGATCAGGCCCTCGGACGACCACTTGGCGAAGTTCTTGGCCGACTCCAGCGCCTCGGGGGTGTCCAGACCGAGCTTGGTCGGGTCGTAGGTCCCATCGGCGTTCTGGGCGAACACGCTGGCACCCGTCATGGTGAACAGCGGGTAGTTGTGGTACGGGTCGGCCGTGCCCTCCTGGATGGCCAGGGGGATGTCGACCTTGCCGGCGGCCTTCAGGTCCAGGGCGGCCTTCTCCACGTCGGCCCACGTCTTCGGGGCGTCGGGCACCAGGTCGGTGTTGCGGATCAGGGCGATGTTCTCGATGGCGTACGGCAGGCCGTAGAGCTTGCCGTCGTAGGTGAAGGCCTTCTTGGCCACGTCGGCGTAGCCGGACAGGTCGATGTCGAGCGGGGCGACCGCACCGTTGGCCACCAGCTCGCCGAGCCAGTCGTGGGCGCCGACGATGATGTCCGGGCCCTCACCGGCCGGGCCGGACTTGGACAGGTTGTCGCGGATCTTGTCGGACGGCACCAGCTGGACGACGACCTTGACGCCCTCGGCCTTGGCGAAGGCCTCGGCCAGCGGGTCGAGGACCTGCTTGCGGGTGTCATCGGCCCAGATCACCAGGTCGGCGTCGCCGCGCGTCGGCGGGACGTACTCGGTGGTGGGTGTCGTCGCCGGCGGCGCAGCGGCCGCGGTCCCGGCAGTCGTCCCCGGCGTGGTGCCGGGTGTGGTGGCTGATGCGGTTGCTGCTGCAGCGGCCACCATGCTGGTGATCAGCGCCGCCGCGGCGAGCGAGTTGCGGAAACGCACGTCTCCCCCTTGGGTTGTCGGCTGGGCGGAAGGCCCAGAGTCCGGTGCGATGCACCGTACTGACCTAGGTGTAGCACCTCGGCCGTGGGCCGGGCCACAACCGCTGACGATCCGTCAGGTCTGGTCGCGCAGGAACCGTTCCAGCTCGGCGGCGAGGTCGTCGCCCGAGCTGGCGACGGCCTCGACGTGGTGGTCGTAGCGCCGTTCCAGGCCGGCCACGTAGGCCAGGGCCTCGGGGTCGTCGCCGATCGCCTCGTCGTGGGCGATGCGCCACTGCTCGACGGCCGCGTCGAGCGACTCGGTCGAGGTGGTGATGCCGATGATCCGCCCGATCTGGTGCACGAGGGCGGCAGCGGCGCGTGGATGCTTGACGTTGCCGAGGTAGTGGGGCACACCGACGCGCAGGGAGATCGCCGGCACGGCGGCCCGGTCGAGGCGTTCCTGGAGCACCCCGATCAGCCCGGTGACGCCCTGGTACTGCGGGCTGGCCAGCCCGAGAGCTCGGGCCAGCGCCGGGTTGGTGCTGCTGCCGACGACGGCCGGCGTGCGGGTGTGCGGCACGGCGTCGGCCGCCGCACCCACGGTGACGACCAGCTCGCAGCGCAGGTCGCCCACCACCCGGAGCACGGCGTCGGCGAACGTGCCGTAGCGCAGGTGCGGTTCGACCCCGCACAGGGCGACGACGTCGTGGGGTTCGCCGGGTCGGCGCATCAGGCGGAACTCGTTCTCCGGCCAGCGGATGGTGCGCATGCCGTCGTCGTCGAGCTCGACGGACGGGCGCTCCTGGGTGAAGTCGAAGAACGGGTCGGGGTCGATGGCGGCCACGACCGGGCGGACCCGGTCGCCGAGCAGTGCATCGAGGGCGTCGGTGGCCGCCCCGGCGGCGTCGAACCAGCCGGTGAGGGCGATGACCATCACCGGTTGGTGCAGCGGGGCGAGCCCGTCGAAGGCGGTGGTCAGGACCTCGTCGACGTCCACCGTCACCCCCCGCCGAGGCGGCCGACGACGTGGTCGATGCACCGGGTCAGCTGGGTGATGTCGTGCGGATCGACGGCCGGGAACATGGCGATGCGCACCTGGTTGCGGCCGAGCTTGCGGTAGCTGTCGGTGTCGACGATGTGATTGGCGCGCAGTGCCGCGCAGACGGCGTTGGCGTCGACGCCGGTGAGGTCGATGGTGCCGACCACCTCACTGCGTTGCGCCGGGTCGGCGACGAACGGGGTGGCGTACGCGGACGCCTCCGCCCAGCCGTACAGGGTGGTGGCACTGCTCCGGCACCGCTCGGCGCACCAGTCCAACCCGCCGTGGTCGAGCATCCAGCGCAGCTGCTCGTCGAGCAGCACGAGGGTGGCCAGTGCCGGGGTGTTGGTGGTCTGGTTGGCCCGGCTGTTCTCCAGCGCGAGGTGCAGGTCGAGGCTGGCGGGCACCCATCGCCCGCTGGCATGGATCCGCTCGATCCGGTCGATCGCGGCGGGCGAGCAGGCCGCCAGCCACAGCCCGCCATCGCTGGCGAAGCACTTCTGCGGGGCGAAGTAGTAGACGTCGACCTCGCTCGGATCCCAGGTCAGCCCGCCCGCCGCGCTGGTGGCGTCGACCGCCACGAGGGCTTCGCCCTGCGGGCGGGTGAGGGGCATGGCGACGCCGGTGGAGGTCTCGTTGTGGGTCAGGGCCACCAGGTCGACCCCGTCGGCGGCCTCGGTGATGGTCGGGTGGGTGCCCGGGTCGCTGCGCACGACGACGGCCTCGGCGAGGTGCGGGGCCCGGCTGGCGGCATCGGCGAACTTGGCGGAGAACTCGCCGAACACGGCGTGCTGGCTGCGCTCGGCGATCAGTCCGAACCCGGCGGCGTCCCAGAACAGCGTCGAGCCGCCGTTGCCGAGGAGGATCTCCCACCCGTCGGGCAGGCCGAACAGGTCCGACAGCCCGTCGCGCACCCGGCCGACCAGGGCGCGCACCGGCGCCTGGCGGTGCGAGGTGCCCAGCAGGTCGGCGTTGGCCTTGGCCAGGGCCAAGGCTTGCTCGGCCCGGATCTTCGACGGACCGCAGCCGAATCGCCCGTCGGTGGGGAGCAGCTCGCCGGGGATGGTGATCGTCGTCGGGTCGAGGCCGGTCGCGCTGGTCACCCGACCAGTCTGCCGCCGACGAGGGTGGCGCGGACCAGCGCGATCCCGGGTCGGTAGGCGAGATGGTGGTAGCTCGGAGCGTCGAGCAGCTGGAGATCGGCGCGGCAGCCCGGTGCCAACCGGCCGATGTCGGTTCGGCGCAGCGCCATGGCGCCTCCGGCTGTCGACGCGGCAATCGCTTCCTCGGCGGTCATGCCCATCTCGCGGACGGCGAGGGCGATGCAGAAGGCCATCGACGTGGTGTAGCTGGATCCCGGGTTGCAGTTGCTGGCCAGAGCGACGGTGGCGCCGGCGTCGATCACCCGGCGGGCCGGCGGGTAGGGCTGGCGGGTGGAGAAGTCGGTGGCCGGCAGGAAGGTGGCCACCGTGTCGCTGCCCGCCAGGGCGTCGATGTCGGCGTCGGCCAGGTGGGTGCAGTGGTCGACCGAGGCGCAGCCCAGCTCGACGGCCAGGCGCACGCCGGGCCCGAGGCCCAACTGGTTGCCGTGCAGGCGCAGGCCGAGGCCGTGGGCCCGCCCGGCCAGCAGGACGGCCCGGCACTGCTCGGCGGAGAACGCACCGGCCTCGCAGAAGGCGTCGACCCAGCGGGCCAGGCCGGCGGCGCGGGGGATCATCTCGGCGCAGACCAGGGCGACGTAGTCGTCGGCCCGCCCGGCGTACTCGGCGGGCACCAGGTGGGCGCCCAGCGTGGTCACCTCGTCGGTCAGCCGGGCGGCGATGCCGAGCAGCCGGCTCTCGGTGGCGACGTCGAGGCCGTATCCGGTCTTGATCTCGACCGTCGTCGTCCCGCCGTGGTGGGCCTCGGCGAGGCGGGCCGTTCCCAGGCGGTACAGGGTCTCGTCGTCGGCGGCGCGCGTCGCCGCGGTGGTGACCCGGATGCCGCCGCCGTCGTAGGCCCGCCCGGCCATCCGGGCGGTGAACTCCTCGGCCCGATCGCCGGCGAACACCAGATGGGTGTGCGAGTCGACGAAGCCCGGCAGCACGCAGCCGCCGCCGGCGTCGAGCGCCCGGTCGGCCAGGGCCGTGCCCGCCGGTTGGACGGCGACGACCCGCCCGTCGTCGACCACCAGGTCGACGTCGTGGCGCACCCCGAGGGGACCCTCGCCCGAGGCCGGGTCGTTGGTGACCAGGCAGCCGATGTGCTGGACGGCCAGCGAGTCAGCCACGCCGCTCCTCGCTCATGGACCGCAGCGCGGCGTCGAGCTCGGCGGGCACGTCGATGCGCCGGTGGGCACCGCCGGTCACGACGTCGCGCCCGTCGACGGTCACGGTGGTCACGTCGTCGGCGGTGGCCGCCAGGAAGGCGGTGGCCAGCGGGTCGGCGGTGCCCCCGGCGGTGCGCCGGCTGGTGAGCGACACGGTGACCAGGTCGGCGCGGGCACCGACGCGCAGCTCCCCGGCGTCGTCCCAACCCAGGGCGTGGTGCCCGGCCGCGGTGGCGGTGTGCAGCAGCTGGGTGGGGGAGAACACGCCGCGCCGACCGCTGACGGCGCGCTGGCCCCACTCCACGGCACGGCTCTCGGCCAGCAGGTCGATGACCGCCTGGGAGTCCGTCCCGACCGTCAGCGTGGCGCCGGCGCGGTGCAGGGTGGCTGCCGGGCCGATGCCGTCGGCCAGGTCGGCCTCGGTGGTGGGGCACAGGCAGATCGTGGCGCCGGCCGACCCGAGGGCGGCGACGTCGTCGGCGGTCAGGTGGGTGGCGTGGACTGCGGTGAAGGCCGGACCGAGCGCACCCGTGGCGGCCAGGAGCTGCACCGGGGTGCAGCCATGGACGGCGAGGCTGGCCTCGTTCTCCGCCGGTTGCTCGCTGACGTGGGCGTGCAGCGGAACACCGGCGGCCGCAGCCCACCCGGCCAGCCGGGCGATGGACGCCGGGTCGACGGCGCGCACCGAGTGGGCCGCCGCGCCCAGGCGTTGGGTGGGCCACAGCGACAGCTGGCCGACCCGCTCGATCCAGTCGTCGACGGAGCCGTCGACGAAGCGCTGCTGGACGCCGTCCGCCGGCCGGTAGCCACCGGTGTCGAGCCCGCCGTGGAGGTACAGCGTGTCCAGCAGGGTGATCCGCAGCCCGGCGTCGGTGGACGCGGCGAGGATCGCGTTGGCCATCGCGTTGGGATCGGCGTACGGGCGACCGTGCGGATCGTGGTGGACGTAGTGGAACTCGCCGACGCAGGTGATCCCGGCGCAGACCATCTCGGCGAAGGTCGCCCGGGCCAGGCGGTAGGCGCTCTCCGGAGTCAGCTGGGCGGCGACCGCGTACATCCGCTCCCGCCAGGTCCAGAACGTGCCGCCATCGCCGTGGGTGCGGTGGCGCAGGGCCCGGTGGAAGGCGTGGCTGTGGACGTTGGCCAGGCCGGCCATGCTCAGCCCGGGGCGCCGCTCGACGCCGGGACCGGGGTCCGAGCCCGTGGCGACCGAGGTGAACCGACCGTCGGCCAGACCGAGGGACACCCCGGCGCAGACCTGGCCGCCGACGACGGCCCACTCACACCAGATCGTCCGCTGCACGGGCGGTCCTACGAACCGACTCGCCGGACGAACTGGGTGATCCGCTCGACGAAGGCGGCCCGGTGGTGACGGTCGAACTCGTCCCACGTCGCCAGGGTGGCCGGATCCGCGCGGTCGACGATCAGCGTGCCGTCGAGGTGGTCGCACTCGTGCTGCCAGGTGCCGGCGGTGAGTCCGCGGACGATCTGGTCGTGGGCCACCCCGTGGCGGTCGAGGTACTGGACGCGCACGGAGACGTGGCGGGTCACGTCGCCGCGCAGCGGGACGCTCAGGCAGCCCTCGTTGTTGACGAAGGTCTCGTCGTCGAGCGGGGTGATCACCGGGTTGATCGCCACCGTCAGCGGGATCCGTGGCTTGTACGGGTAGCGCGGGTTGTCCTCGACCTCGATCGCCACGGCGCGCCGGGCGATGCCGATCTGCGGGGCGGCGAGTCCGGCGCCGTGGGCGGCGCGCATCGAGTCGACCAGGTCGTCGATCATCGACTGCATCTCCGGGCCGGCGAGCTCGGCCGGGTCGATCGGTGCGGCGACGCCTCGCAGGACCGGATCGCCGATCTGGCGGATCGGGCAGGCGCTCACGGCCACAGCACCGGGAACAGCGGGTGCTCGAGGGCGGCACCGACGGCCAGCTCGTCAGCCAGACCGGGGAACGGCGGCGAGGTGGCCCACGGCCGCGGCGCGTGGCGCATGTCGTCGCCGAGGAACCGCACGCTGAGCACACGGCGCCTGGCCCCGCCCGGGGCGACGCCCGCCGAGCCGTGGACGGTGAGCATGTGGAAGAACACGGCATCGCCGGGTTGCAGCGCCCAGGCCAGCACCGGCCAGCGCTGCGGATCGGCGTCGAAGTCGGGGAGCTCGGCCAGGGAGCCCTCGGGGAACCACTTGGCCTGCGTGTCCATGAAGCTGCGCGGCATGTACCACGGGCCGCGGTGGGTGCCGGCCACGAAGCGCAGCGTGCTCGCCACCGGGACCGGGTCGACGGGCAGCCACATCGACGTGTTCTGCATGCCGTCGACGTTGTAGTACGGCTGGTCCTGGTGCCACGGGGTCGACTGGCGGGTCCCGGGCTCCTTGACCAGGACGTGGTCGTGGTAGAGGCGAACCGTCGTCGCCCCCATCAACTCGGCAGCGATGGTTGCGGCCGGCGAGTCGCGGATGAACCGCTCCATCTCGGGCAGGCGCTGCCAGTTGCAGAAGTCCTCGACGAAGGCCCCGTCGTCCGCGGCCGAGGCCCGCTTGGCCAGCGGGGAGAGCGAGGCCAGGTTGGCGTCGATCGCCGCCTCGGCCAGGGCCAGGTGGGCGGGGCTGAACGCGTCGCGCACGCACACCGCGCCGTCGCGCTGGTAGTCGCCCTCGACGGTGTAGCCGGCCATCACGATGCACCCTCGCGCATCGGGATGCGCACGCCGCGCTGGGCGGCCACCTCGGTGGCACGCGGGTAGCCGGCGTCGACGTGGCGGATCACACCCATGCCGGGATCGTTGGTCAGGACCCGCTCCAGCTTCTGGGCGGCGAGGCCGGTGCCGTCGGCGACGCTGACCTGCCCGGCGTGGATGCTGCGGCCGATGCCCACCCCGCCACCGTGGTGGATGCTCACCCAGGTGGCCCCACTGCACGTGTTGATCAGCCCGTTGAGCAGTGGCCAGTCGGCGATGGCGTCGCTGCCGTCGGCCATGTCCTCGGTCTCCCGGTACGGCGAGGCCACCGACCCGGAGTCGAGGTGGTCGCGGCCGATGACGATGGGTGCCGACAGCTCGCCGCGATGGACCATGTCGTTGAAGCGCAGGCCGAGGCGGTGGCGCTCGCCGTAGCCCAGCCAGCAGATCCGCGCCGGCAGGCCCTGGAAGGCGACGCGCTCACCGGCCAGGCGGATCCAGCGGTGCAGGGCCTCGTCGTCGGGGAACTCCTCCAGCACCGCCCGGTCGGTGGCGGCGATGTCCGCCGGGTCGCCGGAGAGGGCCACCCAGCGGAACGGGCCCTTGCCCTCGCAGAACAGCGGGCGGATGTAGGCGGGGAGGAATCCGGGGTAGTCGAAGGCCCGCTCGAAGCCGCCCAGCTTGGCCTCGGCGCGCAGGCTGTTGCCGTAGTCGAAGACCTCGGCCCCGCCGTCGAGGAACCCGACCATGGCGGCGCAGTGCGCGGCCATCGAGGCCCGCGCCCGGCGGGTGAACTCGGCCGGGTCCGTGGTGCGCAGCGCCGCGGCCGCCTCCAGGGTGAGGTCGTTGGGCACGTAGCTGAGCGGGTCGTGGGCGCTGGTCTGGTCGGTCACGATGTCGACCTCGAGCCCGTCGGCCAGCAGGCGGGGGAGGACGTCGGCGGCGTTGCCGACCAGGCCGACCGACAGCGCTCGGCGGGCCCGCTTGGCGTCGAGCGCCCGGCGCACGGCGGTGGCGTAGTCCGGGGCGATCTCGTCCAGGTAGCGGTGCTCGACGCGCCGCTGGAGCATGTGCGGGTCGACGTCGACGATCAGCACCACGCCGTCGTTCATCGTCACCGCCAGGGGTTGGGCACCGCCCATGCCCCCGGCGCCGGCCGTCACGGTGAGCGTGCCGGCGAGGGTGCCGCCGAAGCGGGTCCGGGCGATCTCGGCGAAGCACTCGTAGGTGCCCTGGAGGATGCCCTGGGTGCCGATGTAGATCCACGAGCCGGCGGTCATCTGCCCGTACATCGTCAGGCCGAGGTGCTCGAGGCGGCGGAACTCCTCCCACGTCGCCCAGTCGGGGACCAGGTTGGAGTTGGCGATGATCACCCGCGGGGCCCACTCGTGGGTGCGGAACACGCCGACCGGCTTGCCGCTCTGGACCAGCATCGTCTCGTCACCGTCGAGCGTGGTCAGGGTGCGCAGCATGGCGTCGAGCGCCTCCCAGCTGCGTGCCGCCCGGCCGGTGCCGCCGTACACCACCAGCTCGTCGGGGTTCTCCGCCACCTGCGGATCGAGGTTGTTCTGCAACATGCGGAAGGCCGCTTCCTGCTGCCAGCCGCGGCAGGTCAGGGCGGTGCCGCGAGGCGCGGTGACGGTTCGCCGACTCATCCCGGCAGTGTCCCGCGCCGCCGATTCGATTGTCAAGTGTTGACACTCGTTGTCAACTCGTGACAATCTGCTCGGGTGACCGAGGAGACCGACGCCGACGGCGTGCCCCGCTCGATCGGTCGGGTGCTCGACGTGCTCGAGGCGGTGGTCGACGCAGCCATGGTCGACGGTCCGGCCAATCTCACCGCCGTCGCTCTGGCCACCGGATTGACGCCCACCACGGCGCTGCGCCACCTGCGCGCCCTCGACCAGCGCGGCTACGTCGAGCGGGCCGCCAACGGGTCCTACGGGCCGGGGCCGACGCTCCTGCGCCTGGCCACCGTCACCCTGCGCCACGGCCCGGCCTCGTCGTTGATCAGCGCCTCCCGTCCGTACCTCGACACCTTGGCGGCGACGACCGGGGAGTCCAGCTACCTGACCGTCGTCGCCGGGACGGACGCGCTGTACCTGGCGATGGCCGAGAGCCCGCGCGCCATCCGCCACGTCGGCTGGGCCGGGCGCACCGTGCCACTCGCCGGGTCGGCGGCCGGGGAGGCGTTGCGCGGCGAGCCCGGCGCCCATGTGCGCGTCGGTGCGGTCGAGCCGGACATCACCGCGGTCGCCGCCGGCGTGCGCGTCGGCGGGGCGGTCGTGGCCGCCCTGTCGGTCGTCGGGCCTTCGCACCGGATGAGCGGCGCCACGCTGGAGTCGATCCGCCAGCTGGTGGTGACCACCGCCGACGACTTCGGTGCCCACCTCGCCGCCCACGTCCCGGCGGGCGTGGTGGTGACCTCGTGAGTCCGGCGGCGGGGGTCCGCCTCGATGGCCACGGGGTGACCGTCGAGCAGGTCGTCGCCGTGGCCCGCCGTGGCGCACCCGTCGAGTTGACCCGCTCGGCGATCGAGCGGATGTCCGTGGCCCGGGCGCTGGTCGAGGACCTGGCCCACGGCGAGCCGGTGTACGGCATCTCCACCGGGTTCGGTGCGCTGGCCAACGTGTCGATCCCCGAAGACCGCCGCGCCGCGCTGCAGGCCGCGCTGGTCCGCTCCCACGCCGCCGGGATGGGCCCGCCGGTGGAGGCCGAGGTGGTCCGGGCGATGATCTTCCTGCGGGCCCGGACCCTGGCGCTCGGCGCCAGCGGTGCTCGCCCGGTGGTGGCCCAGCGGATGGTCGATCTGCTCAACCACGGCATCACCCCGGTGGTGCCGGAGTACGGCTCGCTCGGGGCCAGCGGCGATCTGGCCCCGCTGGCCCACGCCGCCCTGGTGCTCATGGGCGAGGGTCGCGCCGTGGTCGGTGGCAACGTGGTCGGCGGCAACGAGGTCGACGGCGCCACGGCGCTGCGCGACGCCGGGCTGGAGTCCGTGTCGCTGCGCGACAAGGAGGGCCTCTCGGTCACCAATGGGACGGACGCGATCCTTGGCATGCTGTGCCTCGCCGTGGCCGATGCCTCGGTGCTGCTGCGCCAGGCGGACATGGTGGCGGCGATGACTGTGGAGGGCATGCTGGGCACCGACCGGCCGTTCGCCGCCGATCTCCAGGCGTTGCGCCCGCAGCCCGGCCAGGCGGTCAGCGCGGCCAACCTGCGGGCCATGCTGGCCGGTTCGCCGCTGGTGGCCAGCCACCGCCACGGCGACGACCGGGTACAGGACGCCTACTCGTTGCGCTGCACGCCGCAGGTCCACGGTGCGGCGCGCGACACCCTCGATCACGTCCGCCGCGTGGCCGGATGGGAGCTGGCCGCGGCGATCGACAACCCGATGGTGTTGCCGGATGGTCGGGTCGAGTCGTGCGGCAACTTCCACGGCGCCCCGCTCGGCTTCGCCGCCGACTTCCTGGCCATCGCCCTGGCCGAGGTCGGGGCCATCGCCGAGCGGCGGATGGACCGCCTGCTGGACAAGACCCGCTCCCACGGGCTGCCGCCGTTCCTGGCCGAGGACCCCGGCGTGGACAGCGGGATGATGATCGCCCACTACACCGCGGCGGCGATGTGCGCCGAGAACCGCCGCCTGGCGGCGCCCGCCTCGGTGGACTCGCTGCCCACCTCGGGCATGCAGGAGGACCACGTCTCGATGGCCTGGGGTGCGGCGCGCAAGCTGCGCCGGGTGGTCGACAACGTCCGGCGGATCCTGGCCGTCGAGTGGTGCATCGCCGCCCGGGCCATCGACCTGCGCGGCGCGGTGGCCGAGCCGGCCGCGGCCACGGGCGCGGCGCTGGGCGTGCTGCGCACGCGGGTGCCGGGCCTCGGGCCCGATCGCTTCCTGGCCCCGGAGCTCGCCGCCGCCGCCGAGCTGCTGGCCGACGACGCGCCGGCAACGGCCCTGGCCGGCGTCGGCGTCGAACTGGGGTGATCCTGCCGGCGTCCGCCGGCTCAGGTCTGCGGGCGGTCGCCGGGCACGTCCGGCCGCGGCGCGTCGGCGGGTGCCGGCGTGTTCCGGGGGCGTCGTTTGTCGTGGGCGGCCTTCGGTGCGGCCTTCGGCGTGGGCTTGGGTGCGGGTGCCGTGCCGCGAGCCGCGGCAGCGAAGCGCCGGTCCTCGGCGGCGGTCTGGGCGTCGGGCTCCCGTGGCCGGAACACCGTTGGATCGGACTCGTCGAACGCCACCTTCTGGCGCGACGGATCGCAACGGACCTTGACGCGTTGGCCTTCCTCCGGAGCCCGGAACCTGCCGGACTTGGTCTGCCACGGGCCCTTCAGGACCGCCCGGAACGGCGGTGAGCCGTCGCTCGGGTGCACGTCGAGGACGTAGTCGAAGGCCTCGCTCACCCCATGTGCGGCGGAGTACTCCACCTTGCGCAGGCCGAACCATCGCCGACCGGTCTTCCGGGCGACCACGGTGGCCGTGCCGGGCTGCTGCAGGCGGTCGAACATCGTCCTACCGTATTCGACGTCAGCGCAGCACGTTGACGGCGCGGGCGACGACGAGGGCGACCGTCACCACCGAGATCGTCGACTGCAGCATCATGACCAACTTGGTCCAGCGGGTCATCGGCAGCACGTCGGTCGGGCTGAACGCGGTGGCGTTGGTGAACGACAGGTACAGGTAGTCGACGTAGGTCGGCTCCCAGTCCTCGCCGCATAGGTCGGGCTTGTCCATCTGCGGGAAGAGGAAGTCGACGTCGCCGCGGCTGCCGAGGGCCCGCTGCACCGGGCCGCCGCGGTCGGACTCCCAGTACCACAGGGAGAAGACCAGCACGTTGGTCAGCCAGATCGCCCCGCCGGTGAGCAGCAGCTCGGTGGGCTCGCGGATGCCCTGGGCGCGGGCCAGGTCGACCACCAGGCGGATGGCGGACGCCGCGTTGGCGATGCTCAGGAGGGCGATCAGGACCAGGCTCCAGCCGCGCAGGAGCTTGGAGTCCGTGGTCAGCCGGGCCGGGCTGGCGATCACCAGGGCGACGAGCAGCAGCAGCGCCAGGCCGGGGAGGAGGTAGCGCGGCCGGTTGGCGATGCGCGCCGGGAGCAGCACCATCAGCGTGACCGTGGCCAGGATGGCCAGGGTGGCCGCGGCACGGTGCTCGCCGCGCGTCTCCCGCCGCCAGGCCGGGATCATGTTCATCGCCCCGGCCGCGACCTTGTCGAGCCCGAGGCCGTCGATCCCCAGTCGGCGCTGGAGGTCCTGCACGGCGCGCACCACGGCGCGGTCCGGCTCGGGGGGCGTGGGGCTCGGCGTGTCGGTCGGTTCCATGGCGGCCTGCGGGTCACCGTACCCCGCACCGTCGCGTCCACGATGCGGGGGAACCGCGTCACACCCCAACTGCTTGGATGACGACATGGTCGCCGTGATCGCCGAGCTCGAAGCGGCGGTGGGCGCGCTGCTGGCAGTGGACCCGGACTCGCTCGATGGCCCTGAGCTGCACGACGCCGCGGTGCGCTGGCTGCAGGTGCGCGAGCGCCTGGAGGCTGCCGGGGCGCGGCTGGTGGAGGCGTGGGATCGCCGCCGGCTGTGGGCCTCGAACGGGGCCACGTGCGTCACCCGCCGGGTCATGGGCGAGACGTCGTGCTCGTTCACGTCGGCCAAGCGCACGGTGTCCCGGGCTCGCTCGTTCGCCGAGATGCCGGCCGTCGCCGCCGCCGTGGCCAGCGGCGACCTGTCGCTCGACTAGGCCCGCCTCCTGGCCGAGGCCAACACACCGGAGCACCATGAGGCCTTCGCCCTCGACGAGGAGTTCCTGGTCGACCGGGCGATCCCGCTGAACTTCGACGACACGGCGACGATGCTCGACTACTGGTCGATGCACCAGGCCGATCGGGAGGGGCGGATCGCCGAGGACGGGACGGACCACAGCGTCGTGTCGCTGTCGACCACCTTCCAGGGTGCCGTGGTCCTCGACGGCGTGCTCGACCCGCTGCCCGGCGCCATCCTCGCCGAGGAGCTGACCCGCTTGGAGCGGGAGCTGTGGCTGGAGGATCGGCGCAACGGCGTGCATCGCACGCTCCGCCAGCGTCGGGCTGCGGCGCTGGTGCGCATGGCCGTGCGCTCCGCCGCCAAGACCGAGGGGGCGCTGGACCCGCGCCTGCTGCTCACCGTGCACGTCGGCGAGTCGACGCTGGCCAACCTGTGCGAGCTGGCCCACGGCAAGGTCATCGCCCCGGGCGTCCTGGTGCCGTGGCTCGGCCACGCGGCCGTCGAGTCGATCCTGTTCGACGGGCCGATGACCGTGGTCGGGGTGTCCTCGCAGCGCACGTTCACCGGCGTCGTTCGCCGCGCCGTGCAGGCACGGGACCGGCGCTGCGTGCACCCCTCGGGGTGCCGGGTGCCGGCGGCACGGTGCGATGTCAACCACATCGTCCCTCGGTCGCAACACGGCGAGACCTCGCAGTTCAACGGCAACGTCGAGTGCCCGGCGCACAACCGCGATGCCGGACGCCACGACCAGGCCACCCAGCCGCTGCCGTCCCGGCCGGTCACGCCGGCCGACATCCGCCGGGTGCGCAGTCGCTACCGAGCCCGCTTCGGGCAGTTCGACGGCAAGGCCGACGATGGCGCTGGCGAGTCGGACGGCGCCGGCGACCCGGACGGCGAGGCGTCAGGCCCGGCCGACGAGGGTGGGGCCGGCCCGGTCCAGCCAGGCGTGTGACCGGCGGTTCTGGGCCTCGTAGCCGGCGGCCCAGGCCTCGACGTAGCCGGGTTGGCCGGCCTCGGCCCGGGCGCGCATCGAGACCAGGGCGCGGTCGAGGAAGTCGAGCCCGGCGGCCACGACGGCCGCGCGGGTCGCGCCGTCCAGCCGGTGCGCGTCGCAGAACGCGCTGAAGCGAGCGGGCTGGTCGATGCCCTGCCAGGCTGCGGCGACGTCGGTCGGGTCGCGCAGCGGGACCCAGTGGCGGGCGGCGATGGCGATGTCGACGAGCGGGTCGTTCGGCGCGGCGAAGTCGAAGTCGATGAACCCGGCGGCCCGGCCCCGCCGGACGACGACGTTCTCGACGCACAGGTCGTTGTGGCAGACGATCGCACCGGCCGGCGGAGCGGGCAGGTTGGCGCGATCCCAGCAGGCGTCGGACGGCGCAACGAAGGTGCCCGCCGCCCGGTGCAGCGCGGCCTGCAGCTCGGCCACCGACACGAGCAACTCGTCGCTCGCCGCCCACGCCGGGAAGGGCGGGACGGCCACGTCGCCCTCGATCCAGGTAAGCACCTCCCGGCCTCGTTCGTCTTGCCCGACGACCCGCGGCGCGCCGTCGAACCCGGCCTTGGCGAGGTGGTCGAGGAGTGCGTGGACGGCTGGGGTGTGCGCCCGCCACGGTCGCCGGACGGTGTCGCCGACGCGCACGACCGCCCCGCCCGAGCCCAGCCCGCCGGCGAGGGCCTGCTCGTCGGTGTTCACCGCACCCCGCCCGGTGTCGGCTCACCGGTCGGGCAGAGATCGGCCCCGGGGTCGAGCACGGTGGCGTGGAACTTGGACATCAGGTGTGGTCCAGCGGCGATCGGCGGGTGGCGCGGCTGCTCGCCAGGCGCCAGGCAGGTCGGCAGGCACTCGATCACCGCATCCCAGTTGGCGTTGTGGAAGAACGCCAGCGAGCGTCGTTCCGTCCCGGCCGCCCCACCGGACGAGCCCGCCGCCGTCCCGACGTGTCCGGCCGTCTCACCAGGCCCGGTCGCCCCGGTTGGGCGGCCACTCGGCAGGGCCACCCGGTGCAGGGTCGAGACCCAGCGGTCATTGGTCCAGCGCGACATCGCGTCGCCGAGATTGACCACGAAGGAGTCAGCCACGGTGGGCACGTCGATCCATCGCCCGTCCGCTCGGCGGACCTGCAAGCCGCCTGCGCCGGGACGGTCGTCGTGGCCGTCGCGCAGCAGGATCGTGAGCGTGCCGTAGTCGGTGTGCGCGCCGGCGCGCAACTGGCCGGGGCGCGCCGGGCCGGCCAGCGGCGGATAGCGCAGGGCGCGCATCGCGCTGGCATGACGGTCGATCAGCGGGGCGAAGTACGCCTCGTCCAGCCCCAGCGCGGTGGCCATCAGCGACAGGAGCCGGGCGGCCAGGTCGCCCATGGCCGTGAAGTAGGCCGACCACGCCGGACGCAGGGCCGGCAGGACGGCGTCGGGCCAAGGCGTCGGGCTGAACGCCCAGGCCTCGTCGTCGCTGAGCGGCCCGGGCACCAACCCGGCCGGGCCGATCGCGTAGCTCTCCTTCACGTCGGGCGGGGTGTCCTCCCCGAGGCTGCGTGCCAGCGTCTCGGCGGCCAGCCCGTTGTAGCCGTACGGATCGCCGGGCCGTGCCATGGCCACGGTGGCCTTGTCGGCGTCGGGGAGGGCGAAGAACTCGGCCGCGGCCGTCCAGGCCCGATCGACCACCTCCCGCGCCACGCCGTGCCCGGTGATCACCAGGAAGCCGAGGTGGGTGCAGGCGGCGTCGATCGCCGCGGCCACCTCGTCGCGATCGCCGCCGAGGTCGATCACCGGCACCGCGGCCAACGCCGCCTCCGCGCCTGCCTCGAGCCGCACCGGCCGCCGGCGGACCACGCGGTGATGGGGGAGTGCGGTGGCGGCGTCGACGAAGCCGTCCCCGACCACCTCGAACCCGTGGCGCCGGTAGAAGTCGAGCGCCGCGTCACGGGCGTTGGCCCACACCGCGTCGGCACCGTGCTGCCAGGCCCGCCGGCAGCCGTCCTCGACCAGCAGGGCGCCGACGCCGGTGCGTTGCGCGTGGACGGCGGTGGCCATGCCGCGCAGCTGCACGGCGGGCCCGGCGCACCCGTCCAGCGTCCGCGGCACCCAGGTGGAGACGGCCACCAGCTCGTCGCCGTCGAGCACGCCCAGATGGAGGGCGCCCTCGAGGTGATCTTCGGGGAACTCGACGACCCGGGTCGGGGTCTCCGCCCGCAACACGGCGAGGCGCAGCGGGTGGGTCTCGGCCGCACGCAGCTCGACGACGGTTCGCACCGTCCCAGTCTCGCCTACGCTCGGTCCCGTGCGTGCCCTGGCGAAGACCACGCCCGGCCCGGGACTGGATCTGATCGAGGTCCCCGAGCCCCGACCCGGCCCGAACGACGTCAAGATCCGCGTCCTGCGCGCCGGGCTGTGCGGCACCGACCTGCACCTCCAGCAGTGGGACGACTGGGCGGCGGCCACCGTGCACCCGCCGCTGGTCATCGGCCACGAGTTCTACGGCGAGATCGTCGAGCTGGGCGACGACGTCGGCGTCACCACCGGTGGCCGCCTCGCCGTCGGCCAGCGGGTGTCCGGTGAGGGCCATGTCGTCTGCGGCCACTGCCGCAACTGCCGGGCCGGGCGCCGCCACGTGTGCATCAACACCCAGGGCATCGGGGTCAACCGCGACGGCGCCTTCGCCGACTTCGTGGTCCTCCCGGCCGGCAACGTGTGGGTCCAACCCGACTCGATCACCCCGGAGCTCGGGGCGATCTTCGACCCGTTCGGCAATGCCACGCACACCGCCCTGCAATGGCCGATGGTCGGGGAGGACGTGCTGGTCACCGGCGCCGGGCCGATCGGGGTGATGGCCACGGCGATCGCCCGCCACGCCGGGGCTCGCTACATCGCCGTCACCGACCTGTCCGACTACCGCCTCGGCCTGGCCCGGCGGGCCGGCGCCGACCTGGTGGTCAACAGCGCCACCACCCGGCTCAGCCAGGTGCAGCGCGAGCTCGGCATGAAGGAGGGCTTCGACATCGGTCTGGAGATGAGCGGCGCCCCGCCGGCCGTGCGCGAGATGCTCGACAACATGAACCACGGCGGGCGGGTGGCCATGCTCGGCCTGCCGAAGGACGACTACGCCGTCAACTGGGGCAAGGTCATCACCCACATGATCACGATCAAGGGCATCTACGGCCGGGAGATGTTCGACACCTGGTACGCGATGAGCGCCATGCTGCAGACCTCGGCCGAGCTGCGCGCCGCGATCACCTCGGTCATCACCCACACGTTCCCGGCCGAGGAGTGGGCCACCGCCTTCGACACCGCCCGCGGTGGGCAGTGCGGCAAGGTGATCATGGACTGGGAGGCGTAGGTGTACGACGACACCATCCGTGCCGAGGTGGCCGCCACGCTGGCGGAGATCCGCGATGCCGGCCTGTACAAGCGCGAACGGGCCATCGCCACCCCGCAGGCCGCGCACATCGAGACCGACGGTCGGGCGGCGCTGAACTTCTGTGCCAACAACTACCTCGGCCTGGCCGATCACCCCGAGGTGCTGGCGGCGGCCCGGGCGGCGCTGGACCGTTGGGGGTTCGGCATGGCCAGCGTGCGGTTCATCTGCGGCACCCAGACCCAGCACGTCGAGCTGGAGTCGGCGATCGCCGAGTTCGTCGGCACCGACGCGGCGATCCTGTACTCGTCGTGCTTCGACGCCAACGGTGGGGTGTTCGAGGTGCTGTTCGGCGAGGGTGATGCCATCGTCTCCGACGAGCTCAACCACGCCTCGATCATCGACGGCGTGCGCCTGTCCAAGGCCGCCCGCTACCGCTACCGCAACGCCGACCTGGAGGATCTCGCCGCCCAGCTCCGGGCGGCGCGCGCCGCCGGGGCCCGCCGGGTGGTGGTGGTCACCGACGGGGTGTTCTCGATGGACGGCTCCTACGCGCCGCTCGACCGGATCTGCGACGTCGCCGAGGCCCACGGGGCGATGGTGATGGTCGACGACTCCCACGCCGTCGGCTTCGTCGGCACCACCGGGCGGGGGACGCCCGAGCGGTTCGGGGTCATGGACCGCGTCGACCTGCTCAGCGGCACCCTGGGCAAGGCTCTCGGCGGGGCGTCCGGCGGGTACATCGCCGGACCGGGCGAGCTGGTCGACCTGCTCCGCCAGCGCAGTCGCCCCTACCTGTTCTCCAATGCGGTGGCGCCCAGTGTCGTTGCCGGGTCGCTGGCGGCCCTGCGGCTGGCCGCGAGTAGCGACGACGGTCGCCGGCGACTGGCAGACAACGCCGCCCGGTTCCGGACGGCGATGACCGACGCCGGTTTCGACCTGCTCCCCGGCAGCCATCCGATCGTGCCGGTCATGTTCCCCGGTGAGGACGGCGCCCGCCGGGCGGGGCAGATCGCCGAGGCGATGCTGGCCGACGGCGTGTACGTCATCGCCTTCTCCTATCCGGTGGTGCCAGTGGGCCGGGCGCGGATCCGCGTCCAGCTCTCCGCCGGGCACTCGCCCGACGACATCGACCGGTGCGTGGCCGCCTTCGTCAGCGCCCGTCAGCGAGTTCGCTGAGCCGCAGCCGGGTGCGCAGCCGGCGGGTGATCGTCAGGTAGGCCAGCGCCCCGCACAGGTTGAGCACGGCGAACGCGGCGATGGCGGTGCGCACGCTGGTGGAGTCCGCCAGCGTGCCGGCGGTCAGGTTGGACAGCGAGATGATCAGGGTGGCCAGGGCGAAGTCGCCGGCCATGATCCGGCCGCGCACCGCATCGGTTGCCCGCCGTTGCAGGCCGTAGGTGCTGAGCGTCCACTGCGCCCCGCCGCCGAGGTGGGCCAGGAACGCCAGCAGCGCGGCGAGCCACAGCGTCGTGCTGACGCTGAGCCCCAGGTAGCACAGCCCGAACAGCACGCCGACCGACCCGGAGACCAACAGGATGCGCGACAACCGCGGCCCGGCCAGGCGGGCGGCGATCAGCGGGCCGAGGGCGACGCCGAGGCCACGGGCACCGATCAGCCAGCCGGTCCCCCGGTCACCGGCGTGCAGCGGACCGGTGGCCATGGCCGCCAGCAACCCGACGATGCCGGAGCCCACCGCAAAGGTCGCCTTGCTGGACATCAGCGCCAGCAGCACCGGGTCGCGGCGCGCCTCGTGGATCGCTTCGGCCATGTCGGCCAGCGGGCGCATCCGCCGCCCGGTGTGCGCCGTCCGCTCCTGCTGCATCGGCCGGCGGATCCCGGCCACCAGCAGCGCGGCGATCAGGAAGGACACGCCGTTGGCGACGAAGGCGGTGTCCCGCCCGAACCAGCCGGCCACCAGCCCGCCCAGCGCCGCGCCGACGGCCAGCATCGTGCCCCACAGCGATCCGAACATCACTGCGGCGACGCGCAGCTCGTCCGCCGAGCGGGCCAGGTTGGGCAGGCCGGCCTGGGCAGCCGGGCCGACGAACGCCCCGAGGGCGGAGATCGCGCACAGGCAGGCGTAGCCGATCCACAGCGAGGAGGCCGAGCGGACCACGAGCAGCCCGAGCGCCGCAACGGTCTGGACCACGGACACCACGGCGAGGATCGTCCGCCGATCGAAGCGGTCGGCCGCCGAGCCGGCCAGCGGGGAGACCAGGAACGCCGGCAGCGCCTGGGCGACCATCACCAGGGTGACGAGCAACTTCGACGACGAGAGGTCCTGCACCAGGCCGACGAAGGCGACGTAGGCGAACCAGTCGCCCATGAACGACACCACCTGGGCGACGAACAGGCGGCGGATGTCGGCATTGCCGCGCAGCACCCTCCACACGGCGGTCAGCCGCGCTCGGCCAGGCGGCGGGTGGCGCCGGCCAGCGCGTCGAACAGCTCGAGCAGGTCCGGGCAACGCTCGGCCACGGCGGCGCGCTGGCGCTCGACGGTGGCCCGGTCGCCGCGAGCGATCGGGCCGGTCAGGGCGGCCGGACCACCGGTGGCGGCCCAGTTGGCCAGTGCCGCCTCGACCAGCGGGACCAGCAGCGCCCGGTCGCCTCCGGCGGTGACCATCAGGCGCTCGGCGGCGTCCTCCAGGGTGACCAGGTAGTTGGCCGCCATCGACGCGGCAGCGTGATAGGCGGCGCGGTCGGTGTCGGCGACGTGCACCGGCCGCATGCCGAGGGCCTCGGCCACCTCGACGGCGAAGGCCTCGGCCCGGGGCGTGCTGCCGGCGACGGCTGCGCCCGCCCCGCCGAAGTCGGCACCGCTCGCCGGCACGGTCATCAGCGGATGCATGGCGAAGCACTCGTGACCAGCCAGCACGTCGAGTCCCAGCGCACCGGCGCAGTGCCCGACCAGTGGCCCGCGAGCCAGGCAGGCCGCGGCCGCGGCGATCTGCCCGTCGGGCACGGCGAGGATCACGGCCTCGATCTCGCCGCCCCCGGCATACCCCCGGCCGAACGGGCCGCGGACACCCGGGAGGGCGCTGGTCAGCGCCCGGCCGACCCGGCCGGCGCCCACCACGGCGGTGGTCAGCGAGAGCGCCAAGCCGGTGGGCCTAGGCCAGCTTGGTGAACATCCGCTGCACGTCGGCCAGCTCGTAGCCCTCGGCACGGGACCGTTCGGGGTCCGACAGGCACCACGTCAGCCCGGCGGCGACCAGCACGAACCCGGCCTGCTCCAAGGCCTTGTTGGCTGCGCTGAGCTGGGTGACCACCTCGCGACAGTCGCGCTTCTCCTGGAGCATCTGCTGGACGCCCCGGACCTGTCCCTCGACACGCCGCAACCGCCGGAGCAGATCGGCCACCGTGTCATCGCTGAGCTCCATGGCGTCCAGCCTACGTCATACCCCAGGGGGTAGCGCGGCCCGGATCCGTCCGGCGACCTGCTCGATCTCGCCATCGGCGTAGCGCTGCCGGGGCCAGAAGAAGCCGCGCAGGCCGTCGCCGCGCCGGCGCGGCACGACGTGGACGTGCAGGTGGGGCACGCTCTGGCTGATCGTGTTGTTCATGGCCACGAACGTCCCGCCGGCGCCGAGCGCCTCGGGCATCGCCGCGGCGACCCGCCGGGCCAGGCCGAAGAGCGGAACGAGCAGCCCGTCGTCGAGGTCGACGAGGGTCGGCACGTGCCGGCGCGGCACCACCAGGGTGTGCCCGGGGAACACCGGGCGGGTGTCGAGGAAGGCGACCGCCGCCTCGTCGGCGGCGACCAGGTGCGCCGCGGCCTCGCCGGTGACGATCCGGCAGAACAGGCAGGCCGCTTCGCTCACACGGCGTTGCCGGTGACCGTGCCGATGAGCACGGAGATGGCCAGGGCCAGCGATCCGCCGATCAGCACCCGGATCGCCGCTCGACTCTGCGGCGCCCCGCCGAGCCGGGCGCCGAGCGCCCCGAGCCCCACCAAGCCGGCCAGGGTGACGGCGATGGTCACCGGGATCCGCGCCCCGGAACCGGTGAGCAGCACGACGATGATCGGCACGATGGCCCCGGCGATGAAGCTGAACGCCGACACCACCGCGGCCTGGATCGGGTTGGCCAGGTCGTGGATGTCGATGCCGAGTTCGTCGCGGGCGTGGATGGCCAGCTTGTCGGGGTGCTGGGACAACTCGTCGGCGACCTGCTCGGCGAGGTGCTCGCTGAGCCCCTTGTTGCGGTAGATCTCCACCAGCTCGTGACGCTCCTCCTCCGGAGCGAGCTCCAGCTCACGCCGCTCGCGCTCGATGTCGGCGCGCTCGGTGTCCCGTTGCGAGCTGACCGACACGTACTCGCCGGCCGCCATCGCCAGGGCTCCGGCAGTGAGCCCGGCGATCCCGGCCACCAGGATGGCCGAGCGGGAGCTGTCGGCCGAGGCCACGCCGACCATCAGCGCAGCGGTGGAGATCAGGCCGTCGTTGGCCCCGAGGACGGCGGCGCGCAGCCAGGCGGCGCGCCCGCCGCGGTGCAGCTCGGGGGCGTGCGCGGTGGTCGTGCGGGTCATCCGGCCATCGTGCCACGATGGTCGGGTGACCGACGAACACCGCGGCGACGTCCGCCCGGCGCTGGCGGAACAGGTCGGGATCGCCGTCCATCTGGTGCGCTGGGTGGTGCTCGGAGCCATGGTCGGCGGCCTGGCGGGGGGCGCGGCGTACGTGTTCCTGGAAGGTCTCGATCGGGTGACCGCCTACCGTCTGGACCACGGCTGGCTGGTGTGGCTGCTGCCGGCGGCCGGGCTCCTGATCGGGCTCGGCTCCCACCGTTTCGGCGGGCGGGCGGCGCAGGGCAACGTGCTGCTGCTCGAGGAGATCCATGCGCCGAGCGAGTGGGTGCCGCGGCGGATGGCCCCGCTGGTGCTCGTCGGTTCGTGGATCACCCACCTGTTCGGCGGATCGGCCGGCCGGGAGGGCACTGCCCTGCAGATGTCGGGCAGCCTGTCCGACCTGGCGGCGCGGACCCTGCGGCTCAAGCCCGACGATCGCCGCCTGCTGCTGATCGCCTCGCTCGGCGCCGGGTTCGGGGCGGTGTTCGGGGTGCCACTGGCGGGGGCGGTGTTCGCCCTCGAGGTCCAGGCCATCGGCCGGGTCCGCTACGAGGCGCTGGTGCCGGCCCTGACCGGGTCGATCGTCGGCGACCTGGTGGTCCGCGGTCTCGGCTACCACCATCACCGCGTGGCCGCGGTGACCGCCGAGCTGACCATCGGCCTGGCCGGCAAGGTGGCCGTGGCCGGGGTGGCCTTCGGCCTGTGCGGCCTGCTGTTCACCGAGGCCACCCACCTCGTCCAGCGGGCGGTCCGCCGGGTGGCCTGGCCGCCGCTGCGGCCCATGCTCGGCGGGTTCGGCGTGCTCGGCCTGTTCCTCCTGTTCGGCAGCGACTACCTCGGCCTGTCGCTCCCGCTCGCCGAGCGAGCGCTCGGCGGCGAGGGTCTCGGTGTCGCCGTGTTCGCCCTCAAGCTGGTCTTCACCGCGGTCACCCTCGGGGCCGGCCTGCCTGGGGGCGAGGTCACTCCGCTGTTCGTCATGGGGGCCGCGCTGGGTTCAGCGCTGGCCGCCCCGCTGCACCTCCCGGTGGTGCTGCTGGCGGCGATCGGCTACGTGGCGGTGTTCGGCGGGGCGTCGAACACCCCCCTGGCCTGCACGATCATGGGCGCCGAGATCTTCGGTGCCGGCGCGGTGGTGCCGTTCGCCGTCGGATGCGTGGTGGCCTACGTGTGCTCCGGGCACCGCAGCATCTACGCCTCGCAGCGGATCGTCGCCGCCAAGGGCCGCACCACGATCAGCGGGGCGCCGGCCGTGCGCGACCATCGGGTCCAGCGCCCGGATCGGTGACCTCGACGCCCCGGTCGATGGCCAGGGCGACGATGGACACGCAGGCCGCTGCGGCGACGGTGGCCGTGACCGGCCAGCCGAGCGGGGGCGACCACCTCGCCCCGGTCAGCCACCACGACCCACGGGTGCCGACGGCATGGCGGCGGGCCATCGTCCAGAACGCCGCGGCATGGACGGTCGCGACCACGAGTGCGGCGGCCACCACCCAGTGCCGAGATCGATGTGACGGCGCGCGGGGTGCGTGGCGCGCCGCCGCCGCGGCCACCGTGACCAGCCCGGCGACGCCCAGTCCGAACGAGAAGCGGGCCTGGACGGTGAACCCCGTGGGACGGATGGCCAGCAGGAGCAGCACGTTCATCGCCATCCACGCCAGGGCGGCGACGACGGTCTGCACGACGGCGCGCCGCCGACGCCAACAGCCGGCGACCAGCACCACCCCGGCCAGGGCGAGCCACAGGAGCCCCCACCGGCGGGCCAGCCGGACGTCGAGCCACCCGAGGCGGCCGACGGAGTCCGTCACCATCGACACGTCGTCACGGAGCGAGATCTTCACGACCCTGGCGCTGAGGGCGGCGAACCGGACGCGCGGCTGGACGGCCAGCCGCCAGGCCAGCGAGGCGGCGCTGCCGGCGGCAACGGCGACGGGCAGCGGCCAACTCGCCCGTGCCGTGATCCGTCGCACCGCCGCCCGGCGATCCGGTTGGGCGACGACGGCCAGGACCACGATCGCCGGCACCACGAGGTAGCCGAGGTCGCGCGTCATCGTGGCCACCCCCGCCGTACCGGCCGAGAGCCACAGCCACCGCCGGTCGCCGCCCCACAGCCAGCGGAGCAGCGCTGCCGCGCAGGCCACCTGTGCGGCGATCTCGGTGCCACTCGGCGAGATCGTTCCGGCCAGGAAGGTGGCGAGCGGGGTGGCCCGCAGCACGAGGAGCGCCACCCCGGGCCAGAACCGGCCGATCACCGGCCCCAGCGCCTCGGCGGTGACCAGCATGAACAGGGCGGCCTGGAGCAGGAAGGCGAGGCGCCCGAGATACACCTTGGCGGTCGTCGTGCTGCCCAGTCGGGAGACGACGGCCGGCAGGACGTACGACGTCGGCAGGACCCGGGCGTGGTAGGAGCGGGCGGTGATGGTGCCGGTGCGCGCCGGTGGCGCCGGGCAGTCGAAGGGCTTCGCCGGGACGAACCGGTTGCACGGCTCCACCGGGGCGGCCCGACCCGGGATCCGGTACATGCCCGACTCGCGATTGACCCGCTCCACCGGGTAGCCCGGGCGCAGCATCGGATAGTCAGCGGGCAGCGCGCCCACGGGAACGGGTGTGCCGGTCAGCTGCCCCTCGCCGAGTCCGACCATCCGGACGTAGTGCGAGTCCTCGTCCGGCGCCCCGGAGGGTGGCGTGATGAGCGCCCAGGAGATGCCGACGAGCAGGAGTGCCACCACCACCCGCACCGGCACCGTCATCCGGCGACGACGCACCACGACCCGGCACGGTAGACCAACGAGGCGCGGCCGACGGCCATCGTCGGATCAGGCCTGCGGATCGGTGATCTCGATCCGCAGGCGCTTGTTGCCCTTGCCCTTGCTCTCGGTCTTGACGACGCGGAACCCACCGATCTCGGCGGTGGAACGCACATGGGTGCCGCCGTCGGCCTGCTTGTCGAGGCCGACGATGTCGACGACGCGCACCTCCGTCACCGACTCGGGGATCAGGCTGACCTTGGTGCGGATCAGGTCGGCGTCGCCGAGGGCCACGGCGCGCGGCAGGTACTCGACGCGGATCGGGCGGTCGGCGCGCAGTTCGGCGGCCACCAGGCGCTCGACGGTCTCGGCGAAGCCCTCGGGCAGCGGGTCGAACTCGAAGTCCATCCGGGCGTGCAACGGTTCCATGTTGCCGCCGGTGACCGGGACCCGCCACTCGTTCCAGATCACCCCGCACAGGACGTGCATCGCCGTATGGGTGCGCATCAGCTGGTGGCGGCGGTCCCAGTCGATGGTCCCGTGGACGGTCTGACCGAGCGTCGGGGGCTCGCCCTCGATGGTGTGCCAGACGATCTCGCCGTCCTTGCGGACCTCGGTGACCCGGGCGGTGCCGAGCCGCCCGGTGTCGTGGGCCTGACCGCCGCCGGTGGGATAGAAGGCGGTGCGGTCGAGGGCGACTCGCCCGGCCTCGTCGACCCCGGTCACCGTGGCGGCGAAGTCGGTGAGGTAGGCATCGCCGAGGTACAGCAGGTCGGTCACCGCACCAGTGTGCCGGGCTCGGAGCTCGGCGGGGTGATCTGGTAGACCTCCGCCCAGGTCACCGACCCGGTGGCCGCACTCGACCTGGGAGGGAATCGCCAATGCGTATGTTCACCATGGCGGCCGGTGCTGCGGTGCTGTCACTCGGCGTCGCCACCGCCGCCGGGGCCACCACACCGCCGGCCGGCACGACGGCCGGCACCGCCGCTGCCGGCACGGGTGCGGCCGCTGCCGTCGACCTGTGCTCGGCGGCTGCTGCCGGGCCGATCACCATCGTCCACCTGACCGACGTCAAGGGCGAGAGCCCGACGGCCATCGACGACTTCTCCAACGGTTCGGCACTGGCGGCCAAGCAGATCAACGAGCAGTGCGGCAAGGAGATCGTCAAGGTCGAGCGGATCGCCACGGACTTCAGCGCCGAGGCCTTCGAGACCAACGTGCTGAAGGCCCAGGAGATGAAGCCGACGGTCATCATCGGGCAGGGCTCGAGCAGCCAGATGTCGAAGAACAGCCTGGTCACCGACGGGGGCATCCCGACGCTGTGGCCGGTGGGCACTGCCTCGGCGCTGAAGGGCGGCGAGAACTACTCCGAGCTGTCCTGGATGCTGCGCGTGGTCAACGACACCCAGGGTCAGGTGTGGGGCAAGTACGTGGTCGATGCCGGGTTCAAGAAGGCCTGGATGGAGTGCGTGACCACCCAGCTCGGCGTGTCCGGCTGCGGTGCCGCCGAGCCGATCCTGAAGGCCGGAGGCGTCGAGGTCATCGGGCGGTCGGACTCGGCCACGGACGCCACCGACTTCACCAACTCGGTGACGACCATCAAGGACAAGGGTGCCGATGTCGTCGTCCTGGCCCAGTTCCCCCGCCCGACCCTGGCGTTCGCCAAGGCCGTCGAGGACAACGGGCTTGCCGGCAAGGTCAAGCTGATCGGCAGCACCAGCACCGAGCTGATCTACCAGGCGTTGTCGCCGGCGGCGCAGGGGTCGATGGTCGCGCTGGCCGACTGCAACCCGCCGACCGACGCCCCGGACGTGGCCGCCGCCTACCAGGCGGCCTACCAGAAGGGCATGACCAGCCTGGCGGCCGTGACCTACGACGCGGTGTTCATGACCGTCGACGCCGTGGCCCGGGAGGGCTCGACCGACCCGAAGAAGGTCGCCGAGGGCATCGCCAGCACCCACCTCAAGGGTGTCTGCCAGACCTACTCGGACAGCGGTTCGCACGCCTTGGCCCACCACATGGTCGTCACCAGCTTCGGTGGCGGGAAGGTCACCACGGAGAAGTCCTACGACCTCGACGCCGACGGGAAGGCCCTGGCCGGCGGCTGAGCCGTGGCACGGTTCGTCGCCCTGTTCCTGAGCGGGATGACCGACGGCGTCGTCGCGGCGCTCGCCGCCGTCGGTCTCCTGGTCCTCAACAAGGCGACCGGCATCGTCAACTTCGCCCATGGTGACCTGATCACCCTGGGCGCCTACCTGGGCATCTGGCTGATCAACGGTCACGGCTGGGGGTACGTCCCGGCCGTGACCGTCAGCCTGGTGCTGATGTTCGCGGTGGGCGTGGTCATGGAGCGGGTCTCCCTGGCCCCGCTGCGCGGCAAGTCGGTCCACGTCGTGGTCATCGCCACGCTGGGTCTGGCACTGGCACTGCGCTCACTCGTCGGGATCTGGCAGGGCACCGACCCGAAGCGGTTGGAGTCCCCGGTCCCCGGGCGCAGCACGGTCTTCGGGGCGACGGTCACCCATCACCGGCTGCTGATCATCGCCGTCGCCCTGGTGGTGCTGGTGGCCGTGATGGGCTTCTTCGCCCGCACCTCGTGGGGCCGCCAGGTGCGCGCCGTGGCCGCCGACCGGGTGATGGCCCAGCTCGCCGGGGTGCGCGCCGGCACCCTGTCGATGGCCGCCTTCGGGTTCTCCGCCGCCCTGGCCGGGTTGTGCGGGTTGCTCGTCGCCCCGCTCGGGGCCATCGACCTCAACCTCGGCTTCGGGATCATGCTGAACTCCTTCGCCGCGATGGTCATCGGCGGCAGCGGCAGCGTCGGCGGGGTGGTGATCGCCGGGGTTGGCATCGGCCTGATCGAGCGGGTGATCGGTGGGTACGTGCTCACCGACTACTCCGAGGCCTTCCCCTTCGTCGTCATGATCCTGGCCATCGCCCTGCGCCCGCAGGGGCTGTTCGGGCAGCGTGAGCATGCCGCCCGCCTCTGACCCGGCCCTGCGCCCTCCGGCCTGGCGCCAGCACCACTACCTGGCGATCGGGGCCGTGGTCGGGGCCATCGCCCTCTACGTCCAGTTCGGCCAGTACCTGCACCTGCCCGGCCTGTTCGGCAGCATCCACAAGCAGTCCGGGCTCAGCGCGTTCAACGAGTGGCTGCTCCTGGCGGGACTGACCACCAGCTTCTACCTGGTGTTCGGGCTCGCCGGCCGCTTCGCCTTCTCGATGGCCGCGTTCTACGGGCTCGGTGCCTACGTGTCCCACTGGGCCACCCGCACCAGCCGGCACAACTTCCTGGTCGGCACGCTGGCGGCGATGGTCATCGCGGTCCTGCTGGCCACGGCCTTCGCCGTGCTGGTCCGCAAGGCCCACCACTTCTACTTCGCCGTCGCCACGCTGGGCCTGTCCGAGGTCCTGCTGTTGCTGTTCCAGCGAGTCCGGCGGCTCTCGGGGAAGTCCAGTGCGGAGATCGGCAACGCCAAGAAGATCGATCTGTTCGGCTGGGCCGCGCACACCCGGTACCGGCACGTGTGGGTGATCCTCGCCGCCCTGGCCCTGGTGCTGGTCGTCGTCGCCGCCGTCGAGCGGTCCGCCCTGGCCCGCCGCGCCGTGGCCACCCGGGACAACCCGACGGTGGCCGAGACGCTGGGCATCGACAGCACCCGGCCCGGCATCACCCTGTTCGTCCTCGGGTCGGCGTTGGCGGCGATGTTCGGCTCGCTCTTCGTCCACACCCGCAGCGTGGGCACGCCGGAGACGTTCGGGCTGAAGCTGGGCATCGCCGTCTTCGTCGCCCTGATCCTCGGCGGGCTGCACTCGATGTGGGGCGGGCTGATCGGCGCCTGGTTCTACACCTACATCCCCCAGTACCTCACCGGCCTCCAGCAGTGGACCCAGGTGATCTGGGGAGCGGTGCTGGTGCTGGTGATGATCGTGCTGCCCGAAGGACTGGTCGGCGTGTTCCGCTGGCTGCGGCACCGGATCCGGCGATGACCGCGCTGGCCGCCACCGACATCCGGGTCGCCTTCGGTGGCGTCGTCGCCTGCGACGGAGTCTCGCTGTCGGTCGCCGCCGGCGAGGCCGTCGGGCTGACCGGGCCGAACGGCTCGGGCAAGTCGACGCTGCTGAACGCCATCACCGGGCTGGTCCCGGCGACCGGGACGTTGCGCATCGGGTCGCGCCGGCTCGACCTCGGCCGGCCACGCCCGGTGCGCGCCGCCGGGGTGGCCCGGGTCTTCCAGGCCCCGCAGAACTACTTCGCCCTCACCGCCCTGGAGAACGTCGCCCTCGGCTGTGCCGACCACCGCCTGACCGGATTGCCCGGCGCGCTGCTGCGCCGCCGGTCGATGGCCGCCACCGAGCGCAGCCGATGGCGGGCCGCGGCCGAGGCGCTGGGCACCGTCGGGCTGGCGGACAGCGCCGCGACGATGGCGTCGGCGCTGACCTACGGCCAGCAGCGGTTGCTCGAGCTGGCCCGGGCCATCGTCGCCCGACCGGACGTGCTGATGCTCGACGAACCGTCGGCCGGGTTGAACGGTGCCGAGACCCGCCACCTCGCCGGCCTGCTCGGCGGGCTGCGCGATGCCGGGATGGCGCTGATCGTGGTCGACCACAAGATCGACTTCCTCGACTCGCTGTGCGAGCGGATCGTGGTGATGCAGATGGGCCGGGTGATCGCCGAGGGATCCCCGGCCACGATCTGGCGGGAGCAGTCGGTGATCGACGCCTATCTCGGGGCACCCCAGCCCGACGACCGGGAAGCCGGCGAACGGGAGCACGACGGTGCGTCCTGACCCGCTCCTGGCGGTCGACGACCTGCGCATCGCCTATGGCCCGGTGCTCGCCGTGCGGGGCGCCGCGCTGCAGGTCGGGCGGGGCGAGGTCGTCGCCCTGCTCGGCGCCAACGGTGCCGGCAAGAGCAGCACCCTGCGCGCCATCAGCGGGCTGCAGCCGTGCTCCGGGCAGATCCACTTCGACGGGATCGACTGCACGCGCACGTCCCCCGACCGTCTGGCACGCGCCGGGCTGATCCACGTCCCGGAAGGCCGGCGGATCTTCCCGACGTTGAGCGTCGCCGAGAACCTCCAGGTGGCCGGGGCGGCGCGATCCCGCCGACGTGGCGCGTTCGTGGTCGACGACGTCTACGACCTGTTCCCGATGCTCGTCCCGCTGCGCCAGCGCGGCGGGTGGGCGCTGTCGGGCGGCGAGCAGCAGATGCTGGCGATCGGCCGGGCACTGCTCGGCGCCCCCCGCCTGCTGCTGCTCGACGAGCCGTCGCTCGGCCTGGCGCCGGCGGTGGTGCGCACGGTGTTCGCCGCCCTGGCCCAGATCAGCGCCGAGGTGCCGATGCTGCTGGTCGAGCAGAACACGGTGGTGGCCCTGGGAGCCTGCACCCACGGGTACGTCATGAGCGGCGGGCGGATCGTGCTGTCCGGCACGGCCGCGGAGCTGCGCGCTGGCGAGGCCCTGCTGGACAGCTACCTCGGCCAGGGTGACGTCGACACCGAGGACGCCGCCGGGGGTGACGATCCCGTCAGGGGCCGGCCGGGTTGATCACCGCCACCACAGCCGGTGGTGGGTGGCGAGGCCGCAGGCGACCACCATCACCGCCGCCTCGGCGACCTGCTCGCAGGCCCCCAGCACGTCCCCGCTGATCCCGCCGATCTTCCGCCGGGCCAGCAGGGCGACGACGGCGGCCGCCACGGCGGCCGCGCCGGCCAGTGGCAGCGCCCACCACCCGGTCGCCGCGGCGGTCACGGCCACGCCGGCCAGCACGCCGAGCACGGCGCGCCCGGGCGTGGTCGACCGGCCGGCGTCGGCGCCCAACCCGGGGTGGGTGCTCATCGGCCCGGACCCCGCCAGGCCGACGGCCGCGGCCCGGCCCAGGGCGTTCCCGGCGACCGCGGTGGCGAACAGGGCCGCAGCCGACGGCATCGCCGCCAGGGCGCTGATCCGCACCCCGATCGAGGCGACCATCGCCGCCACCCCGTACGTGCCGTGGCGGCTGTCCTTCAGGATCTCCAACCGGCTGGCCACCGTGGTGCCGCCACCGAAGGCATCGGCCACGTCGGCCAGCCCGTCCTCGTGGAACGCGCCGGTGACGAGCAGGCCGGCCGTGACGGCCAGGGCGGCCGTGGGCAACGGCGGGAGCACCCGCCACAACCCGGCACCGACCCCGCCGACCGCGGCACCGATCAGCGCACCGATGACGGCGAACCAGGCCACGGCCCGGCCCGTGTCCGGCGCGGCGCGCAGGCGGATCGGCACCCGGGTGAGGAACTGCGCCGCAGCGAGCGGCCCGATCGGCGGCAGACCCTCGCTCACGACCCGGGGGCCCCGGGCCCGAACCACTCGGCGAAGGTCGGCACGTCGGTCACCCCGGCGCAGGCCAGGCGCAGCAGCGGGATGGCTGCCATCGCCCCCGACCCCTCGCCCAGCCGCAGGTCCAGGTCGAGCAACGGCTGCAGGGCGAGAGCCTCCAGCAGGCGCCGGTGCCCGGGCTCGGCCGAGCGGTGGCCGGCCAGGCAGTGGGCCAGCGCGCCCGGGCGGGCGCGCCCCACGGCCCACGCCGCGGCCCCCACGACGAAGCCGTCGAGGACGACCGGGATCGAGGCCAGCCGGGCCGCGACGAGGGCCGCGGCCATCGCCACCAGCTCGGCCCCGCCCACCTCGCCCAGCACGGCCAGCGGATCGTCCCGGCCGAGCCGGCCGAGACGGGCGACCGCCTGGCCGACCGCGGCCCGCTTGCGGGCCAGCCCGTCGTCGTCCACGCCGGTGCCGCGCCCGACCCAGACGGCGGACCGCTCGTCCACGTCGCCCGCCAGCGCGGCGCACACGGCTGCCGCAGCCGTGGTGTTGCCGATGCCCATCTCTCCCAGGACCAGCAGGTCGGTGGCGGCGGGCAGGGCCTCGACGGCGTCCCGTCCGGCGTCGATGGCCTCGTCGACGCGGTCGGGTGTCAGCGCCGCCTCGACGCGCAGGTCGGCGGTGGGCCGCCCGACACCCACGTCGACCGCGGTCACCGTGGCTCCGACGACTGCGGCGAAGGTGGTGACCGTCGAGCGGTTGGCCCGGTATGCGGCCAGCATCGCCGCGGTCACCTCGGTCGGGTAGTTGGACACGCCCGCCGCGGCCACCCCGTGATCGGCGGCGAAGATCAGCCCGGCGGGGTGGGTGACGCGCGGGCGGCTGCTGCGCTGCCAACCGGCCAGGAACACGGCGGCGTCGTCGAGACGGGCCAGGGCCCCGGCCGGGCGGAGGATGTCGTCGGCCCGGCGGCGGACCGCGGCCGCGGCGGAGGCGTCCGGGTCGGGGAGCCGGCCGAGCGCGTCGACCAGCCAGGCCCGGCCGCGGTCCGCCGATCCGGTCAGATCAGCGCCCACGGGTCCTCCAAGCGCACGGCTCGCCCGGCAGCGAGGAACAGCACGGTGGCGATCTCGGCCACTGCCCGGTTCAGCGCCCCGAGCTCGTCGCGGTAGCGGCGAGTCGCCGGATCGGCGGGAACGATGCCCAGACCGACCTCGTTGGAGACCACCACGGACGGTCCCGGCCGGGAGCTCAGCGCCTCGACCAGGGGAGCCGGGTCGACGGCCTCGCCGGCGAGGTGCAGGTTGTTGACCCACAGGGTCAGGCAGTCGACGATCAGCAGATCGTCCGCCGGTGCACCGGCGACGGCGTCGGCCAGGCGGCACGGCGCCTCGACGGTGGGCCAGGCCGGTCGCTCGGCACGGTGGCGGTCGATGCGCGCCGCCATCTCGTCGTCGAAGGCCTCACCGGTGGCGATCACCGTCACCGGTCCGGGGTGGCGCCGGCCGATCTCCACCGCCAGCGCCGACTTCCCGCTGCGCGCCCCGCCGAGCAGCAGCGTCACCGCACCCGGCATCAGTAGTCGATGCCGCGCTTGGCGGCGATGCCCTGGCGGTAGGCGTGCTTGACCTCGCGCATCTCGGTGACCGTGTCGGCCACCTCGATCAGCTCGGGCGCCGCATCCCGCCCGGTGATCACCAGGTTGACGCGGCTGGGGCGGCCCTCCACGGCGGCGACCACCTCGGCCACGTCGACCCATCCCCAGGTGCACAGGTAGGTCAGCTCGTCGAGGATCACCAGCTGGAAGTCGCCGCTGTCGATCAGGTTGCGCGCCGTCTGCCAGGCCGCGGCGGCCACGCCCCGATCGTGTTCGAGGTCGGTGGAGTCCCAGGTGAAGCCGGCACCCAAGGCGTGCCACTCGACGCCGAGCTGGCGGCCGATGGCTTCCTCGCCGACCTTCCAGTCGCTGGACTTGATGAACTGGACCACGGCCACCCGCCAGCCGCGGGCCACGCCGCGCAGCATCACGCCGAAGGCTGCGCTGCTCTTGCCCTTGCCGTCACCGGTGTTCAGCACCACCACCGAGGGTGCGGTACGCAGCCCGTCGGGGCGTGGATCGTCGGTCAGCGGTTGGTCGTCAGGGGGTGGAGCGGGCGTCACAGGCATGCGCCGGCCGATGATACGGCGCTAGGGTGGCGTCATCCGCTCGCCGAGCGGATGTGTTGTCCCAGCGAAGCCGGTGAGAACCCGGCGCTGTCCCGCAACGGTGGTTCGTGCATCGCCACGACGAGCCCGGTCGCCTGGTCCAGCACGCGTACCCCAACCCTCGAGGCAAGGGCGGTTCGCCGTGGCCACCGGCCACCGGCACCTCCGTTGTCCTCCACAACGGAGGATCCCATGACTGTCCCAACCGACACCCGATCGGGTCGAACGCGCCGCCGCGCCGTGCTCGCCGCCCTGGCGCTGGTCGCCGGCCTGGCAGCGTGCGGCGACGACCGCGACATGCCGGCCGCCACCGTGCCGGCCACTCGGTCGACGACCACGGCGGGAGCTGGCGCCGGGACGACCGCATCGTCGATCGTATCGAGCGCGGCGTCGACGACGCCGGCGACCGTCGCGTCGACGACGGCATCGACGGCATCGACCGGGTCAACCGTGGCGGCCGAGACGACCGCGTCGGCCGGGTCGGCCGCGTCCACTGCCGCGGCTGCGCCGGCGCGCATCGTCAGCCTGTCGCCGTCGGCCACCGAGACGCTGTTCGCCATCGGCGCCGGCTCGCAGGTGCTGGCCGTCGACCAGTACTCGAACTTCCCGGCCGAGACCCAGACGATCCGCCACGACCTCGACGGCTTCGAGCCGAACGTCGAGACGATCGCCGCCCTGCACCCCGACCTGGTCATCCACGACGGCACCCGCGACCTGCACGCCCAGCTGTCCAAGCTCGGCATCCGTGACCTGGCCGCGCCGGCTCCGGCCGACCTCGACGGGGTCTACTCCCAGATCGAGCAGCTCGGCGCGGCCACCGGGCATGTCGCCGACGCCGCCCAGGTGGTCGCCCGGATGACCGCCACGATCCAGTCGGCGGTGGCGTCGGCGCGGTCGTCGCGCGCCGGGACGCGGTACTTCCACGAGGTCGACAAGACGCTCTACACGGTGACCTCGACGAGCTTCATCGGCCAGCTGTACGCCCTGTTCGGGCTGGTCAACATCGCCGACGCCAGCGGCGGGAGCAACCCCTACCCGCAGCTCAGCGCCGAGACCGTGATCCAGGCCGATCCGCAGCTGATCTTCCTGGCCGACGGCGACTTCGGCGAGTCGGCGGCCACGGTGGCCACGCGCCCGGGGTGGGACTCGATCGCCGCGGTGAAGGCCGGCAACATCGTCGTCCTCGACGCCGACATCGCCTCCCGTTGGGGGCCGCGAGTCGCTGATCTGGTCACGGCGATCGCCGGCTCGCTGGCGAAGGTCGCGGCACCCACCGGATGAACCGGCGCTCCTGGTACGGGTGGTTCGCCGCGGCGCTGGCCCTGCTCGGCGTCGCGGTGGTCCTCGGGGCGATGATCGGCCCGGCCGGGGCGGTGTCGCGGGCCAACTGGCACATCGTCGCCACGGTCCGCCTGCCACGCGTCGCCCTCGGCGGGCTGGTCGGCGGCACCCTGGCCCTCGCCGGCGCCAGCTACCAGGGCGTGTTCCGCAACCCGCTCGTCGACACCTACCAACTCGGGGTCGGGGCTGGAGCCGGGCTGGGGGCCACCGTCGTGATGGCCCTGGGCATCACCGGGTCGCGCATGGGGCTGAGCGCCGGCCATGCCTGGCCGATCGTCGACCCGCTGCCCCTGGCCGCGTTCCTCGGGGGGCTGGCCGCGGTGTTCCTGACCTATGTGGTCGGGGCCAGCTTCGGCGGCAACCGGGCCACCCTCGTGCTGGCCGGGGTGGCCGTCACCTCGCTGGCCCTCGCCGTCCAGGCGCTGATCCTGCAGCGCAACAACGACGTGGTCCGCCAGGTGTACAACTGGCTGCTCGGCAGCCTCAGCTCGGCGTCGTGGTCCGACGTCCGACTGGCGCTGCCCTACACAGTGGTGTCCGGGGCGGTGCTGATGGCCCACCGCCGGCACCTCGACCTGCTGCGCGTCGGCGAGGAGGAGGCCCAGGCGCTGGGCGCACCGGTGCGGCGGATCCGCCTCACCGTGGTGGTCGCCGCGACGATGGCCACGGCCGCAGTGATCAGCGTCAGCGGGTTGATCGGGTTCGTCGGCCTCGTCGTGCCGCACGTGGTGCGGATGCTGAGCGGCTCGTCCTACCGCTCGGTCCTCCCGATCAGCGTCGTGCTCGGGGCGGCGTTCTTGATCCTGGTCGACATCCCTGGCCGGGCGCTCCTGCACGGCGCGGAGATCCCCATCGGCGTGGTCACCGCGATGCTCGGCGCGCCGTTCTTCATCGTCCTGCTGCGCACCCGCCAGGCCGCGGTGTAGGCGCCGGTCATGGGATCGCTGGCCTTCGATCGGGTCACCGTGCGCTACGGCGAGCGGACGGCCGTGGCCGGCTTCACCGAGCACGTCCGCGCCGGTGAGTGGCTGTGCCTGATCGGTCCGAACGGGGCCGGGAAGTCGTCGATCCTGCGCGCCGTGGCCGGGTTGGTGGCCTGCGGCGGGTCGATCGACGCCGATGGCCAGGCGTTGGCGGCGCGCACCACCCGCCAGCGCGCCGCCCTCGTGGCCTACGTGCCGCAGGTGCCCGAGCTGCCCGACGACATGACCGCCTGGGAGTACGTGCTGCTCGGCCGCAACCCGTACATCGGCTACTTCGGGCGGGAGAGCCGTCACGACCAGGCCCTGGTGGGGGCAGTGCTCGACCGACTCGGCCTGCGCGGCTTCGCCGGCCGGTTGCTCGGCCAGCTGAGCGGGGGCGAGCGTCAGAAGCTGGTCCTGGCCCGGGCGCTGGCCCAGCAGGCACCGATCCTGCTGCTCGACGAGGCCACCAGCGCCCTCGACGTCGGTCATCAGCAGCAGGCCCTCGAGCTGGTCGATCAGTTGCGCGTCGAGCACGGCCTCACCGTCGTGTCGGCCATGCACGACCTGACGCTGGCCGGCCTGTACGCCGACCGCCTGGTCCTGCTCCATCAGGGCCACGTGGTCTCGGCCGGACCGGCCGCGCACGTGCTGCGCCCGGAGACGTTGAGCGAGTTCTACGGGGCCAGCGTCACCGTGCACACTGACGACGACGGCACGGTGGTAGTGGTGCCCCGGCGGCGCCGCGAGGGCTGACGATCAAACGCTGGGCGGGTACCAGGTGTCACCGGACATGATCCGGTCGCTCTCCGACGGCCCCCACGAGCCGCGGAAGTACGGCAGCACGTCGCCCGGCCGGTCGAGCAGTGGCTGGACGATGCGCCACGACTGCTCGACGATGTCCTCCCGGGCGAACCGCCGCGGCAGGCCCTGCAGGGCGTCGTCGAGCAAGCGCTCGTAGGCCTGGCGGCGCTCGCCGAGAGCCGCGGCGAAGTCGACGGCGATGTCGACGTTCTGGCTGTCCATCTCCTGCCCCGGTGTCTTGGCCTGCAGGGTGAAGGTCACCCCGTCGTTGTTGCCGAGGCGCAGGCGGATCAGGTTGCGCTCCGGCAGCGGCCCACCCGCCTCGTCGAACAGCAGGGCCGGCGGCTCGCGGAACTCGACGACGATCTCGGTGGCGTTGGCCGGCAGGGCCTTCCCGCAGCGCACGTACCACGGCACGCCGGCCCAGCGCCACGAGTCGATCTCCAGCTTGACGGCGACGAAGGTCTCGACCGGCGAGTCGGGCTGCACACCGGGCTCGTCGCGATAGCCGACGTACTGACCGCGGACCGTGTCGGCCGGATCGATCGGGCGCATCGCCGCCAGGATCTTGGCCTTCTCGTCCTGCAGGAAGCGCGAGTCGGATCCGACCGGCGGCTCCATGGCCGCCAGGGCGACGACCTGCAGGAGGTGGTTCTGGAGGACGTCGCGGGTGGCCCCGACGCTGTCGTAGAAGCTGCCGCGGCCCTCCACCCCGATGGTCTCGGCCATGGTGATCTGCACGCTGCGCACGTAGTTGCGGTTCCAGACCGGTTCGAGGAGGGTGTTGGAGAAGCGGAACACCAGCAGGTCCTCGACGCTCTCCTTGCCGAGGTAGTGGTCGATGCGGAAGATCCGCTCCTCGGGGAACACGCTGTGCAGCGTCTCGTTCAGCGCATGGGCGCTCGCCAGGTCGCGACCGAACGGCTTCTCCACCACGATCCGGCCGCGCCGGTTGAGGCCCACCGAGGCCAGCTTCTCGGCCACCGTCGGGAACATCGACGGGGGGATGGCCATGTAGTAGACGGCCTGGTCGGCGCCGATCGCGTCGAGCTTGCGCTTCAGGGTGGTCCACGTGGAGTTGTTGGCGTAGTCGCCCTGGACCAGGTCCATCCGCTTCAGCAGGCGGGCGATCACGGCGGGGTCGGGCTTCTTGATGTTCTCGTGGATCGACTCCTCGCAATGGGTGCGAAAGGCACGGTCCGTCCAGTCGCTGCGAGCCACGCCGATGACCGGGACGTTGAGGTGTCCGTGATACTCCATGCCGTACAGGGCCGGGAACAGCTTGCGCTTGGCCAGGTCACCGGTGGCGCCGAACAGGACCAGGGCATCGGCCACCGGTTGGTTGCTCGACATCGGGGCGATCGCCGACGCGGCGTCGCCGGTCGGCGGACGGTCCGTCGACTCCGCCGGACGGGTGGTCGGCGCCGGGGTGACGGTGACCGCCGGCGAGGACGCCAAGCCCGGTCGGCGCCGGGGCGTTGCCTTCTTGGGCGCTGCACCGGCCCGCTCGGCAGGTGCGCCAGCCCGCTTGGGCGATGCGGCCCGCTTGGCGGCGGTGCCGGTCTGCTTGGCGGGTGCGCCGGCCCGCTTGGCAGGCTCGGCGGGGTGCTTCGCGGCCATCAGTGCGCTCCCGCCGTCTCGCTGCCGGCCGGTCGTTCGGCGTGGCCGCCGAAGCCGGCGCGCATCGCCGACAGCACCTTGTGGGCCATCGCCCCGCGCTCTCGTGAATAGAAGCGATCCCACAGCGAGGCGGCCAGCGTCGGCACCGGCACGCCCTCGTCGATGGCCGCATGGAGGGTCCAGCGGCCCTCGCCGGAATCGGCGACCCGCCCGGCGAACCCGTCGAGGTGCGGATCGTGGCGGAAGGCCGCGGCGGTCAGGTCCAGCAGCCAGCTGGTGACCACGCTGCCACGCCGCCACAGCTCGGTGATCGCCCCGAGGTCGAGGTCGTAGCGGTAGTACTCGGGGTGGGTCAGCGGGGCCGTCTCGGCGTCCTTGGTCTGCGTGGCCGAACCGATGTTGGCGTTGGCCAGCACGTTGAGCCCCTCGGCGTAGGCGGCCATCATCCCGTACTCGATCCCGTTGTGGACCATCTTGACGAAGTGACCGGCACCGGAGGGCCCGCAGTGCAACCAGCCGTGCTCGGCGGTCGACGGCTCACCGTCGGCGCCGGGAGTGCGTGGCGCGCTGTCCACGCCGGGAGCCAGGGTGTCGAAGAGCGGGGCCAGCCTGGCCACGGCGTCGTCGTCGCCGCCGACCATCAGGCAGTAGCCGCGCTCCAGGCCGAAGACCCCGCCGCTGGTGCCGACGTCGAGGTAGTGGATGCCGTGTGCCGCCAGCGGCCCGGCGCGGTCGACGTCGTCCCGGTACCAGCTGTTGCCGCCGTCGATCAGCGTGTCGCCCGGGGACAGCAGTGGGGCGAAGGTGGCGATGGTCGAGTCGACGAACGCCGCCGGGACCATCAGCCAGATGTTGCGCGGCGCATCCAGCGCGGCGACCAGCTCGGCGGGCGTGCGCGCCCCGCGGAACCCCTCGGCCTCCATCGCCGAGACGGTGTCGGCGTTGATGTCGTAGGCCACGCAGTCGTGACCGCCCCGCTGCAGGCGGCGGATCATGTTGGCGCCCATCCTGCCGAGTCCCACCATGCCGAGCTGCACGCCGGCGGATGCTGTGTTCATGGCGCACAGGTTGCCACGTCCACTGGCACTACCGTGCAGCGCCGTGGCCGGCCCGGATCGTCAGCTGGATCGTGACGTCGAGGGCGCGGCGCGGGCCCACCAGGGCCTGCTCGACGGCCTCGCCGCGCTGACCGACGCCGAAGCCCGACGCCCGTCGCGGCTGCCCGGATGGACCGTCGGGCACGTCCTGACCCACCTGGCGCGCAACGCCGACGGGCTGCGGGCGATCCTCGAGGGCGCCGCTGCCGGGCGCCAGGCACCGATGTATCCCGGTGGTGCGGATCAGCGCAACGCCGACATCGAGGCGGGAGCCGGGCGCACGGCGAGCGCCTTGGTCGATGACGTCCGCCGAGCCTCGTGGGCCCTCGAGCAGTGTTGGGCGACCCTGCCCGAACCGGCGTGGTCCGGCAGCGGGCTGGCGCTGGCCGGGGCTCGCCCGGCAGGCGACGTGCCGTGGATGCGCTGGCGGGAGGTCGAGGTCCACCGGGCCGATCTCGGCCTCGGCTACGGGTGGAGCGACTGGCCGGCCGGCTACGTGCGCCGCGAGCTCGGCCCCCTGACCGCGCTGTGGGCCGCCCGCCGGCCGATGGGCATGACCGCCCTCCCGCCGGCTGCGCAGCGCGCCGATGATCGCCACCGGCTGGCCTGGCTGCTCGGCCGGGCGGAGATCGACGGGGTCGAGCCGGCCGGGGTGATGCGGTGACCCGCCGGGCCCGGGTGATCGTCCTGCTGGCCGGGCTGCTCGGCGGGATCGTCCTGGCGGTGGCCGGCGTACCCGGCCGAGTCGCCTCGGCCCACGCCCGGCTGACGTCCAGCAGCCCGGCGGCCAACGCCGTGCTCGAAGCTCCACCCACGCAGATCGTGCTGACCTTCGACGAGGACGTCGTCGCCTCGACGGCATCGGTGCGCCTGTTCGACCAGCGCGGTGCGGCGCAGCGCGTCGGAACGGTGGCGTCGGCCGGGGACCCCACCTCGCTGGCCGCCCCGGTGTCCGGCCTGGGCACCGGTCCGTTCGTCGTCGTCTGGCAGGTGGCGTCGGCGGACGGCCACCTCGTCGACGGGGCCTTCGCCTTCCAGGTCGGTGCCGCCGGGCGGGTCGACAACCAGGCATTGATCGACAGGGTCCTGGCCGGTGCCGGCGGGTCGGCCGCCGTGGTCCGCCTGGCCGACGCCTTCCGCCTGCTGTCGATGCTCGGGCTGGTGATCTGCGTCGGCGCCGGCGGCTGGGCGGCGACCACCGGTGCAGCGGTCGCCGCCGCTCGACGCAGCCGCGCCCTGCTGTGGGTCGGCGCGGTGCTCGCCCTGGTCGGGGCGCTCGAACTGCTGGTCTGGTACGGCGTGCGGTTGCGCGCCGGGGCGTTCGGCGACGGCTTCCATCTGCTCGGGTTGCGCCAGGCACTGACCACCCACGCTGGCCAGCTGTACCTGCTGCGCGCCGGCATGGCGGCCGTCTGGGTGGTCCTGCTGCTCGCCGCCGCCCGGCGCACCGAGGGATGGTGGCGCATCCTCGGCTTCGTCTCGGCCGCCGTCGCGCTGGTCACCTACTCGGCCTCCGGGCATCCGAACGCCACCCACCCGGCATCCCTGTGGATCGCCGTCGACCTGATCCACCTCGCCGCGGTGACCGTTTGGCTCGGCGGTCTGGTCCTCTTCGCCGTCGACCGTCGCTGGTTCGACGAGTCCACCGGGGCCGTCGTGCGCCGCTTCTCCACGGCCGCCACGATTACCGTCCCGCTGGTCGTCGTCACCGGCGTGGCCCAGACCTGGAAGCTCGCCGGCGGCTTCCACGATCCGACCGCCACCACCTGGGGCCGGTACCTGCTGGCCAAGCTGGCCCTGGCCACGGTGCTGGTCACGATCGGCGGGGTCAGCCGATGGGCGCTGCGCCGGTTGGACCTGGCGTCGATCCGCCGGACCGTGGCCGTCGAGGCGGTCCTCGCCGTGGCGGTCGTCGGCGTCGCCGCCGGGTTGGTGTCGGCGGCGCCACGCGCCGGCGTCCCCGCCCGGGCCACCAGTGCCACGCTGACCGAGGCCGGGCTGATCGTCGACGTCAACGTCGGTCCCGGCCGGGTGGGCAGCAACGAGCTGCACGTGATCATCACCCCACCCGGGGGCAGCCTGCAGCCGGTGCTGGCGGCCGAGGCCCGCGCCGCCAATGCCGATCGCCAGCTCCCCAACGCCCCCATTGCCCTGCAGCGCCTCGGGCCCAACCACTACTCGGGCAGCTGGATCGTGCCGGCGTCGGGGTCGTGGACGCTGCAGATCATCGTCCACCCGACGGCGGGCAGCACCGTCCAGCTGCAGACCGTGGTGCCGATCCCCTGATCAGGTCGGCTCGGCGAGCCACGCCCGGGTGTACGCCGTGGCCTGGTCGATCACCTGACCGGCGTTGCCGATGGCGAAGGTCGTGACCGTGGAACTGTCCGCCGGCGTCTCGACCACCGTCAACCCGGCGGGCGGGCGGCTCAGCACCGTGCGACCGTGCGCCTCGACCCCGAACGTCGACGCCCGCAGCAGGATCCCGAGCGCTCGGCGGGGGACCGGGCCGGCGCGGTGCAGCGGGGGGAGCTGGACGACCACCGCCGAGCGGGCCCCGCTGGCCACGGCGATGTCCAGCGGGACGTCGGCCACCACCCCACCGTCGATGTAGATCCCCCCGTCGCGCTCCACCGGTGGATAGGCACCGGGGAACGCCGTGCTGGCCAGGACGGCGGAGGCGACGTCACCGGACGTGAACGCCACCGCGTCGCCCGTGGCCAGGTCGGTGGCGACGATGGTCAGCGGGACCGGCGCATCCTCGATCCGCCGGTGCCCGAACAGGCGCGCCAGGAAGTGCCGGCCGTGGCGGTTGTCGATGAACGACGGGCGCCGCCCACTGACGGCCAGCGCCAGGCGCGCCGGGTGGATGCGCAGCAGATCGCGGCGGCGCAGGTGACGCCAGACGTGATCGACCCGGTCGAGCCCGTCGAGCCCGCCGTTCCACGCCAGGAGTGCGGCGTTCAGCGCCCCGGCGGACACGCCGATCAGCAGGTCCGGCTCGACGCCGTGCTCCAGCAGGACGCGCATCACCCCCACCTGGTAGGCGCACAGCGCCCCACCACCCGGGAACACCAGGGCAACGGGTCCGGGAAGGTCGCGGCCGGCCAGTTGCATCGCCGGCAGTCTGCCAGTCAGCGGCACGCCGCCGAGACGGCCGGGTCGTCGAGCGCGGCGTTGCGCACGGCCCACAGCCGCTCGGCGGTGGGGCCGCTCGCCCACCGGGCGATGAATGCATCGATTCGCCGCCGGGCCTGCTGGCTGCGGCACGAGCCGTCGTCCTCACCGGGTCGTGCCAGGTCGGCGGCCGCCGCCGCGGGGAGCTCGCCGCGGCCGATCATCGAGCGGGCGACGGCGAGGAAGACCACCGCACCGGCCCGCCCGGTGCGCGTGTCCCAGCCGCGGTCGGCGGCGGCCAGTGCCTGGGACTCGTCGTCGGGCAGCAGGCCCCACTGCTGGGCCAGCTGGCGCATGCCGCCGACGGCTGCCTGGGGTGCCTGCTCGGCGGCCACCAGGTTGACGAGGGTGGCGATCGGCTCGACCCAGAACCGGCGATCGGCGGCATCGGCGAGGTGGTGGCGGCGGAGCGAGTCGTCGAGGGCCGCCCACGTGCCGGTGAGCTCGTCGATGGCCCCGAGGTCGAGCGCTCCGTCGGCGCGCTGCACCCGTGCCGCCGGCCGGGCCATCCAGGCACTCGACCGGTCCTCCAGCACGGCGGCACCGCCGTGGGCGACCAGCAGATCGAGGCGTCGCCGGGCGTCGCCAGCGTCCCATCCGCCCCGCGCCCTGGCCGGGCCGAACAGGGCCAGCCAGGGCACGCTGATCTCGGCGAGCACCACGCCCCAGGGGACCTCGCCAGGCGGCGGGATCCGCCGGTCGAGCACCCGCTGGTAGCCGTCGATCAGCTGGGCCAGGACCCGCCCGGCATCCGCGGCCGCGTCCGGATCCACCGGCATCGCCGCGGCCAGGAGGGCGCGCACGGTGGACGGGTCGGCGCCGGACCAGAACAGGGGGTCCGGGTCGTCGCCGAGCTCGTCGAGGAACGCCCGGGCGGCCGCCGGCCGCCGGGCCAGGGCCGGCAGCAGTGCCGCCGCCAGCGACTCCTGCCGTTCGGCCGACACCTGGACCCGCCCGTCGGTGATCCGCCGGCGGAACAGCTCGGCGACGAGCACCCCGACCTGCACGTCGCCGAGGTCCATCCGGACGATCAGCGGCCCGGCCGCGTCCGGCGCGGCATCGGTGGCCAACCGCCCGGCCAGCAGCCCGGGGTTCGGTGCCGCCCCGGCCAGGTCGGCCAGGGCGGCGACGGCGGCGTCCACCTCGGCGGTCGGTTGGCCGTCGAACAGCCGTCCCTGACGGCACCGGGCGAGGTGCTCGATCAGGGCTGCCCACTCGGTGAACGAGGCGGCGAAGGCGGCAGCGGTCCGGCCATCGGCAGCCGCGGCGCGCAGCAGGTCGGTCAGACCGCCGAGATCGTTCGTCGTCGTCGCCCCGTTCAACCGGTCACCGAGCGCGGTGGCCTCGGCGACCGACAGGTGGCGGGGCACCCATCCCGGGGGCGTCGGTGCGGCGGTGACCCGCCAGCCGGCTGCGGCGAGGCCGGTGGGGATCAGCGCATCGAGGCCGGTCGATGGCACCGCGCCGGTCAGCGCCCGGCAGTCGACCACGGCGGCGATCACGCCCAACCAGTGGTCGGCGACCTCGTGATGGGCGGCGCGCGCCGTGGCCAGTGCGGCGGCGGCCAGCGGGTCGGAGGAGTGTTGGCGGGACAGCCCGTCGGCGACGTCGGCCAGCGCACCGCGCAACCGGCGGATCGCCAGCGGGTCGACGGCCAGGTAGCTCACCGGGGATTGGGCGAGGCGGCGCGAGCGTCGAGCCAGGCGGCATCGCCGCGCAGCGAGGCCACGGCCCGCCCGAGGGCGTCGGCCGAGGAGGCCAGCTGGTGGCGGCACGCCTCGGCCGACGGCCCGAGCCAGGTGGAGGTGCCGGCGAGGGGGAGGACGGCGCCGAACCGCACCTGCTCGATCGACGTCGCCAGCCGGCGCAGCTCGATGGCTCGGCGCTGCAGCTGGAGGGGGTCGTCGATCACGCCCTCGCAGAGGACCGCCAACCGCTCGTCGTGGCATACTTTCCATCATGGAAAGTTCAGGAGAACGACCGGATCGGTCGTCGGTCGATGCAGCGCGCGCCGCGCTGCACACGGTGCGCGCCGAGCAGGAACGAACCGCGGCGCAGATTCAGGTCCCGGCCGGGTACGACGAGATGATTGCCCTGGCAATTGGTGTGTGGATCGGGGTCGAGGGGTGGCGCGGTCCGTCGGACCGCTGGTCGGTGGTGGCGACGGGGCTGTTCGCCGTCGTCCTGGCCTGGCAGGTCCGCCGGTTCCGGGAGCGCAACGGGGCGTGGGTCGGGGGGTGGCGCGGTGGGCGGTTCGCCGGTGTCGTCGCCGCCACCGCGGTGGTTCTGATCGGCGGGTTGATCCTGGGACGCGTCGCCGGCAGTCACGGGCACCCCTGGCTGGCCGTCGCGATCGGAGCGGTCGCCGGGCTGTGCTGGTTCGGGCTCAGCCGGCTGTGGATGCGGATCTACCGCGCCGAGTTGGGCGCGACCCGGTGAGCCGGCCGCCGCAGCGGCTCGATCCGCTGCTGGCTTCGACCAACCGCCTGGCGATGATGGCCGTGCTGCACGACGTCGACCAGGTCGAGTTCGTCACCCTGCGCGATCGCCTCGGGGTCAGCGACTCGGTGCTCTCCAAGTTGATCGGTGGCCTGGCCGAACCGGGGTACGTCACCGTCCGCAAGGGAGTGCTCGGTGGGCGGCGGACCACCTGGGTGGCGGCGACGCGACGTGGCCACCGGGCCTTGACCGGGCACGTCGCCGCGTTGCGCGCCCTGATCGCCCACGTCGGGACCGCCGAGCCGGAGCGCTCGCTCAGCCGGCAGTGATCGGCGCGCCGACCTGGCACGGCGCCCCGCCGGCGGCGGCGGACTCGTACATCGCGGCGACGATCCGGTGGGCCGCCAGGGCGGTGGCGAAGTCGGGCTGCACCGTGGCACCCACCGATGCGGCGGCGACGAAGGCGGCGTCGGCATTGGGTCCGTCGCCGCCGAGGAGCGCTGCGGCGGCGTCGGCCAGCGGCGGGCCGTGCCGCGAACCGGTCGTTCCATCGGCATCGGTCCAGCGCACCGGGCCGTCCCAGTCGTCGCCCGTGACCACCACGTGCCGGCGGGCACAGAACACCTCCACCCGGCGCAGGCTGGGGCGGGCCAAGTTGTCGTGCCACACGCTGGTCAGCGTGCCGAGCGCTCCGCCCTGGAAGCGGAGGGTGGCGGTGGCCACGTCCTCGATCCCGTCGTGGCCGTGGTGGTTGGCGGTCATCGTCGACACGGTGTCGACCTCGCCGATCAGGAAGCGCAGCAGGTCGACGTCGTGGATGCTGTGCTCCAGCAGAGTCCCGGCACCAACCCGGTCGCGGTCGGCTCGCCAGGTCGAGTCGTAGTGGCCCTGGATCGGGATGAACTGGTCGTCGCGGAACACCACGCTCATCACCGGACCGGCGGCCGGATCGGCGATCAGCGCCCGGGCCAGCACGAAGGCCGGCGATCGCCTCAGCACCAGCCCGACCATGTTGGTCACGCCGGCCTCGCCCACCGCGGCCGTCATCGCCTGGGCACCGGCCAGGTCGACGGCCAGCGGCTTCTCGCAGAACACGTGACGGCCGGCCTCTATCGCCTTGGCGACCTGGCGAGGATGCTCGCTGGTCCAGGTGCAGACGTAGACGGCGTCGCAGCCGTCGATGACCTCGTCCTCGGAGGCGCAGACGTGATGGCCGGCGGCGGCGGCGAAGCGCTCGGCACGTCCCGGGTCCGGGTCGAAGACACCCGCCCGGACGCAGTGGGCCGCCCCGGCCCGCAGCCGCTTGGAGTGGTAGGTGGCGATCAGCCCGGCACCGAGGAACCCGACACGCAGCATCACCCTCGACGCTAGCCAGCCCGCCCGCCGAGCTGGCCGAGCTGGACCACCCGGTCGGCGATGGCCGCAGCCTCGTCGTGGTCGTGGGTGACCAGCAGGGCGGTCGTCCCCTCGGCGCGCAGCAACCGGCCGAGGTCGCTCATCAACCGGTCGTGGAGGTCACGGTCGAGTCCGGTCAGCGGCTCGTCGAGCAGCAACACCGCAGGCCGCGGCGCCATCGAGCGGGCCAGGGCGACGCGCTTGGCCTCGCCCCCCGACAGCCGGCCGACGCGCCGCCTCCCGAGCCCGGCGAGGCCGACCAGGTCGAGCAGCTCGGCCACCCGCGGGCCACGCTCGGCGGCGGGGATGCCGCGCATGCGCAGGCCGAAGGCGATGTTGCCGGCGACATCGAGGTGCGGGAACAGCTGGTCGTCCTGGAAGACCATGCCGACCCGGCGTCGATGGGTGGGCAACGCGGTCACGTCCTGGCCGCCCACGGTCACCCGGCCGGCATCGGCCTCGACCAGCCCGGCGACGACGCGCAGCAGCGTGCTCTTGCCCGACCCCGACCCACCGAGCAGGGCGACGATCTCGCCGGCGGCGACATCGAGATCGACGCCGTCGAGCACCGGGCGACCGTCGAAGGCCACGGTCACGCCGGCGAGCTGCAGCATCACCGACCCTCCGGCGCCGGCCGGCTCGCCCACCCGGACACGGCGACGATCGTGGCACACACCGCACCGAGCACGGTGGCCAGCGCGTAGGCCTGCAGGCGGGGCAGGTCGCCGGCCCGCCCGAGCAGCCGACCGATGGCCAGCGGCAGCGTCTCGGTCCCCGAGCGGGACAGCACCGTCGTCGCCCCGAACTCGCCGAGCGAGATCGTCGCCGTCAGCCCGGCCAGCGCCACCAGCGGCCGGCGCAGGGCCCGACCCTCGACCTCCCACAGGGCTCGGCGGGGGGTGGCGCCGAGCGTGGCTGCGGCGGCGCGCAGGTCGGCGGGCGTCGAGCGCAGCACGCCCAGCAGGGCGCGCACGGCGAACGGTGTGGCCACCATGGCGTGGCCGACCGGGATCAGCCACCACGTGGCCCGCCAGTCGACCGGGGCGACGTCGAAGGTGATCAACATGCCCAGACCGATGGTGACCGCCGACGTGGCGAGGGGCAGCGCCAGCCCGACGTCGAGCAGCCAGCCGAAGCGGCGGGCCAGGTGGATCGACAGCGCGGCCAGCGTGGCCAGCGTGACCGACAGCGCCGCGGCCAGGGCGGCAGCGCGCAACGAGGTCGCCAGGGCCGCGCCGACGTCGACCGGGGTGCCCAACCCGGCGCGCCGGCCGGTGTCCTGCCAGCGCGTCCAACCGGCCCCCGTCCAGCCCGACGCGCCGTGCACGCTGCGCCCGGCCAGCACTACGAGGGGCACGGCGAACGCCGCTCCGGTGGCGGCGGCGATCCACGGTTGGGGGTCACGCCAGCGGCGAGGGCGCGGCCGGGCGTCACCGCGCAGCGCCACGCGGGTCCGGCGCTGGACTGCTGCGCTGGCGGCGATGGTGGCGGCCAGGGCGACCAGCTGGAGCACGGACAGGACCGCCGCGCCGGCCACGTCGCCGAGCTGGGTCGCCCGGCGGACGATCTCGACCTCGAGCGTCGGGTGGGCCGGCCCGCCGAGCAGCTTGGCCGCCCCGAAGGAGGTGAACGAGAACAGGAACACCACCGTGGCCGCGCTGGCCAGCGCCGGGCGCAGGAGGGGGATCAACACGTGCCACGCCACCCGCCCCGGTCCGGCGCCCAGGGTGCGCGCCGCGCCGGTGAGGTCGGTCGGGATCACCGCCCACATCGCCCCGACGACCTGGACGACGACGGCGACGTTCAAGAACGCGTGGGCGGCGATCATCGCCCACGGCGTGCCGTGCCACGACTCGGGCAGCACGGCGAGGAAGGCCGCGGCGACGACGACGGTGGGCAGGAAGAAGGGGACCACCACCAGGGCGCGCACCGCGGCGCGCCCGCGGAAGTGCAGCCGGTTCACCAGGTAGGCGGGGACGATCCCGATCACCATCGTCACCACGGTGCTGAGGGCGGCCTGCCACGTGGTGAACCACAGCGTCGCGCCCAGCCGCGGCAGGTGCCACACCCGTCCCAGCGTCGAGCCGTGGGTCACGGCGACCAGCAGCGTGGCCAGCGGCCACACGGTGAACAGGGCCACGGCGAGCGCCGGCGGCGCGGCGAGCGCCACCCGCCACCCGGCACCCAGGTCGTTGACCCGGCGCTCGCCGCGGTCGCCGTCGGGGCGGCGGTCGCTGTGCGGCGTCGTCAGCGCAGGACGGCCGTGGCCCATTCGTCCTGCCAGGTCTCCCGCTTGGCCTGGATGGTGGCCGGGTCGACCGACAGCGGGCGATCCGGCTTGACCCCGAACTTGGTGAACTCGGCGGGCAGGGCCACCTCGGGGTTCACCGGGTAGACGAACATCGTCAGTGGCAGCTCGCGCTGGAACCGCTCACCGACCAGGAAGTCCATGAGCCGCCGGGCAGCGTCGGCGTGGCGGGTGCCGCGCAGGACCCCGGCGTACTCGATCTGGTGGAAGCAGGTGTCGGCCAGCACGCCGGTGACGGCGACCGTGCGCGGCGGGTCGCTGTAGATCACCTCGGCCGGGGGGCTGGTGCCGTAGCTGACCACCAGCGGCCGGTCGCCCCCACCGGACCCGCTGAAGGCCTCGTCGTACGCGGCGTCCCACGAGTCGACGACCTTGACCCCGTTGGCCCGCAGCGCCTTCCAGTAGTCCTGCCACCCCGACTCGCCGTAGCGGGCGATGGTCGCCAGGAGGAAGGCCAGGCCGGGCGAGGAGGTCGACGGGTTCTGCACGACCAGCAGGTCTCGATATGCCGGCTTGATCAGGTCGTCGAGCGTGGCCGGCGGGGTGAGATGGTGAGCGGTGAAGTAGCGCAGGTCGTCGTTGACGCACACGTCACCGGTGTCCACCGGCACCGGGTCGCCGGTGAAGATCCGGGCGTCCTGGGCGGCGGAGAGGAACGTGTTGTCCACGCCCCACATCACGTCGCCCTCGGGGTTGCCGGCGGTCAGCTTGGCCTTGGTGACCATCGTCCCGGTGTCGCCGGCGGTGACGATCCGGACGGTGATCTTCGTGTCACGGGTGAACTCGGCCAGGGCGCGCACCAGCGGATTGTCCGCCTTGGTCGGGAAGCTGTCGTAGGCCACCAGCGTCACCGACGTGGCGTCGCGGTCGGCGCCGCACGCCGCCGGGGCCAGCAGTGCGCTGGCCGCCAGCGCCGCGGCGAGGAGTCGTCGGGTCGTCATGGGATCACCACCGTGAGGGTTCCGGACCGCACGCTGACGGTCACGGGTTGAGTACTGGATCGATTGCTGATGCCGCGGGTGGAACCGGCGGGGAGATCGACGCCGTCGAGCGACCACCGCGCCCCGGCGATGGACACGCCGTGACAGTCGCCATGCGCAGCGAGGACGCTGAAGGTGGTCCCGGGGTCCAGATCGAGCGCCACCCGGCGGTCGGGGGCGACGACGTGCAGCCGGGCCGGGCCGAGCCAGGCCGACACCCGGGCGAACCTCCCTGCGGCCCGCCCGAGGGCGCCGATCGTGCCGAGCAGGTGGTCGACGCGCAGCTCGCTGCCGGTGCCCCCCACCACCAGCAGATCGGCGGGTGCCCCGGCGGCAGCTGCCAGGTCAGCGGCCCGGGCGATGGCCAGCTCGGTGTCGGTCTCGTCCTTGGCCGGGGGGTGGCGATCGATCGGGACGCCCTGCGCCTCGGCCCACGCCAGGCCGTCCGGCGTGATGCTGTCGAGGTCGCCGATCAGCTCGTCGGGCTCGATGCCGCCGGCGCGGGCCACGTCCAGGCCACCGTCGGCGGCGATCACCCGGCACCGCGGCCCGCCCGCGATCGAATGGTCCAACGCCGCCCGGACCGCAGCGATGGCGCGCCGATCGGGCGGCCCACCTCCGGTGACGACGACGTACATGGCGCTCCCTTCGCTGGCATTACCCAGTGCAGGTTCGTGGGTCGGTGGCAGCAGCCACCCTCTCAGCCCGCTGTCGGCGAGCTCCCCAGGTTCGGTTTCGGGGTGAGCCTACCCGTCGCGCCCGGCCGCCGAGCGCATGATGTCCGGCTCGATGTACACGGTGGTGGCGCTGGGCACCGCCTGGCGCAGGCGGACCTCGGCGGCATCGATGGCCGCGGCGATGTGGGCGGCGTCGAAGCCGTGGTCGAAGTCGATCTTCGCCGCCACCAGCAGGGTCTCCGGCGAGAGGTGCATGGTCCGCAGGTGGATCAGGCTGTTGACGTCGGGGCTGTCGGTCAGCGAGGCGACGATCGCCGACTGGATGTCGTCGGCCGCGGCCTCCCCGATCAGCAGGCCCTTCATCTCGATGGCCAGGACGATCGCCACGACCACCAGCAGGATGCCGATGACGATCGACCCACCGGCGTCCCAGCGCGGGTTGCCGGTGACCTCGGCCAGGGTCAGCCCACCCAGCGCGGCGATCAGGCCGAGCTCGGCGCTGACGTCTTCCAGCAGCACCACGGGCAGCTCGGGGATCTTCGAGTGGCGGATGAACCCCCACCACGACTGGCCGGCCGGCTTGACGGCCCGAGACTCGCGCACCGCGGTGCGCAGCGACATGCTCTCCAGGACGATGGCGATGGCGAGGATCAGGTAGGCGACGGCGGCGTTGTCGATGGCATGTGGGTGGCGCAGCTTGTCGATGCCCTCGTAGATGGCGAACAGGCCGCCCATGCTGAAGAGCACGAGGGCGACGACGAACGCCCAGAAGTAGCGCTCCGGTCCGTAGCCGAAGGGGTGGGCGGCGTCGGCCGGGCGCCGGCCGCGTTTGGAGCCCAGCATCAGCAAGCCCTGGTTGCCGGTGTCCGCCAGGGAGTGGCCGGATTCGGCCAGCAGCCCTGCCGAGCGGGTGATCAGGAAGCCGACGAACTTGGCGACGGCGATCCCCAGGTTGGCGAAGAACGCGGCGACGATCGCCTTGCGACTGCCCTCGTGCATCCGCACAGGTTGGCACATAGCCTGGCGAGATGACCGCGCCCGGTGACCCGATCATCACGGTCACGCCGGCCGCCCTCGGCGAGTTGGTCCGGCTGCGCGCCGAGGAGCCCGACGGTGACACCCTCGGTCTGGCCCTGCAGGTGGTCAGCGAGCCCGGTGAGGCCTTCCGCTACGACCTGGCCTTCGAGACGGTCACGACCGCGGCGTTCACCGACGAGGTCCGCACCCACCGCCACGAGGACCTGGCCCTGAAGGTGATCATCCCCGCCAAGGACCTCGACGCCCTCCAGGGTGCGACGCTCGACCACACGGATCGCCAGGGGTTGGTGATCCGCAACCCGAATCGCCCGGCGCCGCCGGTGGCCGACGGCTTGACCAGCGACGACGAGCTCAGCGAGCAGGTCCGCCGGCTGGTCGACGACGAGGTCAACCCGGCGCTCGCCGCCCACGGCGGCTTCGTCACCTACGTCGGCCACGACGGCGAGGGCACCGCCTACCTGACCATGGGCGGCGGATGCCACGGCTGCTCGATGAGCAAGATGACCATGCTCGACGGCGTGCAGACGATGATCGTCGACCAGCTGCCGGCCATCGAGCGGGTCCGTGACCTCACCGACCACACCACCGGCGAGAACCCCTACTACCGATAGTCGTCCGGCCGGGCGTCCAGCGCGCCGACGAGATCCTCGACCAGGTCGTCGGGATCCTCCAAGCCGACGCTGATCCGCAGCAGCCCCGCGGTCACCCCGCAGGCCGTGGCCTCCGCCGGCGTCAGGCTGGCGTGGGTGCTGGTCGCCGGGTGGCACACCAGCGTCTCCGGCCCGCCGAGCGACGTGGCCACCCGGGCCAGGCGGAGGTGGTCGAGGAACGCGCTCGCCGCCGGGCGCCCGCCGTGCAGGTCGACGGCCAGCATCGACCCGAAGCTGGTCATCTGGGTGGCGGCCAGGGCGTGCTGGGGATGGTCGGGCAGCCCGGGGTAGCGGACCTCACCGACGGCCGTGTGCCCGGCGAGGGCGTCGGCCAGCCGCCTGGCGGTGGTTGCCTGGCGCTGCAGGCGGACGTCGAGGGTGCGGACACCGCGCAGGGCGTTCAGCGCGTCGAAGGGCGACGGGGTGGCCCCGTGGAGCACCCCGTAGGCCCAGATGGCGTCGAGCAGTTCCGCCTCACCGGCCACCACGCCGAGCGTGGCGTCGTTGTGCCCGGCGATGCCCTTGGTGGCCGAGTGCAGCGAGAGGTGGATCCCGTGGCGCAGCGGCTGCTGGCCGAGCGGCGTGGCCAGCGTCGAGTCGACCACGGTGAACGGACCGCGCAGCCTGCCGAGCTCGTCGAGGTCGACCAGGTCGAGGCGCGGGTTGGACGGGGTCTCGGCGACCACCAGCATCGTCCGGCCGGGGCGGACGGCCTCGGCGAACGCTCCGGGCACCGAGCCGTCGACCAGGGTGACGTCGATGCCGAAGCGCCGGCACGGGCCCTGCAGGAACGCCAGCGTGCCGGCGTAGAGCTGGCGCTGGGCGACGACGTGGTCGCCGGCGCTGCACAGTGCCAGCACCACGGTGGCCACCGCGCCCATCCCGCTGGCGAAGGCCAGGGCGCTCTCGGCTCCCTCCAGGTCGGCGACGGCGTCCTCGAAGGCTCGGACGGTCGGGTTGGCGTAGCGGCTGTAGAACTGGGCGCCGCGTGCGGCCGTGGCCCGGCGGTTGGCATCGTCCAGCCCGGCTGCCTCCCAGGTGCTGGTGGCCCACAGCGGGGTGGACAGCGAGCGGTCGTTGGCCGCCCGCCCGGCCTCGACGGCCCGGGTCGCCGGCCGGCGCGGCGGGCGCGGGTCGGGGTCGGGCACGGCGGACATGGTAGTGAGCGGTCAGCGCAGCGCTGCGGCCAGTTCCTGGCGCAGGCCGGCGTGCGCGGTGCTGCCGAGCTGGCCGCCGTGGTGGCGAACGTAGAACACGTCGACCACCTCGTGACCGAGCGTGGCCACCTTGGCGGCATGGATGTCGAGGTCGTGGTCGCGCAGCACCCGGGCCAGGCGGTAGAGCACCGCATCGGCGTCGGGGGAGCGGACGTCGACCACGGTCGAGGTGGACGAGGCGTCGTTGCGGATCTCGATCTCGGTCACCGGGGCTGCCGCAGCGTCCGGTCGCCGGCGCAGGCGCGGCGCGGCGAGGCGCTGGGCGATGCGCTGATGGAGGTCGACCTCGCCGGCCACGGCGCGGCGCAGCAACTGCTCGACGCGGGTCCAGTTGACCTGGTCGGCGTCGAGCACCTGGAACTGGTCGACGGCCAGCCCGTCCGGGGTGGTCCACACGTCGGCCGACAGCACGTCGACGCCGCTGATGGCGAAGGCCGCGGCGATCGAGGCGAACAGCCCGGCACGGTCGGTGGAGGCCACGGCCACGACCCCGACCCCGTCGGCGCCGGGCTGGGCGTGGAGATGGAGCTCGCCGGTCTCGGTGGCCTGGCGGGCGAGGTCCTCGACGAAGGCGGCGAGCGGCGCCCGTTCCGGGGCCGGGCGCTCGCCGCGGAAGGTCGCGGCGGTGCGCTCGACGAGTTGGTCGACGAGTCGTTCCTTCCACGCCGTCCACGAGGTCGGTCCCGTGGCCCGGCTGTCGGCCTCGGTCAGGGCGTGGAGCAGCCGGAGGGTCTCCAGCGATCCGACCTGCTCGGCGAGGAACTCGGCCGTACGTGGATCGTCGAGGTCGCGTCGCGTCGCCGTCTCGGCCAGCACCAGGTGGCAGCGGACCAGCGTGACCAGCACGTCGACGTCGGCGTCGGGGAAGCCGATGCGCGCCGCGATCCGGCGGGTGAGGCGCACGCCGAGCTCGGTGTGGTCCTCGGCGCGACCCTTGCCGATGTCGTGCAGCAGGGCGGCGGTCAGCAGCAGGTCCGGGCGGCTCACCGTGCGCACCAGCCGGCTGGCTTCGACGACCGTCTGCAGCAGGTGGCGGTCGACGGTGTACAGGTGGAAGGCGTTGCGTTGCGGGCGGGAGAACACCGCCCGCCACTCGGGCAGGTAGCGGGAGAACAACCCGTGGAACTCCAGCGTGTCGACCGCCTCGATCAGCGCCGGACCGCAGCCGAGCAGGCTGAGGAACGCCCGCCGGGTGGGCTCGGACCACACCGCGCCGTCCTCCGGCGGAGCCCCGCCGGCCAGTTGCAGCAGGGCGCTGCGCGCCAGCCGGGTTCCCCCATGGGCTGCCAGGGCGGCGACGCGCAGGGCCAGGGACGGGTCGTCCAGCGGTGCCGTCGGGGTCAGTTCCAGCTCGCCGTCGCGGACCCGGACGTCGGCCCCGTGGATCGGCGGATGGCGGCGCCCGCCGTGACCGAGGTGCCCGTCGATCTCCGCCCAGAACCGCTCGGTGGCCCACTCGATCTGGCGCGCCGCCGCCGAGATCGAGCGCATCAACTCGTCGGCATCGCCGAGGTCGCAGGCCTCGGCCACGGCGTCCTGGTCCTGGAGCAGCAGGACGTTGCCCGCCCGCCCGGTGAGCCGGTGCAGCTCGGTCCGGGCGTCGACCAGGGTCGCCGCGCCGAGGACCAGGTCGTCGAAGGGCAGGTCGAGCGCCGCGGCGATGTCGTCGCGTTCCATGGCCAGCGCCCAGCGCAGGGCGTCGACGTCGCGCAGCCCACCGCGACCGTCCTTCAGGTTCGGTTCGAGACGGGCGGAGACGTCGCCGGTCTGCGACCAGCGGTCGGCATTGGCCTGGCGCAGTTCGGCCAGCCAGCGCCACGGGCGCTTGGCCCACTGGCGGCGGGCGGCGTCCGCCAGCTGGCGGGTCACCGCCCGGTCGCCGGCGAGGTGGCGGATGTCCAGCAGGGCCGTGGCGGTGATCAGGTCGCCGCCGCCGAGTTGCAGCAGGGACCGCTCGTGGTGGACGGCGGGGGAGAGCTTCAGCCCGCCGTCCCACAGCGGGTACCAGATGTCCCGGGCGACGTCGGCGGCGCGTTCGGTGGCCACGGAGCGGGGGTGCACGAGGACGACGTCGACATCGCTGCCCGGGTAGAGGTGGCCGCGCCCGTAGCCGCCGGTGGCGGCCAGGGCCCACCCGCTGTCCAGCGCCGCACCGAGGCGGTGGAAGCACCCGTCCATCTGATCGGCCAGGGCGCGGGTCAGGAGCCGGCCGCGCAGCTCACGGCGTCCGAGGAGTGCGGCCCGCCCGGCCCGGATCCGCTCGCCGCTGCAGGGCGCCGGCCGATCAGATGGCGGCGTCACCCGTCTCCCGGGTGCGGATCCGGATGACCTCCTCGACGGTGGTCACCCAGATCTTCCCGTCGCCGATCTTGCCGGTGGCCGAGGCCTCGACGATGGCGTCGACCACCGTGTGCACCTCGTCGTCGCTGCTCAGCACCTCCAGCTTGAGCTTCGGGACGAAGTCGACCTGGTACTCGGTGCCGCGGTAGGTCTCGGTGTGCCCGCCCTGGCGGCCGAAGCCACGGGCCTCGCTCACGGTCATCGCCTCGACCCCGGCGGCCTTCAGCGCGGCGCGGACGTCGTCCAGCTTGAACGGCTTGATGATCGCAGTGATCAGCTTCATGTCAGCGCTCCGTTGTGGTAGGCGGTTTCCTTGTGCAGGGCCAGGTCGAGGCCCATCGACTCCGTCTCGGGATCGACGCGCACCCCCATCGTCCGCTTCAGCACGACCATGATCCCGACCGTGACGGCGAACGACCAGACCATGGCCGACCCGTTGGCCAGCAGCTGCTCGCCCAGGAGTCCCAGCCCACCGCCGTGGAACAGCCCGGCACGGAAGGTGCCGAGGGCCCCGAAGAATCCTGGCCGGGCGAACAGGCCGATGAGCAGCGACCCGACCAGGCCGCCGACCATGTGCACGCCGACGACGTCGAGGGCGTCGTCGTAGCCGAAGCGGGACTTCAGGCGGACGGCGAAGCAGCACACCGCGCCGGCGGCCGCGCCGATGATCAGCGGCGCCGAGCCGGCCACGTATCCCGCCGCCGGGGTGATGGCCACCAGCCCGGCGACGATGCCCGATGCCGCGCCGAGGTTGGTGGGGTGGCCGTCACGGCGCCACTCGACGAGCACCCACGACAGCCCGGCCGCGGCCGCGGCGAGGAACGTGTTGACGAATGCCTGGGCGGCCTGCCCGTCGGCGCCGGCGGCGGACCCGGCGTTGAACCCGAACCACCCGAACCACAGGATCCCGGTGCCCAGCATGACGAGCGGCATGCTGTGCGGCAGGTGCGGCTTCTCCCGGCGATGACCGAGGACCAGGACGGCGGCGAGCGCGGCGATGCCGGCGTTGACGTGGATCGCGGTCCCTCCGGCGAAGTCCAGCGAGCCGCGCCGTCCCAGCCAGCCGCCGTACACCCACTTCCACACCGGCACGTAGACCAGCAGCGACCACAGCGGGACGAACACCGTCCAGGCCGAGAACTTCATCCGGTCGGCCACCGCCCCCGAGATCAATGCCGGCGTGATCGCCGCGAACATCGCCAGGAACACCATGTTGGCCAGCGTCGCGCCGTCGCCGGCGGCGACGATGTCGTGGAGCATCGTCGAACCGAACCCGCCGATCACCCGGTTGCCGAACGGGTTGGTGGCCAGCGAGTACCCGACCACCACCCACACCACCGGCACGACGAGCAGGCAGTAGAAGTTCATCATCAGCATGTTCAGCACGTTGCGGGTGCGGACCATGCCGCCGTAGAAGAAGGCCAGGCCCGGCGTCATGAACAGGACCATCGCCGCGGCGACCAACTTCCACGCCAGACTGCCCGACTCCATCCACCCCTCCTCGCGCCGTGCGCGTCGGGCAGCCTGGCGAGGGAGTGTTTCGGCGATGTTTCCGACGTGCGAGCGGGAGATGAACTCTGCCCGGCCGGGGTGGCGGGCCCTAGGCTCCGGCGATGCCGCTCGACGCCCGACTTGCCGCGGCCTTCGCCCTCGACGGGCGGGTCGCCGTGGTCACCGGATCGGCCGGTGGCCTCGGGCTGGCGACGGCGCGGATGCTGGCCCGGGCCGGAGCCCGGGTGGTGCTGGCGGACCTCGACGCCCTCGCCGTGGCCCGACGGGTCGACGAACTGGGGGCCGAGGGACTGGCCGCATCGGGCGGCCCGCTGGACGTCACCGATCGTGAGGCGGTCGACCGCTTCGCCGACGGCGTCGTCGAGCGTCTCGGGCGGCTCGACGTGTGGGTCAACAACGCCGCGGTCATCAGCGACGTGACCCCCTCCACGGTCGACGAGGCCGATCTCGATCGGGTCCTGGCGGTGAACTTCAAGGGGGTCGTGTTCGGCAGCCAGGCTGCGGCGCGGCACATGCGCGCCGCCGGTCGGGGCAGCATCGTCAACCTGACGTCCGGCGCGGTGGACATCCCGATGGGCTGGGTGGCGTCGTACAGCACGTCGAAGGCTGCCGCCCATCAGTTCACCCGGTCGCTGGCCGTCGAGCTGGCACCGGCCGGGGTCCGGGTCAATGCCGTGGCCCCGGGATGGGTGCTGACCCCGATGAACGAGCGGCACATCCGCCAGGCCGATGGGGTGGTGCGGGCCGAGGACCGCGAGCGTCTCACCGCCGAGCGGGTGCGCGGCATCCCCCTTGGGCGGGCCGGGCAGCCCGACGACATCGCCTACGCCGTGCTGTTCCTGGCCGGGGAGGCGTCGGCGTTCATGACCGGATCGACGTTGCGGCCCAACGGAGGGATGACGATGCCATGGTGACGACGGAAACCTCGGTCGCGGCGCTGCGCGGGGCGCGAGTGCTGGTCACCGGGCCGGCCGGGCAGATCGCCTTCGACCTGTGTGCCCGCCTGGCTCAGCACAACGAGGTGTGGGGCGTGGCCCGCTTCAGCGTGCCGGGGAGCCGGGAGCGATGCGAGGCGATCGGCGTGCGCACGGTGGTGGCCGATCTCGGCGGGGACGATCTCGACGCCCTGCCCGGCGGCATCGACCATGTCCTGCACCTCGCCGCCGACCAGTCCCCCGGGCAGGACTACGACGCGGCGATCCGGGCCAACGCCGAGGGGACCGGGCGGCTGATGGCGCGCTACCGCGACGTCGCCTCGATCCTGGTGATGAGCACCCACAGCGTCTACGCCCCGCACGAGGACCCGCTGCACGTGTTCGTCGAGACCGACCCGCTCGGTGACCTGAAGCCGGCCCATGCACCGACCTACAGCGTGTCCAAGCTGATGCAGGAGGGCGTGGCGCGGACGTGCGCCCGGCTGTTCGGAGTGCCGACGGTGATCGCCCGGATGAACGCGTCCTACGGCCCGAGCGGTGGGTTGCCCGTGCTCCACCTCCGGGCGATGGCCGCCGGTGGCACCGTGACCACACGCTGGGACCCATGCCCCTACATGCCGATCCACGCCGACGACATCGCCGCCCACACGCCCGGGTTGTTGGCGCTGGCCTCGACCCCGGCGACGATCGTCAACTGGGCCGGGGACGAGGTGGTCAGCCCGCAGGACTGGGTTCCGTACATGGCCGACCTGCTGGGGATCGAGCCGCGCCTGCAGGTGGTGGTCACGCCGGGCACGCTGCGCGGCTCGGTGGCGGACAACTCACGGCGCCTGGCCGCAGCCGGGCCGTGCCGGGTGCCGTGGCGCGAGGGCCTCGCCGCGTGCGTGGCCGACCTGCGGGAATAGCGCTGCCGGGCGCGGCGTTGGATCCGGCATGACGGTTGACATGTCAACAAGATCTCGGAGCGTCGTCCAGGTGACCCGCGGTGCCGGCTTCCACTGGGTGGGCGACGGGTTCTACGTGACCCAGGTGATCCCCGGTCCGTACGACCTGACCCGGGCCGCCGACCCGTTCCTGATGATGGATTACCACGCCCCCTACCACTACGCCCCGACCGACACCCCGCGTGGCGTCGGCGTGCACCCCCATCGTGGCTTCGAGACCGTGACCCTGGCGTTCGAGGGATCGGTCGCCCACCACGACTCCACGGGCGCCGGCGGGGTCATCCATCCGGGCGACGTGCAGTGGATGACGGCGGCCAGCGGGGTGCTCCACCAGGAGTACCACGAGGCCGAGTGGGCCCGCCGCGGCGGCACGTTCCACATGATGCAGCTGTGGGTCAACCTGCCGGCCGCCCACAAGATGGATCCGCCGCGCTACCAGGCCTTGACCGCCGACCGGATGGGCCGAGTCGACCTGCCCGGTGGGGGCGTGGTCACGCTCGTCGCCGGCTCCCTCGGCGATGCCACGGGACCGGCGCAGACCGTCACCCCGATCGAGCTGTGGGACGTCCGTCTGACGCCGAGCGAGACGGCAGAGCTGGCCGTGCCGGTGTCGCACCACGCGATGGTCTTCGTCCTCGACGGGCAGGTGACCGCAGCGGGCTCGACGATCGCCGCGCAGCACCTGGCGCTGTTCGACCACGATGGTGCGGCGCTGGTGCTGACGGCCGGGGGCGAGGGCTGCCGGTTCGTCGTCCTCGCCGGCGAGCCGATCGACGAGCCGATCGCCAGCTACGGCCCGTTCGTGATGAACACGCGGGACGAGTTGATCCAGGCCGTCGACGACTTCAACGCCGGCCGCTTCGGGCGGATCGGCTAGCTGACGGTCAGTTCGGGTCGGAAGATCTTGCGCGGCTTCATCGCCACGATCGCCCGGGCGATGTCGTGGAAGGCCCGTCCGGCCTCGCTGTCGGGGGCCACGGCGGCGATCGGCCGACCGTCGTCGCCGCCCTCACGGAGCGCCGGCACCAGCGGGAGCTGACCGAGCAGGGGAACGCCCAGCTCGTCGGCCAGCTCGCCGCCGCCACCCGAGCCGAAGATCTCGTAGCGGGTGCCATCGTTGCCGGTGAACCAGCTCATGTTCTCGATGACGCCGCGCACCGGGAGGTGCACCTTGGCGGCCATCGCCGCCGAGAGCCGGGCAACCTTCTGGGCGGCCGGCTGCGGCGTGGTGACCACGACCACCTCGCCCTGGGGCAGGTACTGGCTGAGGCTGAGGGCGATGTCGCCGGTGCCCGGCGGCATGTCGATCAACAGGAAGTCGGGGTTGTCCCAGAACACGTCGGCCAGGAACTGTTCGAGCGCCTTGTGCAGCATCGGGCCGCGCCAGATCACCGCCTGGCCCTCGGGCACGAAGTAGCCGATGGAGATGCAACGCACGCCGTAGCGCTCCGGCGGGATCAGCATCTGGTCGATGACCACCGGGTCCTGGTCGGCTCCGAGCATGCGCGGGATGCTGTAGCCGTAGATGTCGGCGTCGACCACCCCGACGCGGTGGCCCTGGGCGGCGAGGGCCACGGCGAGGTTGACCGTGACCGAGGACTTGCCGACGCCGCCCTTGCCGCTGCTGATCAGCAGCGGGCGGGTCGTCGAACCGGGTTGGTTGAACGGCACGGCGCGGCCCTCGGCGTGGCCGTGCCCGGTCGCGGCGTGTTGATGGGCGTGCTGGTGACCGTCGCCGTGCAGCCGGGTGCGCAGGGCCGCTCGCTCGTCGTCGGTCATCACCGTGAAGTCGACGTGCACGGCGGTGACACCGGGCAGGGATCGCACCGCGTCTCCGACGCGCCGGTCGATCTCGTTGCGCAGCGGGCAACCGGCCACGGTGAGGGCGACCTGGACGTCGACGGCGCCGTCGGGCCCGGCCTGCGCTCGGCGGACCATGCCGAGATCGACGATCGAGCGGCGCAGTTCGGGGTCCTCGACGGGCCGGAGCGCGTCGATCAACTGCTCGGTGGTGGGGGCGGACATGGCGACCTTTCGGGCTGCTGAATTAGCACTACGCGTATAGGTAGAATACCGCCGTGCCTGACAAGCCAGCCAGCTCGACCCTGGCACCAGGGGCGTTCACGGCCACGGTGTCGGCGATCACCGACGCCTTCGGCGACCCGACCCGGCGAGGGATCTACCTGCGGGTCCGCGACGCCGACGGGGGGCTCACCGCCGCCCAGGTGGCGGAGGCCTTCGGGGTGCACCCCAACGTCGCCCGTCATCATCTCGACAAGTTGGCGGCGGGCGGGTACGTCGATGTTGCCGTCGACCGAGCGAGCGGCGCCGGGGCCGGGCGGCCCTCGAAGCGCTATCGCTGCGTGCCACAGGCCACGGCGGACGTCCCCGTGCGGGTCGACGACCTGCTGCTCGCGCTGCTCGGTCGAGCGCTGGCGGTGCTCCCGGCCGACCAGGTGGAGCGGCTCGCCGAGGAGGTCGGCAGCGACTTCGGCCGAGCCATGGCCGCCGGCATGCTCGGCCCGGACGTCCAGCACGGCCAGCGCAGCCTGCGCTCGGCGATGCATGCCGTGGCCGACGCGCTCACCGCCCATGGCTTCGCCGCCCACGCCGAGAGCCGCAACGACCAGTTGCGCATCGTCAACCACCACTGCCCGTTCGGCGACGTCGCCCTCGAGCACCCGGTCATCTGCGCCGTCGACCGCGGCATGGTTCGCGGCATGCTCGCCGCCCTGTACGGCGCCACCGAGGTCAGCACGGAGGCCTCCGTCGCCAATGGGGACGCCTTCTGCGCCACGGCCGTCTGACTCTGCAGCCGTCTGACTCTGCAGCCGTCTGACTCTGCAGCCGTCTGACCCTGCAGCCGTCGGACCCTGCAGCCGGGGCGACCCCGTTCGCATCCCGTTCGCATGGCTCGTCCCGGCCTGCCTCCCGCGGGCCTGCACCGTGGTGAACGGCGGCCGACGGGCGCCCGCCGACCGATCACGCCTCCCTGTCGAATCGTCCGTGACGAAACCACCGCGCCCCGCCCCGCCCCGCCGCGCCTCCGCCGCCCGCGGCCCCTGTCGAATCGTCCGTCACGGAACCTCGCGGGAGACGGCCATCCCGTCTCCTGTCGAATCGTCGGTGACGAAACCTGGCGGGAGATGCCCGTCCCGTCCCCTGTCGAATCGTCGGTGACGAAACCTCGGGGGAGACGGCCATCCCGTCTCCTGTCGAATCGTCGGTGACGAAACCTGGTGAGTGGTTGCGTCACGGACGATTCGACAGGGAAGGAATCGGGGGTGGGGTGGGGTGGGGTCTGGGTGCGAGGAGCCGGGGCCCGCAGACTGGGTTGGACCGGCGGGTGCGTGGAGCGGAGTCGACGCGGCGGGGGGCGGGGCGCCACCGTTCGGCACCGGGCTGGGGCGGACCAGGACGCATGCGCTCCGGCACAGCGTGCGGCCCGAGCGCGGCCGTCGGGAGACCCTGTGCGGGGTCTTGGCGGTGCCGGTCGAGGGACACCACTTCCTCCCGCTGGCGTCGACTGCGTGTGCGTCATGTGCCGCGGCTGCAGCGGACGCCCCGCTGGCCGGTCCGATCCTGGCCTCCAACGAGCTCAGCCTGCTGCGGGCCCTGATCCTCGAGACGGTCGAGCACCGCCTGGTACCGGAGACCGCCCTCGCGTGGCTGCAGCACCACGGCTCCGTACCATGGCACCGTGGACATCCGCATCGGCGTCATCCAATCCCCCCGCGAACTGAGTCTCGAGTTGGCTGACGACGTCGACCGGGCCGACCTGCAGGCCCGCATCACGGCGGTGATGTCCGGCGCATCCGACGCGCTCTGGCTGACCGACCGCAAGGGCCGCGACGTCGCCGTGGCCGGATCGAAGATCGCGTACGTCGAGCTCGGAACGGTCGACGGCGCTCGGCGGATCGGCTTCGGGGGCTGACATCGCTCGTCTGGCTCGGCCTGCGTTGCTCGATCGTCGCCTGCTGTTCATCACCGGCAAGGGCGGCGTCGGCAAGACCACGGTGGCGGCGGCGCTCGGGGAGCTCGCCGCCGAGCGGGGCAAGCGCACCCTGCTCGTCGAGATGGACGACAAGGGGGCCATCGCCGCGGCGTTCGACGCCGCCCCGCTGAGCTTCGAGCCCCGGCTGCTTCGTCCCGGTCTGGCGGCGATGGCGATGAACACCGAGGACTCCCTGCGCGAGTACCTGCGCCTGTTCGTCCGCATCCCGCTGCTCGGCTCCCTGGCGCCGCTGGCGCGCACCTTCGACTTCGTCGCCGACGCCGCTCCGGGCGTCAAGGAGATCCTCGGGGTCGGCAAGATCGCCCACGAGGTCGTCGAGCGGCACTACGACCTCGTCGTCGTCGACGCCGAGGCCAGCGGGCACATCGTCTCCCAGATCGCCGCCCCACAGGCCATCCGCGACCTCGTCAAGGTGGGCATGGTCCGCGAGCAGACCGGATGGATGATCGATCTGCTCGGTGATCCGGCGACGACCGGTGTGGTGGTCGTCACGACCCCGGAGGAGGTGCCGGTCACCGAGAGCATCGAGCTGCTCGGTCGGCTGACGACCGAGGCCAAGGTCGACGTGGCCGCCGTCGTGGCCAACCGAGTGCTCGCCGACCGCCTCGACACCGACCAGGAGCGAACGCTCGACGCCCTCGACGGCGAGCCGGCTCGCGATGCGCTGGTGGCGGCCCTCGGCCCGGAGATCGACACGGTGATCCTCGCCGCCCGCCTGGCCCAGGCCCGCGCCGAACTGGGCGCCGGCCACCTGGCCCGGCTGCGTGCGGCGCTCGACCCGGCCACGCCCATGCTCACCGTGCCGGAGCTGTTCGCCCGGGCCACCGGGCCGCGCGTCGTCGCCAAGGTGGCCGAGGCGCTGGGTGCGGAGGTCGATCGATGACGGCCGCCCAGCGCGCCCTCGCCGAACTGCTGGCCGCCAAGGAGATCGTCGTCGTCTGCGGCAGCGGTGGTGTCGGCAAGACCACCACGTCCGCGGCCCTCGGCGCAGCCGTCGCCGCGGCGGACAAGTGCCGGGTCCTGGTGCTCACCGTCGACCCGGCCCGCCGGCTGGCCACCGCCCTCGGCATGGACCGCATCGGCAACACCGAGATCCGTGTCCCCGACTCGGCCTTCGCCGATGCCGGCGTCGACCAGCGCGGCGAGCTGTGGGTCGCCATGCTCGACACCAAGGCCGGGTGGGACGAACTGATCCGCCGCCACGCCACCGACGCAACCCTGCGCGACGCGGTGTTGGCCAACCCGTTGTACCGCAACCTGACCACCCGCTTCGTGCACAGCCACGGGTACATCGCCATCGAGCGGTTGTTCGAGCTGCACGCCAGCGGGGCCTACGACCTGGTCATCGTCGACACCCCGCCGTCGCGCAACGCCCTCGACCTGCTCGACGCGCCCGGGCGGATGCGCGAGTTCTTCGGCAGCAAGCTGCTCAAGTGGCTGACCGTCCCCTACCGCTCGAAACTGTTCAACCTGGCCACCCGACCGTTCAACCAGATCGCCGATCGAGTCCTCGGCTCGAGCTTCCTGCAGGACATCGCCCAGTTCTTCACCCTGTTCCAGCGAATGGAGCCCGGCTTCGTCCGCCGCGCCGCCCAGGTCGAACATCTCCTGGCCGATCGGCGGACCACGTTCCTGGTGGTCACCACCCTGGAGCCGGCACCGGCCCACGAGGCCGGGTTCCTGGCCGCCGAGATCCGCCGTCGCCGGCTCCCGCTCGGAGCCATGGTGCTCAACCGGGTCCTGTCGCCGTCCATCCGCAGCAAGGCCACGAGCGCCGCCGCGGCCCGGATCGAGACGGTCGCCGGGGACGGTCGGGCCGTGCGCAAGCTCGCCACGGCGACCGGCGTGGAGGCTGGTCTGCTGCGATCGACGTTGAGCGCGCTGGGCGAGAGCTTCACCGACCTGGTCGCCGTCGCCCGCCGCGAGGCCGAGCGGCGCAAGGAGCTGGCCGCCGACGCCTCCATCGTCGCCGAGGTGCCGATGCGCGACGGCGACATCACCGACCTCGGCGCGCTGCTGGCCATGGGTGCCGAGCTGCTCGGCACCGATCGCCGATAGCGCCGGCCCTCGGCACACCCGGCAGACCCGGAACTCGGCACCGCCGTCTGGCACACTCATAGGCGCTATGGCGACCCTCGTGGAACTGACCCGTCAGCACACCTCCCTGCAGCGCGACCAGGTCGCCCACCTGCAGATGCTGGTCAGCGACTGGGGCATGCTCGCCGACCTGTCCTTCGCCGACCTCCTGCTGTACGCCCCGTCACGTGACGGCGGCTGGCGGATCCTGGCCCAGGTCCGCCCGGCCACGGGTCAGACCATCTACATCGACGACTACGTCGGGTTGCCACCGACCTACACCGACACCTCGCTGCTGGAGCGCTGCCTGTCGTCCGGTGCGATCATCGAGGGCGAGACCGCCGCGCCGAACACCCCCGAGCCGGCGCGCATCGAAGCGATCCCCGTTCGCCATCAGGGTGTGCCCATCGCCGTGCTCGGCCGGGAGTGGTCGGAACGCTCCGGTCGCCAGCCCGGCGGCCTGGAGCGCACCTACGTCAGCCTGTTCGAACGGTTCGCGGCGATGATCGCCGAGGGTGCCTTCCCCTACGCCGGCCAGGTGGCCGACTCCAGCGCGGCGCCGCGCGTCGGTGACGGCGTGCTGGTGCTCGATCAGGAGGCTCGCGTCCACTACGGCTCGCCGAACGCGATCTCGGCGCTGCACCGGGTGGGCATCACCGCCAACGCCGTGGGCATGCGCCTGGCCGAGCTGGGATTCAATGATGCCCCAGTGCGCCAGGCCTACGAGCGGCGCCTGCCGGTGATCGACGAGTTCGAGCAGACCCCGGAGGTCACCTTCCTGGCTCGCTGCATGCCGATCCTGGCCGGGGGCGAGGTCACCGGCGGGGTGCTCCTGCTGCGCGACGTCACCGAGGTGCGAACCCGCGACAAGCTGCTGATCTCCAAGGACGCGACCATCCGGGAGATCCACCATCGGGTCAAGAACAACCTGCAGACGATCTCGTCGCTGCTGCGCCTGCAGGGCCGCCGGTTGCAGTCCACCGAGGCCAAGGCGGCCGTGGCCGAGTCGGTCCGGCGGATCCGCACCATCGCCCTGGTCCACGAGACCCTGTCACGCGAGCCCGGTGACGACGTCGCCTTCCTCGAGATCGTCCGCCCGCTGCTTCGCCTGGCCGAGGAGGGCCTGCAGTCGCCGGACCGACCGGTCCGCTTCACCGTCACCGGCGACGGTGGCCGACTGCCGTCGACGGTGGCGACCCCGCTGTCGGTGGTGCTGACGGAGCTCCTGCAGAACGCCGTCGATCACGGGTACCCGGAGGGTGACAGTCGCGGTGGGCAGGTGGTGGTCCAACTGACCCACGACGACGATCAGCTGCGGATCCGGGTGATCAACAACGGCCGGCCGCTGGACCCGGCGTTCGACATCGATAGCGCCACCGGGCTCGGCCTGTCGATCGTCCGCACCCTGGTGACCACCGAGCTGAACGGCACCATCACCATGCGCCCCGGTGAGCCGGACGACTTCCTGGACGCCGGGCTCGGCGATCAGCCTCGTGGGGCGGGCACGGTCGTCGACCTGACCGTCCCGGTCTGAGCCGGGCTCAGCCGGCCGCGGCGGTGGCCCGCTGGCGAGCGGCGAACTGCCGCCGGAGCACCCGGCGCTCGTCCTCGGAGGTGCCCCCCCAGATGCCGGAGTCCTGGTTGGTCTCCAGGGCGTAGTCCAGGCAGTCGATGGCGACCGGGCACTGGGCGCAGATGCCCTTGGCCTTGTCGATCTGCAGCAGGGCATATCCGGTGGTCCCGACCGGGAAGAACACGTCGGGATCGGTATCGCGGCAGATCGCCCGCCGACGCCAGGTGTAGTCGGCATTGGCCAGGGCAAGGCTGGACGCGAGGATGGTCACGAACACGCTCCGATTGTGAGAGTTTTCACGTGTGGTGGGCGCGGCCCTTCCCGGGAGGGTGGATGCCGAGCCAACGCGGGGGTAACGGTAGGAAACAAAAGGCCGATTGACAAGGGTCCAAGGCCTGGGGCATGACATAGTTCATTCTGATAGGGGGTATCCGTGACACGGATGGGTCCACAGGTGATCGCCCACCGCGGCGCCTGTCGCCAGGCCATCGAGAACACCGTGCACGCCTTCCGGCGGGCCGCCGAGCTGGGCTCCGACGCCGTCGAGCTCGACGTTCGCCGGACCGCCGACGGCGTCCTCGTCGTCCACCACAATCCGACCCTGGAGGACGGCACGGTGCTGGCCCTGACCCCCGCCGGCGGTCTGCCACGGCACATCCCGACGCTGGGTGCGGCCCTCGACGCCTGCGACGGGATGTGGGTCAACGTCGAGATCAAGAACGATCCCGGCGAGCCGGACTTCGACCCCGCCGAGACGATCGCCGACGCCACCATGGCCCTGCTGACGGCACGTGGCCAGGACGACCGGTGGGTGATCTCCTCGTTCCGCCTCGAGACCATCGACCGCTGCCGGGCGGTTTCGCCGGCGATCCGCACTGCCTGGTTGACCTACGAGGTCCCCGACGGCGTGCTCGACACGCTGATCGATCGCGGCCACCACGCGTGGCACCCGTGGGTGGGCACCCTGACCCGCCCGCAGCTCGACGAGGCCCACCGGCTCGGGGTCACCGTGAACACCTGGACCTGCGACGACGTCCACCGAATGGTCGAGCTGGCTGACTGGGGGGTCGACGGGATCTGCACCAACGTCCCCGACGTCGCCCGCCAGGCGCTGGGCCGGCGATGAGTCAGGCCCGGCGCGGCCGGGCGGTCGAGCGCCGGATCCGCAGCTCGGAGGTGATCAGCACGCCGGAGTCGGCGGGACGTTGGCCGTGGGCGATGCGCATGGCCAGCTCGCCCGCCCGCCGACCGACCTCGACCCCGGGATAGACGACCGAGGTGAGCGGCGGGTCGACCTGATCGATCCCGAGCGAGTCGTTGTAGCCGATGATCGAGACGTCTCGCGGGCACTGCAGCTTGCGCCGCCGGAAGACGCCGAGCGCGCCGAGGGCCAGCAGGTCGTTGTGGGCGAACAGGGCGGTGGGCATCCGCCCGGCGTGCTCGTCGAGCAGGACGTTGGCCAGCCGCTCGCCGTCCTCCAGGCGCGGTCGCAGGGCGTTCTCCAGGACGATGACCTCCGCCCCGGCCGCCTTGCACGTCCGCTGGAACCCGGTGTGCCGCCCGACGAAGTTGCCGATGTCGGCCGGCCCACGGAGCTCCACCAGGCGGGTGTGGCCCAGGCCGAGCAGGTGCTGGGCGGCCAGCGCCCCACCGAGTTGGTCGTCGTGCAGCACCTGGGGTAGCGCGCACCCGGGGATGCCGCGAGCGGCGAGGATCATCGGGGTGTGGCGTGCCGCGTCCTCGAGCACCGCCCGGTCGTCGAAACGGGCCGCGGCGACGATGACCACGTCCACCCGCCGGCTGAGCAGGTGATCGATGCTGGCCTCCAGCTGGCTGCGGTCGTCGTTGGTCTCGAGGACCATCGGCACCATCTGCATCGGCCGCAGTGCCTGGGAGATGCCGTGGATCACCGGGGCGGTGAACGGGTTGGCCAGGTCGGCCACCACCACGCCCGCCGTGCCGGTGGCCCCGCGGCGCAGCGCCCCGGCAACCCGGTCCGGGCGATAGCCGAGCTGCTTGGCGGCACCCTGGACGAGGAGACGGGTGTCGACCTGGACGAGGTGGGCCTTGCGGGCGTCGAGGGCCCGCGACACGGTCGAGGCATTGACCCCGACGTGGGCGGCGACGTCCTTCAGCGTCACCCCCTTGCCGCCGCGGCGAGCGGTCACCTCGACCTCAGATGCACGGCGACCTCACCCATGTCCGCGGACCCCATGCCCGCAGCGGAGACCGCGCCCATGACCTCGATGTTCGCATGCGCCTGGGGCATCGGTGCACCGACCTCGTCGGCCAGCGCCAGGATCAGGCGCAGGTCCTTGACCGCCAGATCGACAGCGAACGTCACCGGGACCTCGCCAGGGCGCTCGAACACGGCCCGGCGGTAGTGGACCACCGGGGCGGCCACGGCCGACGAGGCGAAGACCTCGTAAGCCACCTGGCGGTCGATGCCGGCGCGTTCGGCGAGCACCAACGATTCGGCGATCGCCTCGTTGATCCCGAACAGCACGGCGTTGACCGCCAGTTTCATCGCTGCCCCGGCGCCCGGCCCGCCGACGCGGATCGTCCGCCCGGCGAGCGCCTCGACCACCGGCAGCGCCCGGGCCACCGGCTCGTCGTCACCCGCCAGCATCACCAGGAGGGTCTTGCCAACCACCGCGGCGACACTTCCCGACACGGGGGCCTCCACCAGGTGGGCGCCGCGGCCGGCGAGCAGCCGGCGAGCCTGGGCCGTGGCCACCGAGCCGGTGGTGCCCATGTCGACGACGACCGCGCCCGGCCGCAGCGCCGCGGCCAGCCCGTCGGCCCCGTCCAGCAGGTCGAGCAGCGCCGGCCCGTCGGCGACCATGGTCAACACCAGGTCGGCCTCGGCGAGGTCGGCCGGCGTCGCCGCCACTCGGGTCCCGTGCTGGCTGGCGAAGCGCTCGGCGGTCGCGGTGGTGCGGTTGTGGACGATGAGCGGGAAGCCGGCGCCGAGCAGTCGCTCGGCCATCGGGACGCCCATCCGGCCGAGACCCGCCAGTCCGACGGTGGGCGCGGTCACGACCGGCCGCCGGTGTCGATGGGCCGGGGGGCGTCGATCCGTGGGTCAAGCAGGCACTTGATCGGGGCGGCTCGCCCGTCGATCATCGGACGGATCCCGCCGTCGACCACGTCGTCGAGTGGGAGCACGGTGGGGGCGACGGCCGACCACAGATCGGTCTGGTCGGTCAGCAGGTCCACGGCGTCGGAGAAGTCCCGGTCGAACACGTGGGCCAACGTGCCGATCAGCTCCTTCTCCTGCAGGGCGACCGAGGTCAGGTTGACCGGAACCGGCGCCTTGTGCAGGCCGACCACGACCACCCGGCCGCCACGACGGACCCGGCCGACGGCGGCCTCGATCCCGCCGGCGACCCCGGTGCACTCGTACACCAGGTCGGCGTGGAGACCGGCATCGGCGAGCTGATCGATCAGCGGGCGGTCCCGGGTGGCCAGCAGGGTGTCGGCCGCCCCGGCCCGGCGGGCGACGGCGAGGCGGGTCTCGTCGAGGTCGACAGCGGTCACCGGCACGCCCGCGGCCGCGAGGGCGTCCACGAGGAAGGTCCCGATGCCGCCGGCGCCCAGGACCACGGCCGCCTCGCCGGCGACGGGGCGCCCCCGGCGCATCGCGTGCACGGCGATCGACATCGGCTGGGCCATCGCCGCCACGTCCGATGCCAGGCGTCGCCCGGACAGGTTCAGACAGGCGGCTGCCGGCACCGTGGTGTACTCGGCCAGGGCACCGTCGCGCTGCAGGCCGACGGTGGCGTAGCGGTCGCAGAGGTTGGTCCGCCCGGCGCGGCAGCTCGGGCACCGGCCGCAGGAGATGCCGGCCCCGCTGGCCACCAGGTCGCCCTCGGCGAAGCCGTCGACTCCGGCACCGACGGCCGCCACCTCCCCGGCGAACTCATGGCCCGGGATCATCGGCCCGTGATGCCCGGTGACCGGATGCGGTGAGTGGATCGGGAACATCGACGGGCCGGCGGTGAACTCGGTCGTGTCGGTCCCGCAGATGCCCGCTCCGGTCACCCGGACGAGCAACTCGCCCGGCCCGGCGACGGGGACGGGACGGTCCTCGATGCGGATGTCCTGGCGACCGTGGAACACCGCTGCCTTCATCGTGACCCCTCCGTGTGTGGCGCCCGGTGGTCCGGACGATTTCGACTTGCGCCGTGACTGCAATCGATTGTACCCTGCCGAGCAAGAGGCCGGTGGACGTTCGGCGCAGGCAGCGGTTCCACGCTGGCCGGTCTCGACGGAGGGGGGGAACTGTGAGAGCGCTGGTATTCGCCGAGGCGGGTCGGGCCGAGGTCGGTGACGTCCGCGCCCCGGAGATCGGCGCCGACGAGATGCTGGTCGGCCTGCGCCAGGTGGGCGTCTGCCACTCCGACTTCGACCTGCTGGCCGACAACTACATCATCCCGGTTCGCTTCCCGGTGATCCCGGGCCACGAGTGGGCGGGCGAAGTGCTGGAGGTCGGCCCGGCCGTGCGTGGCTTCCGCCCGGGTGACCGGATCGTGGGGGAGTGCACCGTGAACGGCGGCGCCGACCACTTCGGGTTCTCGATCAGCGGCGCCGCCGCCGAGGCGTTCAAGATCCGCGCCGACTGGGCCCACCGGCTGCCCGACGAGCTCTCCTGGCAGCAGGGCGCCACCGTGGAGCCGTTCAGCTGCGCGTTCCACGCCATCAGCCGGGCCGGTGGGGTCAAGCCGGGTGACGAGGTCGCCGTGATCGGCGGTGGCCCGATCGGCCAGAGCGCCGTTGCTGCAGCGTCGCGGATGGGGGCTCGGGTGATCCTGATCGAGCCGACGGAGCACCGCCGGCAACTGGGCGTGCGACTCGGTGCCCACGACACGGTCGATCCCGGCGCCGGGCCGGTGGGCGATCAGGTCCGCGCCCTGACCGGCGGCGCCGGCGCCCACCTCGTAGTCGAGGCATCGGGCAATCCGGCGGCGATGGCGTCGGCCTTCGACGTGGCCGCCTTCCGCGGCCGGCTGGCGTTCATCGGCATCAACGTCGGCGGGCAGGCCGCGGCCCCGCTCGGCATGATCCAGTCCAAGGCGCTGCAGCTGACCGGCACGATCGGTTCGCCGGACTGCTGGCCGGAGACGATCCGCTTCATGTCGGCCGCCGGGATCGACCTCTCGCCGATGATCAGCACCACCTTCGACCTGTCCCACGCCGATCAGGCGTTGGCCGCCTCCGCCGACCGCGACCACCACGTCAAGGTCCAGATCACCGCTAGCGGCTGAGCGATGACCATCACCTGCTCCCACGTCCGTCGCTGCAATCGAATGCAGTCCCAGTCCGCCCGCCGGCCGTAGCGAGGAGTCACCATGGCCATCCGAACCTTCGGTCCGAACACCGTCGACTGGGAGCAGCGCGCCGACATGGGTCGGATGCGCACCCAGCGGTTGGAACGCCTGAAGGCCACCCTCGAGGCGTCCGATCTCGGAGCGGTGCTGGCGTTCGACTTCTCCAACATCCGCTACATGACGTCCACCCATATCGGGACCTGGGCCATCGACAAGCTGATCCGCTTCGCCCTGCTGCCCCGCGGCGGCGAGCCGATCATCTGGGACTTCGGCTCGGCGGCCCGCCATCACGTCCTCTACAACCCGTGGCTGGACCACGCCCACACCCACGCCGGCTCACCGGACGCCTCGTGCCACCAGCAGCACGGATCACGTGCCGGGCTGTCGACACTGCGTGGCGCCATCCCGCCCGGCGCCGGCATGGCCGACGACGTCGCCGCCAAGGTCCACGAGGTGCTCGCCGAGTACGGATTGACCGGTGAGCCGCTCGGCATCGACGTGGCGGAGATCCCCGTGCTGCACGCCCTGGCGGCCAAGGGGATCGACGTCGTCGACGGTCAGCAGGTGTTCCTCGAAGCCCGGCGGATCAAGACCACCGATGAGATCACCATGCTGACCCACGCCTGCTCGATGGTCGACGCGGCGTACGAGGAGCTGTACCGGTTCCTGCGCCCCGGGGTGCGCGAGAACGAGTGCGTCGGGCTGGTGAACAAGACCCTCCTCGACCTCGGCTCGGAGTACGTCGAGGGCGTCAATGCGATCTCCGGCGAGCGCTGCGCCCCGCACCCCCACGTGTACAGCGACCGGATCATCCGCCCCGGCGACCCGGCCTTCTTCGACATCCTCCACAGCTACAACGGGTACCGGACGTGCTACTACCGCACCTTCCAGGTCGGCAGCGCGTCGCCCGCCCAGCGCGATGCCTACCGGATCTGCCGTGAGCTGATCGATCGGGCCATCGCCCTCGTCCGGCCGGGCACGACCACGGCCGACATCTGCGCGGTCTGGCCGGCTGCCACCGAGTTCGGCTTCGCCGACGAGATGGCCGCCTTCGCCCTCCAGTACGGGCACGGCGTCGGGCTGTCGATCTGGGAGCGGCCGATCTTCAGCCGGCTGATCTCCTTCGACCATCCCGAGGTGCTCGAGGAGGGCATGGTCTTCGCCCTGGAGACCTACTGGCCGGCCAAGGACGGATGGTCGGCGGCGCGCATCGAGGAGGAGGTCGTGGTCACCGCCACCGGGTGCGAGGTGATCACCCGCTTCCCGGCCGAGGACCTCCTCGTGTGCGGCACCCGCTACTGGACCTTCGACGGGGCCCTGCCGGCCCTGCGCGAGACCCAGTCGCACCTCAACACGGCAGCGGGCCGGGGGGAGGCGACATGAAGGTCGACGTCTGGTACGACTTCCGCAACCCGCCCCGCTGGCAGCGCGACGACACCGCCCTGTACGGCGAGCTGCTCGAGCAGATCGAGTGGGTCGACACCCTCGGGTTCAGCACCGTGTGGCTGTCCGAGCACCACTTCACCGACGAGGGCTACCTGCCCGGCCTGATGCCCATGCTGGCCGCGCTGGCCATGCGCACCAGCCGGGTGCGCCTGGGAACGGCCGTGCTGCTGGCGCCGCTCTACCACCCGCTGCGCCTGGCGGAGGAGGCCGCCGTCGTCGACATCCTCTCCGGTGGGCGGCTCGACCTCGGCATCGCCCCGGGCTACCGGGTCAGCGAGTTCGCCGCCATGGGCGTCGACAAGCGTGAGCGTGGCGGCCGGACCGACGAGATCATCGAGCTGCTGCTCCAGGCGTGGCGCTCCGGGTCGGTCACGGCCGACGGCCGGTACTACCGGTACCAGGACGTCCCGGTCACGCCGCGTCCGGTGCAGCGGCCGATCCCGATCTGGATCGGCGGGTCGACCCTGGCCGCGGCGCGGCGCGCCGGGCGCCACGGCCTGGCCTTCATGCCCGACTCCGGATCACCCGCCGAGGTGTATCCGGCGTACCGGGAAGCCTGCGCCGCCGCCGGGCACCCGCCGGGAGAGATCGCCACCAACATGGTGGTCTACGTCTGCGACGACCCCGAGCAGGGCTGGAACGACGTCAAGGAGCACTACTTCTACGTGTACCAGACGTACCAGCGGTGGTTCGCCGAGGCCGGCGATCTGATCCAGGTGGGAACACCGCTGACCGACCCCGACCAGCTGTCTCGCCAGACCCACATCGTCGGCACGCCGGAGACCGTGGTCGAGGCGATCCGCGCCCGCCGCCAGCGCTACCCGTTCGATCGGCTGATCTTCTGGGCCCGGCCGCCGGGCCTCCCCATCGAGCAGAGCACCCGCTCGCTCGAGCTGTTCGCCACCAAGGTGCTCCCGCAGATCGCCGAGGGTCCGGCGTGAGCGGGCGGTTGAGCGGGTCGCGCATCGTCGTCACCGGTGCGGGCAGTGGCATGGGTCGGGCGTTCGTCGAGGCCTTCGCTGCCGAGGGGGCCACGGTCGGGGTGCTCGACCGTGCCGCCGACGCCGCTGCAGCGGTGGCCGCGGCGATCGGCGAAGCCGCCCATCCACTGACCGCCGACGTCTCCCGTCGCGCCGACGTGGTGGCCGCGCTCGACGCGTTCGTCTCCGCCACCGGCGGGCTCGACGTGCTGTTCAACAACGCCGGCTTCAACCGGCCGATGCACCTGCTCGATGTGACCGAGGAGAACTGGCACGCGGTCATGGACGTGAACGCGCTGGGCACGTTGATCGGCATCCAGGAGGCGGCCAAGCGGATGATCCCTGCGGGGCGCGGCAAGATCGTCAACACCTCCTCGATCGCCGGTCGCCAAGGGTTCCCCAGCTTCGCCCCCTACTGCGCCAGCAAGTTCGCGGTCAACGCCCTGACCCAGGCAGCGGCTCGGGCGCTGGCCCCGCACGGCATCACCTGCAACGCCTTCGCTCCGGGTGTCGTCGACACGCCGCTGTGGACCCAGTTGGACCTCGACCTGATGGAGATCGGCGACGCCGCGACTCCCGGCCAGGCGATGGCCGACTTCGCCGCCGGCATCCTCCTCGGTCGCCCCGCTGTGCCCGCCGACATCGTCGGCACGGCGTTGTACCTGGCGTCGGCGGACTCCGACTACCTGACCGGCCAGGTGATCATGATCGACGGCGGGATGGTGCTCGTGTGAACACGGTCGCCGCGCTGGACGAACCGACCGGGCGGGGCGGATGGCGCGTGTCGCGCGGCCTGCTCACCGTGCTGTCGGCCTGCGTGGCCCTGTTCGTCGCCAGTGCGATCTTCGCGTCCAGCAGCGTGACCAAGGGGCCGCTGCTCGGCATGCTGCCCTACGCCTCGGTGCTGGCCATCGTCTCCCTGGGTCAGACGCTGGTGATCCAGCAGGGTGGGATCGACCTGTCGGTCCCCGGATCGGTGTCGGCGGTGGTGGTGATCTGCACCCACGAGGCCCAGAACCAGGACTCGCGCCTGTGGTGGGTGGTGCTGCTGGCGCTGGGCGTGTCGATCGCTGCCGGCGTGCTCAACGGGGTGCTGATCGGTCGTCTCGGGCTCAACGCCATCGTGGCCACGCTCGGAACCAGTTCGCTCATGTACACCGTGGTCTTCGGGGTGTCGGGCGGAATCCCGCGCAGCACCACGCCGCTGCTGGCCAAGATCGCCAGCGGGCTGACGCTCGGCATCCCCCGATCGGTGTTCTTCGCCGTCGGCGCCACGGTGCTCACGACGGTGGTGGTCAAGCGGACCGCCCCGGGCCGCCGCTTCGAGGCCACCGGGGCCAACCCGGCGGCCGCGGTCACCGCCGGCCTGCACGTCTATCGCTACCGGATCGGCGCCTACGTGTGGGCCCAGCTGCACTACTGGCTGGGTGGCGTGTTGCTGGCCGGCATCCTCAGCCAGCCCACCGCCTTCCAGGGCAATGCCTACCTGCTCCCGTCCGTCGCCGCCGTGGTCCTCGGCGGGACGTCGCTCCTCGGCGGGCGCGGCAACCTCGTGGCCACCGCCCTCGCTGCCCTGTTCCTCGAGCAGCTCGGCCAGTTCGTCCTGGCCCTCGGGGTGACCTTCGCCATCCGCACCCTCGTCGAGGCGGCAGCCCTCGTCGTGGGCGTGGCCCTCTACACCGTCGACTGGCGGGCCGTGCGCGCCCGGCTGTTCCCGCCCCAGCAGACCTCCTCGATCTGACCATCAGAACCACAAAGGAAGGAAGACATGTACGTATCACGATCCAAGGTGATGACCGTCACCTCCATCGCCGTCGGCGTGACGCTGATGGCCAGCATCACCCCGGGCGCCCGGGCAACGACGCCGCCCTCCACGCCGGCCGGCGGGTCGGCTGCGGCCAGCGGACCGCCGTCGTGGTGCGGCTCCAAGCAGATCTCGCTCGGCTTCACCGACGGATTCGGCGGCAACAGCTGGCGACTGGTCACCGCCGCAGCGGCCCGCGACGAGGCCTCGAAGTGCCCCAGCGTCACCAGCCTCGAGTACGCCGACGGCCAGGGCAACACGCAGAAGGCCATCTCCGACATCCAGGGCATGGTGGCCAAGGGCGTCAACGCCCTGCTCGTGTTCCCCGACGCCGGCGAGGCGATCCTGCCGGCACTGCGCAGCGCCAAGGAGGCCGGTGTCATCACCGTGCCGTACCGCGTCTCTGCCGGCGGGCAGGCCGGGACGGACTACGACAAGTTCATCGGCGCCGACTTCGTGACCGACGGCAAGAACTGGGGTGAGTGGATCCTGAAGAACCTGCCGAACGGCGGGAACGTGCTGATGGTGTCCGGCCCGCCAGGCAACAGCCAGGGTGTCGACGAGGCCAAGGGCCTCGCCGAGGTCCTCGGGCCGAGCGGCAAGTACACGATGATCGGTGAGCAGCCCTTCTCGCCGACCAACTGGGATCCGGCCGAGACGCAGAAGGTCCTCACCGCGGCGATCGCGGCCAACCCGAAGATCGACGTCATCGTGTCCGACTTCGGCCCGTCGTTGGTCGGTGCCCTGCCCGAGTTCGAGAAGAGCGGTCGGTCGATCCCGGCCATCGCCACCTCCGACGGCAACCTGCTGTCCTGCTTCTGGGAGGACCACAAGGACAAGAACCCGGACTTCAAGCTGTTCACGACCTCGACCGAGAACGACCACGCCCGTCTGGCCATGCAGTGGGCCATCGCCCTGGCGACCGGCGGCACCCCGCCGGCCGAGGACACGTACCACGGCGTCCCGTTCGAGGATTCGGTGTCGGGTCAGCCCCATCCGGTGACCTGCCGCAAGGACCTGCCCGGCGACGTCTACCTGTCCGCCGAGATGTCGGGTGACGAGCAGGCCAAGTTGCTGAACAAGTAGCCCGTTCGGGCACCCGGTCGGCCGGTCGCGCCGGCCGGGTGCCCTTCCGGTCCAGGACAGATCCGATGACCCTCACCGATACCCACGACCATCTCCCCGACGAGGACGCGTCCCCGCCGTCGCGCCTGCGCATGGCCGGCATCAGCAAGCACTTCCTCGGGGTCCGGGCGCTGGTCGACGTCTCCCTCGACGTGCGTCCGGGCGAGGTCCACGCCCTGCTGGGGGAGAACGGCGCGGGGAAGTCGACGCTCATGAACATCGCCTCGGGCGCTCTGCTGCCCGACGCCGGCGAGCTGTGGTTCGACGGCCAGCCGGTCGACGCCCTGACCCCCGCTGCTGCCGCCGAGCTGGGCATCGCCACCGTCCATCAGCACCCGGCGGTGCTGCCGGACATGACGGTGCTGGAGAACGTGCTCGTCTCCGTGCCGCGCAGCTCCCTGCGCTCGGCGCGCGGCCGGCGGGCGGCCGTCCAGGCGATGCTCGACGACGTCGGGTGCACGGCCCATCTGGAGGATCGGGTCGACTCCCTGTCGGTGGCCAAGAAGCACCTTCTCGAGCTGGCCAAGGCGCTGGTCGTCCGGCCCCGCCTGCTCATCCTCGACGAACCGACCGCTCCGCTCGGTCACGAATCGGTGCTGCTGCTGTTCGAGCGCATCCGCCGTGCCGTGCAGTCCGGCGCGTCGGTCGTCTACATCACCCACCGCCTGGCCGAGGTCCGCGAGATCGCCCAGCGGGTCACGGTGCTGCGCGACGGCAAGTTCCGTGGCGAGCACCTCGTCGGCGAGGTGACCGACGACGAGCTGCTGGCGCTGATCGTCGGCCGCCAGCTGGACTCGACCTTCCCGCCCAAGCGCGCCGCTCGCCCGGAGGCGCCGCTCGCCCTGCAGGTCGAGGCGTTGAGCGGGCCCGGGTTCACCGATGTGTCGTTCGCCGCCGAGGCCGGCGAGATCGTCGGCGTGGCCGGCATCGTCGGCAACGGTCAGACCGAGTTGCTCCGGGCCCTCACCGGACTGGCCCCGTTCACCGGCGCGGTGTCGATCGGCGGGCGGGCGTTCGGACCCCGCCAGCTGCGTGCCCACTCGGCGTACATGCCCGCCGACCGGCACGCCGACGCCCTGATGATGACCCTCGGGGTGCGCGAGAACGCGTCGGTCACCGCGCTCTCCCACGTCACCGACGGCCTGTTCGTCAACCGCCGGCGGGAGATCGAGACCGTCCGGCGCGAGGCGCAGCGCCTGGCCGTCAAGACGCCCTCGCTGGAGACCCCCGTGTCCTCGCTGTCCGGCGGGAACCAGCAGAAGGTGGTCATGGCCCGGGCGTTGCTGTCCAGGCCCACCGTGCTACTGGCCGACGAGCCGACGCAGGGCGTCGACGTCGGTGCCCGGTCGGAGATCTACAAGATCCTCCGCGAGGTGTCGGACTCCGGGGTCCCGGTGGTGGTCGCCTCCTCGGACGCCAAGGAGCTGGAGGGCCTGTGCGACCGGGTGGTGGTGCTGTCACGCGGCCACAAGGTGGCGGAGCTGTCCGGCGAGGAGGTCAGCGAGGACGCCATCGTCGGGGCAGCCATCCGTGCCGATGCCCGGCGCGCCGCCGACGCCGGGCGCAAGCGTTCGTCGCGCCTCGGCCGCTTCGTGCGCGGCGACTATGCCCCGGTGGCCGTGCTGGCCGCGGTGATCCTCGCGCTCGGCGCCTACGTCAACGCCCGCAACCACCGCTACCTGCAGCCGTACAACCTCAACTCGCTGATGCTCCTCGCCGCAGCCCTCGGCTTCATCGCCATGGGCCAGACCATCTGCCTGCTGCTCGGCGGGATCGACCTGTCCGTCGGGCCGCTCTCCGGCGTCCTGGTCGTCATCGCCTCCTTCTTCATGACCAAACAGGACTCCGGAGCCAGGATCGTGCTGGGCGTCGTGCTGATGGTGCTCTGGGCGGTGTTGATCGGGATGCTGAACGGGTCGCTGATCCGCTTCCTGCGGTTCACCCCCGTGGCAGCCACGTTGGCCACCTTCATCGCCCTCCAAGGCATCGCCTTCGTCTTCCGCAAGGTGTCCGGTGGGTACATCGCCCGGCCGATCACCAACGTCATCACCCACAAGATCGGCCGCTTCCCCGCCGCCTTCCTGATCCTGGTGGCCCTCACCGTCCTGATGGAACTGGCCCTGCGCCGCACCCGGTGGGGGCTGGCCCTGCGGGCGGTCGGGTCGCAGGAGGACGCCGCCCGCAAGGTGGGCATCCGCGTCACCCGGACGGTGCTGGCCGGCTACGTGGCGGCCTCGCTCTTCGTGGTGCTCGGCGCGGTCATGCTGCTGGCTCAGATCGGTGTCGGCGACCCGGCCCAGGGCGAGGGGTACACGCTGGCCAGCGTCACGGCAGTGGTGCTGGGTGGCACCAGCCTGCTGGGTGGTCGCGGCACGTTCGTCGGGACCCTGCTCGGCGCAGTGCTGAGCGTCCAGGTGCTGAACGCCACGACGTTCCTGGAGCTCAGCCAGACGTGGGTCTACTTCTTCCAGGGCGCGCTCGTCGTCGCGGCCGCGCTCATCTACAGCCAGGTACGCGGTCGGCTCGGCCGGCGCGTGTGAGAGGAGCACGATGCACGCGGCACGCTTCTACGACCACCACGACATCCGCATCGAGCAGGTTCCGACTCCGGAGGTGCGCGCTCACGACGACGTGCTCGTCGAGGTGTCGTACTGTGGGATCTGCGGGACGGACCTGCACGAGTACCTGGTCGGTCCGATCGTCACCCCGCACGCCGGGCCCCACCCACTGACGGGTGCGACCCTGCCGCAGACGTTGGGCCACGAGTTCTCCGCCCGGGTGGTGGAGACCGGCTCGCAGGTGCAGGATCTGCGCCCCGGCGACCGGGTCGCCATCATGCCGGCCATCGTCTGCGGTCGCTGCCCGTGGTGCCGTCAGGGCCTCGGCCACCTGTGCCAGTGCTTCGCCTGCACCGGGCTGAGCGCCGAGACCGGTGGCCTGGCCACCTACGCCGTGCTGAAGGAGTACCAGCTGGCCACGATTCCCGACGACGTCTCCGACCTGGAAGGCGCGGTGGTCGAGCCGGCGTCCGTCGCCGCCTACGGCGTCGATCGGGCCGGTGTGCGCGGGGGCGACGTGGTGCTGGTGACCGGTGCGGGCCCGATCGGGGCGCTGTCGGCCATGTACGCCAGCGCCATCGGCGCGTCCACGGTGATCGTCGCCGAGCCCAATCCGCACCGGGCCGCGCTGGCCCGGGCACTCGACGTCGGCCCGGTGGTCGACCCGACGTCCGGGGAGCTCGCCGAGCTGGTGGGTTCGCTGACCAACGGGCTCGGCATCGACGTCGGCATCGAGTGCAGCGGGGCCAGCGCCGGGCTGGACACCTGCATCCAACACGCCCGGCCCCGCGGCACGGTGGTGCAGACCGGCCTGCACACCAAGCCGGCGGCGCTCGACGCCATGCGCCTGTCCGAGCGGGACATCACCTTGGTGGGCAGCTGGTGCTACCTGATCACCGACTGGCCGCGGATCATCCGCCTGATCGGCTCCGGCAAGTTCCCGGTGGCCAAGGCGGTCACGTCCACCATCGCCCTGCACGACGTCGTCACCAAGGGATTCGACGTCCTCGTCGACCCCGCCGGTGACCAACTCAAGATCCTGGTCCAACCAGCTGCCTGAAAGGAACCCCACGATGACCCTGCATGCCGTCCACCACACCGGCCTGATCGTTCGCGATCTCGATCGGTCGATCTACTTCTACCACGACCTGCTCGGGCTGCAGTTCGCCAACGAGCCCACCGGCTGGTTCGAGGGTCCGGAGCTGGCCCGCGGCGTCGGCGTACCCGGCGCCAAGCTGCGTCAGGTGTCGCTGTGGGTCGGCGACGTCACCACCCTGGAGCTGATCGAGTACGCCAACCGCCCGGAGACGAGCACCGCTCCGGTCCCGAACAACTACATGGGCGCGGCCCACGTCTGCTTCCGGGTCGACGACGTCTTCGCCAAGAAGGCCGAGCTGGAATCGCACGGTGTGCGCTTCTACTCCGACGTCAACGTGGTCGACGAGGGGCCGCTGGAGGGCTGGCGCTGGGTGTACTTCAGCGATCCTGACGGCCTCGCGCTGGAACTGGTCGAGATCGCCTACTACATGCGCGAGCGGCGCAACCGGGCGGCGGCCGAGTACCTGCGGACGCGCCCCAGCCTGGCCGAGGTCGAGGCCCGGCTCGGCTGACCGGCGATGCAGCTCGACCACGGTCTCGGCCACCTGACCTACTCGACGCTCGTCCATCCCGGCGACACCTGGGAGGAGATGGACGCCAGCATCCGTCACTACCTCCCGCTGGTGAAGCGGGCGATGAGCCCGCATGCCCCGTTCGCCCTCTCGATGCGGCTGTCCAACGCCTCGGCCACCCGGCTGACGCAGGACCCGGCTGAGCTGGAGCGCTTGGCAGGGTTCCTCGCCGACGAGGAGCTGTACCTGGTGACGGTGAACGCCTTCCCGTACGGACCGTTCAAGGGGGGCGAGGTCAAGGAGCGGGTCTACGAGCCGGATTGGTCGACCGAGGAGCGCGTCACCTACACGATGCGCGTCGCCGACGTCTGTGCGCGGCTGGCCCGACCGGGGATCTCACCGAGCATCCAGACCGCGCCGTTGGCCTTCCGTCCCAACGTGGTCGACCGGGCCTACGTCGAGCGATTCACCGACGGCGTGCTGCGCGTCGTCGCCCACCTCGTGGCGCTGGAGCGGTCGACCGGCGTCGTGGTCACCCTCGCCCTGGAGCCGGAGCCGTGGTGCTACCTCGCGACCACTGCCGACACGGTGGCGTACTTCAGCACCTGGCTGTACTGCGCCGCCGCGGCGTCGCGTCTCGCCCGGTTGGCCGGGATGTCCCTCGCCGGCGCCCACGGGGCGCTGCGCCGCCACCTCGGCGTGGTGTTCGACGTCTGCCACCAGGCGGTCGAGTTCGAGGACATCCCCACCTCGATCGCCGCCCTGGCAGATGCCGGCATCCCCATCTTCAAGCTCCAGGCGGCGGCCGCCCTGTGGGTGCCCGCAGTCGACGCCGCCATCGTCGAGGAGCTGATCCGGTTCACCGACACGATCTACCTGACCCAGACCGTCGAGCGACGCCACGGCCGGTTGCGCCAGTTCCTCGGCCTCGGTGAGGCGATCACCGCCTGGCGGGCCGACCCTGGTCCGAGCGAGTGGCGCACCCACGTGCACGTCCCGGTGTTCCTCGACGACCTCGGCGCGTTTCGCACCACCCGCGCCGCCATCGAGGACGCCCTCGCAGTGCACCGGGTGACGCCGCTGTCGGACCATGTCGAGATCGAGACCTACACGTGGGACGTGCTGCCGGCGCATCTCAAGCAGGCCGACCTGGCGGCGTCGGTCGAGCGCGAGCTGACCTGGGTACGGGACGCGCTGGTGGGGGTGGCGGCATGAGCCGGGTCCGCCCACCGTACGGGGAGCACCCCGTGGTGCTCCCGCCCGGCGCCGCGGCCCCCGCCCCGGAGCATCCCCGTCTCGATCTCGACACCCGCCTGGCGATCTTCCGGACCCAGCAGGAGATCCGGCTGCTCGAGAAGCGGCTGTACGACCTGTTCCTGCAGAACCTGGTCAAGGGCACCAGTCACCTGGCCATCGGCATGGAGGCGGTCGGCGCGGCCTTCGGTGTGGCCGTGCGCCCCGACGACTACAGCTTCGCCACCTACCGCGGCCACGGGCACACCATCGCCCGCGGGGTGCCGCCCGAACCGATCATCGCCGAGATGCTCGGCCGGGCCACCGGGCTGCTCGGTGGCAAGGGCGGGTCGATGCACCTGACCAGCGTGCGCCACGGGATGATGGGCAGCTACGCGATCATCGGTGCCCACCTGTGCATCGCCAACGGCGCCGCCTGGTCGGCCAAGGTGCGCGGCACCGACCAGGTCGCCGTGGCCTTCTTCGGCGACGGGGCGACGAACATCGGGGCATTCCACGAAGCCGTCAACTTCGCCGCCGTCTACGAACTGCCGACGATCTTCGTCTGCGAGAACAACCTGTACATGGAGTACACCTCGATCGCCCAGGTCACCGCGGTGGACCATCCCGCTGCCGATCGGGCTGCGGCCTACGGCCTGGACGGCGTGGTGGTGGACGGCAACGACGCCGACGCCGTGTTCGTCGCCGCCTGCGCGGCGATCGACCGGGCACGGGCGGGCGGTGGCCCGTCGATCATCGAGGCCACCACCTATCGCCACGGCGGACACAGCCGCGCCGATCCGGGGACCTATCGCCCGGCCGAGGAGGTGGCGGCGTGGAAGGAGTACGACCCGCTGGCCCTGTACCACCGCCGGTTGCTGGACCTCGGGGTCGAGGAGGCCCGCCTGGCGGCCATCGTCCACGAGGTCGTCGAGGCGATCGACGCGGCCACGGAGGCGGCCATCGCCGCCCCACCGCCGGCCCCCGAGGCACTGCTGACCAATGTCTGGGCGGACGGGGGGTCGGCGTGGCGGAACTGAGCTACCGGGAGGCAGTGGCCCGCGGCATCGCCCAGGAGATGCGTCGCGACCCCACGGTGGTGTTCCTCGGCGAGGACGTCGCCGGCGCGGGCGGGGTGTTCAAGACCACGGCCGGGCTGCTCGACGAGTTCGGCCCGGATCGGGTGGTCGACACCCCCATCTCCGAGCAGGCGATCCTCGGCGCCCTGATGGGCGCGGCGATGACCGGGTTGCGGCCCATCGCCGAGATCATGTTCTCGGACTTCTTCGCGGTCTGCTGGGACCTCGTGGCCAACGAGATCGCCAAGAGCCGGTACATGACCGACGGCCAGGTCAGCCTGCCGCTGGTGATCAAGTCGGGCAACGGCGGCGGGGTGCGCTTCGGTGCCCAGCACTCCCAGAGCGTGGAGAACTGGGCGATGGCGATCCCGGGGATCAAGGTGGCCACCCCGTCGTGCGCCGCGGACATGGTGGGCCTGATGGCCGCCGCCGTGCGCGATCCCGACCCGGTGCTGATCTTCGAGCACAAGGCCCTCTACGCCACCAAGCAGGACGTGCCCGACGGCGAGATCGTCGACCGGCTGGGGACGGCACGGATCCTGCGGCCGGGACGGCACTGCACGATCCTGGCCCTCGGGCTGATGGTGCCGCGGGCCCTGGCGGCCGCCGAGGCGCTGGCGGCCGACGGCATCGACGCCGAGGTCATCGACGTGCGCAGCCTCGTGCCACTCGATGCCCGGACGATCCTCGACTCCGTCGGGCGCACCGCCCGGCTGTTCACCGTGGAGGAGAACCCGCGGCTCTGCGGGTGGGGTGCCGAACTGGCCTCGATCGTGGCCGAGGACGCGTTCTGGGACCTCGACGGGCCCGTCGTGCGGATCACCACGCCGCACATCCCGCTGCCGTCGGCCGCCGAACTGGAGGACCTCGCCATCCCCAGCACCGAGCGGATCGCCGGCGAGATCCGCCGGGCGATGGGCTAGGCGCGGCGGGTGGAGCCGGCCGCCGACGCCGGCAGGATCAGGCGCACCGCGTCGGGCACGTGCTCGAACGCCAGGCGGGTGGTCTCGCCCAGGTAGTCACCGTCCAGCTGGTAGGGGAATGGGGCGTCGTGCTCGATGGTGAGCCCGGCCAGATCGGTGCGCACGTCGAGATGCGCGCTGGGGCGGACGCCACCGCCCCGCAGCGCCCCGCCCAGGGAGCGCAGGATCGCCCCGACGCGCATCGTCCGGAAGGTGATGGCCACCAAGCCGCGGTCGAGGGTGGCGGCCGGGCTGAGGTCCAGCGGGCGGTTGCCCAGGTAGGTGTACGGGTTGGTGTTCAGCACGATGGTGAAGTACCCGTCGGTCACCGGCTCGGGACCGGCGCTGCGCAGCGTGAAGTGCGGCTGGCGGCGGTCGTAGCCGACGGCCCAGGTCTTGGTGGCCGCATACATGAACAAGGGGTGGCCGAGCCACCGCTTCAGCGAGGCCCGCTGCTCGACCTCGCGGACCACCGCGGCGTCGTAGCCGACGCCGGTGTGGAAGCAGAAGTACCGCCCGTTGACCTTGCCGAGCCCGATCGGGCGGACCTGCCGGGCGGCGATCCCGGCGGCCAGCAACCGGGCTGCGGGCACCGGGTCGTTGGGCATGCCCAGGGTGCGGGCGAAGACGTTGGTGCTCCCGCCCGGCAGCACCCCGAGAGCGGTGGCCGTGCCGGCGACGCCCGTCGCCACCTCGTTGAGGGTCCCGTCGCCGCCGTAGCCGATGACCACGTCCAGGCCGCGTCGTGCGGCGTCCTGGGCGAAGCGGGTGGCGTGCCCGCGGCGGTTGGTCTCGCGCACCTCGACCTCGTTGCCCACGCTGAGCTCGCGCTGGACGATCACCGTGTTGCGGGCGGTCACCGACGAGGCGAAGGCGTTCACCACCAGCAGGACGCGCACCCGACGACCCTACCGACATCGATGCAGCGCCCGGGCCTGGTTGGGTCACCTACCAACCCGTCGGTAACAATGGCCCCATGAACGTGATCGTGTGCGTGAAGCAGATCCCCGACCCGGCGCTGCCCGGGGCGCTGGATTCGTCCACCAACACGCTGAAGCGCGACGGCAAGTTGATCCTTGACGAGTCGGACAGCTACGGCGTGGAGATGGCCCTGCAGCTGGTCGACAAGGCCGGCGGTGGCGAGGTCAGCCTGGTGTCGATGGCCCCCAACGGCGAGGTCAGCGGACTGCGCACCGCCCTGGCGATGGGAGCGGCCAAGGCCGTGCTGGTCAGCGATCCGGCGTTGCAGGGCAGTGACGCCCTGACCACGGCCCGGGTGCTGGCCGCGGCGGTCGGCCGGATCGGCGGGGCCGACCTGGTCATCGCCGCCACGGAGTCCTCCGACGGCTACACCGGCACCGTGCCGGAGCAGCTGGCCGAGGTCCTCGGCCTGCCGTCGGTCACCTTCGCCAAGCACGTCGAGATCGACGGCTCGACCCTCAAGGCCTCCCGCCAGACCGAGGACGGCTACGACGAGGTCGAGTGCCCGCTGCCGGCGCTCATCAGCGTCACGGCCGGGGTCGTCGAGCCGCGCTACCCGAGCTTCAAGGGCATCATGGCCGCCAAGTCCAAGCCGGTCGACACCGTCACCGCCGGTGACCTCGGCGTCGACCCGGTCGGTTGGGCCGGCGCCGGCCAGCAGATCAGCGACGTCGCCAAGGCCCCCGAGCGGGCGGCCGGTGAGATCGTCGAGGACGACGGCGAGGGATTCGCCAAGATCGTCTCCTTCCTCGAGAACCTGAAAGTGATCTGAGAGGTCGTCATGAACGTTTGGGTGTATGTCCAGGGATCCAAGGGCGCGCCGACCTCGGCGTCGCTCGAACTGCTCACCAAGGCCCGCTCGCTCGGCGACGTCACGGCGTTCGTCGGCGGCGACGGCGCGGCCCTGGCCGAGGCCGTGGGCCAGCACGGTGCCGCCAAGCTGTACGCCACGGGCGACCTCGGCGGGCGGCTGCCCGGCCCGGCCGTCTCGGCGGCCATGCAGGCCGTCATCGAGGGCGGCGACTCGCCGGATCTGATCATGTTCCCGCAGAGCTACGAGGCTCGTGACGTGCTCAGCCGGCTGTCGGTGAAGCTCGGCAAGACCGTGCTGACGAACAACGTCGACGTCGCCGCCGCGGGCGGGGCGGTGACGGTGACCACGCCGATCTTCGGCGGCAACACGCTGGTCTCCACCACCTTCACCGGCGACGGCCCGTTCCTCGCCGGGTTCCGCCCGAAGAGCTTCGCCGCCGAGCCATCGGGTGGGGGAGCCGCCGAGGTCGTCGCCGCGGCCGTCCCGGAGGTCGGCCCCACGGGCGCGGCCATGGTGGTGGCCACCCATGTGGAGGAGACCAGTGGGCCGAAGCTGGACGAGGCGGCCGTGGTGGTCTCCGGTGGGCGCGGCCTCGGCGAGCAGGCCAAGTACGAGCTGATCGAGACGCTGGCCAAGCTGCTGCGCGGCGCGCCGGGTGCCTCGCGGGCCATCGTCGACGCCGGCTGGGTGCCCTACAGCTACCAGGTCGGCCAGACCGGCAAGGTGGTCAAGCCGGGCGTGTACATCGCCGCCGGCATCAGCGGTGCCACCCAGCACATGGTGGGGATGAAGGGTTCGAAGAACATCATCGCCATCAACAAGGACAAGGAAGCCCCGATCTTCGGCATCGCCGACCTCGGCATCGTCGGCGACGTGCACAAGGTGCTGCCCAAGCTGATCGAGGCCCTGCAGTCCCGCTGAGCTAGGGGACGAGCGACCCGGCGGGCACCTCGAACCAGCGCAGCGTCTCGAACGCTGCCGACCAGTGGTGGGGCGCCGGGGCGTCAGCATCCCATTCGGGTGCCTCGGACAGGAGCCGGCGAGCGGCATCGAGATAGCCCGGCAGCGCCGACTCGCCGGCGCGCTGGCGCGGCCCGGCCGGGCAGTGCATCGCCCCGGTGGCCGGGTCGTAGGTGATGTCGGAGAGTCGCAACGGCGGCTCCGCCGGACCGAGGTGGTGCCGCCACAGCCCGCGGGCCGGCTCGAAGCGGTAGTCGGGGAGCAACTTCCAGCCGTGGTCGGCCACCAGCTCGACGGCGTCGATCACGTAGTCGGCAACCGCGTCGCTGATGAAGTAGTTGAAGCTCAGCCGGGTCCAGCCCGGCTTGATGCCCTCGCAGCCGAGGGCGATCTCGCTCTCGAACTCGTGGGAGCGCTCCAGGTCGATGCCCAGCAGGCGGTGGCCGTACGGGCCGGCGCAGGAACATCCGCCGCGGGCCTGGATGCCGAACAGGTCGCTGAGCAGGGCGACGACGAAGTTGTGGTGCAGGTACCGCCCGCCCGGGCGGCGGATCACGAAGCTGACGATCGACAGCCGGTCGGCACGGGTGTTGCCGAGCACCTCGATCCGCTCGTTGGCCGACCAACGGGCGATGGCCCGTGTCCAGAAGCGCGCCTCGTTGGCCTTGATCGTGGCCGTGCCGACGGCCTCCTTCAACTGGAACACCAGGCCGGCGCGGATCGACTCGATGATCGCCGGGGTGCCGCCCTCCTCGCGGTGGACGACATCGCTCAGGTAGCGGTGCTCGCTGGGGTTGACGTAGGCCACGGTGCCGCCGCCCACCGTGTCCGGCACCCGGTTGCGCAGCAGCTCCCGGCGGACCACGAGCACGCCCGGGGTTCCCGGGCCGCCGACGAACTTGTGCGGGCTGATGAACACGGCGTCCTTGTGGGCCAGCGGGTGCTCGGCACAGCGCGGCCGCATCTCGATGTCCACGTACGGTGCCGCGGCGGCGAAGTCCCAGAAGCTCAGCGCACCGTGGCGGTGCAACAGGTCGGCGATGGCGCAGGTGTTGGACACGATGCCGGTCACGTTCGACGCCGCCGAGAACGAGCCGATCTTCATCGGCCGAGCCGCGTAGCGGACCAGCTCGGCGTCCAGCACGTCGAGGTCGATGTGCCCGTCGGCATCCTCGGGGATGACCACCACGTCGGCGATGGACTCCCGCCACGGCAGCTCGTTGCTGTGGTGCTCGAACGGTCCGACGAACACGACCGGGCGTTCGTCGGGCGGGATGTGCGCGGAGAGCCGGTAGCGCTGGTCCAGGTCGGCGGGCAGCCGCAGGTTGAGGATGCCGATCAGCTTGTTGACGGCGGCGGTCGATCCCGAGCCGGTGAAGATCACGCAGGTCGACTCGTCACCACCGACCGCCTCGTGGATGATCGAGCGGGCGTCCTCGCGCAGCCGCGTCGTCTGCAGCCCGGTTCCGGACGACTCGGTGTGGGTGTTGGCGTAGCGCGGCAGGACCTCGTCGCGCAGGAAGTCCTCGAGGAAGCCGAGCGACCGCCCCGACGCGGTGTAGTCGGCGTAGGTGATCCGCCGCGGCCCGTACGGACCGTCGATCACCTGGTCGTCGCCGATCACCGCGGCGCGGATGCGGGCCAGGAGCGGGGTGTCGTGTTCCGCCATCGGTCTCATTGTCGCACCGATCGGTGTCCGGCGCAGGTGCTCCGCTCACGACGCGTCGTGCGCGCCGATGGCCCAGGCGTAGCCGGCGACCGGATCCTCGACGGCGAGTTGCACGGTCCACCCCAGCAGCGGTTCGCCGGCGTCCCACCACGACCAGCGCAACGCCTGGCCGGCCCGGCCGAGCTCGGTCGGGTCGGGTGGCCAGGGATCGGCAAGATCGGTGAGCTGGGCCAGGAGCCACCAGGCGTCGAAGCGTCCCGTGGCGGCACCGCGCCGCCGGCCGTGGGCACCGCCGCCGGCCCCGGCCCACCCCAGCCAGGCCAGCGCATCGACCAGGCCGAGCCGGGTCAGCCCCGCCCGGCGGACGCCCAGTGCGGCGACGGCGTCGAGCATCGCGCCCTCCACGCAGGCCACCTCGACCCGCCCGGTGGATGCTGCCGTCCACCCGTCGAACAGCTGGCGGGTGGCCGCGCCCACCTCGGGATCGTCGATGCGTGCGGCCTGCGGGCTCAGCTCGACGAGGTTCGCCGGTCGGGACGGCGGAGGCGGTGCGGGCGCGTCGACGCCATCGTCGCCGTAGGTGGCCAGTGGGTACGCCGGCTCCCACGGTTGCAGGGTGGTGGGAATGTCCAGCGGGTTGACGTCGAGCTCGCTCGGCTCGCCGCGCAGGGCCCGCTCATGGGCGACGAAGCCGAAGCGGATCGGGTCCTCGATCCAGCGGCGCAGGTCGGCCGCCGTGTGGCCCTGCGCCGCCACCTCCGACAGCGGCCCGATGGCGAAGCGGCCGCTGGCCTCGTCGAGGACCCGTCCGGCCCACTCGGCCGGGGCGTGCAGGGCCAGGCGGTACTCGGCCAGCGTGGCCACCGGCCACAGCTGGCGACCGGTGGCCAGGGCGGCGCGGGTCCGGTCGCGCACGGTCAGGAGCCCAGCCCAGTCGCCCGTCGCCGACCACCCGTCGACCAGGCGGATCAACCCGTCCAGATCGGCGCGGTGGACCAGCTCGTCGAGCAGATCGTTCACACCAGGGGCCACGGGTACCGCCGACCGGTGGGATCGATGGGGAGGGTCCCGGCTCGGGCCAGCCGCTCCGCCCGCCCGGCGATGGCGTCGACCTCGTGGTCGGAGAGCAGGGTGACCACGCCGGCGGGCACCTCGCCGGCCACGGCGGCGACCCAGGCCGCCACCGACTCGCTCAACGGGTCGCCGGCGAACTCCCAGATGACCGTCCGGAGCTTGAAGTCGCCGGCGAAGCACAGACCGTGATCGATGCCCCAGATCTGGCCGTGATCGCCCAGGAGCACATGGCCGCTCTTGCGATCGGTGTTGTTGGCGACGATGTCGAAGGCGGCAATTTCGCGCAACGCGTCGTGCAGATCGGGTCGCTGCTCGTGGATCGTGAAGTAGTGCTGGCGATGGTCGGCATCGACGAACCACTGCAGGGAGCCCTCGCCCAGCGGCCCGTCGCGGATCACGGTGGGCGGGACGAGGTGGAGGCCGCATGCTTCGCTGAGTCGGTAGGCAGCCAGCTCGCGGCGGTGCAGGCCGGGCTCGAAGTCCCACAGTGGGCGCTCGCCGCGGACCGGCTTGTAGATCGCTGGATGGCTCTGCTCGCCGGCGCGCACGTGGACGAGGAACGTGGCGTTGCTGCTCCACGGCATCCGCCCCTCGATCTCGATCTCGCCGTTGGTCAGCAGATCCAACGCTTCGGCGACTGGCCGGTCCATCCGCTCAGTTCATCCGCGGGCAGGCGTGGCCGGCAGGGTCCAGCGGGCCGTCGCACCACGGGCACGGTGGTCGCCCGGCGGCCACCACCTCGTCGGCGCGAGCGCAGAATGCGTGGGCCTGCTCGCGGCTGATGAACACCCGCAGGTGGCCGCGGTCGAGCGACTCGCCGGCAGTCTCGGCGGCATCCTCGTCGTCGATCAGCTCGTCGAACTGCAGCATCAGCCGATCGTGCTCGCGGCTGTAGCCGAGGCCCACCGGGCCGAGCACGAAGGCCACGTCGACCGGCTGGCTGATCCCGGCCTCGACGGCAGTCGGGTCGGCCGATGGCAGGTCGTTCAGTACCCGGCGCAGGTACTGGGCGATCGCCGCGACCTGTTGCTTCTCGCACTTGATGTCGAGCTGCAAGGACCCCTGGCGGGCCTGGAGGTAGAAGACTCGGCTGCCCGGTTCGCCGACCGCCCCGACCCCGAACCCGTCGACCTCGTCGAACTCGTAGAACACGCCCATGACGGCTTCAGGCTAGGAGGGGCGTAGCTCCGCCAGCGCCTCACCCGTGGAATTGACGGTCAGGACCACGGGCGGGCTGTCGGGCGGCATGGCGACCGCGGTGACCGAGCACGGGCTGATCACCAGGCGCTGGAACATGTCCAGGTGGCTGCCCACGGCGTGGGCGACGAAGGCCTTGATCGGGTCGGCGTGGGACACGCACACGATGGTGCCGCCCGGGTGGGCGGCGGCCAGCCGCTGGACGGTGGCCACCATGCGCGCCTGCATCTCGGTGAAGCTCTCACCGCCGGGGAAGCGGAAGGCGCTGGGGGAGCGCTGGACCGTGCGCCACTCGGGGAGCTTGGCCAGGCGTTTCAGTTCGGCGCCGGTCCACTCGCCGAAGTCGCACTCCAGCAGGCCGCGGTCGGCCTGGACGCGCAGCGTGCGGGCCCGGGCGATGGGTGCCGCGGTTTCCCGGGTGCGCTCCAGGGGTGAGGCGTAGACCGCGTCGACGCGCCCCAGCACGGCGATGCGCGCTGCGGCCGCCTCGGCCTGGGCCCGACCGCGCTCGGACAGGTGCAGGCCCGGCGCCCGACCGGGGAGGACCTGCCCGGTCGAGGGCGTCGTGCCGTGGCGGACCAGGAGGACCAGCGTGTGCGCCGGCGGCGTGGGGGCGGTTCGGGCCATGGTGACCCGGAAACCTACCGGCCCCGTCGCCGCCGGCGAGTCGGCCGACGTCTGCGGTGGCGTCGGCGAGAACGTCAGCGACATGACGATGGGCGCCGTCACCGTCTCCGACTCGGCCCACCGGTCCGGGTGGTTGCTGTCGTCGAGACCGAGGCCGAGCTGGGTGTGAGGGTCGAGCACCGATCACCGATGGCCGCGGCGAGCCCGATCGTGGCGACCAGCAACCCGGCTGCCGCGGCGGGGACCCACCACCTGCGCCCGCTGCGGGGATCGGGTGGTGCCACGACCAGCTGCGTACCCCTGGCTGGACGGACCGGACTCTCCGGCTGGGAGGGAGACGCTCAGTCGACTCGAGAATTCGTCGCGGGCCGTACGCTGCCGCCGTGGACTCGCTCGGCCGGCTGCGTGAGGAGGTGGTCGCCTGCCGGCGGTGCCCTCGGTTAGTCGAGTGGCGCGAGGAGGTGGCCGCCACCAAGCGGGCGGCCTTCGCCGGTGAGGACTACTGGGGCCGGCCGGTTCCCGGGTTCGGTGACCCGGCAGCGCGCATCCTGGTGCTGGGTCTCGCCCCGGCCGCCCACGGTGCCAACCGCACCGGGCGGATGTTCACCGGTGATCGCTCCGGCGACTGGCTGTACCGGGCCCTGCATCGGGCCGGGTTGGCGTCGCAGCCAACGTCCACGCATGCTGCCGACGGGCTGACACTGCACGGCGCCTGGGTCACCTCGGCAGTCAAGTGCGCCCCGCCGGGGAACGCCCCGACCCCGGCCGAGCGCGACGCCTGCCGGCCGTTCGTGGCCGCCGAGCTCGCCGCGCTCGGCGACGTCCGGGTCGTGGTCTGCCTGGGCGGGTTCGCCTACCAGGCGGCATGTGCGCTGCTCGGTGTGCGCCGCCCGCCGCGCTTCGGCCACGGCGTCGAGGTCACCGCGCCCAATGGGCTGGTGCTGCTGTGCTCGTTCCACCCCAGCCAGCAGAACACCTTCACCGGCCGCCTGACCGAGCCGATGCTCGACCAGGTCCTCACCCGCGCCACCACCCTCGGCCACCGCACCTGACCCCGTCTCACGATCCGGCCGACCCCGCGGCTGCACCCCCAGTCCGCGCCCACCCCCCTCGCCCTCGCGTGCGCAAACCGCCGAATGCGAAGGTCTGCGCACGCGATCGGTCTGCTTGCGTGCGCAAACCGCCGGATGCGACGGTTTGCGCACGCATTCACGCCGGGCCGAGGCCGGGGTCGGGGTTTGGCCGGGGTGGGGTCTGGGGGGGGGTGAACTGGGCGAGGTGGGGACCTGGGCCTGGGTGGGGTCCGGGGCCCGTCAGCGGGAGAGGGCGGCTTTGACGGCGGCACCGGCGAGGGCGTTGGCCGCGGCGCCGTCGTCGAGGAAGTCGCCGAGGGAGAAGAACCCGTGGAACATCCCGCCGAAGCGCACGTGGCTGGTGGGCACGCCGGCGGCGGCGAGCCGCTCGGCGTAGCGGTCACCCTCGTCGCGCAGCGGGTCGTACTCGGCGGTGATCACCAGCGCCGGTGGGAGGCTGATGACGGCGTGGTCGGCGGCGAACAGGGGGGAGACCCGCGGGTCGTCCGTGGCGGTGCCGGTGCCGTCCAGATAGTGGCCGATGAACCAGCGCATGCCGTCGGCGGTGAGGAAGTACCCCTGCCCGTTGGTGCCATAGCTGGGCTCCGACATCGTGCAATCGGTGACGGGGTAGACGAGGAGCTGGAAGCGCAGCGGGACCGGAGCCAGCTGCGCCACCACTGCGGCCAGGTTCCCGCCGGCCGAGTCGCCGCCGATCGCCAGACGATCCGGGTCGCAGCCCAACTCGGCGGCGTGGGCGTGGGCCCAGCGGGTCCCGCTCAGCGCATCCTCGAGGGGTGCGGGAAAGGGGTGCTCCGGCGCCAGGCGGTAGTCGAGGCTCAACACGGCGTGACCGCTGTGGTTGCACAGCGCCCGGCAGACGTTGTCGTGGCTGTCGAGGTCGCCGATCACCCAGCCGCCGCCGTGGAGGAAGACCAGGAGCCCGAGCCCCTCGTCGTCACTCGGTCGGTACAGCCGGGCGGGCACGCCGCCGGCGTCCAGGTCGCGGGTGGAGTGGACCGGGTGCGAGGGCGGGAGGCGGCGCTCGTCTCGCAGGGAGCGGGCCTGGGCCGGGGTCAGCTCCTCGAACGGCGGGTCGGCGAAGGCGGCCATCATGTCGAGCAGGGCGACGGCTTGGGGGTGCAACGGCATCGACCGAGTCTCCCACGCCGCCCCGGACGGGTGCAGCGCCGGACGGTAGCGTCGGCGCCATGCTCGCCGTTGGAGACCAGGCCCCCGACTTCACCCTCACCGACCAGCACGGCCGCACCGTGCGACTCACCGACCTTCGGGGTCGTCATGTGCTGGTGTACTTCTACCCGAAGGCCGACACGCCGGGTTGCACGACCCAGGCCTGCGCGTTGCGTGACATCGCCGGGCAGATCGGCGACACGGTCGTGATCGGCATCAGCCCTGACCAGCCGGGCAAGCTCGCCAAGTTCGACGGCAAGTACGGGCTCGGGTTCACCCTGCTCTCCGACCCCGAGCACGCCACCGCCGAGGCCTACGACGTCTGGCGGGAGAAGATGAACTACGGCAAGACGTACATGGGTGTCCTGCGCTCGGCGTTCCTGGTGGACCCGGCCGGCTGGTTGCGCCAGGTGTGGTACCAGATCAGCCCGAAGGACACGCCCACCAAGCTGCTCGGCGCCCTGGCGGCCGGGTGATGGGGCGCGACGTCGAGTACACCGTCGACGGCCAGCGCTACGTCGGCTACCTGGCCGAGCCGGCCGGCACGGGCGCCCGGCCCGGTGTGCTGATCTGTCACGAGGGTCCGGGGTTGACCGACCACCCCCGCCGGCGGGCCGACCGCCTGGCCGAGGAGTTCGGCTACGTGGCCTTCGCCCTCGACTACTGGGGCGATGGCCAGCCGCTGCCGGCCGACCAGGTGGGCGCCCGGCTGGGCGCCTTCATCACCGACCCGTCGCTGGCCCGACCGCGGGCGCTCGCCGGGCTCGACCAGCTGCTGGCCAGTGACCGGGTCGACCCGCAGCGGGTGGCGGCCATGGGCTACTGCTTCGGTGGTTCGATGGCCATCGACCTGGCCCGCGGCGGCGCGCCGATCGTCGCCGCGATCGGGTTCCACAGCGGCTTGGCGCACCCGCACGCGGCCGACGGGCGCCTGACGGCCAAGCTGCTCGTGATGATCGGCGTGCTCGACCCGATCATCCCGCCCGCCCAGCGTGCCGCCTTCGAGGCGGAGATGAACGCGGCAGGAATCGACTGGCAGATGGTCCTCTACAGCGGGGCGGCGCACAGCTTCACCAACCGCAACGCCGACCGCGACGGATACCGCTTCCACGAGCCGAGCGACCGCCGCTCGTGGCGGGCGATGGCTGACTTCCTCGCCGAGGTGTTCGCCTAGTCTCGCCGGCCATGACACTCGATCTGTCGGCGTCCCGGGTCCTGCAACTGCTCGAATCCCTCGGCGGACCGAAGCTCTACGAGATGACCCCCACCGAGGCCCGCCAGGCCTTCGCCCAGATGGCCGCCCTCGGCGGCGATGGTGCCGCGGTCGCCGGCGTGGCTCAGCGGGAGGTCGGCGGCGTCCCGGCATTGGTGGTCACCCCGAACGGCGCTGGGCCCTTCCCGGTGCTGGTGTGGATCCACGGCGGCGGATGGGTGATCGGCAGCGCCAGCGAGTCGCTGGCCACGGCCCAGAACCTGGCGTCGAAGGCCGGTTGCGTGGTGGTCTCGCTGGACTACGGGCTGGCGCCGGAGCGCAAGGCCCCGGGGCCGATCGACGACTGCGCCGCCGCCGTCGGCTGGGTGCTCGACCACGCTGCCGAGCTGAGCGGCGATCCGCATCGCGTGGCGGTGGGTGGGGACTCGGCGGGCGGGCACCTCTCGGCGATGATGTCGCAGCGCTTCGGGCCTCGCCTGGTCGGCGCGCTGCTGGTCTATCCGGCCACCGACGGGACGTTGTCGCACCCGTCGATCGAGGAGAACGCCGACGGCTACCTGCTGACCAAGGTCGACATGGAGTGGTTCGGCGGGCACTTCCTCGACGGCACCGGCCTGGCCCACGACGATCCCCGGGTGTCGCCGATCCACGCCGCCGACGACGTGCTCGCAGCCAGCCCGCCGACGCTGGTGATCACGGCCGGGTACGACCCGCTGCGCGACGAGGGCGAGGCGTACGCCGAGCGGCTTCGCTCCGTGGGCGTCGAGACCACCACCCACCGATTCCCCGGGCAGATCCATGGGTTCTTCAGCATGCCGGCGATGGTCCCCGAGGCGGTCGAGGCCGAGGACCTCGCCGCCGAGTTCCTCCGCGGCCGCTTCGGGCTCTAGCGCGCCGAGACGGCGCGCTCAGCCCTTGCAGTCGACGAAGGCCCACACCGCCTTGCCGCCGTGGATGTTCAACCAGGTCTGGGCGGTGAACACGTACGGGCGCCCGTCGTCGCCTTCCACGTCGAGGGCGGCCGGGCCCGGGTCGATGCACCGCCCGTCCACCAAGCGCACGGCGTAGCGGACGACGAACCCCTCGGCCAGCGGCACGGTTCGGGTGCGCGTGTTGTTGCTGACGACCATGTACGCCGGGTTGTCGAGGATGATGTGCTGCCTGGGGTCGGCCTTGATGGCTGCAGCCTGTTCGCCCTGGTACACGCACCACAGGTCATAGGCCAGGCTGACGGCCTCGTCGGCGTTGTCGGTGGGCTGGCCGGCGTCGCTGGTGAGCTGGGTGACCTGACCGGCCCAGACGCCATCCGGGATGACCGCGGGGATCGAGGTGGTGGCGCCGCAGCCCGAGCCGCGCACCGCCTCGGTTCCCAGCTGCGGCACGGTCTGGAAGTCGACGAACGGCCAGACCACCTGGGCGGGCGGCGGGGGCACGGGCTTGGCGGCCGGCGCAGCCGCGGCGGCACCTCCGAGGAAGCCGGAGCCGGCGGTGACGGCGAGTGCGAGGGCGGCGTGGCGTGTCCGGTGCGTCATGGGCGAACGGTACAACCGGGTCGCTCCCGACGGGTCGCGCCCGGCATCACCCAGCTTCGGGACCCGGAGGCGGAGCAGGCGCCGCCGCAGCCTTCTTCTTCGGTGGGGGGACGCCGACGGACGGTGCCCGGTCGGCCCATTCGGGCCAGCGCCGCCGGCTGACGATCGACAGCGTGCGCAGCAGCTTCATCGCCTTCTCGTCCTCCTGGGCCGGGCGGGCGATGATCGTGCCGTCAGCGATCATCCGGGTGATGACCTCCTCGCCCAACTCGGTGCGCACGATGGTCAGCGTCCAGTCGTTGTCCTCACCGATGCCGCCGGTCGAGATGTCGGCGTGCTCGGCGGAGAAGTCCGGGCAGTGCTTGCAGCCCTCGCGGGTCCAGGCGTGGCACTCCTTGAGGTCGATCTCGTGGTAGCTGCCGTCCTTCATCCAGATCTGGAACACGCCCTTGATGTTCATCTTGACCATGTCCTGCTTGGCCAGGCCGTACTTGGCCTCGAACAGCTCGGGGAAGATGGCGTCGTCGAACGTCTTCGAGCACAGCAGGCCGATGTTGAACAAGAACGGCTTGGACACCTTGCCCGCCTTGCGGTCCCACATCGTCGGCGGCGACGACGTCTGGCAGCCCATGCCGACCAGGGCCAACCGGTTGAGCCCGGCAGCCTTGGCGTCGCGCAGCGCCAGCGGGTTGGCGCAGTAGGTGTAGCGGCTGCCGGCGGTGGCCAGGACCTCCTCGGCCGTACGCACCAGCACCGGCTTGGCCTTCCACACGTCGCCGTCCTCGACGCCCGACACCATGGCCGCCTCGATGTAGTCGTGAGCCAGCAGCCAGGTGAGCATGGCGGTGACGAATCCGCCGTCCTGGCCGCGCTGGTGCTGGGTGTCGTCGGCGGCGCGGGTTAGCAGCAGCTGGCGCCAGATGCCGCTCATCTCGTCGGGCTCACGGACGCGGCCGAACAGGTGGGCGTCGGCGTTCGGTTCCCACGCCCGGAACCGCGGGCAGGCCCGGGTGCAGGTGGTGCAGCCCTTCTCCCCGTGGATGCAGTTGTCCGGGCCCAGCTCGTCCTCCAGGTGGAACGGTTTGTACTTGCCCTCGCGGTGTTCGTAGCCGATGACGTCGTGCGGGCAGGTCACCACGCAACCAGCGCACCCGGTGCACAGCCCGGTGGTGATCACCTCGGCGTACAGCTCCTTCCACTGCGCCGTCCAGCGACCGGCTTGGGCAGGCGTCTGCAGCGTGTCCGTCATAGACCCGACACTAGGCGGGGACGCTCCACGTCCAGCCGTTCTGTGGAGGGATAGAACGCGACGTCGCCATCCGTTCCTCCACAGAATGGCCAGGGGAAGGGGCGCGGCCGGGTCAGGAGGGCCGGGTGGCCTCGGCCCGGGCGGCTTCGATCCGGTCGGTCGTCAGGCGGGGGATGGCGTACAGCGCGGTCAGCGCGCTGAGTGCCGCGGCCACGAACCACGGGGCGCGCAGGGCGAACTCGCGGCTGTGGCCGTGCTGGGCGACCAGCACCACTAGCCCGCCGAGCGCCGTGCCGATGGGCATCATCCCCCACCCGAAGAACCGATAGACGCTGTTGACCCGGCCGAGCAGATGGTCGGGGATGATCTGCTGGCGCAGCGACACGGTGATCACGTTCCACACCAGCGCCGTCAACGTCTCCACCGTGAACACGACGAAGGCGATGACCCAGTGCGAGCTGAGTCCGATGATGACCGGGAGCACCGCACCGCTGAGCAGCACGAGCGACAGTGACCGGCCGGGACCTAATCGGGTGCTGACTCGTGAGGCGATGGTCCCGCCGATCACGCCGCCGACGGCCCCGCCCATGTTGAGGATGGCGAACTCGATCGGCGAGGTCTTCAGCACCTCCTGGGCGAACAGCACCATCGTGGCGAACTGCATCGACCCGATGCCGTTGATCAGGCCGAGGACGATGGCCAGCGTGCGCAGCAGGCGGTGGTTCCACAGCCAGCGGACCCCCTCGCGCAGCTCGGTCCGCCACGAGGCACGTGGGGTGGCATCCGCGGCAGCCTTGGCTCGGAACTGTCCGGTCAGCAGGGCGACGAGCCCGGCCGCGGCGAAGAACGAGCCGGCGTCGACAGCGAACGGGAGGAAGAAGCTGACCGCCAGCAGCAGGCTGCCGAGGGGTGGCCCGGCGAACTGGTTGGCGATCATCTCCGCCGACCACATCCGCCCGTTGGCCCGCTCCAACTGATCGGGGCGCACCACCGACGGAAGGATCGTCTGCGCCGAGTTGTCGCGCAGCACCTCGGCACAGCCGAGCAGCAGCGCCGACGCCACCAGGACCACGTACAGCCCGACCCGGGTTCCGGCCACCTGATCGAGGTGCTTGGGGTCGGGCAGGCCCTCACCCAGCCCGAGCACGGCGATGGCGACGCCGGCGGTCAGCAGCCCGCGCAGGACGTCCATGGTCACCATCAGCCGCCGGCGATCGACTCGGTCGGTGATCACCCCGGCCGGGAGGGTGAAGACCAGCCATGGCAGCTTCTGGGCCGCGGCGATGACCGCGATCAGCAGCGGGTTGCGGGTGATCGCCGACGCCAGCCAGGGGTAGCCGATCGCGTCGATGCCGTCGCCGAGGTTGGAGATCACGCTGGCGCTGAACACCTTGCGGTAGTTCGGCCCGAGGGCGGACCGGTCGGTGGCGGTCATGTCGGTTCCTTGAGAGCTGGTTCCGCCGTCGGGAACAGGCTGACGAGCAGGGCGAACACGGTGTCGCCTCCGCGGGGTGTGGTGGTGAACTCGATGGCCAGCGCCTCCAGCCGGCGGACGAACTCGGCGGCGTCCTCGACGGCGATGCGCGCATGGCGCAGGGTGGTCATCCCCGGGCCCTCGTGATCCGACGGCGCCGCGCCATACTCGGCCAGGGCGCGGGTCAGGAAGAACGTGCCCTCGCTGGGGTCGTTGTCGGCGGCCGCCGCCGGGCCGTCCTGGGGGGTGTGGAACCAGATGGTGCGAGCGGTGCGGCCCCAGAACTTCTCGGTGATCGCCCGCACCTGGCGGGTGCGGACCACCTTGACGAACCCGGCCCGCTCGAGGACCTTCAGGTGGTGCGCCACCGTCCCGTTCGGGCGGCCGACCGCCTCGGCCAGCTCCGACGTGGTCGCCGCTCGGTCGAGCAGGAGGTGGAGGATGGCCGACCGGGTCGGATCGGCCGAGGCGCGCAGCTGGTCCGACGTCGTGGTGTGCAGGACCTCGTCGAGCTCGTAGTCGAGTTGGTGCACCGGACGTCTGCTGGCCCGGTGCCCGGCAATGTCCGGCGTTTGTCGATTGTCCGACATCTATCGGACATTACCGGTGGCGCCAGGCGCCGTCAACCGGCCCCCTCGTCCTGCATGCGTGCGCAAACCGTCGGATGCGGAGGTCTGCGCACGCATGCAACCGGGACGCGTGCGCAAACCGTCGGATGCGGAGGGTTGCGCACGCGAGCGAGGGGGCGAGGGTGCGGGGCGGGGGCGTGCGGGGGTGGACTCGGGCGGCGCGGGGCGCGGGCGGTCGGGCGGCGCGGGTCGAGGGGCGCGGGGTGGGTGGCGAGGGTCGGGTGGGCGCGGGTCGAGGGTGCGGGGCGGGGGCGTGCGGGGGTGGACTCGGGCGGCGCGGGGCGCGGGCGGAGGGGCGCGGGTGGGGCGGCGCGGGGTGGTCAGCCGGCGGTGTTGCGGTCGTTGTAGTCGGTGATCAGCTCGGTGGCCTGGTCCTGCATCTCCTGCAGGGTCGCGGCGACGTCGGCGCCGGTGAGGATCTTGGCGACTCCCTCGGCCACGGCCGTGCGCACTTCGAGCAGCGGGCCGACCACCGGGCCGGCGGAGGTGGGCGCCGCCGGGATGTCCAGCAGCTGCTGGCCGGCGACGGTGAAGCGCGGGTCGGTCAAGGCGGTCTTCAGCGGTTCGAGGGCCTGAGCGTCGGTGCGCACGGCCACGTACCCGGTGGTGGCTGCCCAGGTGGCCTGGGTCTGGGCCTGGGTCATGTACTCCAGGTACTTCCAAGCTGCGGCGACCTTGGCCGGGTCGCCGCTGTCGTTGATCCACAGCGAGGCCCCGCCCACCAGCGTGCCCTTGGCGCCGGGCCCGGGCATGGGGGCGACACCGACGTCGTCGGGCGTGATGTGTGGGAACTGCCCGCCCTTCAGGATCGTCAGCACCGACCCGATCGACGCCGAGGTGGAGATGGCCATCGCGGCCGGGTGGTCCTTGTCGGCCATGGCCAGCAGGTGGTCGGCGCCGGAGTTGTTGTCGCCCACGTAGACCGCGGTCTTGTCGGCGACCATCTGCTGGAACTGGGTGAGCAGCGTGGCCATCTCCGGGGTGGCGAAGGTGGCCTTGGTGGCCCGCGCCGTGCGCCCGTTGTCACCGTCGGTGTAGAACTGGCCGAGCTTGGCGAGCCACTGCTCGAGGAACCAGCCACCGCCGTTGTCGAAGTTGCTGTCGATGGCGATGCCGTAGGTGGCCGCTCCGCTGTCCACCAGCTTCTTCGAATCGGCGACGACGTCGTCCAGCGTGGTGGGCGGGATGTTCGGGTCGAGGCCGGCCTTGGCGAACAGCTTCTTGTTGTACAGCAGCACCGGGTCGCTGACGTTGAACGGCAGCGACCACTGCACGCCTTCGACGCGGTATTGGGCCAGCGCCGAGGGGATGAATGCCGAGGTGTCGAAGCTCGCCGCCGTCATGCACGCACCGACCGGAACGGCGGTGTTCAGGTCGACGATGCTGCGGACCATGTACTCGGGCAGCTGGACCACGTCCGGGCGGCTGCGCTGGTCGGCGTCCAGGAACTTGGGGATGGTGTCCTCGTAGCCGCCCTGGTTGACGTAGTTGACCTTGACCTGGGTCTGCGAGGCGTTGAACTGGTTGGTCAGGTCCTCCATGGTCTTGTTCAACAGATCGGCCTTCATCGACGACCACACCGTGATCTCCACCGGTCCTCCGGCGCCGTCGAGCGCCGCCGGATCGCACCCGGGCAGGCCGGCGAGCGCGTCGCCGGCGCCGGCCGAGCCGGAGGGCGGGGTGGTGGCCGAGGCGGTCCCGGCCAGCAGGGCCAGGACGCAGGCGGTGAGGGTGGCGGCGGTGCGGCGAGTGCGGATCATCCTTTGACGGCTCCTGCGGTAAGGCCACGGACGAGGTGGCGCTGGAAGGCGATGAGCATGACGGCGATGGGGAGCGCGGCGATCACCGTACCGGCGGTGACCAGGTTGATGTTGTCCACCCGCCCGTTGTCCAGGTGGGCGATGCCGATCTGCAGGGTGCGGTGGGCGGTGTCGTCGACGACGCTCTGCGGCCACAGGTACTGGTTCCAGGTGGTCAGGAACGTCAGCAGCCCGAGGGCGGCCAGCGTCGGTCGGCTCAACGGTGCAGCGACCTCCCACAGGAACTTGGCGTGGCCGAGGCCGTCCAGCGAGGCCGCCTCGCGCAGCTCCTGGGGGAGCTGGAGGAACACCTGGCGGAGCAGGAACGTGCCCATGCCGGTGGCCAGCAACGGCACGACGAGACCGACCATCGAGTTCTTCCACCCCAGCGACTCGATGGTCCGCTTGTTGATCAGGATGGTCACCTCCGCCGGGACCAGCATGGTGGCCAGGAAGACGGCGAACAGGCCGCGGCGCAGCGGGAAGTGCAGGAAGGCGAAGGCGTACGCCGCGGTCAGGGAGGTGACCAGTACGCCGGCGGTGACCAGCACCGACATCACCAGGCTGTTCCACGACAGCCGGCCGAGATCGCCGGCGCGCCAGGCGTGGCGCAGGGTGTCCCAGGTCAGGTCGACCGGGAGCAGCGAGCGCGGGTGGCGCACCGAGTCCGGCCCGGACTTCAGGCTCTGCATCAGGATCGCCCACACCGGTGCCAGCACGATCAGGGCGACGACCACCAACAGGACGTAGCGGCCGACGGTGCGCGCCGGTGAACTGCGGTCCAGTGCCGGACGGTCGTCGGGCCGGTCACTCGGCATAGTGCACCCGCCGTTCGAGGACCCGGAACTGGATGAAGCTGACGACCAGCAGCAGGACGAACAGCAGCACCGCGGTGGCCGACTGGATGCCGATGTCGTTGCGGATCTTCGACGACTTGCCGTAGATCAGGTAGGCGATGGTCTCGGTCGGTCGGCCGGCGCTGTTCGGGCCTCCACCGGTCAGCAGGTCGATCTCGCCGTAGGTCTGGAACGCCCGGGCGGTCATCACCACGGCGACGAACAGCAGGGTCGGCGAGAGCATCGGCAGGGTCACGTTGGTGAACCGCCGCCAGGCCCCGGCCCCGTCGACGAAGGCGCTCTCGTACAGCTCTCGGGGCACGCTCTGCAGGGCGGCGGTGACGATGACGAAGGTCAGCCCGAGCCCGGCCCAGATGCTGCTGATGGCCACACCCCACATGGCCGTTCCGCCGTCGTTCAACAGGCCGGGCTTCTTCACCACGGGGAAGGCGTCCTTCAGCAGGTGGGACAGCAGGCCGATCTGCGGGTTGAGGAGCACCAGCCAGATCAACGAGGCCACGGCGACGCTGCTGGCGATGGTCGAGGAGAAGATCGTCCGGAACACGCCGATGCCGCGCAGCTGCTTGTCGGCCAGCACGGCGAGCCCGACGCCCAACACCAGACCGATGGGCACCGTCATGGCCACGAAGCGCAGCGTGTTCCCGAGGGCGTTCTGGAAGGGCGCGCTGCGCCACACCGTGACGTACTGGTGCCAGCCCACCGTCTTGCAGACTCGCCCGCTGACGTTGCACTTGCGGGTTCCGAGCAGGATCGCCCGGGCCAGCGGATAGACCACGAACACGCCGAGCAGCGCCGCGCTGGGGGCCAGCAGCGCCGCCGCGGCGGGCACGTCGCGCCACCGGCGTCTCATCCGACGCGCTCCCCGGTCGTGGCGTCGAAGTGATGGCGCACGCCTTCGCCGACCGAGAGGCGAACCGGGTCGGCGATGGCCGGAACGCCACTGCCCGCCGGTTGGCGGACGACCAGGCGGGCCCCGTCGCAGTCGACGAACACGAGCACCTCGTGACCGAGCTGCTCGACCAGCCGAACGGTGACGGGCAGCGTGGTGCCATCGTCGGGCGCCGTCGGGCTCACCAGCCGGGCGTCCTCCGGACGGAAGCCGACGCGCACCGAGTCGCCGCCCAGCACGCCCGGCGGCAGCACGTTCATGGGTGGCGTCCCGATGAACTGGGCGACGAAGGCCGTGGCCGGTGCGGCGTAGACCTCCTGCGGCGTGCCGACCTGCTGCAGGCGACCATCGCTGAGGACGGCGACCTGGGTGCCCATGGTCATCGCCTCGACCTGATCGTGGGTCACGTACACGAAGGTGCTGTTCAGCCGGTGGTGCAGCTCGACCAGCTCGGCGCGGGTCTCGCTGCGCATCTTGGCGTCGAGGTTGGACAGCGGCTCGTCCATGCAGAACACGGCCGGGTGGCGGACGATGGCCCGGGCCAGGGCGACGCGCTGGCGCTGGCCGCCGCTGAGCTGGCCCGGTTTGCGGTCGAGCAGCGTGTCGAGACCGAGCATCGCGGCAGCCTGGCGGCCCTGCTCGGCCCGCTCGGCCTTGCCGACCCCGCGGGCCTTCAGCGGGAACTCGATGTTGGCGGCGACGGTCTTGTGCGGGTACAGGGCGTAGCTCTGGAACACCATCGCCACGTCGCGTTCCTTGGGCAGCACGTCGTTGACCCGCCGCTCGTCGATGAACACGTCGCCCGAGGTGGGCGTCTCCAGGCCGGCGATCATCCGCAGCAGGGTCGACTTCCCGCATCCCGACGGCCCGAGGAGGATCATGAACTCGTGGTCGGCGATGTCGAGCGACACGTCGTCGACGGCCCTCACCTCACCACCACCCGAGCCGAAGGTCTTGGTGACGTGCTCCAGGCGTACCCGTGCCATGGCCGCGCACCCTACTCAGCTGCTCGGCGCGCCGGCCACCTTCCCGGTGGTCAGGCCGGCGTGGTGAAGCCGGCGTCGGTCAGGTAGGCGATGATCTCGTCGGCGGCCTGCTCAGCCGAGCGACGGGTGGTGTCGATGTGCAGCTCGGGATGCTCGGGCGTCTCGTAGGCCGAGTCGACGCCGGTGAAGTTGACCAGCTCGCCGCGCCTGGCCTTGGCGTACAAGCCCTTCGGGTCGCGCTGTTCGGCCACGTCCAGCGGGGTGTCGACGTACACCTCGACGAACTCGCCGTCGCCGACGCGCTGGCGGGCCGCGGCGCGCTCGGCGCGGAACGGGGAGATGAACGAGACCAGCACGATCAACCCGGCATCGGCCATCAGCGCGCTGACCTCGGTGACCCGCCGGATGTTCTCGACCCGGTCGGCGTCGGTGAATCCCAGGTCGCGGTTCAGGCCGTGGCGGACGTTGTCGCCGTCGAGCAGGTAGGTGTGCCGGCCGAGGGCGACCAGCTTGCGCTCGACGATGTTGGCGATCGTCGACTTGCCCGACCCGGAGAGCCCGGTGAACCACAGCACGCAGGGCCGCTGGCCCTTGAGGGTGGCCCGGACGGTCTTGCCGGTCTCGATCGCCTGCCAGTGGACGTTGTCCGCCCGGCGCAGGGCGAAGTGGATCATCCCGGCGGCGACCGTGGCGTTGGTCAGCCGATCGATGACGATGAACCCGCCGAGGTCGCGGTTGTCGGCGTAGGGCTCGAAGGCCACCTGGACGTCGAAGCTCAGGTTGCACACCCCGATCTCGTTGAGCGTCAGGGTCTTGGCCGCGGTGTGCTCGAGGGTGTTGACGTTGATCTTGTACTTCGGATGGGCGATCGTGCCCGGCACCGTGCGCGTCCCGATCTTGAACAGGTAGGAGCGCCCGGGCAGCATCTCGTGGTCGTCCATCCACACCACGTGGGCCTCGAACTGGTCGGCGGCGGACGGCGGCGCAGCCGACGTGGCGATGACGTCGCCACGGCTGATGTCGATCTCGTCGGTCAGGGTCAGGGTCACCGACTGCCCGGCGACGGCCTGGTCGAGATCACCGTCGGCGGTGACGATGCGGGCGACCGTGCTGTCCCGACCCGACGGTACGACGCGCACCCGGTCGCCGGGGCGGACCATCCCGCTGGCGATCTGCCCGGAGAAGCCGCGGAAGTCGAGGTCCGGTCGGTTGACCCACTGCACCGGGAGGCGGAACGGGCGCCGCTGGGTGTCGTCGTCGACGTCGACGGTCTCCAGATGGCGGATCAGGGTGGGGCCGTCGTACCACGGCATGTTCGGGCTCGGCGCGGTGATGTTGTCGCCGCGCAGTGCCGAGATCGGGATGCACGTGACCGAGGGGATCGCCAGCTGCTCGGCGAAGGCCCGGTAGTCGTGCTCGATGGCGGCGAACACCTCGGCCGAGTAGTCGACCAGGTCGAGCTTGTTGACCGCCACCACCACCTGGCGGATGCCGAGCAGGCTGACCAGGAACGTGTGCCGGCGGGTCTGGGTGAGCACACCCTTGCGGGCGTCGACCAGGATCACGGCCAGCTCGGCGGTGGAAGCCCCGGTGACCATGTTGCGGGTGTACTGCTCGTGGCCCGGGGTGTCGGCGACGATGAACTTGCGCGTCTCAGTGGAGAAGAACCGGTAGGCCACGTCGATGGTGATGCCTTGCTCGCGCTCGGCGGCGAGACCGTCCACCAGCAGGGCGAAGTCCAGCTCGCCGCCCTGTGTGCCGACCGTCTTGGAGTCGGCCTCCAGCGCCGCCAGGTGGTCCTCGAACACCAGCTTCGAGTCGTACAGGAGCCGGCCGATCAAGGTGCTCTTGCCGTCGTCGACACTGCCGCAGGTGATGAACCGGAGCATCGACTTGCGCTCGTGGAGCGCCAGGTAGGCCTCGATGTCGGTGGCCAGGAGGTCGCCGGCGGCATGGCTCATCAGAAGTAGCCCTCCTGCTTCTTGCGCTCCATCGAGGCGTTGCCGTCGTGATCGATGACCCGCCCCTGGCGCTCGGAGCTGGTGGCCAGCAGCATCTCCTGGATGATGGCCGGCAAGGTGTCGGCGGTGCTCTCGATCGCCCCGGTCAGCGGGTAGCACCCGAGCGTCCGGAACCGGACGCTGCGGATCTCGGGTTCCTCGCCCGGCTCCAGCCGCATCCGCTCGTCGTCGACCATGATCCAGGTGCCCGAGCGGCGGACCACCGGGCGCGGCGCGGCCAGGTACAGCGGGACGATCGGGATGCCCTCCAGGTGGATGTACTGCCACACGTCGAGCTCGGTCCAGTTGGACAGCGGGAACACCCGCACGCTCTCGCCCGGGTTGCGCCGGGCGTTGTAGAGGTGCCACAGCTCCGGGCGCTGGGCCTTGGGATCCCACCGGTGCTGGGCGGAGCGGATCGAGAACACCCGCTCCTTGGCGCGGGACTTCTCCTCGTCGCGCCGTGCCCCGCCGAAGGCCGCGTCGAAGCGGTACTGGTCGAGGGCCTGCTTCAACCCCTCGGTCTTCCACAGGTCGGTGTGCGTCGCCGAGCCGTGGTCGAACGGATTGATGCCCCGGGCGACGCAGTCCGGGTTGTGGTGGACGAGCAACTCCAGGCCGCTCTCGGCCACCATCCGCTCGCGGAACCGGTACATGTCCTGGAACTTCCAGGTGGTGTCGACGTGCAGCAGCGGGAACGGCGGGAGCGAGGGGAAGAAGGCCTTGCGCGCCAGGTGGAGCATGACCGAGCTGTCCTTGCCCACCGAGTACAGCATCACCGGGCGCTCGCACTCGGCCACCGTCTCGCGCATGATCTGGATGCTCTCGGCCTCCAGGCGCTGCAGGTGGGTCAGGGTCACACCGGGCGCGACGGGCCGGGGGGGTTGGTCGACGGGGCTCACCAAGCCGTCGAGCCTACGGGGTGAGGCGCACCGGCAGCTTCTTGATGCCGTGGACGAACGAGCTGCGCAGACGGGGGACGTCGCCGGCCAGCTCGACCCGGCCGACCTGGCTGGTCAGTTGCTCGAACAGCACGCGCATCTCCATCTTGGCCAGGTTGAAGCCGAGGCAGAAGTGCGGGCCGCCGCCGCCGAAGGTGACGTGCGGGTTCGGGTGGCGGTGGATGTCGAAGGTGAACGGCCGGTCGAACACGTCCTCGTCGCGGTTGGCGCTGACGTACAGCATGCAGACCGCGTCGCCCTCGTGGATCGTCACGCCGTGCAGCTCGACGTCGCAGGTCGCGGTGCGCACGAAGTGGTTGACCGGGGTGGCCCAGCGGAGCATCTCCTCCACGGCGTCGGGGATCAGCGACGGGTCGGCGCGCAGCTCGTCGAAGGCGTCGGGATGGTCGATCAGCGCCAGCACGCCGTGGCTGATGCCGTTGCGGGTGGTCTCGTTGCCGGCGACCGAGAGCAGCAGGACGAACAAGTCGAACTCGTGCTCGCTGAGCTGGTCGTGGCCCTCGGCGGACACCAACGCGCTGATCAGGTCGTTGCGCGGCTCGGCGCGCCGCTCGGCGGCCAGCTGGTTGGCGTACAGGTACAGCTCCATCGAGGCGTTGGTGGCGTCGTCGATGCCGCCGCTCATGTCCGGGTCGGTGGCCCCGATCATCCGGTTCGACCAGTCGAACACCTTGCGGCGGTCCTCGGCCGGCACGCCGAGCAGCTCGGCGATGGCGATCAGCGGCAGCTCGGCGGACACCCGGTCGACGAAGTCGATCTCTCCCCCACCGGCGCAGGCGTCCAGCGCCTCGCGCACCAGGCGCTCGGCGACCTCACGGAAGTGGTCCTCCAGCATGCGTACGGCCTTCGGGGTGAACCCGCGATTGACCAGGTTGCGCAACCGGGTGTGCTCCGGCGGGTCCTGGTCGATCATCATCCTGGCCAGCTCCAGGTCGGGGCGCTCCTGGTTCATCAGCGCCCCCTTGCGCGCCGACGAGTACACCTGGAACTGCCGGCTGACCTCGACCACGTCGGCGTGACGGGTGATCGCCCAGAACCACGGCGGCGACCCGGGCTCGATGCCGCGGTGCCGGATGACCGGGGCGTCGTGGCGCATGAGCGTCAGCAGGTCGTGGGGAGGACCCTCCCGGTAGGCGTCGTTGGAGATGACGTCGAGCGTGTCGTAGGCCAGCCGCGGGTCCATGCCCTCATTGTGTCCCACGTCCGTGGACGACCTCCCATCGGTGTGTCGCGGCGGCGACCGTCGCAGTGTCGGGGCGGCGACCGTCGCAGTGTCACGGCGGTGGCGGCGCGCCCGGCGCGGAGTCGTCAAGCTCGCCGAGCACGCGCATCGGCCTCGTGGCCCCGATCAAGGAGAAGACCGTGTTCACACCCGTCGTGACCGCCCCCATCACCAGCCTGGTGGCGCTCGCCACCCTGATCTCGGCCAACCCGGCCGCGGCTCCCACGCCCGGCACCGGGGTCCCTCCGACGGCTCCGTCCGGTTCGGCAGCGCCGCCCGACGCGCCGTTGCGGGCGAGGAAGATCTTCGAACTCGCCGACACGTTTCTTCGAGCTGTGACCACCGACGACGCCGGCATCGTGATCGTCACCAGCGGGGCGGGCAATCAGACCGGTCTCGTGAAGTTCGATCCGACGGGCACGCCGCTCGGCTTCGATGCGCCGGTGTCGGGCAGCTTCCTGAACGCCCCCATCGACATCGGCAACGACCTCTACCTGGCGATGACGACCAGCACGGACACGTGCGTCCTCCACCACGTCGATCCCGCCAAACCAGCCTTCGGTCCGGAGATCCCGCTGACCAACGAGCACTGCAGCGGCTGGGCGATTGGCTCCGGCGCCCGGCCGACGGTACTCACGACGATCGGGAGCGGGGACGCCGGTCGCCTGCGCGTCGTGGAGGTCGATGCGACCACGGGTGCTGCGGTGCGGACCATCGACCTCAGCCCCAGCCAGCCGGCCGACGGTTGCCAGTTCATCGATCTCGGCGTGATCGGCGACGTCACGTTCGTCGGATGCAACCAGGCCGAGGGGAAGACGTCCCGACTGATCCGCGTCGCCGCTGACGGCGCGCAGACGGTGATCGAGGCCACGAAGTCCTTCTACGTCAACGGCGGACGGGTCCAGACCAACGACGCCGTCTACGACCCGGTCACCTTGCAGACGTCGCCGCGCCCGCCCTACGTCCCGGCTCCCGTTCGCGCTGCCGGCAAGCAGTGGTCGATCCACGTCGACCACACCACGGTGACGGTGGACGAACTCTCCGACGACGGCACGGTGAAGCGATCCGTCGCGGTCGAGGCCGCAGCCTCGGGCGAAGTGTTCATGGCCAGCCTCCACGACGTCGGCGGCTCCGTGGTGTTGCTGACGGTCGCGACGGACGTGCGCGGCTTCCAGATCTCCGGGGCGTGATCCCTACTCGGCGGCGCTGAGGATCAGGCCGCTGGTGGGAACACCGGTTCCGGCGGTGACCAGCACGTGGTGCACGTCGGGCACCTGGTTGACGCTGGTCCCGCGCACCTGGCGGACGGCTTCGGCGATGCCGTTCATCCCGTGGATGTAGGCCTCGCCGAGCTGGCCGCCGTGGGTGTTGATGGGCAGCGCCCCGCCCAGCTCGAGGCGCCCGTCGGCCACGAAGTCCTTGGCCTCGCCTCGCCCGCAGAAGCCGAACTCCTCGAGTTGCATGAGCACGTACGGCGTGAAGTGGTCGTACAGCACGGCGGTCTGGATCTCGGCGGGGGAGAGCCCGGACCCGGCCCACAGCTCATCGGCCACCACCTTCATCTCGGGGAGCTGGGCGATGTCGTCGCGGTAGAAGCTGGTCATCGTCCACTGGTCGACACCGGCGCCCTGGGCGCAGGCGCTGACCACGGCCGGCGGGTTCGGCAGATCCTTGGCCCGCTCGGCGGAGACCACCACGAGCGCCTGTGCGCCGTCGCTCTCCTGGCAGCAGTCCAAGAGGTGCAGCGGTTCGACGATCCAGCGGCTGGACTGATGATCGTCCATGGTGATGGGTTGCTCGAAGAACCAGGCTTTCGGGTTGGTAGCGGCATGCCTGCGCCCGGCCACCGCGACATGACCGAAGCTCTCGCTGGTGGCACCGGTGACGTGCATGTAGCGCCGGGCCACCATGGCCACCCAGCTGGCGGGAGTCAGCTGACCGAAGGGGGTGGTGTAGGAGAACTGGGCGCGCTCGGCGGTGGCCGCGTTGGGGATGTCCTGCACCCCGGCACCGAAGCGTCGGCCACTGCGCTCGTTGAACGCCCGGTAGCAGACCACCGCATCGGCTGCGCCACTGGCGATGGCCATCGCCGCCAGGGCGACCGTGCCGCAGGCCGCCCCGCCGCCGTAGTGCACCCGGCTGAAGTGGCGCAGCGCGCCGATGCCGGTGTGCCGGGCGATCTCCACCTCCGGGTTGTTCTCCGGGGTGTAGGTGACCATGCCGTCGATGTCCGCCGGTTCCAGCCCGGCATCGCGGATGGCGGCCAGGGCGGCCTCGCAGGCCAGCGACATCTCGCTGCGCCCGCTGTCCTTGCTGAACTCGGTGGCACCGATCCCGGCGATCGCCACCGCCCCGCCGAGACCGTTGCCGCGCCGCGGTCGTGTGCTCCTCATGGCAGTTCGACCTCGACGGTGGCGTTGACGTGGTCGCCCAGGCCGTTGGCGCCGCGCACGGCGATGGTGGCCCGGCGGGTGGCCGGGTCGACGGCGGTCACCGACCCGGTCATCGTCATCGTGTCGCCCGGATAGTTCGGTGCGCCGAGGCGCACCTTGACCGCCCGGATCTGGGCGTTGGGGCCGGCCCAGTCGGTGACGAAGCGTCCGACGAACCCGGTGGTGGTCAAGATGTTCATGATCACGTCCTTCGAGCCGCGCTGGCGGGCGATGTCCGGATCGTGGTGGACCTCCTGGTAGTCGCGCGTGGCGATGGCCGTGGCCAGGATCAGCGTGCGGGTCAGGGGAATGGCCAACTCGGGGAGCTCGTCGCCGACGGCGACGTCGGTGAACGGGCGGGTCGGCGGGAGGATCGTGGTCATGAGCGAGCTCCGGTGGCGAGATGGGTGCCGAGGGCGGCGAGGTGCGAGCTGGCCGTGCCCAACGAGTTGGCCAGCTGGGTGGCCCACAGGAAGTAGCGATGGATGGGGTAGTCGATGTCGGCGCCGATCCCGCCGTGGAGGTGCTGGGCGGCCAGCGTGATCCGCTGGCCGCCCTCGGCCGCCCAGTACGCGGCGATCAGGCAGTCGGCCGTGGTGTCGTGGCCGTGCTCGCCACCGTCGGCCAGCCGCCACGCGGCGCTGTACACGCAGACGCGCAGCGCTTCGGCGGTGATGTAGGCGTCGGCGGCGCGGTGGGCGGCGCCCTGGAACGTGGCCAGCGGTCGCCCGAACTGCTGGCGGCCGGCGAGGTAGGCCGCGGTCTGGGCGAGGGCGCCCTCGGCCAGACCGAGCACGGTGGCTGCCTGGCCGACCATCCACCACCGTCGCAGCCGGTCGAGCGCCGCGCCGTCGCCGACCCGGGCTGCAGCCGGCACCGCCACGTCGAGGTCGAGATGCGCCGCCGGCTGGCGGTCGGTCGTGCGGACCGGCTCGGCGCGCACCCCGTCGCCGGCCGGGACGGCGAACACGGCGACCTCGCCACCGGCCAGCGCCGGCACGAGGACGACCGCTGCCTGCTGACCGTACGGGACCGACCGTCGCTCGCCGTGCAGCCGCCACCCGTCACCGGCCGGTTCGGCCGTCAGCGTCGGGCGACCGTCGTTGACGCCGGGCTCGGCCAGTGCGGCGGTGAGCACCGCGTCCCCGCTGATCGCCGCGGACACGTCGTGGCCAGCCGCCGCCAGCAGGGCGGCCGCGGCGATCGTGGGCAGCAGCGGGGCGGGGGCGACGTGGCGACCCTGGGCCTGGCACAGCAGGGCGAGCTCGACGGGCCCCATCCCGCTGCCCCCCGCCGACTCGGGCAGGCACAGCCCGAGCAGATCGGCGCCGGCCAGCTCGGCCCACAGCCGGCGGTCGAAGTCCCCGTCGGCCTCGGCGGCGCGGACCCGCTCGAGCGTGGTTTGCCCGGCCAGGATCTGCTCGGCCAGGTCGGCCACGGCCTGCTGGTGCTCGTCGAGGTCGAAGTTCACGAGTGCCCGCCGATCACGGCGAACGGCAGGCGGGTCGACTCGTCGACCGGGCGGACCTCGATGGTCACCTCCTGGTCGATGCGCACGTCCCCCGGGTCCACGCCGGCGGTGTTCATGACCATGCGGATGCCCTCCTCGCCGGGCCCGGTGAGCTCGACGAGCGCCACCGGAAGCGGGTACTCGAAGCTCGGCACCTGCGGGTAGTGGACGACGACGAAGCTGTGGATCCGTCCCGTGCCGGCGGCCTCCACGGTGTCCCACCGGGTCGAGGTGCAGGCCGGGCACATCGGTCCGGGCGGGTTGCGCAGCCGGCCGCACTCGGCGCAGCGCTGGATGAGCAGCTTGCCGGCATTGAGCGCCTCGAACCAGAAGGCGTTGTCGTGGGTCAGCGCCGGGCCCGGGCGGGGCGGTCGGGTGGCAGGCGCGACGGGCCGGGCCGCGGGACGGAAGCGGATGATCCGGAACAGCATCGAGCCGACCAGCTCGCCGTCGGCGTCGTAGTAGTCCTGGCGGGTGGTCACGAAGTGTCCGGTGCCGAGCGCCGTGGTCTTCTGCGGGCTGATCGAATCGATCACCGTGCGCATCGTGATCCGGTCGCCGGGATGCAGGTAGCGGACGTAGGTCTGTTCGCAGTTGGTGGCCACCACGCTGGTGAACCCGCGGCTGAACAGCAGCTCGTTCATCTGCTCGTACGGGCTGTCGCCTCCCCGGCCGGGACCTTCGATCCCGGTCATCACCCAGGCCTGGAGCATCGTCGGCGGGGCGACCAGCCGGCCGTGCACCGACGCCGCTCCGGCCGCCTGGGAGACGTAGACCGGGTTGGTGTCGCCGAGCGTCTCCACCAGGTGGCGGATCATCGGAGCATTGACCTCGTCCGGCCCGGGCTTGGGGGGACCGATCTCCATGCCGACGAAGGACTGCAGCAGCTCGTCGAACTGGGCATCGCTGAGTTCGCCCGTGGCGGTCATGTCGGTGCGGATCCTTCCTCGGCGGGCAGGCGGCTACATTGCTCCCGGAACGATTTCTGAAAGTGTGTCAGATTCCACCCTGCCGAGGGGAAGTCGCGAGGAGGTGCGGACGCGGTGAACGAACTGGCCACGACCGACCCGCTGGCCTACCTGCTGGCCTGCGAGCAGATCCGCCAGCTGGCCAGCCGCTACGCGGTCGCGTTGAACCATCGCGACCTCGAGGCCCTCGTCGCCCTGTTCGTCGAGGACGTTCGGGTCGGTCGCCACGGCTCGGGCCGCGAGGCGTTGCGCGGGGACTTCGCCGCCCAACTGGAACCCCTCGGGCGGACCGTCCTGCAGGTGACCAACCAGGTCATCGACGTGACCGATGCCCGGCGAGCGACGGGCATCGTCGGGACTCGTGGGGAGATCGAGCTGGACGGCCAGTGGGTGGTCCAGGTCATCGAGTACCACGACCAGTACGAGTGCCGCGACGGCCAGTGGCTGTTCGTTCGCCGCCGGCACCGGTTGTGGTACGGCGCCCCGTTCGACGTCTCGCCCATCGGCCTGCCGCCGGCGAACTGGCCGGCCAGCGCGGTGGGGACCGGCGATCTACCCGACGCCCTCGATTCCTGGAGGGCCTGGACGAGGAGGACCTCGTGAAGTTCTGGTGTGCATCGGCCTTCATCGGCACGACCGAGTTGGTCGGTCTCGCCCGGCAGCTCGACGAGCACGGCTACCACGGTCTGATGGTCAGCGACCACCTGATGTACCCCCGCCAGCTCGGCTCGCGCTACCCGTACTCGCCGCACCCCGACGGCCGGCCGATCTGGGAGCCGGAGACCGAGTGGCCCGAGGCCTGGGTGGCGATCGGGGCGATGTCGGCGGTGACCACCCGGTTGCACTTCGGGACCAACGTGTACATCACCGCGATGCGCCCGCTGCTGACCATGGCCAAGGAGATCGCCACTGCGGCGGTGATCTCCGGCGGCCGGGTGACCCTCGGGGCCGGTGCCGGATGGATGCGCGAGGAGTTCGAGATCCAGGGCCAGGACTTCGACACCCGTGGCCGGCGGTTCAGCGAGCAGATCCAGGCCCTGCGCGCCCTGTGGCAGCCGGGGTGGGTGTCCTTCGACGGCGAGTTCTACCAGGTGCCCGAGGTGCGCATCGGCCCGACCCCGCCCGGACCGATCCCCGTGCTGGTCGGTGGGCAGACCGACGCGGCGATGCGCCGCGCCGCCCGCCTGGGTGACGGGTGGATCGGCACGCAGTACACGTGGGATCAGGCGGTGGAGGTGGTCGGGCGGTTGCGCCGGTTCCTCGACGCCGAAGGCCGTGACCCGGCCGGCTTCGAGATCGTCATGGCGCTCTACGCCGCGCCCAGCGTCGAGCTGTTCCAGCGGGCCGAGGCGGAGCTGGGCGTGACCGGTGTGGTCTGCATGCCGTGGGCGATGCGCCAGTTCGCCGGTGAGGCGCGCACTCCGACGATGATGGCCGAGGAGATCGCCCGATTCGCCGAGTCGATCGTCGCCCATTGTTCGTAGCGGGCTTGCCGGCCCGCCGTCCGCGGTGACTGCGCCGAGAGGGCGCTGCTACGGTCGCCGGCGAGGCGGGGTCAGGGGGCGTCGCCCGGAGCGAACCTTGGGGGAGCGATGCGCGTTCGACGGATGGCTGCAGTGGTGGGCACGACCCTGGCGCTCGGATTCGGCGCCACCGCCAGCGCGACCACCCCGCCGACCAGCGCGGGCACGACCGCGGGCGCTGCCGGCCCCGGCGACTTCGGCGACCTGAAGGCCGTGTGCGGCCCCGGCGACGCCAAGGGAGCCACGGCCCAAGGGGTGACCGACACGGAGATCACGGTGGGAACGATGTCCGATCCGGGCAACACCATCGTGCCCGGGCTGAACCAGGAGCTGTTCGACGCCGCCGACGCCTTCGTCGGCTGGTGCAACGACGCCGGCGGCATCAACGGTCGCAAGCTCAAGCTGAACAAGCACGACGCCAAGCTGTTCGAGGCCGGGCCACGGATGGTCGAGGCCTGCCAGACCGATTTCATGCTGGTCGGTGCCGGCATCGTCTTCGACGACGCCGCCAACCAGCCACGGATGGACTGTGGATTGTCGGAGATCGCCGGCTACGCGGTGTCGGAGACGGCCGGGCAGTCGGACAACCTGCTGATCGGCATGACCACCTCGATCAAGGTCTCGGCGATGGAGCCGATCTTCAAGGCGATCGCCGCTCAGGATCCGGCGGCCAAGGCCAGCCTGGCCATCTGGAACCTGGCCACCAACTCGGTGCTGCCCGTGGGCAAGCGGGACATGGCCGGGGCGATCCGCCAGGGGTACAGCCCCACCGTGTACGAGGAGATCCCGACCGCGGTGGACAACTGGCGGCCCTACGCCGAGAAGCTGAAGGAGAAGAACGTCCAGGTGCTGTACGTCGCCGGCACGCCCGAGAACCTCGTGGCGGCCATGCGGACGATGAACGACGTCGGCTACTTCCCGAAGTACATCACCGTCTCCACCAACTACTACAACCCCAAGCTGGTGGCCGAGGGCGGTGACCTGCTGGACAAGACCCACATCGTGCTGATCGGCAACTTCCCTCCGTTCGAGCAGGCCGACCAGTTCCCGGCACTCGCCACGTACATCGCCAACCTCCAGCACTACGTCAGCGGCGCCGAGCCCAAGGCCCTCGGTGTCAACGCCACCTCCGCCTGGCTGGCGTTCGCGGTGTCCGCCAAGCAGTGCGGCAGCGAGCTGACCCGCGAGTGCGTGATGAAGAACGCCGCGGCGCTGACCAACTGGACCGGTGGTGGGCTGCACCCGGCGCGACCGATCGCCAACCTCACCGGACCCGGCCCGAAGTGCCTGTACACGCTCACCGCGACCAGCAAGGGCTTCGCCGTCGATCCCCTGATCACGCCCAACGAGGGCATCTACTACTGCGCCGACGACAACTTCCCGCAACTGCCGAACACGTGAGGGCTGCACCGGTTGAACATCTGACGACGAGTCAGATACTGTCGGCCGCGGGGTCGGTGTGCCATTCGGCACGTCCGAATTCATCGGGGTGCCAGTCCGGGCACGTCCGTCACTACGTCCTGGGAGGTACCTGAGTGAGATCACGATCAACCGGCCGCCGGCTGCTGGCCGCGGCATGTGTCATCGGTCTGGGAGCCGGGGTGGCCGGCACGGCATCGGCCAGTTCGTCCAGCACTCCCGGGACCACGGCCGGCACGGCCGCCACCGGATCGGCCGCGGCCGGTCCCGGCGACTTCGGCGACCTCAAGGGCGTGTGTGGTCCCGGTGACGCCAAGGGCAGCACCGAGCAGGGCGTCACCGACACCGAGATCGTCGTCGGCACCTCCTCGGATCCGGGCAACACCGTGGCGCCGGGTCTCAACCAGGAGATCTTCGACGCCGCCGACGCCTTCGTCGGTTGGTGCAACGACGCCGGCGGCATCGCCGGCCGCAAGATCAAGCTGAACAAGCGCGACGCCAAGCTGTTCGAGGCCGGGCCGCGCATGGTCGAGGCCTGCCAGACCGACTTCATGCAGGTCGGCATCGGCATGGCGCTGGACAACACCGCCGTCGAGCCGCGCAAGGCCTGCGGCATGCCGCAGATCGCCGCCTACACGGTCTCCCAGGAGGCCGGGCGCTCGGACGGCTCGATCGAGTCGATCACCAACAGCGACACCACCTCGCACCTCGGACCGATCCTGCGCCATCTGGCGGCCAAGGACGCCACGGCCAAGGACTCGCTGGCGCTGTGGAACAACAACTTCGCCTCGGTGACCCCGACCGGCAACCGGACGAAGAAGGCCGCCGAGCTGGCCGGCTACCAGGTCAAGGTCTACGAGGAGCTGCCCACGGCCGTCGACAACTGGCGTCCGTACGTCGAGAAGCTGAAGGAGCAGAACGTCCAGGTGCTCATCGACTACCACTCGGCCGAGACGTTGGTGGCGGCGATGAAGACGATGAACGACGTCGGCTACTTCCCGAAGTACATGGTGCTCGAGGGCAACTTCTACAACGACAAGATGATCAAGGAGGCCGGCGACCTGATCGGCAAGTCGACGATCCTGGTCAACGCGATGATGTGGCCGTTCGAGGACGCCAAGGACAACCCGGCGACCCAGCAGTTCATCGACATCCTGAAGAAGTACGTGCCGGATGCCACCCCGAAGTCGCTCGGTGTCAACGCCTTCTCCGCCTGGCTGCTGTTCGCCCAGAGCGCGCGTGACTGCGGTTCCGATCTGACCCGCAAGTGCGTGATGGAGAAGGCCGGGGCGGCCAAGGACTGGACGGGCGGTGGGTTGCACGTCAAGGTCCTCCCCGGGCCGACGACCTCGCGGAACAGCGACTGCTTCTCGATCCTCCAGGCGACGGCGCAGGGCTTCGCGGTGGCCACCGACTACGTGCAGCCGAACGACAAGATCTACAACTGCGATCCGTCGAACAGCGAGCCACTGCCCAGCTGACCTGACCGGTCGGGGTGGGGCGGCGGGCCCCACCCCGACATCTCCCTGACCGTCATCGATCGGAGCGCGCGGCCTTTCCATGCAACTGCTGTGGACCTACATCGTCAGTGGCCTGACCACGGCGGCGATCTACGCCATCGCCGCCACCGGGTTGGTCCTGACCTACACGACGACGGGCGTGTTCAACTTCGCCCACGGCGGCGTCGGCATGATGGCGGCGTTCACCTACTGGCAGATGCGCTTCGGGTGGCACTGGCCGGCGCCCGTCGCCCTGGTCCTGGTGCTGTTCGTGCTGGCCCCCCTGTTCGGGGCGCTGCTCGAGCTGGTGATGATGCGCCGGCTCGACGGCACCAGTGACACCACCAAGCTAGTGGTCACCCTGGCGCTGATGTTGGCCACCATCGGCGCGGCCACCTGGATCTGGAACCCCAACGAGGCCCGACCGATCCGCAAGTTCTGGGAGAACTCGGTGGTCACCGTGTTCGGCGTGCGCCTGCCCTGGCACCAGGTCATCGCCCTGATCTTGGCCGCGGTGGTGGCGGTGGCGCTGCGCCTGCTGCTCACCCGCGTTCGCCTCGGTGTGGCCATGCGCGCCTGCGTGGACGATCGGGCCCTGGCATCCCTGAACGGCGCCCGCCAGAGCCGGGTGGCGATGGCGTCGTGGGCCATCGGCACGTCGCTCGCCGCCCTGGCCGGCATCCTCATCGCCCCCACCCTGAACCTCTCCCAGCTGCCCCTCACCCTGCTGATCATCAACGCCTACGCCGCGGCCATGATCGGCCGGCTGCGCAGCCTGCCGATGACCTTCGTCGGGGCGATCATCCTCGGCGTGTCCACCGATCTGCTGAAGGGATACGCCGACCGGATCAGCTCGTGGACCTCGATCGACTCCAAGTTCCTGTCCGGCTTCTACCAGTCGTGGCCCATCGTCGTGCTGTTCCTGGTGCTGCTGCTCCTGCCGCAGAACCGTCTGCGCAGCCACACCGCCACCCGCAACCGGGAGTACATCGTCAAACCGACCTGGCCGGGCACCGGGTTGTTCGTCGGCATCATCGTCGGCGGGGCGATCATGCTCAGCTACGTGCTCCCCAAGGCCGACCTGTTCAGCCTCAACAAGATGTGGGGGCTCGGCATCATCGGGCTGTCGATGATCCCGCTGGTCGGGTACTCCGGGCACATCTCGCTGTGCCAGCTCAGCCTGGCCGGCGTCGGCATGGTCGTCATGCATCACATGGGGGCCCACGGCAACCCGATCGCCCTGGTGTGGGCGGCCGTCGTGGCCGGCATCGTCGGGTTCATCGTCGCCCTCCCGTCGCTGCGGCTGTCGGGCATCTACCTGGCACTGTCGACTGCGGCGTTCGCCGTGCTGATGGACCGCTGGATCTTCGTCCTGCCGAAGTGGAAGTTGTTCGGCTACAGCTTCGATCTGTTCAACGGCGGCAACCTGAACATCGTCAAGACCCGCTTGTTCGGCATGCGCCTCACCGGGTACCGATCGTTCTTCGTCTTCGCCTCGGTGGCCTTCGCCCTGGTCGTGATGGTCGTGGTGCTGATCCGTCGCAGCACCTACGGCCAGCGGCTGATCGCCCTGAAGGACAGCCCGGCGGCATGCGCCACGCTGTGCATGAACCCGAAGATCACCCGTCTGTCGGTGTTCACCATCTCGGCGGCGATCGCCGGGTTCGGCGGGGCGATCTACGGCCAGGCCATGCAGTCGGTGACCCCGCAGTCGCTCGACTTCGTGGCCGGTCTCTCGATCCTCATGGTCATGGTCATCGGCGGTCTGACGTCACCCGGTGCCGCGCTGTTCATGGGCATGTTCCTCGGCTCGCCGTTCGTCGCCAACGTGGCCGGCAAGGTGGTGCCGTCGTTCAGCCAGCTGCAGACGGTCCTCGTCGGTCTGGTGGGCATCGGGCTGGGGAAGAACCCGAACGGGTTCATCCCCAGCGACATTCGCCCCAACTGGAACATCTTCCTGAAGCATCGTGCGGCGCTGGGCGCCGTGCTGGTGGCCTTCGTCGGCCTGTGGATCCTGCGCCGGGCCGACGTGTTCGACAACTGGGTGTTCGCCTGGTGCTGCCTCGGCCTGCTGGCCCTGGCCCCGGTGGTCCTGCGGATCATCACCAAGGAGCCCTTCCCGCCGCGCCGGGAGCCGGGCGCCGAGGTCCCCAAGCTCAGTGTGCCGGTCGACCAGCTCGGCCTGACCGGTCCGGTGTCCGACGAGGACGCCCGGACCCTCGACCAGATGCTGGCCCTCCCGTCGGTGAGCGGCTGATGGCGCTGCTCGACATCCAGGGCGTGTGCGTCCGCTTCGGCGGCCTGATGGCCGTCGACACCGTGACGCTCTCCGCCGAGCGAGGCAAGGTGACCGGGCTGATCGGACCGAACGGCGCCGGGAAGACCACCACCTTCAACGTCATCACCGGCTTGCAGCAGCCCACCAAGGGCCGGGTGTTGATCGACGGCGAGGAGGTCAATCACCTGGCCCCGCACAAGCGGGCCCGACGTGGCATGGCTCGGACCTTCCAGCGACTCGAGCTGTTCGGGGTGCTCACGGCGCGCGAGAACGTGATGGCGGCCGCCAGCATGTCGGCGCGCTACCGCGACAGCAAGGAGTCGCCGGCCGTGGTCGCCGACCGATTGCTGGAGCGGGTCGGCATCACCGAGGTCGCCGACGTGCCCGCCGGGCGGCTGCCCACCGGCCAGGGCCGCCTGGTCGAGCTGGCCCGTGCCCTGGCGACCAAGCCGCGCCTGCTGCTCCTCGACGAGCCGGCCTCCGGGCAGGACGACGCCGAGACCCAGCACTTCGCCGGGCTGCTGCGCCAGCTGGCCGACGAGGGCATGGCGGTGCTGCTCGTCGAGCACGACATGGGCCTGGTGATGTCGGTCTGCGACTATCTCTACGTGCTCGACTTCGGCCGCCTGCTGGCGGAAGGCTCGCCGGACGAGGTCCGCCACCATCCCGACGTGCTGGCCGCCTATCTCGGACGGGAGTATCAGTAGTGGGCGACGCACTCCTCGAACTGCGCGGCGTGCGCGCCGGCTATGGCGGCATCGAGGTGGTCCACGGTGTCGACCTGGTGGTCGAGCGCGGCCAGGTGTTCGGCGTGCTCGGGCCCAACGGAGCCGGCAAGACCACGCTGATGAAGGTCGCCGCCGCCCTCCATCCGCCGACAGCGGGCGACGTCATCGTCGCCGGCCGACGGGTCAACGGGGCCACGCCGGATCAGCTGGCCCGCGCCGGGCTGTGCCTGGTGCCCGAGGGGCGCGGCATCTTCCCGAACCTCTCCGTGCGCGAGAACCTGTGGATGAACACCTACGCCGGCGCCAGCATGGCCGACGTCGAGGCGGCGGCCTATGCCCAGTTCCCCCGGCTGAAGGACCGCCGCAACCAGACCGCCGGGACCCTGTCGGGCGGTGAGCAGCAGATGCTCGCCCTGGCCCGGGCCGTGGCCACCCGTCCAGCAGTGCTGCTGCTCGACGAGCTCTCGATGGGCCTGGCCCCCCAGCTGGTCGAGCACCTGTACGACGCGGTGGTCGCCATCGCTCGCCAGGGCGTGTCGATCCTGGTCGTCGAGCAGTTCGCCAAGACCGTGCTGGGCGCCGCCAGCCAGGCGGCGATCATGGTCGGCGGGCGGATCGTCAAGGTCGGCACACCGGCCGAACTCGAGGACGAACTCAGTGCCGCCTATCTCGGCGGGCACTAGGAGCGAAGGGGAGATTCGATGAACGACCGGGTCGAGCAGTTCAAGGCCGACGTCGCCGAGTTGAAGATCAAGGACTCGGCGTCGGGGCGGGACACGCTGTTCCTGCGCACCGGCGGGGCGTTGATGTTCATCGGCTCGCTGCTGTCGTTCATCGCCTACCTGACGAGCCGCAACGACAAGGACCCACTGGCCCAGGGCGGTCATCAGACCCTCGGCCTGTTCGGTGTGGCCATCGCCGTGGTCGGCGCCGCCCTGTTCCTGCGGTACTCCCTGTCGGGCTTCCTGAAGCTGTGGCTGGCCCGCTACCTGCACGCCCAGCGCACCCAGCACCCCGCCGACTGACCGCGCCGACCGACTGCGCCGGGTGGCCGCACCGGGTGGCCGGCGCAGGTGACGGGCGGCCGATCGTGCGCCGGTCAGCGCATGCCGCCGGAGACGGAGTGGGACTCGCCGGTGACGAAGCTGGAGGCCGAGCTGGCCAGGTAGACCACCGGCCCGACGATCTCGTCGGTCTCGGCCGTGCGGCCCTGCAACGTCGCCCCGCCGGCTCGCTCGTAGAAGCCGGGAGCCGTCCGCTCGGCACCCTCGGTCATCTCGCTCTTGATCGGTCCGGGACAGACGACGTTGACGCGAATCCCGTCCGCGGCCATCTCCCGGGCCATCACCCGGGTGAGGTTGACCAGGGCGGCCTTCGACGCACCGTAGGCCGACTGCCCGTGACCGGCTTCGTATGCCGCCATCGAGGCGATGTTGACGATGCTGCCGCCACCGCCCGCCTTCATCACGGGGTGGACGCACTGGGACAGTCGCAGCGGGCCCTCGAGGTTCACGGACATCACCTTGCGCCAGTACGCCAGCTCGGTCTGGACCACCGGCACCCAGGCCGGGCTGATCCCGGCGTTGTTGACCAGCACGTCGATCCGTCCGAACTCCCCGGCCACGGCATCGACGAAGGCCGGGATGGCGTCCCAGTCACCGACGTGGCAGCCCAGACCGAGGGTCCGCCGACCGGTCGCTGCGGCGATCTCGGCGGCAACGCTGGTGCACAGGTCCTGCTTGCGGCTGCTGACCACCACGTCGGCGCCGGCCTCGGCGAGACCGAGGGCGATCGCTCGGCCGAGCCCCTTGGTGGCACCGGTGACCACGGCGACCTTGCCGGTGAGATCGAAACGGGCGGCGTGCGGGTTGGGGGTGGTCATGACGGCAACGTAGCCAGCGTCCGCCGCGGCGGGCGACCCGGCTGGGTCAGCCGGGGATCCAGGTCCCGTGGAACCCGTACGGCACCCGCTGGGGAAGGCGGATGCGTGCCACCGGCCCGTTGGCGACCGCGGTGGCGTCGAGGACGACCAGTTCGCTGGCGTCGTCAGCGGTGTCGTAGACGAAGCCGAGGAGGTAGCCGTGGTCCTCGCCGTCGGACGTCGGCACGAACAGCCACTCGCCCCCATGGGCGCCCGGGCCCGGATCCCACACCTGCTGATCGCCGGTGCCGACGTCCAGCTTGATCACGCCGCCGAGATCGACCGTGGTCTGGCTGGGACGGTTCTCGACCAGGTAGGCGAAGCGGTACGGGCGGCCCACCAGGCGGGGATCGCGCGTGGGCAGCTCGCCGATCCGCCCGTCGGTCAGGACCGTGTCGGCGACCCTGCCGGATGCCGGGTCGGTGCGCCACCGGTGCGTGGCCAGCCCATTGCCCAAGGTCTGGCCGGGCCGGAAGATCGAGTCCAAGTGGCACACGTCGACCACCACCTGGTCGCCGTCCTCGTAGGCGTTCAGTCCGTGGAAGACGTAGCACGGGTCGAGGTCGAACCACCGCGGCGGGCCCGAGCCGTCGAGCGGCATCACCCCGAGCCGCGCCCCGGTTGCCGGATCCCAGCGGTAGGGGAAGATCCCGGACGTCGGGTCCTTGACGTAGGCGACGGCGGCGGCCAGGTCGAAGCGCACCGGCAGGTCCCAGAACACGGCGTGGTGCTCGGTGATGGCGAAGTCGTGGATCATCGTGCTGGCCGGGATGTCGACCACCGACGAGTGCGACAGGGTCCCGTCGGGCTCGACGATCCAGTACGTCAGGAACGGCGGAACGAACCCGTAGCCGAAGCCGTGCAGCCGGCCGGTGGTCGGGTCGATCTTCGGGTGGGCGGTGAAGGCCGAGGTCAGCCGGCCGGCGAAGTCGAACGGGCCGAGGGTGTCGAGCGTGGCCGGGTCGAGGCGGTACGGCAGGCCGACCTCGCCGCTGGTCAGCAGGCGCCCGCCGTGCCAGATGGCCGAGACGTTCGACTGGTTGCTGGCGCCGCCCGGCGGGCCCTGCCCGAAGGCGGCGCGGGCCTCGTACATCGTCGTGTGCACGTAGCGGTTGCGGTACCAGGCGGCCTTGCCGTGCTCGAGGCGCACGCCGTGGACCATGCCGTCGCCGAAGAACCAGTGCGGCGACACCCCGCTGACCGGGTTGGATCCGTTGCGCACGTAGGTCCCGACCAGCTCCGGCGGCAGCGCCCCGTCCACCTCCAACGGCGCCCGCTCGACCTCGGCGGTGACCGGGGCGAAGTTCCCGTCGAGCCACCACGGGGTCGCCGGCGGGCTGTGGGTGGTGGCCCGCGCCGGGATGGCGTGCGACATGGCCAACGCACTCCCGCCGAGCACCGCCCATCTGGCCAGATCTCGCCGACTGAGACTCGACGCGGACAACGGGTCACCGGCCATCGCCCGACCGTAGCAACGCCTGCCGTCCCCGGTGAGCACCCGAGCTAATCTGGTACGTTAGAACCATGGCAGGATCCGATCTCTTCGCCCCTGCACGCCTCGGGCCCGTCGAGTTGCGCAACCGCATCGTCAAGGCGGCGACCTTCGAGGGGATGAGCCCGAAGAACGTCGTGTCCTCCAGCCTGATCGACTTCCACCGGCGGATGGCAGCCGGCGGGGTGGCGATGACCACCGTCTCGTACATCGCCGTCTCCCAAGCGGGCATGGGCGCTCCGGCGGAGATCTACATCCACGACGGCGCGGCCGACGGCCTGGCCCGGATCGCCGAGGTGGTCCACGGCGAGGGCGCCAAGATCGCCGCCCAGATCGGCCACGCCGGTGCGGTGGGCGAGGTCCCCGGCAAGCGGGTCCTCGGCCCCAGCGCCCGGCGGACCCGGATGGGGGCCAAGGTCGCCGAGATCTCCCGCGCCGAGATCGATCAGGTGGTCGCCGACTTCGCCGCCGCCGGGACGATGCTGCGTCAGGCCGGCTTCGACTCGGTCGAGCTGCACTTCGGGCACCACTACCTGCTGTCGTCGTTCCTCAGCCCGAGGTGGAACCGCCGCACCGACGAGTACGGCGGCTCGCTGGACAACCGCGCCCGCCTGCTGCTGCGCGTGCTCGACGCCACCCGTGAGGCCGTCGGCCCGGGCTTGGCCCTGACGGCCAAGATGAACATCCGCGACGCCGTGCGCGGCGGGTTGGAGATCGACGAGTCGATCGAGTTCGCCAAGCGGTTCGAGGCCTCCGGCCGGCTCGACGCCATCGAGCTCACCGGCGGCGGCTCGCAGCAGAACCAGATGTACATGTTCCGCGGTGACGTGCCGCGCGCCGAGTTCGAGCAGATCCTGCCGTCGAAGGCGATGAAGCTCGGGTTCCGCCTGTTCGGCCGGTGGCTGCTCCCCGGCTACCCGTACGAGGAGGCCTACTTCCTGCCGATGGCCGCTCGCTTCCGGGCCGCACTCTCCATGCCGTTGATCTACCTCGGCGGGGTCAGCCGGGCCGACACCGCCCGGCAGGCCCTCGACGCCGGGTTCGACTTCGTGGCGATGGGCCGGGCGCTGGTGCGCGAACCTGACCTGGTCAACCGGATGCGAGACGGTTCGGCCACGGAGGCAACGTGTATCCACTGCAACAAGTGCATGCTCTCGATCTACACCGGTACCCGGTGCACGATCGACCACCCCGAGCCCCTGAAGCTCGTCCGCTGAGCCGTCCATGAAGCTGGCCCTGACCTTCGGCTACTGGGGCGCGGCCCCGCACGCCGACGCCGTCGCCGTGGCCCAGGAGGCCGAGCGGGTCGGCTTCGACAGCGTGTGGGTGGCCGAGTCCTGGGGCAACGACGCCTTCACCTATCTGGCGTGGATCGCCGCCCACACCGAGCGGATCCGCCTCGGCACGGGCGTGGTGCAGATGGCCGCGCGGACGCCCTCGGCCACGGCGATGGCGGCGATGACGCTCGACCACCTCTCCGGCGGGCGGATGATCCTCGGGCTCGGGGTGTCCGGGCCGCAGGTGGTCGAGGGGTGGTACGGGCGGCCGTCGGACAAGCCCTTGGCCCGCACCCGTGAGTACGTCCAGATCATCCGCGATGCCCTGCGGAGGGAAGGACCGCTGACCAGCGACGGGCCGTTCTACCCGCTGCCGTACCGCGGCGAGGGCAGCGTCGGGTTGGGCAAGCCGTTGAAGATCATGACCCATCCACTGCGGGCGGAGATCCCGATCTTCCTCGGTGCGGAGGGCCCGAAGAACGTCGCCCAGACGGCGCGCATCGCCGACGGCTGGCTGCCGCTGTACTACAGCCCGTACCGCCAGGAGGTGTACGCCGACCAGCTGGTCGACGCCAAGCCCGGCTTCGAGATCACCGCCCTGGCGCAGCTGACGATCACCGACGACGTCAGTGCCGGGCTGTGGCCGGTGCGCGCCATGCTCGGGTTCTACATCGGCGGGATGGGCGCCAAGGGGCAGAACTACCACACCAAGCTGATGGCCCGGATGGGTTACGAGGCCGAGGCGCTGCGGGTCCAGGAGCTGTTCTTCGCCGGCCGGCGCGACGAGGCCATCGCCGCGGTCCCGGAATCCTTCGCCGACGAGATCTCGCTGGTCGGCCCGCCCGAGCGGATCCGCGACAAGCTGGCCGCCTGGCGGTCGAGCCCGGTGACCAGCCTGATGATCTCGACCCACGATCCGGCCGCCCTCGGTCGGATCGCCGAGCTGGTGCTCGGGTAGCGTCGGGCAGATGAGCGAACCGAGCGACCAGCGTGTCGAGCAGGAGTGGGAGACCCCGTCGCACGAGGAGATCCCCACGATCACCAAGATGCACGTCGCCGGCATGGAAGCGACCAACGCCGACGAGGCCTGGGTGGTCGCCGGGATGCACCACGTGATCATCCACACCATCGGGCGCAAGTCGGGCAACGAGCACAAGGTGTCGCTCCCGGTGTGGAAGGACCCGCAGGGCCTGCGCATCGTCGTGGCCAGCTTCGCCGGTCACGACCAGCACCCGAGCTGGTTCGTCAACCTGCGTGACCGCACGGCCAACCCGCAGGTCCGGGTGCGCTCCCAGCACCACGACTACTGGTGCGAGCCGGAGATCCTCGAGGGCGACGACTACGCCCAGACCTGGGCCGCGCTCACCGCCGATCGCGCTTGGTACAACGACTACCAAGCGCGCACCGAGCGCACGATCCCCCTGGTCCGCCTCCCGGAGACCCGCCCGTACGACGCCTGACCGTCCCAGGTCCGCCCAGGCCCGTCGGGACCGCCCCGTCCAGCCACACCCCCCTTCGCGACGAACTTGTCGTGACAAGAAGGCGACGTCGCCTTCCTGTCACGACAGCTTGGCCGGGATGGGCGGCTGAGGTCAGCGCGCCGCACCCCTACCGACCGGGTCAGCCCAGCGGGTTGGGGGCGCTCCGCGGCTGGATGGCTGCGTCGGTGCCGCCGTCGACGAACCAGGTCTGGCCGACCACGTAGCTCGACTGCCGGCCGAGCAGGAAGGTGATCACGTTGGCCAGCTCGTCGGCCGTGCCCTGGCGGCCGATGGGCATCGGGATCTGGGCCAGCGCTTCGTCCATGCCCTCGATGTCGTGCAGCGAGCGGGTCATGTTGGTGTCGATCACACCCGGGGCCACGGCGTTGATCCGGATGCCCTGGCCGATCCAGCGGGGCAGCACGGCGTGGGAGCGCACCCAGTAGGCGATGGCCAACTTGCCCGCCGGGTAGGCGTACCACCCCTGGCTGGCCATGGCGTCGACCGCGCCCTGCTCGTCGCCGCCGAGGAACAGGTCGGCGTGCTCGCGGGTCAGGCCCGGCGTCATCGTGGTGGCCACGCTGGCGATCAGCACGACCGCGGCGTTGCCCGATGCGGCCAGGGCGTCGTGCAGGCCCTCGACCACCCCGATGGCGCCGAAGTAGTTGATCCGCACGGTGGGCTCCGGACCGATGGTGCCGTTGATCCCGGCGATCGGGGCCAGGCCGTCGAGACGCCCGTCGCACCGGGCCAGCACCTCGGCCACTGCGGCGGCGCGGCCATCCGCCGTGCCGAGATCGGCGTCGATGTCGCTGCCGCGCAGATCGACGCCGATCACCCGGTGGCCGGCCGCCTCCAGTTGGCGCTTGGTGGCCGCGCCCATGCCGTTGGCGGCGCCGGTGACGCAGAAGGTTCCCATGTCACTCTCCCTGCAGGTTCAGTGGGAAGGCCAGTTGCTCGCAGTCCAGCTCGTCCTTGCCGACCCAGGTCATCCTGGCCTGGAACTGCGGATCGTCGGGCAGCGTGGCCGGGGTGTTCACCGGCGCGATGGTCGTGTTGTGCCGGTCGGCCAGCTCCAGCCACTCGGCCGAAGTCCGGGAGCGGAAGATGTCGCGCAGCTCGGCCTGCAGCTCACGATTGCCGCGGGCGTGATCGGCGTACTTGCTGCCCGGCCAGCGTTCGAACAGGTCCATCCGCCCGACGGCCTGGCAGAAGTTCTTCCAGAACAAATGCTCGCTGGCCATGAACAGCACGTGCCCGTCGGCCGACTCGTACAGCTGGTAGCGCACGCCCTCGCGCATGCCCGCCAGCCCGGCCGGGCGCCGCTCGTAGTTGTCGCTGGGGTTCCCGGTGACCTCGCTCTGCGGGCGGGTGTAAGCCCGCTCGCTCTCGATCCGGTACCAGTCGAAGTAGGCCGAGGCGTCGGACTGGGCGATCTCCATGCACGCCGGCTGCCCGGTCGTGCGGGCCCGGACCAGGGCGGCGCAGATGCCGAGTGCGGCGAAGGCAGGGCCGGCGGTGATGCCGATGTTCGGGGTGTCCGGGGTGGTGCAGAACCCCAACTCGTCGAGCTGTGGCTGGACCGAGCCGGACCACGTGTCGTAGGCCACCCCGTGCGACGGCAGGTTGCGGTAGGGGCCGGTGGCGCCGTACCCGCTGATCGAGCAGACGACGATGCGCGGGTTGAGGATCTTCAACTGCTCGAAGCCGAACCCGATCTTGTCGAGGAACCCGGGGCGCATGCCTTCGATGATCACGTCGTGCTCGGGCACCATCGCCGCGAAGCGGGCCTTGCCGTCGTCGGTCTTCAGGTCGATGGTCTCGAACGACTTGCCGCGGTTGAGGTGCAGGTGCATGAGCGAGAGCGGGCCCTCGTCGCGGGTGTTGATGATCGGCCAGGTCATCTGGCGGACGTAGTCGCCGGACGGTCCCTCGATCTTGGTGACGTGGGCTCCCAGATCGACGAGGAAGCCGCCCACCGCTCCCGGACCGAGGATCGACAGGTCGAGGACCTTGACGCCCTCCAGCAGGCGGACCGGGGAGCGGAAGTCGGAGACGCCCATCAGCCGGGCCAGACGATCGACTGCATCTCGGTGTAGGCGTGCAGGCCGAACTCCCCGCCGTCCCGACCGACGCCGGACATCTTGAACCCGCCGAACGGCGTCTCGTGGTTGCGCTGGGCGGTGTTGATGCCCACGTTGCCGCTGCGCAGTTGGCGGGCCACCCGGTAGGCCCGATCCGTGTCCTGGCTGAACACGTAGTCGTACAGGCCGAAGTCGGTTCCGTTGGCCAGGGCGATGCCCTCGTCGTCGTCGTCGAACGGCATGGCCACGATGACCGGTCCGAAGATCTCCTCCTGCACGGGAGTCATTCCCGCCCGGCAGTCGGCGAGCAGCGTCGGGCCGACGTAGAAGCCGGTGTCCAGGTGACTGGGACGCCGACCGTCGACCAGCACCGTGGCACCCTCGTCGCTGCCGGTCTGGATGTAGTGCTCGATCCGCGCGCGCTGGGCGTCGCTGATCACCGGTCCGACCACGGTGTCCATGGCGGTGGGGTCGCCGACCTTGAGGTTCGGCGCCGCGGCGGCCAGCGCGGAGACGAGCTGGTCGTACTTGCTGCGATGGACGATGGCCCGGGTCGGGGCCGTGCAGATCTGCCCGCTGTGGAATCCCCACACGCTGACCAGTCCGGCCACCGCCTTGGCCACGTCGGCGTCCTCCAGGACCAGCGCCGCGCCCTTCCCCCCGAGCTCGAGGAGCAGGCGCTTCATGGTGGCCGAGCCGGCCTGGTAGATCTTCGTACCGACTACGGTCGAGCCGGTGAAGCTGACCATGTCGACGTGCCGGGAGGTGGTCAGCGCCGCTGCCGGGTCGGGCGAGGAGCTGGTGATCACGTTGATCACGCCGTCGGGGAACCCGGCCTCGCGGAGGATCTCGGTCAGCACGATGACGGCCAGAGGGTCCTGCGCTGCGGGCTTCATGACCACCGTGCAGCCGGCCGCCAGCGCCGGACAGATCTTGCCGGCGATGTTCACGACCGGGAAGTTGTAGGGCGAGATGGCGGCGACGACGCCGACCGGTTGGCGGTGGACGACGCCGCCGATCAACCCGCCGGCGGCCAATGGCGTGGCCGCCGTGGGGTAGGGCGGCAGCGGGATCACGAAGTCACGTTCCAGGGCTGCGGCGTAGCGATTGAAGCGATCGATGGCCACCGGGACCTGCATGCGTGACCCCACCTGGGCGGTGGCGCCGGTCTCGCTGATGATCAGCGGGACGAGGTCGGCCTGCCGCTCGGCGAGCAGCCGCCCGGCGGTGCGCAGCAGCTCGGCCCGCCTGGCCAGCGGGGTGCGGCTCCAGGCCGGGAAGGCCTCGGCGGCGGCCTGGGCGGCAGCCTCGGCCTGGGCCACGGACGCCTCCGGGGCCTCGCCCACGGGCGCCTCGGTGGCCGGGTTGGTGATGGGGTAGCTGCCGGCTTCGCCGTCGACCCACTCGCCGCCGATCAGCATCCGATACGTCCGTGACATGGCTTGTAGAGTACATCTGACGCCGCGTCAGATTTTCAGCCAAGCGCTCGTGGACGCAGCAGGAGGGACGTGAGCGATGCTCGACGAACTGATCATCGGCGGCACCGTGGTCGACGGCACCGGCGCCGCACCGGTTGCTGCGGACGTGGCCATCCGCGGTGGCCGGGTGGTGGCCGTGGCCCCCCCGGGCACCATCGACGAGCCGGCTGCGGTCACCACGGACGCCACGGGGTGCCTGGTCACCCCCGGGTTCGTCGACCCGCACACCCACTACGACGCCCAACTGCTGTGGGACCCGTTCGCCACCCCGTCGAGCAACCATGGGGTGACCACGGTGATCGCCGGCAACTGCGGGTTCACCCTGGCCCCGCTGACACCGGGCGACGCCGACTACCTGCGCAAGATGATGGCCAAGGTCGAGGGCATGCCCCTCCCGGCGCTGGAGAACGGAACGGATTGGTCGTGGGAGACGGTGCAGGACTACTTCGACCGCCTCGACGGCAAGATCGCCGTCAACGCCGGGTTCCTCGTCGGACACTGCGCGATCCGCCGCTACGTCATGGGCGGCGAGGCCATCGGCAATGCCGCCGACGACGCAACGATCGACCGGATGCGTGCCGAGCTGGCCCGGGCCATCGATGCCGGGGCCCTGGGCTTCAGCTTCACCAACTCGACGTCGCACAGCGACGGCGAGGGTCAACCGGTGGCCAGCCGGTGGGCGACGCCGGACGAGCTGCTGGCCTTGGCCGACGAGGTCGGCCGGCACGAGGGCACGACGTTGGAAGGCATCGTCCCGGGGTGCCTGGATCGCTTCGCCGACGAGGAGATCGAGCTGCTGGCGCAGATGAGCGCCGCGGCGAACCGGCCGATGAACTGGAACGTGCTGACGGTGGACTCGCGCGAGCCCGACCGGGTTCCCCGCCAGCTGCAGGCCTACGAGCGAGCCCAGCAGGTCGGCGGCAAGGTCATCGCCCTGACCCTGCCCGTGCAGGCGCCGATGAACATGAGCCTGCTGAACTTCTGCGGGCTGTGGCTGCTGCCCGAGTGGGGGCAGATCCTCGGTGTCCCGGTGCCCGAGCGGATCGAGCGGCTACGTGACCCGGACACCCGCCTGCGCCTGCTGGAGAACTCCAAGTCGCAGGCCGCCGGGGTGTTCCGCCGTCTGGCGGACTGGGGCGACTACCGGGTGGGCGACACCTACTCGCCGGTCAACGACGGCTTGAGCGGGCGGTTCGTCAAGGACATCGCCGCCGAGCGCGGCGTCAGCCAGTTCGGCACCTTCCTCGACATCTCCATCGCCGACGACCTGCGCACGGTGTGGTGGCCCACGCCCCAGGACGAGGACACCGAGTCGTGGCGGATGCGCGCCGAGCTGTGGCACGACCCGCGGGCGATGCTCGGCGGGTCCGATGCCGGGGCCCACCTCGACCGGATGTGCGGGGCGCCGTACCCGACCCGCTTCCTGGCCGACTGCTTGCGTGGCCGCAAGCTGGCCACCGTCGAGCAGGCGGTCCGGATGATGTCCTCGGTGCCCGCCAAGCTCTTCGGCCTGCGCGACCGTGGTGAGCTGCGCGAGGGTGCCATCGCCGATGTGGTCGTCTTCGATCCCGCGACCGTCGACTCCGAGCCGGCCGCCCTGGTGCACGATCTCCCCGGCGAGTCGGCCCGCCTGACTGCCGGCTCGATCGGCGTCCGGCGGGTGTTGGTGAACGGCACGGCGATCATCGTCGATGGCCACCCGACCGGTGCCACCCCGGGCACGTTGCTGCGCTCCGGCACGGACACCTACACCGTCACCGCTCGCTGACGACACCCGGCCGCGATCTGGCCGGGTGTCTCGACATCGGGTGTATCAATGTCTTCGGGTCGTGCGTCAGACGGACGTGATGACCACGATCCGGGTCGAGGGGGAGCGACGAGCGGTGAGCGATCAGCCGACAGCGTCGTCGTTCGAGTCCTTCTACCGAACCCATCAGCCGACCCAGGTGCGCCGCGCCGCCCTGCTGGTCGGCTCCGCCGAACTGGCCGACGACATCGTCCACGAGGCGATGATCGGCGTGTACCGCAACTGGGCCACGGTTCGCGAACCTGGCGCCTACCTCAACCGCTCCGTGCTGAACGGCTGCCGGGATGCCGGCCGGCGGCGGGTCCGCCAACGCCGGCTCCTGGCCCGGATCGGCACCGAGACCGTTGCCCCGCCGTGCGATCCACTGGACGACGCGCTCGCCCGCCTGCCCTTCCGCCAGCGCGCCGCCGTGGTGCTGCGCTACTACGAGCAGCGGTCCGTCGCCGAGATCGCTGCCACCCTCGGTTGCCCGACGGGTTCCGTCGGTCCGTGGATCGACCGGGCCCTGACCACCCTGCGAAAGGCCCTCGCATGAACGACACCAGCAGCTTCGAGCCGTCCGCACCCGACGACGTCGAGCGTCGCCTCGTCGCCGTCCTCCACCGCCGCGCCGAGTCCACTCCGGTCGTCGACCGCCTCGACGCCGTGGTGTCGGGACGGGCGATCATCGGCCTGGCGCCGCCGGCCTCCCCCACCCGGCGGCGCTGGGCGATGGTCGCCGCGGCAGCACTCGCCGGGGCGGCAGCAGCCGGGCTGGTGTTCGTGTCCCTGCTCCCCACGGACCGACCGGAGCGACGCCATCCCGCCGCGGCCAGCGTGCCGGTCAACACCGAGCCGCCGGTGGTTGGCGCTCACTGGCTCGCGGCCTACAGCATCCACGTGTGCGGTGAGCCGATCCAGCTGACCGGCACGATGGAGGACACCACCTCCGATCCGGCGACCGGTGCCGTCGTGCTGACCAATCAGCGCTACGCCGCGACCGGTCTGCACAGTCATGACGACGGGGTGATCCACATCCACCCATTCACCGACGCCGGCGCGGGACCCAACGCCACCCTCGGCAACTTCCTGTCGGTCTACGGCGTGCAGCTCACCGACACCCGCCTGGCGTTCCCGACGACGCAGGGCGGCGGGCGGACGGTCGACGCCGGGTCGACCACCTGCGATGGCAAGCCCGCCCGCCTGGTGGTCCGCGTCTGGCCGAACATCGACCACCCCACGGTGATCACCCCTGTCGTCCGGGATCTCGCCGGGGTCCGCTTGACGGATGGCTCCGCCGTCGAGCTGGCGTTCGAACCGGACGGCACCGGGCCGGTGATGCCGGCCTCGGTGACGGCCCTGCGGCAGATCTCCACCGACGAGGCCACGACCGGCACGGGGGTCGAGTCGACGGTGACGATGACCCCGCCCGGGTCCGGTGGATGACGGCGACGAGCCCGACCCGACCTACCATCCACCGATGGCCTTGCAACGGATGTTCGACCTGACCGGACGCGTCGCCGTGGTGACCGGTGCCGGGCAGGGGATGGGGGCCGGCATCGCCCGCGGCCTGGCGGCCCACGGGGCGTTCGTCGGGGTCAACGACCTGTTCGCCGAGCGGGCCGAGTCGGTGGCGGCCGCGATCGTCGCCGACGGGGGGCAGGCCGTCGCCGTGCAGGGCGACGTGCGTGATCGGGCATCGGTGGCCGCGGCGCTGGCGGCCACCGTGGCGGCGGGCGGGGGTCCGATCGACATCCTTGTGCACAACGCCGGGATCCCGGCCGACGGCTTTCCGGTGGCCAAGTTCCACGAGCACGACGAGTCGGCCTGGAACAGGTGGATGGACATCAACTTCACCGGACTGCTGAACGTGGTCAAGGAGGTGCTCGAGCCGATGATCGAGCGCCGGCACGGCCGGATCATCTTCATCTCCTCCGAGGCAGGGCGCCAGGGTCTGTCGATGGGCGTGTCGCTGTACGGGGCCTCGAAGGCAGCCGGGGTGCAGATGTGCCGGCACCTCGCCCTGGAGAACGCCCGCAAGGGGGTCACCGTCAACTGCCTGGCCCTCGGGCGGATGAGCGCCGAGATCATCACCGACGACAAATTCATGATGCCCGTCGGGCGGCTAGGCTCTCCGGCCGACGTCGCCGCGGCGTGCGTCTACCTAGCCAGTGATGAAGCCTCGTTCGTGACGGGACAGACCCTCGGGGTCAACGGAGGGGCGTACACGTCCTGAGGGGAGACCCATGAGATGCCGACCTGTTGCCGCCGTGGTGATGGCCGTTGCGATCGGGCTGACCGCCCTGGTCCCCACAGCATCGTCGGCTGGGACGTCGGCGACCATCGCCCCCGAACTGGTTCGCAAGTGCGTGGCCGGCTCCAAGCAGGCCGCCGTGCTCAACGCCTTCTTCGCCGCCAACAACGCCGCCGGCCTGTCCGGCGAGGACTACCCGCGGGCCTACCGGATCAACGACAGCACCACGCTGTGGATGTTCCAGGACGCGTTCCGCGGCGTCGATGCCCGGCTGATCGGTGACGGGTTCGGCCACAACCTGGGGATCATCCAGCGCGGCGACTGCTTCAGCGGGCCGCTGAAGGCGCCGAACCTGAACAAGTCGTGGATCGGCTACGCCACCGAGGTCGTCTCGACGCGCTGGTTCTGGCCGCTGGACGGGGCGATGGGCGCCGACGGCTACCTGCACCTGTTCCTCGCCCGGATGGTCAACCCGCGCCACACCGGAGCGGCCATCGGAGCCCTGCCGCGGGAGACCTGGGAGGCCGTGATCCGCCCGTCCGACCTGCGGATCCTCTCGCTCACCAGGGCCAAGAACCCGGGAACCAAGCTGTACGGCTACTCCATCGTCGACGACGGTGAGTACTCGTACCTGTACGGCTATTGCAACCGGCAGTTCGACCCGGCGTTCCTGCTCGGGATCAACCCGTGCGAGAACAACGTGTATGTCGCCCGGGTCCCGAAGGGTCGGTTCCGGGCCACCTACACCTACTGGGACGGGTCGGGCTGGAACACCGATCCGGCGACGGCGGTCGCGGTGATGAACGGTGGGGCACCCGGCCAGGTCAACCCGCCGTCGGTCCGCCGCATCGGGAACCGCTACGTCAACGTGTACAAGGAGGGCGACTGGTGGGGCAAGCGCCTGTACGTCTACACCGCTTTTCGGCCGGAAGGTCCGTGGGTGGAGTCGTCGTCGATGGCGCTGGCTCCGGACCACGGATCGGAGACCACCTACGGCGCGTCGGTGATGCCGTGGCTCGATCCGAGTACCGGCCAGCTGGTCATCGCCCACGCCAACTTCGTCTGGGACGTCTCCCGGGCGATGCGCAACGGCCGGCTGTACCGGGTCTCGTTCCTGAATCTGCCCGTGCCGGATCCGCCCACCGCCCGCCAGATCCGCGCCGCCCGCCGCCAGCGCGGCTAGGGAGCCCGACCGGACGCCGCCGCGGCCTCGGCCGCCAGCGCGGCGCGGTCGTCGTCGGTCAGCAGCCGGTACCGCGGCTCGCGACCCTCGCGCCACCACACCGGGTCGGCGCAGGTCCACGCCGCGGCGCGAAGTGGCTGCTTGTTGAGCTTGTTGTTCGCCGTCAGCGGCATGTCGGCGACGAGGCGCACGTAGCGCGGCGCCCACTTGGTGCCGAGGTCCGGTTGGTCGGCGACGAACGACCCGAAGGCCTGCGGATCGAACGGGACCCCCGCGGCCATCTCGATCGCAGCCATCACCTGGTCGCCGGTGCGAGTGTCCGGCACCGGATAGACGGCGACCATCACGGTGCCCGGGAAGCGGGAGAGGATCTGCTCGACGGGTGCCGCGGCGAAGTTTTCGCTGTCGACCCGCAGCCAGTCGGTGCTGCGCCCGGCGAAGTAGAAGAAGCCGTCGACATCGCGATAGGCCAGGTCACCGCTCCAATACCACCCGCCGCGCAGACGGTCGGCGGTGGCCTCCGGGTTGTCGTAGTAGCCCTCGAACGTTCCCAACCCGGCGCGGTTGACCAGCTCGCCGATCGCCTCGTGGCCGTTGGTCAGGGCCCCGTGCTCGTCGAAGCGGGCCGCAGGGCACTCCGCTCCGGTCAGCGGGTCAGCGACGATCACGTCGCTGTGCTCGGTGCGTTCGGCCACGCCGAGGGCGGCCTCCGGCGTCTGGGGTGTACGGGTCAGCACGATGACCGACTCGCTCGACCCGTAGTTCTCCAGCAGCTCGCAGCCGAAGCGGTCCTGGAACAGCCGTCGGTCGCGCAGCGACGCCTCCGTGCCGAAGCCGAGTCGGAGGCGGTTGTCGCGGTCGTGGTCGGTGGGTGGCTGGGCGAGGACGTAGGCGATCGAGCGACCGACGTAGGTGAAGAAGTCGCAGCCGTACCGGCGGACGTCGTCGAGGAAGCCGCTGGCGGAGAACTTGCGGCGCAGCACCAGGGTTCCACCGGCCGCCAGCGTCGGCGCCCAACAGGCCATCAGGGCGTTGCCGTGGAACAGCGGCATCGGGCAGTAGGCCACCGTCTCGGCCGTGAACTGCCACATCGCCTCGCAGCGAAGCCCGGCACCGGCCAGGCGCGCCGTGCTGCAGACCACGGCCTTCGGGGCGCTGGTCGAGCCCGAGGTGAACAGCAGCAGCAGCGGGTGGTTCGCCGCCGGCAGGACGGCCGGCGGCGTGGCGGTGGCGTAGCGTCCGAAGCCCACCGGGTAGTCGGGTCCGTCCACCAGCAACGTCGGGATCGACGGGTCCAGCAGACCGGCGTCGGTCGTGGTGGTGACCACCAGCTGGCAGCGGGTGTGGCGGATGTCGCGAGTGAGCTCGGCACCGCGACGGGTCGGGTTGACGCCGACCGACGTCGCCCCGGCGATGGCAGCCGCGCCGATCCACCACAGGTGCTCGGGGACGTTCTCCAGCAGCAGTCCGATGTTCGGGTCGGCGCCGGGATCGAGCAGGTCGGCGAGCCAGGCAGCGCGCTGGACACATCCGGCGACGAACTGGCGGTAGGTGATCGAGTCGTCCTCGAACCGCACGGCGACGCGATCGTCGTCAGCCCGACGCAGGAGCAGGTCGGCGAAGGTGGCGACGCTCACCGATCGGCACGGTAGTGCGGGGCATGCACGTACCCGCCATTGGGGATCGTGTCGTCGTGGAGGATCCGCACCACGGCCTCGCCGATCGGTTCGGGCGCCACGCCTCGTGCGGCGACGAATGCCAGGGTCTCGGTGGCCAGCACCCGCTCGGTCGACACGAAGCCCGGGTTGACGTTCACGGCGCGCAGCCCGTCGGTGCCGTACTCCACCGCCAGCACGTCGGCGATGCGATGGAAGCCGGCCTTGGTGGCGGCGTAGGTCAGCGACCACCCACCCTGCCCGGCCGGTGCGGGTGGGGTGGCCTGCCCGGCATGGCTGGTGATGTTGACGATGGTGCCGCGCCGCCCGGCGCCGTCGGGTGGGTTGGCGGTCATGTGCTGCACGGCGAGGCGGGTGAGCAGCAGCTGGGCGGTGAGGTTGCCCGTGACCCGTTTGACCACGTCGGTCGGGTCGACCTCGCCGAAACGACACTCGTTGCCCGGGCCGGCGTAGATGGCGTTGTTGACCAGGACGTCGACCCGCCCGCCCAGACCGTCGACCGCCGCCGACCAGGCCCCCGGAATGGCGTCCAGGTCGAGCAGGTCCAGCACGATGGCGACGGCGTGGCCGCCGGCCTCGGCGATCATCCGGGCGGTGGTGTCGAGGCTGCCCTCCAGCGGGCCGCCGGTGTTCGGATTGACACCCGTGCCCTCGTGAACGGTCCGCGCCGTGATGGCGACATCGTGGCCGTCACGGGCCAACGCCACGGCGATGGCCTTGCCGATGCCACGGCTGGCGCCGGTCACCAGCGCGGTGGGCCGGCGCGCCGCGGTCGCGATGGTCACGTCGACGGTCAGGGCTTCCAGCGACCCGTCGCCGGATCGAGGCGCAACATGGTGATGGCGTTGCCCCGGGCGATCTTCTCGATCAGCACCGGGTCCATGCCCTCGACCTGCTCGGCGAAGATCTTCTGGGTGTCCGGCCATGTCGAGTCGGTGTGCGGGTAGTCCGTCTCGAAGGTCACGTTGTCGACGCCGATCGACTCGAGGCTGGCCAGGCCGTGCTTGTCACGGAAGAAGCAGCCGTAGATCTGGCGGTGCCAGTAGGTGCTGGGTGGCTCGGGGATCACGTCGCGCACCCCGCCCCAGGCTCGGTGCTGCTCCCACACGTCGTCGGCCCGCTCGAGGATGTAGGGAACCCAGCCGATCTGTCCCTCGCTGTAGGCCAGCTTCAAGGTCGGGTAGCGGACCAGGACGCCGCTGAACAGGAAGTCGCTGAGCGAGCTCATCGCGTTGCCGAAGCTCAACGTGGCCGCCACCGCCGGCGGGGCGTCAGGAGACGTCGCCGGCATCTGGCTGGACGAGCCGATGTGCATGCAGATGGTGGTCTGGGTCTCGGCACAGGTGCGGAAGAACGGTTCCCAGTACCCGCTGTGCAACGTGGGCAGCCCGAGCTTGGCGGGGATCTCGCTGAAGGCCACGGCGGTGACGCCGCGCCTGGCGTTGCGCTCCAGTTCGGCCACGGCCAGATCCATGTCCCACAGCGGGATGATCTGCAGCGGGATCAGCCGGCCGTCGCCCTGCCCGGCCCACTCCTCGACCATCCAGTCGTTGTAGGCCTGCACGCAGGCCAGGGCCAGATCCTTGTCGGCGGCCTCGGCGAAGGTCTGGCCACAGAAGCGCGGGAAGGTGGGGAAGGCCAGCGAGCCTTCGACACCGTCGAGGTCCATGTCCGCCAGGCGGGCCGTGGGGTCGTAGCACCCGGGGCGCATCTCGTCGTAGGTGATCGGCGAGGCGGTCATCTCGTCGCGGTCGAAGCCGACGGCGGCGACGTGGCGCTTGTGCGGGACGATCAGGTCGCCGTAGATCCAGCAGTCGGCCTTCGGAGCATCGTCGCGCCAGTCGAACTCGTAGGTCGTGCCGCCGCGGTAGGTCATCCCGGCCAGCCCACGGCGCTCGACGCGCGGCTTGTCCGGGTGGTCCTGGAACTTCTTCGGCAGCCAACGATCGAACAGGTGCGCCGGCTCGACGACGTGGTCGTCGACGCTGATGATCTTCGGGAAATGCTGGAAGTCATTCACATCTGAAAAGGTATCAGATTTCGGGAATCCCGGATCGGGCCGGACGGCGAGGCCGCTCTAGGATCCGCGGACATCGTCGCGACGGCGCGGCGGGCTCGACCAAGGAGGGCTGCGGTGGGCGTGTTGGACGGCAAGGTGGCCATCGTCACCGGCGCCGGTCGAGGAGTCGGTCGGTGTCACGCCGAAGCCCTCGCGGCCGCCGGCGCGCGGGTGGTGGTCGCCGACCTGGGCGAGAGCGCCCGGGAGACCGTGGCGGCCATCGCAGCGCGCGGCGGGCAGGCCTCGCCGTTCCTCGGCAGCGTGGCGTCGTGGGAGGCAGCCGAGGCCCTGGTGGCCACGGCGCTGGAGACCTACGGCGATCTCGACATCGTCGTCAACAACGCCGGGTTCATCCGCGACGCACCGTGCTTCGCCATGGAGGAAGAGCCGTTCGACGCCGTGGTCGAGGTCCACCTCAAGGGGCACTACGCGGTCACCCGGTTCGCCATCCGCCACTGGCGCGAGGCGGCCAAGGCGGCCGGCGAGGGCGCCGAGCTGGCGCCCCGGCGGATCATCAACACGACCAGCGAGTCCGGCCTGTTCGGCGGGCCGGGGCAGATCAACTACGCCTCGGCCAAGGGCGGCATCGTCTCGATGACCATGGTCGAGGCCCGCGAGCTGGGCCGCTATGCGGTCACCGCCAACTGCATCGCCCCGCGAGCTCGCACCCCGATGACCGAGGTCAACCCGAAGTTCGCCCGCCCCGCCGAGGGCTTCGACCGGTACGACCCGGCCAACGTCAGCCCGGTGGTGGTCTGGCTGGCCAGCGACCTCGCCGCCGGTGTCTCCGGTCAGGTGTTCATCGTCCTCGGCGACCAGATCCACCGGATGCAACCGGCGGTCGTCGCCGCCAGCATCACCAACGGTGGGGCGGCCTGGACGCCCGAGCAGATCGCCGCCCGCCACGACGAGCTGTTCGGTGCGGCGGGCTCGGGCGTGCCGGCCTGGGCAGGGCCGCCGATGTGAGCCGCGACGAGTGGGAGCCGCTGCTGGCCGACCTGGCCGATCGTCAGCGAGCCGCCCGGGCGATGGGCGGCGAGGACAAGCTGGCCCGCCACCGCGCCGCCGGCAAGCTGACCGCCCGCCAGCGCATCGCCGCGCTGTGCGACCCGGGGACCTTCACCGAGATCGGTGCCCTGGCCGGTGACCTGCCGGCCGACGCCTTCGTGGCCGGCAGCGGATTGGTCGACGGGCGCCCGGTCCTGGTGGGCGCCGAGGACTTCACCGTCGCCGGCGGCTCGATCGGGCGGGCCAACACCACCAAGCGCAATCGCATCGCCACCCTGGCGATCCGCCAGCGGTGCCCGCTGGTGATGCTGCTCGAGGGAGCCGGCCACCGTCCGCCGATGCCGGACGACCCGCCACCGGCGGCCGCGCCCACGGATCTCCAGCCGCTCGCCGAGCTGCGTGGGGTGGTACCCCTGGCGACCGCCGTGCTCGGGCCGTCGGCCGGTCACGGTGCCCTGGCGGCGCCCATGGCGGACTTCTCGGTGATGACCGAGCGAGCGGCGATCTTCGCCGCCGGTCCGCCGTTGGTGAAGGCCTCGCTCGGCGAGGACGTCGACGCCGCCACCCTGGGCGGCCCGTCCGTGGCCCTCGCCAGCGGGCTGATCCACAACGTGGCCGACGACGACGAGGGGGCCCTGGCGCTGATCCGCCGGTGGTTGTCCTACCTGCCCAGCGCGGCCGGCGAGCCGGCTCCGCTGGCCGGGGGCGACGGTCGGCGGCTGATCGACGACCTGCTCGACATCGTGCCGCGCAACCCCCGTCAGGCCTACGACATGACCGACGTCGTCACCCGGGTGGTCGACCACGGCACGTGGATGGAGATCCAACCGCGCTACGGCCCGTCGCTGCTCACCGGGCTGGCCCGCCTCGGTGGGCGAACGGTGGGGGTGGTCGCCAACCAGCCGGCCAGCCATGCCGGCTCGATCACCGTGGATGCGGCGTGGAAGGCAGCCGACTTCATCACCAACCTCGAGCCGTTCGCCATTCCCCTGGTGTTCCTGACCGACAATCCTGGGGTGCTGGCCGGGACCGCCAGCGAGCGGGCCGGCATCCTCCGGGCGGCGGCACGGATGTACGCCGCCCAGCACCGATCCCGGTCGGCGAAGCTGCAGGTCACCCTGCGCAAGGCCTACGGGTTCGGCAGCTCGGTCATGGCCATGAACCCGTTCGACAACCAGACGTTGAGCGTGGCCTACCCCGGCGTGACCTTCGGCGGCATGCCGGCGCGCGGCGCGGATGCGGCGATGCGGGCGTCCGACGAGGACGCCGCGGCCATGGTTCGTGCCGAGCTGGCGTCGGGGTACCGCTCGGCCGCCGGTGGTGCGGTCGACGACCTGATCGACCCGCGCCAGACGCGCAACGTGCTGCTCGACGCCCTCCGCCTGGTCCACCCGACCTGAGCCGGTGACGGCCGCGACGCGTCAGTCCGGGGCGGACGCGGCGACGGCGGGTGGGGCCGGCGGGGGCGGCGGCGTGGACAGCTGGCGGGACTTCGGTGGCTCGCCCAGCTTGACCCGGGCGACGCGGTGCAGGCGCCGCGAGCCGGGGAAGACCATCGCGTCGGAGATCGCCCGGCGGCTGCGCCGCTCGGCGGCCCGATCCTCCCAATCGGCCCCCACCTGGTTGAGCTGCCAGTCGACCGAGTTGAGCATCCGCACCCGGGTGATCATCGCCAGGCCGGCCTCGACCTCGTCGTACGGGCGAACACGGCGCAGGCTGAGCACCGCCTTGGCCAAGATCGGCATCAGGTCGAACAGCAAGAAGAAGTACCGCCAGGCGGCGATCTGCGGGCCGAGCGGGGTGTTCGGCACGAGCCAGGTGCGCAGGCTGCACCACGCGGTGTCCAGCCACCCGCCCGTGCACGTCGGGCTGCGCACGGTGGCCGTGGCCGCCGCGGCGGACGTGGCCGGCGGTGCCGATGCCCGCGTCGGTGTGGGGGTCGAGGTCGGGGTCGATCCGGCGGTGGCGGGTCCCGGTGCCGTCGCCGCGGCCTGCCCGGCGACGAGCTGGTTGCCGGCGAGGACGTCGTTCTCCTCGCGCACCGCGGGGGTCGGGTCGACGGCCAACTCCTCGAGGGCTTGGATCTGCAACAGCACCGACGGCTTGACGTCGGCGGCGATCTCGTCGAGGCGGGCCTGCTGGCTCTTCTGCAGCTGGGCGATGGCTTGGTGCAGGGCGTCGATGGCCGGTTGGTTGGCGGCCTGGGCGGCCTGGGCCTGTTGCTGGTAGGTGGCCAGCAGGTTCTGATCGTCGGTGACCCGCTGGTTGACGGCGGTGAGCTGGTCGCCCAGCTTGGCTTGGGCGTCCTTGTAGGACCGGCACCGTTCGGCGCACTTGCGCTGTCCCGACGTGGTGAACGACGTCCCGTCCGAGAGCGTCCGGGTGATCTGGCGGCCGTTCATCTCCGCCTGCCACAGCTCCTCGAGGGTGTTGATGTCGGTCTGCATCGTCGCCTGGACCTGCTGGTCGGCCGCCAGCCGATCGGTGACCTGCTGGGCCTCGCCGCTGGTCCCCCCGGTCTCCAGTGCGGTGATCTCGGCCTGCTTGCGCTGGATCTCGTTCTTGTAATAGGCGTTGATCGCCGTCTGCGACGAGGAGCGGGTGACGTCGAGGATCGCCCGGGCCCGCCGATCGATGTCGTCCCGGAAGCGGACCAGCAGGACGCCCTCGGCGATGATGAAGCTGAGGCACAGGGCGATGGCGACTCGCGGGACGAGCCGCACGGCCACGCCCAGCATCGTCCGCAGCCGCCCACCGCGCCGGGCATCGACGATCTCGGCATAGTGCTTGGCCCGCTCGGGGCCCGCCGACTGCGGATCCCACAACGACTGCCCGATGACCCGGGGCAGGCGCACGGGGTTGAGCGGCAGGGCGACCAGGGCGCGGTCCACCACGAGCACGGCGAGTCCCAGGATCAGCCCGATGCCCACGGCCGCCGAGGTCCCGATGGTCCCGGCCAGCGCCCAGGTGGTGGCCAGGAAGGCCAGGACGCCCGTGGCCAGCACCAGCGAGCCGAGCAGCTGGTACTTCTTCTCCTCGGTCGGCATGGTGTCGAGGATCCGGGTGTCGGCGGCCGACAGCTTGACCAGCAGCGAGCCGAACGGACCGCGCCGGCGAGCGGCGACCAGCGGCTCGATGTTCAGCCGATCACGGAGGATCCCGTCGAGATCGGCCTGCGGGTCGAGATCCCAGAACGGATCGCGGTTCGAACGCGCCATCGGCGCACCGTACCGCCGCCGGCGCGGGAATGGGCCGCGGCCCCGCCGGTCAGCGCGGCCCCACCAGGGCGGCGAGGACCTCGTCGACCACCAGATCGGCGTAGGCCCGCATCTCCTCGTCGGTGCGGTCCTGGACGGGGTGCGGCGTGAACACCCGGGCCACCCCCGGCATGCCCAGCGAGCGAGCCTGGGCATCGGCGCCATCGGCGAAGGGGGCCGAGGCGACGAACACGCTGGGGATGCCTCGGGCTTCGAGATCCACGGTGTCGTGCACACTGCACGACGTGCAGCTGCCTCAATCGGCGAGGGCCTCGATCATCATCGTGCAGGTGGTGGCGATCTCGTGGCGCAGGTCGACCGGCGCCGGCTTGGTGAACGTCGGCTTGCGGAATCGCTTGGTGGCGACCCCCCGCTCGGCCAGCCGCTGCTCGATGCGGTCGAGGAACACGTCGCCGCGCTGTTTGGAGATGTCGAGCAGGGCGACGACCTGGCCGTCGAGGCGGTCCGGACGTGGCGTCAGCGCCCGTTCGGTGGGACGGTGCTCAGCCGTGGGGTCGAGGATCGTGCGGGTCACGGGCGGGCCTCCTTGGGGCGACGAGTCGGTCGGGTCGGGTTCATGTTCCCACCAGCCGGGTGACCGGCTCGCTGCCCATCGCCCCGCCGGCCCATCCGCCGATCACGGCCGAGAACAGTCCGGCGTCGCCACCGGCGTGGACGAGCAGCAGCCCGCCGGGGCGGAACTTCGGGACCGAGGGGGCCTCGGCCAGGAAGTCGGGCATCCCGTCGGCGATCCCTCCGGCCCCCGCCAGCCAGTCCCGACCGGGTTTGGCGCAGCGCTGGTGGATCTCGTCGAGGAACCGGTCGCGGTCCCACCCGGCCTCGGCCACCACCCGGGCGTGCTCCGGTCCGAGGACCAGCATCGCGTCGAAGGCGATGGCCAGCTTGGGGGTGTGCACGTGCATCAGCGCGTCGGCCAGCACGGTGGCCAGGTCGCCGGCGGTGCGGACCTTCTGGTCGACGACGCAGCGCGGTCCCTCGCCGGCGAACACGGTGACCGCATTGCGCCCGGTGGGCACACCCCGGCTGGCCGCCAGCGAGCTGAACGGGGAGTCGTGCTCCCGTTCGGCGAAGCACAGCCCGAGCTTGCCCGGATTGCCGTGGGTGGCTCGATCGATGCCGCCGGGCCCCGGCCGACCGCCGCCGACGTTGCGGACCACCAGCTGGACCGCCCGTCCGATGGTCATGTTGGCGCGCACGCCCTGGCCGAGGGCGTTGGCCGAACCGTTCAGCCCGACGGCCGCGGTGCCGGGACCGTTGGCCACCACCACCGGGCCGACCGGCATGGTGGTGCACAGGACCCCGTGGATGTTGAACTCGTCGGTGCACACCGCCTCGACCGCGGCGAGCACCCACGGCAGGTGCTCGGGCAGGCAGCCCGCCATCACCGCGTTGATCGCCACCTTCTCGACACTGACGGCAACGAGGTCCGGCGCCACCGTGGCGACGACCTCGTCGGCCGGGCGGGTGGTCCCGGTCAGCATCCGCAACACCCGCTCGGGGGTGGGCGGGACCACCGGCAGGCCGTCGGTCAGGTCGCGCTGGAACATGACCTCGAGGTCGTCCTCCGCGTCAGCCAGCTCGATGCGCCGCGAGCGGAGCACGCCACCGTCGAACCGGGCACGCAGCGCGTCGACCCGATCGGGGTCGACGCTGAGCGACCCGCACCCGGGACGCATCACCGGCAGGTCGGCGCCGAGATCGGCGATGCCCGTGATCCGTCGCCAGTCGTCGCGGCGCCAGCCTTCGGTGCGCTCGACCTCGATCCCGTCGACCACCCGCAGCAGGGTCGGGACGGTCTCGATGTCGTGGTGCCAGCTCACCGCCAGGTCGGCGTCGTGGACGGCGGCCACACCCGCCGGGAACTCCGGATCGTCCTGGGTGAACACCGTGGCCGGAAAGGTGGTCAGCAGGGGAGCGACCATCTCGCAGGTGGCGCACTCGTGCTTGACCACGACGACGAGCCCGTCGGGCAGCCCCGGCCGGCTCACCCGAGGTGCTCCAGCACCAGCCGGTCGACCTCGGCCGGCTGCTCGACCTGCAGGAAGTGGCCGGCCCCGTCGATGATCTCGATGCGGACGTGCTCGGGCACCGTGGCCCGTGCCGCCTCGGCGATGTCCACGCCCATGCAGCCGTCCTGGCGCCCGTGGAGGTAGAGCATCGGCTGGCTGGGGATGGCGAAGCACGCCGCTTGCACGTCGGCCAGCGCCGGGTCGACGTACCCGGCGCCGAGGGTGGCGCGGTAGTAGCCGAGCGCGGCCTGCAGATGCGCCGGGTCCGCCACGGCCTGCTTCACCAGGGCCGCGTCGGCACGGCCGTCGTAGCCCGGCGACCAGTCGGCCCACAACAGGTCGATGAACGCCAGGTCGTCGGCGGGCACGACCAGATCGGCAAGCGGGTGCTGGAAGAAGAACATGTACCAGCTGCGCTTGACCTGGGCCAGATCGCTGAGCAGCGCCATGCCGGCCGCCGGGCCCGGCGGGACCGCCATGGTGACGATCCGCCGCCATCGGTCGGGCGCGTGCACCGCCGCGCCGGTCGCCGACATGGCACCCCAGTCGTGGCCGATGATCACCGCATCGGCGTCGCCACCGAGGGCGTCGTGCACGGCGATGGCGTCGAGGGCCAGCGCACCGGTCTGGTACCGACCGTCCGCCGGGACGGCGCTCGGCGCGTAGCCGCGCTGGAACGGGGCGACGGCGTGGTAGCCGGCGGCGGCCAGGTCGGTGAGGAGGTGGCGGAACGAGTGGGGTGTGTCCGGAAACCCGTGCAGGCACAGGGCCAGCGGACCGCTGCCGAGTTCCAGGTACGCCAACTCGACGTCGTTGACGACGACGCGACCCTCCCTCGCTGTGGCCATCCGCTCACCGTACCCAAGCTGCGACGAAGGTCACGCACCGTGCCCCGTGGACACCGCCCGCCGCGGGTCTACTGTGACCGGCGAGGGGGCTCAGTGATCGCGATCACGTTCTACGGCGTTCGGGGATCGACGCCGTGCCACGGGGAGTCGACCAGGCGGTACGGCGGGAACACGTCGTGCGTCGCCGTGCGCGTGCCCGGCGAGTGGCCGCTGGTCCTCGACCTGGGCACCGGGCTGCGCTACCTCGGGCTCGAGGAGCCCGACGACGAACCGTTCCGCGGCAACTGCTTGCTGACCCATCTGCACTGGGACCACATCCAAGGCGTGGCCTTCTTCACGCCGCTGCTGCGCCCCGGCGCAGAACTGCACATCTACGGCCCGGTGCAGGACGACGGGCGGGCGGCCGGTGACGTCATCGCCGACGTGGTCCGTCCGCCGATGTTCCCGATCCCGATCACCGAGATCCCCGGCACCGTGCACGTCCACGACGTCGGTCGCTCCGAGTTCGCCCTGGGCCGGATCCAGGTGCTCAGCCGGCCGATCCCCCACGTCGGCACCACGCTGGGGTACCGGTTGACCTGGGAGGGCCGGTCGGTGGCCTACCTGCCCGACCATCAGCAACCCGAGGACGGCTCGCTCGGCGTGTGCGCCGAGGCGCTGGAACTGGCCGGCGGAGCCGACGTGTTGATCCACGACGCGCAGTACACGCCCGAGGAGTTCGCCGTGAAGAACACCTGGGGGCACTCGACGGTCGCCTTCGCCTTGGAGGTCGCTCGGCTGGCCGGTGTGCGCACCCTGGTGCTGTTCCATCACGACCCGCAGCGCATCGACGACGAGGTCGACGAGCAGCACCGCTGGGCGGCGGAGGTCGCCGGGCGGTCCGGGATCGAGCTGGTGTCCGCCGGCGAGGGCCTGACCCTTCGACTCGACTGATCGAGACACCAAACGGCGCAAATCCGGGCTTTCCGGCGGGTCCGCGGCCTCTCCAACGGCTGCCCGGCTGTACGATCCGAGCGTGGTGGCTCGATTGGCGGCGTACGTCCTTGGAGCGGTCTTCCTGTTCTCGGCGGTCACCAAACTGATCGACCTGCGGCGGTGGAACACGCAGTCGGCGGCCCTCGGCGTGCCGGTCCGCTATGCCATGCCCGTGCCGTTCGTCGAACTGGCCCTCGGCTCGTTGCTGGTCGGGCGGGTCGCGCCCGGCATCGTCGCCTGGGTGGCCATCGGGGTGCTGGTCGTCTTCACCCTGTTCCTCGTCCGGCGGATCCGCCAGGGTCGCCGGCCGCCGTGCGCCTGCTTCGGCGGGTTCAGCAGCAAGCCCATCGGCTGGAGCCACGTGGCCCGCAACGTGGCGTTCATGGCCGTCGGCGTGCTGGCCGGTCTCGGCTGATCAGCCCGCCAGCGCGACCAGCAGGAAAGCCACGACCCGGGCTTCGTCGCGCCACGCGTCGTAGCGCCCGCTCGGCCCGCGATGCCCGGCGCCGAGCTCGCAGCGGAACACCAGCGGGGCGTCGTTGGTGCGCAGGGCACGCAGCTTGGCGACCCACTTGGCCGGCTCGTGATAGCTGACCGCCGGATCGTTGAGCCCGCCCGTGACCATCAGCGCCGGGTAGTCCCGAGCGCTCGTCTGGTCGTAGGGCGAGTACCCGAGCATGTAGGTCGCCCACGGCTCGATGCGCGGGTCGCCCCACTCCTCCCACTCGGTGACCGTCAGGGGCAGGTCGGGGTCGCTCATCGTCGTGACCACGTCGACGAAGGGCACCTCGGCGACGGCGGCGGCGAACAGGTCGGGGCGCATCGTGACGCAGGCCCCGACCAGCAGGCCGCCGGCCGAGGCCCCGCGCACGGCCAACCGTCCGGGACGGGCGAGGCCGGTGGCGACGAGATGCTCGGCGGCGGCGATGGTGTCGGTGAAGGTGTTGCGCTTGTGCAGCAGCTTGCCGTCGAGGTACCACTGCCGCCCGAGTTCGCCCCCACCACGCGGGTGGGCCACGGCGAAGCTGATGCCGCGGTCGAGCAGTGACAAACGGGCCGGGCTGAACCACGGGGCCAGGCTGATCTCGTAGCTGCCGTAGCCGTAGAGCACGGTCGGTGCCGGCTGGGCAGCGTCGGCTCGGCGGACCACGTCCACCGGCACCGCCACACCATCGGGAGCCGTGGCCCAGTGGCGTTCGGCGACGTATCGCGACAGGTCGACCCCCACCACCGCCGTGCGCTTCAGCAGGGTGCGCTCGTCGGTCCGCAGGTCGTGGGCGTGGTGCTCGGCCGGCACGGTGTACGACTGGTACAGGTACCGAACCGTGGTGGAGTCGTACTCCGGGTTGGCGTCGAGGGCCACGTCGTGGGGCTCGTCGGACAGCTGCAGCACCCGCTCGGTGCCGTCGCGGCCGACGATGCACAACTCCGGCTGGGCGGCGCGCCACTGCACGAGCACCACGTGCTCGGCAAACGGTTCGACACCGAGGATCCGCCGCCCGGGCGAGCCGGCCACCAGGGTCGTCCACCGGCCGGGGTCGTCGAGCGGGGCGGTCATCACGGCGAAGTCCGGGTGGACCTCGTTGGTGACGATCACGAAGCGGTCGCCCCAGTGGTCGACGCCGAACTCGATCCCATCCCGGCGAGGGCGAACGATCTGCGGTGCTCGCTCCGGTTCATCGGCCCGGATCAGCCGGGTTTCCGAGGTGGTCTGGCTCTCGACGTCGATCAGGATCCACTGGCCGGATCGGGACAGGTCGATCCCCACCGAGAAGTGTTCGTCCGGCTCCTCGAACACCAGGACATCGGCGGCCTGCGGCGTGCCCCGCTCGTGGCGCCACACCCGGCACGGCCGGCGGTGCTCGTCGTCGGTGACGTAGAACAGATGGTGGTCGCCCGCGGCCCAGGCCGTGCCGGCGCCGGCGGTTCCCTCCAGCACGTCGTCGAGATCCCGACCGGTCCGCAGGTCACGGATCCGCATGGTGTAGCGCTCGCTGCCGTCGAGGTCGGCGCTCCACGCCAGGAGCTGTTGGTCGTGACCGAGATCGAAGGCCCCGAGGGCGAAGAACGGGTGGCCGGTGGCCTCCACGTTCTCGTCCAGCAGGACGTCGCGGTCGGCGGTCTCCGCGGTCGGGCCCCGGCGGTGCACGGGGTAGTCGGCACCCTCCATCGTGCTGGACGTGTACCACCAGCGGCCGTGGCGCACGGGCGGCGACTGGTCGGTCTCCTGGATCCGCGATCGCAGCTCGCCGTACACCGCGTCCACCAGCTCGCCGTGCTCGGCGAACCAGGCGTCCGCGGCGTCGTTCTCGGCACGGAGGTAGGCCAGGGTGTCCGGGTCGTCCCGATCGGCCAGCCAGGCCCACGGGTCGTCGACGTCGCCGGTCGGGCGGCGCCACACGTGGGCGACCCGCTTGGCGACCGGCTCGTGCACGGCGGTCAGGCTAGGCCCGGTAGCGTCGGCGCCGATGCGTGTCTGGATCGACCAGGACCTGTGCACCGGCGATGGGCTGTGCGTCGATCACGCCCCGGACGTGTTCGTCCAGCTCGAGGACAACATCGCCTACGTGGCCCAGGCCGGGATCGTGCTCAACGATCCGGGCGGCGCCGGCTCGCTGGCCGACGTGGCCCCCCGCCGCCACCAGGCGGTGATCGACGCAGCGATGGCCTGCCCGGGGGAGTGCATCTTCATCGAGCTCGACCCGCCGGTCACGGTGCGCCAGCCGGCCCCGGCGACCGACGCGGCGTAGGCCGGGCGACGCCCGGCGCCGGCCCGGGCGGATCGCCTGGCGAATTGTTACTATGTGCGTAGTGCAAATTCGTCGGACGTGCCCGCCCCGGAGGTCGCCATGAGCTTCGATCTCGATCTCAGCAAGTACAACCTCGGCTGGAGCGACACGGACGTCGAGTACGCCTTCACGCCGACCAAGGGCCTCGATGGCGGGGTGGTCGACCAGATCAGCTGGTGGAAGGGCGAGCCGGCCTGGATGACCCGCTTCCGGCAGCGCTCGCTGCAGCTCTTCGAGCGCAAGCCGATGGCCCCGTGGTTCGCCGTGAACATGCCCGACATCGACTTCCAGGACATCTACTACTACCTGAAGCCGGCCACCGAGCAGGTCGACGAGTGGGACGAGCTGCCCGAGCAGATGAAGGCCACCTACGAGAAGCTCGGCATCCCCGAAGCCGAGCGCAAGTACCTGGCCGGCGTCACCGCGCAGTACGAGTCCGAGGTGGTCTTCCACCGCAACCGGGAGGATCTGGAGCAGCAGGGGATCCTGTTCTGCGACATGGACACCGCCCTGCGCGAGTACCCGGACATCGTCAAGCGCTACTTCGGCACCGTCATCCCGCCCGGTGACAACAAGTTCGCCGCCCTGAACTCGGCGGTGTGGTCCGGCGGCTCGTTCATCTACGTCCCGCCGGGCGTCGAGTGCGAGATGCCGCTGCAGGCCTACTTCCGGATCAACTCGGAGAACGCCGGGCAGTTCGAGCGGACGCTGATCATCGCCGACGAGGGCGCCCAGGTGCACTACATCGAGGGCTGCTCGGCCCCGGTGTACACCAACGACTCGCTGCACTCGGCGGTGGTCGAGATCGTCGTCAAGCCGCATGCCCGGGTCACCTACACCACCATCCAGAACTGGTCGCCGAACGTCTACAACCTGGTCACCAAGCGGGCCCGGGTGGAGGAAGCCGGCCACATGGAGTGGATCGACGGCAACATCGGGTCCAAGCTGACGATGAAGTACCCGAGCGTGTACCTCGTCGGCCCGAAGGCCACCGGCGAGGTGCTCAGCGTTGCCTACGCCGGTCCCGGTCAGCACCAGGACGCCGGAGCCAAGATGGTCCACGCCGCGCCGGAGACCACCTCGAAGATCGTCTCCAAGTCGATCAGCAAGGACGGCGGCATCACCACCTATCGGGGCCTGGTGCGCGTCGACCAAGGGGCCACCGGCTGCAAGAGCCACGTCCAGTGCGACGCGCTGATCCTCGACGAGGACAGCGAGAGCCGAACCCTGCCGTACATGGAGGTCGGCGAGCGCGACGCCCAGATCGGCCACGAGGCCACGGTGTCGAAGATCGCCGACGAGCAGCTCTTCTACCTGATGAGCCGGGGACTGTCCCAGGAGCAGGCGATGAGCATGGTGGTCAACGGCTTCATCGAGCCGATCACCCGCACCCTGCCGATGGAGTACGCCGTGGAGTGGAGCCGGTTGATCGAGCTGCAGATGGAGGGCAGCGTCGGCTGAGACCCGTTCCGGTCGGGCCGGCCGCCAGCCGGCGGTCTGCTTGAATGGCTCGGTGGGCCAGCGACCGCCGGGCGACGATCGCCCGCCCGGTCCGCCGGCCGGCCTCTCCGGGACGTTCTGGCGGTTCTGGTCGGCCGGAGCACTCTCGAACCTGGGCGACGGTGTGCGCCTCACGGCCCTCCCGCTGCTGGTCGCCACCCTGACTCGGCGGCCGTTCCCGGTCAGCATGGTCACCGCCGCGACGATGATCCCGTGGGCCGTGGTCGGTCCGTTCGGCGGGGCCCTGGTCGATCGCCACGACCGCCGGCGGATCATCATCACCGGTCAGACCCTCCGCGGCGTCGCCGTCGCCGTGCTGGCCGTGCTCGTGGCCACCGGCCACACCTCGCTCACGGCCATCTACGTCGTGGCCGCCACCATCGGGCTGGGCGAGGTGTTCGTCGACTCGGCGATGCAGGCGGCGATCCCCAAGCTGGCGTCGCCGTCGCAGCTCGAGCAGGCCAACTCGAAGATGGTTGCGGCCGAGGTGGCCACCAACGACGTGGTCGGCGGGCCGCTCGGCGCGGCACTGTTCGTCGCCGCAGCGTGGCTGCCGTTCGCCCTCGACGCCGCCAGCTTCCTGGTCGGGGCGCTGCTCGTGTCGACCGTGCACGCCACCCTGCAGGACCGGCGCGACCCGGCGCAGCGGCGCTCGTTGCGCAGCGAGGTCGGCGAGGGCCTCCGGTTCACGTTCGGCCACCCGTTCCTGCGCGGCGTGGCGATCAGCGTGGCCTGCTTCAACGGCGGCATGACCGCCGCCGCATCGGTCTCGGTGCTGTTCGTGCTGGACGTCTTGCACTCCACCGAGCGAGCCTTCGGCTGGATGACCGGCATCGGCGCGGTGGGCGGCCTGGTCGGGGCGATCGCCGCCGCACCGGTGGTCCGCCGCGTCGGGAGGCGGCGCATGCTGGTGGGCTGCTCGGTGGCGACCACGGCGGCGTTCGGGTTGCTCGGCGTGGCCGGGAACGTGGTCGTCGCCACGGCCCTGATGTTCGTGGCCATCGGCTTCTCCTCGGCGTACAACGTGGTCGGGCGCTCGGCCCGCCAGAGCGTGACGCCTGACCACCTCCTCGGGCGGGTGATCGCGTCCGTGCGGGTCATCGGCCTCGGGGCCATCCCGGTGGGCGCGGCGATCGGCGGTCTGATCGCCACCTGGATCGGTGTGCGCGCCACGTTCGGCTTCGCCGCCGTGCTCGGCGTGGTCGGCTCGGCGGTGCTCAGCCGGGCCGTGCGCTGGTTGGCGGATTCGCCGGCGGCGCCCACCGATCCGTCGGCGGACCCGGCCGCCACGGCCTGAGTACGCTGCCGCGGTGCTGCCCCTGCTGGTCATCGCCGACGACCGCACCGGCGCCCTGGAGACCGCTGGCGAGCTGGCCGAGCGCCTCCGAGGAGCGGTGACGGTCACGGTGGGTCGGCGCAGCGATCACCCGGTGAGCGTGGTGGACATCGCCTCGCGCCACCTGCCCGGCTCGGTGGCGGCGGCGCGCCTCGACGGGCTCGGCCTCGATCGATGGGACGGTCGGCTGGCCCACAAGCTCGACTCGCTGCTGCGCGGCAATTGGGCGGCGGAGCTCGCCGCACTCGGAGCGGCGGGCGGGCGGCGGATCGTGGTGGTACCCGCATTCCCGGCTATGGATCGGCTGTGCGTCGACGGGGTCGTTCGTGCGGGCGGGGTGCCGGTCGACCAGCTGGCCGATGCTCGCCGGGCAGCCGCGACCGCTCGCCCGGCCGCGTCGCTCGGCGCCGTGGAGCTGCAGGTGGGCGGTGTGCCCGGTTGGCTGGCCGGTTCGGCACCGGTGGCGGTGTGCGACGCCGCCAGCGATGCCGATCTGGCGGCCATCGCTGCGCACCTCGCCGATCACACGGAGGTCATCGTGTCCGGCACCGCCGCGGTGCTCGCCGCGCTGGCCGCCGCCATCCACCCAAGCTGTTCAGCGAATGTCGATGCCCAGCCGACATTTGCTGATCACCCCGGGGGTGTCGGGCGGGACGGGCGGGCCGGGCACGCCACCCACCCAACCTGTTCAGCGAATGTCGATGCCCGGCCGACATTTGCTGATCACCCCGGGGGTGGTAGGCGTGTCGGGCGGGCGGTGGTCGTGTTGGGGAGCGTCCATCCCGTCGCCCTGGCGCAGGCGTCCGCCGCCGAGGCGTTGCCCGGCGTCACCGTCGTGCGGACCGACCGCTCAGCCGGGTCGACGCCGGACGAGCTGCTCGACGACCTGGCCGGACGGGCCCGTCCGTGCCTGGATGGCGCCGACCTGATCGTGATGGTCGGCGGGGACACCGCTGCCCACCTGCTGGGCGACGACGCCGTCGAGGTCCGCGGGCTGGTCGGGACCGGCATGCCATGGTTCACCTCGACGAGATTCCCCGGCGCGACGATCGTCACCAAACCCGGGAGCTTCGGGGATCCCGGCACGCTGGCCGACCTGCTGCGCGCCAGGATGTCACCGTGACACCGATGGCCATCACCATGGGCGACGCCGCCGGCGTCGGTCCGGAGATCGTCCTGCGCCGGGCCGCCGCCGGCCAGCTCGGCGACGATGTGGTGGTCTACGGCGATGCGGCGATCCTCCGGCGGGGAGCCGAGCACCTCGGACTGCAGATCGACTGGTCGGCGCTGCACGTCGAGGACGCCGGATTGCTGGGAGCGGGCGAGTTCGCCCCCGGTGAGCTGTCGGCGGCGTCGGGTGCGGCGGCACGGGCCTACGTCGAGCGGGCGACGCGTGATGCCCTCGCCGGGCGGGTGGCCGGGCTGGTGACGATGCCGATGAACAAGGAGGCGACGCAGCTCTCCGATCCCGGGTTCGTCGGCCACACCGAGTTCATCGCCGAACTGTGCGGCTCGCCGTCGGTGACGATGATGCTTGTGGCCGGGGACCTGGCCGTGACCCATGTCAGCACGCACTGCTCGCTGCGCCAGGCCATCGAGCGGGTCACCACCGAGCGGGTGATCGAGGTGATCCGGCTCACCGACGCGACGCTGCGCCGATTCCTCGAGCGCCCGAGGGTGGCGGTGTGTGGGCTCAACCCGCACGCCGGCGAACACGGTCTCTTCGGCACCGAGGATGCCGACGAGATCGCCCCGGCGATCGCCGCCGCTCGATCCGAGGGCATCGATGCCAGCGGGCCGCATCCGGCCGACACCGTGTTCTTCCAGGCCGTGCACCGCCACCGCTACGACGCCATCGTGTGCATGTATCACGATCAGGGACACGGCCCCACCAAGCTGCTGGCCTTCGACAGCGGGGTCAACGTGACCGTCGGCCTGCCCATCGTGCGCACCTCGGTCGATCACGGGACGGCGTTCGACATCGCCTGGACCGGCCAGGCGTTCACCGACTCGCTCGACCACGCCCTGCGCTACGCCTGGCGCCTGGCCGGGCGCCCCGAGGCGATGGCACACTGACCGCCATGCCCATGCGCGAGGAGTGCCGGCACTACGAGAGCCGGACGTACGCCAACGGGGAGACCGTGCGCAAGTGCAACATCGACCGCGCCCCCGACGCACCGTGGCGGTGCCCGGACCCGTGCCCGAGCTTCGAGGTGCGTGTCGGCGTCGGCTGGACGTACGGGTCGCTGGTCAACACCGTCGCGCCGGAGCCACCGCCGGGCCTCGACGACGGCAGCGCCGCGGCGATCCTCGACGAGGCCGAGGACGTGGTCAACGCCGCAGCGACGGACATCCTCGCCCAGGTCCAGGCCGAGCAATCGACCTCCGGTCAGCCTCGAGGCTGGCGCCGCCTCTTCCGCAAACGCTGACGTCACCCGTCGCGTGACCGCCGCGCAGTCACGATCCGGGCGGGATGGTCATCTTGACGGACCCGCTCGCCGGCTCGACCGTCGCGGTGCTGGCAATTCTGGCCATCACTCCGAGGTTCGATTCGCTCATTCTGCTACCGCTCCAGCCAACGATCGCGTAGACGCCAGGCTGGATCTCCCAAGCCCACGCTCCGTTGGCGATGCCCGCTAACGCCGCAGAGTGTCCGTCAACGTCGGCGCGTTTCAGGTCGTGTGTGGAGCTGAGCAGCAGATCCCATTCGACGCCGACGTTGTTGGACACCTCGGCGAAGACGAGGCCCCCCGACGAACCGACCCCGAGGACATCGCCGCCGAGCGAAGCGAACTGGCCTGTCGAATACCGCTGCTCGCTCTTCCAGGTCGGGCCCATGATCCCGTCGAACGTGCGGCGATATCGATCAGGCGGGGTGATCACAGCTCGATCCCCATCAACACGCACCAAGTCGGCGAGACGGACGAGTTCGTCATGGCCCAGGTCGCCGCGAATCTCCGCAGTGAAGCGGCCCAGTTGCCAGCGGTAGCGGTACGGCGAGACCACACCCGGCTTGCCGCCCACCTCAGACGGTAACGGCACAACCGGGTAGCTAACCATTGCGGTGTGGTAGGCGAACGTGCCGTCGACGTCGCGTAGAACGATGGCTTGAGGGCCAGTTCCGGGTCCGATGTTGCGAATCGCAGAAACGGGGTCGGGCACGGTGAGCGTCGTGCCATCGGCTCGAAGTTGGATCGTGAACTTGGGTGTTTCAGGCTCGGCACCGGTGGGTGGCGCCGAAGCCAGTGATGGCACCGGCAGGTGCTGCGCGCCGATCGCCGCGAGGCCGGCCACGATTGCTGCTGCCCCGGCAAGCGTCGGCCACACGCGGCGCGGTCTCCCGATTCGAGTCACGGGCGCGCTGCGTTGGGGAATCACCAGCGTCTCGGCGTGCCGTATCAGGGCTGCGCGGAGTTCGTGTTCGAATTCGATGTCAGTCACGGTGAATCTCCTCGCGTAGGCGTTCGAGGGCTCGGTGCACGGTCGACTTCACCGTGCCGACGCTGACACCCATGACGCGGGCCGTCTCGGCCTCACTGAGGTCGGCGTAGAAGCGCAGCACCACGGCGGTGCGTTGGCGAAGTGGCAATCTCGACACGGCATCGACCAAGGGTTCAGTCGGTGCCGGGTCACCGCTCGGCCCCGGCATCAAACGTGGTGCGTACCGGCCGGCCGTACTTCGCCGTCGGCGCTCGTTGAGACATGCGCGTACCACCACGACGCGCAGCCAGGCCGAGGGCGACTCGACCCGATCGAGTTGGCGGTGGAGCGCTGCGAACGCCTCCTGCACCACGTCGTCAGCGTGAGCGGTGGAACCGAGCGTCATCGCAGCTAGTCGTACGAGCCCGTGACGGTGCTCGCGGTAGAGCGCCTCGAACGTGCGGCCTGCGCCCGATGTTTGGACCCGCTCCCCGATCACTACCTCCAGTGTCACGCACGCACTCCGAAAGGTTGCCTCGCCGCACCGGTGTTCAGCGCCGATGGTGGAAATCGGGTATTTGCGCTGAACACGTTGCGGCTTGGGCAGGGCGGCGGTGAGCTTCGGGATTTCTCCTACGCGCGTAGTAGAATTCAGCCCGTGCCGACGCCGACGTTGACGTTGCCCACTGCCGAGCAGGAGGTGTGGCGCTACAGCCGGATCGGGGAGTTGCAGCTTGACCGCTACGACGCCACCCCGTGCCGAACCACGATCGATGCCCCGGCGGGAATCGTCTGTGACGGCGACGTTCCGTCACTGACGATTCACGACTGCTTCGACGAACTCAGCGAGGCCCATGCCGAGCCGGTGGTTCTGCGCGTCACGGCGGGCCGGGCCGTCGCCCAGGCGGTGACCGTTGACCACGTCATCGAGGCCAGCGGCTCCTCGAGCTATCCCCGCCTGGTCCTCGACGTCGGCGCCGAGGCCGACGTGACCGTGATCGAGACGTTCAGCTCTGCCGACGATGTCGATGCGCTGATCGTCCCCCGTGTCCAGATCCGCGCGGCCCAGGGCGCCCGGGTCAACTACCTGGCGGTCAACCTCCTCGGGCGCCGGACCTGGCAGCTCGGCCACCAGGAGGCGGTGGGCGAGCGGGATTCGACCATTCGCTTGGCCACCGTGGCCCTCGGCGGGGACTACGCCCGGGTGCGCACCGACGCCAGGGCGGCAGGCCCGGGTGCCACCACCACGCAGGTCGCCGTCTACTACGCCGATGGCACGCAGATGCACGACTTCCGCACGCTGCAGGATCACGTCGCCCCGCACACGTCCAGCGACCTGCTGTTCAAGGGCGCCGTCCAGGACACCGCCCGCAGCGTGTACACCGGCCTGATCCGCATCGCCAACGAGGCCAAGGGGACCGTGGCCTTCCAGACCAACCGCAACCTGACCCTCAGCGAGGGGGCGTGGGCGGAGAGCGTGCCGAACCTGGACATCGCCACCAACGACGTGCGCTGCAGCCATGCCTCCTCGGTCGGCCCGATCGACGACGAGCAGCGCTTCTACCTGGAGAGCCGGGGCATCCCGCCGGAGGTGGCCGAACGGCTGGTCGTGCTGGGGTTCTTCGACGAGGTCCTCCAGCAGCTGCCGGTCACCCAGGTCCTGCGCGACGACCTGCATCGGCGAGTGGCCGACAAGCTGTCACGGCGGCAGCCATGACCGTGGTCTGCGCACTCGACGAGCTGACGCCCGGCAGCGCCGCCCGGTTCGATGTCGATGGTGCCCCCGTGGCAGTGATCCGCATCGGCGACGACGTCTTCGCCATCGGCGACACCTGCACGCACGGCAACGTCTCGCTGTCGGAGGGTCAGGTGTGGTGCGAGACCCGGGAGATCGAGTGCTGGAAGCACGGCAGCCTGTTCAGCGTCGAGACCGGCATGCCCTCGTGCCTCCCCGCCACCCAACCCGTGCCGGTCTACGTGGCCGCAGTCGTCGACGGTCAGGTCGACGTTCGCGTGACGACGCAGGAGCGGGCGTGAGCCACGTCCTGGAGATCCACGACCTGTCGGCCTCCGTCGCCGAGCGCCAGATCCTCAACGGGATCGACCTCATCGTCCGCTCCGGGGAGGTCCATGCCGTGATGGGACCGAACGGCGCCGGCAAGAGCACGCTGTCGGCGGTGCTGATGGGCAAGGCCGGGTACACGGTGCTGGGTGGGAGCGTGACCCTCGACGGCCAGGACCTGTTGGCCATGCCGACGTGGCAGCGCGCCCAGGCCGGGCTGCACTTGGTGATGCAGTATCCGACCGAGGTCCCCGGAGTGTCGGTCGAGGACGCCCTGCGCCAAGCCCACCTGGCGCGCCGAGCCGAGGGCGGCGGCGAGATGCGCAGCAGGTTGGAGGCCGAAGCGGCACGGATCGGGTATGCCTCCCGCTTGCTCGACCGGTCGATGAACGTCGATCTGTCCGGGGGCGAGAAGAAGCGCAATGAGACGGTCCAGCTGGCCGTCCTGCAGCCCAAGTTCGCCATCCTCGACGAGCTCGACTCCGGGTTGGACATCGACGCGCTGCGCGACTGCGCCCGCCGGGTGGAGGACCTGACCAACGAGATCGGGCTGGGGGTGGTGGCCATCACCCACTACAACCGGCTGCTCGAGGAGCTCCGCCCGGACTTCGTGCACATCCTCGTGCGCGGCCGAATCGTGGCCAGCGGCGGGCCGGAGCTGGCCGATCAGCTGGAACGCGACGGCTACGCCGCCTTCGCCGGAGCGGACGAGCCGGCCAGCACGGTGCAGGCCGCGGCGGTGCGCCCGTCGAGCCTCGACGAGCTGTTCGGCGGGCTCCGCTAGGACTCGGGACCCGGCACCTCGCCACCGGGTAACACACCGCCGGCAGCGACCCATTCGCCGATCACCCGTTGGGCTTCCTCCGGGTTGTACACGTCCTCCTCGTAGCTCCACCGGCCGTTCCCGGCGTAGTGCAGGACCACGTTGACGTCGAAGCCGTAGTCGTGATCACCGCCGGTCGGGTCGGGTAGCACGTTGGGGATCACGGCCGACAGGCGGTTGCCGTCGATCAACACGGTCTGCAGCGGGAACTCCATGGTGGGGAAGGGCTGCATCACGCCGGTGATCCAGGCGCGGATCTCGTCCTGGCCGGCGAAGGTCCCGAAGTGGTGCTCGCGGTAGCGGGCGTCCGAGGTGAACTGGTCGGCCCACGGGTTCCAGTCCCCGGTGGCCACGGCCTGGTCGGCGCGTTGGCGGTAGCGGAGGAACTCGGCGTAGACCTCGTCGCGTGAGTGCCGGTCCGCCGACGGTTCGGGCGCCCAGCCGGGCAGGCCGCCGAGCCCGTGCTGCGGCGGCAGCTCACGGTTGCCGCCATCGGCCATCCACTCGCCGAACACCCGCTGGGCATCGGCGGGGTTGTAGAAGTCGGCCTGGGCGCTGAACTTCCCGTCGCCGGCGTACGTGACGATCGTGGTGTTCGGGAACCCGTAGCGCTTGCCGGTCCCCGGATCGGGCAGGTTGTTCCACACGTACATGGCCACCTGGTTGCCGTCGATCATCGACCACTCGGTGTCGAACGTCATGTTCGGGAAGGCGGCCATCGTCGGCCCGATCCACTCGCGGATCGCCTCCCGACCGTGGAACGTCCCGAGGTGGTGCTCGGCGTACACCGCGTCGTCGGTGAACAGGTCGGCCCACGAGTTCCAGTCCAACCCGTAGGCACCGCGGCGGAGGTACTCGTCGAAGGCTGCGGCCACCTCGGCCCGCTCGAAGGTCGTGCTCATGGCCGCCGACGCTAGTCAGGTGCCGGCGGCCATGAGCGCAGCGGAGCGTCAGCCGACGCCGGGGACCGGTGCGAACTCGCCGAGCAGACCCGGGCCGATGACCTTCTCCGTCACTGCTCGCCGACCGACGAAGCAGGTCCAGTGCAGCCCGGCGTGGTCCGTCCCGCGGCACCCGCCGGCGATGTGCTTGGTGTCGTCGGTGATCGCCTCGACGCGGCCGAGGTAGTCCACCGGACCGGGATTGGTCAAGGGGACCTTGACGGTCTGACCGTTCCGGTTGATGAACTTCTTGGCGGCCTGGGAGCCGTTCGAGAGCACTGGGTCCGGCGTCGGCCGCGACGCCAGCGTGCACTGGAAGACGACGTGGTCGCTCGTCGTGCACGACGGGTTGGTCCCGGTGAAGATGTACGCCCCGCCGGGCAGGCCGCGCTCGACCTCGTCGGTCGAGAACGCACCGAGCGCCGCGGCGACGCCGGCGCCGGCGGCCAGCGCTGCGGTGATGGCGCCGGCAGCGATGATCCGGCGGCGACGTCGGGTGGTCAGGGGGATGGGCATGGCGACCTCCTTGGGTGTGATGTCGCCGTGCTCATGCCCGGTGGGCGCCGGATTGTGTCGGATCGCCGAGGCGATGGCCGACTCCAGCTGGCGGCCGATGGCGTCGAGCCGCGTGGTGACGTCGTTCATGGGTGGACTCCTTGCAGGTGACGGCGGAGTTGATCCAGGCCGCGGGAGACACGGATTCGAGCGGCGACCGGCGAGCAGTCCAGCCGCCTGGCGACCTCCTCGTAGGGGTGGCCGTCGACGACACGCAGCCGGACCGCCTGGCGTTGCGCGGGTCCCAGCCGGTCGAGCAGGTCGAGGGTGATGCCGTCGCCATCGGTGCTCGGCAACTCGGTGGCCACGGACTCCGCCGCCAGCATGGACAGCCGTTGGCGGGCGCGCTGCTCGATGCGCGCCGTGCGCAGCGAACGGAACCAGACGTGGCGGGCGATGCCACTCAGCCACGGCCCGGCATTGCCGTTGCGGCGGTCGGCGAACCGATGGCGGGACAGCCATGCCTGGGCGAAGGTCTCGGTGAGCAGCTCGAAGGCGGCGTCCTCGGTGGTCCGTCGCCGGAAGTAGGCCAAGACCGCCCGGTTGTGGCGGCGGTACAGCACGGTGAACGCCGACGCATCGAGGTCGCTGCGGGCCAGCAGCTCGGCGTCGGTGGGCGTGGCGTCCATCGACACCGTTATGCCACACGACCGCCTCGGTGTTTCATCGGGGTCGGGCACGTGCTGATCGCGGCGGGTACGGTGAGCCGCCATGAGCGGCGTCCATCGCAACGTGCAGCGGGTGATCGACGCCGGCCGGTTGATCGGGGTGACGGTCACGCCGGTGCACTTCCCGGAGGGCGCCAAGACGGCTGCCGACGCCGCAGCGGCCATCGGCGTGCAGGTCGGCCAGATCGTCAAGAGCCTGATCTTCGGCGTCGACGGCGAGCTCGTCGTCGCCTACGTCAGTGGCGCCAACCAGTTGGACGAGCAGAAGCTGGCGGCCGCCGCCGCCGGCACACGCTGCGCACGCGTCGACGCCGACGCCGTGCGATCCGCCACCGGGTACCCGATCGGCGGCGTGCCACCGTTCGGCCATGCCACGCCGTTGCGGGTCTTCGTCGATCCCGATCTGTTGCAGTACGACGAGGTGTGGGCCGCGGCCGGCACGTGGCACGACGTGTTCGCCATCGAGCCGCAGACCCTGGTGTCGGTGAGCGGCGGTCGGGTCATCGACCTGAGGCGCAGCTGAGCGCACTGGCCTCTGGGGAGCTCGGCGCGCAGGAGCGGGTCACAAGAGTCGGCGGTTAGCGTCGGGACGTGGCACTCGATGTGCATCCGTCCCTCGATCTCACCCACCAATCGACTCGGCACCAGTTGTACCTCCAGCGTCTGGCGAGGACTCGGGCGTTCATGTCGTCGCTCGGTGTCGAGGTGATGCTGGTTCGCGATCCGTTCAACATCCGGTACATCACCGGAGCGACGAACATGACGGTGTTCAACCTCTGCGTACCCGCTCGATACCTGCTGGTCGTCGCCGAGGGTCCGGTCATCCTCTTCGACTATCTCGGTGGCGAGCACCTGGCAACGGGTCTGCCGACCATCGACGAGATCCGGATCGGGCGCGGCCTCAGCCATGTGAGCAGCAATGGCTTCGCTGCCTCCGAAGCGGGTGCCATGGCCACCGAGATCGCCCAGCTGGTCCGGGAACATCGCGGAGGCATCGGAAGGCTGGCCGTCGACAGCCTGCCATTCGTCGCTGTCGACGCGCTCCGCAGGGCTGGGTTCGAGATCACGGATGCCGATGTGCTCATGAGCAGTGCGAGACGGGTGAAGCTGCCCCTCGAGATCTCCTACATGCGTGAGGCGATGCGTCGCACCGTGGGGGCGGTCCGACAGATGGAGGCCGAACTCCGCCCGGGAATGACCGAGAACGAGGTGTGGAGCCACTTCGTCGGGGCGCTCGTCGCCGGCCACGGTGAGCTCGTGTCGACCCGCCTGCTCGAGAGCGGTCCCAACACGTTTCCCTACTTCCAGGAGTGTGGCACCCGGGTGATCGCCGACGGTGATCTGGTCTGTTTCGACACGGACGCGATTGCGTTCGAGAGCTGTTCGGTGGACTTCTCCCGGACCTTCCTCGCTGGCGACGGCCCCGGGCGGCCAGCACAGCGTCAGCTCTATCACCGTGCGTACGAGCAACTGATGCACAACGTCTCGCTCATCGGGCCGGGGGTGTCATTCGAGGAGGTGGCGCGCAAGGCGTTTCCCGTTCCGGAGGAACATCGATCGAGCCGCTACTACTGCATCGGCCATGGGCTGGGGATGATCGGCGAATATCCGAATCTCCCGTTCTCCACGCCGGGGGTTCCATATCCCCTGGACGACGCCTTCGAGCCGGGAATGGTCTTCTGCGTCGAGAGCTACATCGGCTCGGCGGCGAGTGGTGAGGGCGTCAAGTTGGAGAACCAGCTGCTGGTCACCGATACCGGTGTCGAGATCATGAGCGACTACCCGTTCGAGGAGCGACTGCTCTCCCCGTGACGCTCCGCTTCGTCTCGAACGTCAGCCCGCGGTGTCGGGCTGGCGCAGGGCGTCGAGCAGCGTGTTCCACGACAACGTGGCGCACTTGATCCGCACCGGGAACTTGACGACACCCTGCAGGGCTTCGAGGTCGCCGAGCTTGACGTCGGCGTCGCCGGGGCGAGCTGGGTCGTCGGGATTCTCGTCGATCGACATCATTCCCTTGAACCGCCGGGTCAGGGCGCGCACCTCGTCGACCGACTTCCCCTTGACCGCCTGGCTCATCATCGACGCCGAGCTCTGCGAGATGCTGCACCCCTGCCCGGCGACCTTGATGTCGCGGACCACGTCACCGTCGACCTGCAGGAAGACCTCGATCTCGTCGCCGCACAGCGGGTTGTGGCCGACGGCGTGGGCGGCCGGCGGGCTGGGCAGTTCGCCGCGGTTGCGTGGCGAGCGGTAGTGGTCGAGGATGATCTCGCGGTACAGGTCGTCGAGGCCGGGCATGGTGCTCCTTCAGGGGGCAAAGATATCGCTGACGCCATCCAGGGCATCGGCCAGCGCGTCGACGTCGGACGTGTCGTTGTACACGTAGCAGCTGGCCCGTGCCGTGGCGCTGACACCGAGCAGCTTCATCAATGGCTTGGCGCAGTGATGACCGGCGCGCACGCAGACGTTGTGCTGGTCGAGCACCTGGGACAGGTCGTGGGGGTGCACGTCGCGGAAGGCGAAGCTGAACGTCGCGCCCCGCCGCTTGACGTCGACCGGGCCGTGGATGCGGATGTCGTCGCCGAAGCGCCGGGCCAGCGTGTCGAGGGTGTACCGAGCCAATCGTTCCTCGTGGGCCCGGACCGCATCCATGCCGAGCCCCTCGAGGAACTCCACGGCGGCGCCGAAACCGATGGCCTCGATGATCGGCGGGGTGCCGGCTTCGAACTTGGCCGGCGGGGGTGCCGGGGTGAACCCGTCGAGGCGGACGTCGGCGATCATGTTGCCGCCGCCGAGGAACGGCGGGATCGCCTCGAGCAACTCCTGACGGCCCCACAGGGCGCCGATGCCGGAGGGGCCGCACATCTTGTGGGCGCTGAAGGCGGTGAAGTCGGCACCCCACGCCTGGACGTCGGTGGGCTGGTGGGGGGCGTACTGGCAGGCGTCGACCACGGCCAGAGCACCGGCATCGTGGGCTCGTCGGCACAGCTCGTCGACGGGGGTGATGGTGCCGAGCACGTTGCTCATCGCGCTGAACCCGAACAGCTTGGCGCCGTCGAGCAGGTGGTCGAGATCGGTGAGGTCCAGCTGGCCGTCGGCGGTCAGCGGCACCCAGCGGATCGTGATGCCGCGCTCGGCAGCCAGCATGTGCCAGGGGACGATGTTGGCGTGATGCTCCAGGTGGGTCAGCACGATGACGTCGCCCTCGTGCAGGTTGGCCCGACCCCAGGTGTGGGCCACGAGGTTGAGCGCCTCGGTGGCGTTCTTGACGAAGGCGATCTCGCTCGGCCGGCGGGCGTTGACGAATCGGGCCACGGCGGCGCGGGCGCCCTCGAAGGCGTCGGTGGCCTCGACCGCCAGCTGGTAGGCGCTGCGGTTGATGGGCGCGTACGAGGTCGAGGCGAAGCGGTGCATGGCGTCGAGCACCACGGACGGCTTCTGCGAGGTGTTGGCCGAGTCCAGGTAGACGAGTGGCCGACCGTTCATCGTCCGGGCCAGCACCGGGAACTGCGCCCGGACTGCGGCGACGTCGAAGGTCACCGGAAGGCCTCGTAGCCGTCGCGCTCCAGCTGGGCCGCCAGCTCCATGCCGCCGCTGGCCACGATGCGGCCGTCCACCAGGATGTGCACGTGGTCCGGGCGGACCTCGTCGAGCAGCCGCTGGTAGTGGGTGATCAGGACGACGCCCATCTGCGGGCGGTCGGCGCGGATCTCGCGGATGCCCTGGGCGACGATCCGCAGGGCGTCGATGTCCAGGCCGGAGTCGGTCTCGTCGAGGATGGCGATGTCCGGTTCGAGGATGGCCATCTGCATGATCTCGTTGCGCTTCTTCTCGCCGCCGCTGAACCCCTCGTTCAGGTAGCGGTCGACGAACGACGAGTCCATGCCGAGTCGCTGCATCCACTCCATGGTGGCCAGGCGCAGCTCCAGCACGCTGAGGTCGATGCCCTTGCGGGCCGACAGGGCCTGGCGGAGGAACTGGATGACGCTGACCCCGGCGATCTCCTGGGGATACTGGAACGCCAGGAAGATGCCCTGCTTGGCGCGCAGGTCGGTGGGCCAGTCGGTGATGTCGTCGCCGTGGAACAGGATCCGCCCGGCCGTGACCGTGTACTCCGGCGACGCCAGCAAGGTCGACGCCAGCGTGCTCTTGCCCGACCCGTTGGGGCCCATGATGGCGTGGACCTCGCCGGGCCCGACCGTCAGCGACAGGCCGCGGAGGATCTCCGCATCGCCCTCGGCCGGCTTGGCGTGCAGGTCGTCGATGCGGAACAGTTCGGTCATCGCCGCCAGCCTAGTTGGCGGCCGGGATTTCTCCTATGGCCGTAGGAGTAATCCGGTCAGGTGGTCAGCCATGGGGGACGACGACGGCACGAGCCGACAGCTCGCCGTCGCGCAACCTGCGGTAGGCCTCCAGCGCCTCGTCGAGCGAGTAGCGCTCCACGTCGGGGGCGACCGTGCCGGCGCGATACAGCTCGACGACCTCGTGGAGGTCCTCGATCGTGCCCCAGTACGAGTTGGTCAACGTGGCCTCGTAAGGCGTCGTGAAGAAGTTCCACTCCAGCGTGCCGTGGCCGATGCCCACCACCTGGACCGCGCCGCGCAGGGCCACCGACGCCATCGCCAGTGCCAGGGTTGGCTGGGAGCCGACGATGTCGAAGACGGCGTTGGCGCCGCGCCCGCCGGTCAGCTGGCGGACCTGCTCGGCGGCGTCGGGACCCTCGACGGTGACCGCCCCGAACTCGCGGGCTCGGGCCATGGCCGCCGGCTTCACGTCGGTGGCGATCACCTGGGCGCCGGTGATCGCCCGGAGGATCTGCACGGCCACCAACCCGAGCCCGCCGAGGCCGATGACCAGCGCGCTCGTGCCGGCCCCGGCCAGCTTCGGCAGGGCCAGCTTGATGGCGTGGTACGGGGTCAGCCCGGCGTCGGCCAGTGGTGCGGCGGCCACCGGGTCGGCGTCGCCGAGGGGCACGAGGTTGCGCGCCGGGACGGTCATGTACTCGGCCATCCCGCCGTTGCGGCCGAGCCCGTTGGCCAGGTAGCCCACCGCGCCGGGCTGCTCGCAGTAGGTGTCCTGGCCGCGCGAGCACGCCCGGCAGCGCCCACAGCCGATCGGGCCGTAGCACAGGTGGGCCGAACCGACCTCGATCCCGCGCACCCCCGGCCCCAGCGCCTCCACCCACCCGGCGTTCTCGTGGCCGAGCACGAACGGCGGGCTCATCAGCCCGACCGGGTCGGCCTCGAACTCGTCGAACAGGGCGACGTCGGAGTGGCAGGCCCCGGCGCCCGCCACCTTGAGCAGCACCTCACCGGGACCCGGCTCGGGCACGTCGATCGTCTCGAGCGACGGGAAGGTCCGGTATCCGTTGAACATCACCGCACGCATGGCAGCCTCCTCCACTGGCGCGACCCCACGGCCGTCGACCCCAACCTACGCCCGCCCGGGCGAGCCCACGGAACGGCGCCGAGACCCGCGAACCCGCCGTCGACCCCGGCACGCTGACGTCCCACGGGCCCATGGGCGCGCAATCGTGCAGGTGCGCAACATTCCGCGCCCATGGGTCCGGGAACCCGCCGTCGCCCCCCGGCACGCTGACGTCGCACGGGCCCATGGGCGCGCCATCGTGCAGGTGCGCAACATTCCGCGCCCATGGGTCCGGGAACCCGCCGTCGCCCCCCGGCACGCTGACGTCCCACGGGCCCATGGGCGCGCCATCGTGCAGGTGCGCAACATTCCGCGCCCATGGGACTGGGGAGGGTCAGGCGAAGGCGGCGGTGACCAGCGGGTCGAGGTCGGCGGCCACCGCCGGGTCGGCCACCATGGCGTGCAGGTCCTCGAGCATGGCCTGGTCCCAGAAGCGGTGCAGGTGGGTGGTCACCGTGTTCACCGCCTGCTCGTGGGGGAGGTGGTGGTGCTGGCGGGCGATCTGGTTGGCCATCCTGGTCAACGATCGCTGGTGGGGTGACCCGTGCAGCGCGTCCGGCCCGGCGGCTGCGCCGAGGGCGTTGGCGCCCGGCGTGACCTGCACCGCCGTGACCTTGTACTCCGGGCAGTTCGTCGCCCAGTCGCTGTACTCCGTGGTGACCACGTTGGCACCGCTGATGGGGTAGTGGAACGTGGTGTACACCACGCCCTGGGGCATTCGGTCGCTGATCGCGGCACGCAGCAAGGTGGCCCCGACCCGGCTGGCCACGGTGACCATCTCGCCGTGGGTCACGCCGCGCTCGGCGGCATCGGCGGGGTGGATCTCGAGGATGTCCTCGGGGTGCCAGGCGGTGTTGGCCGTGCGCCGGGTCTGGGCGCCGACGTTGTACTGGCTGAGGATCCGCCCGGTGGTGAGCAGCAGCGGGAACCGGCGTGTCGCCCGCTCCTCGGTGGGCACGTAGGGGGTCTCGACGAACCGGCCCAGGCCGCGGGCGAACGACACCGTGTGCATGATCGGGCTGCCGTCCGGGAAGGTGTCGTTGCACGGCCACTGCACGCTGCCCTCGCGGTCGAGGCGCGCAAAGCTGACCCCGGCGAAGGTGGGGGTCAGCCGGGCGATCTCGTCCATGATCTCCGCCGCCGAGTCGTAGTGCATGGGCGTGCCGAGGGCCGTGGCCAGCTCGCACACCACCTGCCACTCGTCCTTGCCGGGCTTGGGGCGCATCACCGGGCGGACCCGGTTGATCCGCCGCTCGGCGTTGGTGAACGTGCCGTCCTTCTCCAGGAACGACGTGCCCGGGAGGAAGATGTGCGCGTAGCGGGCGGTCTCGTTGAGGAACAGGTCCTGGACGATCAGCACGTCGAGGGCGCTCAGCGCAGCCACGACGTGCTGGGTGTTCGGGTCGCTCTGGGCGATGTCCTCGCCCTGGACGAACAGTCCGCGGAACCGACCTTCGATCGCCGAGTCGAACATGTTCGGGATCCGCAACCCGGGCACCTTCTGCAGCTCGACCCCCCAGGCCGCCTCGAACAGCGCTCGGGTGGCGTCGTCGCTGACGTGGCGATAGCCGGACAGCTCGTGGGGGAACGAGCCCATGTCGCACGAGCCCTGGACGTTGTTCTGGCCACGGAGCGGGTTGACGCCCACGCCGTCCCGGCCGATGTTGCCGGTGGCCATCGCCAGGTTGGCCATTCCCATGACCATCGTCGAGCCCTGGCTGTGCTCGGTGACCCCGAGCCCGTAGTAGATGGCCGAGTTGCCGCCGGTGGCGTACAGCCGGGCAGCCCGGCGGACGGCGTCGGCGGGGACGCCGGTGTGCTGCTCGGTCAGCTCCGGCGAGTTCTCCGGCTGGGAGACGAAGTCGGCCCAGGCGGCGAAGGCGTCGATCTCGCAACGGGTGCGGACGAACTCGTGATCGACGAGGTCCTCGGTGACCACCACGTGGGCCAGGGCGTTGATCACCGCCACGTTGCTGCCGGGCTCGACCTGGAGGTGCTCGTCGGCCTCGATGTGGGCGCTGCGCACCAGGTCGATGCGGCGCGGATCGATGACGATCAGGTGGGCGCCGCCACGCAGGCGCTGCTTCATGCGCGAGGCGAAGACCGGGTGGGCGTCGGTGGGGTTGGCCCCGATGACCATGATCACGTCGGCCGCCTCGACCGACTTGAAGTCCTGGGTCCCCGCCGACGTGCCGAAGGTGGCGTTGAGTCCGAACCCGGTCGGGCTGTGGCACACCCGGGCGCACGTGTCGACGTTGTTGGTGCCGAAGGCCGTGCGGACCATCTTCTGGACGGCGAAGACCTCCTCGTTGGTGCAGCGCGACGAGGTGATCCCGCCGATCGACTGACGCCCGTGAGCGGCTTGGGCGGCCTGCAGCCGGCGGGCGGCCTCGGCGATGGCCTCGTCCCAGCTGACGACGCGCCACTCGTCGTCGATCGATTCGCGCACCATCGGGGTGGTGATCCGGTCCGGGTGGCTGGCGTAGCCCCAGGCGAAGCGGCCCTTGACGCACGAGTGCCCCTCGTTGGCCCCGCCGTTCTTCGACGGCACCATCCGCACCACCGTGTCGCCCTGCAGCTCGGCGCGGAACGAGCAGCCCACGCCGCAGTAGGCGCAGGTCGTCTCGACGGTGCGCCGCGGCTGGCCCAGCTGCACGACCGTCGACTCGATGAGCGTGGCCGTCGGGCACACCTGGACGCAGGCCCCGCAGGACACGCAGTCGCTGTCGAGGAACGGGCCACCGTCCCCGGCGTTGACCCGCGATCCGAAGCCGCGCCCGGCGATGGTCAGGGCGAACGTGCCTTGGACGTCGGCGCAGGCCCGCACGCAGCGCGAGCAGACGATGCACTTCGACGAGTCGAACTGGAAGTACGGGTTGCTGGTGTCGACCGGCAGGCCGAGGTGGTTCTCCCCGGCGTCGCCGTAGCGCACCTCGCGCAGACCGACCACCCCGGCCATGTCCTGCAGCTCGCAGTTGCCGTTGGCCGAACAGGTCAGGCAGTCGAGTGGGTGATCGCTGATGTACAGCTCCATCACGTTGCGCCGCAGGGTCGCCAGGCGCGGCGACTGGGTGGTCACCGCCATGCCGTCGGCGCACGGGGTAGTGCACGACGCCGGCGTGCCGGGCCGACCGTCGATCTGCACCACGCACAGCCGGCACGAGCCGAAGGCATCGAGCCGATCGGTGGCGCACAGCTTGGGGATGTCGACGCCGGCCAGTGCCGCGGCGCGCATCACGCTGGTCCCGGCGGGCACGTCGAGGTCGAGGCCATCGATGGTCACGTGCACGGTGGCCGGATCGGGGCGACGGCGGCGGTCGGCCGGCGGGGTCCCGAGATCCCGTTCCGATGCGGGCCCGGGGGTGACAGCGGGGTCGAGCAGGGTCATCGCCGGTCTCCGTCGAAGTGGTCGGGCCAATGGGTCAGGGCGCTGCGAACCGGCAGTGGGGTCAGGCCGCCCATGGCGCACAGCGAGGCGCTGGCCATCGTGTCGCACAGGTCGTCCAGCAGGGCCAGGTTGGCCTGACGGTCGGTGCCGGCGACGATCCGGTCGATGACCTCCACCCCACGCGTGCTGCCGATGCGGCACGGGGTGCACTTGCCGCACGACTCGGCGGCGCAGAACTCCATGGCGAAGCGGGCCTGGGCGGCCATGTCCACCGTGTCGTCGAACACCACGACCCCGCCGTGACCGAGCATCGCCTGGTTGGCGGCCAGGGTCTCGTAGTCCATCGCCAGGTCGAGCTGGTCGGGCGACAGGTAGGCCCCCAGTGGTCCGCCCACCTGCACCGCCCCCACCGGCCGGCCGCTGGCGGTGCCACCGCCGAAGTCCTCGATCAGCCGGCGCAGGGTGATGCCGAAGGGCACCTCGACGACGCCGCCACGAGCGATGTTGCCGGCCAGCTGGAAGACCTGGGTCCCCGTGCTGCGCCCACAGCCCATCGCCGCATAGCCCGCTGCCCCGCCGGCGAGGATCGCCGGGACGGTGGCCAGCGTGAGCACGTTGTTGATCACCGTCGGCTTGCCGAACAGCCCGGCGTGGGCCGGGAGTGGGGGCTTGGCGCGGACCTCGCCGCGACGGCCCTCCAGGCTCTCCAGCATCGAGGTCTCCTCGCCGCAGATGTAGGCCCCGGCGCCGACGCGCACATGGATCTCGAACCCGAAGCCACTGCCGAGGACGTCCCGACCGAGCCAGCCTTCGGTCGTGGCCGCAGCGATGGCGGCGCGCAGCGTGCGCACCGCGGCCGGGTACTCGGAGCGGACATACACGAACCCGGTGTGCGCGCCGACCGCGTATCCAGCGATGACCATTCCCTCGATCAAGCTGTACGGGTCGCCCTCGATGAGCATCCGGTCGGCGAACGTCCCGCTGTCGCCCTCGTCGGCGTTGGCACAGACGAACTTCTCCGTCCCGGGTGCCTCGGCGACGGTCCGCCACTTGACACCGGCGGGGAAGGCCGCGCCGCCCCGGCCGCGCAGTCCGGACTCGGTGACGGCGTCGACCACCGCGGCCGGCATGGCGTCGAGGGCGGCGCGCAGTCCGGCCAGACCGCCGTTGGCCTCGTAGTCGTGACGCGACAGCGGGTCGACCACGCCGACCCGGGCAAAGGTGACCCGCTGCTGGGCGGCGAACCAGTCGAGGGCCGCGACGTCGCCGATCCGCCGTGGGTGGGCGCCGTCGCCGCCCATCGCCTCGACGATCGCCGGGACCTCGTCGGCGCTCACCGGGCCGTATCCGACGCGACCCGTATCGGTCAGCACCTCGACCAGTGGCTCGAGGGCGAACATGCCCCGCGACCCGGTTCGGATGACGTTGACGCCGGCAGCGGCGAAGGCTGCGGCAACTTCGTCGCTGCCCCGGGTGCGGGCCGCCGTGTCGGCAGGCACGTACACCGTGCCCGGCCGGGGTGGCGTCCCGCTGGGCGTGGAGACGGGGTGGGCAGCGCCGCCGACGGCTGCGTCGATGACCGTGGCCAGGATGTGTCCGTCGACCCCGGCATGCACCCGTCCGTCGACGGCCACGTTCGGCCCGAGGGCGCAGTTGCCCAGGCAGTACACGGCCGCGACGTCGGCCCGTTCGCCGGCGTGCGCTCGGGCGATGTCGATCAACCCACGACCGCCGCGTGCCTGACAGGCCTCGGCGGCGCACACCTGCACGGCCGGGCCACGGCGCGGCGTGGTGCGGAAGTCGGGATAGAACGAGATCACGCCGTGGACCTCGGCAACGCCGAGGTTGAACAGGTCGGCTAGGCGGGACGCCGTCTCGGGGGGCAGGTAGCCGAGCTCGTGCTGCACGGCGTGCAGCGCCGGGAGCAAGCCGCCGGGCATCTCCACGTATGGCTGGGCGATCTGGTCGAGCCGCTGTCCGGACATGAGCCCATAGTCTCCCACGCCGATCGGGATTCCGGTACAACTGTTCCGCCTACGATCCGTACGTGAGCGCTCCCACCCGACCGGACCGCCGCGTCACGTTGGCCGTGGCCACCTGGGGCCTGTTCGTCGCCCTGGCGCTGGTGATCTGCGGTGTCGGCATGTTCGGAACGGTGGTCGGCATCCGTTCCGCGGCGGGCGGGTTCTCCAACCTGACCATCGGCCTGATCGGTGCGGCGTACTACGCCGGGTTCCTGGTGGGCAGCACCCTCACGCTGCGCCGCCTGGCATCGGTGGGCCACATCCGGGTCTTCGCCGCCACCGCCTCGATGCTGGCGGCGACGATGCTGGTGGCCGGGCTGCGCCATGCCGCGGTGGTCTGGATCGTCTCCCGGCTGCTGTCTGGCGCGCTGGCCGCCAGCCTCTACGTCGTGGCCGAGTCGTGGCTCAACGGGTTGGCGACCGACGAGGTCCGCGGCCGGCTGCTCGGCGTCTACCTGGTGGTGACCGGCGCGGCCTACGGCCTCGGACAGCTGTTGGCCGGATGGGTCGACCCGGCGACCCTGGCGGCCTTCGCCGTGGCCGCCATGCTCACCTGTCTCTCGGTGGCGCCGGTGGCCCTGTCCGAGGCGGCCGAGGCGCCACCGGTCGAGGACGGTCGTCGGGTGTCACTGCGGGCCCTGGCCACCATGGTGCCGACCGGTGTCGGCTCCGGCGTGCTCGTCGGGCTGACCCACGGCGCGTTCATCGCCTTGGCCGTGGTCTACGCAACCCGCCTGGGGCTCCGGCCGGCCGAGGCGGCGCGCTTCGCCGCGGCCTCCGGGGTCGGTGGAGTCGTGCTGCAGTGGCCCATCTCGGCCGCCTCCGATCAGCTCGACCGGCGCTTCGTCGGGACGTTCTCGGCCGTCGCTGCAGCGGCCGCCTGCGTGTGGCTGGTGATCGACGGCCCGGCCGGGTGGCGCGGGCTGGCGGCGATGTTCGTCATCGGCGGCTTCAGCCTGCCCCTGTACAGCATCGTCCTGGCCTACACCGCCGACTGGGTGGAACCGCATCTGGTCGGCGCGGCATCGTCACAGCTGGTGCTGCTGTACGGCATCGGGGCACTGGCCGGCCCGCTGATCGGCTCGCAGGCGATGGCCCATCTCGGCGCCTCGGGATACCCGTGGGCGCTGTTCGGCATGCACGTGGCGATCATCGTCTTCCTCGTCTACCGGATGTTCGCCTGGCGCTCGCCGATCGCCAAGATCGCCTGGAGCGAGGCGACGCTGTCCGCTCGGGCGTTCTTCGTGCCGGCCAACGTGGTGTGGATGGGTCGGCGGCTGCACACCCGCGTCCGCCACCGTCGCCCGTCTCGGTGAGCGAACCGCGTGCCGCTCACCACCGTCCAATGGTGCAAGGATGCGCACGAAGGAGCCCCGATGACTCGACGTCCCTCGACCACGGTCGTGGCCGCACTGGCGATGGCCGGTGCCGGCCTGTTCGCCCCGGCGGCGGCCGCCACCGCACCGCCACCCCCGGCCGCGTCCGGCACCGCCGCGGTGGCGGCGCGGCTGGCCCCGGCCCTGCGCGCCGCCGGGTCGGGTGACAACGCCACCGTGGCGAGCTGCCCGGCCGGCGACGTGAGCGCGCTGATCGCCAAGGCCCCGGCCGCGCTCGGACTCGATCCGAACGGCACCAAGTCGCAGAAGGCCATCGCCGACCAGGGGTCGACGTCCATCTTCTGCACGTCGGCCGGACCCACCATCGGCGCCGTGGTCATGGGCCAGCCGTTCACCACCGACGTCGAGTCGGCCATCCGCGCGTCGATCGCCAGCGTGTCCACGTCGGCCTCGGTGTCGCCCGCCCAACCGGTCGGCGCCGGCGCGATGGTCACCTACTGCGTGCGCGAGGCCGTCCCCACCGACTCGTTCTGCGCCGCGGTGTGGATGGATCGCGACGTTCTCTACGGCGTCGTGGCAACCGGGCCGTCGGCCAACGGCCGGCTGGTGGGCGAGTGGATGCTGGCCGTGCGAGACGATCTGACGGCGGCGATCCTGGCCAACGGCGGCGGTTCGTCGACGCCCGCCGGCGGCGACCTGGACACCACGGCGGCGGCGGCCGTGATGCGCGCCACGCTGCAGGCCGAAGGTCGATCCAACCCGGACCTGACCACCTGCCCGCTCGGCGCCGTGGCCGACTACCTGCCCAAGGCCCCTGCGGGTCTCGACGTCGCCGGCGTGATCGAGCAGCCGCGCCAGTCGACCACCTCGACCGGCAGCGAGGTGGCGACGGTGATCTGCACCGCCGAAGGCGGCGGCAAGACCGTGTCGATCTACGTCGGCGAACCGTTCCCGAACGGGTTGAAGGCCGGCTTGGAGTCGATCCTCCCGTCGACGACGACGGCGTCGTTCAGCCCGGAACAGCCGGTGCGCGGCGGAACGCTGGTCACGTACTGCGCCACCGACAGCAAGTCCACCACCCAGAGCTACTGCGAAGCCGACTGGGCCAACGACGAGATCGACTTCGCCATCGCCGTGGCGCCATCGGGCGTGACCGGCCAGCAGGTCGGTGACTGGCTCCTCGCCGTGCTCGACGACCTGGTCGCCGCGACCGCCGCATCCGGTTCCGGGACGGCGACCCCTGGCACGGCCGTGGCCGAGTCGGTGCTCGACACCGCGCAGGCCGCGGCCGGCGCGCAGGCGGCCGTGGCCGCCGCCGCCACCGAGGCCAACCAGCGCAACGGCGGTTCGCTGTCGAGTTGCCCGTTGCTGGACGTCCGTCAGGTCGTCGCCGCAGCGCCGGCCTCGTTCGACCGCAGTGCGCTCGGCACGGAGGTGTCTGCCGCCTACCTGCACCCGGGCGACCTGGAAGGTCCGCTGTGCCTGCTGCGCAACCCGAGCGGGGCCAGCATCGCCTGGATGGTGTCCAAGCCGTTCCCCGGTGGCGGGCACGCCGAGGCCGAGGCGCTCTCCAAGGGGCTGAAGCTGTCCTTCGAGCCCGACCGGGATCACCGCGGCGGCACGATCGTCACCTACTGCGCGGCGAACCCGGACGGGTCGCAGCAGTTCTGCGACGCGGCCTGGTCGAACGCCGAGCTCAACGTCGAGCTGCAGGTGCTGTCCAAGACGGTCACCCCGGCGGAGGTCACCGCCTGGCTGGTGGCGATGCTGGAGCCGTCGGTTCGCCAGATCGCCACCGCCGGCGGCTGAACCGCTGGGTCAGTCCTCGGCCATCGACCCGGCCGGGCGGGCGCCGTCGAGGTACTCGACCAGCTCGACCAGGTAGCCGTCGGGGTCGAGGACGAACCCGACCTTCACCGGCCACCGCTCCAGGCGCTCGGGGGCCATCGTCGACTCGTACCCGGCGGCCACGACGGCGTCGTGCACGGCCTGGCAGTCGTCGACGATCATGTAGATCTTCCACAGGGCGTTGCCGTGGTCGATCGGCTGGACGTCGTCGTGCCGGTAGGCCAGCTGCAGACGCCCGCCCGCCGTATCGTGGGCGAGGACGCACTCGTTGACCCCGGGGATGTCGGTGCGACTCTGCTCACGCAAGCCGATGAGGTCGCGGTAGTAGGCGACCGACCGCTCCAGGTCGCTGACGTAGATGCAGTACTGACCGACGCGTGATGCCATGCGCCATGCTTAGTCGGCGAAGGCCCCCAGCATGCGAGCCGCAGCCAACGTGTTCTCCATCAGGCAGGCGATGGTCATCGGTCCGGTGCCACCCGGCATGGGCGTGAGCGCACCCGCCACCGCCGAGACGCTCTCGAAGTCGACGTCGCCGACGATGCCCGACGCCGTGCGACTGATGCCCACGTCGAGCACGGCGGCGCCCGGCTTGACGTGCGCCGCGGTGATCATCCTGGCCTGCCCGGCCGCGGCCACCAGGATGTCGGCCTCGCGGCACACCTCGACCAGGTCGCGGGTGCGCGAGTGGGCCAAGGTCACCGTGGCGTCGACCCCCTTGCGTCCGAGCAGCAGCACCTGGGGCAGGCCGACCAACGTCGAACGCCCGACCACGACGGCACGGCGGCCGGCGGTGGGGATGTCGTAGCGCTCCAACAGGCGCATGACGCCGAGCGGGGTGCAGCCGACGTGGCCCGGCAGACCGCGCACCAGACGACCCATGGAGACCTCGGTCAGCCCATCGACGTCCTTCTGGTAGGGGATCAGCGCCAGCACCGGCTCGGGATCGAGCCCGTCGGGAAGTGGGAGCTGGCAGAGGATGCCGTGCACCGTGGGATCGGCGGCCAGGCCGGCGACCGTGTCCTCGACCTCGGCCTGCGTGGCCGAGGCCGGCAGCTCGACCTGCTTGCTGATCATGCCGGCAGCAGCGGCCATCTTGTGCTTGTTGCGCACGTAGATCTGGCTCGGCTTGTCGTCGCCGACCAGCACCGTGGCCAGGCAGACCGGTGGCGAGCCGGCGGCCTCGATCCGCTGGCGCAACTCGGCGACCAGTTGGTCGCGCAGGGCGACGCCGTCGAGCAGCTTCACGACAGGCCCACGATCTCGCCGTGCTCGTCGAGATCGATGTGAGCCGCAGCCGGATCGGTGCCCAGGCCCGGCATGGTCATCATGTCGCCGCAGATCGGGTAGACGAACCCGGCGCCGACGCTGGCGCGCACCTCGCGGACGTTGACGGTGTGCCCGGTTGGTGCCCCCTTCAGCGTCGGGTCGGAGCTGATCGACAGGTGGGTCTTGGCGATGCACACCGGCAGACGGCCGAAGCCGTTGCGCTCGTAGCGGTCCAGTTGGGTGTTGGCCGCGGCCGTGTAGGTGACCGCGCCGGCGCCGTACACCTTGGTGGCCACCGCCTCGATCTTCTGCTTCAGCGTGGCGTCGTCCGGATAGGCGAACTGGAAGTTGCTGGGCTCGTCGCAGGCCTCGACCACGGCGCGGCACAGGTCGACCGCCCCGGCTCCGCCGTCGGAGAAGTGGGTCGAGACGGCGACGCGAGCGCCCAGCGACTCGGCGATCTCGCGGATCGCCTGGTGCTCGCTCGGGTGATCGCCGGGGAAGGCGTTGACCGCCACCACCGGGGAGACACCGTGCAGCTTGACGTTCTCGATCTGCTTGATCAGGTTGGCGGCCCCGGCGTGCACGTCGTCGGGATTCTCGGCCAGCAGGGCCTCGGGCAGCGGCTTGCCGGCGACGATCTTGAACTTGCCGCTGTGCGCCTTGAGCGCTCGCACCGTGGCCACCAGCACTGCGGCATCGGGGGCCATGCCCGAGTTGCGGCACTTGATGTTGAAGAAGCGCTCGGCACCCATGTCGGCGCCGAACCCGGCCTCGGTGACCAGGTAGTCCCCGCAGTGGATCCCGATCCGGTCACCGATGATCGAGGAGTTGCCGTGGGCGATGTTGCCGAACGGCCCGGCGTGGACGATCACCGGGGTGTGCTCGAGGGTCTGCAGCAGGTTGGGCTTCAGCGCCTCGCGCAGGATCACGGCCATCGAGCCGGCGGCGTGCAGCTGCTCGGCGGTCACCGGCTCGTCGTGCTTCGTGTAGCCGACCACGATCCGGCCCAGCCGGGCGCGCAGGTCCTCCAGCGAGGTCGACAGGGCCAGCACGGCCATCACCTCGCTGGCCGCGGTGATGTCGAAGCCGGTCTGGCGGGGAACGCCGTCGAGCCGTCCACCGAGGCCGACGATGATGTTGCGCAGCGCCCGGTCGTTGACGTCGAGCACCCGCCGCCAGGTGATGTTGCTCAGCTCCAGACCGAGGGCGTTGCCCTGGAACAGGTGGTTGTCGACCATCGCGCTGAGCAGGTTGTGCGCTGCGGTGACGGCGTGGAAGTCGCCGGTCAGGTGCAGGTTGAGCAGCTCCATCGGGATCACCTGGCTGTAGCCGCCACCGGCCGCGCCACCCTTGATGCCGAAGGTCGGTCCCATCGAGGGCTGGCGCAGGCTGAGCACGGCGCGCTTGCCGATGTGGCTCATCCCCTGGCCGATCCCCACCGACGTGGTGGTCTTGCCCTCGCCCAGCGGCGTCGGGGTGATCGCCGTGACCACCACGTACTTGGCCCTCGGCCGATCGGCCAGCGCGTCCACCGCCTCCAACCGGATCTTGGCGACGTCGTCGCCGTGGGTCTCGATCAGGCTGGCGTCGATGCCCATCGCCGCGGCGATCTCGGTGATCGGCTTCGGGGCGACGGAACGGGCGATCTCTAGGTCACTGGGGAAGCTCACGGCCTGGCATCTTGCCAGCTTTTCGGGTGGCAGCGTGACGCATTCCCGGATCGATCGTTCCAGGAATGCACGCCTCGGCGTGCGCCGGGTTCAGTTCGCCAGCGAGGCCAGGAGGACCACCGTGCGGTCACCGGGGACGTCGGCCTTGGCCGAGGACAGCTCGGCGCTGTCGAAGGCCCTCGGGCCCAACGCGGCGACCACGAAGATCGAGCCGTCCGGAGCGACGAAGGAGACCGCCGTCGTGTCGGTGATGCCCAGGTCACGCTCGGCGACCTTGCGGAAGGTGCCCGGCAGGGCACTCACGTAGGCCCGGGTTGCGGCGGCGACGTCGAGGCTGGTGACGTGGACCTCGCTGTAGCTGTTGGTCGGTTCCAGACCGAGCGCGGCCACCACGCTGGGGAGCGCGACCACCGGACCGACGCCGGCCGGCTGCGGCACGGTCGACCACCACGACGGCCGGCTGAGCGTCGGATCGGGCGCGCACGTCGGGCTCCCGATGGGCAGCTGGCCGTCGGCCAGCACCGCCGCTTCCAGATCGGTCACGCAGCTCGAGGTCAGCAGTTGGCCGTGCCCCTCGCCGGTGAAGGTGACCAGCCGCGCCGACGGCCCCATGGCGGCGGTCATCTCCGTCGCCCAGCGGATGGGCGTGGCCGGATCGTTGGTCCCGCCGACCACCAGGATCGGCGCGCTGGCGTCGTAGTGCACCTGCACCTCGGCCGCGGCGCCGGGAACGAGGGCCGGACACTCCGGGGCGGTTTCGCGGCGCAGCCCGTCGAGGGTCAGGTCCCCGCCGAGCAGCGGTGCCTGCCGGTGGATGGTGGCCAGCAGGCCGGGGAGGTCCGCCGGTGGCGGGAGCTCGAAGCCGCTGGCACAGGCGATGACCGGGTTCGACTGGCGGATGGAGGCGTACGAGCCGTCCGGGCGTCGCTCGTTGTAGCGGTCGGCGATGGCCAGGAGGGCGGCCCCGTCGCCGGACTCCGCCTTGGCCAGGGCCGAGCCCAGCGCGGCCCACTCGGACGTGGCGTACAGCGAGGCGGTCGTCGCCCGCCACAGGACGACCTGGTTCACCGGCCGGCCGGTCACGGTGAGCGGGTGGGCGTCGAGTCGGTGGCGCAACGCGGTCCATCGGGCGGCGACGTCGGGGGCGTGGAAGGCGCAGGACGGGTCGGTCCGGCACCACTGGATCCAGTTGCGCAAGGCACCTTCGAACCCGACCAGCTGGGTCAGGACCTGCTGCTCGGGCGTGTCGCCGTTGGGCTCGTAGGCGCTGTCCAGCACCATCGCTCGGACCCGGTCGGGGAACAGGGTGGCGTAGACCGCACCCAGATAGGTGCCGTAGGAAACGCCGAGGAAGCTGAGCTGCTCGTCCCCCAAGGCCGCCCGGATGTCGTCCATGTCGCGGGCGGTCTCGGCGGTGGAGTAGTGGCGCAGGGTGTCTCCGTACCGGGCGTGACACGCCGCGGCGAAGCGATCGTTGCTGGACTCCAACGCCTGCGTGGCGGCCGGGGTGTCCGGCGTGTCGTCGAGCACCAGTTCGCGGTCGAGCCAGGCGCCGTCGACGCACGTGATCGCCCCGCTTCGATCCACCCCGCGTGGATCGAAGCCGACCACGTCGAAGTGCTCGAGCCCGAGGCGCCGCTGGATGTACGGCCCGGAGTTGGCGATCGGGTTCCACCCCGACCCACCCGGCCCGCCCGGGTTGAACAGCACTGCCCCCTGGCGGGACAACCGGGCCGGGGCGCGCACCAGCGCCAGGTCGAGGTGCCCCGCGGTGGGCGAGGCGTGGTCGATCGGGACCGAGAGCGTGGCGCACTCGACGCCGTCCAGTGTCGTGCCCTGGTCGACGCACGGTCCCCAGTCGAGCGGCGCGGGGGCCGCGCTGGTGGCCACCGGTGAGGTGGCCGATGGGGGTGCGGTCGGCGCCGCCGGGGCCGGGACCGGAGCGGACGGGGCCGGAGCGGACGGGGCCGGGGCCGGTGGCGTGGGAGGCGGCGTCGTGGCCGCCACCGGCCCGGCGCCCACACCGGCGAGCGCCAGCGTGGCGAGCACGGTGCGGCGGGCGGACGAGCAGCGCATCAGCGCACCGTACCGAGTCCGACCCGACCGCGGGTGGCGCTCAGTCGACGCCCCAGGTGGCCATGTCGTTGAGGAACGGGATGATCTGGTCGGATTGCGTCGACGGGTGGACCACGCAGACCCGCATGCAGGTGGTCCCGTGCCAGCGCGTCGGGACCATCAGCACGGTGCCGGCCCGGGCGTGCGCCGTGCTCCATTGCTGGTACTGCTGGGGCGTCCAGCCTCGACAGGTGAACAGGACCACCGACAGCGTCGGCTCGACGAGCAGGTCGAATCCTGGATGCGCTTGCACGGCGCGAGCGAACTCGTGGGCGGTGCGCACGGTGTGCTCGACCGCGTCGCGGAACGCATCCGTGCCGTAGGTTGCCAGGGCGAACCACAGCGGCAGGCCGCGTACCCGGCGGGAGAGGTGGTAGGCGTAATCGGCCGGGTTCCACTCACCGCGATCGACGGCGTCGAGGTAGTCGCCATGCTGGGCGTGGGTGGCTGCGGCCAGGGTCGGGTCGCGGTACACCAGGGCGGCACAGTCGTAGGGGGCGAACAGCCACTTGTGCGGGTCGACGCCGAAGCTGTCGCTGCGCTCGATGCCGGCGAACGCCGGCCGGACCGACGGAGCGCACAGGCCGGCCAGCCCGTAGGCCCCGTCGACGTGCAGCCACAGGTCGCACTCGTCGCACACCCCGGCGATCTCGTCGAGTGGATCGACCATGCCGGCGTTGGTGGTCCCGCCGGTGGCGACCACGGCGAACACGGTGTGATCGTTCGCTCGGTCGATGGCGGCGCGCAGCGCTGAGCCGTGCATCCGACCGCGGCCGTCGGTCTCGACCTCGACCACGTCGACGTCCATCACCCGGGCTGCGGCACGAGCCGAGGCATGCACCTCGCGGGTCGCGGCGATGGCCAACCGCCGGGTGCGCCCGTACTTGGCGAGGTGGGTGTGGCGCGCCGTGACCAGCGCAGACAGGTTGGCGGCCGATCCGCCACTGACGAACACGCCACCTGCCTCGGCGGGATAGCCGGCCAGGTCGGCCAGCCAGCGCAACGCCTGGTTCTCGGCGGCGATGGCGCCGGCCCCGGCCTCCCAGAGCCCGCCGAAGATCGACGAGGCGCTGACCAGGAGGTCGAAGGCGGTCGCGGCCAGGCTGGGCGCGGCGGGCACGTAGGCCAGGTTCATCGGGTCGTCCTGCGGGCGGCAGGCGGGCAGCAGGACGTCGCGGAACAGGCGCAGCGCTTCATGGCCGCCGATGCCGTCGGGGCAAACCGCGCCGGCCAGGGCGTCGGCCAGCACGTGTGGTGGCACGGCTCCCCACGTCGTGTCCTTGCGCAGGCGCATCCGCTCGACGGCGTAGCCGATGACCGAATGGGCCATCATCTCCGCGCCCGCATCCCAGCGGTGCATCGCGTCGCTCATCGCCGCAGCGCTCGCCAGATGGCCGGATAGGAGCGGTACTCGATGGTGTCGTCGACGTAGCCGGCGCCGTGCAGTGCGGCATGCAGGCGAGGCAGGTTGCGGAACGGCACGCCGGAGTCGACGTGGTGGGCGAGGTGGAAACCGATGTTGAACGGCACCAGACCGAATTGCGCCGGACGGTGCTGACGGACCGAGTGGGTGCTCTGGCGGCGGTCGCGGGAACGCTGCATGCCGCCGTGCTCGGCGATCGAGCGCAGCCGGTTGATCACCCGCCACACGGTCACGTGGGGGAGCACCCAGCACAGCGGATACAGCCACCAGTGCCCGCTGACGACGGCAGCGCCCAGCAGTGCGGTGTGCACGGCGACGATCTTCCACACGGTGATGCGCACTCGCCGGTCGGGCGAGCGCACCCCGGCCAGCAGGGCGCGCATCAGCTTCAGCCCGGTCCGGCCGGTGGCGTCGCGCACCAGCTTGCGGCGGAAGCTGTCGGCGGCGATGGGGTACCCGGCGTACAGCGGGATGTCCGGTTCGTCCGGGCCGAACTCGTCGCGATGGTGGGCCATGTGCACTCGACGGTACGCGTCGGTGGAGGTGAACGAGGGAAACCCGAGCAGCCAGCGCCCGACCCAGTCGTTGGCCCGCTTGTCGGTGAACAGCAGGCGGTGCGCGGCCTCGTGCATGAGCGAGGCCAGTTGGGCATGGGCTCGGCCCATGAGCACCACCACGGGGAGCCAGCTCCATGGCCCCCAGGCGACCGCGGCCACCATCAACGCCCCGATCTGGAGCCACGTGCTGACCACGGACGCGGCGTTGCGCCACGACGGGATCCGCCGCAGTTGTTCGCGGAACGCCGGCGTCGGCCGACCGTCGGGGCGGATCAGCTCGGTCGGGCGGACGGTCGGCAGCGCCGGCGGGACCATGCCGCCCAGCGCCGCGGCCCCCGGCGTAGCGGCGAGGCGCTCACCAGCCACGAGCCACCCAGGCGGCCAGCTGCGGCCGCTCGGCGCCGATGGTGGTGCCCACGCCATGGCCGGGCAGCACGACCGTCTCGGCGGGGAGGGTGAACAGCCGGTTGTCCAGCGAGTCGATGATCGTGGCGAAGTCGCCGCCGGGGAACTGGGTCGCGCCCGGGCCGCCGGGGAACAGCGTGTCGCCGGAGAACAGGATCGGCGCGCCGTCGACCTGGAAGCACACCGAACCCTCGGTGTGGCCAGGGGTGTGGATGGCGTGCAGGCGGATCTGGCCGACCTCGATCACCTCGGCATCGTCGATGAACGCGTCGTAGCCGACATCCGCCAGCCGCGGCGCGTCGGCACTGGCCACCCCGACCTCGTACCCGGCCTCGCGCAGCTGGGCGACGGCGCCGATGTGGTCCCAGTGGCCGTGGGTCTCCAGCACCCGGCGGACCCCGAGGGCGGTGCACAGCTCCAGGAGGCGTTCGTGCTCGTTGGCCGCGTCGATCAGCACCGCCTCGCCGGTCTCCCGGCAGCGCAGGACGAACACGTTGTTGTCCAGGCTGCCGACCACGACCCGGTGGATCTCCATGCGGTGATCCGCCCAGTGGATGCTCGCCACACCGGCAGGCTACTCCGGCCGGCGCCGACCCCGCCCGCCCTCGACCCCCGCCCCCGGCCATGCCGCTCCCGCCCGGTGAAGCCGCGCCGCCGCCCCCTCCGCCGCATCCCGATCGTTCTGGTCGTGACCGATTGGCGACGTGCGGAACTTGTCACGACAAGAATGCTCGGGGCGAGGGGCGCCGGCGGCGGGCGGGGCGCGACGGTACGGCGCGAGGGGTGGGGTCAGGTGCTGAGGACCTGCATGCCGAGGGCCAGGGCGACGGGGATCTGCGCCGGGTCGAAGGTGACCACCTGCACCGGCGGGGGGAGGCGGTCGGCGGCGGCGAGATGCAGCGCGTCGCTGAGCCGCAGCGGCTGGTCGCGCAACAGCGACGTGGCCCGGGCGATGCACTCGCTGTCGACCGGGACCACGGCCAGGCGGTCCCAGGTCAGGCGGATCAGGTCCTCGAGGTCGGCCCGGTCGGCGCCGGCGGCGAGACGGTCGGCCAGTGCCAGCGCCTCGGCCAGGGTGATCGCCGAGGTGGCCCACTGCGGGTCGCCGGCGAGCGCATCGAGCACCACCCGGCGTGCGGCCGTCTCGGTGTGCAGGGCGGTCAGGGCGGTGGCGTCGAGGTAGACGGTCATCCGCGGATCTCGCCGATCAGGCGGTCGAAGCGAGCCGTGCCCCACACGTCGATCGCCCCGTCGGCCACCCGGCCGTCGGTGCGCCGGGGGGCGACGACTCGCCCGCTGGACACCAGCGCGTCCATCGAACCGCCGGCCTCACCGACCGTCAGCGGACCGAGCACGGCCGAGGGGATCCCGCCGACGGTCACGGTGATCCGCTCGCCGGCCGCGGCGCGGCGCACGTGGCTCGCCAGGTCGGCCCGCACCGTGCGAATCGTGGGCATGTGTACGCGAGTGTACACGCGCCGAGTAGCGCTGGACGGTGACCACCCGGCACACTGGCGCGCATGAACTTCGCCTTCACCGATGAGCAGGAAGAGCTGCGCAAGACCGTCCGCCAGTTCCTCGAGGCCAAGAGCCCGGAGACCGCCGTGCGCGAGCAGATGGAGACCGAGCGCGGCTTCGATGCGGCGGTGTGGTCGCAGATGGGCGAGCAGATGGGGCTGCAGGGTCTGGCGATCCCCGAGGAGTTCGGCGGGTCCGGCTACACGTTCATCGAGCTCGGCATCGTGCTCGAGGAGATGGGCCGGGCGCTGCTGTGCGCCCCGTTCTTCTCCACCTCGGTGCTCGCGGCCAACACGCTGCTGCACAGCGGCGACGAGGCCGCCAAGCAGGCCCACCTGCCCAGCATCGCCGCCGGATCGACCATCGCCACCCTGGCGTTCACCGAGCCCAGTGGTAAGTGGGACGAGAGCGGCATCACCATGGAGGCCACCGCCGACGGCGACGGCTGGAAGCTGACCGGCACGAAGATGTACGTCCTCGACGGACACACCGCCGACCTGATCCTGGTGGCGGCGCGCACCGCGGCGGGCGTCAGCCTGTTCGCCGTCGACGGCGGCGCCGCCGGGCTGACCCGGACGCCGCTGTCCACCATGGACCAGACCCGCAAGCAGGCCAAGCTGGAGTTCGCCGACACCTCGGCGACCCTGGTGGGCACGGAGGGCCAGGGCTGGACCGTGCTCTCGACGGTGCTGGATCTCGCCGCCGTGGCCCTGGCCGCCGAGCAGGTCGGCGGGGCGCAGAAGGTGCTGGAGATGGCCGTCGAGTACGCCAAGGTGCGTGTCCAGTTCGGCCGGCCGATCGGCTCGTTCCAGGCCATCAAGCACAAGTGCGCCGACATGCTGCTGGAGGTCGAGTCGGCCAAGTCGGCCGCCTACTACGGCATGTGGTGCGCCAGCGAGATGAACGACGAGCTGGCGTCCGTGGCCAGCCTGGCCAAGGCGTACTGCAGCGAGGCCTACTTCCACGCCACCGCCGAGAACATCCAGATCCACGGCGGCATCGGCTTCACCTGGGAGCACCCGGCGCACCTGTACTTCAAGCGGGCCAAGTCGTCCGAGCTGCTGTTCGGCGACCCGACCTATCACCGCGAGCTGCTCGCCCAGCGCATCGGCATCTGACCGGCGCCATGCCGGGCATCACGCTGGCGTTCGTCGTCGCCGCCGCGCTGGCGGTCTTCGTCATCGCCGCGGTCACGGTCGGGCGCGAAGCCCACCGCCTCGATGCCGTCGCGCCGCGCAGCGTCTACATCCCCGAAGAGGCACTGGAGTTCGTCGCCGAGTACCTGCCGCCCGAGACCCAGGCCCGGCTGCGCCCCGACGAGCTGGAGCAGCTGCTGACCTGGCACATGCGCTGGCTGCATGCCAAGGGCCTCCAGCCGAGCAACGTGGTCGACCGCCGCCAGGACATCACCACCCCGGTGGTCGTCGGTGACGACACCGTCGCCGCCTACCTGCTGGGCGAGGCCGAGCGTCATGGCGTGCAGATCCTCGACGACGTCGACGTGGTCAACGTGGTCGATGCCCACCTGGCCTACTTCGACGCCATCGGTGCCGTCGGTCCCCGAGCCACCGACCCGGACGTCGCCGGATCCGGACCGATCTCGTCCTGAATCCGCCCTACCCTGCGGCCATGACGACGATCGACGGGTACCGCATCGCACCGCTCGGGCCGGACACCTGGCCGGCCTTCGCCGCGCTGGTCGAGCGCAACAAGGGCCTGTTCAGCGACTGCTGGTGCCTGTACTTCCACTGCCATCCCGATCCGCCGGAGCGTCGCCAGCTGGGCAACCGGGCCTTCAAGGAGCAGCTGGTCAACGAGGGCCGGAGCCACGCCGCGCTGGTCCTGGATGGCGACGAGGCCGTGGCGTGGGCGCAGTTCGGCACGGTGGCCGAGCTGCCGAACATCCACCACCGCAAGGAGTGGGAGCGCACCGTCGAGCAGGTGCCCGACTACCGGATCACGTGCATCGTCACCGACCGCCGGTTCCGTCGCCAGGGCCTGGCCGAGGTCGCCGTGCGCGGCGCGCTGGCGCTGATCGCCGGGCAGGGTGGTGGGCGGGTCGAGTCGTATCCCCACGACCTGCCCCCGGACAAGAAGATGTCGTCGTCGTTCCTGTACAACGCGACCCGGACCATGTACGAGCGACTCGGGTTCACCTACGAGCGCCCCAAGGGCCAGGGCAACTGCGTGATGAGCCTGGTGGTGCCGCCGGCCGGATGACGGCTGGGGCGTCGCTCAGCGAGCGCCCACGATGACCAGTTCGTTGCCCTCCGGGTCGGCGAGGTGCCAACGATCCGCAGCCTCGTCGAGCACCTGACCATCAGCGTTCAGGGCGGAGGCCAGCCGCGATTCGGCGACCTCCGCGGGGACGGCGAGCTGGAGACGGATGCGGCTGCGCTGCCGGCGACGTGCCGCGTCGGTGGCGTCGAGTTGCTGGAACACCAACACCGGGTTGAGGCCCCGAGGGTCGACGATGTCGGTCAAGCCGTCGCGGCGGTCGGGGACGTAGCCGAGGGCGGCGGTCCAGAAGCAGCGCACGGTGCCGACGTCGGCCGCGTCGAGGAACACCTGGACGAAGCGGGCCAGCTCCGGCGCAGCCTTGGCGCGGAGCTCTCTCGCCGCGATCTGGATCTGTCCGGCGAGGTCGAGGAAGTCGAGATCGAGGCCGTGGGCGTCGGGGTCGGCGCGGTCCTTGCCGCTGTCGATGACGACCAGCCCCGGGCGCAGGTCGATCAGCATCGGGAAGCCGGCCGCATCCGCCAGGCTTGCGGCTCGGGCGACGAGGGCGACCTGCTGGCGAACCGACGTCGTCCGGTAGCACGCCACCGCCCCGAACACGAGCTGCCAGTCGGCGGTGGCGGCACGGTCGCCGAGCGGGTCACCGGGGACCACGTCGACCTCGTTGCCGTCGGCGTCGGTGTGGCACAGCCCGTACGGCCCGCCGCCGTTACCCAACCCGAGCGGCTCGATCGCCGCCGCCGGGCGGACGACGTCGAGGTGGAGGCGATTCCGCAGTGGCCGTGCCTCCGCGGACCGCTCGATGCGAATCGGCGGATCTCGTCGCAACGGGTCGGTCAACGTCCCGCCGGCCCCCGTCTGGTAGCCGAGGACCGGTCGCCAGAAGGGCTCCAGGGCGACGGGGTCTGTCGACTCGACCACCACGCTGACCTGGGCGAGCACCGCCGGGTTCGCTGCCAGACCGAGATCTGCGGCGGCCGCCGACACGGCGGCGGCGTGCTGGTGGCCGTCGAGACGGACGCGCGCGCCCGTGGCCCGCACGTCGACCGCAGCATCGGCTGCAATCTCCACGACCCGGGCGGCCACTGCTGCTCCGGCGGCCAGTGACGGTGCGTCGAACCACGCGGTCAACGCGTCGTCGACGGTTCGCCACTCGGGTGCACTCGCTGCCATCCCGGCACCGTAGTGGGTGCGCTGGCGCCGAGGCCGGGGAGCGAGCGGGGTCATGCCGCGGCCCGGTCGGGTGCAGCGCCGGACAAATGCCGGACGAGCCAGAACCGGAGGCGGGCGACCTGCAGGTTGGTCTGGTCGTCGAGCGGGTGGATCTCGAAGCTGACGTCTGGCGTGACGGGCGATGGTCGCACCCGGTTGTGCGTCGGGCAGCGCAGGGTGCCGTTGTGCTGGCTGGTCGGTCCACCTCGTGAGCGGGGCGCGACATGATCGATGTCGCAGCCGGACGCAGGTTCATCGCAGCCGGAGGGGTGGGTGCACCGCCGGTCTCGGACCTGAATGGCTCGGCGGACGGCGCCGGTGAACCGTCGTCGGCCGGAGACGTCGATGACCCGCGACGGGCCGTCGAAGATGATCCGTTCGAACTGGGCGCTGGTCAGATGGGGGACCAGCTCGCCGGGAGTGACCACGGTGCCCGACGCCAGCTCACACACCCGCTGGAACGTCGCCTCGCCCACCAGCACGGTGAACAACGGTGCCGGCCGGCGACCGGCGGCCTGGGTGGCGGACCGCCGGGCCATCTCGACGAGGGCAGCGGCTCGGCGCTGGGCAGGCGTGCGGGTGCACCCGCCACGCTGGTCCTCCAGGCGCAGCTGCTCGGTCAGCCGACCGAGTTCACCGGTGATGATCTCGGCCGAGATCGTATCGAGGTTGCCAGACAGTGCCAGGCGCCCGTCCAGGGTGCGCGAGGCGTACAGCTCGGAGCGTTCGACCAGCTCGCCCGTGCCGTCGGGATGGTTGGTGGCGTCGGCGTGGTGGATCCAGTAGGCGACGGTGCGGGCCGCGTCCGGGTAGCGCAGCGGCTCGATGGTGGCGATCAGGTCCGCTTCGTGGGCGGTGAACTGGGTGTGGCGGTCATGGCCGTCGGCCCGGGCGAGCAGGGCGATGTGGTCGGTGTGCAGCCGCCCGTCGGTCACGGCGTCGGCCACGACCGGCATCCGCTCGAGGTGACGCGCCTGGCGGAGGACGTTGGCCGCGGTGGTCGTGGCACAGTGCAGGCTGCGACCCAGCCGGCCGGCTGCGGTGCGTGAGCCGTCATCCGCCCACACGCCACGGTCGAGCCACCGGCAGGCGAGGGGCGCCGCGGCAGCGGTCAGCCGGGCGATGGCTCGGTGGATGCCGACGACCAGCTCGTCGAGCTCGGCGTCGGTCAGGGTCTCGGCCGGGGTGGCCCGCAGCTCGTCGATCGCCTGCGCCAACCGGTCGAGACACGCCCCCATGGTGAGAGTCTAGCGAACAGATGTTCGATTGTCAACGGTTCGATTGTCAAGTCGGTCGGGAGGATGATCCCTGCTCCAGACCCTCCGAGATGCCGCCTGGTGTGCCGTGACCCTCGCTGCCCATGGTCGACCACGGCGGGCCGAGCGAGGGAGCTCGACCAAGATGAGCGGATGGCTGACGAACGCACGCTCGAGGACGAAGCAGATCGTGTGCGCACGGACCTCGACCTCGACTCGATCCTCGGTGCAGTCGGGGTCCCCCATGTCGTCGGCAGTGCAGCGCTCGGCCTGATGGTGTGGCCCGACCTGGACGTGACCGTCGTCTGTCCCCGACTCGACCTCGGCGTGATCCACGGCGCGGCGCGCCGGATCGTCGAGCATCCGCGTGTCCGGCAGTTGACGATGCGCAACGACACCGGGGCGTGGAACGCCGACCCGGCGGCATACCCGGACGGGGTCTACTGGGGGATCGACTACCGAGATGATCGGCGGCGGTGGAACATCGACATCTGGTTCGTCATCGACGCCGAACGCCAGCCCGACCTGCGGCACGTCCGAGAGCTGGCGCCGCGGCTCGCCGTCGAGACCAGGCAGGCGATCCGCACGATCAAGCGAGCCTGGTGCGAGCGGCCCGAGTACCGGACGTCGGTGACGTCGTTCGACATCTATCGGGCCGTTCTCGACGATCAGGTCCGGACCACGGCGGAGTTCGAGCGGTGGAGGCTCGAAACGCCACCCGGGGCATGACTCCGCCGGCCGCGGGGTGACCGACTAGTTGATCAGCGGGTCGCGCGGCAGGCCGAGGATCCGCTCGCCGATCTGGTTGCGCTTGATCTCCGACGTGCCGCCGGCGATGGACATGCCGCGGTGCATCAGGTAGAGCGCCGAGGTGATCTGGCGCAGACCGTCGGTGAAGGCCACCTCCGGCCCGTCGAGCAGGGCCAGCATCTCGGCGGCGGCGTGCCCGTTCTCCGAGAGCACCAGCTTGGTGATCGCCCCTTCCGGGCCGGGCTCGGCACCGGCCACGGCGCGGTACACGCTGCGCAGGTTGAGCATGGCCATGGCGTGCTGGGTGGCGGCGTAGGTGCCGATCCGCTCGGCCCCGCCGGGCAGCCGGTCGGGGTGGGCGTCCCACGCCCCGATCAGGGCCGCAGCGGGATAGCTCATGCCGCCCTGGCCGCCACCGATGCTGACGCTCTCGTTGCCCAGCGTGGCCCGGGCCACGGTCCACCCGCCGTCGACCGGTCCGACGACGTCATCGTCCGGGACGAACACGTCGTTGAAGAACACCTCGTTGAACTCCGACTGGCCGGAGGTCATCTTCAGCGGGCGGACCTCCACGCCGGGTGCGTGCATGTCGATCACCATCGTGGTGATCCCGTGGTGCTTGGGCTTGGTGGGGTCGGTGCGCACCGTGGCGAAGCCGCGGCCGGCCACGTGGGCACCGCTGGTCCACACCTTCTGACCGCTGACCAGCCAGCCGCCGTCGGTGCGCGTCGCCCGAGTGGTGATGCCGGCGGCATCCGAGCCGGCGTCGGGCTCGCTGAACAGCTGGCACCAGATGACGTCCTGGCGCAGTGCGTCGGGCACCCAGCGCTCGATCTGGTCGGCCGTGCCGTGCTGGATGAGGGTCAGGATCACCCAGCCGGTGATCCCGAGCGCCGGTCGCTTGACCCCGGCGGCGCCGAACTCCTGCTCGATGACCAGTTGCTCGACCGCACCCGCCGCCCGGCCGTAGGGCTCGGGCCAGTGCGGCATCAGGTACCCGCTGGCCAGCAGGGCCTCGCGGCGGGCGGTGTCGTCCAACCCGCTGACCTCGTCGACCACCCGGCGGACCTCGCCGCGGATCGACTCGGCCTCGGGCGGCAGGTCGACGGTGCGCTCGCGGGTGACGCCGGCGCGCACCAGATCGGTGAGCTCGGCGGCCGCACGCTGGCTGTCGAGCAGGGCGCGCAGCACCGTCGCCCGGCGGACGTACAGGTGGGCATCGTCCTCCCACGTCATGGCGATGCCGCCGTGGACCTGGGTGGACAGGTTGACGCACAGGTCGGCGGCCGGGCCGGCCAGCGCCGCGGCGGCAGCGGCGGCGTAGTGGAACTGCTGCGGGTCGTGCTCGGCAGCGCGAGCGGCGTCCCAGGCGGCGGCGACGGTGAGCTCGGTGGCCACGGCCATGTTGGCGCAGTGGTGCTTGACCGCCTGGTACGTGGCGATGACCCGGCCGAACTGCTTGCGCACCTTGGCGTACTCGGCGCCGCGCCGGGTGGCCTCGCCGGCCACGCCCGCGGCCTCGGCCGCCAGGACCGTCCGCGCCGCCGCGGTGGTCGCCCGGGCCGCGCCGGCCAGCACGACGGCCGGCGCGCCGTCGAAGGTGACCCGGCTCGACGGCCGGCTCGGGTCGAGCTGGCCCGGGGTGTCGATGATCACGCCATCACCCGGTTCCACCAGGACCACGTCGTCGCCGCTCACCAGGGCGAGGAGCGCCGCGCCGGCTGCGCCGAGCACCGTGGCGGCGCCGGAGATCGTCGCCCCGTGGGCGGTCACGTCGGTGGCGCCGCCCAGGGCCAGGCCGGCCGTTGCCCCACCCGCCAGGCGGGGCAACCACGCCGCCCGTGTCGCCTCGTCCCCGCCGGCCAGGATGGCCGCGGCGGCGATCACCGTCGGGGCAAACGGGCCGGGCGCGCACGCCCGCCCGAGCTGCTCGGCCACCACGGCGACCTCGGCCAGCGAGTAGCCCGAGCCGCCGTACTGCTCGGGAAGGTGCAGGCCGAGCCAGCCGAGGCCGGCCATCTCGTCCCAAAAGGCGGGACGATCGGTCGACGGCTGGTCGAGCAACCGCCGGGCGGCACCCAGCGCGTCACGCTGGCGGAGGAAGTCGGCGGCCGTGTCGGCCAGGGTGCGATGGTCATCGGTCAACGGGAGGGGCACCGGGCCAGCGTAGGGCCGGGCCCGGTGACCAGCCCCGGTCGAACGGGTCCACCGATGTTGATCACATCAACATCGGCGCGCTACGGTGTTCCGCACGGTGCCGGCGCCGCCGGCGAGACGGGAGGTCGGCCGTGGGGTCGTTGAAGCTGGGTGCGTTCTTCTTCGGTGGGGTGGAGATGTCCGACGCCGGGTCCGGCCCGCCGAACCCGATGGACCGGCGCTACGACAACGAGGCCTGCTGGGACGGCACCGCCAAGTACATCAACTCGGCCATCGTCGCCGACCGGCTGGGGTACGACAGCTTCTGGACCACCGAGCACCACTTCCAGTACGAGGGCTACGAGGTGATCCCCAACGGGTTGTTGATCTCGGCGTGGATCGCCGCCCACACCCGCCAGATCCGCGTCGGGGCGATGTTCAACGTGGTCCCGCAGTGGCACCCGCTGCGCCTGGCCGAGGACTTCGCCACCCTGCACAACCTGTCCGGCGGTCGGGGGATCCTCGGCGTCGGCCGCGGCACGGTCCCGCGGGAGATCCTCCACCTCAACCACGACCACATCTCCATCGGATCGCTGGACAACCCCGAGCAGGCCGCCGACGACGTGCGCAACCGCGAGTTCTTCGAGGAGGCCATGGACGTGGTGCGCATGTCGCTCACCCAGGAGCGGTTCTCCTACACCGGCAAGTACTTCCAGTTCCCCATGCCCGGCATCCCCGATCGGGGCGCCACGGTCACCGAGCTGACGCTGGTGCCCCGCCCGCGGCACCCGTTCGAGATCTGGCAGGCGGTCACCAGTCCCCCCACGGTCGAGTACGTCCCCGTGGTCGACCACGGCGCGGTGTTCTGGAACCAGCACCCGACGTTCATCAAGCGGATGTGGGACCGCTACGGGGAGCTGCACGCCCAGCACCACGGCAGCACCCTCGCTCCCGGCGACAAGCGGATGCTGGTCGTCGCCGTGCGCATCGAGGACACCCACGAGGCGGCCATCGCCTCGGCTCGCAACGGGCACGACGAGTTCTGGAAGTTCCTCGGGCCGTACGGGTGGAGCCGCGGCTACATGGGCGAGGACGGCAAGCCGGTCAAGCCCGGGCTGATCCCCACGCTCGACCAGTCGATCGAGAACCGCACGCTGCTGGTGGGCACGCCCGAGGAGGTGGCCGAGGGCGTCCAGTCGTTCCGCGACCTGCTGGGCGTGGAGAACCTGACGATCTTCCCGCACATGCTGGGCGACACCTACGCCAAGGCCGACGAGCAGATGGAGCGGTTCATCACCGAGGTCGTCCCGCTGGTCCACTGATGGCGCCGGCCAGCGACACCGGGCGGTCCGAGCTAGGTCGCACGATCCGCCACCGCCGGCGCGACGCCGGGCGAACGCTCGTCGAGCTCGCCGCGGCCACCGGGCTGTCCCATCCGTTCCTCTCCCAGGTCGAGACCGGGCGGGCCCAACCGTCGATCGAGTCGCTGCGGCGGATCGCCGACGCGCTCGGGACCACCCCGCAGGCCCTGTTCGCCGATGCGCCGGCGACCGGGGCCCGCCTGGTCCGCTCCGCCGACGCGGCCACGCTGGACGTGGCGGGAGCGGCGCCGGGCTCGGTCGCCCGGGTGCTCCTCGGTGGCGACGTGCCGGTGCACCTCGTCGAGCTGGACGGGTTGCCCCGCCAGTTCCAGGACCGCTGGCAGCACGACGGGTTCGAAGCGGTCTACGTGGTCCGTGGTCAGGTGGACGTCGAGGTCGAGGGCGTGCTCCACGAGTTGGGCGAGGGCGACAGCCTGTCGTATCCGGCGCACCTCGCCCACCGCGTCCGCGAGCGTGGCCGCGGGCGGGCCAAGGTGCTGCTCACCGAGCTGCCGTCGTCGTCCTCGACCCCGGCACCGATCCACGCCGCCCGGTGACCAGCGCAGAACCTGGCCGCCGGTCGGGCCGGACGGTGCGGCCGGCCCGAACCGGCGGGGGAGTGCCTGGCACAATCGTCGGCCATGACGATGTTCAGCATCCGCTTCGACCTGCGCCATCCGCAGGGCAGCCGGGTCTCCGTCGCCGAGCGCTACGCGGCGAGCCTGGAGATGTGCGAGTGGGCCGACCGCAACGGGTTCGTCGCCGTCACGCTGTCCGAGCACCATGGGGTCGACGACGGCTACCTGCCGTCGATCTTCCCGATGGCTGCGGCAGTGGCGGCGCGGACCCGCTCGATCTTCATCAACCTGGCCGCCGTCGTCGCTCCGCTGCACGACCCGCTGCGCCTGGCCGAGGACGCCGCGGTGGTCGACCTGATCAGCCGCGGCCGGCTGGCGCTGGTGCTGGCCAACGGGTACGTGCCGTCCGAGTTCGCCATGTTCGCCCGGGACCTGGCCGACCGTCCGAAGTTGGTCACGGAGGCCGTGGAGACGCTGCGCCACGCCTGGACCGGCGAGCCCTTCGAGTTCCGCCGCCGCCAGGTGCGGGTGACGCCTCGCCCGTTCCAGCCGGGCGGGCCGATGCTGAGCCTGGGTGGGGCGTCGGAGGTCGCGGCCCGCCGGGCCGCCCGCCTGGGGGTCGGGTTCCTGCCGTCGCTCGACCAGTTCTGGCCGGCCTACCGCGACGAGTGCCTGGCCCTCGGCCGGCCCGACCCCGGCCCGGGCACGCCCACTCCGCCCATGTTCCTGCACGTCGCCCACGACGTCGAGGCCGCGTGGGACGAGGTCGGCGAGGCCTGCCTGTACGAGATGAACGCGTACGGCCGGTGGGCAGCCGAATCCGCCAGCCAGACCGGCTACCAACCGATCCCGGACGTCGCCATGCTGCGGACGCTGGGCCTCCATCTGGTGCTGACGCCGGAACAGTGCATCGACCACGGCCGCCGCACCGGCCTGTTGATGTTCCACCCGATGATCGGTGGGCTCGACCCGGAGATCGGCTGGTCGAGCCTGCACCTGTTCGAGTCCGAGGTCCTGCCCGCGCTGCGCCGCTGACCGCAGCGGGGCCTACGGGAGCAGGCCGACGTGGGCCAGCGCCAGTTGCAGGAGGCGGTCCTGGCCGCCGGTCATCTCCCGCCGGGTGGCCGGCTCGCTGGCCTCGGCCGGTGTCAGCCAGGTCAGCTCGAGCGCCTCCTGGGTCGGGTGGCAGTCGCCGGCAACCGGGACCAGGAAGGCCAGGCTCACGGCGTGGTGGCGCGGGTCGTGGAAGCCGGAGCGATCGGGGTCGGGGAAGTACTCGACCACGGTGAACGGGGTGACCTCTGGCGGGATGCGCGGCAGGGCCATCGGGCCGAGATCCTTCTCCAGGTGGCGGAGCACGGCGTCGCGCACCCGCTCGCCGAACCGGACCCGGCCGCTGACGACCATCCGGCTGATCGATCCGTCGGCCGCCATCCGCAGGAGCAGGCCGAGATGGGTCACCCGACCGGCCTCGTCGACGCGGACCGGAATGGCATCGACGTAGACCAGTGGGACGTGTGCTCGGACCAGTTCGAGCTGCTCGGGGGACAGCCAACCGACCTCGGTTGCCGTGCCCGAGTCGGTGGGGGTGGAACTGCGCTGATCGGCCATGGTGCCGTCGATGTTGGCACTCCCGGGGTCCGCGATCCGGGATCAACCCCCCGCCTACACTGATCCGGATGGCTGATGGGGATGCGCTGCGACGAACGGCAGCCGCCCTGCGCACCGCCCTGGTCGGGCGGGTCGCCCATCGTCTCGACGCTCCCACGCTGGTCGGGCCGCGGCCGGGCCGTGGGCGGGTGATCCAGGGCGTCGCCGGCGAGCACCGCGACCTCGAGATCACCTGGGACGACGGGCTGATCCTGCGCACCGAGCTGCGCCGCGGCGGCGAGTGGCACCTGTACCGGTCCAGCGAGCGGTGGCGTCGACCGTGGGAGTCGCTGAGCGTGGCCATCCAGGTGCACGGCTGGACCGCGGTGTGCTTCCAGGCCGGATCGGTCGAGACCTACCGTCGGTTCGACCCGGTGCGCCACCCGGCCTACGGGCGGCCCGGCCCGGACATCGGGGCACCGGTGGTCCGCCTGGCGGACGTGACCCGCAGCCTGGTGTCGGCCATCCAGGACGACGTGACGGTGGCCGATGCGTTGTGCGACCCGCGGGTGGTGCGCGGCATCGGCGTGGTGTTCCGCAGCGAGATCCTGTGGTCGTGCGCCATCCACCCGCTGGCGCCGATGTCGCGGATCAGCGCCGAGGACTGTGCCACGCTGGCCGGCCACGCCGTCGACGCCCTGCAGGCCAGCGTGCGCGGCGGGGAGATGGGGTCTCCCACCCACGTCTACGGCCGCAGTGGGCGGGCCTGCGAGCGGTGCGGCGACACCGTCACCACCCGCCGCGACGAAACCGGCGAGCTGATCTACTACTGCCCGGGCTGCCAGGTCCGCCACGATCCGGCCGAGCTCACCGCACCCCTGGAGCGGCCCACCGAGCGACCGATGGATCCGCACCCCGCGGCCAGCCGGTTCCTGGCCCAGCTGCCCTGGCGGCGGGACACGCTGGCCGGCTGACCCGCCACGAGCGGCGGTCCACCGCCAGGTGGGCGGGCATCCGCCGCGCGGCGGATGCCCGTCATCGGGGCGGCCGCTAGCGTCGCCGTGATGACCGTGCGCAGGATCCACGCTGCGCTCGTCGGGCAACCGCGACGCCTCGACCTGACGTTGGCCGGGCTGCTGGCCGGGCTGTCGATCCTGTTCAGCGTCACCCGGACGGACGGCTCGGCGCGCCCGACCGACGGGTTCTCCGTGGCGCTGATCCTGGTGGCCTGTGCCGCCCTGCTCTGGCGGCGGACCCGGCCGGTGACGGTGCTCGGGGTGGTGATGGCGGCCGAGTTCCTGCAGGCCGGCCTCAACTACCGGGGCACGGGGTGGGTGGCCCTCCTGATCGCCGGCTACTCGCTCGGGGCGTGGGCGACGGCACGACCGGTGCTGGTGGTGGGGGTGGCCAGCTCGGTGCTCGTGGTCGGGTTCGTCACCCTCGGTTGGCTGACCACGGAGAACGTCCCGTGGCAGGCGGTCGTCTCGTCCACCGTGCTGTACGGGGGCTCGATCCTCCTCGGGGACAACCTCCGCCGGCGGCGGGAGGCGGCCGCGGCCCTGGCCGAGCGGGCCGAGCGCGCCGAGCGCGAGCGGGAGCTGGCCGCCGAGCACCACGTCCGCCAGGAGCGGGCCAGGCTGGCCCGTGAGCTGCACGACGTGGTCGCCCACAGCGTCAGCGTGATGACGGTCCAGGCCGCCGGGGCCCGGCGCCAGCTGGCGGCCGATCCGCAGCGGGCCGAGCGGGCGATGCGCGTCGTCGAGGAGACGGGCCGCCAGGCGATGGTCGAGCTGCGCCGGATCCTCGGCGTGCTGCGCGACGACGATGCCGCCGAGATCGCCCCCCAGCCGCGCCTGGCCGACCTCGGCGACCTGGTCGCCCGCACCGAGCTGCCGGTGCGCGTCCGGCTTGACGGCCCGCTCGACGACCTGCCGCCCGGGGTCGAGCTCAGTGCCTTCCGCATCGTCCAGGAGGCGATCACCAACATCGGCCGTCACGCCGGGCCGGTCGGCCAGGTCGAGGTGGCCGTGCACCGCGACGACCACGACCTGCGTGTCGTCGTCGACGACGACGGCCGCGGCGCAGCCGCCCATGGCGGCGAGCGGGCCGGCGGACACGGACTGGTGGGCATGCGCGAGCGGGTGGCCATGTTGGCCGGCACCCTCCGTGCCGGGCCGCGCCCGGGCGGCGGCTGGCGAGTCGAGGCGACCATCCCGCTGGCCCGGCCGTGACCGGCGCACCGATCCGAGTCGCCCTGGTCGACGACCAGCAGTTGGTCCGCGCTGGGCTGCGGATGATCGTCGAGAGCGACCCGGCGATGACCGTGGTCGGTGAGGCCGGCGACGGCCGCGCCGCGGTCGACCTGGTGATCCGGTCGTCGCCGGACGTGGTGCTGATGGACGTGCGCATGCCCGTGCTCGACGGCATCCAGGCCGCAGCCCGGCTGACCGCCGCCGGGGTGCCCGCCCGGATCCTGATGCTGACGACCTTCGACCTGGACGAGTACGTCCACGACGCGCTGCGCGCCGGGGCCAGTGGCTTCCTCCTGAAGGACGCCCCGCCGGATCAGCTGCTGGCCGCCATCCGTGTGGTGGCGGCCGGTGACGCCCTGCTCGATCCAGCGGTCACCCGCCGGCTGATCGAGCAGGTGATCCACCGCGTCGCCTCGCTGGAGAGCCCGCTGCGCCGGGCGGTGGACGAGCTCACCGAGCGTGAGCGGGAGGTCTTCCGGCTCATCGCCCGGGGGCTGTCGAACGCCGAGATCGCCGCCCAGCTGTACCTCGGCGAGGCCACGGTGAAGACCCACGTCGGCCGGGTGCTGGCCAAGCTGGGGGTCCGTGACCGGGTTCAGGCGGTGGTCGCGGCCTACGAGTCCGGTGAGGTCGTCCCCGGCGTCGACTGACCCGGTCATCCGGCGGGTCATCCGCTCGTCGCCGAGAATCCACCGAAATGCTGACCACGTTGCGTGTTGGAGCCGTTACAACGTAGGCATGAGAGTTCCGCAGACCGCCGATGTCCCGGCCCCGCCGCCCCCCGCCAATGCCGCCGGCGCCGTCGATGCCACCAAGGTGTACGGCAAGGACGACAACGAAGTGCGCGCCCTCGACGGCGTGACCGTCGCCTTCGAACGGGGCCGGTTCACCGCCATCATGGGACCGTCCGGCTCCGGCAAGAGCACGCTGATGCACTGCCTGGCCGGGCTCGACTCGTTGACCTCCGGCGAGGTGTTCATCGGCGAGACCCGCCTGTCGACCCTGAACGACAAGCAGCTCACCGAGCTGCGCCGCACCGCGGTCGGGTTCATCTTCCAGGCCTACAACCTGGTCCCCACCCTCAACGCTCAGGAGAACATCACCCTGCCGCTGCTGCTCGGCGGCACCTCGGGTGACCAGCCGTGGATCGACCGGGTCATCGACACCGTCGGGCTGCGCACCCGGTTGAAGCACCGCCCGAGCGAGCTGTCCGGCGGTCAGCAGCAGCGCGTCGCCGTCGCCCGGGCCCTGGCCAGCAAGCCGACGATCATCTTCGCCGACGAGCCCACCGGCAACCTCGACAGCCGCACGGGCGCCGAGATCCTGTCGTTCATGCGGACCGCGGTGACCGAGCTGGGCCAGACGATCGTCATGGTCACCCACGATCCGGTCGCCGCCAGCTACGCCGACCGGGTCGTGTTCCTGAACGACGGGCGGATCGTCGACGAGATGCACCAACCCACCGCCGAGCGGGTGCTCGAGCGGATGAAGCACTTCGGAGAGTGACCGATGTGGCGCCTCAGTCTGAAGAACGTGTGGTCGCGCAAGGGTCGGCTCCTGCTCACCGCACTGGCCATCATCGCCGGGACAGCCTTCCTGTCCGGCGTGTTCATCTTCACCAACACCATGCAGTCGAGCTTCGACTCGATGTTCGCCGACGCCTACCGCAACGTCGACGCCGTGGTCCGCTCCTCGGACACCATCAAGGGTGAGGTCGGGGAGACCAACCGCAACCGGATCGACGCCGGACTGCTCGACGCAGTGCGGGCGATCCCCGGTGTGACCAGTGCCGGGCCCATCGTCCAGGGCCCGGCCACGATCACCGTGCGTGCCAAGGTCATCGGGACCGATGGTCCGCCGAAGTTCGGAGCGAACTTCGACGACGCACCGACGTCGCCGTTCCGCCTGGTGGAGGGAACCGCTCCGCAGGCCGGCCAAGTGGTCATCGACCGCGGCTCGGCCAAGGACGGCTCGATCCAGGTCGGCGACACCCTGCAGGTCTCGACCAACCAGGGCACGAAGGACTTCGTCGTCAGCGGCATCGTCAGCTTCGCCGGCAACGACTCGTCGCTCGGCGCCACCTGGGCGCTGTTCGATCTGGCCACCGCCCAGCAGTTCGTGACCGGAGAGCCCGGCAAGCTGGACGGCATCACCGTGCGCGGTGACGGCTCGACGAGCGACGCCGAGCTGGCGACGCGGGTGGCCGGGGCACTGACCGGCCGCCACGTCGAGGTCAAGACGGGCGCCGAGATCACCAAGGAGAACCAGGACCAGGTGGCCAAGGTGCTGAACATCATCACCGTCGCCTTCTCGGTGTTCGCTCTGATCTCGCTGTTCGTCGGCAGCTTCATCATCTACAACGTGTTCAGCATCAGCGCCGCCCAGCGCACCCAGGAGAACGCCCTGCTGCGCGCCGTCGGCGCCAGTCGCAGCCAGGTGACCCGCTCGATGTTCGTCGAAGCCCTGGTCGTGGGCATCGGCGGCTCGCTGCTCGGCTGCGTGGCCGGTATCGGTCTGGCCTTCGGGATCATGAAGCTGATGTCCAGCCTCGGGTTCCTCAACAACCCGACCCTGAGCCTGGAGCCGAGCGGCTTTCTGATCACCCTGATCGTCGGCGTGCTGGTGACCCTGGTCTGCGCCATCGCCCCGGCCATCCGCGCCGGTCGAGTGCCGCCGCTGGCGGCCATGCGCGACGTGGCCACCGACCGCTCCGACGTCTCCCGCCGCCGCCTGGTGGGCGGGGTCGCCACCCTGGTCGCCGCGGTGCTGTGCATCGTGGCGGGCCTCGGTGGGCGGACCACCTTCCTCGGCCTCGGGACCGGCCTGCTGTTCATCACCCTGATCGTCCTCGGCCCGCTGCTGGCCGGCCCGTTCGTCCGCCTGTGCACGCCGCTGATGGCCCGCATCCGTCCGGTGGCCGGGGCCATCGCCGGGCGCAACGCGGCCCGCAACCCCAAGCGCACCGCGTTGACCGCCGGGGCGCTGGCCATCGTCGTCGCCCTGTTCATCGGCGTGGCCACGCTGGGTTCGTCGGCCAAGGCGACGGTGGGCGACACCTTCCGCCAGGCCTTTGTCAGCGACTACACCGTCACGTCGAAGGGTGGCGGCGGGGGCAGCTCGATCCTGCTCCCACCGACGCTGGCCGCGGATCTGGAGGCGGCCAAGGTGGGCACGGTCATGGCCGTGGCCGGCGTGCCGATCGAGATCGACGGGTCGCGAGTCGGCGCCATCGCCATCGACGGTGCGGTCGCGGCGACGATGATGACCGGGCCGTTCCGCGCCGGGGGGTTCGCCGGGCTGACACCGCAGACCGTGGTCATCAGCGTCCAGGAGTCCGAGGAGCGCCAGCTCGGCATGGGTGACACCCTGAACGTCAAACTCGTCGACGGGTCGATCCACCCACTGAGGATCGTCGGGCTGTACGACCGCAAGCAGCTCGGCGCCGTGTTCATCGACCGGCAGCTGGTCGCCGGCACCAGCAACCCGGTGTTCCAGATCGGTGTGTGGATCAACACCGACGGGTCGGCTGCGTCCCAGCAGGCGATGCAGGCGGTGGTCGACCGCTACCCGACGGCGAAGCTGTTCAGCCGCGACGACTTCATCGCCAGCCGGACCAAGAGCGTCGACGGGTTCCTCAACCTGATCTACGGCCTGCTCGGCATGTCGATGTTCATCGCCATCGTCGGCATCGTCATCACCCTGCTGCTCGCCGTCTACGAGCGGCGCCGCGAGCTCGGCCTGGTGCGGGCCGTCGGGATGACCCGCCGCCAGGTGCGCTCCAGCGTGCTGTGGGAGTCGCTGGTCACGGCCCTGATCGGCGTGGCCCTCGGCATCGCCCTCGGGGTGGCACTGGGCTGGATCATCGTCGTCGCCCTGCGCGACCAGGGTCTGTCCAGCTTCCGTCTGCCGGTGGGGACCATCGTCGTCGCCGCGGTCGGGGCGCTGGTGCTGGCGGCGGTGGCGTCGTTCCTCCCGGCTCGCCGGGCGGCCAAGGCCGACATCCTCCAGGCCATCGCCACCACCTGAGCGCGCTGCCCGATTCCGGCCGACTCCGGCCAGGATGGCGGTCGCATGTGGAGGGTGGCAGCACGCAGCATCCTGGCCCGGTGGCCGCGGCTGGTGCTGACGGCGATCGCCATCGTCGCCAGCACGGCCTTCCTGTCGGGGACGTTCATCTACCGGGACACGGTCCAGGGCAGCTTCGACGCCCTGTTCGCCCGGCTGTTCGAGCGGGTCGACAGCTACGTCCAGTCGCCGAACACCGTCGAGGTCGCCCTCGGCTTCGAACGCCGCGACCGTCTCCCGGCGGGCATCGTCGACGCCGTCCGTGGCGTGCCCGGCGTGGCCGACGCCCAGCCGTTCGTCCAGGGGGACGCGGCGGTCATCGCCAAGGACGGCCGCCCGCTGGAGCGCACGGCGGCCCCCACCTTCGGCGGCACCATCAACGGGGGCCGTTTGTCGGTGTGGCGGGTGGTCGCCGGCCGGGCGCCTGGTGAGGGCGCCGAGGTGGCGCTGGAGCGGGCCACCGCGGCCGACGCCGGGTACGTCCTCGGCGACCGGGTGACGATCAACGCCGAGGGTGGGTCGCGGGCGTTCACGCTGGTGGGCATCGTCGAGTACAACCGGGTGGCGTCACCCGGCAACGCCACCTGGGCGTTGTTCGCCGAGCGAACTGCGCAGGCCTTCGTGGCCAAGCCCGGCTTCGTCGACGCCGTGCTGGTGGCGGGCGACGGTTCGGTGACGCCCGAGGTGCTGACCGGGCGGATCAACGCCGTCGTCGCCCGGCCGGGTGCCGGGGGGATGGCGGTGGCCGAGGCGCTGACCCGCCAGCAGATCACCGCCCAGAGCCAGGACGAGATCTCCCGGGCGCTCGGGTTCGTCGGGCTGTTCCTGACGATCTTCTCGATCATCGCCCTCGCCGTCGGCGCCTTCGTGATCTACAACATCTTCTCGATCACCGCCGCCCAACGGCAGCGGGAGACGGCGCTGCTGCGCGCCCTCGGTGCCAGCCGGCGTCAGGTCACCGTGGCGCTGCTGATCGAGGCCGGTGTGGTCGGGCTGGTCGGCTCGGTGGTCGGCTTCGTGGCGGGCATCGGGCTGGCCCTCGCCATTCGCGCCGTGCTGGACGCCATCGACTTCACCCTGCCGGCGCGGAGCCTGGCCGTGACCGGGTCGACCGTGGTGGTGACGGTCGCGGCCGGTCTGCTCACCGCCCTGGTGGCCGGCCTGGCACCGGCCGTGTCGGCCGGGCGGATCCCCCCGGTGGCCGCGATGACCGAGGTGGCCGTCGAGCGGCTGACCAGACGCCGGGCGCGCCTGGCGGCCGTGGGGACGCTGCTGGCGGTGGGTGTGGCCCTGATCGTTGGGGTGATCTCCGGCACCGACGCACGCTGGCTGGGCGTCGCCGTGGCCGCGGTCTTCGCCGCGCTGGTCCTGGCCGGGCCGATGCTGGCCAGGCCGATCGCCGGGGTCCTCGGGGCGCCGGTCCAGCGGCTGACCGGCGTCACCGGGACCATGGCTCGCGGCAACGTCCAGCGGCACCCGCGCCGCACGGCGCGGACCGCCGCTCCCGTGCTGATCGGAGTCGCCCTGGTCACCGGGGCCACGGTCTTCGCCGCATCCGTCGATGCCCAGATCCGCCGCTCGATCGGGCGGACGTTCCTCGGTGAGTACGTGATCAACTCGACCCAGGGTGGGGCGGTGAGCTTCAACCCGGCGTTCATCGACCAGCTCAACACGATCCCCGAAGTGGGGGTCGCCACCGGGATCGGCTTCGCCGCGGTCGCGTTCGCCGACGGCAGCCCGGCGTTCGGTCAGCTGCTCGATCCGCAGACCGCCGGGCAGCTGCTCGACTACGACTTCGTGGCCGGATCGTTCGCCGATCTCGATCCGCGGGGGATCCTGGTCAGCGCCGGCGAGGCGCAGCGCAAGCACCTGCAGGTGGGCTCGACCGTCGAGATCCGCCTCGACACCCGCATCGTCACCTTGACGGTGCGCGGCATCTACCGGGCCAGCCGGTTGGCCCAGGCTCGGGTGTACCACCGCGACCTGCTCCGCGGCACCGGCGTGCCGGACGTGCGCGGCGCGGTGGTGATGACCCGTGCGCCGGGCGTCAGCGACGCCCGGTTCCGTGAGGTGGTCGGCGCCGCGGCGCAGCGCTACGGCATCGGCCAGCTGCAGAACCGCGACGAGTTCATCGCCGGGCGGGCCGGGATCGTCAACCGCAGCCTGACGTTCGTCTACGGGCTGCTGGCGTTCAGCGTCGTCATCGCCGTGTTCGGCATCGTGCTCACCTTGCTCCTGGCGGTGTACGAGCGGCGTCGGGAGATCGGCCTGTTGCGTGCCGTGGGCATGACCCGTCGCCAGGTGCGCGCCACGGTGCGCTGGGAGAGCGTGATCACCAGCGTGTACGGCGCCGCGGTCGGCGTGGTGATGGGTCTGGTCCTCGGCTACGTGATCATCGTCGCTCTGCGCGATCAAGGCCTGACCACCTACAGCGTCCCCGTCGGGAGGATCGTCACGATCCTCGCCGTGGCCTTCGTGGTCGGGGTGGCCGCGGCGGTGATCCCGGCCCGGCGGGCGACACGGCTCGACCTGCTCGCGGCCATCGGCACCGAGTAGGACCGATCGAGTCAGCCGGACCGAGTCGGCGGGACCGAGTCGGCGGGACCGAGTCGGCCGGACCGAGTCGGCCGGACCGAGTAAGACGGTGGGATGAACGTCGACCGGGCCGGCTATTCGGGCACTCCACTGCCCAAGAAGTTGGGCATCGTCGGTGAGGTGGTCGTGGCCGTCGTCGACGCGCCCCCGGGATTCGCCGACACGCTCGGGGACATCGGCGACGCGGTCTGGCAGGACTCGTTGGCGGCGCCGGTCGACGTGGTCGTGGCCTTCTTCGTCGAGCGAGGCGCGCTGGTGGCCGCATGGCCGGCGCTCACCGCCGCAGCGCAGCCGCGTGGGGCGGTCTGGGTGTGCTGGCCGAAGCGGGCCTCTGGGGTTCCGACCGACCTCACCGAGGACGTGCTGCGCGCCGAGCTCCTGCCCAGCGGCTGGGTCGACAACAAGGTCTGTGCCGTCGATGCCACGTGGAGCGGGCTGCGCTTCGTGCTGCGCACGGAGCTGCGCCCGGGCGGGCGTCGCCGCTGAGCCGGCAGGTCGAGCCGCTACCGTCGCGCCCGATGACTGCGACGTCGACGACCCCGACGATCACCGGGTTGACCGCCGCCGAGGTCGCCCAGCGGGTGGCCGCCGGTCAGACCAACCGGGTGCCGGAGGCGCCGAGCCGGACCACGTGGGGCATCATCCGGGCCAACGTGCTGACCCCGATCAACCTGATCGTCGGGGTGCTCTGCGCCCTGGTGCTGGTGGCCCGCTCACCGAAGGACGCGCTGTTCGGCGGGCTGATCGTGATCAACAGCGTCGTCGGGATCGTCCAGGAGCTCCGCGCCAAGCGTTCGCTCGATGCGCTGCGGGTGGTCAGCGCGCCGCGGGCCCGGGTGTGGCGCGACGGCGCGCTGGTCGACCTGGCCGTCGACGAGCTGGTCCTCGACGACGTCGTCGAGCTGCGAGCCGGCAACCAGGTGGTGGCCGACGGTGAGGTGTTGAGCAGCGACAACCTGGAGATCGACGAGTCGCTGTTGACCGGGGAGGCCGACCCGATCGACAAGCAGACCGGCGACCCGGTCATGTCCGGCAGTGCCGTGGTGGCCGGGACCGGCACCGTCCGCCTGACCAGGGTCGGCGCCGACAACTACGCGGTCCAGCTGGCCGAGGAAGCCCGCAAGTTCACCCTGGTCAACTCGGCGCTGCGCAACGACGTCAACCGGATCGTCAAGCTGGTCGGCTGGGCGATCATCCCCGTCGGCCTGCTCCTGGCCAGCAGCCAGTTCCTGCGCCTGCACCAGGGCTGGCAGGAGGCCGTGGTCAAGACCGTCGGTGGGCTGATCGGCATGGTCCCGGAAGGCCTGGTGCTGATGACCAGCGTGGCCTTCGCCGTCGGGGTGATCCGCCTGGCCAAGCAGCGTTGCCTGGTCCAGGAGCTCCCGGCCATCGAGGTGCTCGCCCGCGTCGACGTGCTGTGCGCCGACAAGACCGGAACGATCACCGAGGGCGCCCTGGCCATGGCCGGTGCCCAACCGGTGGGATCGACCCAGCAGTCCACCGTCGACGACGTGCTCGCAGCGATGGCCACCCTCGACCCCGACCCCAACGCCACCCTGCAAGCGGTGCGCACCCGATACGGCACCGGGTCCGACTGGCGCCTGGAGTCGCGGGTGCCGTTCTCGTCGGCCCGCAAGTGGAGCGCGATGACGTTCGCCGACCACGGGTCGTGGGTCGTCGGAGCCCCGGAGAACGTGCTCGGCGACGCCTACCAGGGTGCGCTGCGCGATGAGGTCGTCCGTCACGCCGAGTCCGGCCAGCGCGTCCTGGTCCTGGCCAGCACCGTGGCCCCGCCATCGGAGGAGGCCGGGCTCTCCGGGGTCGAACCCGCCGCCGTCGTGCTGTTCGAGGACATCGTCCGTCCCGACGCCCCGGAGACGCTGCGCTACTTCGCCGAGCAGGGTGTGACGTTGAAGGTCATCTCCGGTGACAACCCGGTCACCGTGGCGGCCGTGGCCCGCCGCGCCGGCCTGGCCGCCTGGGAGTCGCACGCCGACGCCCGCCAGCTGCCCCCGGACGGCCCCGAGTTCGAACGCGACGTGCTGGACACCGCGGTGTTCGGGCGGGTGACCCCGCAGCAGAAGCGGGCGATGGTGCACGCCCTGCAGGCCGCCGGGCACACCGTGGCGATGACCGGCGACGGCGTCAACGACGTCCTCGCCCTGAAGGACGCCGATTGCGGGATCGCCATGGCCTCGGGCAGCGAGGCGTCGCGTGGCGTCGCCCAGTTGGTGCTGATGGACTCCAACTTCTCGGCGCTGCCCCCGGTGGTGGCCGAGGGCCGGCGAGTGATCAACAACATCGAGCGGGTCGCCAGCCTGTTCCTGGCCAAGACCACGTACTCGCTGATCCTGTCGCTGCTGGCCGGGGTGTTCGCCTTCACCTACCCGCTGCGGCCGATCCACCTGACGTTGCTCTCGTGGTTCACCATCGGCATCCCGGCGTTCTTCCTGGCGCTCGAGCCCAACGCCGAACGGGTCGAGCACGGCTTCCTGCAGCGGGTGCTGCACCGCGCCGTGCCCACCGGTGTGGTCATCGCCGGCATGTCCCTGGCTGTGTTCCAACTCAGCCAGCTGGATACCTCGATCGACTCGGCCCACGCCAGTTCGGTGGCGGTGCTGACTGCCGGCGCCGTCGGCATCCTCTACCTGACCCGCGTCGCCCGCCCGTGGAATCGTCTGCGCATCTCGCTGGTCGCCGCCATGGCTGCCGGCCTGACGCTGGCCTTCGTCGTCCCGGCCGGTCGTGACACCTTCGAGCTGCCGGTGACCCGACCGTGGGCCTACGCCCTGGTCGCCGCAGCCGTCGCCGCGGCCTACCCACTGCTGCTGGTGGGCGAGCGGATCCATTTCGGTCGGTTGGCTGAGCCCGCGCCGAGCGGGCGCGTGGCGCAATCAGTCCGATGATCAGCCGCCACGAGCTGACCCGCGGCGCCAACCTGGTGTTGCGTTCCGGCGAGGCTCCGGACGCCGCCACCCAACTCGAACGAGAGGGCTACGCCATGGTGCCGGGAGCGTTCGGTGCCGACGAGGTGGCCGAACTCCGTGCGGAACTGACCGCGCTGTTCGACGACTACCCGCCCGATGTCCGGCTGCCTGGCGCCACCGCCGCCGACTACGCCGACTTCCGTTACGAGGCGTTGAACCGCAGCCCCGCGGCGCAGCGTGCCGTGGCCCACCCGCGGATCCTCGAGGTCATCGAGCCGCTGCTCGGCGAGGACTGTCACGTCATCTCCAACACGGTCTGGCGCAATGCCCCGCAGCGGGAGAAGGCGCCGTTCGACGTGGGCAATCCGTGGCACGTCGACGGTGGCCCGCACGTGCCGAGGGCCGAGGGCATCCCGTGGGACCCGCGCATCCCGTACCCCGTGTTCATGGTCGGCTGCCACATCCTGCTGCGCGAGTGCCCGCCCGGCAGCGGGCCCACCGGGTTCGTGCCCACCAGCCATACGTCCGGTCGCCTGCCACCCGAACCCGACGCCGATGGGATGATCACCTACGAGGGCCATCACCCGGTGGCACCCATCGCTGCGGCGGGCGACGTGGTGTTCTTCGTCTCGGACGTGTGGCATCGGCGGATGCCCACCGGCCCGGACGACCTCGGCCGCTTCTTCCTGCAGGTGCAGTACGGGCGCCGGGACATCGCTCAGCGGCTGTGGACCACGGACCGGGCCAATCAGCTCTCGGCCGAGGCATTGGCCCGGGCGCGCACCGACCGCCAGCGCACCGTCGTCGGCTTGCACCCCGCAGGGTTCTACGACGGCTGACGGGCCGCTCGGGCGCCCGCTCGACCGCCGACTCCGGCGATCAGCGGTTCGGCTGGGGAAGCGTGCGCAGGTACGGCTTGACCGTGGTCCAGCCCTGCGGGAACAGCGTCGTGGCCTCGTCGTCGCTGACCGCCGCCCCGATGATCACGTCGTCGCCGTCCCGCCAGTTCACCGGCGTCGCCACCTTGTAGCTGGCGGTCAGTTGCAGGCTGTCGATGACCCGCAGGATCTCGTCGAAGTTCCGTCCCGTGCTGGCCGGATAGGTGATGATCAGCTTGACCTTCTTGTCCGGTCCGATCACGAACACGGATCGCACGGTGAGCGTGTCGTTGGCGTTGGGGTGGATCATGTCGTAGAGGTTGCTGACCGTGCGGTCGGCGTCGCCGATCATCGGGAAGTTGACCTCGGTGCCCTGCGTCTCGCCGATGTCGCCCTCCCAGCGAAGGTGGGAATCGACGTCGTCCACCGACAGCCCGATGACCTTGACGTTGCGCTGGTCGAACTCCGGCTTGAGCTTGGCGACGTAGCCCAACTCGGTGGTGCACACCGGGGTGAAGTCCTTTGGGTGGCTGAACAGCACGCCCCACGAGTCGCCCAGCCACTGGTGGAAGTGGATCGGGCCCTGCGTCGTGTCGGCGGTGAAGTCGGGCGCGGTGTCGCCGAGGCGAAGTGCCATGGTGGGGTCCTTTCGACGGTCGGTGCCGACAGCGTAGCGAAATCCCGATCAGATGAGTCAATAATTCGCCGGGCGTCCGGGCGGTTGCAATGTGTGACTGAATGGTCACATAATGATCCGGTGAACGAGGGGGATGAAGCGGACGCGGTGTTCCGGGCCCTGGCCGACGTCAGCCGCCGGGCGCTGCTCGACGCCTTGTTCCAGCGTGACGGGCGCACGCTGGGCGAGCTGTGCGTGGTGCTGCCCGACATGACCCGCTTCGGCGTGATGAAGCACCTCGCCGTCCTCGAGGCCGCCGGCTTGGTGGTGACCCACAAAGTCGGGCGGACCAAGTTGCACCACCTCAACCCGGTGCCCATCGGGCGGATCGCCGACCGGTGGATCAGCAAGTACGCCCAACCGTTCACCCGCGCCCTGCTCGACCTGGCCGGGCACCTCGAACGATCCACCGCCTAGCCCGACCGGCGCCAACCAAGGAGACACACCCATGGCCGTAACCGCCCACCTCTACCAGATCTTCGTACGGGCCACGCCCGAGCAGGTCTGGCAGGCCATCACCGACCCTGCCTTCACCACCCGCTACTTCCACGGCACGGCGTTCACCTCGACGCTGGAGCCGGGCTCGCCGGTCCGCTACGTGATGGCTGCGGCTGACGGTGGCGGCGACGCGGTGGACGGGACCATCGAGGTGGCCGACGCCCCCAACCGTCTGGTGATGACCTGGCGCTCGTTGTACCGGGCGGACATGGCGGCCGAGCCACCCAGCCGGGTGGAGTGGATCGTGGAGGCCGCCGGCGACGGATTGACCCGCGTTCGAGTCGCCCACGGCGATCTGGCCAAGAGCCCGGCCACGTGGGCGGGTGTGAAGGATGGCTGGGTGTGGATTCTCGACTGCATGAAGTCGGTACTGGAGACGGGCCAGCCGCTCCCGGACTGGACGGCGGACGCCGCGGCGACCGGTGCGTCGGCGCAGGACGTGGCCGGCGAGTGGCATCGAGCCCAGGGGATCGAGGCCAACAACTCGACGTGGGAGATGATCGAGGCCGAGCGCACGCCGGCGAACGACGAGGAGATGCTTCGCCGGGCCTACGCCGCGGCCTACCACTGGCAGCGAGCCGCCCGGCGCACCCCGGCCAACGAGGCCCGAGCCCTGTTCCTGCTGGCCCGGGCCCACTGGAAGGCCGGGGACGCCGCGGCAGCGACACGCTACGCCGACGCCTGCCTGGAGGCGGTCCAGGCCGCGGGTGACGCGTGCGCCGACTTCGACCTGGCCTACGCCTACGAGATGCAGGCCCGGGCGGCGGCGTTGCGCGGTGACGAGCAGACCTCGCTGGAGCGTTGGGCGGCGGCGAAGGCCGTGCCGATCGCCGACCCGGACGACCGGGCCATCATCGAGGCCGACTTCGCCGACGCGCCGGTCTGAGCCCCCGGCTCAGGTGCCCGGCGTCGAGTCGGGCGAGGTGTCCGGGGTCGGTGGTACCGGGGCGGGCAACACGCTGACCGCCACGAAGCCGGCGTTGAACGCGTCGACGTCGTCGGTGGTCGGGGCGGGCACCGCCGACGCGCAGTCGGCCGGGGCCAGCACGGGGCGCCCGTCGTCGACCGTGCCGCCGGCGACGTCGAGGGTGCCGCGGATCGGGTGGTCGACCGGGCAGGTCGGGATGTTCATGTTGGTGAACGACACGGCGTGCGTGCCCGGGTGGAGGTCACCGCGGTGCGCCGTGATCCAGGAGAGCACCTGCGTCGCACCGCTGGCGAAGTCGAACGGCACGTCGGCCGTGGGCGGCAGGCCCTGGCTGGCGGCAATGGCCGGGATGCCGTGACGGGCCGCGGCGCGAGCTGCACCGACGGTTCCGCTCAACTCGTTGCTCACCCAGCCGAGGTTCTGGCCGGCGTTGATGCCGGAGACGACCAGATCGGGTCGCTCGGACACGCCGTGCTGGTCGAGCGCCCAGACCACCGTGTCGGCCGGGAACCCGCCGACGGCCTTGGCCGGGTAGCCGCTGGCCGTCGCCGAGTCGACGACCAGCAGGTTGCCCGGCGTGGTCCGGTTGCCGGTGCCGCTCTGGTTGTTGGCCGGGGCGACGACGGTCACCTGCACGTCCGGCAGCGTGAGCAGGGCCTGGACCACGGCGTCGATGCCCGGTGCCTTGACCCCGTCGTCGTTGGTCACCATGATCCGCAGCGGCGCCACCGCCGGCGCGGTGGCCGAGGGCGGGGTGGTGCCGGGGACGGTGGTCCGGGCCGCAGCGGTCCCGGCGCACGCGGTGCTCAGCAGCGTGGTGGCCAGGGCCAGGCGTGCGCGACGGGTCATCGGCCGAGTATTGCCGATCAGGCGGTGTCGTCGAGCGGCAGCGGGTCGAAGTGCTCGAACCAGATCGGATCGGACTCGCCGGCGATCGACAGGCTCTGGATCATGTCGGCGTTGGCCAGGATGACGTCGAGCAGCAGCACGCCGTGCTCGGCGAGCAGCGAGCGCAGGGCGCGAAACTTGTCGAGATCGGCGGGATCGGGCGGGGCTTCGCGGATGTCGTCGCGGACGATCACGCAGATCGCCTGGCGGAACGGGGTCATGCCGTGCACGCCGCTCACCGCGGCGGCCAGGGCCAGCTCGGGCGGGACGTCGCAGAGGACGCCGCTCAGCCGGCGGCGTTCGTCCAGCAGCACGAGCGCTTCGATCTGGATCAGCTCGGACTGCACCAGGTCGAGGGCCAACCAGGCCGCCTCACCGAACTCGGCCAGGACGATCTCCTCGTCGGCGTCGGCAACGTAGACCCATCCGCCGCCGTCGCGGTGTGGGTCGAGGCGGGTCCGCCGCCGGCGGCTCCTCGGTCGGTATCTCGTCATCGCCGTCTCCTGTCGGTCGATCCGGAGAGGACGGCGGGCCGGCATCGGCGGCACGAGGTGCCCGGCCGGCGTAGCGGGTGGCCGGTACTCTGTCCGGCGCATGGCGGCCCGCAGCAGACCTCCCGCGGCTCCTCCGCCGGCCCCGGATCGGGCACCGACGGCGCCGTTCGGCCGCCACCTCGTCGCCGCGGCCATCCTGGCCGGTTCGCTGGGTGGGGCGTGGTGGGTCCTGCGCGACCAGTCCGGATCGACCGCCACCCCGGGAACGACCTCGCCGCTGACGCCGGACCCGGCCACGGGAGCCTCGATCGTCTCGCTCCCGGCGTTCGACACCTCACCGAGCTCCGCCGGGTCGCAGGCCCCGGTCCGGCAGCCGTCGGCGACCGAGCAGCCGCTGGAGACCGGCCCGCTGGCGACCGCCCCGCTGGCGGAGGCTGCCGCCACGCCCGACGTGACCGCGCCGGAGGTGACGGTGTCCGACGTGACGGTGCCAGGCAGTGTTCCGGCGGCGTCCTTCGAGCTGACCCGGCTGCCCGCCCCGACGGTCGACCTGGTCGGCGGGGAACCGGCCGTGGACGCCGCCTCCTACGTGGTCTACGACGTCGCCACCAACCGGGTGATCGCCGCCAAGGCTGCCGACGTGGCCCGCCCGGTGGGCAGCGTGATCAAGCTGCTCTCGACCCTCGTCGTGCTCCAGGCTGGCCCGCTGGACGATCCGGTGACCGTGCCGACGATGCAGGTGGACATCAAGGAGTCGCAGATCGGCCTGCGCGCCGGGGAGCAGTTGACCCGCGGGGTGCTGCTCCGGGCGATGCTCATCGTCAGCGCCAACGACGCGGCCCGGGCCCTGGCCATCGACGTGGCGGGCAGCGAGGCCGCCTTCGCCAAGCGGATGAACGCCACCGCCAAGGCGCTGCGGTTGACCGACACCAAAGCGGCCAACCCGATCGGCCTCGATGCTCCCGGTGCCCACTCGACGGCCGACGACGTGCTCGTGCTCGCCCGCCAGGTGCTGCGCTCGGCCGACGTGCGCGCCGCGGTGTCCAGGCGCAGCGCCAAGCTGCACGGGGTGACCTATCCGGCCACCAACAAGCTGCTCGGCGCCGTCGCCGGGGCCGACGGCATCAAGACCGGGCACACCACGGGCGCCGGCTATTGCGTGGCGGCCTCCGCCACCCGCAACGGGCGCCAGATCATCGTCGTCGTGCTCGGGTCCAGCTCGGACGCATCACGCACCAAGGCGGGCGCCGCGCTGTTCCGCTGGGCCTTCGCTCACTGACCGGGGCCGGACAGCGCCGACAGGTCGACGCCGAGGTTGGCGCACTCGTACACCAGCTCGGCCATCGCATCGGCCGGCACGACCAGCTCGGAGCTGTCCATGGCCTCGGCGAAGCGATCGAGCACGTCGTCCACGGTGTCGGCACCGACCAGCCCTGGGACCGTCGCCAGGGCGACACGGGCGGTGCGCCCACCGCCGACGATGAAGGTCTCGCCCGAGCACGGCACCGCAGCGCTGGCGAGCGCGGCGACCAGGGGTGCGACCCGCTCGGGCGGGAAGGAGCGGGCCAGGATGGCGGCGAAGTCGGGACTCTGGGCGGTCAGGCGGGAGTAGGCGACGGGCATGATCGCGTTGACCCGAACGCCGATGTCCCGCCCGTCGAGGGCCAGGGCCCGCGTCAGCCCGAAGATCGCCGCCTTGGCGGTGATGTAGGCGAACGTGCCACTCAACCCGAAGACCGAGCCGGACGAGGTGTTGACGATGCGACCGCCGCCCTGGGCGCGGAAGATCGGCCAGGCCGCCCGACACACGGCGACGGTGCCCCCCAGGTGGACGTCGAGGACCCGTTGGAACTCGGCGGCCGGCATCGTCTCGACCGTGCCGCCGTTGGCGATGCCGGCGTTGTTGACGACTGCGTCGAGCCGGCCGAAGCACTCCATGGCGTGGGCCACGACGTCCTCCCCGTGTGCGCTGACGTCGCGGCTGTCGGCCTCGGCGATGCCACCGGCGGCGCGGATCTCGTCGACCACCGCCTCGGCCGGCGCAGACGTGCCGGCGTTGCCGTGGGTGTCGCCGCCGTAGTCGTTGACCAGCACGCGGGCCCCGTCGGCGGCCAGCAGCCTGGCGTGGGCTCGGCCGAGCCCGCCACCTGCGCCGGTGACCACCACGACCTGTCCGTCGAATCGTCCCATGTTGTCGACCTCCCCGTGGTCGACCGTGTTCCTAGCACCATGGCGGCCGACGGGCGAGGTCGGCGGTGGCCACCTAGGGTGGGCGCGATGACACCTCGTGCGCTGCGCACCCTCGCCGCGGTGTCCACGGTGGTCACCGTGGGCCTGGTCGGCGTCGCCCATGCCTCGACGCCGCCGACGCCGGCGGCCTCCGCTCCAGCATCGGCGCCGACCGCCGACGTGGCCGTCGAGCTGATGCGCCGGGCGCCGGCCGCGCTGCTGGCCGAGGGGGCGACGCTGGCCTACGTCGATCTGGCCGCGGCGTTCGAGGAGGCCGGGATGGCCGACGGCACCGCCCAGCAACGTGTCGAGGCGCTCGTCGGTCCGCTGCTGCGCGCCGGGCTGAACGTGCCGATGCTCTTCGGTGACGACCAGCTCGACGTGCCGGGCGCGCTGGCCGATGTCGGCTTCTCGATCGTCGACATCGCCCAGGAGCTCGCCGTCGGCAGCCCGCCGCACACCGCCATGCTCGATGCGGTGAACGTCCCGCCGGGCGCGATCGACACCGCGGTCCACGCCGACCCGGTGTGGTCCGCTCGACTGACGGCGTCGGTGGACCACGGCGTGACGGTGTACGACTGGGGCGAGCAGTTGGACATCACGGCGCGCACCCCGCTGCACTCGCTCGGTCGTGGTGGGCAGCTGGCCGTCGAGCCGAACGGCGCCGGATCGATGGTCGCCCGCACGTTCCAAGCGACGTCGATGGCGGCGGTCCGGGCGACGGCGGCCGAGCAGTCCGTGGCACAGCGCGGGCCGTTCGTCGACGCCATCCGCCGGCTCCCGAGCGGCCGGCTGCTGCAGGCGTTCGGTGTCGTCGCTCCCTCGACCGGCCGGCGGATGCCCATGCCGATCAACGCCACGCTCCCCGACGCCGGTCCGACGTCGTCCGCCGCCCCGCCGGTCAGCGTGCTCGCCGCCGAGTCCGTCGACCACGCCACCCGGTTGCTGGTCACCTATGCCGACGACGCCACCGCGGCCGCGGCGGTCGCGACCTGGCAGGCGTGGTTCGACTCGGGCACCTCGCACGTGTCCCGCCAACCGATCGCCTCGCTGTTCGCCGGGGCCACGATCACGTCCGACGGCCCCGTCGTCATCGTCGACGTCACCGGCGAGCGGGCCTTCACCCGCCTCGATCAGATGGTGTTGGCGGCCGACCTACCCGGCTGAGCTCGCCGCCGCACGGTAGGCCTGTTCGACGATGGCGAGTGCCGTTCGGCCGACCTCCAGCGATGCCCGTGGTGTGCCGCCCGACCTGCAGCAGTGGACGAAGTCCGCCATCTGCGCGGCGTACATGGGCAGTGAGCAGTGCACGTAGTCGTCCGGGGCCGGGTGCGCCGGCGTGAACTGCGGCCAGATCCGTTCGTAGCCGGCGGTGCCGTAGACCTCGGTGTCGGCCTCGACCCCGTCCAGGCGGGGTTGCCACCATCCTGCTTCGACCACGCTGCGCACCCCATTCGACCAGTCGATGAGCACGACGGCGTCGTCGTCGACGTCGTAGGCCCCATACGCAGTCCCGATGGAGGCCTGCACTCGCACGGGCTGCGGGTCATCGAGGAGGAACCGTGTGGTGTCCACGGCGTGGATGCCCATGTCGATCAGGCTCCCGCCGCCGGCGAGGGCGGGGTCGGTGAACCACCCACCGGGTCCCCAGCCGGCGTGGATGCCGTAGCTCCTGGTGCGCACCGGACGCCCCACCGCGCCATCCCGGATCCGGTCGCGGGCGGCAACGACCTCGTCCCGATACCGCCACATGTGGCCCACCAGGACCACCACGCCGGCCGCGCCAGCCGCAGCGGCGATGTCGTCGGCCTCGGCGACGGAGGTGGCCAGCGGCTTGTCGACGAGAACGTGCTTGCCGGCGCTGATCGCGGTCATGGTCTGGGTGTGGTGCAGCGAGTTGGGGGTGCCCACGACGACGGCGTCGATGTCCTCGGCGGTGACGGCCTCGCGCCAGTCGGTGGTGATGCGGGCGATCCCGTGGCGCGCCGCGAACTCGGCGCAGCGCGTCGCGTCGCGCCCGGCCACGACGACTGGCGTGGCACCGGCCTGGCGAGCGGCCCGCACGTGGAGGTCGGACACGAACCCGTGGCCGAGCACCGCTAGGCGCAGGGCGGTCACGGCATCGCCTCGCGGAGGGCGCTGGCATGGACGTGCAGCTTCTCCACCGCCCGGGCCACGTCCACGGCGTCCTCGACCGTGCCCAGCAGCAGGCGGTGCTGCAGCCAGACGGTCGTGGCCGCGGCCGCCTCTGCCCGGGGCAGGTGCAGCGTGGCGTAGCCGGCCTCGGTGAGCCGGTGGCGCAGGCGGGGAGCGAACCGTTCGCTGCGGAACACGGCCAGGTCGGTCAGCGACGGGTAGGACACGCCCATCGGGATCCCCTCCGCGGCCAGTGCCCGCTCGAAGGCGCGCAGCGGCAGGCCGGCGAACTGGTCTGGTTCGTAGTGGAAGACGAAGCAGTAGTTGCCCTGGGAGTCCATTCGTGGATCGCGTCGTTGCGGGCGGATCCCGGGGATCTCCTGGAGCGCGGCGTTGAGCGCCACGGCGTTCCGGTTGCGACGTCGGTTCTGTTCGGGGAAGCGGTCGAGCTGAGCCTGGAGGACCGCGCCCTGCCATTCGGTCATCCGCAGGTTCGAGCCCATCGTGGCGTGGTGGTAGAACCACTCGCCCTTGACCCGCCCGCAGTCGGCGTAGGCCCACGCCGCGTCCGCCAGCTGCTCGTCCTGGCAGATCAGGACGCCCCCTTCGCCGGCGGTCATCAGCTTGGAGCGCTGCATCGAGAACGATCCGAAGTCGCCCCAGGATCCGACACCTCGCCCTCGCCAGAACGTGCCGTGGGCGTGGGCGCAGTCCTCGATCAGGCGGAGACCACGACGTGCGCACAGCTCCGTCAGGGCGTCGAGGTCGGCGGCGCAGCCGGCAACGTGGACGACCACCACGGCCCTGGTGCGCGGCGTCACCGCGGCGTCGGCGGCGGTGACGTCCAGGCACAACGTCTCCGGATCGATGTCGACTAGGACCGGGGTGGCGTTGACGGCGAACACCGCGGACGCCGAGGCGACGAACGTCATCGCCGGCACGATCACCTCGTCGCCCTCGCCGATGTCGCAGGCGATGAGGGCGGCTTCCAGGGTGTGCGTTCCATTGGTCATCGCCAGGCCGTAGCGCGCCCCGTGGTACTCGGCGAAGTTGCGGGCGAACGTGGCCGCCACCGTTCCGTTTCCCTGCCACCATCCACCCGCCTCGAGCACCGCGTTCAGCCGGGTGCGTTCGTCGTCGTCCCACACCGGCCACGCCGGATAGTCGGTCGAGCGAACGGGCGTGCCGCCGAGCATGGCAGGGGTGTCGGCGAAGCTGGACATCACGACACCTGGAGCGCCCGGCGGGCGAGGTCCAGGACCCGGTCGTCGACGGTCAAGCCGTTGGCGGACGAGTACCACAGCCCCTGTTCCTCGACGAACGTCGGCAGTCGGTGCAGGGTGGCCTCGACCTCGTCCCAGGTCACGCCGAGGTCGGGGAGCGCGGTGCGCATGCGGGCGGCGTCGGCGATCCGCCGCGGCCGGCTCGGATCGTTGCCCTGCAGGGCGGCCATGACGAGCACGCCCATGGTGACCAGCTCGCCGTGCATGATGGTCCGGCCGGTGACTTCCTCGAACGTGTAGGCGAAGAAGTGCTCGCTGCCCTCTTCGAATCGGGCGTGGCCCAACTCGTGGCACCGCCACCCGATGTCGCGGTGGCACTCCATCAGCCGGCGTAACCCGTCGTCCTCGCCGGCGGCCAGCTGCGGGGAGAGCGACTCGAGCTCGTCGAGGTATGCCAGCGACATGGCCGCCTGCTCGTCGTCCCACGGAGCGTCCCGACCGGCATCGGCCCCGATGCGCCAGTCGAACCGTGCGGTGTGGCACGACAGCACATCACCGATGCCGCCGCGAACGAGTTCGGCGGGTGCGCTGGCGATGAGGTCGTAGTCGACCAGGACGCGGACGGGGACGGCGTCGCCCTCGTAGCGCACCCCACCGGCATCGCGCAGGGCGGTCATCCGGGTGAAGCAGGCGTTGACCGACGGCAGCGACGGGAGCTGGAACAGCGACGCGCCCGTCCGGCCGTGGACCCACTTGGCGCTGTCCATGGCCGTTCCGCCGCCGACCCCCACGACCGCCTCCACGGCCGGCAGCTCTGCCACCAACCGGTCGAGATGAGCGGGGGTCAGATCTCCCGCACTGATGACCACGGCGGGCGGGCGGCGCAGGGTCGGGGCGATGATCGCCCACGGCTCCGGGTGGGCGACCACTGCGTAGGTGCCGAGCTCGTCGACCAGGTCGGCCAGCAGCCCGCGCCCGTACTCCGTGGGGAATCCACGTGCCTCGATCATCCGTCCTCCGTCCCAGCATCCGACCGCCGCCGGCCGGCCTCGGCGAGCCACCCCTCCAGCCCACCGAAGCGGACCACGCGGAACACCTCGGCGGCAGTCAACCCGTACCGTGCCCCGACGGCAGCCGACCCGCGGCGCACCAGCATCTCGACGACGGCCCGGACGTCCCCACCGGACAGTGCCTGGTCGACCGCATCGATCTCCCATCCGCCGGTGGCGGCCTGGAGCTGGAGCTGGCGCAGGTAGTTGCGCATCATCGTCTGATGGGCACAGGCGGCGTCCACCTTGCGGTCGATGGTGGCGGAGATGTCGACGACGTCGGTGATCTCCATCACCCGCCGACCGAAGTACCACCGTTCGAAGCAGCCGTGTGGGCGGAGCCCGTCGTCGAAATGCTCGGGGTGGTGCAGGTCGAACTGGCTGGTCCAGAACGACTCGTCGACCGCGGCGGCCACCAGCACATGGTCCTGGTTGTCCTCGCCGTAGTGGGCGAACGGATCGAAGGTGACCAGGGCGTACGGTCGATGGCGGCGCACCTCGCGGATGATCCGCTCGCGCAGGCCGACCTCGCTGGCGTCACCGAGCATGTCGGTCGGATAGCCGAACTCGACGACCTCGCTGACGCCCAGCCGCTCGGCGGCGAGGCGGAACTCGGCGGCGTTGCGCGCCGCGGCCTGCTCCATCGTCAGTCCGTGGGCATCGCGGGCGTCGTCGGTGACCCGGACGACCACCACCCGCCAGCCCAGCTCGGCCCAGCGGGCCACCGTCCCGCCGAGGAACAGGGCGACGTCATCCGCATGGGCGACGACGACGAGGACGACGCGGCCATTGCCGGCTTCGAGCTGTCGGACACCGTCGGGCAAGACCCGCACCGTAGTCGCTCGAGCGGATTTCGACAACAGTGTTGACAGAATTGCTACGCTGGGTGTGCCGTCGCATCGGCGGGGGCGACCGACAAGGGGGTTCCGATGACAGGCAACATCCGTTCAGCCCGGTGGCGGGGCATGGCGCTGGCCGTGGTGGCCACGCTCGGGTTCGGTGCCACGGCCACCGCCCACGGTCCGCTCGCCGGGTCGACACCACCGACCTCCGGCTCGGCCGGCGCCGGTGCGGCGAGCTCGTGCGGAACCGTGGGCGACGCCGGGAGCATCAACGTCTTCCTGATCCCCAGCCCGTCGTCGACGGCGATCCAGTCGTTCATCCCGGCCTTCGAGCAGAAGACCTGCATCAAGGTCAACTTCTCCGAGACGCCGTACGGCGAGGCCCACCAGAAGCAGTTGCTGGCCTACCAGCAGGGCGACGGCCAGTACGACGTCGCCCAGTTCGACAACACGTTCCTGGCGCCGTTCGGCGCGGCGAAGGTGATGAAGCCACTCGACGAGTACCTGGCCGCGTCGCCGGAGTACGACATCGGTGACTTCTCCGCCGGTCAGCAGGACTACGGCAAGTACGACGGCAAGACCCTCGGGCTGACGCTCTCGACCGAGCCGATGATCCAGTGGTACCGCAAGGACATCTACGCCGCCCTCGGGCTGAAGCCGGCGACCACCTGGGACGAGTTCCTGGCGAACGCCAAGGCGGTCAAGGAATCGGGCAAGGGGGATGGCGCGCTCATTGGCTATGGGCCCAACGTGTCGTGGTGGTTCATGACGCTCCTGTGGAGCTTCGGCGGGCACCTGTACGACGACACCCTCAAGCCACAGGTCGACTCTCCCGAGGCGGTCAAGGCGACGGAGTACATGGTCGAGCTGTTGAAGTACGGCCCGGAAGGGGCGATCAGCGCGTCCGGTGACGACGTGATCTTCAAGTTCCTCGCCCAGGACATCGGCGCCGTCATCAACTACTCGGGGTACTACGGCGCGGTGAAGGACCCGGCCGCCAACAAGTTCGGGGACAACATCGGCACGGCGCGCATGCCGATGGGGTCGGTGGACATCACCCACCTCGCTGGATGGAACATCGGCATCCCGGCGGACTCCAAGCACGCCGACCTGGCGTGGAAGTTCCTGGAGTTCGTGCTGGGCAAGTCCAACGCCAAGGCCTACCTGGCGGCGGGGGCGGCCGCCATCGGGCGCAAGTCGATCACCTCCGATCCGACGCTGACGGCGACCGACCCGTACCTCACCCTGCTGAACATCCCCGACTCCAGCCGGATCGAGCGCTACCCGCAGCTCAAGGTGTGGCCGGAGATGGACATCGCCATCACCCAGGCCCTGGGAGCGATCCTCTCCGGCCAGACCGGCGTGGAGGACGGCTTGAAGGCGCTCAACCAGGAACTGACGCCGATCCTCGCCTCGGAGAACGGTTGATCCTCGGCGATGCCGGCTGACGCCGCCGAACGTCACGCACTCTCGACCGCCGCCCGGCGCAGCCAGCGCCGGCGGCGGCGACGGGTGGCGATCCTGACGTTGCCGTCGTGGCTGATGCTCATCGCCCTGTTCGCGGTGCCGTTGGTCGTGGGCGTGTACCTGTCGACGCGCAGCGACAAGATCGGCTCGTTCGTGCCCGGTCGGGCCGTGGGACTCGACAACTACCGCCGGGACGTGTTCCAACCCGGATTCACCGGCGCCCTGACGGTCACGCTGGTCATCACCGCGATCGGCTTGCTGATCCAGTTCCCGATCGGCGTCGGCCTGGCGCTGCTGCTGCACCGGAACCTGCGCGGCAGTGCCGTCTTTCGCACCGCCCTGCTCCTGCCGATGCTGCTCACGCCCGTCGCCGTCGGGCTGATGTGGCGGTTCATGCTCGACAGCGACCTCGGGGTGATCAACTGGCTGCTCGACACCGTCGGGTTGTCGAGGATCGGCTGGCTGGGGGAGAAGTGGGCCGCCAGGGTCGCCATCGCCCTGGTGGACTCGTGGCAATCGATCCCCTTCGTCATGCTGATGACCCTGGCGGCGCTCTCCTCGCTTCCCGAGTCGCCGCACGAGGCCGCCCGGGTCGATGGGGCTTCGGCATGGCGGGTCTTCCGCTTCGTCACCCTCCCCATGCTCCGCCCGGTGCTCTACATCACGGTGATGATCCGAGTCGTCGACAGCCTCAAGCTGTTCGACATCATCTTCATCCTGACCAAGGGCGGGCCGGGCAAAGCCACCGAGACGATGGGCCTGCAGGCCTACAACGTCGGCTTCGTCGCGCTGCAGACGGGCCGCGCCGCAGCGTTGGGTGTCGCCGTTGCCGCAGTCACGCTGCCGGCCTACGTGCTGTGGTTGCGTGCCCAGCGGGCCTCGCAGCGATGAGCGCTCGGGGCAGTCGCGCCGGGCGCTGGCTCTCCGTCGGCCTCCTCACGGTGGCCAGCGCCGCCGCCCTGTTCCCGGTGTTCTGGACGATCAGCACCTCCGTGAAGAACCGGGTCGACACCTTCGCCAACCCGCCGAAGTTCGTTCGCTTCGCTCCCACCGCCAAGAACTACCGCAAGCTCTTCGACTCCCCGGACTTCTGGCGCATCTACGGCGACACCATCAGCATCACGCTGGCGTCGACCGCCCTGTGCGTGCTCGCCGGAACGATGGCGGCGTATGCCCTCGCCCGGCACCGGCGATTTCCCGGCCGCCGGCCGCTGGAGGCGACCCTGGTCCTGGTGCGGGCCATGCCGGGAATGGTGCTGATGATCCCGATCTACCAGATCGTCACCCGCCTCGATCTGTACGACAACCGCTGGGCGATGATCCTCATCTACGCCACGATCAACCTGCCGTTCGCCATCTGGCTGATGAGCGGGTTCATCGAGCAGATCCCCGTCGAGGTCGAGGAGAGCGCGCGGACCGACGGGGCGTCCCCAGTGCGGGTGTTCTGGAACATCATCCTCCCGCTCGCCGCGCCCGGCATCGCCGCCACCTCGATCTTCGTTGCCCTGCTGGCTTGGAACGAGTTCCTGGTACCGGTGCTGCTGGCCGGCCAGCACTCCAAGACCCTGCCCGTCTACATCTCCGGGTTCATCTCCAACCGCACGCTGGATTGGGGACCGATGGCCGCAGCGAGCGCACTGGCCATCGTGCCGATCGCCGTGTTCACCGCCCTCATCCAGCGTCGCCTGGTCGGTGGGTTGAGCTCCGGGGCGGTGAAGGAGTGAGCCGGATCCGCCCCGATCGCCGGGAGACGACGGATCGCCACGAGATCGTCCGCCGGGCCAACATCCAGGCGGTCTTCCGGGTGGCCTCGACCATGGCACCGGTGTCGCGCGACGAGATCGCCGCGGCCACCGGGCTGTCCCGGCCGACCGTGATCAGCCTGGTCGCCGCGCTCGTCGACCAGGGTCTGATCCGGGTCGCCGAGAGCCGGCCGGCACGTCGCACGGCCGGGCGCATCGCGGTCCGCTACGAGCCGAACCCGAAGGCGGCGTACGTGGTGGGCATCGACGTGGGCGGGACCAAGTCGCACGCCGGGATCGCCGACCTGGCCGGCGAGATCCTCGCCGAGGAGGAGGTGGCGACGACCCAGGCCGGCGGGACGGCGGTGCTGGCCCAGATCGCCACCCTGGCCCGTTCGGTGGCGGGGCGCGCCGGCGTCGAGTGGGGCGACGTCGGCATCCTCAGCCTGGGCACGCCCGGCGTGGAGAACGACGACGGCACCATCCGCCTCGCCGACAACGTGAACGGGTTGGACCGCTGGCCGCTGTCCGAGCGCCTGGCCCGCCGCCTCGGGGTCCCGGTGGTGTGGGAGAACGACGTCAACGTGGCCGCGCTCGGCGAGCACCTGGCCGGCGCGGCGCGAGGCTGCGACAACTTCGTGCTGCTCTCCATCGGCACCGGTCTGGGCATGGGCGTGGTGATCGACGGACGGATCGTGCGTGGCTGGCGTGGCGCTGCCGGTGAGGTGGCCTATCTGCCGATCGGTGCCGAGCCCGGTGATCCCCTGGCCCAGCGGTACGGCGCGTTCGAGGTGGCTGCCGCCGGCCGGGGGGTGGTTGCGCTGTACCGGGCCGAGCACGGCAACGGTCGCCCGTCGCCGACCGCCGGGTTGACGGCACGTGATGTCTACGCCGGCGCCGGCCGGGGCGATCCGGAGGCGCGGCGCGCCGTGGAGCGGCATGCCGAGCTCCTGGCCCGCGGCATCCTGGCCGTCTCGGCAGTGATCGACCCCGAGCTGATCGTGCTCGGCGGCGGGATCGGCACGAACCCGGTCCTGCTCGATCCGCTCCGACGTGCCGTGGCCGACGTGGTGCCGTGGCCGCTGCGGCTCGAGCCGTCCGCCCTCGGCCAGCGGGCCGGCCTGCTCGGCGCCGTGCATCGCGGCCTGCTGTCCCTGCCGCGGCTGGAGCCGGATCGGGTCAGCTCGCGGCTGACCGGAAAGGAGCGTCCGTCGTGACGCCAACCGTCGAGCCGTTCGAGGTGATCGAGGCTCCGGTCCTCGACGTGCTCGCCGAGCGGTCCGCGCCGCTGATCGTCGCGGCCAACGACCCGCCGTGGTCGGGAATCTCCGCCCGCCTGCCGCAGACCGTCGTGCTGGGTGCGGTCGTGCCGGCGTGGGACATGGACACCCGGCACCTGGCCGACGTCGCCGCCGGGCTCCGCCGTGACCTGGACCCCGATCTGCTGGAGGCCGCGACCGTGGTCGGCGTGGGTGGCGGCACCGCGCTGGACACGGCCAAGTACCTGTCCTGGACGCTGAGTCGCCCGCTCCTGCAGGTCCCGACCATCGCCTCGGTCGACGCCGGGTTCACGGACGCGATCGGGGTGCGTGACGGCGGGCGGGTCCGCTACGTCGCCACGATCCGCCCGGACGCCGTGGTCGTCGACATCCCGCTGATCCGCACCGCTCCGGCTCGACTGAACCGGGCCGGGATCGGTGACATCCTGTCCTGTCACACCGGCCTCTATGACTGGCAGCTCGCGGCCGGCCGTGGCGACGGCCCGGCTTGGGATGACGGCCTCGCCGGCCTCGGCCGGAGGCTGCTCACCGAACTCGACGCGGCAGCCGACGACGTGGGCGCGGTCACCGAGTCCGGTGTCCGCTTCCTGCTGGACGCCTACCGCCGCATCGGCGCGGCGTGCGCGGCGGCGCGCCACAGCCGTTTCGAGGAGGGGAGCGAGCACTTCTGGGCCTACGCCTATGAGCACGCCACCGGCGCGCATCATGTGCACGGCGAGCTGATCTGCTTCGCCGTGTGCGCCTTGGCCCACGTCCAGGGCAACGATCCTGGCTGGGCGGCGAGCGTGGTCGGCCGGGCGCGGGCCCGCGCCCATCCGGCCGAGCTCGGCATCGCTCACGACGAGTTCGTCCGCAGCCTCGTCGGCTTGGCGGACTACGCGGCCGACGAGGGTCTGGACCGCTCGGTGGTCGACTACCGCGCCATCGGCCGTTCGGAAGCCGATGCTGCGTGGTCGTTCGTCGGTTCGCTGCCCCGGACGGATCGCTGATGGCCTCGATCTCGCTGCGCAACGTGACCAAGGCCTTCGAGAACGGGTCGCTGGCCGTCGACCACCTGTCGCTGGAGGTCACCGACGGCGAGTTCATGGTCCTCGTCGGTCCGTCGGGGTGTGGCAAGTCGACGTCGCTGCGGATGGTGGCCGGACTGGAGGATCCCACGGACGGGGAGATCGCCATCGGCGGTCAGGTGGTCAACGACGTCCCCTCGCGCCGGCGGGACATCGCCATGGTCTTCCAGAACTACGCCCTGTACCCGCACATGTCGGTCCTCGACAACCTCGGCTTCGGCCTGCGCATGCAAGGCATCACCCGGGCCGATCGTGAGCGGCGGGCCCGGGACGCGGCCGAGGTGCTGGGCATCGGTGACCTGCTGGGCCGTCGTCCCAAGCAGCTCTCCGGGGGCCAGCGCCAGCGGGTGGCGATGGGCCGGGCCATCGTCCGCCATCCCCAGGCGTTCCTGATGGACGAGCCGCTGTCCAACCTCGATGCCAAGCTCCGCGTGCAGATGCGGGCCGAGATCGCCGCCCTCCAGCGACGCCTCGGGACCACGACGTTGTACGTCACCCATGACCAGGTCGAGGCGATGACCATGGCCGACCGGGTGGCCGTCATGCATCGCGGGGTGCTGCAGCAGATCGCCACGCCGACGGACCTGTACGAACGCCCCGCCAACCTGTTCGTGGCCGGGTTCATCGGTTCACCGCCGATGAACCTGTTCGACGGATGCATTCGCTGCGGCTCGGACGGCCCGCTGGCCGGGGTGGGGGACCAGTGGTGGCAGCTGCCTCCCGGTCCGTGGGAGGCGATGGACGGACGCTCGGTGGTCGTGGGCATGCGGCCCGAAGACCTGACCGTGGTCGAGGGGTCCACGGCTCCCGGCTCGACGACCGTCGAGGTCGACGTGGTGACGGCCGAGCAGTTGGGCAGCGACTTGATGGTCTACGGGCGCGTCGCCGGTGACCCCTCGCCCATCGGGCCCGGCGGATCCGGCACGCCCGGCGCCGAACTCCGCCCGCTGGAGGCCAGCTCGTTGATCGCCCGCTGCCCACCACGCCTGCGTGCCACCCGGGGCGACCGCCTGCGGATGTCGGTGCCCACCGAGCGTCTGCACGTCTTCGATCGCCAGTCCGGCGAGAACCTGGCCGGCTGACCACCGAGATCGAGGCGATCAGGCGCCGTTGGCCTGCCACAGCCGGTCGATCGGACCGACGTGAATCCGGTCGACGATCTGATGGGCGGAGCAGGTACGCGGCCAGTCCCGAGTCGACGGCGCGCCTGGAGCGATGCCGAGTGATTGGTTCCCATATGGTTCCATTTCGGTTACCATCGGCTCGTGGCGAACGTGACGATCAAGGACATCGACGACCGTGATCTGGAAGGCGTTGCCCGCCAGGCGGCAGGCCTCGGGCTCTCGACCCAGGAGTTCCTGCGGCGACTGATCGCCCGCGAGGCAGCTCGTCCAGCGCTGCCGGATGAACTCGCCGAGCTGGCACGTCAGGTGCGCGCCGGCCGCCAGCCGATGCCGATGGCGGAGTTCAATCGCGTGCGCCGCCGCGCCGTGCGCTCCGCATGAGGCTCGACGCCGCGGTCGTCGACACCAGCGCGCTCCTGGCGATCGTCGGCGTGCTCCCGATCGAGGCACCCGACGTCCGCGACATGTACGCACCCGAGTCGAGCCTTGTCGAGGCCATTGCCGTGCTGCGCTCATTCCACGACGGCAGGCTCACCGACATCCACGGCGACCTCGCCCTCATCGGCCCGATCGTCACCGAATGGATCGGCGCAAACCGCACGGCAGGCACGATTGCCGAGTTGGCTGTGAATCACCCCGACGAACTCGTCACCGATCTCGCCGCCGTCGCCGCAGCCAAGCTGCTCCGTCTTCCCCTGGTCACCGGCCTGGCGGACCTTGCCGGCGTCGAGCCCGACGTCGCCACGGTCGTCCTGGCCCGAAGGAGGATGTCGTACCAATCCTCCGCGACACGGTCTGCGCGCGTCGGCCAAGAACGGCGCAGAGCGGGTCGCGAAGCCTCAAGCGTTGTTCGGAGTTCCGTGCAAGCCGTTCCGGCCTTGCGTGTCTCGCGACATCACACAGCGCCCCCGGCAGGGATCGAACCTGCGACCTGCGGTTTAGGAATCGCCCTGGAGACGTCCGGCTGGTGTTGTCTCGTGTCGGCTCGTGGTGTTCTAGCTGGGGCGACGCGATTCGACCGTCCGGCTCGTGTTGTCTCGTAGCGTCCGATTCTGCGTCGTCCGTTACCACGGCGTTACCACGAGCGGCCTCCGCGAGGGCCGTGTTCGCGCCGGTCTCGAACCCTTCGTCATCGCGGCTGGCTCAGTTCGCGAGCAGACTCTGCACATCGCGAGCGGGGTGGCCGTGTCGTGATGGAGTTCGTGATCGCTCGGAATCCGGACGAGGGCTCGTCGTTGCCGTTCTTGTTGCGGTTGCCGTTGGGTCGCGACGGTGTGGCGTTGAAGGTGCGCGAGACGTGGCCGCGCACGTCGAAGGTGTACTGCCACCGCGCCGACGAGTGGCCCGACGAGGTGGAGGTGATCGAGCGGGTGCCGGTGCGGTCGTGTGTGCGTCGGGGCGCCGCGATCGATCTCGTGTTGGACCGCGCCCGTGAGCATCGTTCCCAGTTCGTGTTCACGCGGGCGCGGGGTCGTGAGGTGATCTTCTGGCAGAGCGCCCGCACCGCCAAGCAGGCCCGTCCGGCGGTGTCGGTGCCGACGGCGCGCGCCGTGGGGCGGGTGTTGGAGATCGTCGTCGATTCGCACGAGCGGTACGCGTGGAAGTTCGATCAGCAACAAGCGACCACGACGCGACAGGCGTTACCAGCGGGCGATTACGCGGTGACCGTCGAGGGGGAGGTGGTCGCGGCGGTTGAGCGCAAGAGCCTCGCCGACCTGGTGTCGACGCTGACCACCGGCAAGCTGCGGTACCTGCTCGCCGATCTCGCCGCGCTCCCCCGAGCGGCGGTGGTCGTCGAGGACCGCTGGTCGTCGGTGTTCAAGCTCGACCGGGTCCGCCCCGCCGTCGTCGCCGAAGGGCTCGCCGAGGCCCAGGTACGGTTCCCGTCGGTGCCGATCGTGTTCTGCGAGACCCGCCAACTCGCACAGGAGTGGACCTACCGCTACCTCGGCGCCGCAGTGGCGCACCACCACGACACCCAACTCGGCGACGACCGCGCCGGCGAGCTCCCCGCTGCTGGTGTGGTGCCGCCGGCCGAGGCGACCACCGCCGAGATCCGCGCCTGGGCAATCGCCAACGGCTACCCGGTGTCGGACCGCGGCCGGCTGCGCCCCGAGATCAGCGACGCCTTCCGCCTCGCTACCGGCCGGTGAGTCCCGTATGCGATCACGGACGTTGGTAGTCGCCGGCGAGCTTCGTACCGGTCGGTGTGCCGGTTCCGGAGTGGGTTCAGCCGGTGAGTGCTGGCAGCGTTACGGGTCTGCAGTCGCACGGGCGAGTCGCCGCGGGAACCGCGTCGGACGTCGTAGCGTCTCATCGTGGTGAGGCTGCTGCGGCTTGCGGCGACGCTGTTTGCGTGCGTCGCCGGGTGTGCTGCGTGTGGTTTGCCGTCGGAGTCGGTCGGTGGAACGACGTCGGGTGCTCCCGAGGCATCGGTCTCCAGCACGACGCCTCCCGCCACCTTGAGCGCCTCGACGTTCGACCCAGCGGCGAGCTGCCCGGACGACCGTCCCGGTGACTGGACCGCGGGACTGAGCGGCACTGACTACGGCGACTTCGTTCAGCTTCGAGGCCGGATGTACTTCTGGGAGAGCGCGACCCCGCGCGTGGCGGCCGAGCTGGGCGACGTCGTCGGGCGGGTGTGCTTCACGCTGAGCGAGATGAGCTTCAGCGGTACCGCACCGATCCAGGACGGTGACGCGTCGATCCTCCCGATCGGGACCGAGCTGCGCGGTCTGCTGGGCGGCGATGCGGACCTGCGCGTTGCGGCCGTGACCGGTGACGGCGTGCTCGTCTACGAAGTGACCGTGGTCGAGGGCGCAACGGTCGGCGCCGACCTGATCGACCTCACCGGCAGCGTCCTGGCGATCGGGATCAACAGCGGTCTCGACAACTCACCACTCGCCGCCATCGACAACCCCGACACAGTCGCCACGCTGATCGCTGCGCTGGCGGCCGCCCCCGTCGACCTGTCCAGCTCGGCGGCCGACTCGCCGAGCTACTCGATCGAGCTGCGCCGAGCCGACGGCACCACGACCACACGCCCCTACTCGATCGATTCGGGCATCCTCGGGCCGGGGGTCAGCCTGCCCGACACGTGGCGAGACGCCATCAACGCCGCGGCACCACCAGGGTCGACGTCGCCCCCACCCACGACCGCACCACCGGTCGAACCGGTCGAACCGGTCTCGACCGACGCACCACCGGCGCTCAGTGACGCCACCATGCAGAACCTTGCGGCGGCCCTCGGGCTCGACGGGCCGATCGAACCGCGACGGCGAACACGGCGTCGGCCAATGCATCGGCCGGCTCGAACCCCGCGGCGTGTGCATCAACGTGCCCACCTGGGGTGGCTGGACGTACTGGGACCTCGACGCCCAGAACGGTCCCGGCGCGACCGACGAACAAGCCGCCCGGACCGCGATCGACTTCTTCGACCGGGTCGGCGCAGACCCCGGCGACATCATCTCGATCGAACCCAACGGCCCACTCCCACAGGTCCGGTTCACCAGCCGCGCACTCGTCATGGTCGGCGTCGACCAACGCATCGCGATGCTCATCGCGCCGACCGCCCTACTGCCCATCCTCTGAACCAACCACGACATCGCGACACGGTCACTGACCGTGGGCGACCCCGCAGCGGTCGTAACGATCGTCCTGGCGGTTGGTAAGCGGCCCCGGGGATGTCGGCGGCGCACACCGATGACGATCTCGTTCTCTTCACGGGCGACGTGGATCTCGCAGGTGCTGCGCAAGCAGCCGGGATCGCGTCTCCGTCGCGACAGCCTGAGTCCGCCGCTCGCAGCACGACCCCACCGAAGCATCGCTCCACACAACGCCGACTCGCGGCGCCCCGAAGCGCCGATCGGTGATCCGTGTGGAAGAACACGCGCCCGTCGTTCTGCGCTGCGCCTTCTGTGTTACCGCAGGCACCCGGGATCAGACGCGCCGACGGCAGCGGTCGCTCCGCTGCAGCCGGTGCCCTTGAGCGAGAGGGATGTCGAGCGAGCGCACCAAGCATCTTCTGACGCAGCCGCGCGTCGCTACTCGTCATCGAGTGTTTCGACGTACGAGTTCCAGTCTGGTTCCGGCAGATCGGCAAGTTCCAGCTCCGGCGAGACGTCGGGGGCGGTGCTCGATGCAGGCTCCGACTCTGCGATGAGCCGCCCCAGCCACCACGCAACATCGCCGACTACCGTTCGGTCGTCGATCCACGCCCCAATCTCCTGGTGGCGTCGGCTCATCGTCGTCCAGTTCGCAGAGCCCATCCAGAGCCGGTCCCATCGGAATGCCCCCTCGTAGATCCCGTAGCCGGTGTCGGCGTTGTACTCCCAGCCCAATACGAGGCACTTGGCGTGCGTCATCGGCACGATCGAGTTCCCCGCCTTGAGGTAGTTGTGCACCCGAACCGACTCCATCGCGCCTGCTTCGCCGGTGTCGCTCTCCCAGCTCCGCCAGTCGACCGAACCGATCTCGTCGGGACGACCATATTCACGCAGGCCAGGCACGAACTTGGTGTGGCAGCCAGGACCATCCACCCTGAGCCGCTCCGCAGCGCGCGATAGCTTGCCGGTCGGTGACTTCTGCGTCAGTACGAGCACCTGGGTCCAGCCCCACCCCAACTTCGAACGAAGGAGGAGCGCGTCAACGACACCGTCGTCGGAGATCCACGGCGAGCAGCCCAGCACCACCCTCACACCCTCCTTCGGACCACGCTCCTCGCGCCACTGGTCGATCCCGGCGATGAGGTCGTCGAGGACGTCGGTGCCAGCCGCTAGGCGCACACGTGCAGCGTCCGAGTGGGTCGGGAACGGGTACGGCACGGGATCGACGATACGCGATCGAGCGGACAGGCTCGGGCAGGGCACGACGCGTTCTCGGCTGGGCTGCTGGCTGAACTCGAAGTCCCGCTTCAGGGGCACCGCCCGATATCAAAGCACGGGCCGTCAGCGCCTTCGAGGCCAATGTCATGGTGGTCCTCGGCCCAGTCGTGTCTGACAAACACGCTTGTCATGCGGTGCTCCTTGCTTCAGATGGTGGTGGCGGAAGAGACGATGCGATCCGCGATGCAGGGAGGACTCCTGCGACCGTTCGTCCGTTGGTCGGCGACGACTGGGCATCCCAGAACGCGGGTGGTGGACGCGCCCTAGGCGCCGTTCTGCGCTACCTCGCCCCGCCGGAGACGGAGGACGTTCTGCGCTGTTCTTATGCGTCCCCGAACGGCACTTGGTGGGCACTGCGCACTTCGCCGGCTATGCGTGCGCCGTCGAGGCGGTGGCGCGAGCATTTCCGACTGCGTTTCGCACCGCCCAGCGGGTTGTTATGCGGCGCGGTAGCCGTGTGTCTTCGGTCCATCACCGTTCGAAGTCAGATGCCATCGCGACCAGGCGTTCGTTCGCCCATGACACTAGGAAGCGCCGATGGCGAAGGGACCCGCAAAGGTCTCGAAGCTCCTGAAGCGGAGTGAGCAGGCAAGGCGACGACTCGATCGCCCGAAGGTGTGCGTTGATCGCTGCGTCAAGCATCCCTGCAGACCGCAGGCACACGCCAGCCCTGAACCATGCGAGATCGTCAAGGGGTGGCCCGAGATGAGCTGCGTAGATGAACAACTCAGCGGCAGTTCGATGGTCGCCACGCGCTTGGACGCAATCTGCATAGTTGACCCAGGCCTTCGAGTCCAAAGGATCGACACGTCTGACTAGCTCCTCGAACCGACTTTCGGCAGCTTTGAAGTCCCCGACTCGCTGTAGGAAGCGTGCCTCTGTCTCAAGGGTGGCGTACATGTTCTCGGCATGAATCTCAGAGACCGACTCGATCTCTCGAGCGATCGCCACGTATCTGTCAACCTCCGAGCGCGCAGCACTCATGTCCCCGCCAAGCATTGGAACGAAGCAGGCCGCTCGCCAGAAGCGGCTGGTCATCAATAGCTGCTCATCTTCACCGACTTCGTTAGACATTGCATATCGCCGCAACGCCTCCTCAGCTCGCAGCCGCCATCGCTGCGCTTGGTTCACACGCTCCAGTTTTCCGGCCAAGCCAAGCGCGCGAATCGAAACCGACAGGTGTGTGCGCGCCGTCAGATCGGTGGTTGACAGGCGATCGAGCGCTTCCCACGCCCGTGTCAGGTGGCTCGGCTCCATCCGTACCAAATAGTCCGCAAAGAGGTAGGTGTCGACTAGCGGGGCGTGAGCGCCCGTGGATCCGTGGCGACGCTCGGCACGACCCAGCAAACCTCTGAGGAACCCGGCAGCCTCATCGGGAAATCCGAGGTAGCACAGCACGCGCGCTAGCCCTGAGTTCCCTATTGGGTCTGCCGTGTCTCCCTGAGAAAGCGCTGTGCCAAGCGACCTCATATATGGAGAAGCATCCAGGATCGAATCAAGGCGAAGTCCCCAACTGCTAGTTGGCATTGGTAGATAACCTGGTCCGCAGGCCTCCACAAGACGGCGACGAAGGCCAATCGTCGGAGTCGCTTGAAAGTGCAGGGATTGGAAATATGGCGCTGCCCGGTTCGTAAAGAGCTCATGCGCATGAAGGCACTGTGATGACCAACGAGCTAGAGAAGTCAGACTCGCTCTTTCAAGCGTCCAGAAGTGGCTCAAATCCGCGAAGGCGGGTACCGCCTCGATCTGTTCTCGAGAACCCAACTTGCACGTGCTCGGTTCGGGTAGCGATTCCTCACCGAACGGCGTTGCGCGGGTTGAATCGCCGTGAAGCAGTGCGGTCGCGAATGGGTGCTCGACGTGCCCATGGTCCGCAGCGGAGCTGCAGTAGGTGACAAACGCCTTCTTGTCGCCCATACGTTGCTTAGCCACAGCAACCATGAGCATCGCCTGTGGACAGGTGGGGTCGGCTGCAACAGCAGCTGACGCCAACTCATCGGCGGCCCGCCAGTTGCGGACCAGCATCGCAAGGCGGAAGCCATATCCACTGAGCCGACGCAGTGCCTCCTGTTCGAGGAAGCCCCTGTCCGGCCTGCCGCACAGCAGCGTGAGAGCGGCCATCACCAGTCGCGCCAGTGCTTCCTCAACATCTCCGGAACGGAAATCCAGTTCCGCTTTCCGTCTCGCAAGACGAGCGATCAGCACGTCCTGGGTACCGGTTGGACTGTCAATCAGTGCCTCGGCAGCGCCGCTCAACGCTCGTCTCGCCTCCCCGAGGTCGCCAATATGCATGGCGACAGACGCGTCCATGAGCAGATATCTGATGCGCAGTTCCGCAGGCACGTGCGTTCGTATTGGCGCCACTTCGCCGCCGTAACCGAGAAGCTGCAGCTGCTGCGCAACATAACGACATTCATTGCGGTCAAGACCGTCCGCCATTGGCAGTGCTCTCGCAAGTTCGCGCACCGCTCGATCAGCCTCTCCGGTGTAGAGCCATAGTCGACATCGCCACGTGGCGATCCCCGCATCAGTGGCACCATCGTCACGAAGCCGGGCTTCAACGCCTCGAGCAAGCGGAGAACTGGTCGCTGGCGCGACCCCTTGTTCAAGGAGCTGCCGGTATCGCGGCCGAACAATCATCGAAGCCCCTGTGGATCCTGGCCTGCTCTTCAACCACTCCACAACGGCCTGTCCAGTCAACGAGAGATCGGAATGATAACGCAAGTCAAACAAGCTGCTGACTGGCCATACGCGGGGTGAAAAGCAGGTCACGATCACAGTCGCGTCATCGCCGGGAACGCTGCATACGTTAGGAGCGTCAATGCACCGAAGTGAGATAGCGTGCGGGCTCCGAGCAGCCCGAAGGAGGCGTGGAGAGCGCACCCGAGACACAATGCAACCAACGTGGAACCGCTGATAAGAATGATAGGCAAGAGAATCTCGACAGTAATGACTCCAAGGGAGAGCGCGCAGGCGACCTTGGAGTTCTGAACGCTGGCGGCTGCGCGACTAAGTAGCCAGCCGGGTGAGTCATAGAACAATCGATCGGCCCGGCCGCGGTCAAGCGCACTGAGCGAGATTCTTAGAACATCGCCGTTCCTGAAAGACGGCGATGCAAGCTTCCTAATCCCACTCGTCCAGTACATCACGGTGGTAGTAAGCGCAATTGCGGCGAGAGTCAAGTTGGCCTCTGCCGGACCATCGAGGACGAGTCGAGCAAGCGGATCGATGGCAAGGATGCCACCAATGAGGATAAAGTAGCAGACGTGAAACTTGTGCGCGATTGAGAGTTCTACCACATACCAACCTGCGAGCACAGCGGCGCAGACGGGAGCGGCGACTTGCACTGTCATCAACACCGACGTCGCAATCGCAACAACCGCCATGATGCGGACGGACCGATAGCTGTAGGCTACTAAATGGCGGGTAGAGACGTACCGATACCAGAGGTACCCGTTGACCTCCATGAAGCCGGGACCGCGGCGAGACCGCGAAGTCAGAAGCTTCATCAGACTGCATAGACCGAAGCCAATCTCAATGAGACCGACTCGGGAGAACTCGCGCAACACCCTAAGTGGTCGCCGGTTGCGCTCGGCCGTCAACTACGTGCACTACGGTCACCTTGGCACCCAACCTGAATATTACGGTCCCGACCAGTGTCCGCCCCAGGACTCGCCGAGAGTAGTCGAGAAGTGTCGGAAGCTCCTCCGGCCAGAAGGAGATCGTCGAGTGTGGCAGATGCTCCCATACCTGGAACTCCTGCCCATCTTGGTCGGTGAGCTCGAACTCGGCGTCGCAGGCCGAAGCGAACATCTTCCAGGTCGAGAACTCGCCGCAGAGTCCGACGGCGCAGCACACTAGAAACGCGCCGTATATGCCTAGCGCGATGAAAGCGGTCACACTCGCTCGATCAGTCGAGCATCACCATCTTGAGGTCGCCGGCGTTTTTCCATTCAAGGCTCGAACCCTTGAGAGAGAACCGCTCGAGCCGACGGCTGGGGCGCACGACAACCATCGAGTCCTGGGTCCCGAGCACCTCGATCCGTCGCCCTGCCTTCGCGGCCTCGACCACCAGTTCACCGACGGCGCTCTCGTCGACTTCCAGAAGCCCTTGTTCGTTGAGCGCCGCCTTGTTGGCTCTCCCGAGTTCTTCTAGCAGACGATCGAGAGATGACTCTGGACGCATAAGGCCTACCTCCGTTTGGACATCCGGTAGCTTCCACGATAGCACACAATCGCACAAGCGCACAAGGGGCGACCGCTCGAAGGGGGCTGAGCACCATCCACATAGCGTGCCATCGTACGAGGACTGTCCGCAGCGATCACAAGTTCACGCAGCAACACGTCAGGTCATTGCACGGCGAACAACGTCACCACGCGCTCAAGAGAGATCCCGCCCACGCGGATAGTGTGTCGACTCGGCCCGAAGCTGCCGGGCGTGCTCGTTTTCGATCGCGATGATCGCGGAGATCGACGACTGACCCTGCGGACCGCGCGCCTGCTGCATCCGCAGGCGCGCACAGCGCACGCTCGGCCGAACGATGAGCGTGGCGAGGACCGGTCCGATCGGCGCCATGCACGTGTCCCCTATCGCCGGGTCGGTCACGCGCCGATGCCCGTTCTGCACGTCGACCGACGGTCGGGCCGTCGCGCGTTACGGAGTGCAAGTCCGTAGCTGCCCGGTCGCGGGTCGGCTTGGCAGCGGCCAATCCCGTGCGAGGTCGTTCGCTCGTGTTTCCTCGATCCCCGCCGACAACGGGGCGTCTTGTGCCGTTCGCCGCGACGGTCGCCGCCTCTACGCTCCGGCGATGAAGCCCGATGAGTTGATCGTCGCCAGTTTGCTCTTCCAGTTGCTGGATGCACGAGACGTTCGGCAGAACGACATGGGCGGGGAGCAAGCGCACGACTGGACGATCATCCTCCGAGATGGCCGACGCGTCGCCGTCGAGGTAACTCAGCATGCGGATCAGGCGATGCGCGAGTTCTGGGCGAAGGCCGACCACTACAGGGAGATGCCGTCCTTGCCTGGGTTGTACTCAGTCGTCGTCAGACCGACGGCCAATCGCAACGCTTTGTGGCGACGCTTACCCGCGCTGCTGCCGACGATTCCGTACGAGGTCGGTCACCGACTGGAGTACATCAAATGGCACCTCGGTCACGACTCTCGGGAGGTCGCCGATGAACTGCTCGGCCTCGGCGTCGAGTGGTTCAACTTCGTCGAGTCGGCCAAGCCTGCGATCTCTTTGAGCACGGGGGGCGGCGGTTGGCTGCACCCCTCGGTGGTAGCCGACGCCGCGGTTGCCGAGCTTGCCAAGAACCGATGCAAACTTGCGTCGGCGACCAACGTCGACGAGCGGCACATGTTCGTCTGGATCGACAGTTCCGCTTCGCAGCCATGGAGCAGTCTGCGCAACGAAGACGGCCTACCCGAACCCGTATTGCTCGACGGCGCCGACTCGCTCTGGGTCGGGGCGATTGACCACACAGGTATGCCGGGTGGCGTCTCGGTGCTGTGGCAGTGCAGGTCGGGTGAGCCCTGGGAAAACTGGACGCCCAAGCTCTCGCGTCGCTGAGACCAGACGATCGGCTCGGATTGCAGGATGCATGCCCGGCGTCGGTCTCGCCCGCTCCGCTGACCGACCTATCGGAGCACCACTAGCGTTCGCCAAGCATGCCGAACGACGAAGACCTCACCGTCAGCCCATTGCGGCGCAGTGCGTCCGGCCTGCTCCTGTTCGGCACCAACCCGTTCCTCTTGATGGTCACCATCGCTGTCTGGCTCATGGTCCTCTCCGCGACCACGGTGTCGAGGAGTTCTCTCGTCGTTCTCGCGCTCACTCAGGCCGTCTGGCTCGCGCTCGCGTGCACCTCGTTTCTGTTTCGGGCGCGCGTGTCGGATACAGCGATCGTGAGCGGCTTTCGTTGGCGACCGCGACGCGTGCCGCTCGACGAACTGACGTCGGTCACCATCGGAAAGGCAGAGCGATTCGGGCCACGAGGGTCAAACGCAACAGGGATGCGCCTCGACTTCAAAGACGGGCGGCACGCCATGATCCGAGAGAGTCGATCGAGCAGTCGGCGGCGCCTGCAAGAATGGGCCGAAACGACCCGGCACCACGCACCCTGGATCGACGTCCACGAATCACCCATCCCGTGGGAAACGATCCGACGGGACATGGTCGGAAGTCCTCGGGACGACAGCTATCGACGGACTACAAGCTGAAGGTCGACCGATACGGGAGCCGCTGCCTGGCGGCGACAGCACTCGGGCGGGACTGCTGCAGGTTTGGTTGACGCTTGTTGGGTCTGAGATCTATGCCGCTTGACCGGCGGTGTCGGTTGGCGTGAAGGCGAGTTGAACCGGCCGGGGTTTTGCATCAGGTCCTTGATCACTTTGGAAGGATCTGGAGATGCCAGCGAAGAAGGAGTACACCGCCGAGTTCAAGGAGCAGGCGGTCAGGTTCGTGCTCGAGGAGATCGAGCCGGACGAGTCACGCAAACACGCGTGTGATCGTCTCGCGCCGAAGCTGTCGGTGAAAGCGGTGACGCTCTACAACTGGGTGAAGCAGTACGCGCCCGGGCCGGCTCGTCCGGCGGCGGCGCCGGGTTCGATCGAGGAGCTCCGCGCCCAGAACGCGGCACTGCGCAAGGAGAACCGGGAGCTTGCTCGGGCGAACGCGATCTTGTCGGACGCTGCGGCCTTTTTCGGGGCGGCGCTCGACCGCCAAAGGAGGTAGCAGCGTTCGTGGCTGCGCACCGTCATCACGGGGTCGTGCCGATCTGCCGCGCGTTGCAGGTCGCCCCGTCAGCAGTCCGCTCCGCGATGTCACGCCCGGTGTGTGCTCGCCGGCAGGCTGATGACGCGGTGAAGCCGTTGCTGTTGGAGGTGTTCAACGCGAACTATCGGGTCTATGGGCGACGCAAGATGAAAGCCGCCCTGCGCCGCGAGCACGGCATCAACTTCGACAAGGATCGGATCGCGAGGTTGATGCGCGAGCTCGACATCCGCGGGGTGACCAGGTCGAAGACGACGATCACCACCAGGTCGGATCGGAACTCGCCCAGGGCCCCGGACCGGGTGAACCGATGCTTCCGGGCGGCACGTCCGAACCAGTTGTGGGTCTGTGACTTCACCTACGTGCCGACATGGTCCGGGTTCGCGTACACCGCGTTCGTCACCGACGTGCACTCGCGGATGATCGTCGGCTGGCGCACCGCCTCAACGATGACCGCCGACTTGGTCACGGACGCGTTGAACATGGCGGCCTTCTCTCGCCGACACCAGTTCGTCCGCGGGGTGATCGCCCACTCCGATGCCGGCAGCCAATACGTGTCGATCACCTACACCGAACGCCTCGGCGAGATCGGCGCGCTCGCCTCCATCGGCAGCATTGGTGACAGCTACGACTGTGAGCATGATGGGTGGGTCGTTCGGCCGGTGTCTGACTCTTGCTTTCGACTGGCCGATGTGCCTTGGCGTTGATCTGTCGGCACCGGTCGGGCGGCGATCAACGCAGCGCCGGCTGGCCGGGAGGGCGGTGACCGAATAGGGGCCTGCGCTCAAACCGACCCGTCACAGTCCTGTCCTTCCCACCCG
>JAKOUY010000032.1 GCA_029782355.1 Actinomycetes bacterium
CTACCGGCCGCAGTTCTTCTTCCGGACCACCGACGTCACGGGCACGATCCAGTTGCCGGAGGGCACCGAGATGGTGATGCCGGGTGACAACGTGACCATCACGGTGGAGCTGGGCAAGCCGATCGCCATGGACGAGGGTCTGCGCTTCGCCATCCGCGAGGGTGGCCGCACCGTGGGCGCCGGCCGGGTCACCAAGATCACCAAGTAACGAGGCCGACATGCCCAAGAACGACAAGCGGGTGAAGATCACCCTGGAGTGCACCGAGTGCAAGCGGCGCAACTACATCACCATGAAGTCGAAGGTCAACGACCGCGAACGTCTGGAGATGAAGAAGTACTGCTCGCACGACCGGCGGCACACCACCCACAAGGAAACGCGCTGACGGCACCCCGCCCGAGGCCCCTCGTCCGGGGTGGCTGGTAAACTTGCCGGCCACCCTCCGAGGGCAGTAGCTCAGCTGGTAGAGCATCGGTCTCCAAAACCGACGGTCGGGGGTTCGAATCCCTCCTGCCCTGCCCAACCACCGCGCCGAACACACCGACCAAGAACCGAGCGCCCGATGTCACTGGACGACCTGAACCGAGAGCAGAAGCGATCCCTGAAGAAGATGGGAGCGCTGGACGCCGAGGGTCGTCCGACGCGCGCCCCGGCCCCACAGGCGCGCAAGTCTCCCGGCGAGGAGCGGGTCGGTCCGGTTCAGTACATCGAGGAAGTGCGCGACGAGATGCGCAAGGTGGCCTGGCCGAAGTGGCCGGAGGTCCGCCGGTTCTCGATCATCGTGCTGATCACTGTGGTGCTCTACACGATGTACATCTTCGGCCTCGACTCGCTGTTCGGCATGCTCTCCGGCTGGCTGTACGACTGACGAGCGACTGATGAGCGATCACATGGACACGATGAACGACGACACCGATTCGACCGAGGCCACGGCCGACACCGCGGCGCAACCGGACCTGGTCGACCCTGCCGACGTGGTCGACGCCAGCTTCGACCTGACCGACTCGGCCGGCGAGACCGAGGACGAGGAGCCCGAGGTTCCCGTCGACGACCCGTGGACCCGCCCCGGCGCGTGGTACGTGGTCCACACCCAGTCTGGCTACGAGAAGAAGGTCACGGCCAACCTGAACGCCCGCATCCAGTCGATGAACATGGAGGAGCGGATCTACGAGATCGTCATCCCCATGGAGGATGTCGAGGAGTTCAAGAACGGCCGCAAGCAGACCGTGCAGAAGAAGGTCTTCCCCGGCTACATCCTGGTGCGCTGCCAGATGGACGACGAGAGCTGGTACTGCATCCGCAACACCCCAGGCGTGACCGGCTTCGTCGGTCAGAGCCGCCAGGGCCAGAAGCCCACACCGCTCTCGCGCCGCGAAGTCCAAACCTTCCTGGCTGCCAAGGGTGATGGCACCGGCGGCCTGCCGGCGCGCAAGAAGCCCAAGCTGCAGTTCGAAGAGGGCGAGAGCGTGCGCGTCAAGGAGGGCCCGTTCGCCGACTTCGCCGGCACCATCGCCGAGATCAACGCCGACCACATGAAGCTGAAGGTGCTCGTCAACATCTTCGGCCGCGAGACCTTGGTGGAGATGGACTTCGCCCAGGTCGCCAAGCTCTGAACACCGCTAGCTCTTGAACACCTGAGGAACCGTCATGGCAAAGAAGCGAGTTGCTGCGATCGTCAAGATCCAGATCCCGGCCGGTAAGGCCACCCCGGCGCCGCCCGTCGGGACCGCCCTCGGCCCGCACGGCGTGGCGATCATGGAGTTCGTCAAGCAGTACAACGCGGCGACGGAGTCCCAGGTCGGCACGATCATCCCCGTCGAGATCACCATCTTCGAGGATCGTACGTTCACGTTCATCCTGAAGACCCCGCCGACTCCGGTGCTGCTGCGCCAGAAGGCCGGCCTGGCCAAGGCGTCGTCGGCGCCCGGCAAGCAGGTCGCCGGCACCGTCACCGAGGCCGACATCGAAGAGGTCGCCAAGATCAAGATGCCGGACCTCAACGCCTACGACCTCGACGCCGCCAAGCAGCAGGTCCGTGGGACGGCCCGCAGCATGGGCCTCATCGTCAAGTAACCCAGCACGCCTGGACCGGGACCACCTCGCCCGGCCGGCTCGACCCCCGAGGGAGACATCATGTCCGAAGGTAAGAAGCTCACCGACGCTCGCAAGCAGTTCAACCGTGATCAGCTGTTCACGCCCACCGAGGCCTTGGCGCTGGTCACCAAGCTGGCCTCCGCCACGTTCGATGAGGGCGTCGATGTGGCCGTGCGGCTCGGGGTTGACCCGCGCAAGGCCGACCAGATGGTCCGTGGCACGGTGGCCCTGCCGGAGGGCACCGGCAAGGACGTGCGCGTCGCCGTGTTCGCCGCCGGCGAAGCCGCTCAGGAAGCCCGCGACGCCGGGGCCGACAAGGTCGGTGCCGACGACCTTGCCGCCGAGATCCAGGCCGGCAACTTCGACTTCGACGTCGCCATCGCCACCCCCGACATGATGCCGCTGGTCGGCCGGCTCGGCCGGGTGCTGGGCCCGCGCGGCCTGATGCCCAACCCCAAGACCGGCACCGTGACCGCCGATGTCGGACGGGCGGTGACCGAGTTCAAGGGCGGCAAGGTCGAGTACCGCACCGACCGCTACGGCAACGTGCACGTCACCATCGGCAAGGCCAGCTTCACCCCGGCCAAGCTGGAGCACAACCTTCGCGCCGTGCTCGACGAGCTGCAGCGGGCCAAGCCGGCCGCCGCCAAGGGCCGCTACCTGAAGAAGATCTCGGTGTCCTCCACCATGGGACCCGGCATCAAGATCGACACCAACCGGCTCCGGCCCGAGGTCGCCACGGCGAGCTGACCAAGTTTGGGAGGCGTCGGTGGAGCCGACCTGCCAAAGCGATGGCCGTCCCGTCGTCTTCGTCTCGGTGAAGTCGCCCGTACCGCCCACCACCGGCAGTCGAGTACGGATCAAGAATCTGGTCGAGGCCGCTGCCCAGCTCGACCGTCCCCATCTGGTCATAATCGGCGAGCTACCAGGCGATGAGCGAGCTGCGCTCGACGCCTGGGGAGTTGCCGACGTGACGGTCTGCCCCACGCGAAGGTGTGCGAGGCCCTCCTTTGCCACCATCCGATGGATTCTTGGGCGCGGCCCAATCGACGCCCTGCGCAGGATCGATGCCCACGATGTGATGGGGGTCCTCGAGCGAGTTGTGCGCGCCACAACACCTCGGGCGGTCTGGGTTGGAGGAGCCTGGGCCCAGGCCCTTCTTCCGTCCATCGTCGACCCTCTGCTCATCGTCGATGTCGCCGGTCTTGAGTCGGAGTTGTGTCGTGGTGAGATCTCCTCGGCATTCCGGCGCCCCTCAAGGATCGCGCTGCGCCGTGCCATCCGTGCAGCAGTCGGACGGCGCGCTCGCATCCATGCTGAGCGTGCACTGTGGAGACGCGCAGCGATCGTGACCCCCGTGTCGTTGGCCGATCGGGATCTCGTCAATCGGGCTGCACCATCCTGCCGAACTGTGATTCTGCCCAACGGCGTCGAGCCGTCGGTGGCGGTCGAGCCGGTTCGCTCAAAGCGGCTGGCCTTCATCGGCAATCTGCACTACGGACCGAATGCTGAAGCCGCCCGATGGCTACTCGACGAGATCGTGCCCGAGATTCGCCGCATTCACTCGGATGTTGCGGTGGATCTCGTTGGGTTGTGCCCTGACGCGTTGCGTCAAGAGTTCGAGGCATGTCCCGGTACTCGCTGTCATGGCTATGTCAACGAGCTGTCGTCCATCTTGCGGCTGTGCGAAGTGGTCGTGGCACCGTTGCGGAGCGGGGCGGGGACGAAGCTGAAGGTGCTCGATGGGTTGGCATCTGGACTTCCGGTCGTGTCGACGTCGGTCGGGGTGGAGGGAATCGACGGCATCGTCGACCGTCGGCACGCACGCATAGCCGACTCGGCTCGAACGTTCGCCTCGTGTGTCGTCGACCTGCTGAATGACCCGGGCGCCGGGCGAGTGATGGCTGGTGAGGCACGGCGGTTGATGCAGCAGTGTCACACATGGGCTGACGTCCGGAACTCATTCGCAGATCTCGTGACGACGATGGAGGGGGCCCGGTGAACAGTCAAGGCGACAGCGACTCCCAACAGTTTCGCTATGCGGATCGGCCGCTCCTGGGCATCCACGATCTGGTGCCCGCTACGGCTCGTCGCCTGCTGGATGTCGGCTGCGGAACCGCAGCGTTCGGCAGTGCCATCAAGCAGCGGCGGCCCGAGCTGGAGGTCTGGGGGCTTGACCCGGACCCGGCGGTCGCCACCATTGCGAGCCAGCGCGTTGACCGGTTCCTCCCTCAGCCGTTTGAGGAGGACCCTGCGCTCCATCAGTACTTCGACTGCATCACGTTTCTCGATTCTCTCGAACACTTCGTGGATCCATGGGCGGTGATGCGGACGGCACGCACCATGCTCTGTCCGGGCGGATCAATCGTTGCGTCCATTCCCAACACTCGTCATCACTCCGTCGTGCGCTCACTGCTCATCCATGGGGAGTGGAGGTATGCCGACGCCGGTCTGCTTGATCGCACCCATTTGCGGTTCTTCACCCGGCGATCTGCCGTCACGGCATTGTTGGAGGCTGGCTTCGACGATGTGGTGGTCCGAATGGCAAGTCGCCGGGGTAGAGGACTGGTTCGACTGGCACGACTCGCGGGTCGACACGGAGACGAGTTGCTCTGCACGCACATCCAGATCGCTGCTCGGTCATCCGATTGACGGGTGGTGAACGAGAGCGCGTAACCCACTCGCCACGTTTCGACGAAGACTCGACTGCGACCGAACGCCTGTGCCGATCGGTTGTCCGAACGCAGCCAGCTCGACGACCGCCCATGCGTCCACCAAGGCTCCCCCCCGCTGGATGAAGCGCGCCGAGAAGAGCTGTTCAGCGACGATCGTCCAGGCCTTGGCGTCGAGCTCCCGCCGGTGGGCGCCGGACGATCGGTACCAGGTCTTGTCGGTCGTCGGGCTCAGACCGAGCCATCGGTCGAGGGAGGAGCGGTACTGCTGGCTCAGCAGGCTTGCGGACTGCTCGGCGTAGGTGGCGGTCTCGTCAGGAAAGAGGCACTCCGGGGCGGGCACGTCGCCACAAGGGCCGCCCAGCTCTTCGAGCTTGGAGCGACTGGTGATGAGGAGATTGCCACGAATCCAACCCGGGAGCGGGAGTTCCATCACTTCTGCCTGACTCGTTTCGGAGAGTTGCAGCTTCCCGACGACGACCGACTGTCGTCCGACCCAGCCGTAGGTCGCAGGCCCCAGGACCTGCAGGCAGGATCGCTGGGGGTCGTAATGTGCCGTTCGGTCGTTGCAGAACATGACCACCGGGGAGTGGCTACCTCCTCCGAGAATGTTGTCCCAGCCGAGTTGGTATCCGCCCCAATCCAAGCCGGCGTTGTCGCCGTGGAGGATGGTCCAGCCGGGCGGATCGAGCGACGCCACGGCCCGGCTGTTGGCGACCAGCAGACGCGCGCCGGCTAGGCCACGACCGTCCACGTAGCGACGTATCCGCGCCATCGTTGCGTTCGTGGCGTCGGGATCATGACCCACCAGGACCACATCGATCGCGTCGGCCCGGTCTCCGGGCACCAGAGTTCCTGCGAGGCGGTGGAAGAAGCCGAGCACACGTTGTCGGACGTTCATGTTCGCCGGCCGCCCCACCGCGAGTGAGCGGCAAGACTCTGGCGAAGTCGTTGCCAGGAGTAGCCAAGATCCCCTGCGTTACGGAGGCGCCTGCTCGGCGAACCGCAACACCGCACACCGCGGAGCATGGTTCGCACGACGACTACCGCCTCGCTCGCTGGTCGGCGAAGTGGGGGATATCCGGATGCGGGGTGCTTGCGGGTCAGTCGTTGTGCTGCGTCCGCTCGGCCGCGACCTTTGCGGAAGTTGGACCGCCAGGTCGCCGGTAGTCGGTAGTGGATGAGCGCCTGCTCGACCCAGGCAGGCTCGCTCAAACCGGCCTCGTGATAGCGGAGGGTGAAGTCCAGGTCTTCGGCATAGGGCAGTTCTTCGTCGTATCCGCCTAGTCCGAGGAACACCGCGCGCCCGATCCCACTGCAGCCCCACAGCGCCGGGAGTCCTCGATACATCGGACGGCGATCTTGCATTTGGGCGTGGTCGACGGACATCCATGTGGCGGGCGGATTGATGGCGCGGACGTTGAGGTTGAAAGCCACGGACTCGGCGCCGGCCAGAAAGGCTCGTCCCACTGCGGCGACGAACTCGGGTGCCACGATGTCATCGTCGTCGCATGTCACCAACCACAACCCTTCGGCGGCCCGAGCTCCGGCGTTCACGGCAGAGGACCTGCCGGTCCGCTGCGACGCGTCCACCCAACGGATGGGGACATCCTGGCGCACCCATCTGGCCACAGCTGGGCGGGCCGAACCAGCCAGGCTGTTATCAGCCACGACGACTTCCCATGGATGGTCCCACTGGCACCGGCCGAGTGCGTCGAGTTGCGCACCAAGTGAGCTTCGTCCGAGCGTCGGCAGAACCACGGACAGCAGGGTGTGCGCGTGGCGCGATGTCGCGCCCACGGGTCGCTCAGACGGTGCCACCAACGCCGACCACACCCAGTCCACGTCGAAGTGCTTCCAGCCAACCGTCGCCGTATCGAAGGTCCGGTTCGAGGTGATTGCCCTCGGCCCACTCGTTCCACGCCTGAACGAAGAGGACGCGCTGATCTGCGGGCCGGTCTGAGATCAGCCCCACTGCGTGACGAACTTGCTCCTCAAAGAGAGCCGGGCGTGCGCCCATGTACACAGCCCCGCGCCGTCCCATCCGCGGCGTGTTGTCCCAGCCAGAAAGCACGGTCGGAAAGGATTGCTCGGGCTGATCGAGCAGCCACGGGATGTGTGGTGACCAGCGCCGAAAGCTGTACATCGCCGGTGTGATCGGCAACCGCCGGGTCAGGGCGCCCCACAGCCAGTCTGGTCGAAGGCGGGCCCACCGATCAGCCGCGAGCCGGCTCGCGAATGGCGGAACGACCTGGGCGGTGAGGGCAGCATCAAAGCCGTGTTCCGACGGCGTCCATGCCCCTTTGGTGCGACCGATCAGGTAGAGACCGGGGAGACCGTTCTGCTGCGCGAGGTCGCGCCAGAGTTCGACGAACCGGGCAGAGCCTTCTAGGTTGTTCGGTGCGTAGACGACAAACACAGCACGGCCGTCGATGCGCAACGCTCGCGGATCGGACAGCGCCGGAAGGACCGCGTCGAAGTGCGCCCGGATGTCGTCATCGCCTGGATACCGCTGCTCGACGAGGATCGAACCGGGGCGATTGTCCCATGTTCTGCTCCAGGTTCCGTTGGCCCAGGCCAGGCAGAACGGAAAGTTGGGTTCCCCGGACTCGATCACCTCGGTGATCGGGCGTTCGAGAATCCGGCGTCCGTGGCCGAACCAGTAGTGGTAGTAGCAAAATCCTTCGATGCCGTATGCACGTGCCAGGTCCGCTTGATCCTGACGTGTCTCGGCAAGCCGCAGATCACAGAATCCCAACTGGCCTGGAATGTGAGGTTGTCGGTGGCCCGGGAACAGAGGTCGAGCTCGAGCCGTGTTCGTCCACTCGGTGAAGCCTGGACCCCACCACTCGCTGTTCTCCGGTACCGGGTGAAACTGCGGTAGATACAGGGCAATCGCACGCACGCCGTTCGATCCAGCATTCGAGTGGTCGAGCGACGACACGTCGACAGAGTGTAACGACGGGGATGGGACGCCGCCGGGGGGGGGGGGGGGGGGGCTGAGGCGCCACCGCTTGGGCATTCGGGACACGCCAGGACTCTGAGGGCGACAGGGCATGGAGCTGGCATGTTGTCGTGGAGGTCCTCGTTGACCGCGCGAGCAACGTCGCTCGTCCGGCTCAGTTGGGTCAACGCCATTCTGGGCAGCGCCTGCGGCCAGTGTCAGCGAAGCGTGCGGGAGACGGAACGGGACGCAGTCCGCCAAGCTCGCGAGATCGGGCTCACATCTCGTGCACGGCCGTTAGCGTTGGTCCGTGACCCGAACCAAAGTTGCGTGGATGGCATTCCGGACCGGGAACGCCGGCGTCGTGGTTGGCAACAAGTGGCGACGGCACGTTGGAAGGCCTGTGCGGCTCCTGCGCAACCCGGTCCTTCCGTGGCAGCAGTGGTCGGCAAGGCGGATCAACGCCGTCGTTGCCGGGTGCCCGGCGATGCGCAGCTACCTGGAAGTCGGGGTCTACCGGGGAACGACCTTCCAGCAGGTCATGCTGCCCGTTCGCGTCGCGGTTGATCCGCAACCACGCTTCGATCTGACCTCACTGCCGCCAGGAGCGCGTGTGTTCGTCGGAACATCAGACGAGTACTTCGCCGCAGAACGGGAGACCCCCTACGACGTGTGCTTTCTCGACGGACTCCATCACTTCGACCAGACATACCGCGACTTGGTTCATGCGTTGACGCTGTGTCCTCGTGGGGCAATCCTGGTCGACGATGTCGTGCCGAGCGACGAGACTTCGGCACTCCGCGACATGGCCGAGTCACAGCGTCGGCGCTCTGAGCAGTCTGACCCCTGCCGCGACTGGCACGGTGACGTATTCAGACTCGTCCCGTGCCTCTACGACCTTCATCCGGAATTGCAATTCGTCACGATTGCCGATCGCGACAACCCGCAGCTGTTGCTGTGGAAACCCGATCCGGACGTGCCAACGGTCGCCCACGAGGGATCCAAGCTCAATCGCTACGAACAGTTGGAGTATCGCGACGTCTTTGCTGATGGAATACCCGCCGAATTTCGACCGAGCGACGAGCAGGGTGGGATCAACCGGGCGATCGCCGCGATCGGGGATCGATTTCGCTCGATCCCGGCCAAACCCCGCCGGTCGCCCTAGCCCACATGGATGGGCGTCGAGATGTCGCCGCGATCGTGTGGACGTACGGCCGTCCCGAGATCGCCGCTCGGTGCGTCGGCGCATTGCGCGCCCAGACGGTTCCCGTCGACCGCATTGTGCTCGTCGACAGCGCCAGCCCAGCGGAGGAGTTTGCCCGACTGCAGGACGTCCTCGGCGATCAGGTCGAATTGCTCCGCCTGGACGAGAACGATGGTCCGGGGGCGGCGGTCCATCTGGGGTTGGAACGACTGGCATCGCGGCCGCCGAGGTGGGTGTGGTTCGTCGAGGACGACAGTGTGCCGTCGCCGGGATGCCTGCAGGAACTGCTTCTGGCGGCCACGAGCGCGGGCGGCCAGCTCATGGTTGGTCCAGACGGAGCGGAGATCTGGCGCGGTCAGTGGCGACCGACCCCACGCCTCGCGAACGGGGCATCGCGGGTCGTGGACTTCGTCTATCTCGACGGGGCGTTGGCGGCGTACGACGTGGTCCGACGGACCGGTGCTCCGCGCTCGGACTTCTTCATGATGCTGGTGGATGTGGAGTATCCGATTCGCCTCGCCCGAGATGGCACACCAATGATGCAAGTGGGCGTTCAGTACGTCGCCGAACGTCTCGGGTCGCAAGCAGCATCGACCGAGTGGCGGGCGTACTACCAGACGAGAAATCACTTGCGAATGGTCCTCGACCTGCGATCGCCAGCGTTGCTCGGAGGATTCGTGCTGCGCACGGCAAAGCACACGATCGTGGCGGTGAGGCAGTTGAACGGAGCGGAGATCCGACTGCGCTGCCGCGCGGTGGTTGATGCGCTCCGCAACCGAATGGGCCGGACGCTCGAGCCGGGTGGGACCCTTGGCTGACATGGCCGACATCGCCGTCGTCGTGCCCGCGTACAACGCAACGGAGACCCTGGCACGAGCAGTCCGTTCGGTCATTGCTCAGGAGCAGTCGAACTGGGAGTTGATCATCGTGGACGACGGGTCGACCGATGACCCGCAAGCGTGCCTGAGCGAGTTCGTCGATCCGCGAGTGCGTGTCATCACCGTCTCGCATGGTGGGGTCGCCCGAGCCCGGAATGCCGGGTGGCGTGCTTCGGAAGCCCCGCTGATCGCGTTCCTCGACGCGGACGATGCCGCCAACCCGACCTGGCTCTCCGAGCTGGTGTCCCCATTCGCTGATCGCCGCGTCGCCCTGGTCGTCGCCGGGTTCCATCGGCGACTTGACGGGAACGCGATGACCGACTTGCTCCCCTCGAGTGGCCGACTCGAGGTCGGCGGTGTGCGATTCCACGTTCTCGCTGGTGCATTCGCCGTTCGTCGCCAGGTGCTCGACTCGATTGGCGGGTACGACGAACGGCTTCGATTCGGGGAGAACTCTGATCTCGGCGAGCGGATGACGAAGCGCTTGACCGCGGACGGTAGCCGCGTGGTGGCAATCGAGCAGCCACTCGTCACCTGGTATCGCGCCTCGCGCCGAAACCACGGTGATCGGGACGGTCATCGACTGGAGGCCGCCGAGGCACTGCTCGCGTCCAGATCTCGGGAGATGACTCGTGGCCAGCGCAGCTCGCTGCATCGAATCGCCGCGGTCAATGCGTTGCGGGTTGGAAGTCGCAGGCGAGCGTATCGCCACGCGGTCTCCGCCCTCGCGACCGCACCGTTGTCGTGGCGAAGTCTGCGAACGCTTGTCGGTGTCGTGGTTCGGCGGCAGCCACACCAGGACGCCATACATGGCGATGCGACTGGGATGTCGTAGGCGGCCGCGGTTCGGCCTCGCGCACTGCTTCGGTTACGACGTCGATTGGGTGGATCGCGCTTGGCGCGCCACCCGACGGTAGACGCTGGCCAGCGAACGGCTCGAGGCTTCGACGGTAAACCGCTTGCGAAATGTCTCGTGGGCGGCCGCGGCCAACCGTTCGGCGAGCGCTGAGTCGGTGAGGAGTTCAGCGATGGCAATGGGGAGCTCGGGAACAGGGACAACCAAGGCGTTGTGACGATGGGCGAGCACCCCGATGAGTCCTTGGACGGGAGTGCTGACGATTGGGGTCCTCGCAGCCATGGCCTCGATGACCGCGCCGGCGGCGCCTTCGCGGCGTGACGAGCTCACCAGGATGTCTGCGGCCGCGAGCAGCACGGGGATGTCGTCGCGCGGACCCAACAACTTGATGCGATCTGTGTGCCGTGCGGCAGAGGCGGCGCGACGCAGCTCTGGAGTCGTCGTTCCCTCTCGGCCGGCGATCAGGAGTACGGCGCGATCCAGGCTGTCGGCTACCTCGTCGAATCGTCGGATCAGGTCGAGCTGGCCCTTGGCAGGTTCGTGACGGCCGACATTGAGAACCACCTGCGCGGAGTCCGCGAGCCCGATTTCCGTTCGGAGATCGGCGGCGGCCGTCTGATCCACCTGGAACCGATCCGGTTCGCGACCGCGTTCGGCGACGTGGATTCGTTCCGGGCGGCTTCGAAAGGCGCGCTGGTTCGCCTCGGCCACGCCCGGCGTGACGGCATGGTAGTGACTGCCCGAGAGCCGACCGAGGACAGACTCGACCATGTTCACGGTCGACAGCTTCCATCGGGGCAGTCCGGACTCGGCAACCTTGGTGGCGACGTCGTCCGTGTTGGCCCAGGTCACCAGCAGTGGCACACCGGTACCAACAACCGCCAGGTGGGCAGGCATCGTCGCTTCGAATAAGGTGGCGTGAACCAGGTCGGGCCGGATCGAGCGAATCAGGCGCCGAAGCGCGATCGCCCGACTGACAACTCGGCGCCCGCCGGACAGGTCGTGAACGGTGGCACCGGCAGACACCAGATCCGGAACCAGGTCGCGCCGTTCCGTCAGCAGCGCGATGTGGAGACCGACACCCTCGGCGATCAAGCCGGGGGCATTCGCCGCCAGCGACTGTTCGGCCCCGCCATATCGACTCACGCCCGGAATGACGACCAGGACGCGCACGTGCGCAGGCTAGCCAGTCACCTCTGTCGGGGGCGTGCGTGCGCCGGGCTGGCGCCACAGGGTGAACACGTAGCGGGCGGCCCCCCGACCGATCAGGCATGGGAGCGCCGTAAGAGCCTGATCGGCCCACGGCCGATCCTCGGCGAAGACACGCAGCGCGTGCCGATCCAATCGTCCGATCTCGAAGGCGTCAGCCCAGCGCACGCACGGATGGGTCCGTTCGAGGTGCAGCTGCGTCCAGGCGTCCGTCACAGCCCGGGCCAGAACGGCATCGACGCGATACGCCGCCATCAGGTCGCGTGCCGCCGACCAATCGACCTCAGCCACGAGGACCATCTGGACGACATCGCGATGGGCGCGGATCAGCCGGAACCCGCCAAGGGCGGCGTGGAACGCAGCATGCACCAATCGTCCGACGCGATGCATCACGGGAAGGCGTCGGCCGCCGATCGTGAGGTGGTCTGCGCCGTCGACGAACAGCGACTCCGTGGGGAGCCGGATGCCGAAGCGACCGATCGCCAGGCGCCGATGGACGTCGAGCTCCCCGCCGGATGGATCCAGCAGCGTCGCCCCTTTTCCGTAGCGATCGTCGAAGCCGACGCTCAGTTCCGGAGCCGTCCGATGCCAACCGGCCGCTCCCAGCGCCAGGAGTGCATCACGCCATCCTGCGGGGTGGACGAGGATGTCGGCGTCACCGAAGGGCCGCATGTTCGGGTCGGCGTAGTCGAGGTGGGCCAGCGCTGGACCCTTGGTGAGCCGCCAGACCACGCCGGCGTCTTCGAGCACCGCCGCGGCCCGCAGCGCGCCGGCCTCGGCCAGGACGCTGGACACCATGGACTCCCGCCACAGGTCATGAACGGCAGCGGTGGCGGACGTACTGGCCACGACCTGGCCGGCGTCGACCGCGCCGGCGAGGAGTCCGCCGAGGCGATCGAGCCGGGCGTCACTGAGCACCACGTCGAGATCATCGTCGTCGAGTCGCACTGCTCGCTCCGGCCGGATCGGGAGGTCGAATCTGCCAGCAGCGACCAGTGCCGGGTGTGGGGTCATGACGGCCATCGGAGGACCAAGCCGGCCTCCACGAGCCGTTGCAGCGTTGGAGTCAGGCCGGCTTCGACGACCCGGGATTCCACCCCGTGCGTTTCCGCCAGGTACGCGCACAAGTCGCCGAGGCGCTGAGGCTGCTGCAAGGCATGCCAGAGCGACGCCACCGAACCCTCGATCACCAGACACGACTCACCGCAGGGGTGAGCGACCAGCAACGTTCCCGGTAGCAACCGCCACACCGCATCGGGCGCTCGCTGATAGGTCTCTGCGCCCTCCTGGGAGTCCGCCACCCACCAACAGTAGCGATGTCGTCGCCGCCGGGCAGGAGCGCCGGTAATCTCGCCCGGTGGTGCCACCGGCCGTCGCAGTGCAGCCCGTCGCCCCGGATCCGCCGATCTGCGAACGGATCGGCCCGCTTGCTGTCGGGCAGTCCGAGGTGATCATCGACACGAACGACGCGGAACTCGCAGCCCTGATGGCCGAGATCTTCGCCGACCTCGAGGGATCGCCAGCCCATGTGCGCCGCCGGCAGCACTTCGTCGCGCTCCGCCATGTGGTTCCGTGGGCGCACTGGAGCATTTGGCGAAACGGTGAGGGTCGTGAGCTGATGCTGGAGGAGCCGTACGTTCCGTTCCAGCTGCAATGGGAGCTCAACCAGCTCATCTTCGAGGAACACCCGTTCGCCCTGCACGCCGCCACGGTCGAGTTTGGTGGATCAGCCGTGGTGATCGGGGGGGTCAGCAACTCTGGCAAGTCGACGTTCGCTGCTTGGTTGTCCTCCCACGGGGCGTCGTACGTGGCCGACGAGGTCAGCGCCGTGACCCCCGACAACCGCATCCTGAGCTATCCGCGCCCGCTGGGGCTGTCAACGGTGACGCCGCTTCGACCGCAGTTCATCAAGGACCCCCGACACCGGCGGTTCTTCGCAGACGACCTGCTGGTCCCGGTGTCTGCGCTCGGTGGCTCGTTGTGGCACGGTCCCGCCGTGCCGATCGCCATGCTGGTCGTGCCATCGGTGGGAGAGCCTGAGGACCCGGTTCTGTCGCCACTCGCGCCTGCCGAGACGATGATGCGGATCGGGCAGTCGTGTCCGGGCCTGCACGCCGACGCAGCCGCGGAGTTCTTCGGTCGGCTTGCCGATCTCGTCGAATCGGTGCCGTGCTGGCTGGTCAACACCGCCGATCTGGCGGAGGCCGGACGGGCCCTCCGATCGCAGCTGGGCCGATGATCGGGCCGATCGCTCGGCGAGCACTGGTGTGGCGTGCCTTCGCCGACGACGATGTGGTGGTGCTCGCCGAACACGATCACACCCTGCACCGCTTGGAGGGCATCGCTGCGGCCGTGTGGTCGATCGCCGACGGTCGATCGGGCGAAGAGATCGCCGATGAGCTCGCTGGGGGCGACGCCGCCCTGGCGAGCACCCTTCGACCGGTGGTGGGGGAGGTCGCCGAGGCGCTGCGCAGTCTGGGGCTGGTCGAGGGCTCGAAGATCGTGGCGGACGTCGCCGATGCATCGCCGCCCGAGCCACCAGGCTCGACGGTGGAGCTGGACTGCACAGTGGTGTTGGCCGGCCGGCGGGCCGCCATCGTGCTCGGCGACACCCCCGACCCGATTCCCGAGACGGCCGACCTGTCTCACGGACGATGGCTGCTGGACACCGGGTCCGGGCGGATCGTCGGGCCGGGCGGCGACGCAGAGGTCGTCGCCGTGGTCGCCAGCGGAACCGCGCTCGAGCCGCGACCCGCCACGGCCGTGCTGGTCACGCCGACGATTCCGACGCAGGAGCGATGGATCTCCTTCCTGGCCGCACTCGCCCGGCGCGGAGCGGTCTCGTCGTGGCCGCCCGACGGGCTGGAACGCGTCCTCCGCCCGGAGCTGTAGGATCACGCACCGCGTCGAGCTGGACTTGACGTGGCGGGTTAACATCCTGCGTGGGCAGGGCGAAAGGTGGGACCCATGGAGTTCGACAGGCGTGAAGCGCTCAAGAAAGCCGTGGCCGTGGGCGCTGCGGCGTGGACCGCTCCGCTGATCACCTCGCAGGTGGCCGGGGCGACGGCGCTGCTCGGCACCCCGAAGTGCCGGCCGACCGTCACGCTCTCCTGCCTGACCTACGACTGTAGGCAGGGCAACAAGTTCTTCCCGGGGATGGGGATCAAGGTGTGCGTTTCTGGCTGTCCCTGTTCGGCGGCCACGGCGCCGGTCTTCTGCGTGTCCTTCAACAACCTGGCGGTGTCGGGCAGCAACAAGACCCTCAACGCCTATCTCGCCGGAACCGATTGTTCGCCGACGGGGGCCAGTCTGTTCACCAATGGAGCCTGGAAGCGAATCGGCACGGGGCCCACGTGCGGGACGATCTTCTTCGGCCCGAGTCGTGGCGGCAACGGGGCCATCCACTGGGGCAACGACAACATCACGGTCACCGGTCAGCTGTGCTTGTTCGCCGGGCGGTGCCCGGGCAAGAGTTCGACGCTGGCGTCGGTCTGCCAGTCCTACGCGATGAGCATCGGGTTCGACTCGGCCCGGCAGGTGATCACGTCGTGCTCGATCACGGCGAACAACCTGACGTGCGGCTGTGAGGCGCTGGCCTTCACCTGCTGAGCAGTCCTTGACATCGGCCCGGTTCCGGGCTTACCGTTCCGCCCAGCGATTCCGACCGCCGGGCGGCTGTCCGAGCGGTTGACGTTCGCCGTTCCCGGCCGGTAGGCTCGTCGGTTGCCGTGCGTCTTGCCTCTTGCCACTGCTATGCCCTGGTGACCTGGCGCGCCCCGATGTTCCCCCGTCCCGCCTCGAACCAGGAGTAGCCACATGGCCTCACGTTCCGTGTCCCGCGAGCGGTACTCGTTCGCCAACCTGACCGAGCCGTTGGAGCTGCCCGACCTGATCGCCATCCAGCGGGAGAGCTTCGCCTGGTTCCTCAACGAGGGCCTCGGCGAGACCTTCCGGGACATCTCGCCGATCAAGGACTTCTCCGAGGCCCTGCAGCTCGAGCTGGAGTTCCGCTCCGACGACGAGGATCACAACCCGGGTCCGAAGTACACCGCCGAGCACTGCCGCGAGCACGACCTGACCTATTCGACCCAGATCTACGTCGACGCCCGGTTCATGAACCGCAACACCGGCGAGATCAAGGAGCAGAACGTCTTCCTCGGCGACTTCCCGATGATGACGGACAAGGGCACGTTCATCATCAACGGCACCGAGCGCGTCGTGGTGTCCCAGCTGGTCCGCAGCCCCGGTGTGATCTTCGAGCCGGGCGAGCGGTTCCGGCTGCGCAACCTGTCCAAGCACCAGCTGGTGAAGGGCACCATCCATCCCTACCGCGGTGAGTGGTTGGAGTTCGACGTCGAGCACAAGCCGGGCAAGGACGTCACCGCCGGCACCCGCGTCGCCCGCAAGCGCCGGATGGGCATCTTCACCCTGCTGCGCGCCTGCGGCTACGACGAGGACCACGCTCCGGGCTTCCTGGAGCGCTTCGTCGCCCACTTCGACTTCCTCGAGGGCCAGTGGGAGAAGGAGCGGCACATCGCGCCCACTCAGAACGAGGCGCTGATCGAGATCTACAAGCGGGCCCGCCCGGGTGAGCCGCCCACGGTGGAGTCGGCCCGGGCCTACTTCCGCAACGCCTTCTTCGAGAACCGTCGCTACGACCTGAGCCGCGTCGGGCGCTACAAGCTGGACCGCAAGCTCGGCACCGAGATCGACAAGCTGGACAGCCTGTTCGGCGCCGGCACCCGCGAGCTGGGCTCGTTCTTCAAGGTCGACAACGACGACCCGAACAAGCGCAACCTCAGCTCCGACCCCGACGACACCGACGTGCTGCGTCCCAACGAGATCGTCGCGGCCATCAGCTACATGCTCCACCTGGTCAAGCAGGAGCCGGGCTACCGCCTCGACGACCAGGACCACTTCGCCAACCGGCGGATCCGCTCGGTGGGCGAGCTGATCCAGAACCAGGTGCGCATCGGTCTGAGCCGGATGGAGCGCGTCGTGCGTGAGCGGATGACCACCCAGGACGTCGAGGCGATCACCCCGACCACGCTGGTCAACATCCGCCCGGTCGTCGCGGCCATCAAGGAGTTCTTCGGCACCAGCCAACTCTCGCAGTTCATGGACCAGGTCAACCCGCTGTCGGGCATGACCCACCGCCGCCGCCTGTCGGCGCTCGGGCCGGGCGGCCTGAGCCGGGAGCGGGCCGGCTTCGAGGTCCGTGACGTGCACTTCAGCCACTACGGCCGGATGTGCCCGATCGAGACCCCGGAAGGCCCGAACATCGGCCTGATCGGTGCGCTGTCGACCTTTGCCCGGGTCAACCCGTACGGCTTCATCGAGACCCCCTACCGGGTGGTCAAGAACGGCAAGGTCACCAGTGAGATCCGCTACATGGCCGCCGACGAGGAGGAGAACTACGTCGTCGCCCAGGCCAACACGCCGCTGAACGCCGACGGGACCTTCAAGGACGACCGGGTGCTGGTCCGCCGCAGCCCGCAGGCCGCCAGCCTGGAGGACCTGCGCAAGATGCTGGAGGCGGAGAGCTTCTTCGGCGCCACCACCGACATCGCCAGCGTGCCCCCGAGCGAGGTCCAGCTGATGGACGTCAGCCCGAAGCAGATCGTCTCGGTCGGCACGGCGCTGATCCCGTTCCTCGAGCACGACGACGCCAACCGGGCGCTGATGGGCGCCAACATGCAGAAGCAGGCCGTGCCGCTGCTGCGCGCCGAGGCGCCCTACATCGGCACCGGCATCGAGGACCGCGTCGCTCGCGACTCCGCCGACCTGATCCAGGCGGCCGGCCCGGGCGAGGTCACCGAGGTCAGTGGCTCGTCGGTGACCGTGCAGTACGCCGAGGGCGGCAAGAAGGTCTACAACCTCAGCAAGTTCCGCCGTTCCAACCAGGACACCTGCATCAACCACCGGGTCCGGGTCAAGGAGGGCGACAAGCTGGCCAAGGGGACGATCATCGCCGACGGCCCGTCCACCGATCACGGCGAGCTGGCCCTCGGCAAGAACCTGCTGGTCGCCCTGATGCCCTGGGAGGGCTACAACTTCGAGGACGCCATCATCCTGTCCGAGCGGTTGGTCAAGGACGACGTGCTGACCTCGATCCACATCCACGAGCACGAGGTCGACGCCCGGGACACCAAGCTCGGCCCGGAGGAGATCAGCCGGGACATCCCCAACCTGTCCGACGACATCCTCCGTGACCTCGACGACCGTGGCATCATCCGCGTCGGCGCCGAGGTCGGTCCCGGCGACGTCCTGGTGGGCAAGGTCACGCCGAAGGGCGAGACCGAGCTGACCCCCGAGGAGCGCCTGCTGCGGGCGATCTTCGGCGAGAAGGCCCGTGAGGTGCGCGACACCAGCCTGAAGATGCCCAACGGCGAGCAGGGCAAGGTCATCGACGTCAAGGTCTTCACCCGCGAGGACGGCCACGAGCTGCCCCCGGGCGTCAACGAGCTGGTCCGGGTGTACGTGGCCCAGAAGCGCAAGATCTCGGTGGGCGACAAGCTGGCCGGTCGCCACGGGAACAAGGGCGTGATCTCCAAGATCCTGCCGGTCGAGGACATGCCGTACCTGGCCGACGGCACCCCGGTCGACATCATCCTCAACCCGCTCGGCGTGCCGAGCCGGATGAACGTCGGCCAGGTGCTCGAAGCCCACCTGGGTTACGCCGCCCGGTGGGGCTGGACCGATCCGCGCTCGGGTCAGCACGTCGGCAACGAGCCGGTGCGCGGCACCGAGTCGAAGACCCGCCCGAACACCCCGCCGGCCACGTTCGTGGCCACGCCGGTGTTCGACGGCGCCCACTGGGACGAGTCCGACGAGGCCGGCGACCACCCGACCATCCAGCAGATCCTCGACAACCTGACCCCGGAGTCGGTCGAGGGCAAGCGGTTGATCCAGTCCGACGGCAAGACCACCCTGTACAACGGGCGAACCGGCGAGGCCTACGACAACCCGGTGACCGTGGGCTTCATGTACATCCTCAAGCTGGCCCACCTGGTCGACGACAAGATCCACGCCCGCTCGACCGGTCCGTACTCGATGATCACCCAGCAGCCCCTCGGCGGCAAGGCCCAGTTCGGTGGGCAGCGCTTCGGCGAGATGGAGGTCTGGGCGCTGGAGGCCTATGGCGCGGCCTACTGCCTGCAGGAACTGCTGACCATCAAGTCCGACGACGTCCTCGGCCGGGTCAAGGTCTACGAGGCCATCGTCAAGGGCGAGAACATCCCCGAGCCCGGCATCCCGGAGAGCTTCAAGGTGCTCATGAAGGAGATGCAGGCGCTGTGCCTGAACGTCGAGGTCCTGCAGGCCGACGGGGCGCTCATCGAGATGCGTGACCTCGACGAGGACGTCTACCGCGCCGCCGAGGAGCTGGGCATCGACATCAGCCGCCCCGAGCGCGGCACCGACGAGGACGACCGCGAGCGCGAAGCCCGCCGGGCGGCCCGCAACACCTACTGAGACCGACTGACGACGACGCGAGAGAACGAGGAACGACCGTGCTCGATGTGAACATGTTCGACCAGCTGAAGATCGGGCTGGCCACCGCCGACCAGATCCGCACCTGGGCCAACAACAACGAGGTCAAGAAGCCCGAGACGATCAACTACCGCACGCTGCGCCCGGAGAAGGACGGCCTGTTCTGCGAGAAGATCTTCGGGCCGACCCGCGACTGGGAGTGCTACTGCGGCAAGTACAAGCGGGTCCGCTTCAAGGGGATCATCTGCGAGCGCTGTGGCGTGGAGGTCACCCGCTCGAAGGTGCGTCGCGAGCGGATGGGCTTCATCGAGCTGTCGGCGCCCGTGGTGCACATCTGGTACCTGCGCGGCACCCGTTCCTGGCTGGCCTACCTGCTGGCCGGCATCGAGCCGAAGGAAGAGCTGAAGGCCAAGCAGCTGGAGAAGGTCATCTACTTCGCCGCCCACCTGGTGACGTGGGTCGACGAGGACAAGCGCCACGCCGAGCTGTCCAACCTCGAGGCCGAGTACCTGGAGGAGCGCGACGCCATCCGCAAGGACCTCGAGCTGTCGATCGATCGGCGCTACAAGGAGCTGGAGGACGACGCAACCCGTAGCGAGGCCGAGGGCGCCGATGCCCGCAAGCTGAAGACCGTCGCCGAGCGCGACGTCGCCGCCATCCGCGAGCGCTTCGAGAGCGAGCTCGACCTGCTGCAGCGCACCTGGGACGAGTTCCGCGGCCTGCACAGCCGGCTGATCATCGACGACGAGATCCTGTGGCGCGAGCTGCGCGACCGCTACGGCGACTACTTCGAAGGCGGAACCGGTGCCGACGCGATCAAGTCGCTGATCGACCGCATCGACTTCGACGTCGAGGAGGAGCGCCTGCGCGAGGCCATCGACCACAACGCCAGCGGGCGCAAGCCGCTGTCCGCTCAGCGCCGCCAGAAGGCCATCAAGCGGCTGAAGATCGTCGCCAGCTTCAACCAGCGCGACGAGCACGGCCGCCGGTTGAACGACCCGAAGGCGATGATCCTGGACGTCGTGCCGGTGATCCCGCCCGACCTGCGCCCGATGGTCCAGCTCGACGGTGGCCGCTTCGCCACGTCCGACCTCAACGACCTGTACCGCCGGGTGATCAACCGCAACAACCGCCTCAAGCGCCTGCTCGACCTCGGCGCGCCGGAGATCATCGTCAACAACGAGCGGCGCATGCTGCAGGAGGCCGTCGACGCCCTGTTCGACAACGGCCGCCGCGGCCGGCCGGTGACCGGGCCGGGCAACCGCCCGCTGAAGTCGCTGTCGGACATGCTGAAGGGCAAGCAGGGCCGCTTCCGCCAGAACCTGCTGGGCAAGCGTGTCGACTACTCCGGCCGTTCGGTCATCGTCGCCGGCCCGACGCTCAAGCTGCACCAGTGCGGACTACCCAAGCTGATGGCGCTGGAGCTGTTCAAGCCGTTCGTCATGAAGCGCCTGGTCGACCTGGAGCTGGCCCAGAACATCAAGTCCGCCAAGCGGATGGTCGAGCGTCGCCGCTCGCAGGTGTGGGACGTGCTCGAGGACGTCATCAAGGAGCATCCGGTCCTGTTGAACCGGGCCCCGACGCTGCACCGCCTGGGCATCCAGGCCTTCGAGCCGGTGCTGGTCGAGGGCAAGTCGTTGCAGATCCACCCGCTGGTGTGCACCGCCTTCAACGCCGACTTCGACGGCGACCAGATGGCCATCCACGTGCCGCTGTCGGCCGAGGCCCAGGCCGAGGCCCGGGTGCTCATGCTCAGCGCCAACAACATCCTGTCGCCGGCTTCGGGTCGCCCGATCGTGACCCCCAGCCAGGACCTGATCATCGGCGGGTTCTACCTGACCGAGCAGGTCGACGATGCCAAGGGCGCCGGGCGGACCTTCCGCCACCTGTGGGAGGTGCTCCGTGCCATGGACGAGGGCTCCCTGGCCCTGCACGCCCCCATCACCCTGCGCCGCCCGGCGATGGGTGACCAGCCGGCGGACACCTTCACCACCACGCCCGGCCGGTTGCTCTTCGAGGAGGCACTGCCGGAGGGCTACACGGCTCGCTTCGGTCACGTCACTGCCGGCGTGAAGAAGAAGGAGATGGGCGTCATCGTCGAGCGCCTGTCGGACAACTACAACAAGTCGACGGTCGCCTCGTCGCTCGATGCGATGAAGAACTTGTGCTACCGCTACGCCGCCCAGAGCGGTCTGACGGTGTCGATCGACGACGTCAAGACGCCGAAGGCCAAGAAGCGGATCCTCGACGAGCACGAGGCCCTGGCCGAGAAGATCGAGACCCAGTTCCGCCGCGGCATCATCACCGATGGCGAGCGCCGCCAGCAGGAGGTGCGCATCTGGACCGACGCCACCGCCGCCGTCCAGGCGGCGATGGAGGCCGAGTTCAAGGCCCAGCGGTTCAACCCGATCGAGATGATGGTCGGGTCCGGTGCCCGCGGCAACATGACCCAGATGCGCCAGATCGCCGCCATGCGCGGCCTGGTGGCCAACCCCCGTGGTGACATGATCCCCCGGCCGATCAAGAAGAACTTCCGCGAGGGCCTGGAAACCCTGGAGTACTTCATCGCCACGCCGGGTGCCCGCAAGGGCCTGGTCGACACCGCCCTGCGAACCGCCGACTCCGGCTACCTGACCCGTCGCCTGGTGGACGTGGCCCAGGAGCTGATCGTGCGCGAGGAGGACTGCGGGACCAACCTCGGTCTGTGGATCGACCACGTCGCCGCCGACACCGCCCAGAAGCGGGCCTACCTGGAGACCAAGCTGTTCGGCCGGGCGCTGTCCCAGGACGTCACGCTGTCCGACGGCCGGATCCTCACCCGCAACACGCTGGTGGGCGACGAGGAGATGGCCCTGCTGCGCGACGACCCGACGGTCGATCGCGTCCGGGTGCGCTCAGTGCTCACCTGCGACGCCGAGCTGGGCGTCTGCGCCCTGTGCTACGGCCGCTCGCTGGCCACCGGCAAGGGCATCGAGCTCGGCGAAGCCGTTGGCGTCATCGCCGCCCAGTCGATCGGCGAGCCCGGGACCCAGCTGACCATGCGGACCTTCCACACCGGTGGTGTAGCCGGCAAGGACATCGCCGGTGGTCTGCCGCGCGTCGTCGAGCTGTTCGAGGCCCGCACGCCGCGCGGCTCGGCCCGCCTGGCGAAGGCCAGCGGGGTCGTGCGCATCGGCGAGGACGAGGGCAAGGGCATCGCCGTCACCGTCGTCGACAACGAGGGTGAGGAGCACACCGTCATGCTGCCCACGGGCTCGCGTCCGCTGGTCACCGACGGCCAGGAGATCACGGCCGGCGAGCCGATCACCGACGGCCCCTTCGACCCGAAGGAGATCATGGAGATCAAGGGCATCCGCGAGACGCAGACCTACCTGGTCGAAGAGGTCCAGAAGGTGTACCGCGACCAGGGTGTGTCGATCCACGACAAGCACATCGAACTGATCGTCCGCCAGATGACCCGGCGGATCGGCGTGCAGGAGCCCGGCGACACCGGATTCCTCCCGGGCGAGCGGGCCGACGCCAAGACCTTCCGCGACACCAACCGGCGGATGGTCGAGGAGTCGAAGAAGCCGGCCGAGGGTCGCCCGGAGCTGATGGGCATCACCAAGGCCTCGCTGGCCACGGACTCGTGGCTGTCGGCGGCGTCGTTCCAGGAAACCACCCGGGTGCTGACCGAGGCCGCCATCGACGGCCGCGCCGACAGCCTGGTGGGCCTCAAGGAGAACATCATCATCGGCAAGCTGATCCCTGCCGGCTCGGGGATGATGCGGTACCGCGAGTTCGACGTCAATGCCCCGGACTACCAGCCGATGGCGTACTTCTCCAGCGACGTCGACGAAGACCCGGCGGCGTGGCTGAGCAACATCCACGGCACCTACAGCTCCGACGCGGCCGAGGGCGACGCCGTCGACGGCTGAGCGCGACGTCGGGGCAACAGACGGTGATCGGCGGCGTGCACAGGCGGGTGCGGAGCGGACTCCGCATGGTCCTGGCGCGCCTCGGCTACCGGCTGGTCCGGGTTCGGCCGGCCCCGCCGCCGGAGTCCCAGCCGGTGACCCGGCCGTTCTTCGACCCGCCGCACACCAACCAGGTGCCCGGGTTGGGGGCGCTGTACGAGTTCGTCTTCGGTCCGCGCGAGCACGGCACGGTGGTGGACGTCGGGGCCTATGACGGGCTGACGATGAGCAACGCCTCGTGCCTGATCGAGCGGGGCTGGTCGGCGGTGCTCGTCGAGCCGGTGTCCGCCTTCGCCGAGCAGTGCCGCCAGCGCTACGCCGGCCACCCGGCCGTGCAGGTGGTCGAGGCGGCCTGTGCCGCGGCGCCGGGCACGCAGACCGCCCACGTCGCCGGGGGGCTGTCGACGCTGGATGCCGACCAACTGGACGAGTACCGGCAGCACGACTGGTCGCGTCACGTCGTGGCCGGGGCGGTCCCCGAGACGGTGTCGGTGCGGACCCTCGACTCGATCCTCGACGAGTGCGACGTACAACCCGGCTTCGACGTGCTGAGCGTCGACGTCGAGGGCTACGAAGGTCACGTCCTGGCCGGCTTCGACCTCGGCCGGTGGCGGCCGCGCTTGATGATCTGGGAGCTCCAGGACACCAGCCCGAGCCACGCCCTGCACCGCACCGACGCCATCGCCATCGCCGATCGCATCGGCGCGGCCGGCTACCGGATCGTCTACAAGGACCCGATCAACACGATCTTCATCCGCCGCGATGCGGATCTGCCTGGCACCGGGAGCTGACCATCAGGCGCCCCCGCCCACCGTTCGGGATCAACCTGTTCGGCTACCTCTCCAGCGGCGCCGGTCTGGGCGTGGCCGCCCGCCACACCCTGGCGCTGCTCGAGACGACCGGCGTCCCCGTCGCGGTCGTCGACCTCGAGTCGGGCCTCGGTCGCCGCGGCCACCACGCCGTCGACGGCGCCGCCGACGGGGCGCGGCTGCCGTACGCCGTCAACCTGTTCCACATCAACCCCCTGGAAGCGAGCGCCCAGTTCGATCGCCGCTTCCGGCTGTGGTCCCGCGACCGGCTGAACGTCATGGTGCCCTACTGGGAGCTGAGCCGGCTGCCTCCGAGTTGGACACCGGTGTTGGCGGCGATGGACATCGTGCTGGCACCGTCCGGCTTCGTCCGTGACGCCGTGGAGACCTGCGTACCCGGCGTGCGCTGCATCGACTACCCGCAGCTGCTCAGCCTGCCGGCCGGGATCCGCCCGGATCGACAGCGGTGGGGGTTCGCCGACGACCAGTTCGTCGTGGTCTCGGCGTTCGACGTGGACTCGGTCATCGAGCGCAAGAACCCGTTCGGCATGGTCGAGGCCTTCCTGCGGGCCTTCCCCGAGGACGCCGACGTCCGGTTGGTGCTGAAGGTCAACTACTCGCCCGAGCGAGGTCTCGACGGCTCGCCGGGGTTCGTCGCCCTCCGTGACCGGGTTGCCGACGAGCCGCGAGTCCGACTGATGCCCACCGTCCTGCCGTACGACGATGTCCTCAGCCTGTACGCCAGTGCCGACGTCGTCGCCTCGCTGCACCGCAGTGAAGGCCTCGGCCTGTCGCTGATGGAGGCGATGGTGCTCGGCGTGCCCGTGCTGGCCACCGGTTACTCCGGCAACGTCGACTTCATGACCGAGGACAACTCGATGTTGATCCCCTACCGGCTGATCGACGTCGACACCGCGTACCGCGGCTACCAGCAGGCCGCCGAGGAAGGCGCCCAGTGGGCTGAGCCGGACCTCGACGCTGCCGCGGCGGCATTGCGTCGCCTGCACGACGACGGCGACCTGCGCCGACGGCTGGTGGAGCAGGCCAAGACCGACGTCGAGACCCGCCAACGCCAGGCGATGGACGGCCATGCCTTCGGCGAACTTCGTGTGCTGGTCGACGACCCGGCGGTGTGGGCTGCCCACCGCGAGCGTCGCCGTCAGCTGCTACGAGCCTCGGCGACGCGGGTCCATCGACGAACCGTCCGCCAGTCGAAGCGGGTGGTGGTCCGTGGGCTGCGCCGAACGGGGCTGCGCCGCGACCCGAGCTAGAAGGACGGCGTACCGCGAGTGTCGCGGCGGGGCACACTCGGCGGGGCCTTGCGGATGACCACCATGCTGTCGGAGAAGGAGATCTCCGACGCCGAGGTGCCCGCCGGAAGCACGACGGGCGCATGGCCGTGGGCCCAGCTGTTGACGTCGTCGACCATCTGCTTGGCGACTTCGACGAAGGCGCCGCGGCGCCCCAGACCACCGCCGTACCTCGTCCAGTAGCTGGTGTGCAGGTCTTCGACGACGTAGAGGCCGCCCTCGGACAGCAGCGGGTACAGCGTGTCGAAGGAGATCCGCTGGTGCGCGGCGTGGTGACTGCCGTCGTCGAGCACCAGATCGACCCCGCCCATCTCCTCCACGACCCGGCGCAGAAACGCCGGATCGGCCTGCGACCCGATGCGGATCATCAGATCGTGGTCGTCGATCGTTTCGCAGCGTGGATCGATGTCCACTCCGGCGATGACCGCGTCCGGACCGAAGTAGTTCCGCCACAGCTGCAGCGATCCGCCGTGGTACACGCCGATCTCCAGCAGGCGCAGCGGCCGCCGTGACCCGTCGGGCAGCACGAAGCCGTCGCGCCACGGGGCGAAGTGCCGGTCGTAGGCCGGGAAGTAGTGCAGCCACTTGTCGACCAGCCGGCCACGGTGATCGAGGAACCGGCTGCCGAGCTCCGAACGCCGCAGGTCGGGGTGGTCACCGCGATCCCACCGTTCCGCCGATTCCCGATCGGTCCACCCGCGAGCGCGATGGACGACCTGCCGAGCACGTCGCCGGGTGCGTCCCACGACCCGCCGGGTGCGCCGAGCCAGGCGGCGAACGCCTCCCACGTCGGAACTCGCCGCCATCTCCCCAGCCTAGACCCGCTGCCACCGGGCACGGCCGATGCCCGGCCGCTCGCGGTCCTGCGTACATTGGCGGGGTGCTGCCCCAGGAGATCGTCCGCGCCAAACGAGACGGTGCCCAACTGCCGGCGACGGCCATCGCCGAGTTCGTCGACGGCATCGTCAGTGGATCGGTCTCGGAAGGCCAGGCGGCGGCGTTCGCCATGGCCGTGTTCTTCCGCGGCCTCGACGTGGCCGAGCGCGTCGCCCTCACCACGGCGATGACCAGAAGCGGACGCACGCTGCGTTGGGATCTGCCCGGCCCCGTCGTCGACAAGCACTCCACTGGTGGTGTCGGCGACACGGTGAGCTTGATGCTGGCGCCCATGGTGGCGGCCTGTGGTGGGTTCGTGCCGATGATCTCCGGACGCGGCCTCGGCCACACCGGTGGTACCTACGACAAGTTCGAGTCGATCCCCGGGTACCGAGCCGATCCCCCGATCGAGACCTTCCAGCGGGTGGTGACCAAGGTCGGCTGCGCCGTGATCGGCCAAACGCCCGACCTGGCGCCCGCCGACAAGCGCCTCTATGCCATCCGCGACGTGACCGCCACCGTCGAGAGCATCGGGCTGATCACCGCGTCGATCCTGTCCAAGAAGCTCGCCGCCGGCCTCGACGCCTTGGCCATGGACGTCAAGTTCGGCAACGGGGCGTTCATGCCCCGCCGCAGCGACGGCAGCGAACTGGCTCGCTCGATCGTCGACGTCGCCAACGGAGCCGGCACCCGGACCCGGGCGCTGCTGACCGACATGAACCAGCCCTTGGCGTCAGCGGCCGGCAACGCCGTCGAGGTCGCCCTCGCCGCCGACTACCTGACCGGGGTCCGGCGCGAGCCACGCCTGCACGCCGTGACCATCGAGCTGGGGGCGGAGATGCTGGTGCTGGGCAAGCTGGCCCGGACCCTGCCGGCGGCGCGACGCCGGCTGCAGGCTGCGCTCGACGACGGAACGGCAGCCGAGCGCTTCGAACGGATGGTCGCCGCCCTCGGCGGCCCGAAGCGAGTGCTGGCCGATCCGTGGCGGTTCCTGCCTCGTGCCCCGCTGCAGCGTGCCGTGTACCCCGAGCGCACCGGCACCGTCACGGCGATCGATACCCGGGCCGTCGGATTGGTGGTGGTGTCCATCGGCGGTGGCCGGACCCGGCCGCAGGATCCGGTCGACCACGCCGTCGGGCTGACCGAGCTGGCCGGGCTCGGCGAACCGGTCGGCCCCGACCGCCCGCTGGCGGTGGTCCACGCCAGGACGGAGCAGCAGATCGCCGCAGCCGCCGCCGGCCTGCGCGCCGCATACCGTCTGGGCGGACGCCGAGCGGCGGTCGGCGACCCCATCGCCGAACGGATCGGGTGAGTACGAGGACACCGATGGCGGATCCAACTCGGCGGCGGGGATCGATCAGTGCCGTGGTGCTGCTGTACCGCAACTGGCCCGGCGTGCGCGCCACGATCGACTCACTGCTGGCGCAAGGGACGGCCATCGCCGAGATCGTCGTCGTCGACCAAGAGGGGACCGCCGGGACCCCGGCGCCGATCGAGTCGGCCTACCCGTCGGTCCGGGTGATCCGCCCGACGGTCAACGGCGGGTACGGGGCCGGCATGAACGCCGGGGTGGCGGCGACCGACCCGTCGAGCGACGCCGTGTTGCTGGTGACCCATGACTGCCTGGTGGGTGCTGGCTGCGTGGAGCGCCTGGCCGATCTGCTGTGGTCGGCGGACGACATTGGCGCAGCTGGCCCGGTGCTGTGCTGGCGATCGCGGCCCGGTGCGGTGTTCTCCGGCGGCGGGCGGATCGACGCCGACGGACTGCCCAGCCACCGGTGGGCCGACGACCGACTGGTCACGCACCTCCGCCGACCGACCGCCGACCCTGAGTGGTTGGACGGGGCCTGCATCCTGGTCCGCTCGGCGGCATTCGATCGGATCGGCGGGTTCGACCCCGCGTACTTCCTGTACTTCGAGGACGCCGACTTCGGACTGCGCCTGCGCCGCGCCGGGTGGCGCGTGGCGGTGGCTCCTGGCGCCCTGGCCTGGCAGGAACCGGCCGACAGCCTCCCGGTCGCCCTGTGGGTCCGCAACCGGCTGCGCTTCCTGCGCACCCACGGCACGGCTGCCCAGCGGCGCGCCGAGCTTCGCCGCGCCGCCGCTGCCGCGGGACGCGGCGTCCGGTTCGGCGCCCGGCGGCTCGACCGCGGCCCGCTGCGACGGGCAGCCGCCCGGCTGTACGGTGTGCTGGCCGCCTACCTGCCAATCGACCCGGTCCGCCTGGCGAGGCGCGGATCCCGACACCAACGACCGGGCGGTCGGTGGGATGCCACGGTGCGGCCGCCGATCCATCCGCTCACGAGACCCGAGGAGCAATCTGTGACGAACACCGCCCAGCGCATCCTGGCGCTGATCGACCTCACCAACCTCGACCCGCAGGCCACGGCGGCGGACATCGAGCGGCTGTGTGCCGACGCCCTGACGGTGCATGGCCCGGTGGCCGCGGTCTGCGTGTGGCCGGCTTTCGTCGCCCAGTGCGTGCACCTGCTGGGCGCCAGCGGCGTGCGCGTCGCCACGGTCGTCAACTTTCCCGACGGCGGAGAGGACGTCGAGGCCGTGGTCGCCGCGACCCGCCAGGCGGTGGCCGACGGCGCCGACGAGATCGACGTGGTGATCCCGTACCGAGCCCTGCTGCGCGGTGACAGCGTGGCCGTCATCGAGTTGGTCGACGCCGTGGTCAACGCTGCCGGGAGCGCACACGTCAAGGCGATCCTCGAGACGGGCGAGCTCCCGGACCAGCCCACCGTGGCCCGCGCCACCGAGTTGGCCATCGCCGCCGGGGCCGCCTTCGTCAAGACGTCCACCGGGACCACGCCGGTCTCGGCCACTCCCGAGGCCGCGCACACCATGCTGGAGGTGATTCACGGCGCCGGCCGGCCGGTCGGGCTGAAGCCCTCCGGCGGGATCCGCACGGTCGGTCAGGCGGCGGTCTACCTCGACCTGGCCGACCAGGTGATGGGCGCCTCGTGGGCCACGCCGGACACCTTCCGGATCGGCGCCAGCAGCCTGCTGCGCGACGTGCTCGCCCATCTCGGCGAGCCGGGCGATGAAACGCCGACGGCACCCCGCTAGCCTGGTCGCCCACAACACAAACCCGGTCGCTCGCCGAAGACCGCTGGTCCCGCTCGCGGGGTAATGATCTCGAATCGCCAGCCGAGGTGGATGTCGCTGGAGCCCTCCTGCTCCTCGCGGTGTTCGCTCATGCGAGCACCCCGAGTCGAAGCGGAAGGAGGTGTACATGACGACAGAGAAACCACGTGCCGAGAAGGTCGCTGCGGTCGAGGAGGTCGCCGGCAAGCTGGCATCCGCCGACGCCGTGATCGTGACCGAGTACCGCGGCATGAAGGTCGGTCAGCTCGGCGGGTTGCGCCGCACGCTGCGCGACGCCGGTGCCGAGTACAAGGTGTACAAGAACACCCTGGCCCGGCGCGGCGCCGAGCAAGCCGGCGTGGACGGTCTCGACGAGCTGCTGGTCGGCCCCACCGGCCTGGCCTTCGTCCAGGGCGACGCTGCGGCGGTCGCCAAGGCGTTGAAGGACGCGGCGAAGACCAACCCGCTGCTGGTCCTCAAGGGCGGGGTGATGTCCGGGCGAGCGATGTCCGCCAAGGACGTCGAAGCGCTCGCCGACCTGCCCAGCCGTGACGTGCTGCTGGCCCAGCTGGCCGGCGCGTTCCAGGCCCCGCTCACCAAGATGGCCGGCCTGTTGCAGGCCCTGCCACGGAACTTCGCCTACGGGCTCAAGGCCCTCATCGATCAGCAGTCCGCGGCCTGAGCCGCGCCAACCCACTCACCCATTCTGTTTCACAAGGAGACAACCCACATGTCCAAGGACGAGATCCTCGACGCAATTTCCAACATGACCGTCATCGAGCTCAGCGAGCTGCTCACCGCCTTCGAAGAGAAGTTCGGTGTGACCGCCGCCGCGCCGGTGGCCGTCGCCGCGGCGCCCGCCGGTGGCGCGGCCGCTGCCCCGGTGGAGGACGAGAAGGACGAGTTCGACGTCATCCTCACCGGTGCCGGTGCCCAGAAGATCCAGGTGATCAAGGTCGTGCGCGAGCTGACCAGCCTGGGCCTGAAGGAGGCCAAGGACCTGGTCGACGGGGCCCCGAAGCCGGTGCTGGAGAAGGCCAACAAGGAGGCCGCCGACGCCGCCAAGGCCAAGCTCGAAGAGGCCGGCGCCTCCGTCGAGGTCAAGTAATCCCGGTCCGTTCGCACGAACCGCCGACCACGAGCGCGGGCCCGGTGCCAGCCGGCCCGCGCTCGTTCGCGTCGGCGGGGCGATGGCGCCGGGCCCACGGCGATCGCCACGGCCCGGTGGGGCGGACACGATGCCCTGCCCTGCGGTTGGCGCACCCCCAGGCGTGCCTCTAGCATTGCAGGGTCCTCTGAGCGCGGATCCCCGCTTCAGAGAGGCGGTCCGCCGAGGCGGGCTGTCCGACACTGTCCGCCGTGGCGGACCAATCCAGACGTCCGCCGTGGCGGACCAACCCAGTCGTTCGCAGAGGTAGAGGCGTGCCCACCATTCAGCAGCTGGTCCGTCAGGGCCGGAGCACCAAGTTCTCCAAGACCAAGACGCCGGCCCTGAAGGGCTCGCCGCAGCGCCGCGGGGTCTGCACCCGCGTGTTCACCCACACGCCGAAGAAGCCGAACTCGGCGCTGCGCAAGGTGGCTCGCGTCCGGCTGAACAGTGGTGTGGAAGTGACCGCCTACATCCCCGGCGAGGGCCACAACCTGCAGGAGCACTCGATCGTCCTGGTGCGCGGCGGCCGTGTGCGCGACCTCCCGGGTGTCCGCTACAAGATCATCCGTGGCGCGCTCGACGCCGCCGGGGTGAAGAACCGCAAGCAGGCTCGCAGCCGCTACGGGGCCAAGAAGGCCAAGTAACAGGGAAGAGGAAGACCACGATGCCCCGCAAAGGACCCGCCCAGCGCCGCGAGCTGATGCCCGACCCGATCTACCGGTCGTTGCTCGTCACCCAGATCGTCAACAAGGTCATGCTCCACGGCAAGCGTTCGCTGGCCGAGCGGATCGTCTACGACGCGCTGAAGACCGTCGAGGAGAAGACCGGCAGCGAGCCGATCGCCACGTTGAAGCGGGCCGTCGACAACATCAAGCCCCCACTCGAGGTGAAGAGCCGCCGGGTCGGCGGTGCCACCTACCAGGTGCCCGTCGAGGTCCGGCCGCGCCGGGCCAACACGCTGGCCATCCGCTGGCTGGTCGACTTCAGCCGGGCTCGCCGGGAGAAGACCATGTCGGCCTGCCTGGCCGGCGAGCTGATGGACGCGGCCAACGGGCTCGGGGCGTCGATCAAGCGGCGCGACGACATGCAGAAGATGGCCGAGTCGAACAAGGCCTACGCCCACTACCGCTACTGAGCGGCCACGTCACCCACCGCCGGGCGGCCCGCAGGGGCCGCCCGTTGCGCGTCCCGGGCGATCAATCTGCTCCGCCGGGGTCGTCGGGTGGGATGACCCGATCGCACCTCGACGAAGAAGCCGGCGGTGGCTCGGGCGATGTCCGCCCACGTCGGCAGGGTGGGCGGAGGCGGGTCGGCCGGCCGGTTGCGCAGCCAGGCGATGGCGCCGCGCCAGGTGTCGGCGGTGAACGGCTGGTCGTACAGCCACACCCACTCCGGGCCCACCGACTCGGCGAGGTCCGGGAGGTGGCCGAGTCGCGGGGCGATCACGGGGACGCCGTGGGCCAACCCCAACATCGCCGCACCTGACGTCAGCACGGCGCGGTAGGCCAGGATCAGCGCCGACGATCGCGCCAGCAGACCGGCGACCTCGGTGTCGTCCAACATCGCCGGCCGGGCATCGACCAGCAGCTGGGGATGCTCGTCGGCCAGGGCGCGCAGTTCGGCGGCGAGTCGGGCGTCGTGGGCCATGCCGTGGACGTGCAGGCTGACGTCGGGATCCTCGGCGATCACCGGGGCGACGGTCGTGATCAACTCGTCCAGACCCTTGTACCGGCGAATGCGGCCGAAGGAGATCAGCGCCAGCGTGCCGGCCGGGGGCGCGGCGCTGCCCGTCGGTGGGCGCCAGTCGTCGCCCAGCGGTCCAATGGGGATCACCGCCTGCCGTGTGCTGGCCAGCGTCGGGCGGTGGGCAGCCAGGAGGGCGGCGGCCGATGGGCCATGGGTGATCACGCCGTCCACCATGGTGTCGAACTGGGTGACGGCCCGGCCGAAGGCACCGTCCGGGCGGCGGTCATGGGGGAACAGGTTGTGCAGGGTCAGCACGACCGTGGTCCCGCGCCGCTTGGCGACGCGCAGGGCCAGCCGCCACGGCGTCCAGCTGCGTGCCGGGTGGGCGGCTTTGATCAGCCGGTCCTCCCAGTGGACGTGCACGATGTCGTACCGCCCGGCCAGCAGCGCGCCGCGGCGGATGGCGCGGACGGCCACCGTGGGCTGGTCGAGGTTCTGCATGGCGCCGTACAGGCGCCGGGTGTAATCGTGGGTCACCGCGGTGGCCCCGATGCGCAGCGTGGCGTTCCGGTGCCGGGCGAACTCGTGACGGTTGCGCCATGCCGCAGCCCGGGCGCGCACCCCACGCTGCACTCGGCCGGCGATCATCAGGGCCAGGCTAGGAGGCGGCGGACGAGCCGACGTGCCGCGTCCGAGCGTCAGCCGCGGGGTACGTCCTTCCACGGGAGCTCGTGATCGTTGCGGTACTCCTTGGGCAGGCCGAGGGCCCGTTCGGACAGGTTGTTCTTCTGCACCTCGTTGGTGCCGCCACCGATGGAGATCGAGAACCGGCCGAGCAACTCGGCCTGGATCCATTGGCTGATCTCGTCGTCCCCGGTCACGGCCCCGAGACCGCCGAGCTCGACGGCCAGGTTGCCCGAGCGCACCCGGTTGCCGGCGACGAACAGCTTCAGGATCGACGGGTCCATCGGCGGCGGCTGGCGCTGGCGGACGGCGGCCATGATCCGTGCCCCCATGACGCGCAGCAGCCACTCGCGGGTGTGCACGTCGGCCAGGCGCTGGCGGACGATCGGGTCGGCGCTGCGCCCAGCCCGATCAGCCAGTATGCGCAGCTTGCCGATCGCACCAACCGACGGGCTGGAGCCGATGAACGCCGACTCGTTGGACAGCACGGTGCGTGCCGGCGCCCACCCACCGTTGATCTCGCCGATGACGTTGGCCACGGGAACACGGACCTCGTTGAGGAACACCTCGTTGAACTCCGACGCCCCGGTGGCCTGGACCAGCGGGCGGACCTCGATCCCCGGCGAGGACATGTCCACCAGCAGGAAGGTGATGCCGCGATGCTTGGGCACGTCCGGGTCGGTCCGGACGAGCAACATCCCCCAGTTGCAGAACTGTGCCGCCGAGTTCCACACCTTCTGCCCGCTGACCACGAACTCGTCGCCGTCGCCCACCGCCCGGGTGGCCAGGCCGGCCAGGTCGCTGCCGGCGCCCGGCTCGCTGAACAGCTGACAGAAGGCGTACTCGCCGGACAGCAGCCGGGGCACGTAGTGGGCCTGCTGATCGGGCGTGGCGTGCTTCATCAACGTCGGACCGAGCATGGAGATGGTCGAGGCGATGAACCGCGAGCTGACGTCCCAGTTGGCGGCCTCCTCGGCGTAGATCCGCTCGTGCCATGCCGATCCGCCGCGCCCACCGAGCGCTGTCGGGTAGGTCAACCCGGCGAAGCCGTGCTCGAACATGGTGCGCTGCCAGGCTCGGCCGCGCTCGAAGGCCTCGCGGGCGTCGTCGGCGCTGGTGTGGAAGTGGATCTCCCACGGGCTGACGTCACGCTTGGGCTGGGCGTTGGCCGCCAGGAAGGCACGGGCAGCCGCCCGGAACTCGGCCTGCTCCGGTGGCTCGCCGATGCCGGCGACGGTGCTCGAGTGGGGGGACATCGGACCTCGTTCAGTCGTGGGTGGGCAGCGGAAGGGCATTCGCCGGCCACGTCGGGCGGAAGTACCCGTCGAAGCGCAGCTCCCCGCCGCGCAGCTCGCGGATGGTCAGGAAGTCACCCTTGTACCCCTTGTGGTCGTAGGGCCCGAACTGCACGTAGCAGCCTGGGCCCCCGTTGGTGGCCGGCATCCAGCGGATCTGTTCGAGCCCGCGGGTGACCTGCTCGGGGACGGGGATGTTGGCGTTGGCGATGCCGTGGATGGCCGCCCGAGCGGTGTCGTAGGCCAGGGCGACGACCACGTTGCGGGTTCGCCGACCGAAGCGCGATTCCATCCGATCGATCATCGCCTCGTAGTTCGGGTTGGTGCCGTCGGCGCCGAGTTGGTCGACCCCGTGCCAGCCCTCGAGGCCGGCGGCCCAGGCGTTGCTGTTCGAGTAGAACATGAACGCCGTGCCCATGACCCGCGGCGGGTCCCAGCCCAGCTCGGCGAAGGCCTCGGCGAACTTGAACGTGGCGTAGCCGTAGCCGCCGTAGTAGAGGCCTTCGGTGCCCATCTCGCGCATGTCGCGCAGGTGGTCGACGACGTGGCGAGGGTTGGGATCGAGCTTGACCTCCCGGGTGATGGTCAGGCCCAGCTCCATCGCCTTGGCGCGGAAGTAGTCGGCGTAGTCGCGGCCCGACGAACCGGCCTCCCAGAACATCCCGACCTTGCGCAACCCCTGGTCCTTCAACCAGTTGGCGCACATCACCCCTTCCGTGGGGATGTCGCCGTTGGCCACCGTGAAGCAATGGGCGCTGGCGAACGAATGGGCACCGGTCCAGCCGATGCACGGGACGCCACGGCGGTTGACGGTGTCCTGGAGGGTGATCGAGTTGTCCGAGATCATCGGCCCGAGCACGACCACGCACCCCTGATCGCACAGCCACTCGTAGCCCTTGATGACCTTCAGGTAGTTCTCCCGCGGCAGGCCGCGGGCGTCGGCGACGACCAGCTCCACCGGACCGCGCCCGTAGACGCCCTCGTTCATCGCGTCTTCGATGGCCAGGATCGTCGGGTCGATCCAGTCGGCCAGCAGCTGGCCGAGCTCCATGTCGACGAGGATCCCGATCTTCACCGGTTCGAACGGGTCGCCCTGGGTGGTCCGCCCACCGGTCGGCGGGTAGGTGACGATCGGCTGGACGGCCTGCTCGCCCAGCGCCCCGCCACCCTCGTACCACTTGCTGCCGTCGCCCCCGCGACCCTCGCCGGAGCTGGTGGTGCCGGAGCGGGTGTTGGTCACCGCCCGGTCCGGCTTGGCGATCCCCAGGTCGACGGGCTCGGGGAACATCCGCCCGGCGGAGCGGGTGGCGGGCTGGTCGGTCATGTCGCGCTCCGATCAGTCGAAGGGGTGCAGGCGATCGGCGACCACCCACATGCTGAAGTACTGCGAGTTGGCCCCGTAGGCCATGGCCAGGGCGGTGCGGCAGCCGTCGACCTGATGCTCGCCGGCCGCGCCACGTACCTGGTTGGCGGCCTCGGCGAAGCGCAACAGGCCGGAGGCGCCGATCGGGTTCGACGACAGCACCCCGCCCGAGCAGTTGATCGGGAACGCCCCGCCCAGCTCGGTCTCGCCACGGTCGATCATCCGCCAGCCCTCGCCGGGCTCGGCGATGCGGTGGGCCTCCAGCCAGATGGCCTCGTGCCAGCTGAAGGGGACGTACAGCTCGGCCATGTCCAGCTGGCGGCGTGGATCGGTGATCCCGGCCTGGCGGTAGACGTCGTCGGCGCACTGCAGGCATGCCGCCGGGCGCACCGGGTCACGGCCGGGGAAGCTCGGTGGCTCCGAGCGCGACGAGGTGGCCAGGATCCAGGCCGGCTGGCGCCCCGCCGCGGCAGCCGTCCGGCCACCCTCCTCGTCGGTGACGACGACGGCGCAGGCACCGTCGGACGACGGGCACGACTCCAGGAAGCGGATCGGATCCCACATCATCGGCGAGGCCTTGACCTTGTCGATCGAGATGTCCTCGATCTTCAGGTGGGCGTAGGGGTTCTTCAAGGCGTTCAGCCGGTCCTTGACCGCCACCTTCCAGCCGATGTGCTCGGGCGCCCCGGAGCGGTGGATGTAGGCCCGGATGAACGGGGCGAAGGCGCCGCCGGCCCCCAGCGAAGCCCCCTTGCCGCTGCCCAGGGCGAACTGGGCGTTGCCCTCGGACTGCTTCTGGTAGGCCACGGCGAGCACCCGGCGATGCTTGCCCGCCTGGACGTGCGAGGCGGCGACGATGGCCGTGGTCCCGCCGACCGACCCGGCGGTGTGCACCCGGAACATCGGCTTGCCCACCGCGCCCAGGGCATCACTGAGGTACAGCTCGGGCTTCATCACCCCTTCGAACAGGTCGGGGGCCTTGCCGATGACCACGGCATCGATGTCGGCCATGGTCATCTCGGCGTCGTCCAGTGCGCGGAACACGGCCTCACGGACCAACCCGCCGACCGACACGTCGCGGCGGCGCGACTTGTGGTGGGTCTGGCCGACCCCGACCACGGCGCACGGGATCATCGCTGGCCCTCCCCGTCCTCGACGATGCAGATCAGGTTCTGTTGCAGGCACGGACCGCTGGTGGCGTGGGCCAGGGCGCGGCGGCCACCTCCGAAGACGTGGTCGGCGGCCCGCCCGATGCGGATCAGTCCGGTGGCCATGATCGGGTTCTCCCGCAGGGCCCCGCCGCTGGCGTTGACGATGACCTCCTGGCCGAGGCCGAGGACGTGGCGCAGCAGGAGCTCCTCGTGGGTGAACGCGGCCTGCAGCTCGGCCACCTCGATCGGGGCGTCGCCCAACCCGGCGGCCGCTGCGGCGATGCGGGTGGAGGGCGAGTCGTCGAGCGCTCGGAACGACGGGTTGTGACACTCGGTGCGGTGGTCGAAGCCGGTGATGTATGCCGGGCGGGCCACCAGCTGGCGGGCTCGCTCGCCGGTGGCCAGGACCATGGCTGCGGCACCGTCGGTGATGGGCGGCAGGTCGTGGCGGCGCAACGGCTGGCGGACGTAGTCGCCGCCCAGCAGCGTGTCGACGTCTCCGGTCCCCCGGCTGCGCACGGCCACCTCGGCCATCGAGCGCTCGTCGGCGATGCCGGCGGCGATCACGGCGCGGGCCTGCAGCGCGGCGAACGTCACCGGGTCGGCGCCGAGCGGCGCCAGGAAGAACGGGTCCATCTCCATCGGGTAGATCAGCGACGGATCGCCCGTCGACGACCGTCCCGAGCCGGTCACCACGGCGATGTCGATGTCGCCCTCGTGCAGCCGCAACCAGGCCTCGTACAGTGCCCAGGCGCCGTCCATCTCGACGTGCGAGTCACGTTTCGGTGGCCAGGCCCCGATGGCGTCGAGGTTGGACACGAAGCTGAACGCCTGGCCGGTGATGTAGTCGCAGGAGCCCAGGCAGGTGAAGTCGACGTCGGCCCGGGTCAGCCCGATCGGGGTCAGGGCGTCGGTGATCACCTGCATCAGCAGCTGGGTCTCGGTCAGTTCGGTGTGGCGGACCATCGGGGTCTGCGCCCAACCGATCACGGCGATGTCACGCGACGTTCCCATCAGAAGATCCGGTTCACCAGGTCGGGGTCGGCGATGTCGGGCTCGCCGGTGGGCATCCATCCGATCAGCGCGCCGAGCGAGACGCCCATGCCGCCGCCGGCGTCGATCTCCTCGCCGGGGCTGGCCCACACGGCGGCCACCCGTCGGCCGACGCGCACATCGGCGACGGGCAGCTCGATGGTCGGCTGGTAGGCCAGAACCACGTCGGAGTCGTCGATCAGGACGAACACCCGGGCGAACGGTTCGGTCTCGGTCTGTCCCGGATACTGGACCGGGGTGATGATGACGAAGTTGGTGATCGTCCCGGTGTGGGCCAGGTCGATCTCGTGCTCCTCGCCCAACTCGATCGAGTCGATCGGGCAGTAGCCGCGCCCGCCGACGTAGGTTCGCTCGCACTGCGGGCAGCGCATGCCGACCAGGCGTTGCTGGCGAGACAGCTCCACGGCCCGGTCCGCCGACGGCGGCACCGGGTTGCGGTAGGTGATCCGGGCGTTGTAGTCCATGATCTCCACCGGCTGGGCCGCCGGGCCGGTGTCGTCGCCGTCCAGTTCGGGCTGCTCGCCGGGCACGAAGCAGGCGATGTCGGTGATCCGCCCGACCCGCTCGCCTCGCCAGCGGGGGGCGACGCGCATGCCGTCGGCCATGGCTGCGGCCGAGCCGGCATCGACGGCATGCAGCAGCGGGGTGGTCGCCCCGTCGAGCAGGACGAAGGCGAAGGCGAAGGGCCGTTGCACGGGGTGCTGCTCGGTGGGCGCCGGGACCCAGGTCCACGACTGCACCGTGCCCGCCGGGCCGACCTCGACCAGGTCGAGGGGCAGTGCCGCACCCGTGGCCGGGTCCCACTCCATCGGGGGCACCAGCACGGCCTCGCCGCAGCGGATGCCGAGGATCCGTCGCTCGGTGAGCGCGGTCATGAACGCGCTGAGCATCGGGCCGAGCGATCGCCGGTAGGGGAACGTGATCGTGCTCTCCACGAACCTCGTCATGGCTCCACCGTAGGTGACGGGGCGCGCGGCGGGCCGGGTCGGAGACGGACGGCGGCGCGCCCGGTGCGAGGTAACGTGCCGCCCATGAATCTCGATGATCTCATCGCCCAGATCCCCATCGACCAGGTCGCCCAGCAACTCGGCGTCAGCACGGACGAGGCCGAGCAGTCGGTGCGCGCCGCGCTGCCGGCTCTGTTGCAGGGCATGGCAGCCAACGCCTCGGACCCGGCGGGTGAGGCCTCGCTGGCCAGCGCCCTGGAGCAGCACGCCGGTGACTCCTCCGGCGGGCTCTTCGACATCTTCGGCGGCGACGAGTCCGACGGGCAGAAGATCGTCAATCACGTCTTCGGTGACAAGCAGGACGCGGTCGTCAACGAGCTGAGCAGCCAGCGGGGCCTCAGTGGTGGGCTGCTGCTCAAGCTGCTGCCCCTGCTCGCCCCCCTGCTCATGAAGTGGCTGGGCGGGCTGTTCAAGGGCGGCGGGATGTTCTCGCCGGCCGGTGCCGGTGCCGGCGGCGGCTCGGTGGACACCGGTCTGCCCAGCGATGCCGGCTCGTCCGGTGGGGACACCTCCTACGGTGGCGACCTGGCCAAGGAGTTCGACAAGAAGGCCACGAACGCCCCGGCGCCCGACTCGGGCTCCGGGGACCCCCTGCCCCCGCCCACCGGCCAGCCGGCCGACCCGTCGGCGTTCGATCCGACCGCCAGCGATCCCACGGCCACCGACTCGGCCGGCGACTCGGCCGGCGCCGATCAGTCGGGTGGCGGTGGTGGCCTCGGCGGCCTCCTGGACAGCATCCTCGGCGGCGGCTCCGGCGGCGGTGGCGGCGGTGGTGGCCTCGGCGGCCTGCTCGACAGCATCCTCGGCAAGGGGCGCTGACCCGCTTCGGCGTTTTTCGCGCCCATGGGCGCGCCATCGCCCGCTTCTGACGGCACCTCGCGCCCATGGGGCCGACGGGGCGCACCCGGGAGACGGTCGGAGGTGACCACGTCACCCCGGCCGATGCGCCGCGGGTGACGCGGTTCCGCTGCTCGGCCACGCCCGCATTGGCAGGTTCCGCGCCCATGGGCGCGCCATCGCCCGTATCTGACGGCATCTCGCGCCCATGGGTCCGGTGGGTGCCGCTTCGGCGGCGGAGGGGGAAGTCGGGCCGTGCGGCGGCGGAAGCGGGCGGGCCGGGGGGGGCGGCGGAGGAGGTCGGGCCGTGCGGCGGCGGAGGCGGGCGTGCGGAGGCGAGGGCCGAGACTTGGGCTCGGGCGGGGGCGTGCCGGTGCGCCGGTGGACGCGGGCGGAGCGCTACAGGGCGGCGACGGCGTCGGCGAGGGTCTCGATGTCGGCGGCGTCGTTGTAGACCTGGGCCGAGACCCGGGTCCACAGCGCGCCGTCCCTGGCCATCACGGGCACCTCGATGCGCTGGTCGTGCAAGGCCTGCTGGACGCCGCGGGGGTCGTCGCCCGCCGAGGCGGGAAGCTGCACGGTGACCATCGACCCGATCATCGATTCGGGGGTGACGAACGGGGTGCCCCAGCGCTCGCTCAGCGTTCCCGCCGCCCACCACGCCAGCTGGTGGTTGTGTCGGTAGACGGCGTCCACCCCGTAGCCGTGGAGCACGTCGATCCCGGCGGGGGCCGCCAACCACGCCGACGGGTCGCGGGTGCCGGGAAGGTCGAACTCGGCGGTGAACCCGTGGTCCAGGCCCCAGGAGATCACGGCCGGGTGGAGGTCCGCCTGGCGGTGCGGTGCGCACCACAGGATGCCGCAACTGCGCGGCGCGAACGCCCACTTGTGCAGGTTCGCCGCGTACCAGTCGACCCCAAGGGCGACGATGTCCAGCGGGACGTTGCCGGGGACGTGTGCTCCGTCGGCCAGCACCGCCACGCCGCGGTCGTGGCAGGCCGCGGCGATGTCGGCCAGTGGCAGCAGCAGGGCGGTGGTGGCGGTCAGGTGATCGACCACGAGGAGCCGGGTGCGCGAGGTGATCGCCGCGGCGATGGACTCCACGTACGACGCGGCCGAGACCGCCGGCCACGGCATGGTCACGGTGGTCAGCGTGGCCCCGGCGCGGCGAGCCACGTACGCCGCGGCGTTGCTGACCCCGCCATACCCGAGGTCGGTGACCAGGACCTCGTCGTGCGATCCGAGCGGGACGGAGCGAAGCACGGCGTTGGCCGCAGTGGTGATGTTGTCGACGAAGACCGTGTCGTCGGGGTCGGTGCCCACGAAGCGGGCGATCGGGACCATGGCCTGACGCACGCGCGGTTCGCCGTCCAGATCTCCCTGCGGGTCGGCCAGCTCGCGTAGCAGGAAGCGGGCCGGGTTGGACTCGATCTCTTCGACGATGGCTCGCTGGGTGGCGAGCACGTCGCGGTGGGTCACCCCGACCGTGCCGTGATTCAGGTAGGTCAGCTGGGGGTCGAGCAGGAAGTCGGCTCGTCGAGCCCGGCCGAAGGACATCGGCGCACCATACCGGAGTGCGGCGAGCGGCGATCTGCGACACTGGCTCGATGGCCGTCATCGCCGAGGTTGTCCGCTGCGGAGTGGTCGAGTGCCAGCACCACGGTTCGGTGGTGGTCCTCGACCCCTCCGGTGCGGTCGAGCTGGCCGTCGGCGAACCCGACCGGGCGATGATGCCGCGCTCGTCGAACAAGCCGTTGCAGACGGCGGGGATGCTCCGCCTCGGATTGCAGCTCCCACCACCGCTGATCGCCGTGGCCACCGCCTCTCACGCCGGAGAACCGATGCACGTCACCCGGGTGGAGCGCTTGCTGACCGCCGCCGGGCTGGGCGTCGACGCCCTGCGGTGCCCGCCGGCGATGCCCGGTGATCCCGACGAGGCCATCCGCCGGTGCTGCGCCGGGTTGGGACCGGAGCGGGTGTTCATGAACTGCTCGGGCAAGCATGCGGCCATGCTGGCCACCTGCCGGACTCGTGGCTGGCCGATCGAGAGCTACCTCGACCCCTCCCATGCGCTCCAGCAGGCCCTCGGCGAGACGGTGGCCGAGCTGGCCGGCGAACCACTGGCCGGTGTGGCGATCGACGGCTGCGGAGCGCCGATCTTCTCGATCTCGCTCACCGGTTTGGCTCGAGCGTTCCGCCGGATGTCCCTGGCCGACCCCACCAGTCCGGACGGCCAGGTGGTGTCGGCATGCCGGTCCCACCCGCTGCTGGTGTCCGGCACGGCTCGCCGCGACGGGCAGCTGGTCGCGGCGATTCCGGGGCTGTTCGCCAAGGCCGGGGCGGAGGGGGTGTTCGCCGGCGCGCTGTCCGATGGCCGGGCGTTCGCCGTGCGCACCCACGACGGGGCCAAGCGCTCCACCGAGGTGGTGGTCGCCGAACTGCTGCACCGCTGGGGATTCGGTGGGGCCGACGCGTTCCGCACCGAGGCGGTGCTGGGCGGTGGTCAGCGGGTCGGCGAAGTCCGCGCCGCGCTCCCGTCCTGACCGGCACGTCTCAACGGCGGGTGCCCGGGGTGGCGACGCGCCCGGCGAACTTGGCCCGGTAGATCAACAGGGCGATCACCCCGCCGACGATCGACCCGAACAGGCCCGAGGGCTGGAACGCGCCGGCGGCGGCGTTGTGATGGAACAGCACGTAGCCGAGGAACCCGCCGATGTACGACCCGGCCACGCCCAGCAGGATGGTCTTGCCCACGCTCATCGGGTCGCGGCCCGGCACGAGTGCCCGAGCGACGATCCCGGCCAACAGGCCGATCACGAGCATGGTGATGAGAAATCCGATCATGGCTGCACGATCCTTCGAGGTCTCGCCGAATCACCGGCGTCCCGGCAGGCGCCGGGCTCGGGTCCGGTTCCCGATGCGGCGAGCGGTCAAACCCCAGACGGGACGATGATCGCCGCGGCGTAGCACGGGAGGGCGCAGCCGCCGTTCGCAACCTCGAGCGAGGTGTTGCCGCCGCTGTCGTGGTAGCCGCTCCAGTCCGAGGAGAACACGCACTCCCAGCTCTGCGCCGGGTCGAGGCCGAGGTCGACGTGGTCGACGTCCACAGCCGAGATGTTCAGGGCGATCAGCACGGTGTCGTCCTCGGCCGAGTCGGTCCAGCGGCGCACGGCCAGCACGCCGTCGGCCGGATGCTCGACGCTGACCCGGCCGTTGCGCAGGGCGCGAGTGCGTGGGTCGTCGCCGACGCGCAGGCGGATCAGGTCGCGCCACATCTGGACGATGCCGTGACGCTGCTCGGCGCGCTCCCACTGCAGGTCGGTGTTGTCGTCGAACCAGTCCTCGTCAGCCCACTCCTGGCCCTGGAACAGCATCGGCACCCCAGGCGAGGTCATCGTCAGGACGGCGCCGAGGGCGGCGCGGCGCACCGCGTGGGAGGCCTCCGGGTCGCCGGGGTCGATCTCCGCCGGAACCCGGGTCTGACCGTTGGCCACTTCGTCGTGGCTCTCGGTGAACAGCACGTGGTGCGGCCCGCCGGGGTCGGTGACGGCGGCGGCGACACCGTCGAGATTGCGCGACAGGTCGTCGATGGCGGTCAACGAGGCGCGGATCGGATGGACGAATCCCGCTGCCCACTGCAGGTGGAAGCCGAGCCCGCCATCGGCGACGGGAGTGGTGACCAGCGACTGGTTCTGCAGGTCCTCGGCAATCAGCACGGCGCCCGGAAACTCGGCGGCGATCGTCGAGGTCAGCTCTTGGAGGAAGGCCCAGCCGTCGGGGATGTCCCGGTCCGGGCCGTTGTGCCCGTCGGCGTTGCGGATGTAGTTGGTGGCGTCGAGGCGCAGGCCGTCGACGGCGTACTCGTCCAGCCACATCCGGGCGTTGTCGATCAGGAACTGGCGGACCTCCGGCCGGCCGTAGTCGGGGCGAGTCGCCCCCCACGGCGTCGCCGCCCGCCAGTCGTTGAAGAAGTACACCCCGCCGCCGTCGCCCTCCGACCACCCGTCGAAGCGCCACAGGTCGAGATCGCTCGGCCCGAGGTGGTTGTAGACGACGTCGACGATGACGGCGATGCCGTGGCGGTGGCAGGCGTCGACCAGCCGGCGCAGGGCGTCGGGCCCTCCGTAGCTGGATTCGACGGCGAAGGGGAAGGCGGTGTTGTACCCCCAGGAGATGTCCCCGGCGAACTCGGCGATGGGCATCAGCTCGACGGCGGTCACGCCGAGCCCGACGAGGTGGTCGAGGCGCTCGGCGACGCCATCGAGGGTGCCCCCGAAGGTGCGCGGGTGCAACTCGTAGATGACCCACTCGTCCAGCGGTCGCGGCGTGAAGTCGCGTGGCGGGTGGCCGGGTTCGGTGACCACGCTGCGACCGACCGAGTTGGTGACCTGGCGAGCCCGAGGATCCTTGCGCTCCCAGGCCGCCCCGTCACGGTGCAGGCGGAACAGGTACTCCGTCCCCGCCGGGGCCTCGGCGTCGACCCGCCAGATGCCGTCGTCGTGACCGGTCATCGGCGTGACGACGGGCGGGCCGGCGGGGTCGGGAACGGTCAGCAGCTCGACGCGCTCGGCGTTGGGCGCCCAGACCTGGAAGGAGATCATGCGGTCGACGGTATCGGCCGTCCGCCGGGCCCGTTGGGTCTAGGGCTGGACCGGCGGCGGCAGCGGGCTGCCGGCGGGTGGCCGGCCGTCGAGTGCGGCGTCGGCGGCGGCGACGTCGTGGTGGAACCGCTTGGCGATCCACATGGGCAGGCCGAGGCTCTCGCACTTCCACCACAACCCGCCCGGCTCGCCGATGCGGGTGGTCCGGGCTACGGAGCCGAGCAGCGACTTCGGTGAGGCGAACGACCACTTCCCGCTGTCGAGGATGGCGATTCGCCGGTCGGTGACGGCGACGATGTAGTAGCGGTTCCAGAACACGATCAGCCAGGTGAGCAGCCCCCACCAGCCGCTGATCTTCTGGCCGGCGAACACCTGTCGGATCTGCTCACCAGGATCGAGGAACGGCTGCGTTCGCTCGACCATCTTGTCGCGAAGTGCCATGCCGAGACCCTAGCCAGCACGGATAGCATGGGAAACCGTGCCCGGGGCCCCGTCGCGCCCGACTTCCGGCACCTACGGACGACGTCGAGGAAAGAGAACGACCCATCATGGCCAAGCGTGAATTCCCGCTGGAGCGCACCCGCAACATCGGCATCATGGCCCACATCGATGCCGGCAAGACGACCACGACCGAGCGCATCCTCTACTACACCGGCAAGAGCTACAAGATCGGCGAGGTCCACGACGGCGCGGCGACCATGGACCACATGGCCCAGGAGCAGGAGCGGGGCATCACGATCACCTCGGCGGCGACGACCTGCATCTGGAACAACCACCGGATCAACATCATCGACACCCCCGGGCACGTGGACTTCACCATCGAGGTGGAGCGCTCGCTGCGCGTCCTCGACGGGGCCGTGACCGTGTTCGACTCGGTGGCCGGCGTCGAGCCGCAGACCGAGACGGTGTGGCGTCAGGCCAACAAGTACCGCGTCCCGCGGATGTGCTTCGTCAACAAGATGGACCGCATCGGCGCCAACTTCTACCGCACCGTCGACATGGTCAAGACCCGCCTGGAGGCCACCCCGGCCGTGCTGCACCTGCCGGTCGGTGCCGGGGGACCGGAGAGCAACAAGCCCTTCGCCGGCCTGGTCGACCTGGTCAAGATGAAGGCGCTGATCTGGCGCGACGAGGAGCTCGGCGCCAAGTGGGACGAGGTCGACATCCCCGCCGACATGGTCGACGAGGCCCAGCACTACCGCGAGCAGCTGCTCGAGACCATCGCCACCAGCGACGACGACCTGATGCACAAGTACCTCGAGGGCGAGGAGCTGACCGAGGCGGAGATCAAGCGGGCGATCCGCAAGGGCACCCTGGCCTTCGACTTCGTGCCGATCCTGTGCGGCTCGGCGTTCAAGAACAAGGGTGTCCAGCCGATGCTCGACGCCGTGGTCGACTTCCTCCCGAGCCCGCTGGACATCCCCCCGGCGCAGGGAACCAACCTGCGCGGCGACGAGGTCGTCGAGCGCACGGCCAGCGAGTCCGAGCCGTTCGCCGCCCTGGCGTTCAAGATCGTCGCCGACCCGTTCGGCAAGCTGACCTACTTCCGGGTCTACTCGGGGCAGATCAACAAGGGCGACGAGGTCTACAACTCGACCAAGGAGAAGCGCGAGCGGTTGGGCCGCATCCTGCTGATGCACGCCAACAACCGCGAGGACCTCGACGTCGCCCTGGCCGGGGACATCGTCGCCGGGCTGGGGTTCAAGGACACCACCACGGGCGACACGCTGTGCGACCGGGCCCACCCGGTGATCCTCGAGCGGATGGAGTTCCCCGAGCCGGTCATCCACGTGGCCATCGAACCGAAGACCAAGGACGACCAGGACAAGCTGGGCAAGGCGCTGAAGTCGCTGTCCGACGAGGATCCCACGTTCCGGGTCCGCACCGACGAGGAGACCGGCCAGACCGTGATCTCCGGCATGGGCGAGCTCCACCTGGAGATCCTCGTCGACCGGATGCAGCGCGAGTTCAACGTCGCCGCCACCGTCGGCAAGCCGCAGGTCGCCTACCGCGAGACCATCACCCGGTCGGTCGAGTCGGTCGAGTACCGGCACATCAAGCAGTCCGGCGGCTCGGGTCAGTTCGCCGTGGTCAAGATCAGCCTGGAGCCCAACCCGGGCAAGGGGTACGAGTTCGAGGACAAGATCTCCGGCGGGCGCATCCCCCGCGAGTACATCCAGCCCACCAACCAGGGCATCCAGTCGGCGCTCGACAGCGGTGTGCTGGCCGGCTACCCCACGGTGGACGTCAAGGCGATCCTGGTCGACGGCCAGTACCACGACGTCGACTCGTCGGAGATGGCGTTCAAGATCGCCGGCCAGCAGGCGTTCAAGAAGGCCGCAGAGATGGCCAAGCCCGTGCTGCTCGAGCCGATCATGGGCGTCGAGGTGGTGACGCCGGAGGAGTACATGGGCGACGTCATGGGCGACCTGTCGTCGCGTCGTGGGCGGATCGAGGGCATGGAGGCCCGGGGCAACACCCAGGTGGTCCGGGCCCAGGTCCCGCTGTCGGAGATGTTCGGGTACTCGACCGATCTGCGCAGCCGGACCCAAGGTCGGGCCACCTACACCATGCAGTTCGCCCAGTACATGGAGGTGCCGGGCAACATCGCCACCGACATCATCAAGCGGGTGCGCGGCGAGTAGTCGGGCGACTGGGCCTGCCGTCCGGCGGGCCCACCCCATGCGTAGGGTGAGGCTCGTGTCCGCCCCCAGTCGCGCCCTGGCCACGGCCGGATTGGTCGCGCTGGTCGCAGCTGGCGCGCTGGGCGGGTGCGGGATCGCCGACGAGCGTTTCGGCAACGACACGTTGCCACCACTGCGCCCGCAGACCGCCGGGACGGTGGCCGATGCCCCCGGCGGCTCGCCGGGGACCGGGAACACCCCGCTGATCGACGTCGGTCCGCGGACCCCGACCATCAAGGGCGACGGTTGCCGGCTCACCGGTCCACCACCCGCCGGCGCGCCGGCCCGCATCACCTACAGCTTCGGCGGCAGCCTGTTCGAGCTGAGCGACGACGCCAACACCGCGGTGTGCCTGCTGAGCCTGCCCGACAAGTTCGCCAAGGTGGCCCCGCTGTGGTCGCCGGGCGGCGAGCGGTTCCTGCTCGGCGCGGCCACGCTGATGGCCGACACCAAGCTCGGCGCGTCGGGGTTGAACGCCGACACGGTCGCGGCGACGTGGTCGACGCCCGACGGCGAGTTCATCGCGGGAATCACCAAGGACGGCCGTCTGGTCCGTCGGCCGGTCGACGGCAGTGCCAAGCTCGCCAACATCAGCTTCCTGAAGACGACCTCTGCCGTGGTCTACCACCCGAGCGGCTCGGTACTGTTCGCAGCGGGCGCACCGCGTCGCGGCGATCCGGTGGTCATGCTGTCGAGCACCAATGGCAAGCTGTTCCGCCCGCTGGTCAACCTGCCGACCGGCGCCACGGTCACCGAGCTGGCCGCGTCCGCCGATGGTGAGTCGATCAGCTTCGTCGAACGTCTGGGTGGACGGGACACCGTGCGGATCCTGCACTTCCCCGACCTGGCCTTGTCGACGCGGCTCGAGGCCGGCACCGAACTCGGCGACCTGGTGCAGGACGGCGAAGTCGTCGCGGTGCGCGTCGGCTCGTGCACCGCGGCCACCAGCACGCGGGTCTACACGGGGACGTCGACCGTCGACCTCAACGCCGCCGAGCCGTTCGTCGGTCGCTCCAACCAGCCGGTCGGCTTCGTGTCCGGCCAGCTCATCGTGGCCTCCCGGTCGACCGGCTGCACCGGCCCGGCGGACGTGTGGTCCGTCGACCCGGCGGACCCGACCGTCCCCACGTTGTTGATCAGCGGGGTCAGCGAGGCGTCGGTCCGCCCGGCACGGGCCACGCCGGTCGAGCTGCCAGCCGACATGAAGCAGGAGCCGGTCAGCGGATGACCGACAGCAAGCGCCGCGGTCGGCCCCCCGGTGACGCCAGTGCCGACACCGCCCAGCGGATCCTCGACACCGCTCGTCGGCTGTTCGCCGAACGCGGCTACGCCGAGACCACGATCAAGCTGGTGGCGGCCCGTGCCGGGTTGACCTCGGCGGCGTTGTACCACTACCACCCGTCCAAGCTCGACCTCTACGTGGCCGTGCACGCCGAGTGCCGTCAACGGTTCCTGGCAGTGCTCGATGCCGCCCAGGCCACGGCGTTGACCTTCACCGACAAGGTCCTGGCGATCCTCGACGCCAGCGAGCGCCTGCAGGCCGACGATCCGATCGTCGGCTGGTTCACCGCCAGCGCCCGGGTGGACGTCGCCCGCCGGCCGGAGCTGCAGGCGGCCCTGCGCCGCGGCAGCGACTGGTGGACGCAGCTGTGCCGGACGGTGGTGGACACCGGTGTCTCCACGGGCGAGCTCCGTGCCGACGATCATGCCGTCGTCATGGCCTTCCTGTCCGCCCTGCTGCTCGGCCTCGGCGAGACCGCCGCGCTCGACGAGCGACTGCATGCCCGGGCGCTGGCGGGCAGCCGGCTGGTGCTCGACGCCGTCCTGCGCGGCCGCCTCGGGCGTGCGGCCGAGCTGGTTCCCTAGCCAGCCCGTCCGCCCCGTGGGTCCGGCCGGTGGGTCCAGCCTGTCGAGGCGTTATCCTCGACGTGTTCTTTGACAACCCACTCGATCCCGACGGAGAGATGAGCGATGAGCAAGGCAAAGTTTGAGCGGACCAAGCCGCACGTGAACATCGGCACCATGGGTCACATCGACCATGGCAAGACCACGTTGACGGCGGCCATCTCCAAGACGTTGGCGGATCAGGGGTTGGCCAAGTACACGCCGTTCGATCAGATCGACAAGGCACCCGAGGAGAAGGCCCGCGGCATCACCATCTCGATCGCCCACATCGAGTACGAGACGCCCAACCGGCACTACGCCCACGTCGACATGCCCGGTCACGCCGACTACATCAAGAACATGATCACCGGCGCCGCCCAGGTCGACGGGGCGATCCTGGTGGTCGCGGCGACGGATGGTCCGATGCCTCAGACCCGTGAGCACGTGCTGCTGGCCCGTCAGGTGGGCGTGCCGTACATCGTCGTGGCGTTGAACAAGTCGGACATGGTCGACGACGAGGAGCTGCTGGAGCTGGTCGAGCTCGAGGTTCGTGAGCTGCTCAACGAGTACGAGTTCCCCGGCGACGATGCCCCCGTGGTGCGCGTCTCGGCGCTCAAGGCGCTGGAGGGCGACGAGGCCTGGCGCGACAAGGTCATGGAGCTGATGGCCGCCGTGGACACCAGCGTCCCGGAGCCGGTGCGCGAGCTGGACAAGCCGTTCCTGATGCCGATCGAGGACGTGTTCACGATCACCGGTCGTGGCACCGTGGTCACCGGCAAGGTCGAGCAGGGCAAGATCCACACCGGCGACGAGATCGAGATCGTCGGTCTCCGCCCGACGCAGAAGACCATCTGCACCGGGGTGGAGATGTTCAAGAAGATCCTCGACGAGGGTCAGGCGGGCGACAACATCGGTGCCCTGCTGCGTGGCACGAAGAAGGAAGACGTCGAGCGTGGCCAGGTGTTGTGCAAGCCGGGCAGCATCACCCCGCACACCAACTTCGAGGGTCAGGTGTACGTCCTGACCAAGGACGAGGGTGGCCGGCACAAGCCGTTCTTCAACAACTACCGGCCGCAGTTCTTCTTCCGGACCACCGACGTCACGGGCACGATCCAGTTGCCGGAGGGCACCGAGATGGTGATGCCGGGTGACAACGTGACCATCACGGTGGAGCTGGGCAAGCCGATCGCCATGGACGAGGGTCTGCGCTTCGCCATCCGCGAGGGTGGCCGCACC
>JAKOUY010000008.1 GCA_029782355.1 Actinomycetes bacterium
ACCTGGCCGCCGGCGACGACGAGTCGATCATCCTGAACGGCGAGTGCCTCAAGACCGCGATGGGCGGCATCGACCCCGGCGCCCCCTCGGGCGGCTGCGCCTCGTGGACGCTCCGGTTCACGATCGAGCTGCCCCCCTGCTGCATCTGACGCCCTGAGCGGCCCGTAGCGGCCCGCTCGAGGCCTCCGTGGGTGATCGGGAAGCTCGGCCCCGTCCGGGCCGTCTCCGGCGTCCTGGGCGGCCCTGGGGGCACTGCTGGCGCTCCCCCTCCCCGCTGGTAGTGTTCCGCACTACACCAACGAAGGAGGGCCGCCGTGCCTGTCGAAACCGGGATGACCCCCGATGACCCTGATGACGTGCTGGCCGGCGCCGCCGAAGCCGCCCAAGCCTCCGCTCCTCCGCCGGCCGAGGTCGCCAGCGTCGAGGTGCTGACCGCCGAGCAGGCCGCCGCCACCGGCTCGCCGTTCGTCGAGGTCCGCGGCCGCCGCTTCAACCTCCGCTCGAAGGTCCCTGGGATGCTGCTCATGCAGCTCTCGAAGGCGCAGACCGACCTGCAAGCTCCCGGCGCCGCCAACGACCCCGCCAAGCAGGCCGCCGCCCTCGCCAAGACCTCCGACGCCATCACGAAGCTCGTCGTCGAGGCCGAGCGCCACGACTTCATCGAGTGGTGCGAGGACGCCGAGCCGCCGCTCGAGATGGTCGAGCTGATGGGCTTCGTCGGCGAGATGATGACCGCGATCACCGGGCGCCCTACCTGACCTGCATCGGGATCGTCGGCTGGGTCGCCAACCACGCCGTCGAGCTGGACGGCCGGCTCGTCGAACGTGGTCGGCGGCTCGCCGACCTCGATGCAGGCGAGCTGCTCTCGTGGGGCTACTCCGTCATGGTCGCCGGCCTCGACGCCGAGCACCGGAAGAAGCTCGACTACGCCCTGCGCCCCGACTCGGCGGTCGTGATCGACGACCCCGACCTCCCCGCTTCGATGCAAGGGCTCCGGCCTCCGTCGTGGTGGAAGGGCGACACCCCGGTCGAAGGACTCATCTCGCTCCCCGACCCCGAGTAGCATCGGACGCGTGCCTGGGGCAGATGTCACGTTCTCGGTCGACTTCGCCGGCGTCGACCGCGCTCTCGAGACGCCGCTGCGCGCCTGGCTCCAGGGTCGGCTCTCCGCGATCGCGTCGAACGCGTTCCACCGGGCTCCCGTCTCGAAGCCCACGCCGATCCACCCCAAGTCGAAGGCGCCCCAGCGTGTCCCCGGCAAGCTGAAGCACTCGATCAACACCCGCATCGAGGGCTCCGGCACGCGCCTGATCGGCGTCGTCGAGGCCACCGCCCCGTATGCCCGGTACGTCCACGAGGGCACCGGCCCCCACCCCATCAACCCGCGGCGCCCCGCCTACGCCCTCGCGTTCTGGTGGGAGAAGAAGGGCGACTTCGTGGTGCTCCCGTCGGTGAACCACCCCGGCACCCGCCCCCAGCCGTTCCTGCGAGACGCCCTCGTGGCCGTGATGGGGGGCTGACGTGGCAGACGACGTAGTCGCCTCAGCGTCCGTCACCGTCGAGCCCGACCTCTCGAACTTCGGGGCCGCGCTACAGGCGGCGCTCGGGCCGGCGCTCGCCGAGGCCGTGGCCGCCGTCAACGACGCCACCGCCGCGATGGCCTCCGAGGCCGGCGGCAACGCCGAGGCCCTCGGCGCCGCCATCGACTCCGCCGTCGCCCCGGCCGCCGAAGCCGCGGCCGCCGCGATCGCGGACGCGTCCCTCGACATGGAGTCCTCCCTCGAAGGCGTCGCCGGCGCCACCGAGGGGATGGCCGGCGAGGTCGAGTCGGCCGCCGCGGTCGCCGCCGGCGCGCTCGAGGAGGACATCGCCGCTGCCGCCGCCGCTGCCGAGGTCGGAGTCGGTGGCGCCGCCGACGGCATGGCCGGCGCTCTGGCCGACGTGGGCGCCGCCGCGGCCGACGCTGGCGCCGAGGTCGAAGGCGCCGGCGGCAGCTTCGACTCGCTCCAGAACCAGGGCACCGCTGCCGTCACGTCGATGGCCGACATGATCAAGGCGGTCGCGCTCGGCTCGCTCATCGCCGACGGCATCCAAGGCGGGGTCGAGATCGCGCTCGAGTCGATCCAGAACCTCGTCACGGCGATCCCGTCCATCGGCGAGGGTTTCCACCGGGCCTTCCAGCAGATCCGTGTCGGTACCGGCGCGACCGGCGCCGAGCTGGCCGGCATGGAGCAGTCGCTCCGCGACGTGTACGCCAAGACGCCCGCCGGGATGGGCGAGGTCGCGAACGCGCTGCAACTGCTCTCCCAGCGGCTCGGGATCACCGGCGACGAGGCCGAGGGCATCGCCCTCACGATGATCCGGCTGGCCCGCATCACCGGCTCCGACGTGAACACGACCGTCGACCAGGCCACCGCGATCTTCAACAACTTCGGCGTCGCCGCCGCCGATCAGACCGCCCAGCTCGACAAGTTCCTCCGCATCTCTCAGGAGACTGGCGTCCCCGTCGACCAGCTCCTCGCGTCGGTGCAGTCGAGCGGCCTCGCGTTCAAGGCTGCCGGGTTCTCCATCGACGAGGCCGCCGCCATCATCGGCAATCTGTCGAAGGTCGGCCTCGACGCCTCCGCCGTGCAGCTCGCTCTCGGCCGCGCCACCGCCCGTGCGGCCAAGGAGGGCATCCCGGCCCGGCAGGCCTTCGATGCCCTGTTCGACTCGATCAAGAACGCTCCCTCGCAGATGGCGGCCACGGCCGCCGCCACCGAAGCCTTCGGCCAGCGCGCCGGCCCTCGCCTCGCCGAGCTGATCCGCTCCGGCAAGCTCTCCTACGAGGAGCTGACCGCCTCCATCCAGGCCGGCGGCGACACCATCGAGCAGGCCGCCAAGGACACCGGCACCTGGCGTGGCGCTCTCGCGACGCTCGGGCACGTCATCGAGAACGCGCTCCAGCCGGTCGCCACCGCGGTGTTCAACGGCATGAACACGGCGATCCGGGCGCTCACCCCGATCGTCGGCCAGCTCGCCACCGCCGCCGGCGCCTGGCTCGCTCCCGCCTGGGAGTCCGTGATGCGCGCCGGCAAGCCGGTGTGGGACCTGCTCGACAAGATCAGGGCCTCGTTCGCCGCCGCCGCCGACGCCATCACGAAGGGCCTCGGGCCGCTCGGCGCGGTGCAGGCATTCTTCAAGGCGCTCACCGGCAACGACGAGATCGCCCAGCGTGTCGGCGACGCGCTGCGCGGCGTCGGGCAGGCCCTCTCGGACCTGTGGGCGCGGCTCCAGCCGGTCCGCGACGCCATCGGCGAGGTGTTCGAGCGTGTCCGCGGCGCCATCGAGGGGTTCGTCGCCGCCAACCCCGAGGCCGTCCTCATCGGCGTCGGCGTCGCTCTCGCCGGCATCACCGGCGCGGCCGTGCTCGCCGGCCTCTCCGCGCTGGGCGGCCTGCTCGCCACCGCCGCGACCGCCCTGTGGGGGCTCGTCGCCCCGGCGCTCGCCGCCGCCGCCCCGTTCATCGCCGTCGGCGCCGCCGTCGCCGCGCTCATCGCCGGCTTCAAGTACGCCTACGAGAACTTCGAGTGGTTCCGCACCGCCGTCGACACCGTCGTCTCCGTCCTCCGCGACGGCCTGCTCGCCACGCTTGAGATCGTCACCGGGTTCGTCGAGGCCCGCGTGATGCCCTGGCTCACCGACATGGCCGGCCGGTTCAGTGCCCTGTGGGACGCCATCTCGAGCTTCGACTTCGACGACATCATCGGCTCCCTCGGCACCCTCGCCGGGTCGCTCGGCCCCGTGCTCTCCGGGCTCATCGCCGAGGTCCCCCGCATGATGCTCGACCTGGCCTCGACCCTGGTCGACAGCCTGCTCTCCGCCCTCACGTCCCTGCCGGTCGTCGGCCAGCTCGTCCAGGTGTTCCGCCAGTGGTTCGGTGACCTCACCCTCGCGCTCGGCGGCGCCTTCGACATTCTCGGCGGCCTGCTCTCGTTCGACACCGCCAAGATCGGCGCCGGCGTCGACACGATGCTCCGGGCCGTCGGCGACGCCGTCGTCAACGGCATCCCGGCCCTGTTCGACGCCGTCGGCAACCTCGGCGGCTTCGCCGGGATGCTGCTCGACAAGCTCGTCGGGCTCGTCAAGGACCTGCCGATCGTCGGCCCGCTGGTGCAGGCCATCCGCGACCTCATCGTCAACGCCTTCGCCGCCGTCGGCTCCCTCGGCGACCTGCTCTCGGGCCTGTTCACCTTCGACGGCGAGAAGATCCTCGCCGGGCTCTCCGGCCTCGGCCAGACCGTCGTCAACGCGCTGCTCTCCGTCCTGTCGAACCTCCCCGCCCTGCTCGCCGACGGGCTCTCCCTGCTCGCGTCCGGCGTCGGCACCGTGTTCGGCGAGTGGCTCCCCAAGGCCATCACCGGCGCCTCCGACCTGCTCCGCTCCGGGCTCCAGCAGGCCTTCCAGTTCCTCAAGGACCTGCCCTCGATCATCGGGAACCTCATCGTCACCTACGGCCCCGACGTGGGCCGCGCCGTCATCGGCGGCATCCTCGCCGGGCTCAAGTTCGCCGTGTGGGACCTCCCGAAGTGGATCGTCACCGAGGCCCTCCCCGCCCTGGTCGGCGCCATCATCGAACACGGCCCCGACGTGCTGGCCGCCTTCGGTGACCTGCTCGGCAAGCTCCCCGGCCTGCTCGGCTCCGTCGTCGGCAACCTCGGCGGCATCCTCAAGGACATCTTGTTCGGCCTCGGCGACGTGATCCTCTCGTGGGCCGGCCAGCTCGGCTCCCTGCTCGTCACCGCCTTCACCGCCGGCTGGGACTGGCTCGTCCAGAACGGCCCCGGCATCCTCGCCGGCGTCGCCTCGTGGCTGGCTGGCCTCCCCGGCATGGTGCTCGGCTGGCTGGGCGACATCGGCTCGACGCTGCTCGGCTGGCTCGTGTCCGGCTTCGACTGGCTCGTCTCGAACGCCATCAGCGCGGCCGGCAACCTCGTCTCGTTCTTCCTCTCCGACCTCCCCCTCGCGATCGCCGGCTGGCTCGGCGAGATCGGGCCGAAGCTCGTCGACTGGATCAAGGCGGGCTGGGACTGGCTGGTCGAGAACGGCCCCTCCATCCTCGCGGCGCTCGCCGACTGGACCGTCGGGCTGCCCGGCAAGATCATCGGCTGGCTCGGCGACATCGGCTCCCTGCTGTTCGACTGGATCAAGAAGGGCTGGGACTGGCTGGTCGAGAACGGCCCCACGATCCTCGCCCGCGTCACCGACTGGCTGCTCAGCCTCCCCGGCAAGTTCCTGGGGCTGCTCGGCAACATCGGCACCCTGCTGGTCGACTGGCTCCGCCAGGGCTTCCAGTGGGTCGTCGACAACGGCCCCTCGATCATCCAGGGGGTCATCGACTTCTTCAGCGGGCTCCCCGGCCGCATCTTCGACGCGATCCGCAACGGCCTCTCGTCCGCCGGCGGCGCCGTCACCGACCTCGCCAAGAGCCTCTACAACGCGGTCGCCGGGTTCGTCAACGACCACCTCATCAACCCGGTGCGCGACTTCAAGGTGTCCGTGCTGGGCCAGGAGTTCACGCCGTTCCAGGGCATCCCGAGCCTGCCGATGCTCGCCAAGGGCGCCATCATCGACGAGCCCACCCTCGCCGTCATCGGTGAGGCCGGCCGTGAGGCCGCGGTCCCCCTCGACAACGAGGCTGCCGGTGTCCGGGTCGCTCAGGCCGCCGGCATCCCTGGGATGCTCGCCCGCGCCGGCGCCCTCCCGTCCGGTGGCGTCGAGGTGTACGTGACCGTCGAGCCGCCCGCCGGCGCCGATCAGGCCTGGGCGCGGTCCATCGGCGAAGCGATCGGCGACGCCGCCGGCGACGCCGCCGCCCGGAAGCTCCGTCTCCGGGCCGCCGTCCGCTCCGCCTGACGCTCCCGGCTGCCGCCCCGGTCCCCGGCTACAGTGGTGGCCGCCTGGCGACCGAGGAGACGAGATGCCGACCACGCTCTACAACCGAGGCCTCGACGAGCTGCGGAACTTCACCAGCGACACGTTCGAGGCGCTGCTCATCAACGACGCCGGCTACGTCCCGAACCCTGACCACGACTACGTGGCGGACCTCACGCCTGGCACCAACGAGATCGCCGGCGCCGGCTACTCCCGGCAGGCCCTCGGGACCAAGACCCGCACGATCGACGACACGAACAACCGGATCACCTACGACTGCGCCGACCTCGACTTCGGGTCGATCGTCGCCGGCGAGAACGTCACCGGGATGGTTGTCTACCGGCTCGTCACGAACGACGCCGACTCCATCCTCATCGCGCACTACCCGCTCGGCACCGTCGCCACCACCGGGCTCCCGTTCCCGGTCGTCATCTCCGCCTCGGGCCTGCTCTACGTCGACCAGGGAGCGTGACCGTGGCCGGCCTTGCTGCCCCGCTGCGCGGGGCGAGCTGGCCGTCGTGGCGCCCTGTCGTCTCGTACCCCGGCAACTCCGTGGCCGGTTCCACGATCGTCCAGGGCGCATGGTCGAGCGACGGGACGGTCATCCAGCATCACCACGTCTCGGGCGGTGGCAGCGACGACGCTCTGCTGCTCTCCGAACGCCAGCTCCACGGTGGATGCTGGCGTGCCCACGTCGAGGTCATGTTCCCGGTCGGCCGCACCAACGGTGGGTCGCCCCTGTGGGAGTTCGCCGGCCTCGGCTGGCCCGGCTCGTACGCGTGCCTGGCCCTCGACTCCGACGGCCTCGGCGACCTCGAGCTGTCCGTGTTCGACGGCGTCGCGGTGACCCCCCTGTCCGCCACCTACAACTACAACCTGGGCGCCGGCTGGAGCGAAGGCGACTGGATCGCCCTCGACCTCCGGCTGATCGGCAACGAGCTGACCGTGTGGGTCGACACCGAGATGGTCCACGCCGGGACGGCGCTGGCGAACACCGCCAACAACAGCGCCTACTGGATCGCCCTCGTGAGCTACCTGCTCGCCGGCCTCAGCTACTCCGACGGCGCCAAGTACCGCAACATCTCGATCGGCGAACCCGAGTGGGGGTTCCCGTCGTGACCCGCGGCACCTCCCTCGCTGGCGTGCTCACCTCGGCGCCGCCGTGGGCGAAGCTGGTCGAGATCGACGGCACGTCCGTCGCCGGGCTCACCGACCTCGGCGCGAACACGTGGGCCTCGACCGGCTCCGCCATCGAAGTCACGCAGGTCGACAACAACCCGTCCTACCTGTTCGATGCCGCCGCCATCGACGAGTTCGCTCCGCTCGTCGTCGTCCAAGCCGAGGTGCAGCTCCCGTCGACCTCGGTCGCCTGCTACGGCGGCATCGCCCTGATCCCCTCGGCCTCCGGCCCCGAGTCGCCCGACTCGACGACTGGTTCCATCTCCCTCCTCAACAGCGGGGCGACCGCCTCGGTCCACGCCGCCGGCAACGACTCCGGGGTCGACGTGGCCCTCGATGCGTGGATCGAACTGCGGATCGAGGTCGCCTTCGGGGTCGCCCGCTTCCTCGCCGACGGCGTCGTGGTGACCGGGAGCTGGATCGGCAACCAGTGGTACAACGCCGAGAAGCCGCAGGGGTTCGCGATGGGGATGCCCGCCCTGTACGCCCGCTTCAACGGCCCGACCGACGGGCCGCTGTACCGCAACCTCGTCGCCTGGACCTCGAATCCGGGGCCGTTCTCGTGATCGGGTTCTCCGGCGCCGTCACGCCCGGCGGGCTCGACCTCGTCGTCGACGAGGACGGCTCGTCGCTCGCGAACTTCACGACCGCTGGCGGCTCGTGGTCGAGCAACGGCACCGAGATCGAGTGGGAAACGTCTGGCGGAGGGTCAGGCGTGACGGGCACGGCGATCCTCGCCGGGTTCCCGCTCGCGCCGATCGCGGCCATCGAGGTCGACGTGCGGCTCGGCAATAGCTCCGGGTACGCCGGCTTCGACTTCGTCGGCCCCAACGGCGTTGGGCTCGGCCGCCGGGTCTACGTCTCGGCGGCCGACTACTTCTACCGGACCCGGAGCCTCGGCCTGTCCCTGTCATCGGCGACGTGGTACACGATCCGCGTCGAGAAGGTCGGTGACGCCACCCGGTTCCTGCTCGACGGCACGCTCGAGTACCGCACCTCCGCCCCCGGTTCCGTCGGCGTCTCCCTGTGGGCCTTCATGCCCGCTCTGTCGTCGAACGTCGGCAACCCCCACAAGTTCCGCAACCTCAAGGCCTGGACCGCCCCGGTCGCCCGTTGAAGGAGAAGCCATGCAGGAGCACTCGTCCGGCACCCAAGCCGCCACGATCAGCACCGAGCACACGCTCGCCACCATCACCGACATCTCGACCTACGTCCTCGTCGTCGACTGCAACAACCTCGCCGCCGGCGACACCGTGAAGCTGCGCGCCAAGGTCAAGACCCTCTCGGGCTCCACCGAACGGCTCGCCTACGAGGAGACGCTCTCTGACGTGCAGGCGTCGCCCGTGTTCCTCTCCGTGCCGATCCCGACCGTCCACTCGGTGAAGTTCACCCTCGAGCAGACCGCCGGCACCGGCCGCAACTTCGACTGGTCCGTGGTCGCCCTAGTGTAGTTCGTTTAGTCTTTCGTCCTATGACGACGCCATGCAACGAACGACGGTTCGCCGATGCTGAGGAGGAGGAGATCGTGGCGATGTACGGCTCAGCCCCCTGGCCTTCCGTGAAGGAGGTGGCGCGGCGATTCCAGGCTCACCACAGCACCGTTGCTGGCGTGCTCGCTCGGCGTGGCGTGCCCATCCGACAGGGCCGTCCTGCCCCGCCTCTGGACGAAGCCGAGGTGCTCCGTCTGGAAGCGGAAGGGCTCTCCCAATCCGCCATCGCCGAGAAGCTCGGGACCACTCAGGTCCGTGTGAGCCGAGTGCTCAGGAAGAACGGCGTGTTCCGTGGCCTTCACCGGCAAGGGCCAACGCACTCGTCGTTCGCGTCCGGGCGCCGAATGGAGCGAGGGTATGTCCTCGTGCTGCTCGATCCGGCCGACCCGATGTTCGTGATGGCTGATCGCTCGGGCTACGTCAGGGAGCATCGGCTCGTGGTCGCTCGGTCCCTCGGGCGGCCGCTCGATCGCTCGGAGACGGTCCACCACATCAACGGGCGAACCGACGACAACCGTCTTGAGAACCTGCAACTGCGGCAAGGCCAGCACGGCAACGGTGTCCGGTTCCGATGCTGCACCTGCGGCTCTGAGAACGTGGAGGCAGTCGCCCTCGTGTGAGGCCTCCCGCTGGGCCTCGCCGCGTGTGAGACTGGAGCACCGTGTCGACCTCGATCTACCTCGCCGAGTACGTCTACCCGCCGCAGGCTGGCGCTCCCGCGCACGTCGAGGTCCACGCCCCGATGCTCGTGCCGATCATCGGCGGCGACGCGGCGGTCATCGAGGTCCACGCTCCGGCGGCTGCCTTCGGGAACCTGATCGAAGCTGCCCACGCCGAGGTCCACGCCCCCGACGTGGTGTACGAGGCCCCGACCGGCCCCGCCAACGTCGAGGTCCACGCCCCGGCCGTCCGTGTCAGCCCGGTGCTGCCGAACTACAACCCGTCGTCGCCCTGCACGATCGGCATGGAGTGGTTCCCCTCGGCGGACATCTTCTCGTGGCTCGACTCCGATCAGAACGCGCTCGCCTTCGCTCTCGTCGCTGACACCGACGACGTGATCGAGAACGTCTGGCCGATGGTCGGATGCTGGGTCGGCAACCAGTCGGTGTCGCTCGAGGTCTACGACATCAGCACGGCCCCTCCCCCGCTGCCGGCGCTCTCGTGGCTCACCTTCTACCCGGCCACCGACCGGTTCGTCGCCCCTCCGCAGTGGACGCCCGGCGCCTGGGGGTCCTTCAACGGCTGGAACCCGTCCGCCGGCGGCCTCGGCCCGATGTGGGCTGCCCTCGACTCCCCGTCGCTCACCCCGTACACCTGGCCGTCGGGCACCCCGGTCGACAACAACGAGTTCATCTTCAACTACTACGGCTACGGCTACGACTTCGCCGTCGGCCACGCCGCGACCGCCGGCACGCTCGCCGGCCGGTGGATCACCCGTGTCCGCTCGCACTTCGTCGTGGCGCAGTACGTCGGCTACGGGCTCCCCGGCGGCGCCACCATCACCCCGTACCTGTGGATCAACGGCCGGAAGTACCTGGGCACGCCGTACACGTTCCGCTCCGAGCAGGGGCCGGTCGACCTCTACTACGACTGGTACGTCAACCCGGCCACCGGACTGCCCTGGACGCCCGCCGACATCGACGCCTTCGACGATGGCTACGTCGGCTCGACGCCGATGGGCCTCGGCTTCAAGGCCAACCCGACGGGCAGCGCGAACAACCTGACCACCATCCTTCAGGCGCAGCTTCAGGTCGAGTCCGCCGCCACCGACCCCCGCCTCGCGATGGCCGCTCGCACATCCCCGTCCGGTGGCGGCAAGGGCGGGACCCCCTGCAAGCAGGGGTGGATGCGCTGGCAGCTCCGCGACACGCAGTCCGGCGCTCTCTCGACCCTCCCGCTCACGATCGGCAACAAGTACCTGTTCGTGTTCCGCAAGGCCACCTACGGCCAGAACACGTCGTTCGGCGTCTCCACGATCTACGAGCCCGGCTCCCCCGACCCGCTCACCCGGTCGCTCGACACGCTCGGGCCGCCGTTCTGGACGCAGTTCACCGGCCCCGCCGGGTTCGGCGAGGACGCCCGCCGCCGCAACAACATCGGCCGCGGCGTCCGCCTCGATGGCGGCTCGCGGCGCGTCATCGACCTCGGCATCGAGACGGGCCTCACCCCCGGCATCGTGCTCCAGAAGGCGACCGGCCCGTCGAAGGACTCGCAGGTCTACGCCACCACGTCCCCGCTCGACGGCGCCGACCCGTGGCCCGACCTCGCCGAGTGGTTCGACAACAGCCCGATCAACGCCTCCCGCTCGATGCAGCAGGAGTTCACCGCCGTCGTCACCGACGACTACGGCTGGCTCTGGATCATGTGCGCGCAGGTCGCCGGCTCC
>JAKOUY010000012.1 GCA_029782355.1 Actinomycetes bacterium
GGTGCCACCGTCCGGGGGGCAGGACGGTGGCACCACGACGGGTGCGGCGGAGCCGCGCGATGGGGCTGTCTCAGCCGCGCAGGGCGGCGATCAGCTCATCCTTCGACATGCTCCGACGGCCCTCGATGTTGCGGTCGGTTGCCAGCTTCATCAGGTCGGCCTTGGTCCGCTTCTCGTAGGCGACGTTCGATGACTGGCCGATCTCGACCTGATCGATGGCCCGGTCGAGGGTCCGCTTGACGGTGGACGAGGTGCTCGTCGCGACGCGCTTGCGCTGCGCCCGAGCCTGGCCGGACACCGTCTTGGCCTCGGTCGTGGCCACCTTGGCGACCCGCCGACCGGCCGTGGAGGTCCGCTTGGCGACCTTCTTGGCCTCGACGGAGGCGACGTGGGCGACCTCGCCCACCGCATCCTTGAACTGCTCGACGACACCCGACACGCCAGTGCGGGTCACGTCGGCGAGGTGCTCGCCCGCCGCCCGGGCCTGGCCGGAGACGGTGTTCGACGCGGTCTTGGTGTTGAAGAAGATGCGCATGGCCGGACGGCTGACGCTGTTCCAGATGTTCTCCACCCGGTGGTAGGCGTCGCGCACCACGGCGCGCTGGAGGTGCAGCACCCGGGCCGGGATCGCCGGCAGGCGCTCCTCCATCTCGTCGAGGCGCTCGATCAGCGTGTCGGTGAAGGGAATGCTCATGGGGTCTCCTTGGTCGTGATCCGTGATCGGGATCGTCGGTCGTACTCGCTGCTAACAAGAGTGCCCGCAGCGCATGCACGAGCAATCATGACATCGGTCACGCCGCCCGGATAGGCTCGGCGCCCACCCGCGGGTGTAGCTCAATGGTCAGAGTTCCAGCCTTCCAAGCTGGCTATGCGGGTTCGATTCCCGTCACCCGCTCGACGAAATGATGCCGACCCTCGGCTCGGTCGAACTCCTCGACGACGAGGCCGCCGGCGTGGCACGACCCCCACACCCTCCCGTCCATCGAACGGGGGCACTCCACCGGTGATTCAGATGTCGATGAATCGGCTGGCGAGCAACGCTGCGACCGGCTGCTCGATGCATGCACGGCGGTACGGGAACTGCAACGTGAACGCCGCTGCGTCGACGATGTCGATCTCGTGGTCCGGGCGGCGCTTGGCATCAGCCGGGTTATCCACGAGAACGCAGCCTTGTTCGAGGCGTACCGTGACGGCACCGAACGAGAAGTGCAAGACGTAGAGCTCCGTCACGTGTCGTGCATCGTGGCGCATCCATCCGGCCGCTGCCGGCAACAGCGCCCGCCAGATCCCCTCGAGCGAACCGTCATCGATCGACCAGCCGAGGCCGGTCGCCGTCGCGATGTCGTGGCCGTGGACGAACAGCTCACCGATCAGGTTGGCCCACCCGGCCGAGACGCTGACGCGGACGCCGAGGTGAAAGTCACGAACACCGTCGAGTGGCACGGTCGGTGCCACTCGACCGAGCTGGGCGATCGTCGAATCAAGCTCATCAGCGACCTGCGGAACGGTCAATCCCAGCTCAGCGATGTCCTCGGCGTTCAACTCGCTGAGCCGTGCCCTGGTCGCCGCACGTTCCGTCGCTGACAGGTATCGCCGCACGACGGTGAGCACGTGGGCACCGACCTCGGCGGCGTTCCAGTCCAACCCGACAACCCGCGCCCGCTGCTGCTCGTCATCGAGCGCGCGCAGCAGCGCCGTGAACCGTGCGGACAACGCCGGGACAGGATCGAAACGCTGCTCGAAGGCCAAAGCTGGCATGTCTGTTCCTCGACTCTCACTACTCCGACCCGGAGTATTCGACGACAATACTCCGACCCGGAGTACATTGCGGTCGATGCCGGAGTTGACGACCACATCCCACGCCATCCTCGGCCTCTTGACGCTTCGACCGCACAGCGCATACGACCTCACGCAACAGGCGAGACGAAGCCTCGCGTTGATCTGGCCGATCTCGCAGAGCCAGCTCTACGCCGAGCCACGCCGGCTCGTGGCCGAAGGTTTGGTGACGGCCACCACACAACCCGCCGGGCCGACTCGAACACGAACGATCTATCGGATCACCCCGGCCGGACGGACGGCGTTCAAACGCTGGCTCAGCACCACCCCAGCTCCACCGCAACTCGGAAGCGAGATCATGCTCCGCGTGGCCTTCGCCGACGTCAGCGACCGAGCCACCCTCCTCCAAGCGATCGCCGCGTGCCGCGCCACCGTCGAGCAGCAGTACAACGTCGGCAAACAGCACGTCACCGAACAACTCGACGGCGTCGCCCCCTACCCCGAACGGGCCAGCCTCAACTCGGTTTGGTGGGTACTCATCGGCGAACAACACCGACTGATGCTCCGATGGCTCGACTGGGCAGCGACCGAAGTCCAGGCATGGCAGAACACCCGACCCCAACCCTTCGACGCTCGACTCCACGCGCTCGCGACACGACTCGTCGCCGGACGGCCGATCCTCTAGTCCAGCTCTGGCCCGATCTGCGGCGATGGCACGCAACTGCCTCCGACAGCGACGTTCGACCTTGCAGATGACGATGAGGCCGATCTCGACGACGCTGACGGTGTTGCAGGATCGGAGTCCATCCTGGCCGCGCTCCACGCAGCGCTGCCACAGCGACGAACCCTGCGGTGGCACGATCGACGCGGCGAGGAAGCCTTCCAAGCTGGCTATGCGGGTTCGATTCCCGTCACCCGCTCCGCAGGACGGCGCGCGCCAGGCGGGCCACCATGGCCAGCGGTGGCGGCGATCCGCCCCGCCCGGCCACCGGGAGGTCGGTCCGCCAGGTCCGGGCGTAGAACGTCGACGACACCAGCAGCAGCTCGGCCACGACGTCGGCGTCGAGATCGCCGGCGTACACGCCGCGGGCTTGCCCGTCGGCCAGGTGCCGGCTGATCCGCCCGACCACCCGCTCCACGGTCGTGCGCACCGCGACGGCCGCCATCGAGTCCGTTCGGGCCAGCGCCTCCAGCAGGTCGAGCAGGCCGGCTCGGGCGGAGTTGACCTCGGCCAGCGCGCCAACCAGGTCGAGCAGGGTCTGCTCGCCGTACCCGCTTCCGAGCGCGTCGTCGACGGCCTCGGCGAGGGCAACGGTCAACGGCCGCACGGCGCGCTCCTCGAGCGACGCTGGTCGCGCCAGGGGCAGCGCGGCGTCTGCCTCGGGGCGCTCGCCCGCCGCCCACAGGATGGCCCAGTCGAGCAGGGCGTCCTTGTCCTCGAAGTAGTGGTAGAGGGTCGAGACGCCGACCTCGGCTTCGTCGGCGATGCTCTGGGCGCGGACGTCCCGACCGAGCCCGCTGGACATCACCCGACAGGCGGCCTCGAGGATCCGCTGCGGCTGATCCGCCGGACGGGTCCGGCTCACGCGCCCACCAGCGCCCGGGCCAGCGTGCCCACCACGGTGGCGCGCTGGGCGGCGGTGGGCGGACCGAGCCGAGCCGGTCGGAGCCGGGCGAAGTAGTGCAGGTTGACGTCCACCAGCACCGCCGCGTCCCACGGGTCGACGGCGAACTCGGGCCGGGCGGCGAAGTACTTGACCCACAGGTTGTCCGGCCCACCGACCGTCTCGCTCATCCACCGCGGGGCCCGCTCGGTGTCGGCGCGCACGGCCGCGTGGGCCAGATCGATCCACCTCCGGTGGCGGGTCAACGAGTCGAACGACTCGGCGAGCAGCCGGCGCAGTTCGCCGTCGCGGTCCGCCGGGGTCGGCCGTCGGACGGCCTCGGCCAGACGCGGGTAGTCGACCACGCCTCGGCGCGCCGCGCCGAACACGGCGTCGACCGACTGTCCGTCTGGGGCGTCGACGGGCAGGGTGGCGGGGAGGGCGACGTTCGGATCCCACGCCCGCACCAGCGTCCACAGGAACAGGGCCTCCTTGGACGCGAAGTAGTAGTACAGCGTCGCCTCGGAGACGCCGGCGCGGCGGGCGATGGTCGACATCGTCGTGCGCGACAGCCCGGCAGCCAGGAAGCTGCGCTCCGCGGCATCGAAGATGCCATCCACTCGCTCGATGGGGCGCGGCCGGACCATTCGGTCAGCGACCGGCGAGGGGCTTGCGGACGGCGGCCTGGACGTTCATACTGATCCAATCCTGAGTCTATGATTCGGGAAAGTCAACCAGCTAGTCCATTCGACGGCCGACGACGCTCGGCCACAAGGGGGTCGAGATGCACGGCACGTCCGCACGCACCCGGCGGGGAATCCAGCTCGCCGCGGCGCTCCTGATCGGGGTTCCCGCGCTCACGGCCGGCGCCACGGCGCCACCGGCCAGCGCGCCCGGCGGCTCCGCGCCGGAACCGGCCACCTGCCCGCACCAGGGTGGCACGGCCCGCTTCGCCCTGGACAACGACGGAACGGGCTTCGACACCACCGGGGCCATCGCCCCGGGCTCGATCCGGCTGATCACGGCGATGAACGACTCCCTGGTCGCGGCGATCCCGGGCGGCGGTTGGAAGCCGCTGCTGGCCGAGTCGATCACGGCGAACCCCGACGCCACGGTCTGGACGATCACGATGCGACCGGGGATCACCTTCCACGACGGCGCCCCGGTGGACGGCGCCGCCGTGGCCGCCAACCTCGAGGCCTTCCGGACCGGGAAGGTGACCGCCTACGCCTTCACCGCCGTCGACCACATCACAGCCACCGGGCCGCTGACGGCCGAGGTGCACATGAACCGGCCATGGGGCGCGTTCCCCTACTCGCTGATCGGCCAGGCCGGCTGGATGGTGTCGCCGTCCACGATCGGCACCAACGACCGCTTCGTCGGGGTCGGCCCGTTCATGCTCGAGTCGTGGACGCCGGGTGACAGCGCCCGGCTGGTCCGCAACCCGCACTACTGGCGTGCCGGCCTGCCGTGCCTCGACGCCGTCGAGATCAAGTTCATCCCCGACTCGACGGTGCGCCGCCAAGCGTTCGACGCCGGGGACATCGACGGGTTCATCAACCCGTCGGTCGAGGACATCGTCGACCTGAAGGGCTCGCCGGCGGCGCAGGTGATCACCGGCGACGGCGCCGCGGCCAACGAGTACCTCCTGCTCCTCAACACCACCAAGGCCCCGCTCGACGACGTCAACGTCCGCCGGGCGCTGGCCATGGCGATCGACCGCGACCTGTTCATCAAGAACCAGGAGGCCGGCCTGACCACCAAGGCCAGTTCGTTCATCGACCTCAACTCGCCGTTCGCCGTGCCGACCGACTACCCCGACTACGACCCGGCGGCCGCCAAGCAGCTGATCGCCGCCTATGTCGCCGCCCACGGGCCGATCAACCTGGAGATCAAGCTGGAGCCGAACCCGTCGGTGCGCGCCAACGTCGACCTGATCGCCAGCTTCTGGAACGACGCCGGCGTGGACACGACGATCACGGAGATCGGCGTCGGCCAGTCGGCGATCACGGCGATCTCCGACAACTACCAGGTGTTCTCCTGGTTCCAGTTCTCCTCGATCGACCCCGACGGCGAGTACCCGTTCTTCCACTCGGGCGGCGGGACGAACGTGCTGAACTGGACCAACTTCGTCGATCCGAAGATCGACGAAGGCTTCGACCTCGGGCGGACCAGCCAGGACCCCGCCGAACGAACGAAGGGCTACACCATGGTCCAGCAGGAGCTCGCCAGCCAGGTGCCGATCCTGTGGATCGACCACCTCAACGGGGTCGAGGCTGCCGTCGCCAACCCGAAGTTGCACGGCATCGGCGGCATCAAGGCGCTGCCGGACGGTTCGCCGGCGCTCGGCATGGTCAGCGGCAGCTTCTTCTCCTGGGCCGGCGTGTGGTTGGACGGCTGAGCCGAGCCGGCCGGCCGGCGTGAGCCGCCTCCTGGCGGGGCGGTTGCTGCGCCTCCTGGCGCTGGTGGTCGCCGTCACGCTGGTCTGCTACGTCCTGCTCGACGCCACACCCGGGGACCCGGCCGTGTGGCGACTCGGCAACAACGCCGACCCTGCGGCCCTGGCCGCCATGCGCCAGGAGATGGGCCTCGACCGTCCGGTGTTGGTCCGCTACCTCCGCTGGCTCGGCGACGCCGCCCGGTTCGACTTCGGCACCTCCCTGTTCACCCGCCGTTCCGTCGGTGGGTTGCTGACCACGGCGCTCCCGGCGACCATCGAACTGCTGGTGCTCGGTGAACTGTTGGCCGTCTGCATCGCCGTGCCCCTGGCGCTGCGCGCTGCCCGTCGACCCGGGGGTTTGGTCGATCGGGGGGTGTCGGTGGGTGCCTTCGCCGCGCTGTCGATCCCCTCGTTCGTGCTGGCGCTCTACCTCGGGTGGATCTTCGGGGTCCGTCTCGGGTGGCTGCCCACGATCGTCTCCCACCTGCCCTCGCCGTGGCGTGACCCGCTCGGCAACCTGCGCCAGATGTTCCTGCCGTCCGTCACGCTCGCGGTCCCGCTGGCGGCGGTGTACATCCGGCTCCTGCGCACCGACCTGCTGGCCACCCTGTCGGAGGACTACGTGCTCCTGGCCACCGCCCGGGGGCTCGGCGAACGGCGGATCATGTGGCGCCACGTCCTCCGCCCGTCGTCGACGAACCTGGTCACCGCCATCGGCATGAACGTGGCCGGACTGGTGGGCGGTGCCGTCGTCATCGAGCGGTTCTTCGCCATCAACGGCGTCGGCCAGCTGCTGGTCAGCTCGATCGTCGGCAAGGAGTTCTCCACGGCGACCACCATCGTCATGCTGATGACGGTCACCGTGGTGCTCGTCAACACGATCATCGACGTGCTCTACGCCCTGGTCGACCCGAGGATCCGCCGTGCCGGGGTCTGATCGCAGCCGACGCTTCCCGTGGCTGGCGTGGGCCGGCGCGGCGTGGATCGCCCTGCTGGTGATCACCGCCCTGCTCGCCCCGGTCCTGCCCCTGCGCGATCCGTCGGCCAAGGGGATCCGCACCGGTGAGGTCGGCCGCTTCGAGTCGCCGGGTTGGAACGCCTGGTTCGGTGGTGCGCGCCAGGGCGAGGACCAGCTGGCCCGGGTGGTGGCGGGGATCCGCCCGGCGCTGGTCCTCGGTCTCGTGGTCACGCTGCTCGGCGCGCTGCTGGGCGGCGTGCTCGGGGTCGCCGCCGGCTACCTGCGCGGCCGGCTGGACCGCCTGGCCGTCGGGTTCATCGACGCCGCCCTGGCCTTTCCGGTGCTCGTCCTGGTGATCGCGGCGCGAGCCGCGTTCGGAGCCTCCCTGGTCGTGATCATCGCCATCTTCACCGCGGCGAGCATCGCCCCCTACGCCCGGCTGGTGCGCGGTGCCACGCTGACGCTGGCCGAGCGCGACTTCGTCGTCGCCGCCCGGGCCATGGGGGCGACGCGTCGACGGATCCTGTGGCGCGAGCTGGCGCCGAACCTGGCGCTGCCGCTGTTCTCCTTCGCCTGCCTCGGCTTCGCCGTGGTCATCCTGACCGAAGGCGGTCTGTCGTTCCTCGGGCTCTCGGTCCACGAGCTGACGTGGGGTCAGCTGATCGCCGAAGGCGCCGGGGAGATCCGCCACCACCCGCACGTCGCCCTCATCCCGGCCACGGTGATGTTCCTGACGGTCATGGCCTTCAACCTGGTGGGCGACGGGCTCGGGCAACTCGGCGGGCGCCGCCGGCCGGTGACCGTCCAGCGGCAGCGCACCGGGCCCCCGTCGCCCGACGCGCCGGGCCCGCTCCCCGCCCCCCTGTCGATCCGCAACCTGTCCACCGTGTTGCACACCGCGACCGGCGACGTGATGGCGGTGGACGACGTCTCGCTCGAAGTGGCTGCGGCGGAGGTCGTCGGTCTGGTGGGCGAGTCCGGCTCGGGCAAGACGATGATCCTGCGATCCATCGTCGGCGCCTTCCCGGTGGCCGACGTCTCCCGCAACGGATCGGTGGAGGTCGACGGGGTCGACGTCCTGCGCGGCCGGGCCGAGGACGTCCAGCGAACCCTCGGGACCGCCGTCGGGATGATCTCGCAGAACCCGTTGACGGCGCTCAACCCGGTCCGCCGCATCGAGCACCAGCTGACCGAGCCGATGACCGTGCACGGCGGGCTGACCCGTGCCGCGGCCCGCCGGCGAGCCCTCGAGCTGCTCGACCAGGTCGGGCTCACCGACGGGGCGCGCCGACTGCGCAGCTACCCGCACGAGCTGTCCGGCGGCATGCGCCAGCGGGTGACGATCGCCGTGGCCCTGGCCAACCATCCGAGCCTGCTGCTGGCCGACGAGCCGACCACCGCCCTGGACGTCACCATCCAGGAGCAGATCGTCACCCTCCTCGCCCGCCTGCAGGACGAGCGGACGATGGCGATGGTCTTCGTCACCCACGACCTGGCCCTGCTCGGCGAGATCGCCGACACGATCTGCGTCGTCTACGGCGGCCAGATCGTCGAGCGAGCCCCCGCCGCCGAGCTGTTCCGCCACCCCCGCCATCGCTACACGGTCGCCCTGCTGGCCTCCCGGCCGGACCCGGCTGCGCCGAGCCACACGCCGCTGGCCGTGATCCCCGGACATCCACCCGTGCCACGCCCCGACGACCGCGGCTGCCGCTTCGCTCCGCGCTGCCCGGCGGCCACGGCCCAGTGCCGCGAGGAGCGTCCACCCGAGGTGGTGGACGGCACCCACCACGTCCGCTGCTGGCACCCGCGAGGCGACGATGAGCCGGCCTGAGTCACCACCCCTGATCGAGGTCGAGGACCTGGTGGTCAGCTATCCGGCCGGGCGGGCCCGGCGGGTCCAGGCCGTGTCCGGCGTCAGCCTGGCGATCGCCTCCGGCGAGACCCTCGGCCTGGTCGGCGAATCCGGGTGCGGGAAGAGCACCCTGGCCCGAGCCATCCTCCGCCTGGTCCGGGCCGAGCATGGCCGGGTGCTGCTGGCCGGGGACGATCCGCTCGACGAGCGCCGGCTCCGTCGCCGGGTGCAGATGATCTTCCAGGACCCGGTGTCCTCGCTGAACCCCGCCCGGCGGGTGGCCGACATCGTCGCCGAGGGACTGGAGATCTGGGGCACCGACGCCGGCGGCTCGGGCGGTCGGAGCGAGATCGTCGAGCGGGTGCTGCACGCCGTCGGGCTCGACCCGGAGACCTTCGGCGCCCGACGACCCCACGAGCTGTCCGGCGGCCAGGCCCAGCGGGTCTGCCTGGCTCGGGCGCTCGCCATCCGCCCCGAGATGCTGGTCCTCGACGAACCGGTGTCGGCCCTCGACGTCTCGGTCCAGGCCCAGATCCTCAACCTCCTCGAACGACTGAAGGCCGAGTTCGGGCTGACGATGCTGTTCGTCAGCCACGATCTCTCCGTCGTCCGGGCGATCAGCGACCGCGTCCTGGTGATGTACCTCGGCCGGGTGTGCGAGGTCGCACCGGTGGACGAGCTGTTCCGCCGCGCCCGCCATCCGTACACCCGGGCCCTGATGGCCAGCGTGCCGGGGAAGCCCTTCGGGGTGCCTCCGGCGTCCCGGCTGATCGAGGGCGAACCACCCTCGCCGATCGATCCGCCGTCAGGCTGCCGATTCCGCACCCGGTGCCCGCGCGCCGACCAGCGCTGCGCCGACGTGGCACCCGACGCCATCGCGGTGGGCGAGGGCCATCTGGTGGCCTGCCACCACCCCGTCGATCCCGAGGAGAGCCACGATGACCGTGCTCGATGAGGTCGCCGACGCCACGGCCCTGGCCGGCGCGATCCGTTCGGGTGCGTGCACCGCGGCCGAGGTGCTGGAGGAGACGATCCGCCGCGCCGAGGCCGCCGATCGGGACCTCAACCTGTTCAGCGAGCGGCTGTACGAGCGAGCCCACCGCCGCCTCGCACAACCGCTGGAGGGTCCGTTCGCCGGGGTGCCCTACGTGATCAAGGACATGTTCGACCTCGCCGGAACGGTGACCGGCTACGGATCACGCCTGCGCCAGGTCGCCCCGCCTGCCACGACCACCGACGAGATGATCGACGCCCTCGAAGCCGCCGGGTTCGTCATCATCGCCAAGACCACGCTCGGGGAGTTCGGCTACCTCCCGACGACCGAGAGCCTGGCCCACGGGGTGACGCGCAACCCGTGGAACCGCCAGCACTCCCCCGGCGGCTCGTCCGGTGGATCCGCTGCCGCGGTGGCCGCCGGGGTGGTGTTCGCCGCCGACGCGGCCGACGGCGGGGGCTCGATCCGCATCCCGGCGGCGTGCTGCGGGCTGTTCGGCCTGAAGCCGTCGCGCCATCGGATGATCGGCCGGTTCCCGTCGTCCACGCCGGTCGACCTCGTCGTCCACCACGGCATCACCCGGACCGTGCGTGACTCGGCCAACCTCCTGGCGGCGACGGAACGAACCGGCCCCGATCGGCGCTACCCGCCGGTCGGTCGGGTGACCGGACCGGGGACGGAACGGCTGCGTGTCGGTGTGGTCCGATCCGGGCTCAGCGGGCGGTTGCCGACCGACGAGGTGGCCGCGGCCGTGGACGACACCGCCGCCCTGCTGGCCGGCCTCGGTCACTCGGTCCGTTCGACGGGCTGGCCGTTCGACGGGCACCGGTTCCTGGCCGACTTCGCCACCGTGTGGGTGGTCGGAGCGCGAGCGGTCAACGACTCGGTGGCCCACCTGCTCGGCCCGGACGCCTGTGCCACGTACCTCGAGCCGTACACCCAGGCGCTCGGTGATGCCGCCGAGGGCATGACCGAGCCAGACGTCGACCGCGCCCTGGCCGGCCTGCGAGCCGCGGCTGCGGCGTACGAGGAGTGGTTCGGCGAACTCGACGTGATCCTGTCCCCTGTGGTGATGCGCACCGCCGTCCCCGTCGGTTTCATCGACGGCACGGTCGAGGCAGGCACCCTCACCGAACGGGTTGCTGCCTTCGCCGACGTCACCATGGTGCACAACGCCGTCGGGGCACCGGCGATGAGCGTCCCGGCGGCGATGTCGACCGAGGGCCTGCCCATCGGGGTCCATCTCGCTGCGGCGATCGGCGAGGAGCGGCGCTTGCTGGAGCTGGCCTTCGAGCTCGAGGCTTCACGCCCGTGGGCCGGCTGGCGCCCCCCGCCGGCCGGCTGACCCGGACTCCGGAGGTTTCCCGGCGCCGCCGGGAGGGCAGTGTGGGAGCATCGGTCGCCGGACCATCGTCGGCTGCCCCGGCACGAGGAGGAACCCATGTCCCGCACGTCGTCCACGCCCGCTCCGCGACCCAAGCGGACCGGTCTGTCCACCGGTGCGGGTGGGGCGCAGATGGAGAGCGACGCCCACAGCCTCAGCGTCGGCCCGGACGGCCCGCTGCTGTTGCACGACGTCCACCTGGTCGACACCCTCGCTCACTTCAACCGGGAGAACATCCCCGAGCGGCGCCCGCACGCCAAGGGCTCGGGCGCCTTCGGCGAGTTCCGGGTGACCAAGGACATGTCCAAGTTCACCAAGGCAGCGGTCTTCCACAAGGGATCCACCTGCCGCACCCTGCTGCGCTTCTCCACCGTGGCAGGCGAGCTCGGTTCCCCGGACACCTGGCGCGACGTGCGTGGGTTCGCCCTGCGGTTCTACACCGAGCAGGGCAACCTCGACCTGGTGGGCAACAACACCCCGGTGTTCTTCCTGCGCGATCCGTTGAAGTTCCCGCACTTCATCCGCAGCCAGAAGCGCCTCCCCGACTCGGGGCTGCGCGATGCCACGATGCAATGGGACTTCTGGACGCTGTCCCCCGAGTCGGCCCACCAGGTGACCTACCTGATGGGCGATCGCGGCCTGCCGCGCACCTGGCGGCACATGAACGGGTACGGCTCGCACACCTACCTGTGGGTCAACAAGCAGGGCGTCAAGCACTGGGTCAAGTACCACTTCCACAGCCAGCAGGGCGTCGAGAGCATCACCGGCGATGCGGCCGAGAAGATCGCCGGCGCCGATGCCGACTTCCATCGCCGCGACCTGTTCGACGCCATCGAGCGCGGCGAGTTCCCGTCGTGGAAGCTGTCGGTCCAGCTCATGCCGTACGACGAGGCCGCGACCTACCGGTTCAACCCGTTCGACCTGACCAAGACGTGGTCGCACGAGGACTACCCGCTGCACGAGGTCGGGATGCTCACGCTGAACGAGAACCCGACCAACTTCTTCGCCCAGATCGAGCAGGCCGGCTTCGCCCCCAGCAACACCGTCCCGGGGATCGGCTTCTCGCCGGACAAGATGCTGCTGGCCCGGGTGTTCGCCTATGCCGACGCCCACCGGGCGCGGATCGGCACCAACTTCCACCAGCTTCCGGTCAACCAGCCGATCGTCGCCCAGACCAACCACTGGGTGGCCGACGGGCACATGAACTATCACGACACCGGCAACGCGCCCGTCTACGCACCGAACTCGAAGGGTCGGCCGTGGGCCGACGCGCAGGGGACGGTCTCGGAGAGCTGGGAGTCCGACGGGGAGATGGTTCGCCAGGCCTACACCCTGCACGCCGAGGACGACGACTGGGGTCAGGCCGGGACGCTGGTCCGTGAGGTGTTCGACGACGCCGCACGCGACCGGTTCGTGGCCACGGTGGCCGGCTCGTTGGGCGGGGTGCAGGATCGTGCCGTGCTGAGGCGGGCGTTCGAGTACTGGAAGCACGTCGACGCCAGCATCGGGGCCCGGATCGAGCAGGCGGTGAAGGCCGCCGCCGGCGGGGCCAACCCGGGTGGCGATCCCGACGACGCCGCGTCGGTGGCGGCATCGTCGGCCATCCGGGAGTCCGACACCAACGCCGCCCACTGACCCGCGCCGAGCCGCCACGACCCGCCACGACCACGGCGCCCGGCGACCCCGGTCAGTAGGGTGACGGCGTCCCCCCGGCCGTCCGCGAGGTCCGCATGCGCTACATGCTCCAGTACCCCGACCTGCACGGCTCGTCGGGCGACCTGCTCGACGCCGGCGACCCGGGCGAACTGGCCCGGGTCGCCGAGCGGGCCGGGTTCGACGGCTTCGCCCTCACCGAGCACCCGGCACCCAGCATCTCGTGGCTGGATCGCGGCGGCCACCAGAGCCTCGATCCGTTCGTCGCCCTGTCGTACGTGGCGGCGACCACCATCCGGCTGCGGCTGCTGACCTACCTGGCGGTGCTGCCCTACCGGAACCCGGCACTGCTGGCCAAGACCGCGGCCACCGTCGACCGCCTGTCGGGCGGCCGCTTCGTGCTCGGCGCCGGGACCGGCTACCTGAAATCCGAGTACCGGGCGCTCGGGGTCGACTTCGACGAACGCAACGCCCTGTTCGACGAGGCCCTCGACGTGCTCCCTCGGCACTGGTCCGGCCAGCCGTTCGACTACACCGGCCGCCACTTCAGCTGCCGCGACACGATCGGCCTGCCGGCCGCCGCCCAGCAACCGATCCCGATCTGGATCGGGGGCAACTCGACCCTGACCCTGCGCCGGGTGGCGGCCCGGGCTCAGGGATGGATGCCGCTGGCCGGCCCGGCGGCGATCTTCTCCACCGTCCGCTCCCCGGCGGTGAGTACCGACGACGAGTTCACCGGCCGCCTGGGGATGCTGCGCGACCTGGCCGGCGAGCGCTTTGCCGAGTTGGACATCGTCATGCCCTACACCGACGAGTCGATCACCGGTCGCTCCGACGTCGAGCGCCATCGCGACCAACTGGGCCGGCTCGGCGCGGCCGGGGCGACCTGGATCGTGGCGCGCGGTCCGGTCGGTCCGGCCCCGGAGGCCGCCGAGTTCGCCGAGTGGTTCGGCGAGACGTTCATCGGCAGGACGGCGTGACCGGCGACCGCCTGGCCGGCCTGCTCGATCCGGCGCACTGCGCCGTGCTGACGATGGAGCTGCAGCGCGGCGTGGTCGGCGACGGATCGCCCTTCCCCGACCTGGTCGAAGCGGTGCGAGCCGGCGGGGTGATCGAACGGGCCGCCCGCGTCTGCGGCGCTGCTCGCCGCGCCGGGGTGCGTGTCGTGCATGCCACGGCCGAGGAGCGGGCCGACGGCGCCGGGCAGTCGGCCAACTGCCGGATCCTGGCCATGACCGCCAAACGTCGGGTGGGCGGGCAGCCCGGGGCGGTCGACCGCGGCACGCCGGGCGCCGCCCTCGTCGACGAGCTCGGTGCCGGTGCGACGGACATCGTCGTCGCCCGGATGCACGGGCTGACGCCCTTCACCGCCACCGAGCTCGATCCCGTGCTGCGCAACCTCGGGGTGCGCAGCATCGTGCTGATGGGGGTGTCGCTGAACGTCGGCGTGATGGGCGCGGCCTTGAGTGCCGTCGACCTCGGGTATCACGTCGTGCTGGTCGCCGACGCCGTGGCCGCGGTCCCCCCGGCCTACGCCGATTGGGTGATCGAGCACACCATGGCCAACATCGCCACGGTGGTGCAGTCCACCGACGTGTTGGAGGTGTGGCGGGCTCAGGGCACCTGAGCGGCGCCGTCGCCGACCCGCTGGAATCGTGGCGGGCGGCGCTCCAGGAACGACGCCACCCCCTCGGCGAAGTCCGGGCGAGCAAAGCTCTCCAGCATCAACCGCTGCGACTCGCGCTCGGCCTGACCGAGGCCGGTGTGCAGGTTCCCGTAGACCTGGCGCTTGATGATCGCCAGCGAGGTGGGCGAGCAGGCCGCGGCCAGCTGCTCGATGTAGCGCCGGGCGGCGTCGAGCAACTCGCCGGCCGGGACGAGGTACTCGGCCAGCCCGAGACGAACGGCTTCCTCGCCACCCACCCGCCGCGAGGTGAACAGCAGGTCGAGCGCCGCGCCCGGTCCGGCCAGCCGCGGCAGCAACCACGCCAGCGACCACTCGGCGATCAGGCCGCGCTGGGCGAAGGCGGTGATGAACAGTGCCTCCGGGCTGACGAAGCGCACGTCGCAGCACATCGTCAGCGGGAAGGCCATCCCGGCCACCGCCCCGTTGACGGCGGCGACGATCGGCTTGCCGATCTCCATCAGGTAGGTGAACCGCCCGCCGAACTCGCCCTGCGGATCCATCCACGGCTCCCCCGACCCGCCCACCGCGCCCGCCGTGTCGCCGGTGGTGATGTCCTGGAGCATGTGCATGTCCGCCCCGGCGCAGAACGCCCGCCCGGCGCCGGTGATGACGATGCCGACCACGGCCGGGTCGGCCTCGGCCCGCTGCAGGGCGTCGCGCAGCTGGGCGTCCATCGTGGCGGTCCAGGCGTTGAGGGATGCCGGTCGATCCAGGGTGATCGTGGCCACCGGGTCGCTGACCTCGTAGCGGATCTCGTCGTAGCTCGGGCTCATCGCCCCGTCCTAGCACGGCATCGGGCGCAACGGCCCGCCCGCCGTACACTCGCCGCCGATGGAGCTCGGGTTCACCACGATGAACACGCCCGAGGACGTCCGCCCGGATCGCCTGGCAGCCGAGTTGGAGGCCCACGGGTTCGGCTCGCTGTGGATCGGCGAGCATTCGCACATCCCGGCATCGCGGCGCACGCCGTACCCGGTGGGCGGCGAGCTGCCCGGTGCTTACCGGCGGATGATGGACCCGTTCGTCAGCCTGGCGCTGGCCGCCACGGCCACGACCCGGCTGACGCTGGCCACCGGCGTCTGCCTGGTGCTCGAGCACGACGTCTTCGCCCTGGCCAAGACGGTGGCCACCCTGGACGTGCTCTCCGGCGGGCGGGTGCTGTTCGGCGTGGGGGTCGGCTGGAACGTGGAGGAGCTGGCCGATCACCGCCCCGGCCTGCCGTGGGCCCAGCGCTACCGGGCGACCGAGGAGGTCATCGGTGCGCTGCGGGCCTGCTGGACCGAGGACGATGCCGCCTATCACGGGACGTACGTCGACTTCGACGCCGTGTGGAGCGAACCCAAGCCGGCGCAGCGCCCGCATCCGCCGGTGGTCTTCGGCGGTGCCGGGCCCGTCGGGGTCGAGCACACCCTGCGTTGGGCCGACGAGTGGGCACCGATGGACATCGCCCTCGGACGGGTCGAGCGCAAGCTGGACCGGTTCCGCCAGGCCGCCGCCGATGCCGGCCGGGAGATCCCGGTGACGCTGGTCGCCTGGGGCGACCCCGACCCCGACACCCTCGGCCGCTACCGCGACCTCGGGGTGCGCCGGGTCGTGCTGGGTGCCGGGCGGACCGACTGGCACGACCCAAACTCGGCGCTGCCGTTCGTCGAGCGGTACGCCCCGCTGGTGGCCGACCTGGCCTGATCGGCCCGCTCAGCACCCCATCCGGGCCAGCTCCAGCTCGACGACGGCCCGATCGTCGACGCCGGTCAGGATGCGCACGTCGCGCCGGCCGGACCAGGCGACCTCGCGATCGGTGACCCCGCGCAGCGCAGCCAGCGTCTTGCCCCGGCACACGCTGTCGCCGGTGTCGACGCACACGGGATGCTCGACCCAGGTGTAGTGCTGCGGCGCCAGCAGGTAGCTGATGCAGGTGGAGTCGTGGACGTGGATGCCGTCGAGGCCCAGCCGGTGGCGGTAGAAGTTGGCGTAGAACGGCGTGATCGCCGCCACGTGGGCCGCCGCCGGCGTGGTCCCGCGGCGGTAGCGAGCCAGGTCGGCGTTGGTCATCAGGGTCTGCTCGGTGACGTCTAGGCCGGCCATGACGATGTCGCACGGCGCGGCGAAGACCGCGTCGGCCGCCTCCGGATCGTTGATGATGTTGGCCTCGGCGCCGGGCGAGGCGTTGCCCCCGCAGAAGGCGTTGCCGCCCATCAGCACGATCCCGGCCAGGTGCTGGGCCAGCGTCGGTTCGGCGGCCAGGGCGGCAGCGACGTTGGTCAACGGACCGAGCGGGACCAGGGTGATCTCACCGGGGTGGGCCATGACCGTCTCGACGATGAACCGGTGGGCGGCGGTGGCGATCGGCCGGGTGGTGGGGGCGTCGAGCACGGTGTTGCCCATGCCGTCGTCGCCGTGGACGAACGGCACCGGGCCGCGGTATTCCATGGCCAGCGGGCGGTCGGCACCCCGGGCGACCGGGATGTCGGTGCGTCCGGCGATCTCCAGCAGTCGCAGCGCATTGCGCGTCGTCACATCCGTGTGGGCGTTGCCGAACACGGTCGTCAGCCCGACGACGTCGAGCTCCGGCGACTCGAGGGCGTAGAAGATCGCCATCGCATCGTCGATCCCGGGGTCGGTGTCGATCAGAATCTTGCGGGGGCGCCGCTCGCCGACGCGGTTCAATCGGGCGCCCATTCCCGTTCCGGTCGGCCGAGGTCGTGCAGCCGGCGGACGATGGGCAGCGGGATCGCCGTGCTGGTGCCGGCCAGCACGTCGGCCACGTGCTGACCGTCCTCGCGCCACACGTGACAGGTGTTCAGGTTGGCCGCCACGCTGCGCCGGCGGTCGTCCTCGGTCGCCTGGGGCCGGCCGGGCTCGCCCCGCTCGCGGGCGGCGACGACGCGGAACGACCAGATCGACTGCACGGCCACCGGACCCATGGCCTGGAGCAGCGCGGTGGTGTGCGAGCACCCCCGCGGACCACCGAACAGCTCGCGCACCCGATGGGTGTAGCCGCGCACCACGGACAGGCCGATCAGGTGCCGGTAGTGCTCGGAGATCGTCGGGCAGGACGTCGTCGGATGGACGTCCATCACCACGTCGGCGGCGGTGATCTCCATCGACGGCATCGCCACGACCAGGTCGACGATCATGTGATGGATCGTCAGCGGGTCGGGGTCGTCGGCCACGTACAACCCGGCCGGCTTGTCGTCGCGCACCGCGCCGCGCAGCAGCAGCCGGTCGGCGCCCTGGCGGTAGGCGCGCACGATGTAGGACCGCTCGTGCACCGGCTCGAGGCCGTCGCCGTCGAGCGGCGGGCAGATCTCGTCGAACTGCGGGTTGATCCCGGTCACCCGGCCGAGGGTACCGCGCCGGGGCGCGACCGGCTCGGCCCAGCGTGGCAAGATGCCCGGAGTCACCAGCCCCGGGAGGTCATCGTCCATGGAAGTTCACCCGCAGTTCGGCAGGCGCCGGTTCCTCGTCGGCGGCGTCGGCGCTGCGCTCACCGCCGCCGGCGTGCTGGCCAGTATCGAGCGTGCCTCGGCCACCACCCCGCCCACCACCGCGTCGGGCGCGACCGGCGGAACCACTGCCAGCGGGACGGCCGTCGCCACGGGGGCGACCCCGGGCACGTCGTGGGGTGGGCCGGGCAAGGCCCTGAAGGCCTTCGGGGCCTACGCCACGGCCATTGAGGAGCCGTGGGACGGGGTCATCCATGCCGCCCTGCAGAACATCCCCAACGTGACCTACACGTTCAACGACAAGCTCGGCTACAGCGGCGACATGGAACGGGTGCTACGCGAGGTGTGCGAGGGCGACCAGCCGGATGTGGTGTTCGGTGACGCGTTCGGCAACGAGGATCCGGTGCGCGCCGTGGCCGCCGACTACCCGAAGATCGCCTTCGTGTTCGGCAGCGGCGGCGGGCCGGCCGAGCCCAACCTGTCGGTGTTCGACAACTGGATCCACGAGCCGGCCTACCTGGCGGGCATGCTGGCCGGTGGGATCAGCAAGTCGGGGGTGATCGGCGTGGTTGGCGGCATGCCGGTGCCGGAGGTCAACCGGATCGTCAACGCGTTCGTCGCCGGGGCGCAGAAGTCGAACCCGAAGATCGAGGTCAAGGTGACCTTCATCAACTCGTGGTTCGATCCGGCCGCGGCCAAGGAGGCGGCACTGGCGCAGATCGATGCCAAGGCGGACGTGCTGTTCGCCGAGCGTGCCGGCGTCATCGAGGCCGCCCAGGAGAAGGGGCTGGTGGCCATCGGCAACATGAGCGACCAGTCCGCCGTCGCCCCCGACACCGTGCTGACCAGCTGCGTGTGGAGCATGACGCCCACCGTCGACTACGTGCTGAAGACCGTCGACGCCGGGGCCTACGCCGCCCAGGACCTCAAGGACTTCTCGATGATGGCCAAGGGCGGCGCATCGCTGGCGCCGATCAACGCCAAGCTGGCGTCGGCGGACCTGATCAAGTCGGTCACGGACGCCGAGGCCCAGATCCGCGCCGGGTCGCTGCGCGTCGACATCAACGAGGCCCAGCCGGCCGGCGCTGTCGTGAATGCGGCCACCGGAGGCTGACCATCCGCCGGCCGTCCGGCTGAGCGGCATCACCAAGCGGTACGGCGGGCTGGTCGCCAACGACCAGGTGTCCCTGCACGTCGAGCGGGGCGAGATCCTCGGGCTGCTGGGCGAGAACGGTGCCGGGAAGTCGACGCTGATGCGCGTCCTCTACGGGTTGACCACACCCGATGCCGGCAGCATCGAGGTCGACGGCCACCCGGTGCGGATGTCGTCGCCCGCCGCCGCCCGGCGGGCCGGGATCGGCATGGTCACCCAGCACTTCTCCCTCGTCGGACCGATGACGGTGGCCGAGAACGTCACGCTCGGGGCCACGCCACGGTGGATCGACCGCCGGGCCCTGGAGTCGTCGGTGCGCCAGGCCGCCGAGCGGGTCGGACTGCCGGTCGACCCGACCCGGCGGATCGACGACCTGGGCGTCGGCGAGCGCCAGCGCGTCGAGATCCTCAAGGCGCTGGTCAACGACTGCCGGGTGCTGATCCTCGACGAGCCCACCGCCGTGCTGACCCCGGTCGAGGTCGTCGGCCTGTTCGCCACCATTCGCCGGCTGACCGAGGCCGGCCTGGCGGTGGTGATCATCAGCCACAAGTTGCACGAGATCCGCGCCCTGTGCGACCGCGTCGCCGTGCTGCATCGCGGCCGGTTGGTGGGCACCTCGTCGCTGTCCGACGTGGACGACGACGAGTTGGTGGCGCTGATGGTCGGTGGTCACCACTCCACCGTCCCGACCGAGCGCACCGAGCCGCCCACGGAGCAGCCGGCGGCCGAGCCGGCTCCCGGCAAGCGACTGGCGCATCCGGAGCGCTCCGACACCGCCTTGGCGGTGGCCGCCGTGGTGGTCGAGGCACCGGGGAGTGGGGGGCGGCGGGTGCTCGACCGGGTCACCATCGCCGTCGGCCGGGGCGAGATCGTCGGCGTCGCCGGTGTGTCCGGCAACGGGCAGACGGAGTTGGTCGAGGTGCTGTGCGGCATGCGCCGGGTGGCCAGCGGATCCGTCCACGTCGGGGCGACGAACGTGACCAACGCCTCGCCCGCCCAGGTGATCGCCGCCGGGCTCGGCCGGTTGGCCGAGGACCGTCACGGTGCCATCGTCCCGGAGCTGTCCGTCGCCCACAACCTGGTGCTCGAGCGGCTCGGCCAGTTCCGCCGGGGCTGGCGGCTGGACGAGACGGCGATCACCCGCCACGCCGAGCGGATGATCGAGCAGTTCGCCATCCGTGCCGAGCCGCACACCCGCCTCGGCACGCTGTCGGGCGGCAACATGCAGAAGGTCCTGCTGGCGCGGATGCTGTCGGGCGATCCGGTCGGGCTGGTCGTCGCCCAGCCGACCCGCGGCCTCGATCTTCACGCCACGGCGTACATCCGCGCCCAGCTGGTGGCGGCGCGCCAGCGCGGCGCCGGCATCCTGCTGGTCAGCGAGGACCTCGACGAGTTGCTGTCGGTAGCCGATCGGCTGGTGGTGCTCAGCGAGGGCCGCATCGCCGGCGAGCTGGCTGCGGCGCAGGCCACCGCCGAAACGGTGGGGGCGATCATGGCCGGTGCGGCGTGAAGCTGCAGTTCGCCGAACGCCCCGAGCGCTCGCTGGCCCGTCAGGTGATCCTGCCGCTCGCGGCCGTGGTCGTCACCCTCGGTATCACCTCCACGGCGGTCGTCGGCGCCGGCGCCAATCCCCTGACGGCCTTCCGCAAGATCCTGTTCACGCCGCTGTCGTCGCGCTTCGGGTGGTTCGAGATGCTGGTCTCGGCCACGCCGCTGATCCTCACCGGCACCGCCGTGGTGGTCGCCTTCTCCTGCGGCTACTACTCGATCGGGGCCGAAGGTCAGCTGACCGCTGGGGCGATCACGGCCACCTGGGTGGGCATCCGCCTCGGTGGCTGGCCGACCCCGCTGGCCATCGTGGCCATGGTCGGCGCCGGGGCGCTGGGCGGGGTGCTGTGGGCGCTGCCGCCGGCCCTGTTGCGGGTCCGCTTCGGGATCGACGAGGTGGTGACCACGCTGCTGCTCAACCCGGTGGCCACCCTGGTGGTCTCCGGGTTGTTGAACGGGCCGTGGCGCAACTCGACCACGCACTACCCCGAGTCCGACCCGATCGCTGGGCCCGCTCGCCTGCCCCGTCTGTTCGACCGCTCCCGCTTGCACCTCGGGCTGATCCTGGCGGTGGCGGTCGCCGTGGCGGTGTGGTTCGTGCTCAGCCGCACGGTCACCGGGCTACGTGCCCGGGCCATCGGTCAGGCGGCGCACGCCGCCCGCTTCGCCGGCCTGCGCGTCGAGCGGACGATGCTCGGCGCGGCACTGGCCAGCGGGGCCATCGCCGGGCTGGCCGGGATGAACGATGTGGCCGGCACCCAGTTCAAGCTGTCCGAGGGCCTGGCCGACGGCAAGGGCTACACCGGCATCGTCATCGCCACCCTCGCCGGGCTGACCATCGTCGGCGTGGTCGGCGGGGCGATCCTCTTGGGGCTGGTGAAGATGGGCTCGACCTCGGCCAGCCGCAGCCTCGGCGTCCCCTCGCAGATCGCCGAGATCATCACCGGCTGCCTGCTGCTGGTCACCGTGGCGCTGATGGTGCTGAAGCGCTACCGGATCCGCCTGGTTCGCGGTGGAGGTCGTCGGTGAGCTTCGCCCTCGACGTCGCCGCGGCGACCCTCCGACTCGGCACCCCCTTGGCGCTCGGCGCCAGCGGAGAGGTGATCTGCGAGCGAGCCGGCGTGCTGAACCTCGGCATCGAGGGGACCATGTACGCCGGGGCGTTCTTCGGCTTCCTGGCAGCCTACGAGACCGGATCGGTGTGGTGGGGGGTGCCCGTCGGCGTCGCCGTGGGCGTTGCCGCCGGGTGGCTGCTCTCCTGGTTCGTCGTCACCCTCGGGGTCAGCCAGCACACCGCCGGCCTCGGTCTGACCCTCGGGTTGATCGGCGTGTGCGACTTCGTCAACCGGCTGGTGGTGTCGAAGAACTCGTCGGCGCTGGCCAAGATCCGACCGTTCGGGCAGTGGGACCCGTTCGGCTGGGGCGGCGTGTTCCAGCAGTACTGGCTGACCTACGTGACCTTCCTCGTGCTGGTCCCGATGGTCGCCGTGCTGATGCGGCGGACCAGCTTCGGTCTGGCGGTCACCGCGGTGGGCGAGAACCCCGAGGCCGCCGACGTCGCCGGGATCGACGTGGCTCGGGTCCGCCGCCGGGCACTGCTGCTCGGTGGCGGGCTGATGGGCTTGGCCGGAGCGTTCATCACCCTGTTCCAGGTCGGCTCGTTCACCCTCGACATCGTCAACGGCCGCGGCTGGGTGTGCCTGGCGCTGGTCATCTTCGGCCGCTGGCGGCCGTGGCCGGCGGTGCTCGGCGGAGTCCTGTTCGCCGCCGTCACCGCGCTGCAGTTCCGCCTGCGGATCCTGTCGGGGTGGTCGGGTGTTCCCTTCGAGCTGTTGCTCGCCCTGCCGTTCCTGGTCACGATCCTGGCCCTGGCCGTCTCCGGCCGGGGCGCCCGCTATCCAGGCGCCTACCTCAAGCCGTACCGCCGCCATTGAGCCCCGACCCGGCAAGGAGCACCCGATGACACTGACCGACGACGATCGCCGATACCTGCAGGTCGCCATCGACGAGGCCCGCCAGGGGTTGGCCGAAGGCGGCATCCCGATCGGCGCCGCACTGGTGGCCGACGGGCGAGTCCTCGGGGCAGGCCACAACCGCCGGGTGCAGATGGGGTCGGCGATCCGCCATGGCGAGACCGACGCCCTCGAGCGCGCCGGGCGCCACCCGGCGGCGGTGTACCGCCGAGCCACGATGTACACCACCCTGTCGCCGTGCCACATGTGCACCGGGGCGATCCTGCTGTACGGCATCGGCCGGGTGGTCATCGGTGAGCATCGCACCTTCCTGGGGGCCGAGGATCTGCTCGCTCAGCACGGGGTGGAGGTGATCGTCGCCGACGACCCGGCGTGCACGTCGATGATGGAGGCGTTCATCGCCGCCAACCCGGAGCTGTGGAACGAGGACATCGGCGAGGAATGAGCGCCGGGCCGCGGACGTGTCGGGAGCGGGGGTGAGCGGGTGGAGCAGCTGAACTTCCTCGATCTGGCGATGATCAGCGCCGAGCAGCCCCATGCCCCGTACCACCTGTGCATGGCCGGGATCTACGACCCGTCGACGAGCCCGCGTCGTGCTCCGGGCTATGACGACATCGTCGCCAAGCTGGATTCGCTGGTGCCACGCCTGCCGGCCCTGCGCCGGGCGATCCGCCGGGTCCCGCTGGAGCTCGACCGGCCGTACTGGGTCGACGACCCACGCTTCGACCTCGCCCACCACGTGCGCCGGCTGCGCCTCGCCGCGCCGGGCGACTGGCGCCAGTACCGCGACCTGGTGGCCGAGCTCAACGCCCGCCCCCTCGACATGACCCGGCCGCCGTGGGAGCTGTTCGTCATCGAGGGGGTCGACGCGGTCGACGGGTGCCCGCCGGGGTGCTTCGCCACGGTGCTGAAGATCCACCACTGTGTCATCGACGGCTCGAGCGGGGTCCAGCTGTACAACGACCTCCACGACCGGACCGCCGATGCCCCGGCGACGGCGCGCCCGCAGGGGTGGTCCCCCGAGACCGTTCCGAGCGGTGCCGAACTGGTGGGTCGGGCGGCCGTCAACGCCCTGGTCAACCCGGTTCGCGCGGCCCGCTCCCTGCTCGGCAACCTCGGCGACATCGGTCGAGAGCTGGCGGCCAACCGCCAGCGACCCGAGAGCCACGGCCATCCGGTGTGCCGGACCCGCTTCAACCAGCGCGTCGGGCCCGAGCGAGCGTGGGAGGAGGCCCGCTGCACGCTCGACGATCTGCGCCGGGTCAAGCGACTGTCTGCCGGAGCGACGATCAACGACGTCTGCATCAGCGTCGTCGGCCGGGCGCTGCGCGGCTACCTCACCGACATCGGTGAGCCGCCGGCGTGCCCGCTGGTGACCTCCGTGCCGGTGTCGACCCGGGCGCCGGGCCAGGTCGGCGGGGGCAACCAGGTCAGCATGATCACCGTGTCGATGCACGCCGAGCTGGACGATCCGGTCGAGCGGTTGGCGGCCATCCACCTGGAGACCTCGGCCAAGAAGGCCACCCAGCACGGCGTGGCCATGCCGGTGCTGCGCGAGCTGGCCCAGGCGCTGCCCGGCGCGCTGATCGGCTCGGTGGTCCGGGCGCTGACCCCGCTGATGGGTCGGGCCGCGCCGCAGTACAACACCATCGTCACCAACGTGCCCGGGCCGGCGGACGACCAGTACCTGCTGGGCTGCAAGCTGGTGCGCAGCTCGGGATGCCCACCGGTGCAGGACGGAGCCGGTCTGTTCCACAGCGTGTCCAGCTTCGCCGGCGGGTTCTTGTTCACGTTCAACGCCGACCGCGCCGCGCTCCCCGACCCGGAGCGCTATCGGGCCAAGCTGGAGGCGTCGATCGCCGAGCACCTCGCCGCGGCCGGCGCTCCTGGCATGCCGTCCTGACGACGACCGTCACGACGGCGCACTACAGTCGGCGCGATGGGGATCCCGTCCGCGCCAACCGGCTTCGTCGACACCTTCGCCCGTGATCACCTGCCCGATCCACTGGCCCAGCCGGTGTACCGGTGGGATCACCCGGCGCTGGCCTACCCCGATCGGCTGAACTGTGCCGCCGAGCTGCTCGACGCCAACGTCGCCGCCGGCCACGGAGCGCGCCCCTGCCTGGCCGACGCCGACGGCAACCGGTGGACCTATGCCGAGGTCCTGAACTGGTCGAACCGGATCGCCAACGTGCTGATGTTCGAACGCAACCTGGTGCCCGGCAACCGCGTCCTGCTGCGCGGCCCGAACAACCCGTGGCTGGCGGCGTGCTGGCTGGCCGTGCAGAAGGCCGGACTGGTGGCCGTCGTGACCATGCCGCTGCTGCGCACCGGCGAGCTGCGGGCGATCATCGACAAGGCGCGCGTCGACCTGGCGCTGTGCGATGACCGCTACCTGGACGAGTTGCGGCCCGCCGGCTCGATGCCGATCATCGGCTACGGACCCGAGAGCGAGCTGGCCGACGCCATCCGTCACGCCTCGCCGAGCTTCGACCCGTGCGACACCGCCGCCGATGACGTCTCGCTGATCGCCTTCACCAGCGGCACGACCGGGCAACCGAAGGGTTGCGTGCACTTCCATCGCGACGTGTTGGCCATCGCCGACACGTTCAGCCGCTCGATCGTCCAGCCCGAAGCCGACGACGTGTTCGCCGGCAGCCCGCCGCTGGCCTTCACCTTCGGACTCGGCGGCCTGCTGATCTTCCCGTTGCGCGCCGCGGCCTGTGCCCTGCTGCTGGAGCAGGCCGCTCCCCCGGCGTTGCTCGAGGCAATCGGCCGCCACGGAGTGACCATCACCTGGACGGCCCCGACCGCCTACCGGGCCATGCTCGACGGCATCGGGCAGCACGACCTGTCCTCGCTGCGCAAGGGAGTGGCGGCCGGCGAGGCCCTGCCGCTGTCCATCCGCCGGGCCTGGCGCGACGCCACCGGCATCAACCTGATCGACGGCCTCGGTGCCACCGAGATGCTCCACGTGTTCATCTCGGCCGCTCCCGACGAGGTGGTGGACGGCTCCGTCGGCCGACCGATTCCCGGGTTCGAAGCCAAGATCGTCGACGACGAGGGCAACGAGCTGCCCGACGGCGAGGTCGGTCGGGTGGCCGTGCGCGGACCGACCGGCTGCCGGTACCTGGCAGATGCTCGGCAGCTGACCTACGTGCGTGACGGCTGGAACTACCCGGGCGACTCGATGCGTCGGGACGCCGACGGCAACTACTGGTACGTCGCCCGGGCCGACGACATGATCATCTCCGCCGGCTACAACATCGCCGGACCGGAGGTGGAGGCCGCCCTGCTGGGCCACCCGGCCGTGGCCGAGTGCGCCTGCGTGGCGGCCCCGGACGAGCGGCGCGGCCACATCGTCAAGGCCTACGTGGTGGTGCGTGACGGGTTCGCCGCCACCCCGCAGCTGGTGACCGAGCTGCAGGACCACGTCAAGGCGACGATCGCCCCGTACAAGTACCCGCGGGCCATCGAGTTCCGCGACGAGCTGCCGCGCACCCAGACCGGCAAGCTGCAGCGTTTCGTCCTCCGCCAGCAGGCGGCGGAGATCCCGTCGTGAGCCCGGCTCACCCCACGCTCTACAGCCCCCTGGACCTCGGCCCGGTCACCATCGCCAACCGCTTCGCCGTGCCGGCCATGGTCACCCGCCTGTCCGGCGACGACGGCCACGTGACCGACCAGATCGTCGAGCGCTACCGGCGCTTCGCCGAAGGGGGGGCCGGGATGATCGTCGTCGAGGCCTCCAGCATCCATGGTGGGCGCAGCGGCCCGCTGCTGAAGGCCAGCGACGACGAGTTCATCGGCGGGTTGAGCCGCATCCCGGCGGCGGTCCACGCGGCCGGACCGGCCAAGGTGTTCCTGCAGATCATCCACTTCCTCAAGGTGGCCAGGTCCGGCTGGCGCCAGACGATCGCCGATCTCCGCATCGACGAGCTCGAGGCACTGCCGGGCTTGTTCGCCGCCGCCGCCCGGCGAGCCGAGCAGGCCGGGTTCGACGGTGTCGAGGTGCACATGGCCCACGCCTACACGCTGTCGTCGATGCTGTCGCGGATGAACCGGCGCAACGACCGCTACGGCCGCAGCCTGGAGAACCGGATGCGCCTGCCGACGATGGCCTTCACCGAGGTCCGCCAGGCGGTGTCCGACCGGTTCGCCGTCGGGCTGCGCTTCGACGCCGAGGAGTGCATCCGTCACGGGTACAGCGTCGGCGAGTCGAGCGAGTTCGCCGTGCGCTTCGCCGAGCTGGGCGCGGCCTACGTGTCGCTGTCGGCCGGCGGCAAGTTCGAGGATGCCCAGCACCGCGAGGGCAAGCCGCTGTACCCGTACACCGGCTACAGCGGCGATCGCTGCATGCCCGGTGACACCTACCCGGACGCGGCCAACCTGTGGATGGCAGATCACGTCCGCGGCGAGCTGCGCCGGCGCGGCCACACCACCCCCGTGCTCGGTGCCGGCAAGATCGGTACCGCCGACCTCGCCGAGCGGGTGCTGGCGGACGGCCGCTGCGACATCGTCGGCATGGCCCGGGCGCTGCTGGCCGACCCGTACCTGCCGGCCAAGGTGGCGGCCGGGCGCGGCGCCGAGGTGGTCCGCTGCATCTACTGCAACGTGTGCAAGAGCCTCGACGAGAACTTCAAGACGGTGGTCTGCTATCTGTGGCCGCGGGGTTCGACCCAGGCCCCGACACCCGACGAGCAGGCGGCGGCCGACATCGCCTGGGCCACCGACGCCACGCCCACCGTGGTGCTCGAACCCGGGGCCATCCGCCTGCGGTGGCCCCGCCCGAACGGGCCGGTGGCCGGGTACGACATCCTGCGCAGCGAGGACGACGGTCCGTTCGAACGGCGCCTGGCCTGCACCCGTGAAGCCCAGCTCGACGATCTCGTGGTCGCCGGCCGGCAGTACCGCTACCGCATCGTCCCCTACGACGCGGCCGGCCGTCGGGGCACGCCCTCGGAGATCGTCGATGCCAGCATCTGAGCGTCGCGCCGTGGTCACCGGCGGGGCCAAGGGGATCGGCCTGGCCTGCGCCCGACGGCTGGCGTCCGACGGCTGCCACGTGGTGGTCACCGGTCGAGACGAGGCAGCCCTGCGCGCCAGCGGCTTTGCATACGTGGTGGGCGACGTCGCCGACGAGGCCACGGTGGCCGATGCCCTCGGCGCGCTCGGCGAGGTCGACATCCTGGTGAACAACGCCGGGATCGCCACGTCGGCGCCGCTCGGGCGCACCACGCTGGACAGCTGGAACCAGCACCTGGCGGTCAATGCCACCGGCCCGTTCCTGTGGACCCGCGGCGTCCTGGACGGCATGCGGTCGCGCCATTGGGGGCGGATCGTCACGGTGGCCTCGATCGCCAGCCATCAGGGCGCGGCCTACATCGCCGCCTACGCGGCGTCCAAGCACGCCGTGCTCGGCCTGATGCGTGCCGTCGCCGCCGAGGTCGCCGGCACGGGCGTCACCGCCAACAGCGTCTGCCCGGCGTACGTGCGCACCGAGATGACGGCGCGGACCATCGCCAACATCGTCGCCCGCACCGGGTGCAGCCCCGCCGACGCAGAGACCAGCCTGGTGGGCAACTCCCGGCTGGGCCGCCTGGTCGAGCCGGCCGAGGTGGCCGACGCCGTCGCCTATCTCTGCTCGGACGCTGCCGCGGCCGTGAATGGTCAGTCGATCGTGCTCGACGGTGGCACGATCCAGTCATGAGGTCCCGATGAAACCCGACATCCCGTTTCGCGCCTCGGCGCCGTTCACTGCGGCCTGGCAGCACTTCGACGTCGCCGTCGACGCCCGGGTGATGACCATCACCCTGAACCGACCGGACAAGCTCAACGCGATCACCTTCGACGCCTACGCCGATCTGCGCGACCTGTTCGAGGAGCTCCCCCACCGTGATGTCTGCGACGCCGTCGTGCTCACCGGTGCCGGGCGCAGCTTCTGCTCGGGCGGCGACGTCAACGAGATCATCGGCGAGTTGATCCAGATGGACCCGCGCGAGTTGCTGGAGTTCACCCGGATGACCGGCGCGGTCGTCCAGCGGATGCGCGAGTGCCCGATCCCCATCGTCGCCGCCGTCAACGGCACCGCCGCCGGGGCCGGGGCGGTGCTGGCCATGGCCGCCGACTTCCGCATCGTCACCCCGGCCACCAAGTTCCGCTTCCTGTTCACCAGCGTCGGGCTGTCCGGCGGGGACATGGGCACCTGCTACCTCCTGCCCCGGCTGATCGGCCTCGGGCGGGCCAGCGAGATCCTGATGTTCGGCGACGCGGTCACCGGCCCCGATGCCCTGGCCATCGGCCTGGCCAACCGGTGCGTGGAGCCGGACGACCTGCTGGCCACGGCCAGCGCGCTGGCCCGCCGCCTGGCCGACGGGCCGACGCTGGCCTACCGGACCACCAAGCTCCTGCTCACCCGGGAGGCCGACATGACGCTGCACGGCGCCCTGGAGTTGGAGGCGATGACCCAGGCTCACCTGATGCAGACCGCCGACCACGCCGAGTTCCACCGGGCGTTCAACGCCGGCGAGCGACCGAACTGGAGGGGCCGGTGAGCCACGAGTTCCTCAACCCCGACAGCCTGGCCGCGGCACGCGGCTTCAGCCACGCGGTGGTCGCCCAGCCGGGGCGCACGGTGTACCTCGCCGGCCAGGTGGCCATGGACGCCGGTGGGACGATGCGCGGCGAGACCTTCGCCGAGCAGTTCGAGCTGGCCCTGTCCAATCTGGTCACCGCCCTGGATGCGGCGGGCGGCCGCCCGGAGGATCTCGTCTCGTTGACCATGTACGCCACCGACGTGCCGGCCTACCGCACCTCGCTGCTGGCGGTCGGCGCCGCCTACCGCCGCGTCGTCGGCCGCCACTACCCGGCCATGGCCCTCGTGGGCGTGACCGAGCTGGTCGAGCCGCAGGCGCTGATCGAGATCGCCGGGACCGCGGTGATCCCCGACCGGCGCTGAGCCCTCATGCCTGCCGGACGAGTACCGCTGGCGCCGCGCCCGGCCATCGTCGTGCTCTACGGCTCGTTCGTCCGCCGAGTCGGCAACTGGATCGCCATCGCCGACCTCGTCGTGCTGCTCGGCGAGTTGGGGATCGACGAGCCGTCGGCCCGCTCGGCCATCGCTCGGCTGAAGCGCAACGGCCTGCTCATGAGCTCCCGCCACGGCGCCTCGCCGGGCTACTCGGCGACCGCTGCGCTACTCGACATCCTGGCCGACGGTGACGTGCGGATCTTCCAGAGCCAGCTGGCCGCCGACCTGGAGGACGGCTGGGTGCTGGTGGCCTTCAGCGTTCCCGAGGCCCGTCGCGAGTTGCGCCACCAGCTGCGTGCCCGGCTCGGGGCGCTGGGTTGCGGCCCGCTGGCACCTGGCGTGTGGATCGGCCCGCGGCGGGTGTCGCCCGACGTCGCCCGGGCGCTGACCCGGTCGGACCTCTCCCGCTTCGCCTCGCTGTTCGAGGGCTCGTACCACGGCTTCGCCGATCTGGCGACGATGGCCGCGGCCACCTGGGACCTCGCCGGCCTGGCCCGCGAGTACAACGGATTCACGGCGCGGACCAGACGGATCCTCGACCGATGGACTGCCACCGACCGCGGCGCGCGCCAGGCGCTGATCGACTACGTCGAGGTCATCGAGCGCTGGCGGCACCTGGCCTACCAGGACCCCGGTCTGCCCGATCCGCTCACCCCGTTCGCCGCCCGACGCGACGAGGCCCGCCAGCTGTTCGCTGCCGCTCTCGCCCGCCTCGACGATCAGGCCGTCGGGCACGTCCTGGCCACCATGGGCCCGCGGCGCCAGGGTGGCGGCGAGCCGGGCCCGCCCGTCAGCGGAACAGGCCGCGGGCGATGATCGTTCGCTGGACCTCGCTGGCCCCCTCGTAGATCCGCGGGGCGCGGACGTCGCGATAGAGGGCCTCCAGCGGGTGGCCGCGCTGCAGCCCGCGTGCGCCGTGGAGTTGCACCGCGGCATCCACCACCCGTTGGGCGGTCTCGGTGGCGAACAGCTTGGCCATCGACGACGCCATCGTCACGGCCGGCGTGATCGAGCCTGCGGCGGCGCTGGCGTCGTAGACCCGCGCCGCCTCGTGCACCATCAGCCGGGCAGCTTGGGTGAGAACGGCCATGTCGGCCACGGCGTGGGCCACCGCCTGCAGGTCGCGCAACGGCCCGCCGAACGCCTGCCGCGTGCCCGCATGCTCGACGGCGAGGTCGAGCGCCGCCTGGGCCATGCCCACGGCGAACGCTCCGACGCTGGGGCGGAACAGGTCGAGCGTGCGCATCGCCACCCGGAAGCCGGCATCGACCTCGCCCAACACGCACTCGTCGGGCACGAACACGGCATCGAAGTCGAGCCGCCCGATCGGGTGGGCGGAGATCATCTCGAGCGGCGCACCACCGAGTCCGGCGCTGGCGCCATCGACGCAGAAGGCGGTCACGCCGCGGGCCCCGGCTCCGGGCGTCGTCCGGGCGAACACGGTGTACACGTCGGCGTCGGGAGCGTTGGAGATCCAGGTCTTGGTGCCGGTCAGGCGGAACCCGCCGGGCACCCGCTCGGCCGCCAGGTTCATCGCTGCGGCATCGCTCCCCGCGTCCGGCTCGCTCATCGCGAAGGCCGGGATCACCTCGCCACGGCACACGCCGGGCATCCACCGCTCGACCACCGCTGGCCGACCGGACTGCAGGATCGGATACGACCCGAGGCCCTGCATCGCCAGGGCGGTCTCGACCTCGGTGCTCTCCCGTGCCAGGGCCTCGCGCAGGATGCACAGGTCGATCGCCGAGACCTCGGTGTCGTGGACGCCGCCGATGCGCGCCGGGAACAGCCGGGCGATCGTGCCGGTCCGGCCCAGGGCGGACACCACTGCTCGATTGATCCGACCCTCCGGCGCGCCGGCGGCCAGCCCGGCGAACTGCTCCCGGCAGCGCACTCGGGTCTGGTCGTACAGCTCCTGTTCGGCCGCCGACAGGCCCATCAGCGGTGGTCCCGGTTGATCAGGGGCACCGCCGACTGCTGGCGCCGCCGGGCGGTCCGCCCCGAGCCGTACTGGTCGGGCCAGTAGATGTCGGTGACCCCTTGGTCGATCGCCGCGTTCAGCGTCCAGTACGGGTCGACCAGGTGCGGGCGGGCCAGCAGGCACACGTCGGCGCGGCCGCTCAGGATGACCGTGTTGACGTCGTCGATGCTCGACACCGCGCCGACGGCCATGGTGGGGATGCCGGCCTCGTGGCGGATCCGGTCGGCGAAGGGGGTCTGGTACAGCCGGCCGAACTCGGGGTGCTCGGCCGGGTCGACCTGGCCGGTGGACACGTCGACGATGTCGACCCCCACCGCCGCCAGGGCCCGGGCCAGGGCCACCGCCTCATCCCCGTCGAAGCCGCCGTCGATCCAGTCGGTTGCGCTGATCCGCACGCTGAGCGGGAGGTCGTCGGGCCACGCGGCACGCACCGCCTCGACCACCTCGAGCGGAAAGCGCATCCGCCCGGCGAGGTCGCCGCCGTAGGCGTCGGTCCGGTGGTTGCTGACGGGAGAGAGGAACGACGACAGCAGGTAGCCGTGGGCGGCGTGGACCTCGAGGAGGTCGAACCCGGCCGCGGCGGCGCGCCGGGTGGCCGACACGAACTGGCCGATGACGTCGTCCATCCCGGCCCGGTCGAGCTCCGCCGGCACCGCATTGGTGCCGTAGGCCACGGCCGAGGCCGACACGATGGGCCAGTTGCCCGACTCCAGTGGTTGGTCGATGCCCTCCCATGCCCGGCGGGTCGAGCCCTTGCGCCCGGCATGGCCGAGTTGCACGCCGATCTTGGCAGCGGTGTCGGCGTGGACGAACTCGACGATCCGCTGCCATGCCGCGCCCTGCTCGTCGTTCCACAGCCCGGTGCAACCCGGGCTGATCCGGCCATCCGGCGAGACGCAGGTCATCTCGGTCATCACCAGTCCGGCACCACCGACGGCCCGAGACCCGAGGTGGACGAGATGCCAGTCGGCGGGCATGCCGTCCACCGCGCAGTACTGCGCCATCGAGGACACCCCGACCCGATTGGCCAGGCGGACGGAACGCAACTCGAACGGGTAGAACATCGGCGGAGTAGCCGGGTCCGCCGGTCGCAGGTGCGCCGGGCGGCTGGCGTGGAACCAACCGAGGATCTCGCCGGCCAGCGACGGATCGCGCAGGAACAGGTTGTCGTAGGTGATCCGCTGGCTGCGGGTGAGCAACTGGAAGGCGAACTGCTCGGAGGGCAGGTCGATGTAGCGCTCGACGGACTCGAACCATCGCTGGCTGGTCAGCGCAGCACGCTGCAGGCTCTCCGACACCGGCCGGCGCTCAGCCTCGTACCGGGTCAGCGCCTCCTCGACCGGCAGCGGTGGGTCGGCGGTCAGCTGCTCGGCCAGGGCGATGGCATCCTCGAACGCCAGCTTGGTGCCCGAGCCGATCGAGAAGTGGGCGGTGTGCGCGGCGTCGCCCAGCAGGACGACGGGGGTCTCGCCGAACCGGGCCGACCACGAGCCGTTGCGGACGTAGTTGAACGACAGCCACTTGGAGTTGTTTCCCACCAGGGTGTGGCCGTCGAGGGCGTCGGCGAAGATCCGCTGGCAGAACTCGAGCGAGGCGGTGTCGTTCTGGCCGGGCGGCAACGAGGCCGGGTCGACGGCGTCGAGCCCGGCTCGCCGCCAGGCGTCGACGCTGGTCTCGACGATGAACGTCGAGCGGTCCGCCGCGTACGGGTAGACGTGGGCCTGGAACAGGCCCCACTCGGTCTCGGCGAACAGGAAGGTGAACTGCTCGAAGCGCTTGGTGCTGGCGAACCAGATGTACTTGGCTGCACCCTGCTGGACGCTGGGCCGGAACTGATCGGCCAGCTCGCGGCGCACGCCGCTGTGGACACCGTCGCAGCCCACCAGCAGGTCGGCGGGACCGGCGGCGGCCAGCGACGGCACGTCGCTGTGATGGCGGAGGTCGACGCCGAGCTCGGTGGCCCGCTCCACCAGCAGCTGCAGGAGGCGCTGGCGGGACAGGGCGGCGAACCCGTGGCCGCCGGAGCGCAGGACACGGCCGCGGTGGACGACGTCCATGATCGGCCAGTAGGCCATCTCCGCCTCGATCCGGGCGAAGACCTCCGGGTCGGCGTGGCGCAGGTTGGCCAGCGTCTCGTCGCTGAACACCACGCCGAAGCCGAAGGTGTCCTCCGGGGCGTTGCGCTCGTGGACGGTGACGTGGGCCGCTCCGACCCGGTGCAAGAGGATGCCGAGCAGCAGCCCGCTCGGCCCACCTCCGATACAGACCACTCGTGGCGTCGACACGCGTCGCATCTTACGCATGTTTTGCGATCGTCACGGGAGTGACCGATGAGCGCTGCGGTGGCCGCTACAACACGGCGCGGAAGTGCTCCATGGTTCGCTGGTAGGCGAGGTCGGCGGACGCCTGGTCGTAGTTCTCGCCCTCCTCCCGGGCGAAGGCGTGCTGCTGGCCCGGATAGAGGTAGAAGGTCGCCAGGTCGTTGCCGGCGAAGGCGGCCTGCAACGCCGCCCGGGACTCGGCCGGGGCGTACTCGTCGAGCTCGGCCTGGTGGAACATCAGCGGCACGGTGACGTTGGCGGCCTCGTCGGCGTGAGCGTCCATGCCGACGCCGTAGTAGGACACGGCGACGTCGACGTCGGTCCGCGCCGCGGTGAGGTAGGCCAACTTGCCACCGAGGCAGAACCCGACCGCCCCGACCCCGCCGGAGACGTCGTCACGGGCACGCAGCGCGTCGATGGTGGCGGCGATGTCCTCGATGCCACGATCGACGTCGAACTGGCCGAACAGCTGGAAGGCCCGCTGCCACTCCTCGGGCGAGTAGCCGAGATCGATGCCTGGCTCGATCCGCCAGAACAGGTCCGGCGCCATGGCCACGAACCCCTCGCGGGCGTAGCGATCAGCCGTCCGCCGGACGTAGTCGCTGACCCCGAAGATCTCCTGGATGACCACCATGCCGGGCCCCGAGCCACTGGCCGGCTTGGCCAGGTAGGCCTGGAACGTGCCCCCGTCCCGAGCCGTGACGCTGACGTACTCACCCATCTCCAACCCCCTTGTCGGTTGAGCCGAGCGTACTCGTCCGCCTGTCAGGCGGCCCCGGCGTGCTCGTCGGCCACGCGGCGGGCGTCGTGGGCGTCGGTGAACACGGTGTGTTGATGCAGCGGGCGGTGGGGACCGAGCGGGTTGCCGACGGAGCCCGGCTCGCCGAGCAACTGGCGGGCCCAGAACGCGGTGAGCCGCTCGATGTGCTCGTTCCAGTCGACCTGGGCGGCCGCGAAGATCGGCCCGAGCAGGTCGTCCATGGCGACCTGTCGGGAGACGTGGCGGACGAACTCCTCGATGTCGTGGTGATCGTCGATGTCGCGGCCGCGGCCCAGCAGATGAGCCAGGCACGGTGACTCGCCGCCGCAGTCGGCGTCGACGGTCATGGCGCGGCGTGCTCCTGGGCGGAGGGCGACGCGCCGACCGGTCGACGGTGACGGGTGAACTGCATGACCCCATCGCTCAACGGGTCGCGCAGCAGCATCTTGCGATCGGTGGCGTAGTGCTGCGGGTTGACCCACGGCTGGCGGTCACCCTGTTTGGGCAATCGGGGCAGCGCCCGCTGGATGTACCCGGCGGAGAATCCGTCGATCCACGGCTTGGCGGGCATGTCCCGGTCGGTCGGCCGGAGTCGCGGCGTGCAGGTGTCGGTGCCCGTGGCCCGCAGATGGTTGAGCAGCCGGCACACGTACTGGGCGGTGAGGTCGGCGCGCAGCGTCCACGAGGCGTTGATGTAGCCGAACGAGGATGCCAGGTTGGGCACGTCGCTGTAGGCCAAGCCCTTGTAGGTCCAGGTGCGGGAGAAGTCGACGGGCACGCCGTCGACGCGGAATTCCACCTCGCCGAGGGTCACCAGGTCCAGCCCGGTGGCCGTGACGATCAGGTCGGCCGGCAGTTCCTCGCCGCTGCCCAGGCGGATGCCGTGCTCGGTGAAGCGCTCGATCGTGTCGGTCACCACCGACGCCGTGCCGGTCCGGATGGCCTCGAACAGGTCGCCGTTGGGGATCAGGCACAGACGCTGGTCCCACGGGTCGTAGCGCGGGGTGAAGTGCCGTTCGACGTCGTAGTGGTCGCCGAGGGCTTTGCGCGCCTCGCCGAGCAGCAAGGTGCGGACCGCGTCCGGCTTCGTCCGCGTCCGCCGGTACAGGAACTGCTGCAGGGCGATGTTCTTGCGACGGGTGATCCGGTAGGCCAGCCGATCGGGGAGGACCCGGCGCAGGCCGTTGGCCAGCTTGTCGCGGTCCGGCCGGGCGATCACGTAGGTCGGCGAGCGCTGCAGCATGGTGACGTGGGCGGCCTGCCCGGCCATCGCCGGCACCAAGGTCATCGCCGTGGCACCCGACCCGATCACCACCACCCGCTGGCCTCGGTAGTCGAGGTCCTCGGGCCACTGCTGGGGGTGGACGATGGTGCCGGCGAACTCGGCCTGGCCGGGGAACTCGACGACGTGACCGTGCCGGTAGTTGTAGTAGCCGGCGCACATGTACAGGAACGAGCAGGTCAGCTGGACGGGCGTTCCGGTGGCCAGGTCGTCGGCATGGATCGTCCAGGTGGCCGATGCGCTCGACCACTCCGCCTGGCGGACGTGATGGCGCAGGCGGAGGTGCGCAGCGACGTCGTGCTCGGCGACCGTCTCTCGCAGGTAGGCCATGATCGACGGACCGTCGGCGATGGCCCGGTCGGCGGTCCACGGCTTGAACGAGTAGCCGAGGGTGTGCATGTCGCTGTCGGAGCGGATGCCCGGGTAGCGGAACAGGTCCCAGGTCCCGCCGATGTCGTCGCGGCCGTCGAGGATGACGAAGCTGCGGTCCGGGCAATCACGCTGCAGGAAGTAGGCCGCGCCGATGCCGCTGATCCCGGCACCGACCACGACGACGTCGACGTGCTCCACACCGGCAACCTACCTCCGCCATGTCGCCCGGCTCCGGCCGGCTCCGCGAGACTCGTCCGATGCAACTGGGTCATGGACAGACAGCAGTGGTGACGGGGGCGGCCAGCGGGATCGGACTCGCCTTGACGCAGCGCTTCGCCGCTGCGGGCATGAACGTCGTCCTGGCCGACGTCGAAACCGGCGCGCTCGAGCGGGCCGCCGCCGAGGTTGGCGCCGCCGGAGGGTCCGGCGACGTGGTCGCCCGGGTCGTCGACGTCCGCCATGCCGGCGAGGTCGACGCTCTGGCCGCGGCCGTGATCGAGCGCTTCGGTGCGGTGCACGTGATGTGCAACAACGCCGGCGTCGCCGGTGGCGGCGATGCCTGGTTCGGCCCGATCAACACCTGGGAGTGGACGATCGGCGTCAACCTCTACGGCGTGATCCATGGCGTGCGCGCCTTCCTGCCGCACCTGCTCGCCAGCGGGGGCCATCTGGTCAACACCGCCTCGATGGCCGGGCTGTATCCCGGGCTGTCGCCCACCTACGACGCCACCAAGCACGCCGTCGTGGCCCTCACCGAGAACCTGTTCCGCCAGATGCAGATGATCGGCGCACCGATCGGCGTCAGCTGCCTGTGCCCGGGTTGGGTGCGTACGAAGATCTTCGAGGCCGAACGGAACTTCCCCGAGGATCTCGGCGCGCTGGAGCACAGCCCGACCTTCGAGATGATGCGCCCGGTGGTCGAGCGGGTGATCGCCGAGGGCGTCACGCCGGCGGCAGTCGCCGACCTCGTCGCCGACGCCATCGAGGCCCGGCGCTTCTGGGTGTTCACCGGCCAGGAGTGGCTGGATCTGGCGATGCGCCGGTGGACCTCGATCGCCGACGGGCTCGACCCGCTGCCCGACAGTGCCCCGGGCATGCCGTCGGCCGACGAGATCGTGGCGATGATCACTGGCTCGACATCGAACTGATGTTCGTCTAACCTGGCCGAGGTGGCCGGCCCACCGACGATCCTCCACGCCGACCTCGACGCCTTCTACGCCTCGGTCGAACAACTCCTCGACCCGTCGCTGCGCGGCCTGCCCATCGCGGTCGGCGGCGGCATCGTGCTGGCGGCGTCCTACGAGGCCAAGCGGTTCGGCGTGGCGAGCGGGATGCCCGCCAGTTGCGCCAGGCAGCTGTGCCCGACGTTGCGCTTCGTCGGTGGGCACTTCGCCGAGTACCAGCGCCTCGCCGACCTCGTCATGGCGGTGCTCGACGACTTCACCCCACTGGTCCAGCGGATCTCCATCGACGAGGCCTTCCTGGACGTCACCGGGTCGGTGCACCTGTTCGGCGATGGTGGCACCATCGCCGACCGGATCCGCACCCGGGTGCGCGCCGAGATCGGCCTGCCGATCTCGGTGGGCGTGGCCACGACCAAGCATCTCGCCAAGGTCGCCTCACAGGTGGCCAAGCCGGACGGCCTGGTGGTCGTCGAGCCGGGCACCGAGGCCGAGTTCCTGGCGCCGCTTCCCGTCCACCTGCTGTGGGGTGTCGGCCCGGTGACGGAGGCCAAGCTGGCCAGCCGGGGGATCGCCACCATCGGGCAGTTGGCCGGCAGCGAGGAGGGCTGGCTGCGCAGCCTGCTCGGCCAGGCGGTCGGGACGAAGATGAGCCACCTGGCGTCGAACCGCGACCACCGCTCGGTCAAGCCAGGCGGGCGGGCCTCGTCGGTCGGCGCCCAGTCCGGGTTCGGGCGCACACTGGCCACCGCCGAGCTGCTGCGCGCCGTGCTCGGCCACCTCGCCGATCGCGTCGGTGGCCGGCTGCGCGTTGCCGGGCGGGGCGGGCGGACGGTCACGGTGCGAGTCCGCCTGGCCAAGCTGGGGACGTCCAGCCGGTCGATCACCCGTTCACGCACGCTCGACCAACCGGTGGCGGCGACCCGCACCCTGGCCGACGTGGCCGAGACGCTGGTCCTCGGCGCGCTGGCCGATCACCCGGACTGGCCGGAGGTGTCGTTGCTGGCCATCTCCGTGTCCAACCTGGTGGCGGTATCCGGCATCCAGCTCGAGTTGGAGACCACGGACCGGGCTTCGTCAGACCCGACACGCCCGGGATCGGCCACCGGCAGTGCCCGCTGGGCGGTGGACCACTCGGTCGATGCGGTGCGCGCCAAGTTCGGACGGGCGGCGGTGGGCTACGCCGGGGTGACGTTGTCCGAGTACGGGTCGGTGCCCGACGAGTTTCGCGAGCTCGCCGAACGCTGAGTCAGAACTTGCCGCTGAGCAGGTCGCCGAGCGGGACGACGCGGTAGCCGCGGCGCTGGGCGTACTTCAGCATGCACGGCACCGCATCGACGGTCGGCTGGTGCGAGCCACCGTCGTGCAGGAGCAGGATCGATCCGGGGCGCAGCGCCCAGTACATCCGCCCGCACAACGTGGCGGCGGGCACCCGTGGCAGGAGGAAGTCGAACAGGTTGTAGCTCTCCGACAGCGAGCACATCCCGTTGCGGAAGATCGTCGAGGCGATCTTGGCGCTGTTCATCAGCCCGGGGACGCGGTAGTAGGTGGTGCGCACACCGGTCAACGACTCCAACAGGTTGCGCGTCGGCACGATCTCCGTGGCGTTGCGAGCCAGCCCGGTGGAGTGGGTCATCGAGTGCCCACCGATGGTGTGGCCGCGCTGGACGATGCTGCGGGTGAGTGCCGGGTAGGCCTTGGCGTTCTCGCCCACGAGGAAGAACGTGGCTCGCCAGCCGTACTTCTCGAAGGCACTCATGATCTTCGGCGTGTTGCGCGGGGATGGACCGTCGTCGAAGGTGAACGCCACCACCTTCTGGGTGGTCGGCACACGGAAGATCGGCTTGCCGTTGGCGCAGAACTGGCCGTACTGACCGGTGGTCGCGCCGGCCGGCGCCGAGGGGACGGCCAGGACGGCTCCCACCAGGGCCGCCACGGCCGCGCTGCGCCAGGCCGGCTTCCACCGACTCCTGCCACGACTCGTTCCCACGTTCATCCGTTGCTCCGTCCTCGGCACCCGGAGCCCGTCCGGGCGCGCCACGCGCCGCGATCGTAGAAGACGACCAGGGCACTCGGGTGGACACCTCGGCGACGATCTGCATCACGCCGTCAGCGACACCCGTCGACCGAGCCCGGCCCAGCGTTCAAGCTCCCGTAACACGCACGTGATCCTCCCGGATCATTCGCTGTTTACGGTGCCGCCCAGCCCACCGCGGGCCAGCCATCAGCACGGGAGGACACTTGAGCCAGCCAACCCTTCGTCAGCGTCTGCGCGACCCGGAACGCCGGCGATTCTTCGTCACCTACCTGTCCGGCAAGATGCTCGGCCTGATCGCCGCCTTCGGCGTCGTGCTCACGGTCGGGCCGTGGCTGACCGGCTCCGCGGCCCACGCCCTCGGCATGCACCCGGCCGCAGCGCCGACGATCGACGACGTCGTCAGCGCATCGAACACGGCCTGGGTGCTGGTGGCCGCGTTCCTGGTGTTCTTCATGCAGGCCGGGTTCATGATGCTGGAGGCCGGCTTCGCCCGGACCCGGGAAGTGGTCAACGTCCTCCAGGAGTGCATCGTCGACACCTGCCTGTGTGCCCTGCTGTTCTGGGCGTTCGGGTTCGCCCTGATGTTCGGGCGGGGCAACGGGTTCATCGGCCACGAGTTCTTCTTCCTCAACGGGGCTCCGGCCACGTACGGCCTGACCGGCGCCACGGGCGTCTCCTTCATGGCCTTCTTCCTGTTCCAGTTCGCCTTCGCCGACACCTGCTCGACGATCACCTCCGGCGCGATGGTCGGACGCACCGGCTTCGTCGGCGACCTGCTGTACAGCGTGGTGGTCAGCGGCTTCATCTATCCGATCATCGGCCACTGGATCTGGGGGCCGGGCGGGTGGCTGCAGACCAACCGTGGCGGGGTGCACATGCTCGACTTCGCCGGCAGCACGGTGGTCCACACCGTCGGCGGGTTCATCGCCCTCGCCGGAGCGATCGTCCTCGGGCCACGTCTCGGACGCAAGTTCAAGCGCGACGGCGGAGGTCTGCCGCCCGGCCACGACCTGACGATCGCGGCGATCGGCGGGGTGATCCTGTGGTTCGGCTGGTACGGCTTCAACCCCGGCAGCACCCTGTCGGCGCTCGACGCAGCCGGGATCGGCCGGGTGGCCACCAACACCACGCTCGCTGCGGCCGCCGGCGGCCTGACGGCGATGGCGCTGGTCTACCCGCGGGTCAAGAAGTGGGACATGGGCATCACGATCAACGGCTTCCTCGGCGGCCTGGTCGCCATCACCGCGCCGTGCTACTACGTCAACGCCACCGGCGCCGTGCTCATCGGGCTGGTGGCCGGGCCGGTGGTGGTCTACGGCATCGACCTCATCGAGCACTTCCGGATCGACGACCCGATCGGCGCCGTCGCCGTCCACGGGTTGGCCGGCGTGTGGGGCACGTGGAGCGTCGGGCTGTTCGCCACCGGGCAGTGGTCGCCCGCTGGTCTGCTGTGGGGCGGCGGTGGACGACTGCTGTTCGCCCAGGTCTGGGGCAATCTGGTCGCCGGCGCCGCGGCGTTCGGAGTCGGAGTCGCCCTCTTCGTTGCCGTGCGAGCCACCGGCACGCTGCGCGTGTCGCGTGAGGGTGAGCTCGAGGGCATCGACATCCACGAGCACGGCGCACCCGCCTACCACCCGGAGGCGGCCTACATGGGAACGGGGCACTGAGATGATCGAACTGGTGACTGCGGTGATCAAGCCGCATCAGCTCGACGCCGTGAAGGAGGCCTTGTTGGGGGCCGGCGTCGAGGGCATGACCGTGACCGAGGTGCGTGGGTTCGGCCGCCAACGCGGCAAGACCGAGAACTTCCGCGGCTCGGAGTACCGCATCGATCTCCTGCCGAAGGTCAAGATCGAAGTGATCGTCGGCGACGGGGCGGCCGATCAGGTGGTCGCCCTGATCGCCGAGCACGCCCGCACCGGCAAGATCGGAGACGGCAAGGTGTGGCGGGTCCCGCTCACCGGGCTGCTCCGGGTGCGGACCGGCGAGACCGGACCGGCCGCCGTCTGAGCGGTCATCCGGTCGAACGACCCTGCCCGGGGTGACCGGACGGCGCCGCAGCGTGGCGGTACGTTGCCGGTCATGTCCTGGGCACGGGTCACCGCCGTCATCGCCGCGCCACTGACGATGGCGGTGGTCGCCGCCGCGGCCGGCACCGGGTGCACCACCGAGACCCATCGCCACCCAGTCGCCGTGGCCCGCACCGACCCGGCGTTGGCCAGTGCAACGAGCACCTCGACCGCCTCGACCACGAACCGCGGTGCGGGTGCAGCGTCAGCGCCCATCGACGCCTCGGCCGTCAACGTGCCGTGGGCCGACTACCCGCCCAGCCTGCAGGCTGCGATCGACGCGCTGATCCGCAGCCACGACTGCAACGGGCTCCACCAGCAACTGGCCCAGGCGGCGCAGAGCGGGGCGGCGATGCAGTCGCAGCACGGTCACGACAACACCGAGCTGATCAAGTACGTCACGGTCGGTGCCCGCTTCGTCGGCTGCGCGGTCTGACAACCTGGCGCAGCGCGCCGTGTTCGCCGGCGACATCGGCCGCCGCGGTGTCGCTCCGCCCCACCCGCCCCCACGCCCCTCTGACGTTCCTGTCGTGACAAGTTCGCGACGTCGCGAACTTG
>JAKOUY010000017.1 GCA_029782355.1 Actinomycetes bacterium
TTCGCGACGTCGCGAACTTGTCACGACGCGAATGGACGAAGTTGGGCTCGTGGTGTGCGTGGTGCTCGACGGCTCGATCGAGCCGGGAAACGTCAGAGCCCGCCACGACGGCGGGCTCTGTCGTTGCAGCCCGTACGGGATTCGAACCCGTGCCGCCACCTTGAGAGGGTGGTGTCCTAGGCCACTAGACGAACGGGCCAAGCTGCGGCGCCGGCGAACCGGCTATGTCACCGGTCGCGGACGGCCGGTGTGGCTGGGGAGCAAGGAATCGAACCCTGAATAACAGAACCAGAATCTGCTGTGTTGCCAGTTACACCACTCCCCATCAGGCATGCCTGAGGGCGCGTTGAGTGTAGCAACGGGGTCGGCGCTCCCCTACCCGGTGAGGCCGGTCAGGCGGCGGAACCCGATGATCCGCCCGATACTGATCCCGGCCGCCTCCTTGACCTCCTTCCACCGCGCCGTCCAGCCACGGACCGGGCTGGTCCGGGTGGGTGAGGTGTAGGCGGTGAGCCCCAGTTCCTCGGCGATGAGCCGGATCCGCAGCGAGTGGTACGGGTCGCTGACCAGCAGGACCCGGGTCTTGCCCAGCGGCTTCAGCAGTGCGGCGACGGTGCGCAGCGAGTCGTAGGAGTTGTGCGCCCGATCCTCGGACAGGAACGCCGACGCCGGGATGCCCCGCTGCTCCAGGTACCGGCGCGACGAGGAGGCCTCGGTGAACCGGTCTCCCGGCTGGTTGCCCCCGGTGACCACGACCGTGTCGGCGAGACCTCGCTGCCACAGCTCGATGACGTGGTCGAGGCGGGCGGCCAGCTGTGGAGACGGCCGGCCGTCGTACTGGGCGGCGCCCAGCACGACGATGGCATCGACGTGGCGGGCCTGGTCGCGGCGTCCCGTCGACCACACCGTGTACAGGTTCCACGCCCCGTAGCCGAGCACCACCGCGGCCACCAGCAGCACGGCGCGCCGCCACCGGCGCCACCGGCGGCGGGCCGGCACCGGGGTCCGGGGCATCGGTGGGGTTGGGTCGGGACCGGCCTGGACGTCGGACTGGGCTACGCCGTCGATCACCCGCGACAGGGTACCGAGGCGCTCACCCGGGGGTGCCGCGGCCGGCGGCGTCGGTGAGCCGGCGCAGCGTCTCGTCCCGACCGAGCACCTCGAGGGCCTCGAACAGCGGCGGGCCGACGGTGCGGCCGGTGACGGCGACCCGGATCGGCGCCTGGGCCTTGCCCAGCTTCAGGCCGTGAGCCGTGCCGATCCGGTCGAGCGCGTCCTTCAGGGCCTCGGCCGACCACGGGTCCAGCGTCGCGTAGCACCTGGCCGTCTCGGCCAGCACCGCGGGGGCGCCGGCCACGCCCATCGCCTTGGTCCACGCCGCCGGGTCGACCACCGGGTCGGCCTGGAACAGGAAGTCGACCATCGCCGGCACCTCGGCCAAGGTCACCACCCGGGTCTGGACCAGCGGCGCCATCTGGGCGAACACTGCCGGGCGGTAGCGCTCGGGCGGCCACGGCACGCCGTCGTCGTGCAGGTACGGCTGGCAGGCGGCGACGAAGTCGTCCACCGGCAGCGCCCGGATGTACTCGCCGTTGAACGCCGCCAGCTTCTTCAGGTCGAAGAACGCCGGCGAGTGGTTGACGTCGGCCAGATCGAACTCGGCCTCGATCTGCGACCACGGGACGATCTCCCGGTCACCGCGCGGAGACCAACCGAGGGTCATCAGGTAGTTGACCATCGCCTCGGCCAGGTACCCCTCGGCCCGGTACTGCTCGAGGGCCACCTTGTCGCGACGCTTGGACAGCTTCTTGCGTTGCTCGTTCACCAGCACCGGCACGTGGGCCCACGCCGGCGGCTCGGCGCCGAGCGCCCGCCACAGCAGCTGCTGCTTGGGCGTGTTCGGCAGGTGCTCCTCAGCGCGCAGCACATGGGTGATGCCCATGGCGATGTCGTCGACCACGTTGGCCAGGAGGAACATGGGAGTGCCGTTGCCGCGCAGCAGCACGAAGTCCTCCAACGTGTCGTTGGCGAACTCGACCTCGCCGCGCACGGCATCGCCCACCACGGTGGTGCCGGGCGGCACCCGGAAGCGCAGCACCCGTCCCGGCCCGGGTCCGAGTCCTCGATCCCGCGAGTAGCCGTCGTAGCCGGGCTTCCCGGCAGCCTTGGCCCGTTCCTGGACCTGCTCGGGCGTCAGGTCGCAGTAGTACGCCGAGCCGCGGTCGTACAGCCGCTGCGCCGCCGCGACGTGCTGATCGGCGAGGGCGCTCTGGAAGTAGGGCCCCTCGAAGGTCGGGTCGTCTCGATGGATGCCCAGCCAGGCGAGGGCGTCGATGATCCCCTCGGTCCACTCCGGGCGGTTGCGGGCCTCGTCGGTGTCCTCGATGCGCAGCACGAACGTCCCGCCCTGCTGCTTGGCCAGCGCCCAGTTGTACAGCGCGGTGCGCGCCCCACCGACGTGGAAGAAGCCGGTCGGGGACGGCGCGAAGCGATAGCGGGGACCGGTCATGCGGGTGGCAGGCTACCCAGACGGCTCCACTCAGGCGCTGGCTCGCCGGGCGCTGGGGGCGTTCGGCACATTGGTCACCAGGGCCAGGTTGTGCAGCTGGCGCAGGCCGACCGACAGCGTGGTCATGTCCTGGGCGTCCGCCCGGCGCAGCTCGGTGAACATCGTCATCGCCACCCGCACCGCGTCCTGGTTGGTATCGGCCCACTCCTGTGCCGTGCCGACGTACAGGGCATCGCCGGCCAGGTCTGCCAGGGCGGCCAGCATCTCGTCACGCAGCGCGGCGCGGGCCTGGGTCTGCCAGCGGTTCGACCGCGGCAGGGCGGCGACCGCGTCCCACAGCCATTGCAGGTCGAGCAGGTCGAACATCGACCAGTACTCGCGGGCGGCAACCTCCGGGGTGACGTGGTGGAACTCGGCCAGCTCGGTGACGTCGAAGCAGGTGTGCGCCAGCGGCCACTGCACGCTGCGCTGGGCCAGCGACTCGGGCACGCCCGCCGCCAGCCGGGACGCCTCGGCGCTGAACAGGCGATTGCGCATCTCGCCCACCACGGCGCCCTCCATCTGCAGCATCCGCCGCATCGGTTCGCCGAACTGGCCGACGACCTTGGCGATGTCCAGCGGTGGATGGCGGTGGCGCAGCAGCCACAGGGTCGAGCGGTCGGCCATGCGGCGGATGTCCAGCAGCATCTCGAGCTGCACGTCGAGCTTGACGCTGGACCCGAGGGCGTCGACCTCGGCCCACAACTCGGCGACCCCGAGGATGTCCCGAGCGGCGATCCAGGCGCGGATCACGTCGGCCACCCCGGCGCCGGTCTCCTCGTGCATCCGATGGTCGAAGCTGATGCCGGAGATGTTCGACATCTGATTGCTGAGCTGGGTGGTGACGATCTCCCGGCGCAGCCGGTGGGCGCGGATGTCCTCGGCGAACCGCTCCTGCAGCACCGTCGGGAAGTAGCGCATCAGGTCGGGCTCGAAGTACGGGTCGTCGGGCAGGTCGGTGCGCCCGATCTCGGTGGAGTTGGTCGTCTTGGTGTACGCCATGAGCACGGCGAACTCGGGGGTGGTCAAGCCACGGCCGGTCGATTGCCGCTCGGCGAGCTGCTTGTCGGTGGGCAGGAACTCCAGACCGCGGTTGAGCCACCCGTCGGACTCCAGCAGGTTCAGGTACCGGGCATGGACGTTGACCATCGGCAGCGACTGCACCCGGGCCACGGAGAGCGCCAGCGTCTGGGCCTGGTTGTCGTCGAGGACCAGCTCACCGACCTCGTCGGTCATCTGCACCAGCAACTCGTCCCGTTGGGCGACGGTCATCCGCCCGTCGGCCACCGCCGGCCCCAGCAGGATCTTGATGTTGACCTCGTGGTCGCTGCAGTCGACACCGGCGGAGTTGTCGATGGCGTCGGTGTTGATCAGGCCGCCGCCGCTGGCGAACTCGATCCGGCCCAGCTGGGTGAAGCCGAGGTTGCCGCCCTCGCCGACGATCTTGCACCGCAGCTCGCTGCCGTTGACCCGCAGCCCGTCGTTGGCCCGATCACCGACCTCGCTGTTCGACTCCGACAGCGCCTTGACGTACGTGCCGATCCCGCCGTTCCACAGCACGTCGACCGGGGCCCGCAGCACCGTGGCGACCAGTTCGTTGGGGGTGAACACCCGGCGGTCGGCGCCCAGCACCGCCTGGGCCTGTGGGCTGATCTCGATCGACTTGAGCGTCCTCGGGTACACGCCACCCCCGGCAGACAGCAGCTTGGTGTCGTAGTCCGCCCAACTCGACCGGGGGAGGGCGAACAGCCGGGCTCGCTCGTCGAACGCGGCCTGCGGGTCGGGGTCCGGATCGAGGAAGACGTGGCGGTGGTCGAAGGCGGCCACCAGGCGGACGTGCGGCGAGCGCAGCAGGCCATTGCCGAACACATCGCCGGACATGTCACCGATGCCGACCATGGTCAGCGGGTCCTGATCGGCGTCCTTGCCGAGGACACGGGCGTGGCGGCGGACGCTCTCCCAGGCCCCACGAGCGGTGATGCCCATGGCCTTGTGGTCGTAGCCGGCGCTGCCGCCGGAGGCGAAGGCGTCGCCCAGCCAGAACCCGTATGCCGCGGAGATCTCGTTGGCGATGTCGCTGAACGTCGCCGTCCCCTTGTCGGCCGCCACCACCAGGTAGGGATCGTCGCCGTCGCGACGCACCGTGGACGGCGGGGGGACGATGGCACCCTCGACGATGTTGTCGGTCAGGTCGAGCAGGCCGGCGATGTACTCCCGGTAGCAGGCCACGCCCTCGGCGCGGAACTCGTCGGGCGCGGTGGGCGGACGTTTGACGACGAAGCCGCCCTTGGCGCCGGTGGGCACGATGACGGCATTCTTGACGATCTGGGCCTTGACCAGCCCGAGCACCTCGGTCCGGAAGTCCTCCCGACGGTCGCTCCAGCGGATGCCGCCGCGGGCGATCCGCCCGTTGCGCAGGTGGACCCCCTCGACGCGCGGTGAGCACACCCAGATCTCGAACATCGGCTTGGGCAGCGGCAGGTCGGGCACCTTCGAGGGGTCGAGCTTGATGGCCAGCACGGGGCGCGGCCCGCCGCCCTCAGCCGGGCGGTAGGCGTTGGTTCGCAGGGTGGCATCGATCAGCGCCAGCAGCGTCCGCAGCGTGCGGTCGTCGTCCAGTGCCGGCACGTCGTCGAGCGCGGCGAGGATCTCGGTGCGCAGCGCCTGGCCGTCGTCGCCGGGCGTGCCGACACCGGCCCGCGCCGGATCGAACCGTTGACCGAACAGCTCGCTCAGCTGCGCGGCGATCGAGCCGTAGCGCACCAGGACCGACTCGACGAACTGCTGGCTGAACGGGAACCCGATCTGGCGCAGGTACCGGACGTAGGCGCGTAGCACCTCCACCCGACGGGCGTCGATGCCCGCCCCGGCCACCAGCGTGTTCAGCCGGTCGGTCTCGATCTCGCCGCGGAACTGGGCGAGGAACGTCGACTGCACGGCCTGCTGGCGGTCGTCGTCCATGGGCACGCCCGACGGGGCGACCACCCCCACGTCGTGCAGCCAGACGGTGACGTCGTCGTCGATCTGGAAATCGAAGGAGCGCTCGTCGAGCGCCCGGAACCCCAGCTGATCGAGCAGGGGGAGCAGGTCGGCGAGGGCGATCTTCGTGCCCCGGCGGTACACCCGGAACCGCCAGACGTCGGCGGCCTCCTCGACGAACTGGATCATCGCCGTTGCCAGTTCGTCGGTGTCGCTCCGGGCCAGGCGGTCGACGATGGGCAGGTCGAGCGCAGCCGTGGCCGGCCAGTTGAGCTCGTCGTAGCCGGCGGGGATCACGGCCATCATCCGCCCGAAGAGCGACGTGGCCTGCTCGGCGCCCAATCGGGCGGTCAGTTCGTCGAGTGTGCCGCGGATCCAGCCCTTGCCCACCTGGCCACGTGCGCCTGTGCTGCTGTCCACCACGGTTCCCTCCGTCGACGGGCTCCGCGTCGTGTTCGTCGCCCAGCCGCAAGTGTGCCACCACCGGGGTAACGTCGAAGTCCATGGCGCCGGTCAAGCCGTTCACGCCGCGCGATGCGCCCCATCACTCGCACCGCAGCGTGGCGGGTGGTCTCGCCCGGGTCTCGGTGTTCGGGGTGTCCGACGGGCTGACCAGCAACGTCTCGCTGATCCTCGGGTTCGCCGGCGCTGCGGCGGGGGCCTCCATGGTCCGCCTGGCAGGGCTCGCCGGAGCCATCGCCGGGGCGGCCAGCATGGCGGCCGGCGAATGGGTCAGCATCTCGGCGCAGAACGAGCTGATCGAACGCGAGGTGATGATGGAGCGCCACGCGCTGTTGCACGAGCCCGCCGCCGAGACCGAGGAACTGGTCGCCATCTACCGCTCGCACGGCATGTCCCGGGAGCAGGCCCGCTCGGCCGCCACCGAGGTGATGGCCGAGCCGGAGATCGCCCTGATGGTCCACGCTCGCGAGGAGTTGGGAATCGACCCCGGCGAGCTGGCCTCCCCGTGGCAGGCGGCCGGCGTCTCCCTGATCTGCTTCATCGTCGGGGCGGTGCTGCCGGTCCTGCCGTGGTTCTGGGCCTCCGGCACCTCCGCCACGGTGGCATCCGTGGTCATCGGGGTGCTGGCCGCCGGGTTGGTGGGCTCGATGATCGGCCGCCTGGCCGAGCGCCCCTGGCCGCGAACCGCCATTCGCCAGGTCGTCATCCTGCTGCTCGCCTGCGCGGCGACCTACCTGGTCGGGCGGCTGCTCGGCGTGTCCACCAGCTGAGCGGGAGACGAGCCGTGCGCCAGATCAACGTGCTCGGTGAGCCACTGCAGCCGTGCTCGTCGGACCCGCTGACCGGCTACTACCGCACCGGATGCTGCGAGAACCGAGGCGACGACCCCGGTCTTCACGTGGTCTGCGTCGTGGTCACCGATGACTTCCTGGCCTTCAGCCAGGCGGTGGGCAACGACTTGAGCACCCCCATGCCGAGATACGGCTTCCCCGGGTTGCGCCCCGGCGATCAGTGGTGCCTGTGTGCGTCCCGCTGGCAGGAGGCGCTGGAGGCGGGGATGGCACCCCGCGTCCGCCTGGCCGCCACGCACGTGTCGGCCTTGGAGTACTCCTCGCTGGCTGATCTCCGGGCCCACGCCGTCGACGGCTGATCGTCCACCGACGGCCACCACGGGTCGTGGGGGCTCGGCGTCCGGCCGACTAATCTGCCGCCGGGATGGACACGGAGGCCAGGCAGCGACACCCGACCGCCCGGCCGGCCCCGGTCCGCTCCCCGATCCTGCGCGACCCCACCCGCCCGGGCCTTCTGCGCCCCGAGCCGCCCGCCGACACGCGTGGCCAGGCCCGCGGCCACCGCCCGAGCTTCGAACCGGACCGCCGGCGCCTCGTCCGCCGCGCCCTGCGCGACCACGTCAGCACCGACTTCCGACCCGACGTCGAAGGCTTGCGGGCCATCGCCGTCGGCGCCGTGCTCCTCTACCACGCCAACCTGCTCGGGATCACCGGCGGCTACGTGGGCGTCGACGTGTTCTTCGTCCTGTCCGGGTTCCTGATCACCCGGCTGCTCGTCCGTGAGCTGGCCAGCACGGGCACCCTGTCGCTCAGCGAGTTCTGGGCCCGGCGGATGCGCCGTTTGCTGCCGGCCTCCGGGTTGATGATCGGCGCCACGGTGCTGGTCGGCCTCGCCGTGCTGTCCCCGCTGGCGCTGCGCTCCCTGGCCGCCGACACCGTGGCGTCCGGGACCTACACCGCCAACTTCCACTTCGCCCACTCGATGGGTGACTACTTCGGCGCCCAGCTCAGCGACACGGTGCCGTCGCCACTGCTGCACATGTGGTCGCTCGCCGTCGAAGAGCAGTTCTATGTGATCTGGCCGCTGCTGCTGCTCCTGCTGACCCGCCGGCCGCGCCAGCTGCACCGGCTGATCGTCACCGTGGTCGGCGGGCTGTTCGCCGTCGGGCTCGGGGTGAGCGTGTGGACCACCACGCACTCGCCGACCAACGCCTACTACCTGTTGCCATCGCGGATGAACGAGCTCCTGGCGGGTGCGGCCGTGGCGCTCGGAGCAGTCTGGATCTCCCGACTGCCGGCGAGCTGGCGGGCCGCCGGCGGGTGGGCCGGGCTGGCGGCCATCGGCGTCTCGCTCTATGCCTTCGACGGCACCACCGCCTTCCCCGGCATCGCCGCGCTGCTCCCGGTCCTGGGCACCGCGGCGGTCGTGATCTCGGGCGGTCAGGGAGCGGCACCGTGGTCGCCGGGCCGGCTGATGCTCGGCCATCCCGCCATGCAGTGGATCGGGGCCCGCTCCTACGCCTTGTACCTGTGGCACTGGCCAGTGCTCGTGCTCGCCGCAGCGCGCTGGGGCGACTTGGGCATCGTCGCCCGGATTGTGGCCCTGGCCGTCTCGGTGGGGCTGGCCGCCGTCTCGTTCCGCTTCGTCGAGGATCCAGCGCGTCACGCCCGGTGGCTCACCGACCATCGCGAGCGCAGCCTGGCCCTCGGCAGCGTCTTCTGCCTGGCGCTGACCGGCATCGGCTGGCAGGTCGCCCGAGCCAACAGCGGAACCCTGGCCGGCGGGGGCGCCGCCGCGGCTCCCCAGCTGACCGACGCCGGCCCGCTGACCAACGGGACGACCGGCCCGGCCGAGACCAGTCCTGTCGCAGCGGCCCCCGCCGAGGGCTCGGTGGCGTCGGCGCCGCACGCCGCCTCGACGAACCCGCTGGCGTCGGTCACCGCAGCCGAGATCCTCACACCGACGGCGCCCACCGGGCAGCTGGCCCGACTGACCGCGTCGCTCCAACGCGTGCTCAGCACCTCGCTCAGCCCGGCACCCGTCCCGTCGAACCTGTCGCCGTCGCTCCGCACGGCGAGGAACAAGTCGAAGGTCTACGCCGACGGCTGCGTCCTCGAGCCTGAGCAGTTCGTCCCCCGCGCCTGCCGCTACGGGCTGAAGAGCTCGGACAAGGTCATCGTCCTCACCGGCGACTCACATGCGGCGGCGTGGGTGGAAGGCGCCGACCTGATCGCCCGGAGCAAGGGCTACGCCCTCGTCGTGCTCCTCAAGCGCGGCTGCCCGTACGCCAACGTCAAGATGCCCACGCCCGTGCTGCGCTCCAGCTGTCCGGCATTCCACGACAAGGTTGCTGCGTGGGTCGCCAAGAACAAGCCGGCGCTGGTCATCGCCACCAGCAGCTACGAGATGCCGAAGAACGGACCCACCGTCTACGACCTGCCTGCGGACCAATGGGCTGCCGGTGTCGAGGAGAGCGTCGCCCAACTCAGCTCGGTCACTCCGAACCTGGTCATCGTCGGCGACAACCCGCGCAGCGACACGGACGTGCCGGACTGCCTGTCCCGCCACCTGCGAAACGCCGCCGCGTGTGCGATCCCGAGGGACAAGGCGCTCCGGCTGGACCGGCGCTCGGCGGAGATCGCCTCGGCCCGCGCCCACCACGCCGTGTTCGTGGACACCATCAACTGGTTCTGCGCCCCGGCCAGCTGTCCGGCCGTGGTCGGCAACATCCTCATGTTCCGCGACGCTTCTCACATGAGCACCTCGGCGTCGACGTTCCTGCGCCCGTTGCTGGAGGCCGCTCTCGCCCCGGCGCTGGCTCGGTGAGCTAGACAGAGTTCCGTGACCGCCAAGATCGTCTCGCCCGTCGACGGCTCGGTCTACGCCGAACGGCATCCCATCGCCGACAGCGATCTGGCCCGCGCCGTCGCCGAGGCGCTGACCGCCCAGCGGCGCTGGCGTGATGTGGACGTCGCCGACCGTGCCGCCGTGTGCACGGCCGCCGTGGCAGCCATGAATGCCATGACCGAGCGGATCAGCGAGGAGCTGGCCTGGCAGATGGGCCGCCCGGTGCGCTTCGGGCCGGGCGAGTTGCGGGGCTTCACCGAGCGGGCCACGTACATGATCGACGTCGCCGCCGAGGCCCTCGCCCCGGTCCGCCCGCCGGCCCGGCACGGGTTCGACCGGTTCATCCGCCGCGAGCCGCTCGGTCTGGTCCTGGTGGTCGCCCCGTGGAACTATCCGCTGTTGACCGCGGTCAACAGCATCGTCCCGGCGCTGATGGCCGGCAATGCGGTCCTGCTCAAGCACGCCACGCAGACGATGCTGGTCGGCGAACGCTTCCAGGAGGCCTTCGACACCGCCGGTCTGCCGCGTGGTCTGTTCCGCAACGTCGTGCTGACCCACCGCCAGACTGCCGCGCTGCTCTCGTCCGGGCAGATTGACCAGGTCAACTTCACCGGCTCGGTCGACGGCGGCCGGCAGATGGAGCAGGCCGCAGCCGGCACCTTCACCGGCATCGGCCTGGAGTTGGGCGGCAAGGATCCGGCTTACGTGCGGGCCGACGCCGATCTGGATCACGCCGTCGAGCAGATCGTCGACGGTGCGTTCTTCAACTCCGGGCAGTCATGCTGTGGCATCGAGCGGGTCTACGTCCACCGCTCCCGGTTCGACGACTTCGTCGACGCCGCCGCGGCGGCCACCGCTCGGTACGTGCTGGGCAACCCGCTCGAGCCGGCGACGACGCTGGGCCCGATGGTCAACGGCAAGTCCGCCGATGCCGTGCGCAGCCAGATCAAGGCAGCGATCCACGCCGGCGCCCGCCAGGTGGTCGATCTCAGCGGCTTCGGACCGGATCGCCACGGCTCGCCGTACCTGGCCCCACAGATCCTGGTCGACGTCGACCACCGCATGAAGGTGATGACCGAGGAGAGCTTCGGTCCCGTCGTCGGCATCATGCCCGTCGACGGCGACGACCAGGCCGTGGCGCTGATGAACGACAGCGCCTACGGGCTGTCGGCCTCGATCTGGACCGCCGACCACGACGCCGCCCTGGCCATCGGCGACCGGCTCGAGACCGGCACGGTCTTCATGAACCGGGCCGACTACCTCGATCCGGCTCTGGCCTGGACCGGCGTCAAGGACACCGGACGAGGCGTGACGCTGTCGACGGTGGGCTACGAGCACCTGACCCGGGCCAAGAGCTTCCACCTGCGCACGGAGTGGTAGCGGGCTACTCCTCGGCCAGCGTGGCGGCCCCGACCAGTTCGCGCCAGCGGCCCGGATAGGCGGCCGCGGCCTGCTGGGGTGTCATTCGCAGGGTGTCCGGCGGCACCGCGTCGACCAGCATCCGGGCGTCGTCGTAGCCGTGGGCCGGGTTGCCCAAACCCTCGAACACCGTGCGCCGTAGCGCCACCAGCTCGGCCGGCGCGGCTGGGTCGAGGTACCCCCAGATGGTGAAGGCCACGGTCAGGTCGTGGACCACCGGAGCCCGGCTGAACATCGAGGCCCGGCGCAGGGCGATGGCCAGGCAGCCGCGGATGGCGTCGGGGCGACGCTCGCCCTCGGTGAGCTGCAGGCGGTCGGCGAAGCCGTTGGCGATCTTCAGGGCGAATCCCTGATCGGGTCCCTGGAAGCCGAGCCGCCCGCCCGCCGGCTGGAACCCGTGGATCTCGCCGGGCCGACCGGGCACCCAGGCAGTCGGGACGTGTTCGGGTGAGGTGTAGCCGCGCACCGGCGCGGTGACATCGACGGGGGCGAACTTCGGAGCGGCCATAGCGACTCCCTTTCTAGTTGGCGGTGTGCAGCAGGCCGTACACCAACGACTCCTCCAGGGCCCGCCACGACGCCTCGATGATGTTCGGGCTGACCCCGATGGTGGTCCAGTCACGCTCCCCGTTGGTGGCGTTGATCAACACCCGGGTCACGGCCCCGGTGGCCGTCGAGCCGTCGAGGATCCGCACCTTGTAGTCGGTCAGGTGGATGCGGTCGAGTTGCGGGTAGGCGCTGCGCACCGTGGCGCGCAGGGCCGAGTCGATGGCGTTCACCGGTCCGTTGCCTTCACGGGTGCGCACGAAGCGCTGATCTCCCACCCACACCTTGACCGTGGCCTCGGTGGTGAACTCCCCGGTGGCGGTCTCGTCGGTGATCACGCGCATGCTCTCCACCCGGAAGAACGGCTGCTCGAAGCCGGCAGCGCGGCGCATCAACAGCTCCAACGAGGCATCGGCCGCCTCGAAGTGGAACCCCTCGTGCTCCAACCGCTTCAAGTCGTCGATCACCTGGTTGACGGCTGGCCCGTCCATGGCCAGGCCCAACTCGGCGGCCTTCATCTGGATGGTGGCCCTGCCTGCCATCTCACTGACCACGAAGCGAGTGCCGTTGCCGACGGTGGCCGGATCGACGTGCTCGTAGGCGTCCTTGGCCCGGGCGATGGCGCTGACGTGCAGGCCGGCCTTGTGGGCGAAGGCACTCGACCCGACGTAGGGCGCCTGCGGGTTGAGCGGGCGGTTGAGGACCTCGGCGACGTGATGACTGACCGCCGTCAGCCGCTCCAGGCGACCCTCCGGCAGGCAGCGCATCCCGAGCTTCAGCTCCAGGTTGGGGATCACGGTGGTCAGGTTGCAGTTCCCGGTGCGCTCACCCAGTCCGTTCAGCGTTCCCTGGACGTGACGCCCGCCGGCGCGCACCGCGGCGATGCTGTTGGCCACCGCGCAGCCGGTGTCGTCGTGGCAGTGGATCCCCACCACCACGTCACCGCCGACGTGGGCGACCACGGCCGCGACGATGGCCTCGACCTCGTGCGGGAGCGATCCCCCGTTGGTGTCGCACAGCACCACGTGGCTGGCGCCGCGCACCACGGCCGCCTCCAGGGCACGCAGGCTGAACTCCGGGTTGCGCTTGAAGCCGTCGAAGAAGTGCTCCATGTCGACCATCACCCGCCGGCCGGCGCCGGCCAGGAACGCCACCGAGTCGGCGATCATCGCCTCGCCCTCGTCCAGGGTGGTCTGCAGGGCCTCGGTGACCTGGTAGTCCCAGCTCTTGGCGACGATGCACACCGTGCCCGTGCCGGCCTCGATCAGGTTGCGCAACGTGGCATCGTCGTCGACCCGGCCACGCGGCCGCCGGGTGGAGCCGAAGGCGACGAGGGCCGAGGCGTCGAGGCGCAGCTCGGTGGCGGCACGGGCGAAGAACTCGACGTCTTTCGGGTTGGCCCCGGGCCAGCCCCCTTCGATGTAGTGCACGCCGAGGCGGTCGAGCTGCTCGGCGATGCGCAGCTTGTCGTCCACCGTGGCGGACACGCCCTCGACCTGCATGCCGTCGCGCAACGTGGTGTCGAAGACCTCGACGACGGTGGCGGAGCTCGGTGGGGTTGGCATCGTTCCTCGGTTCTCAGGGCAGAAATGCAACAGCCGCCCGACCGGGCGGCTGCAAGCGCACGACGTGGGGCGTCGTGCGCTACGGAATGACGATGATCGCCGCGGTCGGAGCGAGGGCGTCGATCACCCGGCCTATTCAATCGGTGCCACTCTCCGCCGTCAACCGCGGCGATGAACTGTGGGCAACCTGTGGGCGAACGGTGGACGCAGAAAAAAGTTCTGTGGATTCCCCGGCACTCCTGCGGATAACCCTGTGGACCCCGAAAATGCCCCTTGACCTGCGACGATGCCTCGACGCACACTGTCGACACCGAGCAGCGCAACGCTTCGAGGAACCCGGTTCGCCGGGAACACCGGAGGCGACAGCGGGCGAGGTGCGAGGACGATCCGCCCGTCGGAGACCTCGATCCGGGTTCGCCCGGTGAGAGATCGATGACACCCGCGGCAACGTCCTGGGTTCGCCCAGGAGACGAGCAGCGGCCCCGCCGGAACCGAGTCCGGGCTTGCCCGGACACGACCGGAGGAAACGGAATCGCCCGCCAGAGCGTGCTCTGACGGGCGATGAATGTGATCGGCACGAAGGGTAATACCGGACGATCGATCAGTGGTGGATCCTCCTCATTGACCGCCCCGTGCGGTGCGCAGGTTCGCTTGCAGCGCCGCCGGGGCGGTTCGCCGTTTTCGGCTCACTACCCTGTCGCCATGACCGACGCCGCGCCGCGGCGGGAGCTCCCCGCCGGCTATCAGGAGCAACTCGATCAGGGCTATGCGTTCGGCAGCGTGCTGACCTTCGCCCAACGCCCCCTGCTCACCAGCGTCGAGCAGCTCGCCGCCTGGCAGCCCGACGTCGCCGTCGTCGGCGCTCCGTTCGACCTCGGCACCACCAACCGGCCCGGTGCGCGGTTCGGTCCACGGGCACTGCGGACCCTGGTGTACAACTCGGGCACCTATCACCTCGGTTACGGCATCGAGATCTTCGAGCACATCGAGGTGGTCGACCACGGCGACGTGTTCTGCCCCCACGGCCAGGTCGACGCCAGCCTGGCGAACATCCGGTCCACCGTGCACGACATCGCCAGCCGCGGCATCGTCCCGTTCACCATCGGCGGCGACCACACGGTCACCTGGCCGGCGGCCACCGCCGTGGCCGACGTCCACGGCTTCGGCAACGTCGGCATCGTCCACTTCGACGCCCACGCCGACACGGCCGACCAGATCGACGGCAACCTGGCCAGTCACGGCACCCCGATGCGCCGGCTGATCGAGTCCGGAGCGATCCCCGGGCGCAACTTCGTCCAGGTCGGACTGCGCAGCTACTGGCCCGGCCGGGACGTGTGGGATTGGATGGCGGCGCAGGGCATGCGCTGGCACCTGATGGACGAGATCTGGAGCGACGGGTTCCCGACCGTGCTGGACCGAGCCGTGGCCGAGGCGCTGGAGGGGCCGACGAAGCTGTACCTGTCGATCGACATCGACTCGCTCGACCCGGCCTATGCGCCCGGCACGGGGACGCCGGAACCGGGCGGGATCGTCGCTGCCGACCTGCTGCGCGCCGTGCGCCGCCTTGCCGAGCGCTTCGACATCGTCGGGATGGACGTCGTCGAGGTCTCGCCCCCGTACGACCACGCCGACTGCACCGTCAACGTGGCCAACCGGCTGTTCATGGAGTGCCTGGCCGGCTTGGCCGCCAAGCGGGCCGGGCTCACCGCTCGCTGACCGGGCGCTCAACCACCGGGGCCAGCACCACCGCAACGGCGGCCAGGGCGCCGACGAACAGCAGGGCGTGCAGCACGCCGACGTGGTCGCCGAGGAATCCGAGCAGCGGCGGACCGCCGAGGAAGGCGAGGTAGCCGACCGTCGAGACCACACTCATCCGCGCCGCCGCACGGTGTGGATCGTCGGCGGCAGCCGACATCCCGACCGGGAAGCCGAGGCTGGCCCCCAGGCCCCACAGCGCCGCGCCGACGAACGCCAGCCAGCGGCCGCCGAAGACGACCAGCAGGGCGCCGACCAGGGCCAGGACGAACAGGGCCCGCAGCACGGTGACCCGGCCGTGGCGGTCGAGGAGATGGGTCCCGACCAACCGGCCGATGGTCATGCAGGCCAGGAAGGTGGCGAAGCCGAGCACGCCGGCCCAGGCCGGCAGGTGATGACCCTCGTGCATGGCCACCGACATCCAGTCGTTGGCCGTGCCCTCGGTGCACGCTGCGGTGAGCACGACGACGCCGATCAGGAGCGTCCGCCGCTCCCGCCAGGCCCGGCCGACCCCGAAGTGCTCCGGGTCCGCGTCGGGCACAGGCGCGGACGCAGCCGAATCCGTGGCAGCCGAGTGGCTGGGCAGGAACCCGCCCACGGCGAGCAGGCCGGCGATGCCGACGAGCGCGGCGGACCCAGCGACGTGGGCGATGACCGGCACCTCGAGGGCCGTCATCAGCGCCCCGACCAGCGCGCCCACCACCGTGCCGGCGCTGAACGCAGCGTGGAACCGCGGCATGATCGACCGACCGCTGCGCTGCTCGACAGCGGCGCCCTCGAGGTTCATGCCCACGTCCCACACCCCGATGCCGATTCCGGCGAACAGCAACCCGGCCATCACGATCCAGCGGCTGCCGACCACGTCGACGCCGAGGCCGGCCACCAGCAAGCCCACCAGCGAGCTGCCCAACCCGACACGTACGGCCTGCGCCGCGCCGTAGCGGTGGGTGAACCAGCCAGAGGCGGGCAGTCCGACCATCGCCCCGGCCGAGACGGCGAGCAGCACGGTGCCCAGCTGGCCGGGCGAGAGCGCCAGGATCCGCTTCACGTCCGCCAGGCGGGAGGCGAAGCTGAGGAACGACAGCCCGGCGAGGGCGAACACGGCGTAGACCGCCCGGCCGGCCGCGGCCGTGGCTGCTGCCGCGTCCTCGGGCGAACCGCGTCGGCTCGACTCGTCCACGACACTGCGGCCGTCCATCGCCACGTGCGGATCCTCCATCACCTCGATCATCGCCGGATCCCGTTCGTCGCGGCCAATGCCATGCCCCCACGCACCGGCAGCCAGGACCCGGGCGGCCAGGTCGGTGAGCGGATGACCGAGCGGCGCAGTGGACCGGTGTCGAGCAGCAGCCCGCTCACTCGACGGACGGGTAGTCGTCGCCCATCAGGAAGCGAGCGCCGTGACCGGCGGTGGCCACACGATCGCCCGGGTTGTACAGCTGGCAGCTCGACAGCGACAGGCATCCGCACCCGATGCAGCCGTCCAAGCGGTCGCGCAGCAGCTCCAACTCGGCGATCCTGGCATCGACGCGCTTCAGCCACAGCGCGGCCAGACGACTCCAGTCCTCGCGCGTCGGCGTGCGGTCCTCGGGCAGCGAACGCAAGGCACGGGTGACCTCGTTGAGCGACAGTCCCACCACCTGGGCGGCGCGGATGAAGGCCACCCGGCGGAGCATGTCGGCGGGGTATCGACGATGGTTCGCGGCGCTGCGTTCGGAGTGGATCAGCCCCTGCTCCTCGTAGAAGCGCAACGCCGACGTGGCCACACCGGCCCGGCGGGCGAGCTGCCCGATGGACAGCAGACGGGTCTCGGTCACCTCGGCAGCCTATTGACTTCAAGTCGACTTGAAGTCGTATGGTGCCGGGCCATGTCCGACACCCTCACCCCCACCCTGCACCTCGACGACCTGCCCGTCGGCTCGACGCGCATGATCCACGTCGACGGCCGGCGGCTTTGCCTGGCCCACACCGCCGCCGGGATCTTCGCCGTCGATCACGCCTGCCCGCACATGGGCTACGGCATCAGCCAGGGCAGCCTGGACGGCAACCTGGTCACCTGCGCCTGGCACAACTGGAAGTTCGACGTCCGCACCGGTGAGTGTGTGCAGGGCGACGAGGACCTCGGCACGCACGAGGTCGACGTGAGCGAGGACGGAGCCATCGCCGTGCGGGTCCGCCGGCATGATCCGGCTGCCGGACGGGCCGAGCGGTTGGAGAGCCTACGCACCGGCATCGCCCGGGACCGTGTCGGCCAGATGAGCCGCGAGGTGGTCCGCCTGTTGCAGCTCGGAATGACGCCCGCCGAGTTGGTAGCCGAGGGTGTGGCGTACGGCTGCCCGCGCACCGAGTACGGCTGGGACCACGAGATCGCCAACGCTGCCGATTGCTTGGCGATGGCGATGGACTCCGCCACCGGCCCGGCACTGTTCGAGGGCTCTGGCCGTGCCCTGCCCGTGGTCCAAGCCCTGGCGGGCATCGCCGAAGCGGTGCGCGATCGTCCGGTGGTTCCACTGGCCCAGCCACTGGCGGTGCTGCCGGCGGACGCGTCGGCTCGCTTCGCCGCAGCGGTCGAGGCCGAACGCACCGCCGACGCACAGGCGCTACTGGGCGCGGCCCTGAGCGACGGGGCCGTTGCCGACGACGTGATGCCCTGGTTCGCCGAGGTGGTGTCCGCCCATCTGCTCGGGTACGGGCACGGTGCCATCTACGTGCAGAAGGGGTTCCAGCTGCTGGCGATGATCGGCTGGGAGCACGCCCCCGAGGTCCTCGGCCATCTGGTCACCGGCTTGGTGTCGTCGACCCGCATGGATGTCCTGCCGTACGTGCGGCCGTTCGTGCGCACGCTCGATACCGGCGGCGTGGCGCCGAGCGAGCCGTTGATCGACGTGCTCCTGGGACCGGATCGGCGGGCCGCCATCGGGCCGGCGGTGCGCGCCCAGCGCGACGCGGGCGCCACGGCGGGCAGCGTGCTCGACACCGTGGTGGAGACCGCCGCCCGGCGGATGCTGCGCTACGACGTGGCCGGCGAGCGTGACCTGCTCGACGACTTCGGCTGGCTGGACATCACCCACGTGATCACCTACGCCAACGCGGCGCGCTGGCTGGTCGATCAGGTCCCCGGTTGGGACCCGTGGCGGCTGGTCGCCTTCACCGCCTTCCTGGCCCACTGGTCGGGTCGCCACGAGTGGCATACGGCTGTTGGCACCGAGGCACCGGTCGATCTGCCAGCCGGGTCGCTCGCCGATGTCGGGGCGGAGATGCAGCGCGCCGCGTTGACCGACGGGGCCGGCTCGTTCATCGTGGCCGCCCACGCCGTCAAGCTCAGCCGGGCGGCCACCGAGGAGGCGGTGCGCACCCGCTCGCCACTCGCCCTCCAGGCCACCTGGCGCCTGATGCACAGCGACCGCATGGAGCGATTCGTCGCCGAGACGGTCGCCCAGTCGATCGAGTTCCTCAGCGGTCGGGCACCCCGCGACACCTGAACCCGTCGAGCGACGACGGGTTCCGGGGCCCGGGCATCCGCGTGACACCCCCTCGCCACACTGGTGGCATGGGAACCGACCTGGAGCTGAGGTCCGACGAACAGCAGCCGATCGATCTGCTCGACGTCCTGTTCGTCGATCCATCATCGGTTTCGGACACTGCGTTGGCGGATCGGGTCCTGATGGCCGAGGCGGTGATCCGCCGGGCCGAGGCGGTGCTGGTGGCGCACGTGGCCGAGGCCGATCGCCGGCAGGTATGGGCGGCAGACGGCTATCGCGGCGTGCGCGCCTGGCTGACGGCGCAGACCAACGGACCGGACCACGACGCCATCACCCGCACCCGGGTAGCCAGACTCGAACGGGACCTGCCGCAGGTCGCCGCCGTGTTTCACGGTGGGCTGGTCGGGGTCGCCCAGGTGCGAGAACTGGCTCGGGTGTACGCCAACCCACGCTGTGGCCATCGCCTGGCAGACGCCGTCGACGTGCTGTTGCACCATGCGCGAACCCTGCCGTATCCGGATTTCGTGCGCGTCCTGCGCCGCTGGGAGCAACTCGCCGACGCCGACGGGGCGCATCAGCGTGCCGACGATGCCCACGCTGGGCGAGCGGCCACCGTGGCGACGGTGGGCGACGAGTTCCATCTGGTCGCCCATGGCGGCACGGCACAGGGGTCACTGATCCACGCCGTGTTCGAGGCCTACCTGGAGGCCGAGTTCCAGCGTGATTGGCAGATCTGTCGGGCTCGCTATGGCGACGACGCCGCACCTGATCTCTGCCCGCGGACCCCCGCGCAGCGCAGCTTCGACGCCCTCCACGCGGTGTTCAGCGTCGCGTCCGGTACCGCCGCAGATCGTGCTCCGGTACCGGTGGTCAACGTGATCGTCGACCAGGCCACCTTCGAGACGGCGATGGTGGCCAAGGCCACCGGCCGCGCCATGGCCGAACTCACCGAGGACCTGCCCGGCCACGCCTTGCTCGGCCGATGCTGCGAGACCAACGACGGAGCTCCCATCGACCCGCTCGACGCCGCCGACGCAGCACTCATCGGACACGTGCGCAGGGTGGTGATGGACGGAGCCGGCGTGACCATCAACCTCGGGCGCCGACGACGGCTGTTCCAGGGATCGGCGCGTGTGGCTGCGCTGTTGGGCCGCCACCGATGTTTGTGGCCGGGCTGCACGCAGCGCGCCCGGCAGGTGGACCACACCCAGCCCTACGGTCAGCAGGGCGATACCGACCAGGACAACTCCGGCCCGCTCTGCGGCTGGCACAACCGCTGGCGCACCCGCGGCTTCACGCCCGACCGTCAACCCGACGGCACGTGGGTCATCCGCCGACCCGACGGCACCGCGGTGTCCACCGACTGGCACAGGTGATGACCGCAGGTGAGTCAGGGCAGCACCTTCAGGGGACCGAGCGTCGACCGCAGGACCGTGACGTGACGGCGATCAAGTGTGGCGAGATGTCCAAGCCTCAACCGTTCGGAGGTGGCGATGACCGGACTCCTACACCGCCAGCTCGCACCAGTGGCGGTAGCGATCGTCCTTGCCGCGCACGGCAGCGGCGTAGACCTCGGCGATGGCCTGGGTCATCGGGCCGGGGCACGGCACCTGGCGGTCGTCGATCGAGTTGACCGAGCTGATCTCGGCGGCGGTGCCGCAGACGAAGACCTCCTCGGCGACGTACAGATCGCTGCGCGCCAGGTTGTCGACGCGCACGTCGTAGCCCAGATCGCGGGCGATGGTCATGACCGAGTGCTGGGTGATGCCCTCCAGCGCTCCCGCCGACAGCGGCGGGGTGATGATGATCCCGTTGCGCACGGCGAAGATGTTCTCGCCGGTGCACTCGGCCACCAGACCGTTGGGGGCCAGCATGATGGCTTCGTCGTAGCCGGCCTTCAATGCCTCCACCTTGGCCAGCGAGGAGTTGACGTAGTTGCCGGTGGTCTTCGCCGCGGGCGGCATGGTGTTGTGGTCGTGGCGGGTCCACGAGCTGACCTTCATTCGCACGCCCTTGGTCAGCGCGTCGTCGCCCAGATAGGCGCCCCACGGCCAGCAGGCCACCGCCACGTCGGTCTTGCACGGCAGCGTGTTCAAGCCCATCTCGCCGTAGCCGTAGTAGGCGATGGGCCGCACGTAGCAACCCGGTAGGCCGGTGGAGGCGACCGTCTCCTTGGTCGCCTGGACGATCTCGTCGACCGTGTAGGGGATCTCCATCCCCAGGATCTGGGCGCTGCGGAACAGCCGGACGATGTGATCGGTGAGCCGGAACACCGCCGGCCCCTCCGCCGTCTCGTAGGCCCGGATGCCCTCGAACACCCCAGTGCCGTAGTGCAGGGTGTGGGTCAGCAGGTGGATCTGGGCCTTGTCCCAGTCGACCAGCTCACCATTCATCCAGATCTTCGGTGTCGGTTGGATGGGCATCTCGAACGCTCGCTTTCGACGGTGTGTGACAGCCGGGTCAGCCTGCCACGGCGGCGGCCAGACGGCCACCGATCTGGCGAGTGGTACCGGTACCAGGGTCGGCGGCGCAGGCGGCGCGGATCCGCTCGGCGGCAGCGCCCTCCCCGAGGAAGTCCACCATCAGCGCGGCGCTCAGCACGGCCGCGGTGGGGTTGGCCTTGCCGGTGCCGACGATGTCGGGCGCCGACCCGTGCACCGGCTCGAACATCGACGGACCGGTGCGCGCCGGGTTGAGGTTCGCCGAGGAGGCCAGACCGATCCCTCCGGACACCGCCCCGCCCAGGTCGGTGAGGATGTCCCCGAACAGGTTGTCGGTGACGATCACGTCGTAGCGCTGCGGATCCTGGACGAAGTAGATGCAGGCCGCGTCGACGTGGTTGTAGGCCGTGGCCACCTGGGGGAACTCGGCGGCCACGGCGTGGAATGCCCGCTGCCACAGGTCGCCGGCGAAGGTCAGCACGTTCGTCTTGTGCACCAGGGTGACGTGGCGGCGGCGAGTCATGGCCAGCTCGAAGGCGTAGCGGCAGGCCCGCTCGGCGCCCATCCAGGTGTTCACCGACCCCTGGGTGGCGACCTCGTGCACCGTGCCCTTGCGCAGCACCCCACCCTCGCCGACGTAGGGACCCTCGGTGTTCTCACGGATGACGACGAAGTCGTGGGCCACCGTCGATCCGGGTGCAGTCCCGACGAAGGGTCGCTGGTTGACGTACAGGTCGAGCTCGAAGCGCATCTTCAGCAGCAGCCCACGCTCGATCACCCCGGGCGGGACCTCCGGCGTGCCGACGGCGCCCAGCAGGATGGCATCGAAGCCGCGCAGCCGCTCGAGGGTCTCGTCGGACAGGATCTCCCCGTCGCGCAGGTAGCGGGACCCACCGAGGTCGAAGTCGGTCAGCTCCAGCTGCACGCCGGCGGCCTGCACGACCCGGATTGCCTCCGCCGTCACCTCCGGGCCGATGCCGTCGCCACCGATGACGGCGATGCGGTGGGTCGGGGTGCTGGATGGGGCCATGGAGGCCGATGCTACGTGCCGGTAACCTGTGCGCCCAATGGCAGCGATGCACTTCACCCGGGCCGCCTACGAGCGCTTGCAGACCGAGTTGGGGGATCTGACCACCCGCGGCCGCATCGACATCGCCCGCAAGATCGAGGCCGCCCGGCTGCTCGGCGACCTCAGCGAGAACGGCGACTATCACGCCGCCAAGGACGAGCAGGGCCACATGGAGGGCCGGATCCGCGAGCTCGAGCACCTGCTGGCCAATGGCGAGATCGTCGAGCACGGCGAGGCGGGCGTGGTGGCCGCCGGGAGCATCGTGACCATCGTCTACGAGGGCGACGACGACGCCGACGCCGAGCGCTACCTGCTCGGTCACCTGGAGGAGAAGACCCCCGGTCTCGACGTGATGAGCCCGAAGTCGCCGCTGGGTGAGGCGCTGATCGGCCACCAGGCCGGCGAATGGGTCGAGTACGACGCGCCCAACGGCACGCTGCGGGTCCGCTTGCTGGATGTCGAGCACCCCTAGACCCGACGCGGCGGACGAGCACCCTCAGGCTCCGCCCCTGCCGCCTGGCGAACCCCTGCACCTGCCCGGGCGGGGCACCACGTTCGTGCGCACGCTGCCGGGGCCCACCGATGCGCCCACCGTGCTGCTGCTCCACGGCTGGACGGCCACGGCCGACATCAACTGGTTCCGCTGCTTCGAGGCCCTCGGGCGCCACTACCGGGTGATCGCCCTCGACCACCGCGGCCATGGGCGCGGCATCCGCAGCCGCCGGCGGTTCCGCCTGGCCGACTGCGCCGACGACGCCATGGCCGTGTGCGAGGCGCTCGGCGTCCGCCGGGTGATCCCGGTCGGCTACTCGATGGGCGGCCCGGTCGCCCAGCTGTGCTGGCAGCAGCACCGCGACCGGGTTCGTGGGCTCGTGCTGTGCGCCACCGCCGCCTACTTCAGCGGATCGCGGACCGAGCGGCTCAACTTCCTCGGGCTCACCGGTCTGGCCGCCGTGGCCCGCCTGACCACGCCGCAGGCCCGAGCACGCATCACCGAGCAGCTGTACCTGTCGCGCAAGACCACCAACTGGGGCGATTGGGCGATCGGCGAAGCGGCCCGCCACGACTGGCGGCTGATCGCCGAGGCCGGCAGTGCCCTCGGGACGTACAACGCCCGCGACTGGATCGGCGACATCGATGTGCCGACGTCGGTCGTGATCACGATGCACGACCAGGTGGTGCCGGTGCGCCGCCAGGAGCGACTGTTCGAGGCCATCGCCCTGGCCGAAGCGTTCCGGGTCGACGGTGACCACGGCGCGGTCGCCGCGCCGGGCGAGCAGTTCACCACCGTGCTGCTGCGGGCGATCCGCTCGGTGGTCGAGCGCTCGGCCGTGCTGCTGTGAGAACGCTGCGGCTCGCCGCCGTCGTGGTCGGCGTGGGCGCCGTCGCCGCCGCGCTGCGCGGGACCCGCCGACCGCGGGCCCAGCGCAACCTGGAGCTGGCGTCGCTCGGCGCCCGGGTGGGCACGCACTACGCCACGACGGCGGCGCGCAAGGTGTTCGCCTCGGCCGAGCGCCGCGTCGAGCTGGACGAGGCCCGCCAGCTGCGCACCGCCGAGGCCGTGGCCGAACGGTTGGGCAACATGAAGGGCGCGCTGATGAAGCTCGGCCAGATGGCCAGCTACCTGGACGAGGGCATGCCCGAGGCGCTGCGCACCTCTCTGGCGGCGCTGCAGTCCAACGCCCCACCGATGAGCGCCGAGCTGGCCGCCGACGTGGTGTGCGCCGAGCTCGGCGCATCGCCCGACGAGCTGTTCGTCGAATGGGATCCGCAGCCGATCGCCGCCGCCAGCATCGGTCAGGTCCACCGCGCCCTGTGGCGCGATCCGACCACGGGAGCGGAGCGAGCCGTCGCCGTCAAGCTGCAGTATCCGGGTGTCGACGCGGCGATCGAGGCCGACCTGCGCAACGCCGACCTGATCGGGATGCTGCTCAAGCAGGGATTCGGCGGCCTCGAACCGGACGAGATGGTCGCCGAGATCCGCGACCGGCTCCGCGAGGAGCTCGACTACCGGCGCGAGGCGGCCAACCAGCGGCAGTTCGCCGAGTTCTTCCGCGGCCACCCGACGATCCACGTCCCGGAGGTGGTCGAGGCGCTGTGCACCGCCCGGGTGTTCACCACCGAACTGGTCGACGGGGCCTCGTGGTCGACGGTGCTGTCCTGGGACCAGGAGCAGCGCGACCGGATCGGCGAGACCCTGTTCCGCTTCGTGTTCCGCAGCCTCTACGGCATGCACGCCTTCAACGGCGACCCGCATCCCGGGAACTACCTGTTCCACGGTGACGGCCGGGTGAGCTTCCTCGACTTCGGACTGGTCAAGCACTTCACCGCCGCGGAGATGGACACCTTCGTGGCCATGGTCCGCAGCGCGGCGTACGACCATGACGCCACCCGCTTCCGCGCCGTGGTCGAGCACGCCGGACTGCTGCGGCCGGGGGCGCCGGCATCCGACGCGGAGATCGGCGAGTACTTCGGGCAGTTCTACGAAGCGGTCGGCGAGGACCGCCCGGTCACCTGGTCGCCGGAGTACGCCAGCCGGATCGTCCGCCATACCTTCGACCGCGCCAGCCCGATCTCGCAGTACGCCACCGTGCCGCGCCCCTTCGTGTTCATCCAGCGGATCAACCTCGGGCTGTACGCCCTGCTCGGCCAGCTGCGCGCCACCGGCAACTACCGGCGGATCGCCGAGGAGCTGTGGCCGTTCGTGGCCGCTCCACCCAGCACCCCGATGGCCGAGGCCGAGGCACCCTGGCTGGCCGGGCGCGAGCCGTGGCGGGCGCAGTGCCGGTAGCGTCGGCGGCCGTGTTGCGAACTGGTCGATCACACCGTCACCTGATCGCCGCGGCCGCCAGCGTGGCGGTGCTCGCCGCCGGACTGGCGGCCTGTGGCAGTGAGCGGCCGGTCACGCCCACCACCGCCCCGACCGGGAGCGCCCCGTCCGGGAGCGGACCGACCGGCACCGTGCCTGATGGCACCGTGCCCGACCTGCCGTCCAATCCCAGCCAGTCGATCGGCAAGCCGAAGGTGTCCCTGCCCACCAGCACCCCGTTGAAGCTGGCCGTCACCGACCTGCGGCCGGGAACCGGCGCCACCGCGGTCAAGGGCTCGACGGTGGTCCTCTACTACGTGGGCGTGCGCTCGGCCACCGGCCAGGAGTTCGACAGCAACTACGGACAGGACCCGCTCACGGTCACCCTCGGGACCCAGAGCGTCATCGAGGGGTGGGAGCAGGGCCTGCTCGGCGCGCAGGCCGGCATGCGCCGCCAACTCGACATCCCCAACGAGCTGGCCTACGGCAAGTCCGATCGGGGCGACGTGATCAAGTCCGGGGACGCCCTGAGCTTCGTGGTCGACGTGCTGGCGGTCATCCCGCCCACGACGGCCGGCGACGCCCCGACGATCTCGCCGGCCAAGACGGCCAACGTGACCGCCGTGCGAACCACCGACCTGGTCCCCGGCCGGGGGGCGGCGTGGACCCGTGGTGCCTACGGGATCGCCCATATCGTGGCCATCAGTGCCGCCGACGGCAAGGTGCTCGACTCCTCGTGGGAGAAGTCGGCGCCGGAGACACTGCGCCTCGGCGAACTGCTCCCCGGCATGGACCGGGGGCTGGCCGGGATGAAGGTGGGTGGCCGGCGTCAGCTGCAGATCCCCTTCGCCGAGGCCTTCGGCGCGGCGGGCAACCCCAACCTCGGCCTGCCGGCCTCCACCGACCTGATCCTGGTCGTCGATCTCCTCGCCGTCTACTGACCGCCGAGGTCAGGTGCCCACGCCCGGCACCCGTCCGTAGCGGTGGCGGGTGACGCTGACCGATTGCTCGTGCAGCCAGTGGGGCAGCTCGGTCTCCGGCCGAGCCGACACGGGTCGGTCGACCACGGCGATGTCGGCAGCATGGCACTGACGGCGGACCGCCTCGCCCACCGGGACCAGCGCCCGCAGCCGGGCGACGCCGGACCCCAGTCGGCCGATCAGCGCGGCCTCGTCCTCGACCGACGCATCGGACACCACCAGCGGCGTGGCGCACACCGTGGCCGCGGCCCGGGCGGCCTCCACGGCTCCCGCCGGCACACCGGTGCCGGTGCGCAGCACCACCTGGCTGACCGGGCGGTAACGGTGAACGTTGGCCTCGCTGACCAGCCCGCTGGGATCGAGCTCGCGTCCGAAGCGGGTCGACCACGCGGCACGGTACGCGGCCGCCGCGGCGGTGGCATCGACCGGTGTCGCCGGTGGAACCGTGAACGCCGCCACGTAGTCCGGTCCGCCCGCCTTCGGGCCGCCGCCGACCGACGAGCGCTTCCAGCCGCCGAACGGCTGGCGGCGGACGACCGCCCCGGTGATGTGCCGGTTGACGTAGAGGTTGCCGGCCTCGACCTCGGCCAGCCAGCGGTCGATCTCCACCCGATCCAGCGAGTGCAACCCGGCGGTGAGCCCGTAGGCCGTCCCGTTCTGCACGGCGATGGCCTCGTCGAGGTCGGCCACCCGGATCACGCCCAGCACCGGCCCGAAGCACTCGGTCTGGTGGAACCAGCAGCCCGGCCGCACCCCGGTGCGCACCCCCGGCGACCACAGTCGCCCGGTGTCGTCCAGCTGGCGAGGCTCGACCAGCCACGACTCGCCGGCGTCGAGCGTGGTCAGGGCCCGTCGCAATGCCTCGCCCGGTGCGCCGATCAACGGTCCCATGATCGTCGCCGGATCCGGCCCCCAGCCGACCCGTACCGTGCGCACCGCCGCCGCCAGGCGAGCCAGGAACGTCGGGTCGTCGTACACCGCGGCCTCGACGATGGCCAGGCTGGCCGCCGAGCACTTCTGCCCGGCGTGGCCGAAGGCCGAGCGAACGAGGTCCTTGATCGCCGCGTCCTGATCGGCGGCCTCGGTGATCACCAGGGCGTTCTTGCCGCTGGTCTCGGCCAGCAGGCGCATGCTCGGCTTCCAGCCGAGGAACAGCTGGGCGGTGGCGTACGCCCCGGTCAGCACGACGGTGCCGACCTCCGGGTGGGTGACCAGGTGGCGGCCGACCTCGTCGTCCGGGCAGGCCACGTACTGCAGCACGTCGTCGGGGACGCCGGCCGCCCAGCACTGCTCGGCCAGGTGGCGGGCGATCCGCCGGGTCTCCGGCGGCGGCTTGAGGATCACCGTGTTGCCGGCCATCAGCCCGGCGAACACCCCACCGCCCGGGATGGCATAGGGGAAGTTCCATGGCGAGGTGACCAGCACCGTCCCCACCGGGCTCGCCGCCGGGTCCAGCTCCGAGGCGGCGTAGTAGCGGGCGAAGTCGATCGCCTCGCTGACCTCCGGGTCGGCCTCGCGCACGGTCTTGCCGGCCTCGTGGGCCATCAGCGCCACAGTGGCGTGGCGCTCGGCCTCCATCCGGGCCGCCACGTCGCCCAGCAGGGACGCCCGCTGCACTGCCGGCCGGGCCGCCCAGGCCGCTCGGGCGCGGACGGCGCGCTCGACCACCGCCTCGATCTCGGCGACCGTGGTCAGGACCTCGACGTGCGGGTCCGGCGGGGCGGCCAGCGCCGCGGCGAACGCGTCGCGCACGGTGGCGCTGGTGAGGTCGGCGTCGGCCTGGTTCACGAACTCGCCGGGCACGTGGCCATCGGCAGGAGCCGGGCGTCGCGGCACGGTGGACACCGTGTGCCGCGACGCCACCGCCGCCCGGAACCGATCGGCCTCCTCCCGGAAGCTGGCCGATCCCGGCTCCATGGCGAACATCGCCCGCAGGAAGTTGTCCCGCCCGGTGTTCTCGTCGAATCGGCGGGCCAGGTAGGCCAGGCTGGCCTCGATCTCGTCATGGCGGACGATCGGGCAGTAGAGCAGCAACGATCCGGCCGCCGCCAGGGTGGCCCGGGCCTGCGCCGGGACCATCCCTTCGAGCATCTCGATCTCCATCGCGACGCGGCGCTCGGGCGCCAGCTCGTCGCGCCGGCCCAGCGCCCAGGCCACGTCGAACAGGTTGTGGCTGGCCACCCCGAGGCGCATCGTCCCGCCGGCCACCTCGGTCAGGGCCCGGTCGAGCAGCCGCTTGAAGCTGGCGTCGACCTCCGCCTTGGTGGCGTACGGAGCCTGGACCCAACCGTGCTGCTCAGCGTCGACCCGCTCCATCGCCAGGTTGGCGCCCTTGACCAACCGGACCTTGATCGGCGCCCCGCCCGCCGCCGCCCGCTGCGCCGCCCAGCCGGCCAGTCCGTCGAGCGCGGCGTGCGAGTCGGGGAGGTAGGCCTGCAGGACGATGCCGGCGGGGAGATCGTGGAACTCCGGGCGTTCGAGCACCCGGCAGAACGCCTCGACGGTCAGGTGCAGGTCGGCGTACTCCTCCATGTCGAGGTTGACGAAGACCCGCGGCGAGGCGCCGGCCGCGGCCCGCAGCACGGTCTCCAGCGCCGCCTCGATGCGGGCCAGGCTGTGCTCGAAGGCGTAGACGTCGAGCTGGGCGCACAGGGCCGAGATCTTCACGCTGATGTAGTTGACATCGGCTCGCTGGATCAGCCGGCACACCCGATCGATCCGCTGGGCGGCCTCGTCGTCGGACAGGATCGCCTCGCCCAGCAGGTTCATGTTCAGGTCGACCCCGGCGCGCCGGCGGCCGGCGATGTGCTCGGCCAGCGCCGGGTCCTCGGCGGGGATCACCAACCCGTGGGTCTCGGCGATGATCCGCCGGTTGGCCAGTGGCATGACCACGCCTGGCAGGCGAGTGGCGAGCCGGGCGCCGACGGCCATCATCGCCCGGTCGAGCGGTCCGAGCGATCGCGGCACACCATGCTCGTCGACCAGCCGGGCGAAGCGCTGCGCGGCGCGCTGAGGCCGCTCCAGGCGGAGCACCTCGTCGGTGAGCTGCTGGACCAGCTCGCGCCCGACCGGATCGGCGACGATGCGCGCCAGGCGGCGCTGCCGGCGACGCTCGCTGCGGGTGATGCCGCTCCGGGCGTCGGTCAGCAGTTGCTCGGCCAGGGCGACGGCCCGCTCCACCGCAGCACCCTCGTCGCCCCCGGCCACGCGGCCACGTTACAACGGACCCGCGGCGGATGAACTAGAAAGCATCCGTGTCGTACGTGCTTGCCGTCGACCTGGGCACCACCTTCACGGCTGCGGCGATCCTGCGCGACGGCGGCCAGCCCAGCGTGGTGACCCTCGAGCACCACGGCACCTCCGTGCCGTCGGTGCTGTGGATCGGCTCGGACGGCTCCACCCTGGTCGGCACGGCTGCGGCCCGGCGGGCCAGCACCGACGGAGCGCGAGTCGTGCGCGAGTTCAAACGGCGCATCGGCGACACCACCCCGATCCTGGTCGGCGGCACGCCGTTCTCCGCCGAGCAGCTCAGCGCTCGACTGTTGCGCTGGGTGTACGACACCGTCACCGCCCAGGAAGGCTCGCCGCCCGTGGGCATGGCGGTCACCCACCCGGCCAACTGGGGTCCGTACAAGCTCGAGCTGCTCAACCAGATGCTCCGCCTGGCCGAGGTCGGCCCGACCGTGACGATCACCGAGCCGGAGGCCGCGGCCATCCAGTACGCCGCTTCCGAGCGCCTGGACGTCGGCCAGGTGGTCACCGTCTACGACCTCGGCGGCGGCACCTTCGACGTGGCCATCCTGCGGACCACCGACGGCGGGTTCGACATGCTCGGCGAGCCGGAGGGCGTGGAGCGCCTCGGCGGCATCGACTTCGACGCGGCGATCTACGGCGACGTGGTCGAACAGCTCGGCTCGGCGCTCGACGACGTCCCCCCGGACGACCCGGACTGGATCGCCGCCCTCACCCGGCTGCGCGACGAGTGCACGCAGGCCAAAGAGACGCTGTCCGTGGCGCCCGACGCGGTGATCGAGGTGTGGCTGCCGAACGGCCGCCGCCAGGTCACGGTCAGCGCCGAGCGGTTCTCCGAACTGATCCAGCTGCCCATCGTCGAGACCATCAAGGCCGTTCGCCGGGCTCTGCAGGGCGCCCACGTCAACGCCGCCGACGTCAGCCGCCTGCTGCTGGTCGGCGGATCGAGCCGGATCCCGTCGATCCGCTCCACGCTGGACGAGGAGCTGGGCATCCCGACTGCGGTCGACACCCACCCGAAGCACGCCGTCGCCCTCGGGGCGGCGCGCTTCGCCGCCAGCGCGGCCTTCCGCCAGGAATTGCCCACCAGCCGGATCGCCGAGGTCTCGGCGCCGATCGACCAGCGCGCCGACCAGCAGCGCGACGAGGAGCGCACCAACCGCCGCGAGGCGATGCGGGCCCTGGCCGGGCAGGTCGGCCAGGTGGCTGCAGCCCACGATCGTGCCGACCTGCAGGCCCGGATGGCCGAGCGGATGGACCGCCTGCGGCACCACACGGTGCGCGTCCTCGTCGCCGGCGACTTCAAGCAGGGCAAGAGCACGCTGGTGAACGCCCTGGTCGACCACGAGGTCTGCCCGGCACACCCCGACTTCGCCACCGCCGTTCCCACCACCATCTCCCACGGCGCCGAGCCCGACGCCAAGATCTACCGCGACCTCGAGCAGGAGGAACCGTCGGTCGAGCGCATCGAGCTCAGCCAGGTCGGCCGCTTCGTCAGCGAGACCGAGGGAGCCGACCCCGAGCGCGACCGGGTGCGCAGCTGCGAGGTCTCGCTGCCCGTCGACTGGCTGTCGGCCGGGTTCGAGCTCGTCGACATGCCCGGCTACGGCGGCCTCGACGCCACCGCCGGAGCCCGGATCCTGGCCGAGCTGCGCAGCGCCCAGGCGGTGCTGTTCGTCTCCGACGCCAGCCAGGAGCTGACCGCCCCGGAGCTCGACTTCCTGCGCCTGGCCACGGAGAACTGCTCCAACGTGACCTGCGTACTGTCGAAGATCGACAACTACGTGGACTGGCGCCTGATCCGAGACCTGGACACCCGCCACCTGCAGCGCGCCGGCCTGGACGTGCCGATCGTGCCGGTGTCGGCGCTGCTGCATCTCACCGCGACGCGCCGGGCACGGGTCGAGTACGACGAGGAGAGCGGCATCGCCGATCTCGTGCGGCTGGTGTCGACCAGCATCGCCGACAAGATCGAGCGCGACCAGATCCTGGAGAGCGCCATCGACATCGAGGGCACGCTGAGCCAGCTGCGCGGCGTGCTCCTGGCCGAGACGGGGGCGCTCGATCCACGACGCCACGCCGAGGTCATGGCGGAGCTGCGCTCGGCGCTGCGCAACGTGGCCGGGCTGCGCCTGGACAGCGCCGGCTGGCACCGCTTCCTGCGCGACGGCGTCGACGACCTGCGAGTCAGCACGCTGGACGACCTCGAGGCGCAGATGCACGAGCTGACGACCGAGGCCGAGAGCGTGATCGCAGCCAACGATCCGGCGGTGATCTGGGACGAGTTCCAGACCTGGCTGCGAGCTCGGGCCACCAAGACGGTGAGCGACCTCTACGTCGGGGTGGCCAACGACGTCAAGTCGCTGGAGCAGCGCCTGCTCGACCAGCTGGCCCACGCCGAGGACGAGGCCCTGCAGTTCGAGTCCGGGCTGAGCTCGCCGTTCGTCGGTTCGCTGCGCCTCGACGTGGTCGACGCCAACAACTTCGAGGAGCGAGCCTCGACGGTGGTGATCGAGAGCACCTGGTCCGCGGCCGAGCCGCTGCTGGGCGTCGCCGGGTTCATCCCCGGGCTGGGCCCGGTCAGCCTGGCGGTGGCCGCCGTGGCCGGGTTGGTGTTCGGTCGCCGGGCGCTGCGCGAGCGCAAGGTCCGGGCCCTCGAGGGCCGCCGCGACCAGGCTCGCGAGTACCTGCGCGAGTACGTCGAGGAGGTCCAGCGGCTGGTCGTGCGCTCCGTGGAGCGCTACAGCAGCCACCTGTACCGCGGCATCCGCGACCACGTCTTGTCGCGCACCGACCAGTTGGAGCGATCGATCGAGGACGCCCTGAAGTCGGCCGGCGATGCCGCCGGGCGCTCCGACGCCGACCGAGCCAACCGCCTCGCCGAGCTGCGCGAGGAGATCGCCCAAACCGACCAGATCAGCGCCGAGCTCACCGGCCTACGCAGCGAGGTGGTCCCCAGTCATGGCTGACCCGGCCAACGTCGAGCTGAAGATCGATGGCCTGAGCCAGGCCCGGCTGGTTCGCCGCGGCGACCAGACCGAGCTGTATCAAGCGGTGCAGAAGCAGTTCGGCCGGCGGGTGGCGGTGAAGGTGTACACCACCGACGGCATGCGCGACACCGCACTGGCCCGCTTCGAGCGTGAGTGCCAGCTGATGGGCGAGCTCTCCAGCCACCCCAACGTGGTCACCTACTTCGGTTCGGGCGTCCGCAAGCGTCGCCCGTACGTGGTCAGCGAGTGGCTCGAGGAGGGCACCTACTCCTCGATCCTCAAGCGCGGCATGCGCCTCGACTGGATGGAGGCGGCCAACGTCGGGATCAAGGTCTGCGGGGCGCTCGAGTCTGCCCACCGCATGGGCCTGGTGCATCGCAAGCTGAAGCCGGAGGACCTGTTCGTCAGCGCCTTCGGCGAGCCACTGGTGGGGGACTTCCAGCTCGACCCGGGCGAGGGGTCGCGCAGCGGCGACATGTTCGACATCATGGTCCACGCCGCGCCGGAGCTGTTCCGCGGCGGCGAGGCCACCCCGGCCGTCGACGTCTACGCCCTGTCGTCGGTGTTGTTCACCCTGATCCTCGGCCGCCCGCCGTTCCTGGTGGAGGCCGACGAGCCGCTGGTGCGGATCAAGGGCCGAGCGCTGGCCAGCCCGCCGCCCGACCTGCGCGCTCTCGGCGTGCCCGACCCGCTGTTCGCCGTGCTGTGGTGGGGTGTGCTGCCCCACCCCGACCAGCGCCCGCAGAGCGCCCAGATCTTCGGGCGGGCGCTGCAGGCCGCGCTGTCGGCCGCCGGCCGTGGACCGGCGCGCATGCTGGTCCGCCCGACGACCGACGCCGATCGGGCCCTGCCCGAGCCGACCCTGCCGGCCGTGGCGCTCTCGCTGCTGCTCGGGGCGACCGACTTCACCCCGGCGCCGGAGACCGCCGCAGCACCCAAGCCGGCACCGGCACCGTTGGCCCCACCCGTGGCCCCGCCCGCCGCGCCGGCCCCACCGGCGGCCACCGGCCTTCCCGAGCCGGCGCTGCCAGAGCCGGCGCTGCCAGAACCGGTGCTGCCCGAACCGATGTCGCCTGCCCCGCCGCCGCTGGCAGCCGAGCCGGTGACCGCCCAGCCCGCGCCAGCCGCGCCGGCCACGACCGAGCCGGCCACGACCGAGCCGGCGGCGACCAAGCCGGCCGCGGTGCCCCCGCCAGCGCCGCCGGCACCCGCCGCCGAGCCGGCGGCGACCGAGCCCGCCGGCGCCCCGGTACCGCCGCCGGCGGTCGCCCCTGTGCCCGCCGGGCCGGCCTTCGCCCCACCGTCGATGCCGACCCCACCGCCCGCCGCCCCGGCTCCGTCGGTGCCGGCAGAACCGGTCCCGATGCCGATCCCCGAGCCGGTCGAACCCGTGGCCCCGGCTGCCGCCGTGGCCGCCGGCGCAGCGGCCGCCCTGGCGCCCACGGCCGTGGTCGAGGACGTCCGCTCGCTGCTGCGCCTGGCGCGCACCTTGTACACCGACCCACTCGATCGGCACCACATCGACGACCTCGAGGCTCGCCTCGACGAGCCGCTGCGCGTCGCCATCGCCGGCAAGGTCAAGGCCGGCAAGAGCACGCTGCTGAACGGGCTGATCGGCGAGGAGCTGGCCCCCACCGACGCCAGCGAGTGCACCAAGATCGTCACCTGGTACATCGACGGGGCCACCTACAAGGCCACGCTCAAGCTCAACGACGGCCGTGAGGTGGTCACCCCGTTCAGCCGGCAGTCCGGGGCCATCGACGTCGACCTGCAGGGCCATCCGGCCGAGCGGGTCGAGAACATCGTCGTCGAGTGGCCGTCCTCGGCGCTCACCGAGCTGTCGCTCATCGACACGCCGGGCATCGCCTCGATCTCGGCCGACCTGTCGGCGCGCACCCATCGCTTCGTGCTCGCCGAGTCGAGCCACGAGAGCCACGCCGACGCCGTCGTCTACCTGATGCGCCACCTCCACCCGACCGACATCCGCTTCCTGGAGGCGTTCCAGGACACCCAGGTCGGGCGGACCAACCCGATCAACGCCATCGGGGTGCTGTCCCGAGCCGACGAGCTGGCCGGCAGCCAGTCCGACGCTCTGCGCAGCGCGGCGCAGGTGGCCGCCCGATACCGCAGCTCGCCGCAGGTCCGCCGGTTGTGCCAGACGGTCGTCCCGGTTGCCGGCCTCCTGGCCCAGGCCGCGGCGAACATCCGCCAGTCGGAGTACAACCTGCTGGCTCGCATCGGCACGCTGTCCGACGAGCAGCTCGACCTGCTGCTCGCCTCGGCCGATCGCTTCGTCGACCAGGACCTGGTGGCCAACGTGGTCCCCGCCGATCGCGAAGCGCTGATCCGCAAGCTCGGTCTGTTCGGCGTGCGCCAGTCGGTCCAGGCCATCCGCCAGCACCTGGTCGACGACGCCGCCTCGCTCGGTCAGTACCTGTTCGAGCAGAGCGGGCTCAGCGAGCTGCGCCGCATCCTGATGAGTCAGTTCGCCTCACGGCGTGACGTGCTGAAGGCCCAGGCGGCCATGCAGGCCCTCGCCGTGCGGCTGCGGGTCAGTCCGCCGCCCACCGGCGCCGAGCAGCTGCAGTTCGAGCTGGAGAAGCTGCGCAGCACCGCCCACGTGTTCTCCGAGATCCAGCTGTTCGCAGCCATCCGCGCCGGCGCCGTCCCGTTCTCGGCCACCGAGGTCGACGGCGTCGAGCGACTGTTGGGCGCCGAGGGATACGCCCCGAGCGTTCGCCTCGGCCTGGCCGATTCGGCGACCGCCGACGAGATCCGCACGGTGCTGAACGAGCGCATCGCCACCTGGCGGGCCCGGGCGGAGAACCCGCTGAGCACTCGCGAGCTGTCCGACGCCGCCCAGGTGCTGGTGCGCACCTGCGAGGGCATGCTGCGGGCGATGCACGTCGACGCCGCGGCCTGAGGCGCCGGGCGATCCCCGGGCGTTACGTGTAGACCCGGCGGCCCATGTCGATGACGCTGTCGACCATGGCCGTGATCCGCCCGGCGGCCCGTTCGTCGAGCCCGGCGCGAACCTCGTTGCTGTTCACGGCGCACATCTCCGGCGCCACCCAGGCACCGAGCGAGCGGGCCACCACCGACATGCCGTTCAGGGTGTTGAGGGCGGCCATGCCGCCACCAGCCAGGGCGACCAGTCCGACGATGTCGCAAGCCATCGGCTCCTTCGGGAGGAAGTCGAACAGGTTCTTCATCCCGCCGGTCATCCCGCTGTGGTACTCCGGCGAGACCCAGATGTGGCAGTGGACCGCGTCGACACGGGCCTGCCAGGCGCGGGCGGCGGGCAGGTCGTCGGGGATCGTGCCGTCGTTGACCGGCAGCCCGACGTCACCTGGGGTGACGAAGTCGACCTCGACGTCGCGCTGGGCGCACAGGTCGGCGATGTGCCGGGCCAGGACGTAACAGGTCGAGGACTCCCGGCTGATGGCCGAGACCACCATCACGCGCACGATCACCCGCCGCGCAGTCCGCTGGCGGTGACCCAGCCGTGCCAGCCGTCGGCCGTGCGGACGTGCGACCAACCGGGCAGGGACTCGACCACGGCCACCTGATCACCACGGCGCAGGACACGGGTCGGCGTGTCCCCGGCGGGCAGGACGAACCCGGGCAGCTCGTCGATCGTCACCTCGTGGGTCGCCTCGCTCCACCGCGGCGGGGCCGGCGCAGCAAACGCCGGTGCGGGCCCAGCCGGCGGGGCGGGGGCCGGGGGTGGGGCGGGGGCCGGGGGTGGGGCGGGGGCCGGGGGTCGGGCGGTCGCCGACGGTGCGCTCGGGGCCGGCGGCGCTGCAGCCGGCGCCGGCGGTGCCGCCGGGGCTTGCGACGCCGGCGGGCGGGCCGGTGCCTCGGCGGCCGGATCGAGGTACCCGCCGAGGACGTTGAGCACGAAGTCGTCGTCGTCGTCGCTCATGCCCAACGCCACGGCAGCCAAGTAGTCCTCGGCCTCCAGACTGACCACCTCGCTCGGCGCGGTGGTGGTCACGTTGACGTCGTAGGGCGTGCGCCGGAGGATGTTGTCGGCGCCGAACGACGCGCCCGCCTTGGCGGTGGTGGCTCCCTGCGGCCCGCTGACCTCCGCCGCTCCGCTCTTCAGCAGCACGAAGTGGGTGGGCAGCTCACCGGCCTCGACGATCACCGTGCCCGGCCCGACCTTCCGGGTGCGGACGTACTGGGTGAGGTCGCGGGCCATGTTCGGATCGAGCCCGGGGAAGGTCTTGGCGACGTGCGAGCCCGACTCGGCCCACAGCACCTCGCTGGGGGTCAGCGGCTCGTTGGCCGGCCACCGCTGGTCGACCAGCTTGCCGCCGATCTGCGACCCGGCGAGCAGCACCAGCAGGAGCACGGCCCCGACCACGAGAACCGCCAGGAGGATGGCCAGCGGCGTCGGCCCGACACCGATCGGACCGAGATCGAACCCGGCGACGACTGATCCATGCCCCACGGCGGCGATGGTAGCGTGCCGACGGCAAGGGGGTCGTCGTGTCCGAGGCAAGGGGTTGCTGAACGCGTGAAGATCAAATCGCGGGCCTGGAACCTGATCGTCATCATCGGCTCGATCGCCCTGCTGGCCGTCGGCTTCGGCGGGCTCTTCCTCCTGCAGAGCGCCTCGGCCAGCGCCACGCTCACCTCCTGGTTCATCATCGTCCTCGGCATCCTGACGTTCCTGTTCTTCGCCGGCCCGGGCATCGCCTTCGCCGCTCGCAAGCGGATCCCGTGGCTCAAGGCCAAGCTGCCGGGCGGCACGCTGGCCTGGGTACGCGCCCACCTCTACCTGCCGATCCTGGCGCTGGTGGCGGCCTACGTGCACGCCACGTCGGCGCCGTTCCGGGCCACGCTCTCGTCGGGCAAGGTGCTGCTGGGCATCGCCATCGTCGTCTCCCTGGCCGGCGTCGCCCGCCATCACCTGATCGGGGTCACCAAGGCGGCGGTCAACGCCGACGCCCAGATCAGCCGGATCGCCGCCGGCCAGTCGCGCGCCTTCCGCCAGCTGGTGATCGACTACAAGCAGCTGCGCCGGCCCCTGGCCGACATCCAGGCCGACGTCAACCTGCTCAACGACGGCGAGCGGGCGGCGTGGAACAAGGTGGTCGAGGTCCAGCAGGCCATCGATCACGACTTCCCCCGGGGCGGTGGCCAGTCGCGCAACGTCCGCGCCCTCAAGCTGCTGCGCGCCGTGCACGCCCCGCTGACCATCGTGCTGTTCGCCACGCTCGGCTTCCACATCGCCGACGTGCTGGGCGTGGCCAACAACGTCGTGCGCAACAAGGTCGAGTCGATCGCCTCCAACGCCGACTGCGCCGGCTGCCATCGCGACATCGTCAAGGACTTCGAGCACTCGACCATGGACCATGGCCAGACCGGCACGATCATGCAGGCCCAGCTGCCGGTGACCCTGGCCAAGAACGAGCTGCTCGCCAAGCAGCTCGGCAGTGCCCAGCAGACGCTGCTCGACGCCGCTGCCAAGGTGTGCATCAACTGCCACCTGCCCATCGCCGCCGGGTTGGCCAAGGACAACACCGCCGTCCTGCCGGTGAACCAGGGCACCGACACCAAGGGCGCCGCCGTGGCCGACGGCAGCCTGGCGGTGACCCGCGACGGCATCAGCTGCACGTTCTGCCACACCCTGTCGCGCCCGCCCGGTGAGCTGGCCGGCGCCGGCGGCATCCCGGTGGACGGCGGGACCCCCAACCACTTCACGACGATGTACGGGCCGCTGTTCCGGGATCCCAACCCGCTGCCGGTGCGCGTCCACGACATCGGCCAGGGCGAGCAGACCGACCTCGGCCAGTTCTGGAACGACCCGGTGGCCACCTCGCTGGCCTGCGGGGCATGCCACAACGTCAAGCTCGACCTCAACGGCAACGGCCTGTCACCCTTCAACGAGAACGACACCGCCGACGCCAACGGCAACCGGCAGATGAACGGCAACGAGCTCGACGTCGTCAACGGCAAGGTCCAGGACCTGGTCCTGCAGACCACCTTCGACGAGTGGCAGGACTACGTCCACTTCTACGACCAGGCGATTGCCCCGAAGACCACGGTGAACCACCCGCTCGGCTGCATCGAGTGCCACATGCCGAGCCTGCCCGACGGTGCCCAGAAGCCGGTCGTCGACAAGGCCCCCGGCCTGCTGACGACGCCGGACCGCCCGTTCCGCAAGCACAGCTTCGTCGGCGTCGAGTACGACCTCGACCCGTCGGTGTACACCGACGACGGCTTGCCGGCCAGCACGGTCAACGAGATCCTCACCGAGCGGGCCGCGCTGCTGAAGTCGGCCGTCACCCTCGAGGTGCAGAACCCGGTGGCCTCCGCCGATGGCACGGGCGAGACGGCCAACGTCGTGATCACCAACAACCTGATGGGTCACACCTTCCCCACCGGGTTCGCCTTCGCCCGCCAGTTCTGGCTGGAGGTCCACGCCATCGGTGCCGACGGCAAGGAGGTCTGCCTGGTCAACCCGTTCGCCGCCCAGGGCGTCCAGGGGCCGTGCGGATCCGGGGTGCTGAAGGGTCGTGGCGGGCGGGTGCCGCAGTGCGATCCGGCCAGCGTGGCGGCCACGGTGGGAGCGGCCAGTCCGCTCGCCGCGGCCAACGCCAACATCCGGTTCGCCGACGCCGCACCGGTCGGCGAATGCGACCCGTGGCTCGCCAACTTCCAGAAGATCCTGACCGACGGTGACCCCGGTGGCAGCGGGGCCTTCACCGAAGTCGCCTACCAGAGCTTCCTGCCGGACATCGTCAAGGTCCGCACCCGAGTGATCGACGGGTTGAAGATGGCCCCGCTGCAGTCGGTGCGTCTGGTCCCCGACGCCAGCGGGGCACTGCAGGACGCCACGTCGATGACCATCCCGTACACCTTCCAGGCCGCCCCGGGAACCCCGCTGACGATCACCGCCACGCTGCGCTTCCGCCATCTCCCGCCCGAGTTCATCCGCGGTCTGGCGAAGGAGCAGCAGAGCCTGAGCAACGTCACCGCCTCGGCACGGATCGACGACCCGGAGGCACTGGTCAAGAACCTGGTCGTCACCGACGTGGTCAGCGCAACCTCCGGCCAAGGTGCGGTGCTGGCCTGCAAGGGCCCGCAGAACGCCGACGGCGCCACGATCCTGTCCTGCGAGCAGCCGGTCACGGGAGACGGGGCCGTGGATGCCAGTGGCGTCGACCCGCACGCCCGGCTGGCCACCGGGACCGCCCATCCGGTCGCCACCGCCTCCGTGGTCGGGGGGTTCACGCTGCTCGGCGGGTTGGTCGTCGCCGGGCGGCGGCCCCGTCGCCGCTCGAACTGAGCGGGCGACGATGATCGAACGATGACCGTCCTGGCCGGTCGGGTCCTGCTCGGCCTGGCCCTCCTCGGTGCCGCGTGCGGAGCGTGGGGCGGGGTCGAACGTGACGAACGGCGCCGGATGCGGTTGCTGCGCAGCGGACCGCTGCTGGCTGTCAGCGGCCTGCTTGGCGCGTTCGCCCTGCTGGAAGTGGCGCTGTTCACCGACAACTTCGGCGTGCAGTTCGTCGCCACCCACCACAGCAGGTCGACCGGCGCGCTGTTCACCTTCACCTCGGCGTGGGCCGGGCTCGAGGGAAGCCTGCTGCTGTGGGCGACGTTCATCGCCGGCTACCTCGTGGTCGTCTCCCGGACGGTGACGGTCCGTGATCGCCAGGCGTGCACGGCGACCGCGGTGATGTCCGGGATTGCCACGTTCTTCGTCGGCCTGGTGCTGTTCGTCGCCCCGACCTTTGCCGCCACGCCGGGCCACGTGGCCGACGGCTTCGGCGCCAACCCACTGCTGCAGGACAACCTGCTGATGGCCGTGCACCCGCCGCTGCTGTACCTCGGCTACGTCGGCATGCTGGTGCCCTACGCCTTCGCCGTCGCCGCGCTGATCCATCGCGAGCGCGGCCCGCGGTGGGTCCTGCGCACCCAGCGCTGGGCGGTGGTGGCCTGGGGGTTCCTCACGGCCGGCATCGTCATCGGCGGCTGGTGGAGCTACGAGGTGCTCGGATGGGGCGGGTACTGGGCCTGGGACCCGGTCGAGAACGCCAGCTTCCTGCCGTGGTTGGTGGCCACCGCCTACCTGCACTCGGCGGTCATGCAGGCCCGCCGCGGCATGCTGCCCGCCTGGAGCGTCGGCCTCGTGGTGTCGACGTTCCTGTTCACCCTGCTCGGCACGTTCCTGGCGCGCAGCGGGGTGATCGCCTCGGTCCACGCCTTCTCCGGGAGCTCGCTCGGGCCGGTGCTGCTGGTGTTCCTGCTGATCGTGGCGTCGGCCACCGGGTGGCTGTTCGTCAGCCGGCTGGGCGACGTCATCACCGGCCCACGCCTCGAGCGCCTGGGCAGCCGAGAGGGACTATTCCTGCTGAACAACCTGCTGCTCGGCACCTTCGCCGCGGTGGTGGCGGTCGGCACCATCTACCCGATCGTCCACGAGGCGATCAGCGGCGAGCGTCTCACCGTCGGGCGACCGTTCTTCGACGTCTTCGCCGTGTGGATCACCCTGGCGTTGATGCTCGTCATGCTGGCCGGCGTGGTCGCCCCGTACCGCCGGGCGACGTGGTCGGCACTGTGGTCGGCACAGCGGACCGCAGTCACCATGGGGTTGGCCGTCAGTGCCGCGCTGGTGCTCGTGGCCGGACTGCGGGCCCCGTACGTCATCGCCGTCGTGGCCATCAGCACGTCGATCGTCACCGCGGCGCTGGTCGAGTTGTGGCGGGCTGCCCAGGCCCGCCTCGACGAGCGCGGCCGGCGGGTCGCCGTCGGGGCGGCGCTGCGCGCCCGTCCGGGCTTCTGGGGCGGGCAGCTGGCCCACGTCGGGCTGGCGGTGGCCGCCATCGGCATCGCCGCCTCGTCGAACCTGGCCCAGCGTTCGACGGTCACCCTGGCACCCGGTCAGACCACGGTGGCGTCCGGTTTCACCGTCACCTACGAGCGGCCGACGGCGGTGACGACGCCGAGCTACGTGGCTCGCGGGGCACGGATCACCCTGCAGCGCGGCGGTACCGTGCGGACTCTCGGACCGCAGCTGCGCACCTACCCCAACCAGCGCGAGGCGCTGACCAGTCCGGCGGTGTGGACCCGCTGGCAGGGCGATGACGCCTACGTGGCGATCCTGGCCCTCGACGACGCCTCGGTGACCATGCACGTCTCCCGCTACCCGTGGGTCTGGCTGGTGTGGGCCGGCGGGTTGACGATGGCGGCCGGAGCGGCAGCCGGGCTGGTGCTGCGCGCCTGGCGGCGACGAACCGACGAGGCGATGCTGGCGGCGTTGGGTGGGACGGAGGAACCGGTCGAGGTGCTGGCGTGACCGGGCGGTGGCGACCGACGCTGCGCGCCGCGCTGATCGTGATCCTGGCCGGGGTGGTGATCTGGGGCATCGTCGACGGGGCGGCCCGCGGGCCCTCGCCGGACCGGGTCGGGAGGCTGACCCGCCAGTTGCGCTGCCCGGTGTGCCGTGGGGAGGCGGTGGCCGATTCGCCGTCGTCCAGCGCCCGGACGATCGAGAACGAGATCCGCCAGCAGGTGGCCGCCGGGTGGACCGACCAGCAGATCCGTGACTACTACGTCAGCCGGTTCGGGCGTTCGATCCTGCTCGACCCGCCGCGGACCGGATCGACGTTGGTGCTGTGGGTCCTGCCGCTCGTGGTCCTCACCGGCGGGGCCATCGCCGTGCTGGGCATGCTGCCCGACGGGCGCCGGCGGGTCGCCTGGCGCTGGACCACCGCCGGGCTGGGGGCCGCAGCCACGGCTGCCCTGGTGGTGGCCGGCGCCACGCAGGCCGGGGCCCGGCCGCCGGCCGCGCTGCCGCTCGACTCGGTGGTCCAACCCGCCGGCACGGCTCCGACTCGCGACCTGTCCACAGTGACCAACGCCGAGATGGAGGCGGTGATCGCCAAGAACCCGTCGGTCATCGGCATGCGCCTGGCGCTGGCCACCCGGTACCTCGATGCCGGCGACGTCGCCGACGCGCTGCGACACACCGCGGTGGCCATCGACCTGCCGGCCACGGACCAGGAGTACGAGCGGGCCCTGCGACTCCACGGCTGGGCATCGGCACTGAACGGGGCGCCGACGCTGGGCGCCGACTACCTGCGCGCCGCCATCGCCCTCAGCCCGACGGACCGCGACGCCCTGTTCTTCCTCGCCAAGGTCGAGTTCGAAGCCCTGCACGACCCGCACGCCGCCAAGCTGGCGCTCGATCGCCTGGCCAAGCTGACGATGGACGACACCCAGGTCCAGGTGGTCGGTCAGTTGCGCGCCGCCGTGGACGCCGCCCTGGCCACGGCGGGGACATCCGCCGGGAGCGCGCCGTGACCCGCCGCCGGGTGGGCATCCTCGTGGCCGTGGCCGTCCTGGTGGGGCTCGGCCTGGCCGCCTGGACGGTGTTCGGCACCGAGGCCAGCCGGTTCGCCGACTCGCCGTTGATCGGCCGGCCGATGCCGGTGTTCACCCTGCCCGACGTCGACACCGGCCAGGCCACCGCCGTGGGCCCAGACGGCCAGGTTCTCGTGGTCAACTTCTGGGCGCCGTGGTGCGTGCCGTGCCAGACCGAGCACCCGCTCTTGAACCGCCTGGCGCAGGCCTACGCCGGACAACCGGTTCGCTTCGTCGGGGTCACCTACGACAGCCGGCTGGCGGACAGCACGGCCTTCCTCGACCAGGCCGGTCGGGGGATCCACAACCTGAACGACGCCGACGGCCGGGTCAGCGTCGACTACGGCGTGGTGGGTGTGCCGGAGACGTTCTTCATCGGGGCCGACGGCCGGGTGGCCGCCCGGGTGATCGGCCCGGTGGACGAGGCGCTGGTCCGCCAGCAGCTCGATCGGCTGCTGGCGGCCACGACTCAGAAGGTCTCGCGCACCCAGTTGACGCCCAGCGGCTCGAACTCCTCGTCGCCGTCCGGGGCGTTGTGGATGTAGGTCACCGAGCTGGGTTCGAAGCGGAACATGTGCGACTGCTTGATCGACTCGCCGAGGTGGGAGTAGGCAGCCATCAGCTTCTCGGCGGCGGCGTCGGCCTCGGCGCCCTCCAGCAGCACGACGCGACCCTGCAGCTGGATGCCGCGAGCGTCGTCCCAGGTCTGGCCAGGATCCGGAGCGTCGCCCTCGCCGAACGCGGCCAACGGGTTGCTCAGGACGTTCCGCCCCGTGGTGGTCCGATCCGACGTGGTGAACAGGATGTTGCGGCCGTCGAACGCGTAGAACGTCGGAGCGCAGTGTGGGACACCGTCCTTCGACGCCGTGGCGAGCGACAACAGCTCGTAGGTGCCGAGGAACTCGTAGGCGGCTTCGATGGACATGGTGCGTGGCATCCTCCTGGGTGAGCGGGGACCATCATGCCTCATTCGCAAGCGGGCCGGTGGTCATTGCACAGATGGCTGGCCGGGAGCCCAGATACGCGCCGCCAATTCGGCCGAGATGGCGGCGGCCGTCGCCGCGACGATCGAGCCGAAGCGCCGCCGGGGCGATCGGCTGAGTCGCTCGACCGGTCCGCTGATCCCCACCGCGCCGACCAGCCGATCACCGACTCGCACCGCGGCACTGACCGAGGCGACGCCGGGCTCGCGCTCCTCGACGCTGTCGGCCAGGTCGGACCGACCGGACAGGACCTTGCCGGCTGAACCGCGGTCCATGGTCAGCAGCGATCCCTCGGCCACCGTCCAGCGCAGGGCGTGCGGCGAGGGCAGCGACGCCACGCAGCGGCGCTGTCCCCCCTCGGGCACGTACAGCTGGGCGCTCTCGCCGGTGGCGTCGCGCAACCGCTCCAGCAGCGGGCGGGCCACCTCGGCCAGCGGGAAGGCGGCTGCCGCGGCCTGGCCGAGGCGGACGAGGTCGAGGCCGAGGCAGAAGCGGCCGCCAGCGTCGCGTCGCACCAGGCCGTGGACCTCGAGGGCCACCAGCAGGCGGTGGGCGGTCGCCCGGGGCATGGCCGTGCGGGCTTGGACCTCGGCCAGATCGGCCGGCCCGGCAGCGAGCGCGGCGAGCAGCGTGGCACTCTTGTCGATCACCCCGACGCCGGATAGTCTGTTCACAACGAGAGAATGCTATCTCAGAAAGTGAGACACGCCATGGCGACCTCGGAGCGCCCGACCACGCTGCCCGAGAAGGTGTGGAACGCCCACGTCGTCCACGCCGCTCCCGGCCAGGCCGACCTGCTGTACATCGACCTGCACCTGGTCCACGAGGTGACCAGCCCGCAAGCGTTCGACGGGCTGCGGCTCAACGGTCGCACGGTGCGCCGCCCCGACCTGACCGTGGCGACCGAGGATCACAACGTGCCCACCGCGCACATCGACCGCCCGATCGAGGACCCGATCTCGGCCCGCCAGGTCGAGGTCCTGCGGACCAACGCCGCCGAGTTCGGCATCACCCACTTCCCGATGGGCGACGCCCGCCAGGGCATCGTCCACGTCATCGCCCCGGAGCAGGGCCGCACCCTGCCGGGCATGACCGTGGTGTGCGGCGACAGCCACACCGCCACCCACGGGGCCTTCGGGGCCCTGGCCTTCGGCATCGGCACCAGCGAGGTCGAGCACGTCCTGGCCACCCAGACCCTCCCCCAGGTCCGCCCGAAGTGGATGAGCGTCACCGTCGACGGCCAGCTCCCGGAGGGCAGCACCGCCAAGGACATCGTCCTGGCCATCATCGGCCGGATCGGCACGGGCGGCGGCATCGGCCACGTGATCGAGTACCGGGGCTCGGCCATTCGCGCCCTGTCGATGGAGGGGCGGATGACCGTGTGCAACATGTCGATCGAAGCCGGCGCCAAGGCCGGGCTGATCGCCCCGGACGAGACCGCCTTCGAGTACCTCCGCGGCCGGGATCACGCCCCGTCGGGCGACCAGTGGGACGCGGCGATCGCCCACTGGCGGACGCTGGTCAGCGACGACGGCGCGGCGTGGGATCGCCAGGTCGAGATCGACGCCGCGACGATCACCCCCCAGGTCACGTGGGGGACCAACCCGGCACAGGTCACCACGGTCGATGGTGTCGTCCCGCACGCCGAGGACTTCGCCGACCCGACGACCCGGGAGACGGTGTCCAGAGCACTGGAGTACATGGGGCTGACCGGCGGGACGGCCATGCGGGACGTGGCCGTCGACACCGTGTTCATCGGCAGCTGCACGAACAGCCGGATCGAGGACCTGCGCGCCGCAGCCGACGTGCTGCGCGGCCGGACGGTCCGCGCCACCCGGGTGATGGTCGTCCCCGGGAGCCACGCGGTGAAGTCCCAAGCCGAGGCCGAAGGGCTGCCCGAGGTGTTCCGGGCGGCCGGGGCCGACTGGCGTGAGCCGGGATGCAGCATGTGCCTGGCCATGAACCCGGACAAGCTGGCCCCCACCGAGCGCTGCGCCAGCACCAGCAACCGCAACTTCGAAGGACGCCAGGGGCGGGGTGGGCGAACCCACCTGGTCTCCCCCGCCGTCGCCGCCGCCACGGCGGTGGCCGGGCACTTCGCCACTCCCGCCGACCTGGCACCTGCCGGACAAGGAGCCTGACATGAGAGCCGTCCACGTCATCACCGGGCGCGGCGTGCCCCTGAAGCGCAGCGACGTCGACACGGACCAGATCATCCCGGCCGAGTGGCTGAAGCGCGTCGAGCGCACCGGGTTCGAGAAGGGCCTGTTCTCCACCTGGCGGGACGACCGCGACTTCGTGCTGAACGACGAGCGCTACGCCGGCGCCAGCATCCTGGTGGCCGGGCCGAGCTTCGGCGTCGGCTCGTCCCGCGAGCACGCCGTGTGGGCGATCCAGCAGGGTGGGTTCGATGCGGTGATCGCCCCCAGCTTCAGCGACATCTTCCGCAACAACTGCACGAAGAACGGGTTGGTGCCGGTGGTGGTCGCGCAGGCCACGGTCGAGGCGTTGTGGGCGGCGATCGAGGCCGACCCGACGACCGAGATCACGGTCGACGTCGAGCGGCTCACGATCGAGGCTCCCGCGGCAGGCATCGAGGCGGCATTCCCGCTGGATCCCCAGACCCAGGAGCGGTTCCTCGGCGGGCTCGACGACATCGGTCTGACGATGGCCCACGCCCGACAGATCGACGACTTCGAAGCCACCCGCCCCGCCTGGTTGCCGACCGCCTGAACCGCCCCTCCATGGTTCACCCGCTGATCGGTCGGGACGAGGACCTCGCTCGAGTGCGCCGGTTGCTCGACGAGCGGCGGGCCGTCGTGCTGGTCGGTACCGGCGGAGTCGGCAAGACGGCGCTGGCACGAGCAGTGGTCGGCGCCCACCACGGGCCGGTGGCCTGGGTCGACGCCGAGTCGGCGGACACGGTTGACTCGCTGAGCGAGGCGCTCGGTTCGGCGCTCGGCGTCGCCGCCCTCCCCGGCGAGGTGTTCGGTGACGTCCTGGCAGCTGTGTTGGCCGAGCTGCCCACCGCCCTGATCGCCGTCGACGGCGTCGAGCGGTTGGCCGGGTCGATCCCGGCGTGGGTCGCTCATCTCGGCTCGACCGTCATGTGGCTGTTCACCAGCCGCGAGCCGCTGGCGGGCACGGCGATGCCCACCGTGCGACTCGCTCCGTTGCCGCTCGGCGATGGGCCAGGCGGTGGTTCCGCCGGCGAGCTGCTGGCGCGCCTGGTCGCAGAACGCGGCGGTGACGTCGATCCTCGGGCCGGCGCGCCACCGGTGGTCGACGAGTTGCTGCGCCGCACCGGTGGTCTGCCGCTGGCCATCGAACTCACCGCGGCCGCGATCGCCCGCTTCGGTGCCACCGTCGTGGCCGGAGCCGGCCGGTTGGCCGGCGCGGCAGAGGTCGAGGCGGTGGTCGAGCGCAGTCTGGCGCTGATCGGCGGCGATGCCCCGCAGGTCCTCGAGGCATGCGCCATCACGGTCGACGGCGCATCGCTGGAGGTCATCGCCGGGTACCGCCAGGGAGACCTCGACGCCGTCGCCGAGACGGTGGGACGGTTGTTGGATCACGGGCTGGTCGGCGCATCGGCATCGGGCATCGACGTCCTGCCACCGGTGCGCCGTGCCGCCCTGCGTCGAGTGCACGATCGTGGCGGCCTCCAGCCGGCGATTGCCCAGGCCGCGTCGTGGATGATCGAGGCGCTGCCGGCGGGCGTGGGAGATGTCGACCAGGCCGTGCACCTGGTGCACCTGGCGGCGGACAGCGCCGTCGATGCGCGCCTGGTGTTCCGGCTGGCCCAGGCCTGCTTCACCCCGCTGCGCGACGGGATGCGCAACCGTGAGGCGCTGGCCGTCCTGCGGCGAGCCGACGAGCTGGCGGGCGACCTGGTCGGCGCAGACGAGGCCGTCGACAACTGCCTGCGGGCCGCGGTGAGCGCCTCGGAGTGCGACACCATCGCCGCCGCCCACCACTGGCTGGAGCGCGCCGATCGGTGCGCTCGGCAGCTCGACGGCGCGGACGCCGTGCGCTGCCGGATCCAATCGGTCGCAGCCGAGTTGGAGCTGGATCGGGGTCGTCTGGCAGAGGCCGAACGGTCGGCGGGCGAAGCAATCCGCCTCGGCGGGCGCGCCGGCGAGGCGTTCTACGGTCACCAGGCTCGTCAGACCGTGGCCATGGTGGAGCTTCGCCGTGGCCGCCTGAACGCCTGCGAAGCCATCGTCGATGCCGAGCTGGCCTGGGCGCAGACGGCCAGCCCGTTTCTGGAGATCTGGCTGCGATTGATCGCCGCCGAGGTGCTGGCGGAGCGGGGCAACGCACGCGCCGCAGGCTCGATGGCCGACGACGTGGCTGCTCGCTGCGAGCACGGTCCGGACGAGATCCGCGGCTTGGCCATCGTGGCACGCCTCGTGGCCGCCGAGTCGGACCCCACCGTGGCCCGCCCGCTCGGCCGAGTCCCACCGGAGCACTGGACGGTGGCACTGCGCGCCGACCTGCTGCACGCCCGAGCTCTCGCTGCGACCGACGCCGACGCTGCCGTGCACCTGGCCACCGACGTCGCCGTGCGCGCCGATCTGGTGCCACTGCCGTTCGAGCTCGTCGGAGCCCACGTGCTGCTGGGGGAACTGGCGCTGGACGCGGACGAGCACGAGCAGGCCGCGGCCGACTTCGCCAGAGCGGCCCGGGTGGCGGCGACGGTCGGGTACCACCTGCGCCTCGCAGATGCGCTCGACGGGTTCGCCGCCGCCACCGCCTCGCCGGACGCGGCCGGGTTCGCTGCGGCGCTGCGTCGAGAGAGCGGCGCCCAGCGCCGGGTGCACGTGCCCACCGCCGATGTCACCCTCACCCGGACGCCGGCGGCCTGGCTGTCAACGCCCCAGGCGGTCTCGGATGCCGTCGCCATGATTCTCGGCGCCACCCGTCGCCGATCGACCGGTGGATCGCCAGCGGAGCGGCTCACGGGTGCGGAACGACAGGTTGCCGCCCTGGCCGCCGACGGGTGGTCCGCCAGCGAGATCGCCCGGAGGCTGTTCGTCTCCCGCCGCACCATCGAGTCCCACCTGGCGAGCATCTACCGCAAGTACTCGGTCAGCTCCCGGGAGCAGTGGCGCCGCAGGATCGCCGGCGAGGACGATCCGTAATTCTTACGGATGCTGGTGGGCGCCGGGGAGCTCACCGTGCAGCGCACCGGCATCATCGCCGGCTCTGCTCAAGGAGACCCCATGAACCGCAGCTACCGCACGGTTGCGATCCTGGCCGGAGTGGCCGGGTTCGGCCTGCTCCCCGCACCACCCGCGTCGGCCACCACCCCGGAACCATCGTTCTGCAACGCCTACCGCGAGATCCAACGGGTCTTCGGCAGCAGCGATCAGCCGGATCCCCAGGCGCTCGCCGCGGCGATGGATGCTGCCGATGCCAGCGCGCCGTCGGACATCGCCGCCACGATCCATCGCGCCACCGCCACCGTGCGCACCGTGCTGGCCAACAACTTCCAGGACTTCGCCCCGATGGAGGCCTTCGACTTCACCAAGGCGACGTCGGACATCGACGGCTGGGCGTTCGACCACTGCACCTGGCCGAACAAGCTCTCGGTGGAGGCTCACGACTACCACTTCGTCGGCATGCCGACCCAGCTGACAGCCGGGGACTACACGATCCTGCTGACCAACCACGCCGAGGACGCCCACGAGTTGACCATCGCCCGCATGAAGGCGGGCGAGACGATGTCGTGGGCCGACCTGCTCAAGCTGCCAGGCGACCAAGCCCGCGAACACCTCGAGATCGTCGCCCACGCCAGTTCCAGTGCCAGCGGGCTGTTCGGGTTCGCCTCGGCGACCCTGACCCCTGGCGAGTACCTGGTCGTCTGCGGGATCCCCTTCGGCACCGTCACCGGGCCGAACGGCAGCCACGTCGGCAACGGGCCGCCGCACTACAGCGAGGGCATGTCCCAGATGTTGACCGTCGTCCCTTGAGCCGACGGCAACCCGCCACGGGGTCCGGCCGGGCGCCGGGCCCCAGCGGCGCGTCGCCGAGAAGTCGGCCAGGCTGGCCGGCTTGACCGCCCCTCCGTCGCGTCCGGCCAGGGCAGTGCGCCCGATGCCGTGCAGATCGTCCTCGGCGTCGGCGTCCGATGACGCTGGCCCACGCCGCACAGATCGACGACGTCGAGGCCACCGGGCACCCCTGGCTGCCGACGGCCACCACGTGACCACCGGGGACCAGCGCTACCGTGTCGGCTCGTGTCCTTGCCCGTCGCGACCGCCGACCGACACGGTGTCATCGACGGACTTCGCGGCTATGCCATCTTGTTGGTCCTCCTCTCGCATCTCTGGATCGTGAGCCCGACGTCCGATCTGCGAGCAACCGGTTGGCGGGTCCTCTTCGGCAGCGGCAACTATGCGGTCACAGTCCTCTTGGTGATCAGCGGCTGCCTCGCCACGCACGTGGCGATGACCCGCCAGCGGTCATCGCCACCGATGCGGATCGTCGCCCGCTGGGTGCGCCTGTCGGCACCGGTCTACGCCGTGCTCGTCGTCGTTGCCGTCGTCAGCTGGCTCGATCCCGGGAACTCGCAACACTTTCCGGGAGCGGACATCGATGCATCGGTTTCCCACATCGTCACCTACACCTGGACGGGGTTTCTCGCCCACGAACCCCTCCGAGCTCGCCCCGATCTGGGACACTTCTGGTACGTGTCCGCTGATCTCGGCGGATTCGTGATCTTGACCGTCCTCCTGGTGCTCACCAGGTGCCACCGACTGTTGCTCCCGCTGCTGCTCGGGTTGTGCACCATCGCGGTCACCCAGTATCGGATCCGAACCTTTCATCGGTCGGGTGACTTCGTCGCGTTGGTGCGTTGGCAAACTCGCTTCGGCGGAATGCTCGTCGGCGCACTCGTCGTGACGCTGTTGGCCGGGTCGGACCGAGTGCGGCGATCCGCCCAGCGGGTGGAACCGCTCGCCGTCCTCGGGTTGATCGCGGCCGCCTGGGCCGTGGTGGAAACCGAGGCGTACGTCGGATTCCGCGAGGTCGGACTGGGAGTCTGCGCGGCCGTCATCGTCGGCCTGGCGCTGACGACGCCAGCGGGCGACGTGACCCGACGACCACCGGCCCTGTCACGGGCATTCGATCGGCGGGTCCTGCGGAATCTCGGGCAACTCTCGTTCGTGCTCTACATCTGGCACTACCCGGTGTTCTGGTTCGCGAGCAGGCACTTCCAATCGATCCCGTGGGCTGTGTCGATGGCGCTGTCGCTGATCGTGTCGTTCAGCGCCGCGCTCCTCACCCGGAGGTGGATCGAACTCCCGGCGGCAGCCGTTGCGAGGCGACTGGTCGCGCCGGGCGTCGCCTAGAAGTCGGCCAGGTTGGCCAGCTTCGGATTGTTGCTGAACACCTCGACGGGCGGGGCGACGTCGAGGCGCAGGGCACGCTGCAGGAAGCGGACCTGGGTGTGCTGGTTGTACTCGGCCAGCGTCACCGCCCATCCGTCGCGTCCGGCCCGGGCGGTCCGCCCGCTGCGGTGCAGGTAGTCCTTGGCATCGGCGGCCGGCTCGTAGTGGATCACGACGCCGATGTCGTCGATGTCGATCCCGCGGGCGGCGACATCGGTGGCCACCAGCACGGCCAGCTCGCCGTCGGTGAAGCGTCGCAGGGCGCGCTCGCGCGCCGCCTGGTTGAGGTCGCCGTGGATCGCCGAGGCACGCACGCCGAGGTCGATCAGCGACCGTTCCAGCCGATCGCACGATCGCTTGGTCTGGCAGAAGACGATGGTCTTGGCGACTCCGGCGGCGATGGCAGCCACGACCCGGTCCTTGTCCATGTGATGGACGGCGAGGAACAGGTGGTGCATGGTGCCCACCACGTCCGTAGGGGCGTCGATGGCCACTTCCACCGGATCGTTCATGTAGCGGGTGACCAGGTGACCGACGTCGCCGTCCAGCGTGGCGCTGAACAGCATCGTCTGATGGGGCCCGGTCAGTTTGCGGAGGATCCACTCGACCTGCGGGGTGAACCCGTCGTCGGCCATCCGGTCGGCCTCGTCGAGCACGGCGATCTGCACACCGGAGAGGTCCAGCTCGTTGTCCTTCAGCAGGTCGATCAGCCGCAGCGGGGTGGCCACGACCACGTCGACGCCGGCATCGAGGCCGGCGATCTGCTGGTCGCGTGAGGCCCCGCCGTACACGGCCAGGACCGAGCGACCGCAGGCCAGGGCGACCGGCGCCAGCACCTCGGCCACCTGCAGGGCCAGCTCACGGGTGGGGACCAGGACCAGACCGGTCGGCCGGCGGGTCTCCGTGTCGCCGTTCAACCGGGCGAGCATCGGCACGCCGAAGGCGAGGGTCTTGCCCGAGCCGGTCTTGGCCCGGCCGCACACATCGCGGCCGGTCAGTGCGACCGGGATGGCCTTGGTCTGGATGGCGAACGGGGCGGTGAACCCTCCGGCGTGGAGGCCGAGATCGACGTCGGCGGGGACGCCGAGATCGCGGAATGCGGTGGGGACGTAGGTGTCGGGGGAGAGTTGGAGGGCGACTGGTGGACTGGCCAGGTGGGTGGACTGGCTGGGCGATCGTCGTGGGCGTCGGCGTCGACGCGGTGCCCCCTGCGTGCGGGCGTTGTCGTTCATGTCAGCGTGTCACGCTACCTGGCATGATGCCCGCATGAAGGTTGCGCTGACCGTCAACGACTTCCTGCGCCGCGCCGAGCAGCTGTATCCGCACCGGGTCGGGCTGATCGACGAACCCGATCAGCCGGCCGATTCGTGGGGTTCGATCACCTATGCCCAGATGGCCGTGCGGGCTCGGGCGATGGCTGCCGGCCTGGACCGCATCGGGATCGGTGTCGGTGAGCGGGTAGCCATCGTCAGCCACAACTCGGCCCGGCTGGTCACGGCGCTGTTCGGGGTCAGCGGGTCGGGGCGGATCCTCGTGCCGATCAACTTCCGGTTGCACCAGGCCGAGGTGCAGTACATCGTCGAGCACTGCGGTGCACGAGTCCTCCTGGTCGATCCCGAGCTGGAGGAGGCGCTGGCCGGGGTGCCGTGCGAGTTCAAGCACACCATCGGCGCAGAGACCGATGCGTGGCTGATGCACTACGGGGACGAGCCCCGCCGGTGGGCTCCGGACGAGGATGCCACCGCCACCATCAACTACACCAGCGGGACCACGGCTCGACCCAAGGGCGTGCAGCTGACCCACCGCAACATCTGGCTGAACGCCACCACGTTCGGATGGCAACTGGGGATCAACGACCGTGACGTGTACTTGCACACCCTCCCCCAGTTCCACTGCAACGGGTGGGGTGTGCTGTACGCCGTCACCGGGATGGGCGGCCCACAGGTCATGCTGCGCAAGGTGGACGGCGGCGAGATCCTCCGCCGCATCGACCACCACGGGGTGACCCTGCTCTGCGCTGCGCCGGCGGTGGCCAACATGGTGCTCGACGCTGCCGCCGGATGGAGCGGCCCGATTCCCGGGCGCGACCAGGTCCGGATGGTCATCGCCGGGGCCCCGCCACCGACGAGGACGATCGAGCGGATCGAGACCGAGCTCGGCTGGGAGTTCATCCAGATCTATGGTCTGACCGAGACCACCCCGCTGCTGACGATGAACCGCCGCCGGGCGGAGACCGACGAGCTCCCACCGGCCGCCCGTGCCGCCCGGCTGAGCCGTGCCGGCGGGCCGGCCATCGGCGTCGAGGTGCGCATCTCGACCAGTGGCGAGGTGCTTGCCCGGGGCAACCACATCATGGAGGGCTACTGGGCACAGCCGGAAGCAACGGCCGCGGCAATCCATTCGGCCAGCGACGACCCGATGGGTCCGGAGTGGTTCCACACCGGCGACGGGGGCTCGATCGACGACGAGTTCTACGTGACGATCAGCGACCGCAAGAAGGACGTGATCATCTCCGGTGGTGAGAACGTCTCGTCGATCGAGGTCGAGGACGCCATCTTCAGCCACCCGGAGGTGACCGAGGTGGCCGTCATCGGCGTGCCGGACGAGAAGTGGGGCGAGTTGGTCATGGCGCTGGTGGTCAGGGCCCCAGGCTCCACCCTGACCGAGGACGACGTCATCGCCTACGCCAAGTCCCGACTGGCCGGCTACAAGTGCCCCAAGCGCGTCGAGTTCCGCGACGAGCTGGCCCGCACCGCCACCGGCAAGCTGCAGAAGTTCAAGCTGCGTGAGCAGTACTGGGGTGACCGCCAGCGCCAGGTGAACTGAGTGGTGCCGAAACGCGGGCCCACGCCGGGCCGGACAACCGGATACATCCCGGCGCTCGATGGCGTTCGCGCCGTTGCCGTGGGTCTGGTCATCATGGCCCACTCGTTCATCGTCGTGCCCGGAGTCGACCACGTTCCGGTGCTGTCGCAGCTGCGCCAGTCCGGCTTCCTGGGTGTCGACGTCTTCTTCGTGCTCAGCGGGTTTTTGATCACCTCGCTCCTGCTCACAGAACACTCGAGCTCCGGGTCGGTGTCACTCGGCCGGTTCTATCTCAGGCGGGCCGTCCGGTTGCTCCCGGCGCTATACCTCTTGCTCGCCGTCTCGTGGATCTACGCCGTTGCTGCGGACTACCCCAACGGTTCGAACGACTCCACCGTCCGGACAATCGGGAGCGCGTTGGTCTACGCGACCAACTACCTGCACGCGTACCACCCCGACGTGGTCGGCGATCTGGGCCATCTCTGGTCACTGGCGATCGAGGAGCAGTTCTACCTGGTCTGGCCCGCCGTGCTGATCGGGCTGTGCGCGTGGCGGTGGGCCCGGCGCCATCTCGTCGTCCTCCTGACGCTCGGGACGATCGCCGTGAGTGTCCACCGATACCTGGTGTATCGCCACAGCGGTTGGCTCGTGGCCTACAGCTGGACCACGACTCGGATGGACGGGCTGTTGATCGGCGCGCTGGCCGCCGTGATCCGGCATCAGCATCCCCAGTCCCGCCCGGCACTCGGCCGACTCGGCGTTGTCGCCCTGGTTCCCATCGTCGCCGGGCTGGCCGTCTTCCGCGGAGACTCGGCCCTGACGTACGGGGGCGGGCTGACGGTGTTCAACGCTGCGGTGGCAATCGTGGTGCTGGCCATCGCCACCGGATCGTGGACGCTCCTCGGACCGTTGACCTCGACACCGCTGCGAGGGATCGGTCGGGTGTCGTATGGGATCTATCTCTGGCACCTTCCGATCTTCTGGTTCACCCGGCGTTCAATCCGGTTCACCAACGGCCTGACCAAGTTCGGTATCGCCGGTGTCCTGACTGCGGCCGCGGTCGCCATCTCGTGGTACGCCGTCGAGCGTCCCGCGGCGCGGTGGCGCCGTTCGTTCGAGGCGGAGGCCCCGCAGCGTTCGGCTCGACGGGCCGCCCGCCGAGCGATGCTCGATCCCGACGACCGGATCAGGCGACGGCGATTCGTGACTTGGACGGGTTCCGCGGCTGGGGCATCCACGCTGGCCTTCTCGGCGATGTTGTTCGACTTCGGCTGGAATCCGTTGCGCACCGCGGTCCCCGAGCGATTCTTCGGGAACTTCTACGAGTACCAGGCCCGAGCGATGTTCGACGGGCGGTTCAACGTCCCGAAAGGGTCGCTCAGCCTGGAGGGATTCCTGGTCGGAGGCAAGGAATACACCTACTTCCCGCCATGGCCCTCGATCGTGCGAATGCCGATACTGATGCTGACGCGGTCGCTCGACGGACGGCTCACCGCGCTGTCGATGTGGGTCGCCTTCGCGGTCGCGATGACGTTCACCGTCGCCCTGTTCTGGCGGATGCGGGTCATGGTCGTGGGCAGTCGACCGTTGCACACGCTCGAGGTTTCGGGGTGGGCGCTGCTCACCGTGTCGATCGGCGCCGGGTCGACGTGGTCGTACCTGGCGTCCATGCCCTGGGTGTACCACGAGGCGTTCGCCTGGGGCATTGCCGGTTCGCTCGGTGCGCTCTGGTTCATCCTGGGCATCCTCGAGTCCCCGTCCGCCCGGCGGATCCTCGGTGCTGCGTCGTTCACCCTGGTGGCGGTCTGGAGCCGCACGACGGTCGGATGGGGCTGTGCGGCGGCCCTCGTCGGTGCTGCGGTCGCACTGAGCTATCGACAGGTCGGCCGGCGGCTCGTCGGCGGCGTGCTGACGGCCGCGCTGGTGCCGGTCGCAGCGGGAGCGTGGGTGACGTACGCAAAGTTCGGCACCTGGTTCATGCATCCGCTGGTGGACCAACGATTTTCGACCATGAGCGCCCAGCGCCGAGCGGCCCTGGCCTCCAACGGCGGGGGGTTGACCAGCCTGAAGTACCTTCGCCCCACACTCGCCGCGTACCTCGACCCGACCGGGATCCGGCTGACCAAGGATCTGCCGTTCGTCGACGTCCCGGCTCTCCCGCCGCCGCTGCGCCAATCCGGGGTGGTGTTCGACCAGACGTACCGCACCGCCAGCGTGACGGCAACGATGCCCCTCCTCGTCGCCCTGACCATCGTCGGCACGCTGTGGACCATGAGCAGATGGCGAGATTGGCGTGTCGGGCGCCTGACCATTCCCCTCGGTGGCGCGGTGGTCGGTTGCGCCGGCGTGCTCATGTACGGCTATATCGCCCCGCGCTATCTCGCCGACTTCCTCCCGCTGCTGATCATCGGCGGAGCGATCGGCCTGATCGCCGTGTCCGAACTGCGACTCCGACCCCCCACCGGCGTGGTCGTGGCAGGCATCGCCACCGTCCTAACCGTCTTCGGAGTGGTCGCCAACAACGCCATCGCCTATCGGACCGTGCGGCTGGCATCCGGAGGCCGCCAGCTCGCCGACCTCGTCACCGATCGGCTGACCTGGGCACAACGCCTCGGTGCCCACCCGAGCATCCGCAACGAGTCGACGCCGCCGTTGTTCAGCCGCCCTGACGAGTTGTTGTCGATCGACTCGTGCCGAGCACTGTACGTCGGGACGGCCGAGACCTTCGACCCGTGGGTTCCCGTGGAGATCCGGCCGCTGACCGTCGATGTGACCGTTCCGTCGGGCGCTCGCTCGATGCCACGGCAACCGGTCGTCTCGCTCAACCGGATCATGGGCTACGCCGTGGACGTAGAGGTCGACCACGACGGCCACGTTCGATTCGGCCTCAGCGAGCCGTGGTTCTACACCGCCGGACATTGGCACGCCCAGACTGGCCGACCGTTCACGGTTCGAGTCGAAGGGGACACCCGTCTGCACCTCCTGAGGGTCTACGTCGACGGCACGTTGACGGCCGTCGCGCCGAGCGGTGTCTTCGACGGCGAGGTCTACCGCCATCAGTCATGGCCCGCGCCTGTCGGGCAGCTGAAGTACGGAATCCGAGCCAGCGAGCGACCGAGCCCGCCGTCGCGGTGTTCGGAGCTGGTGCGGCAGTCGATCAGCGGGTGACGGATGCCGGTCGGGCGACCACGAGCATCTGCTTGCCCAGGACACGGTGAAGGACGGGCAAGGCCAGGTAGGCGCGAACCATCCAGCCCCACTGGGGCAGGCGGCTCTTCGTGGTGTAGGGGAGGAATCCGGCCCGGCTGTCTTCGATCGAGAAACCGCTTATGGTCAGCGCTTCGGCCATTCCCCGTTCGGACAGCGGGAGCCGGTGATCGACGAAGTCCCAGAACGCGCCGCCGACCAGCCGGACGTTTGGTTGCAGGATGACCAGCCGGCCCCGTGGCGACAACACCTCGCACACCGCGCCCAGCGTGTCGAGGAGTTCCTCCGGCGAACGAAGGTGCTCGAACACGTTGCTGGCGAAGGCCAGGTCGACCTCGCCTGCGCCGACCACGCGACGAAGCTGGTGAAGCGGTACCGAATGGACCTCGACCCCCTCGACGGCCGCACGAGCAGTCTCGGGATTGAGATCGATGGCGATCCGACGCCGAGCCTCGACCACGTTGATGAAGTCGCAGAATCCTGCGCCGAGATCGACCACCGTTGCGTCCGGCGGAACGTAGCGGGCGAAGAAGTGGCGGTAGAGCGTCGCCCACAGCGCCTGACGTTGGGATCGCTCAGCGGCGGAGAACCTCGCGTCGTACAGCCGGTCCAATCCGCGGTCGAGCTGGTCAGGGTCGGACACCGCGGCAGACTACCCGTCACACCTGCCCGGAACCCACCGGCTCCGCTACAGTCCTCGCCACCACGCATCGGGGCGGGAGCCACCAACGAGAACCGGTCGTAGAGGCACATGGGGTACGAGCGAGACATCGCCATCATCGGAGGCTGCGGCCACGTCGGGCTACCGCTCGGCCTCGCGTTCGCCGATGTGGGGCTCCGCGTCGGGCTCTTCGACCACAATGCTGCGGCGGTCGAGGCGGTCAACGCCGGCAAGATGCCGTTCATGGAGGACGGTGCCGACTCCATCCTCGGGGCGATGGTGAGCATCGGCCGGCTCGAGGCGGGCATGGACCGATCGATGCTCACTGAGGCCGAGCACGTGATCGTCGTCATCGGCACCCCGGTCGATGATCACCTCCACCCGGAACCCGACACGGTGCCCAACGCCCTCGTCGACCTGGTGTCGAGCCTGCGCAGCGGGCAGCACATCGTCCTTCGCAGCACGGTGTTCCCGGGCGTCACCCGCCAGGTCGAGCGCCTGCTCGCGGCGGCCGGCCTGGGCGTCGATGTCTCCTTCTGCCCCGAACGCATCGCCGAGGGTCGGGCGATGACCGAGCTCCGAACGCTGCCGCAGATCGTCGCGTCCCGAACACCGGAGGGACGCCGGCGGGCGACGGCCCTCTTCGCCAAGCTGACCGACACCATCGTCGACCTCGACATCGAAGAGGCAGAGCTCGCCAAGCTCTTCACCAACACGTGGCGCTACGTCAAGTTCGCCACCGCCAACCAGCTGTACATGATTGCCAACGATCTGAACCTCGACTACGAGCGGATCCGCGCCGCGGTGCGCCACGACTATCCGCGAGCGGCCGATCTGCCGGGTGCCGGGTTTGCCGCGGGACCCTGTCTGCTCAAGGACACCATGCAGTTGGCGGCGCTCCACAACAACAACTTCTCGCTGGGCCATGCCAGCATGGTGATCAACGAAGGCTTCCCTCGCTACCTCGCCGGCCGCTTGGAGCGCCGATTCGACCTGGAGTCGATGACCGTGGGGATCCTCGGCATGGCCTTCAAGGCGGAGAGTGATGACGCCCGATCGAGCCTGAGCTACCAACTCAAGCGGGAGATGCGATATCGGGCGGCGAGAGTTCTGTGTACCGACCCGTACGTCGCCGACGACACGCTGTCGCCGCTCGACGAGGTGGTCGATCAGTCGGATCTGTTGATCGTCGGGGCACCGCACCGCCGGTACGCGTCGATCGTCACCTCAACTCCCGTCGTCGACGTCTGGAACCTCCGTGGCGACGGGGTGCGCGTGTGACGCCCCGCGTGTCCATCGTCATCCCCGTGTTCAACGAGGGTGATCTCGTCGTCCCGCTCCTGGAGCGGATCCTCGATCGCGTGAAGATGCCATGCGAGGTCCTGGCCGTGTACGACCACGTCGAGGACACCACCCGGCCGCACCTCGAGCGCTTGGCGATCGACGACCCGCGACTGATCCCCACGCTCAACGACAGCCGTCCGGGACCCGCCTATGCTTTGCGGTTCGGCGTCGAACAGGCCAGTGCACCGGTCGTCGTGATCACGATGGCGGACGGGAGCGACGACCCCGATCAGATCGAGGACCTGGTCAAACTGGTCGAACGTGGCGTGGTCGTCGCCGCCGCATCGCGGTACATGAAAGGTGGCCAGCAGGTCGGCGGCCCGTTCATCAAGGGTCGGATGTCCAGGCTCGCCGGGCTGACGCTGTGTTGGTTCGGTCGCGTCGGGACCCACGACGCAACGAACTCGTTCAAGGCCTACCAACGCGACTTTCTCCGCCGTGTCGGCATCGACTCGACGGCGGGCTTCGAGATGGGGCTGGAGATGGTGGCCAAAGCTCGGAGGTACCGCCTGCCGGTCGCCGAGCTCCCGACGATCTGGCTGGATCGCGGCGGCGGCCAGTCGAACTTCCGGATCCTGGAGTGGGTCCGCCACTACTTGAAGTGGTACCGGTTCGCCTTCGGGCCACAGCTGCACCCGTCTGCGGAGCTCGAAGCGCCGCCCGAAGGAGCGACATGACGACCGTGCTGGTGACCGGCTCCGCCGGCTTCATCGGTGGATATCTCGTGCAGGAACTGCTCGAGCGCGGCTACGAGGTCGTCGGCCTGGACAACCTCTCGAAGTACGGCCCGGTCCACCGAAGCTACGACGACCACCCGCGCTTCCGTGCGATCACCGGCGACGCTCGCGATGTCGATCTCCTCAGCGAGCTGTTGAGCGGATGCCAGCATCTCATCGCCGGCGCGGCGATGATCGGGGGGATCTCCTACTTCCACACCTACGCCTACGATCTGTTGGCGACCAACGAGCGGATCATGGCTGCAACGTGCGACGCCGCCATCCACGCCCACGCCCATGGCAGCCTGGAGAAGGTCACCTATCTCAGCTCGTCGATGGTGTTCGAGTCGACGACCACGTGGCCGTCATGCGAGGGCCAGGAGCGGGAGGTCCCGCCGCCTCGGTCCTCGTACGGATTCCAGAAGCTGGCCGTCGAGTACTTCGCACGTGCTGCGTGGGACCAGTACTTGCTCCCGTACACGATCGTCCGCCCGTTCAACTGCGTCGGCATCGGTGAAGCGAGGGCGCGCGGCGACGTCGAGGTGGTGAGCGGCAACGTCAAGCTGGCGATGAGTCACGTGGTGCCGGATCTGGTGCAGAAAGTCCTCAAGGGCCAGCGTCCGCTGCACATCCTGGGCGACGGGAGCCAAGTTCGGCACTACACCTATGGCGGCGACTTGGCCCGAGGGATCGTGGACGCGATGGAGCACCCCGGCGCCCGCAACGAGGACTTCAACCTGTCCACCAGCACGAGCACCACGGTTCTCGAGCTGGCACAGCTGATCTGGTCGAAACTGCGGACCGACGAGATGACCGTGGTACACGACGATCCGTTCGATCACGACGTGCAGCGGCGCGTACCCGAGGTGAGCAAAGCGCGGCGGATCCTCGGGTTCGAGGCGACGACGAGCCTGAGTGAGATGTTGGACGAAGTGATCCCGTGGATCCGCGATGCCATGGCCGAAGGTCGGATGTGATCGAGCGTGTGACATCCGAGCGAACCGCGACCCGCGTGTTTGCGGTGGCCGCAGTCGCCGCCTGGCTGCTGCTCCTGCTGCACTGGGGTCGCGGCCGGTGGTTCAGCCGAGACGACTGGATCCTGCTGACCAGCCGAGACGGCGGCAGCTTCTGGAGCGTCGTCGCTCCCTACGGCGAACACTTCATCGCCGTTCCCACGCTGATCTACCGAGTGCTGTACAACCTGGTCGGGGTGCGCTTCGGCGCCTACCTGATGGTCGTGGTCTCGATGCACCTGGCGGTCTGTGTGCTTCTTCGGACGATCATGCGACGCGCCGGAGTCGGGGCGTGGACGGCGACATTCGTCGCCGGCGCGTTCTTGCTCTTCGGAAGCGGCGAGGAGAACATCCTGTGGGCGTTTCAGGCGGGATTCGTCGGTTCGCTGATGTTCGGCCTCCTGCAGTTCACCCTGGCCGACCACCGGGGGCCGATCGGGCGTCGCGACGTGGTCGGAGCACTCGCCGGGGTGCTGGCAGTGGCCTCGCCGGGGATCGGTCTGGTCCTCGTGGCGGCCACGGCATTCGTCACCTGGATCCGCCGTGGCGAGCGGGCCGCGCTGGTCCAGTTGGTGCCGCCAGCGGTCGTGTACCTGACCTGGTACGTCGTCGCCAGCCCCACCACGGACAACTTCTTCGGCAAGCCGACGCTTCCGACGACTCTGGCCTGGGCCTGGCGAGGCGTGCTCGAACCGGCCCGCGCTCTGAGCGGAAATCGGTGGGTGACGATCGCACTCGGAACGATGGCGCTCGTCGGGCTGGCACTCGCCGCCTGGACGGCGCGCGGCCGCGCTCGCCTCGCGGCCCTCGCCGGGCCGGTCGTGCTCGCCGCCTGTGCCCCGGCCTTCTTCGCCTTGGTGGCTCAGGGACGGTGGGGTTGGGGAATGGCGATGAGCCGCAGCGGCCGATACCTCTACAACGGTGCTGCAGTCCTCCTGCCGCTGGGCGGGGTGGCGATCTGCTCGATCACCCGGCGATGGCGTGGTGCGTGGCCCGTGGCGATCGCGCTCGTCATGTTCGGTGTCCCCTACAACGTCGGTCGGTTCGACAGCAGTCCGATCTTCAACTCGACCTTCTACCTCAAGCAGCGCGACACGATCCTCGGAATCGCCAGCTCTCCCCTGCTGGATGAGGCCCTGCCGTGGGTCAGACCCGAGCCGGACCGATTCAAAGGCACCGGTCTCACCGTTGCGTGGCTGCGTCACGCCGTGGCCAGCGGCAAGCTTCCCCTGCTGAGCTCGGTGCCAACGAACGTCAGCGACGGCTTCAAGGTGCGACTTGGTCTCGTCCAACACCTCCCTGCTCCTCCGTCGCCACTCGTCGATTGCCCGCAGCGGACGACTCCATTCGATGTCGTGCTGCATCGAGGAGATCGGGTCCGATTCAGTTCACCGCTCTATGTCGTGGAGCTCCGTGAGGGTCAGCCGGTCGGCGAGCCGGTCACGTTCTTGCCGGACGATGGCGATGGCGTCCTCTCGGTCGAGTGGCCAAGCCTCGACGTCCGGATCGGAGGTCCATGGAATCGAGAGCCGTACACTGCTTGTCTGATGCCCCGCAGTGCCCCGACGAGCGAGCACACCAGTGGTTGAGGTGCTCAGCGACTCGTTCGCCGCACTCCCGGTCGCAGAGTTGGCGGCACAGTACGCAGCCGCCGCACCGTTTCCCCACGCCGTGCTCGACGGGGTGATCGACGACTCGGCACTTCGCGCCGCGATCGCGGCCTTCCCGGAGGTGGACGGCCCCGGCTGGACCCACTACCTGCACGTCAACGAGCGCAAACACGGGGCGACACACCTCGAAGACTGGCCGAAGCCGCTCCGCGACCTCGCCACCGCGCTGATGAGCCAGGAGTTCATCCGATTCCTGGAGGACCTCTCCGGTATCGATGGTCTGCTGGCCGACCCCAGCCTGGACGGCGGGGGTTTGCATCGTTCCGAGCCGGGTGGCTTCCTGAACATCCACACCGACTACACCAAGCATCACACCCACCCGGACTGGAAGCGGCGAGTCAACGTCCTGCTGTACCTCAACGACGACTGGCGCGAGGAGTGGGGCGGCCACCTCGAGCTGTGGACGCCGGACATGACTCGGTGTGTCGAACGAGTCCAGCCTCGTGCCAACCGGATGGTGATCTTCTCAACGAGTGACACCTCGTACCACGGTCATCCCGTCCCACTCACGTGCCCACCCGATCAGGCGCGCAAGTCGCTCGCGCTGTACTACTTCACGGCCGGCTCGGACGAGCCCGCCAGGACGACCCACTACCGTGCCCGCCCGGAAGACGGCGCCCGGCGGGTGCTGATCTACGTCGACGGCAAGGTGTTGCGGCTGTACGACATGATCAAGCGACGGACCGGCGTCTCCGACGCGACCGTGAGCCGATGGCTGGCGCGGCTGCAGCGGCTGCGCACGCGGGGGACGAGGTGAGTGCCCGAACCGCGCGCATCGGCGTATTGGTGGTCGCGTACAACGCTGCCTCGACGCTCTCGCAGGTGCTCGACCGGCTCCCCCCCGACTTCCGTCGGCGCGTCGACCACGTCCTGGTCTGCGACGATGCCAGTTCGGACGCCACCCATCTGGTGGCGCTGGGCTACCAGACGCTGACCGACCTCCCCCTCACCGTGATCCGCCATCCGAAGAACCTCGGCTACGGCGGCAACCAGAAGGCCGGCTACCGCTGGGCGATCGAGCACGACCTGGACGTCATCGTGCTGCTGCACGGCGACGGCCAATACAAGCCAGAGGTCATCGAATCGCTGGTCGGGCCGCTGGAGTCGGGGCAGTGCGATGCCGTGTTCGGCTCACGGATGATGACCAAGGGTGGTGCCCGTCAGGGGGGCATGCCCCGGTACAAGTTCGTGGGGAACAAGATCCTGACACGCGGCGAGAACTGGCTGGCGGGGATGGAGCTCACCGAGTGGCACAGCGGGTACCGGGCGTACCGGCTCGATGCGCTGCAGGACATCCCGTTCGAGTCCTACAGCGACGGGTTCGACTTCGACACGCAGATCATCCTCGGGCTCCACGAGGCCGGCAAGGTGATCCACGAGGTCGCCATCCCGACCTACTACGGCGACGAGATCTGTCACGTCAACGGGATGAAGTACGCCAAGGACGTCATGGCCCATGCCACGGCGTTCCGCCTGCGGTCGATGGGATTCGGTGGGGGCTTGCGCGCCACCGACCACCACTACGAGCTAAAGATCGACCGCCAGTCGTCGCACGGGCACCTGCTCGACTGGTTCTCCCGCCGCCCGGCCGGACGAGTCCTCGATCTCGGCTGCTCGTCGGGTCGGCTGTCCTCGGCGATCCGCGCCTACGGCCACCACGTCACCGGCGTCGACCTGGTCAAGCTCGACGAGGTGGGGACCAACGTCGACGATTTCGTCGAGGCCGACCTGAACCACGGCTTGCCCGACACCATCGACGAGACCTACGACGTGATCCTCGCCGCCGACGTGCTCGAACACCTCACCAGCCCCCACGTCCTGCTGGAATCCCTGCACCGTTGCCTCGGTCCGAAGAGTTCGGTGTTCGTCAGCCTGCCGAACTTCAGTCACTGGTATCCACGCAGCCGCGTCCTCCTCGGGATCTTCGACTACGACCGGCGCGGCATCCTCGACGCCGGACACGTGCGCTTCTTCACCCGGCGGAGCTTCGAACGGCTCGCCCAGCGCTCCGGCTTCCGCGTCAAGCGGCACGTTCCGGTCGGCCTGCCGATGAAGGTGGTCGAGGGCTGGGCGGGAGAGGGGCGCCGACCCGGACGGCTGCTGTCCATCGTCGACCGCTTGGCGTCGTCGGTGTGGCCGAACCTGTTCGCCTACCAGTACCTCTTCGAGCTCCGCCAAGCTCCCGATCTGTCAGCGACTGCTACCGACCAGCCCGCCGGCTGATGAGCGAGCGCCGCGCACGGGCGACCTTCACGCGCAGCGCCATCGTCGGGAGCGCCCTCGGATTCGCTCCCTTCGCCTTCGCGCTCACTGCCGGGCGGCCGACGCTGCTGCGCACGGCTCGGCCGGATCGGCTGTTCTCCAACGTCTTCGATCTCCAGGCGATGGCCCTGCTGCACGGCCACTTCGACGTACCGGCCGGATCGCTGGCCATCGAGTCGTTCAACATCGGCGGCCGGTCATATGCGTACTTTCCGCCGTTCCCGGCACTGCTGCGGATGCCGGTCCTGGCCGTGGCCGGCGGACTGAGCGGGCGGCTGACGGCGATTTCGATGTTGCTGGCCTGGTGCCTGACCATGGCCGCGCTGGCGGGGCTGCTGTGGCACCTCCGCGCGGCATGGCTCGATCGACCGTCGATCGAGCGATGGGAATGCGTCTCGATCGCCGTGTTCATGGCGATGGTCGGTGGTGGATCGACGCTGGTGTACCTGGCTTCGGCACCGTGGGTGTACCACGAGGTATACGCCTGGTCGGTGGCGTTGGCACTCGTGGCCGCACTGGGTGTGTTGCGCTATCTGGCCGAGCCCTCGTGGCGGCGCGCCGTGGACCTGGGGGCGGCCCTGTCGGCGTTGATCCTGACGCGCACGACCGTCGGGGCCGGCGGGGTGCTGATGGCGGTGGTCGGCGCGCTGGTTCTGGCGCGAACCCGGCGAGGCACCGGTTCCTGGCGGGGGATCGCCCTGGCCGCGCTCGTGCCTACGGTGCTGGCCTGCCTGGTGACCTGGGTCAAGTTCGGCTCGCCGTTCAGATTCCTGCCGTTGGACGCCCAGGTCTGGACCCAGGTCAACGCTCGGCGCCGCCTGGCACTGGCGGCCAACCACGGTGGGCTGACCAACCTGGCCTACCTTCCGAGCACCATCACCGCCTACTTCCGTCCCGATGGCGTGCGCCTCCGTCCGTACTTCCCGTTCGTCTCGCTCCCGGCACACCCGCCGACGGTGCTCGGCAACGTGGTCTTCGACCAGACCTATCGGACGGGCTCGGCCACCGCGCTGATGCCCGGGCTGGTGGTTCTGGCCGTCGTGGGTGCGGTGGGCACGCTGCGGCGGATGCGGGTTCGGTCGGCCGCGTTCGTCTGGATCCCCATGCTGGGCATGGGCGTTGCCATGCTCGGCGTGCTCGACTACGGCTACATGGCGCATCGTTACAGCGGCGACCTGATGCCAGCGTTGGTGGTGTGCGCCGCCGTCGGATTGACCGCCCTGCACGCCAGAACCGGCCGGCCACGCCGGCAGTGGATGGTGGTCGTCGGGCTCAGCACCATCTGCGCGTGGCAGGTCGTCGCCAACGGCGCGATCGCCTGGACGATGCTGGCCCGCACCGAGGAGTCCGCCTCCATGCGTCGCTTCGTGTCCCGGCAACTGGAGTGGTCGCCGTCCCGCAGCCTCGACGGGCTCGTCCGGCATACATCGACCCTGCCGCCCGATGCGCCGGCGGACACCTTGCAGATCGTCGGGTCGTGCGCGGCATCCTTCGTTGCAACCGGCGAGACCAACGAGCCGTGGATGGTCCTCGGGGGGGACACGCTGCGCGCCCGCATCCACCCGCCGGCGGTGCCGATCCCGAGAGTGGTGCCGCTCGTGACCTTCAACGGGGTTGGCGACGAACGTCTCGACATCTCGCTGGAGTTCGACGGCAATGGCGACGTACGCGCCGTGACGACCGGCTTCTATCGGCGCCTCGGTCAATGGATGGCGCTTCCCGGCAACGGGCCGTTCCGGCTGCTCATCGGCCTCGACCAGCGAGCCACCGCGTGGGGTGTCGAACTGGATGGACAGCTGCTGACGCTGGTCGAGTCGACCCGCTACGACCGGGACTGGCGACAGCACTACGTCGTCCCGGCGGCGGGACGCAGCAGCGAGATCGTCGAGTGGCGCGACCCGTTCCACGACCGGCTGTGTCGCAGGATGCTCGAGCGGCTCGATCCGTGAGGCGATCGGCTGCAGCGCTCGCCATCCTCACCGTCGGCACGCTCGTGGCGATCCTGCTGTGGCCGGCGCTGGTCCACGGCGGCGTGCTGGCCCACCGCGACCTGCTGATCATGGACCGCATCCCAGCCCCGCGCTCGTGGTGGTGGATGGGACCGGACCTCGGACGACGGCTCCCGGTCTTCGTGCCGTTGGCACTCGCCTCCGATGTGGTCGGTGGCTGGCTCACGGGGCGAGCGATGCTCGTCATCACCCTCGCGGCCCTCGGAGCGGGAACGTTCCGCCTCGTCCGGCGGGCTACGGGCACGACCAGCTCCATGCGGGTCGCCACGACCACGGCGCTCACAGCCAGCGTGCTGGTGCTCTGCTCGCCGTTCATCACCACACGACTGAGCATCGGCCACCTGACCACGCTGTGGGCCGTGGCTGCGCTCCCGTTCCTGATCGACGCCGGGCTGCGCAGGCCCACCGACGTTGCCCGCAGCGGGGCCGCCACGATGGCAGCCGTCCTGGGCTTCGTCTCCGGGATCTACTCGCTGGTCGTGATCCTCGCCGTGGCCCGACGGCGCCGAGCCGCCGCCAGTCTGGGGAGTTGGGCGCTGCGCAACTCGGTGTGGCTGCTGCCCGGCATGTTCCTGCAGGCCCAGGGGGCCACGACCCTGGCGGACCCGGCGACCTTCCGACCACGGTTCCCCACCGGCTGGGGCGTGCTCGGGCTGGTGATCGGACGCGGCTACTGGGACCCGGGAGCGGAAGCCCTGCGCGGTCACGATGTCGTCGTCGCTGCGGTGGGGCTGACGCTCGTCGGCTGCGCCGCGCTGGGTTGGCGGCGGGCGTCCACCGACCTCCGCCGAATCACCGGTTGGTCGTTGGCGATCGGATATGGCGTTCCCCTGCTGTCGGCTGCGCCCGCGCTCTCGACCGTGCACGGCTGGCTGGCCCGCACGCCACTGGGCGCACCGTTGCGCGAGCCGCACCGCCTGGTGGGACTGGGGCTGGTTGCCCTCGTGGTGTTGGTCAGCCTCGGTGTGGCCGACCTGTGCAGTCCGGGACGGGCGGACGGCCGTGTTCGGTGGATGGCGCTGGCTCCCGTCGCGCTGCTGGGCGCCAGCTCATGGCTGCTCGTCGGGGCGCTGCCGACCGTGCACACCCGCCTCGCTCCCCTGCCCGTCCCGGCCTCGTGGGTCGAGGCGCAGCGGATGGTCAGCGCCGAGCCGGGCGGCGTCCTGGCCCTCCCGTGGAGCGAGTACGTGCTCCTCGAGATCGGCAAACCACGCGTCGTCTACAACCCGCTGGCCGACCTGTTCGGGCCCGAGACGTTGGCGTCCAGCGATCCACAGCTCGGTCCGCCCGTCAACGAGTCAGCGGACCGGCGCGCCGCATCCGGCGCCGCAGCAGCAGCGGCACTCAGCTCCCATCAGGTCCCCATGGATCTGCTGCACCGCCTGGGCATCCGTTGGATCGCGGTGCTCCGGGTGGAGGGCGTCAGCAGCCTCGACCTGACCACGTCCGCCGATCTGCAGCGGACGATCACCTCGGCCTCCCTCGACCTGTATCGCGTCGGGTCGACGCCCATCGCCGAGGCCCGGCGACCACTCCCGTTCGTCGTCACCGGGTCACGGGGACGTACCGACGTCCCGTGGACGTGGGGATGGGTGGGCGGCGGCGCCCACGAAACGCCCGAGGGGTTGCTCGCGGCCGATGGCACCGCCGTGTTCCTCCCGGCCGTCGGCACGCTGGCGACGTATGGGGCGGTCGGCGCGGCGAGCATCCGCCGGTACCGACGTCGACGTCGTCGTCCGGTGGGCGTGCGTGCTACAGTGCTCCAACCTGAATCAGGAGGTTGACGGGTGGGGACGAAAGCAGTACGTGCGGCGATGCTCGTCGTGTTCGCAGCACTCTTCGGGTTCGCCGCCTCGGCCGGTGCCATCACCTACGGCGCCGACCTGGTGCTGCTGAAGGAAGACGGCAAGTGGCAGGTGCACGTCGAGGGCTTCCAGCCCGGTGACCAGGCCACCGTCACGCTGGTGTGCGAGGGCAAGGATCCACTGGCCCTCGGCACCGAGACCGCAGCCGACGACGGGACCATCGACAACCGGTACGCGCTGCCCGCCGATGCGGACATCAAGACCTGCACGATCAACGTCAAGGGTGGGGCCATCGACCGGACCTTCACGCTGAACCTCCCGGCGACCGGCAGCACCACCACCGGTACGGTTGCCATCGCCGCGGCACTGGTCGCTGTGGGTGGCGTCGTCCTGGCCGCCAGCTCGCTGGGCAAGCGCCGCGCTCGCGCCTGACCGGTTCGAACTGGATCGAGGGGCGGCCTCCGGGCCGCCCCTCGTTCGCGTCCTAGGCCAGGGAGGTCGCCGGCATGCCACGCAGTTCGGCGTGGGCCTGCTGCTGGTCGACGAACCACTGGTACGTCGAGCGAATGCCGTCGTCCAGGGCGATGGTCGGCTCCCAACCGGTCGAACGCAGCCGGGTGATGTCGACCACCTTGCGCGGGGTCCCGTCGGGCTTGGAGGTGTCGAACACCAGCCGGGCATCGGGGTGGACGATGCGCCGCACCGCGTCGGCGATCTCCCGGATGGTCAAGTCGTGTCCGGTCCCGACGTTGATGTGCTGGGGCTCGCTGTAGTGCAGCATCAGGTGCAGGCACGCGTCGGCAAGGTCGTCGACGTGCATCAGCTCGCGCATCGGTGACCCGGTCCCCCACACCTCGACCTCCCGCCGGCCGGCCACCTTGGCCTCGTGGAACTTGCGGATCAGTGCCGGCAGCAGGTGACTCGAGGCCAGGTCGAAGTTGTCGTTGGGTCCGTAGAGATTTGTGGGCATGGCCGACACGAAGTCGCATCCGTACTGCTGGCGGTAGGCCTGGCACAGCTTGATCCCGGCGATCTTGGCGATGGCGTAGGCCTCGTTGGTCGGCTCCAGCGGCCCGGTGAGCAGGGCGTCCTCGGCCATCGGCTGGTGGGCCAGGCGCGGATAGATGCACGACGACCCGAGGTAGAGCAGCTTGGCGGTGTCGTACTGGTAGGCGGCGTGCACGACGGTGCCGTGGATCATCAGGTTGTCGTAGATGAACTCGGCCGGGCGGGTGCTGTTGGCCCACACCCCGCCCACCGTGCCGGCCACCAGGAACACGTACTCCGGCCGGTTGGCCTTGAACCAGTGCGACACCTCCGACTGGTCGCGCAGATCGAGCTGGTCACGCCCGGCCGTCAGGATGGTGGTGTACCCGGCGCGCTCCAGCCGCCGAACGATGGCCGAACCGACCAGGCCGCGATGCCCGGCCACGTAGACCCGAGCGTCGAGTGGCATCGCTGGGGCCAGGCGAACATCGGACATGACCGACAGGTTAGGACGGCCACTCCTGACCGACGTATCAGCCTGCCTGGCTGACCGATCAGTGAGTAGCGCTCGGTCACACGGCTGATTACGGTGCCCGCCCGCTGAGACCACCGGCCTTCGGGCCGAACGAGCCCGAGGAGTCAACGATGAGGCACGAGTTCGACGGAACGGTGAACGCTGGTCGCAAGGGCATTGCCTACGACTGGCAGAGCCTGTACAGCGCGGCCCAGGCCGAATCGCTCGACGCCGAACTGGTCCGGATGGCGCCCGAGTACGCCGAGTGAGCCACCCCGCCCGGCCAGGGCGGGTGGTGGTCCTCGGCTGCGGATCGGTCGCCCAGTGCACCGTCCCGCTGCTGATCCGTGGGCTCGGCATCGAGCCGGCGCGGATCCATGTCGTCGACCCGGTCGACCACCGCGCCCGGATCGCCTCGAGCATCGGTGCCGGGGCGACCTTCGAGCAGGCCAGGGTCACGCCGGAGAACCTCGACCCGTTCCTCGCTGCCCGCCTGGGAACCGGCGACCTGCTCCTCGACCTGGCTTGGAACATCGACTGCCCGACCATCGTCCAGTGGTGCCGTGACCACGGAGTCCGCTACCTGAACACCAGCGTCGAGCTGTGGGATCCCTACGACGAGATGTCGGCGACCCCGCCACTCGAGCGCACCCTGTACGTGCGCCACCTGGCCCTGCGGCGGATGCGCGACGCCTGGGGCGACAACCGCGGTCCGAGCGCCGTGGTCGAGCACGGCGCCAACCCCGGCCTGGTCAGCCACTTCGCCAAGCAGGCGCTGACGGAGATCGCCGAGCGGTTGCTGGCCGACGGCCTGGCCCCCGAGCCCGGCGCCCTGGAAGCCGCCCTCGCCGACCGGCGCCATGCAGAGGTGGCCATGCTGAGCGGCACCAAGGTGATCCACATCGCCGAGCGCGACAGCCAGGCGAGCAACGTCCCCAAGCGGGTGGACGAGTTCGTCAACACCTGGTCGGTGGAGGGCTTCTACGAAGAGGGGGTCGCCCCGGCCGAGCTGGGCTGGGGCACCCACGAGCGCCACCTTCCGTCGAACGCCTGGGTGCACACCGGGGAGGGACCGTGCAACCAGATCTGCATCGCCCGACCGGGCATGGAGACCTGGGTGCGCAGCTGGGTCCCCAGTGGGGAGATCCGTGGCATGGTGATCCGCCACGGCGAGGCCTTCACCCTGTGTGAGCACCTCACCGTGCGCGACGCCCTCGGTCACGACGCCTACCGCCCGACCGTGCACTACGCCTACCACCCCGCCGATGCCGCCGTGAACAGCGTGCTCGAACTGCGCATGCGCAACTGGGAGATGCAGCCGGAGTGGCGGATCCTCAACGACGAGATCGTCTCCGGGCGCGACGAGCTGGGCGTGCTCCTGAATGGGGCACCCCTACCGGTCGTGGTGGACCGGCTCGCGGCTGTCGATCGACGAGGCCCGCGCGATCATCCCCGGACAGAACGCCACGACGCTGCAGGTGGCCGCGTCGATCCTCGGGGCGGTGGCATGGATGATCGAGCATCCGCACGAGGGCCTGCGGGTCCCCGACGACCTCCCGTGGGAGTCCGTGCTGCGCGTCGCCACGCCGTACCTCGGCACCCTGCACAGCGGCCCGGCCGACTGGACGCCGTTGTCGGCACGGCGCGACCTGTTCGCCGAGTTCAGCGACGAGGCCGACCACCTCGACCGCAGCGATCCCTGGCAGTTCACCAACTTCCTCGTCCGCTGACCAACCGAGCCCGCCCGGCCGACCCCGCCCGGCCGACCACCTCGACCCGACCAGTAGGCTCGGGGTCGTGGGCGGCCGCTGGGCGGGCACGGGCGTCGTGATCGTCGCCGGGGTGCTGGTGGTCGCTGCCGCGGCGAGTGGGCTGGCTCACGGCCCGGCACATCCGGCTCGACCCGCACCCGCCCACCCGGTCACGCCGGAACGTCCCTCGCCGGCTGTTCGGCACCCCGCAAGTGCCGCTGGGGATCGTCCGCTGGAGCAACGATCTGCACGCCACGCTCTACGCCCCGGACTATCTGAAGTTCCCGAATCAGTACCCGGCCATCGTGGCCAGCGCGATGACCAGCGTCCTGAAGATCGCCCAGCTGACCACCGGCCCGTTGCTGCTCGCCGGCCAGTCCGCCGGTGCCACGCTGGCGCTGTCCCTGTCGACGGTGCACCCCACGCTGGCTCAGGTCGACCCCGGACTGCTCCGCCGGTACAACAAGCTGCTGTCCTCCGGTCGGATCCGGTTCACGCTGGCTGCCTCCCCGGCGACGTACCGCTGGAGCGGGTTGCGCCAGATCGGTGCCCGGCAGCTCTCCCCGATGGCAGATCTCCGAGCCGGTCGGTGTCCGATCGCCCCGCTCTACTTCACCTACAGCCAGGACCTTCCCGGCAGCCGACAGACCACCGATCCCGTCACCCCGGCCCGCACCGAGGCCCTCCCGTACGTGAACGTGTTCCCTCGCCAATGCCCGGCCGGAACGATCCGGGTGGACCCCACCTATCAGTCGCATGCCGAGCAGCTCGATCCCAACGACAGTCCACGCCGCCGGGACGACCGGCGCCCTCCGGCCGTTCGTCGGCTCGACCTGGCCAGAAGGGTCCCGAACTCGCTGAACTACACCGCCCTGTTCGCGGCCAGCCGGGCGGCCTTGGCCGGCTGAACGGCGGAAGCGGCGGACACGGCCACTGTTTACCGAGTGTTATCCGCCAGCCTCGATGATCGGGGCATGCGGCATTCCACCCTCTCCGTGCTCGCGACAGCGGCGGTCGTCGGGCTCGGCTCGGCGACGGCCACGGCAACCACCCCACCGGCCGGGACCGCGGCGACGGCCGGGACCGCGGCGAGCACCGGCTCGACCGCTGCGCCGATGGCGGCCCAGTTCATCGTCGGCGGAGCCGGCCACGACCTCTGCCCGCTGCTGGACGGCGAGCTGGCCCGAGCCGCCGCCGGCAAGGGCCCGACGGACGCGGCCACGGCGATCCCCAAACCGCTCTACGAGCTGGCCTCGGCCAGCGGCATGGCCACCGACGGCAACCCGCACGTCGAAGGTGGGGTGCAGTGCGACCTCCAGTTCAGCGAGAATCCGCGCCAGCTGCGGGTCAGCCTGCTCGTCGTCACCGACGACCAGCTGCGGTTGTCCGGCGCCACGGGCACCGTCGCCGACCGCTGGGCTGCCGACTACAGCCACTGGGGTGACCCCCTCCCCGGGCTCGGTGATGCAGCCGTGTTCTCGGCCAGCCCCGACTACGTCGAGATCAGCGCGATGAGGGGGTCGACATTCGTCGATGGGTTCCTCCGGCGCGCCGACATGGGTGACCCCGAGCCGTCGAAGATGGCCATTGGCGCGTTGGTCGCCGCCACCCTGGAAGCCGTTGGCTCGGCCACCGGCGGATCCCCGGTGACGATGCCGGAGTGGAAACCCGCCGTCTCGCTGGCGGCCCCGGGCGGTGTCGACCTGTGCGACGTTCCGATCGATCTCGTCGCCAAGGCCGCGCGGGTCACCCCGGCAGACCTCGATCCGCCAGTCGCCGTCCACGCACCGCGCCACGCACTGGTCGCCGGCTGCGAGTGGACGCTGAAGGCCGACTCGGGGCCGGCGCGCGGCGATGCCGGCCACGTCGTCGTCGCCCTGTTCGATGCGCCCGATCCCGCCGAGGCGTCACTGTTCATCCGGATGATCGACGTGAACGCGGCCCCCACTCCTGGGCTGGGCGACGGGGCCTGGCACGAGCCGTCCAACTCCGAGGTCGTCGTCAAGGTCGGTGACCAGCTCCTGGAGGTCGCCTGGCTGAACGACGGCGTCAAGATGGAGTCACCGGACAACCTGACGCCGATCGCCCAGCTGCTGGTGCCGAAGCTCTAGCGGATCCTGGCCGGGCTGTCCAGCGGGCAGGACAGCTCCGGCCAGACCAGTCCGGGCGCCGCCACCGTGCCCCACGTGCGCAGCGCACGGGACTGGAACCGGCGGGCGGCCGCTGTGTCACCGCAGACGTGGTGACACAGCGCGACCGCCGCATCGATCGGACCGTGCGTGCTCAACCCGTTCCACGACATCGATCCGGAGTACGGCACCAGCCGCTCGCCGACCGCCTCGGCCAGATCGATCCGCTCGAGCAGGGCGGACGCCCGAGCCAGTGCGGTGACCGCCGCGGTGTAGGTGAAGTCCTCGAACAGCGGGATGCCGGTGGCAAGGACTCGATCGACCGTCGCCGATGCCACGGATGCCGTGCCGCAGGTCGCGCCGATCCAGGCGGCGAGGGCGTTCCACAGGCCCAGATGCGGCTCGGCGGCCTGCAGCGCCTCGATCAGCGGCCACACCTCGTCCAACCGCCCCGTGGCATCGAGGATCGGCAGGCCGAGCGCCAGCCGGGTGGCGTACTGCCATGAGGGCGGATAGAAGCGGCCGAAGCGCTCGACCACCGAGTCGGCCATGGCCTCGGCGTCGGCGAAGCGGCCATCCAGCGTGGCGCCCAGCACCAGGGCGGCGAGCAGGCCGGCCTTCTCGATCGGCTCGCGGACCTGCGGTTCGAGCACGGCGATCGCCGCCAGGGAGCGATCGATGACTCCCCGATCGGCCATGCGCAATCCGGTGTGCAGGGCGAGGATGTGGCCCTCGCCCTGCGGTTCGGCGCCGTCCATGTCCAGCAGCCGGTCTGCCGCTCGACGCATCCAGACCACGTCGTCCGGATGACCGAAACCACTGTGGGCGCCGTACAGGATCCGGGCCACCCGCTCCTCGTCGTCCGACCGGCTGGCCCAGGCGTAGGCCTCGTGGTACAGGGCGCGGCCACGACTCCAGTGCTCGGATACCGAGAAGAAGCCGGCGGCCGCGGCGCACAGCTCGGCGCGCGCCGGCGGGTCGAGGTCGGTCTGCACGGCGCGGTCCAACAGGGCGGTCACCCGTTCGTCGACCGAACCGGCGTGGGTGGTCAGTCCGTGGCGACACAGCTCGGTGACCACCTCGGCCAGGAGTGGACCGTCGTCCGCGGCCGCTGCTGCGTGGGCCGCGTCGAGCAGGAGCTCGTCGAACCCCGGCTCCATGGCGTGGCGGGCCATCGTGCCGACCAGGGCGCGGAGCTGGCGACCGGACTGCCCGCCCGCCAGTCCACTGGCGACGGCCACGGCCAGACCGCGGCGGGCGATGGTGGCGGCGGCGGACCAGTCCATCATGGTGGCCAGCTCGCGGCTGGCCTCCAGGGCGGTCCGCACCGCCCGCTCCTCGTCCAGCTCGGCCGCCCGCAGTGCATGGTCGACGCGGGCCAGGGCCGATGCACCCACCTGACTGAGTGCGTCGCACCACTCGTCGTGCCAGATCACCCGCCCTCCGGGAGGCACGCCGTGGACCAGTGCCTCGACCACCAACCCGTGCAGGAAGTGGCCCGTCCCACGTTCCCGATCGAGACGGACGAGACCCTCCTCGACGGCGACGGCCAGATCGCCCTCCACGCCCGGCACCATGATCTTCAACGCATCGAGATCGAAGTCGAGCCCGCCGATCGCGGCGCGCTGCAAGGCCTCCACTCCACGTCGGCCCACGACCCGGGTCCGCCGGCTGACGGCAAGTTGAACGGTGGCCGGGAGCGACGGCACGTCGAGGTCGGCTCCCAGTTCGTCGGACAGCAACCGCAACAGCAGCGGGCTCCCGCCGGTGCGGCTCCGGACCCGCTCGGCCAGCTCGACGGGGATCTCCCGGTCCAGTGCCAGCTCGAGATACCGGCGGACCTCGTCGGGGTTGAAGGGCGGGACGTCGACTCGGCTGAGCCGATCGCCCGCCGGCGCCAGGCGGTCCAGACCACCGGGTCGGCTGGCGACGACGAGCAAGCCACCGCGCTCGATGACCTCGGCGAGGATCTCGGCCGAGTTGCGGTCCAGCCACTGGGCATCGTCGATCACGACGACGGCACCGAGGTCGTCGATCACGGCGGTGCACAGGTCGGCCAGCTCGACGATCAGGTCGTGGCGGGACATCGCCTGGCGCGACCCGCCACGGCGGTCGAGGCGGGACAACGCATCCTGCCGGCGACCGACGGCGGCGTGCCGGGCGACCATCGCCGGATCTCGGGCGCGCAGCCCGTCGAGCAGGTCGATCACCGCCTCCATCGGTTGACCGGGGAGCTCAGCCACGTCCACCCGGACCACGGCGCGGTGGCGCGTCGGCACCGCCGAGACCAGGGCCGAAAGCAGCCTCGACTTGCCGGATCCGGACTCCCCGACCACGGCCACCCCACCCGACTCGAGCAGGGTCAGGACGCGATCGAGCAGCTCGACGCGATCGACGGTCGGCCCGTCGTGGGGATGCTCGACGACCGATGGGCTTGGCGCCGCCGGATCCTCCAGCAAGCGGCGCTCCAGGTCGACCAGCGCTCGGCTGACCACCATCCCCTTGGCAGCCAGCGCCCGACGGTGGACGTCGAGGACGGCGAGGGCAGTGGCCGAGCGGCCCAGCCGATCGAGCACCCGGGCCAGGCGGGTGGCGACATCGCCGCGGGTCGGGTCGGACTCGTGCAACTCGGCCAGCCGGGTGACCAGCCTGCTGTCGGGCGGCGACGATGACGGGTCACCATCCAGCACCAGGTCGGCGAGATCCAGCACTGCCTGCTCGCGAGCGGCAACGAGCGACCACGCCGGGCCCTCCACCAACCGGTTGTCGACGCCGACGAACGGCAGGGCGTCGGCCCAGAGGTCGAGCGCCTCCACCAGCGATGCCCGCCGCGACTCGGGACGCTCGCCCGTCCGGCGGATCAGATCGACGAACCGAGTGGCGTCGAGACGACCGCGGTCGATGCCCAACCGGTAGCCGCCAGCCGCGAAGTCGATCGTGGCCAACCCGCCCAGGTCGTCGCGCAGCTGGGCCACCTGGGTCTTCAGCCGGTTGCGCGTCGCCTCGGTGACCTCACCCCACAGCGATTCGGCCAGCGCGTCCCGCTCGATCGGGGTGCCGCTGGCGGCGGCCAGCACGGCGAGCAGCTCGACCTTGCGCGGGGCCAGGCGCACCACCGCGCCATCGGCGCGCACGCATCGCACCGGGCCGAGCACGCGGATCCCCCCACCGTCCACCGCGGCCATCGTAGAAGCACCCCGCGTCCGTCACGTGCTGATGGCAGCCCGGAGCGGCTATGCTCCGTGGCCGATGACGCGCACCGGGCTGCTCCTTATGTAGGGCGAGCGCCACCTCGACGCGCTCGCCCGCACCCCCCGCCCACCCCGGCCGGGGGGTTGTTGATTTTTCCGGCCCGTCCAGCTCGCCCCGTTCGACCGTCCCGAAGAGGAACCGATGTCCCCCGCACCCACCGTCCCGGCCCACCAGAAGTACCGAGCACACGTCCCGATCGTCCTCCACGACCGAACCTGGCCCAATGTCGTCACCGAGCGCGCCCCGCAGTGGTGCAGCGTCGACCTGCGCGACGGCAACCAGGCCCTGATCGACCCGATGGACCCGGTGCGCAAGCGGCGGATGTGGGACGCCCTGGTCAAGATGGGCTTCACCGAGATCGAGGTCGGGTTCCCCTCGGCCAGCCAGCCGGACTACGACTTCGTCCGTCAGCTGGTCGATCAGCAGCTGATCCCCGACCACGTCACCGTCCAGGTGCTGGTGCAGTGCCGCCAGGAGCTGATCGAGCGGACCTACCAGTGCCTGCAGGGCGTGCCGCGGGTGATCGTCCACTTCTACAACTCGACCAACCCGCTGCAGCGCGAGGTCGTGTTCGGCGCCGACCGCCAGGGGATCATCGACATCGCCGTCAACGGCGCCAAGCTGTGCAAGGCCAACGAGCCCCTGCTGGCGGGGACCGACGTTCGCTACGAGTACTCGCCGGAGAGTTTCACGCTGACCGAGCCGGACTTCGCCGTGGAGATCTGTGAGGCGGTCATGGACGTCATCCAGCCGACGCCGGAGCGCCCGTTGATCCTCAACCTGCCGGCCACCGTCGAGTGCTACACGCCCAACGTCTACGCCGACATCATCGAGTGGTTCTGCCGCAACATCCGTGACCGGGAATCGGTCATCATCAGCCTGCACCCGCACAACGACCGCGGCACGGCCACCGCGGCCGCCGAGCTGGCGGTGATGGCCGGCGCCGACCGAGTGGAGGGCACCCTGTTCGGCAACGGCGAACGCACCGGCAACGTCGACATCGTCAACCTGGCCATCAACCTGCTGGTCAACGGCGTCGACCCAGGGCTGGACGTCAGCGACATCGACGCCCTGCGACGGACCGCCGAGTACTGCAACCGCCTACCCGTCGGGCCGCGCCATCCGTGGGTGGGGGACCTGGTGTACACCGCCTTCAGCGGCAGCCACCAGGACGCCATCAAGAAGGGCATGGAGGCCCTGCAGAAGCGTTCGGTCGACGGCGACTACCCGCAGTGGGGCGTGCCATACCTGCCCATCGACCCCAAACATCTCGGCCGCTCGTACGAGGCCGTGATCCGGGTCAACAGCCAGAGCGGCAAGGGTGGCGTGGCCTACCTGATGAAGGCCGAGCACGGCTTCGACCTGCCCCGCCGCTTGCAGATCGAGTTCTCCAAGACCATCCAGCACATCACCGAGGACACCGGCACGGAGATCAGCCCCGGCACGATGTGGGACACCTTCGAGGCCGAGTACCTGCCCAGTGATCCGCAGTACCGGCTGATCGGCCACGAGCTGCGCAGCGACTCGCGCGGGGCCACCGAGATCACCGCCCAACTGCTGGCCGACGGTCAGCACCGGACCATCACTGGGTCGGGTAACGGACCGATCAGCGCCTTCGTCCACGCCCTGCGCGAGTCCTTCGGCACCGACCTGGACGTGACCGACTATGCCGAGCACGCCACGGGCGCCGGCTCCGACGCCACGGCTGTTGCCTATGTGGAGACCAAGGCTCGGGGCGGTCGGGTGCTCTGGGGTGTGGGACGCGACGAGAGCATCATCACCGCCTCGCTGCGCGCCGTGCTCAACGCCTTCGAGCGGCACCATCACGCCGACGCGGAGTAAGGTCGGCGCCATGCACGTCAGTGTCGACTTCGATCTCTGCGCCTCCACCGGATCCTGCATGCAGATCTGTCCGGAGGTCTTCGAGGTCCGCCGCGACGGGTACCTGTACCTGCTCCAGGAGGACCCGGCCGAGGAGCTGCGCGACAAGGTGACGCAGGCCGCGGACATGTGCCCGACGGCCGCCATCACCGTCACCGACTGAGCTGGTGAGCTTCGGGAGCCGCCTCGACGCGGCATGGGTCACGTCGGGGGCGATGCTGTGCATCGGCCTCGACCCGGATCCGGCCCGCCTACCGGTCGGGGTCGGGATCTTCGAGTTCTGCCGGGACATCGTCGACGCCACCGCCGACCTGGTGTGTGCGTTCAAGCCGCAGATCGCCTACTTCGCCGCTGCCGGGGCGGAGGGTGACCTCGAGCGACTGTGCCGGCACCTCGGCGACCACCACCCGGCCGTCCCTCTGATCCTCGACGCCAAGCGTGGCGACATCGGCTCCACTGCCGAGCAGTACGCCACCGAGGCCTTCGACCGGTACGGGGCCGATGCCGTGACCGTCAGCCCGTACCTCGGCACCGACTCGGTCGAGCCCTTCCTGCGCCGCGGCGCGGTGTTCGTGCTGTGCCGGACGTCGAACCCCGGCAGTGGCGACTTCCAGAGCCTCGAGGTGGACGGGGAGCCGCTGTACCTGCACATCGCCCGGCGGGTCTCGAGCGAGTGGACCGCGCTCGGCGAGTGCGGGCTGGTGGTCGGAGCGACCTACCCCGACGAGCTGCGCGCCGTGCGGGCCACGGTCGGCGACCTGCCCCTCCTCGTGCCGGGCGTGGGCGCCCAGGGCGGGGACGCCGCGGCAACGGTCGCCGCCGGGGCCGACACGACCGGCCGCGGGCTGCTGGTGAACTCCAGCCGGGCGGTGCTCTACGCCTCGTCAGGCCCCGATTGGCTCGACGCGGCGCGCCGGGTGGCCGAACGGACGCGATCGGCGCTCACGTTGACCGGACGTTGACCGGCGTCGGGCACGATGTCAGCCAACAGCGGGAACGGTTTCGCCGGCTCGGCGCCCGCGGGTAGCGCCGAGCCGGCGACACGTTCTGCTCGGTGACACGGCTCAGTGACGCAGCTCAGTGACGCAGCTCAGTGACCGAGCCGGAAGTCGACCTCCACCTCGGTGGCCCGGTCGGCGGCCTGCTGAGCCGCTCGCTGGTCGCCGAGGCAGGCGTGGCAGGCGGCCAGTGCCCGATCGATCGGACCGAGCGTGTTCAACCCGGTCCAGGACAGCTGCCCGGCGTACGGTTCGAGCCGCTGGAGGAGCATGCCGGCCAGCACCGGGTCGTCGACCACCACCAGGCTGCGCGACGCGGCGACCAGCGCCGCGGTGTACGTGTAGTCCTCCCACAGCGCCAGCCCGCCCTCGACCAGCGCCGCGGCGCTGGCCCGGGCCGCCTCGGGATGCCCCGTCGCCGAGGCGACCCACGCCACCAGCGCATGCCACAGGGCGACGCCCGGCTGCCGGTCGCGGATCGCGGTGACCAACCCGACCAGCTCGCCGAGGCGGCCCTCGGCGTCGTCCACCGGGCACAGCAGCCCGAGTCGGTTGGCCACCTGCCACGACTCCGGGTACATCGCCCGGCGAGCGGCACCGACCTCGTCGGCCAGTGCCCGGCACTCGTCGAACCGGCCGCGCACGGAGGCGTCGAGGGCGAGTGCCTCGATGGCACCGGCCCGGACCAGCGGTTGCCGCACGGCGCCCAGCCCGGCCCGGAGCGAAGCGATGGCCCGATCGAACGTCGATCGATCGACCCCGACCAGGGCGACGCCGGCCATCATCTCCCAGCCCGCCGAGCGCAGGTCGGGATCGTCCCGCTCCACCAGCCGCTGCGCCGTCTGGCGGCGAAGCCCCAGATCGTCGGGATGCGACAACCCGATGAACGCGCCCAGGAGGACGCCGTCGGCGGCCGGTTGCGGATCGACCGAGATCGCCCAGTCCCAGGCCGCGCGGTACAGCGCCCGGGCCCGTGGCCAGTGCGGCGACACCGACAGCATGTCGCAGGCCGCCGAGCACAGCGCAGCGTGCCGCGCCGGATCGGTGGGCACCTGCAGCGCCCGGTCGAGCAGCGTGATGATCCGCGGGTCGACGGTGCCGAACTGGGTGATCCCGCCGTGGCGGCTCAGCTCGGTGACCACGTCGACGAAGAGCAGGTCGTCGTGCGCATCGAGAGCCGATCGGGCCACATCGAGCAGGACGACGTCCGAGCCGGCCAGCATGTCGCGGCGCCGGGCCGCGCCCAGGGCGGCACCCAGCCGGCGGGCCTCCGGCGTGCGGTCGAGTCCCCACGCCGACGCCGCGGTCAGGCCCCGCTCGGCCCACGCCGCCGACTGGCCCCAGTCGGCCACGGCGGCGAGCTCGAGCGCGGCGCCCAGCGCCACCCGAACGGCGCGGTGCGGGTCGATCGCCGCGGCCTCGAGAGCGAAGGGGGCGACGCGCACCGCGTAGGCGCCTACGTCCTCCAGGGCCGAGGCCCATTCGTCGGCCCACATCGCCCGTTGCGCGCCGGGGATGTCGGCCAGCAGCGCCTCCACCACCACGCCGTGGACGAAGCGCGCCCGGTCGGCTTCGAGGGTCACCAGGCCCTCCGCCGCGGCATCGCCGAGGACCGCATCGGCGTCCGTGACCAGCCGGGTGAAGGCGGCGAGCTCGATGTCCATCCCACCCACCGCTGCCCGCTGCAGCGCCTCGGCCGTGCGTCGCCCGAGGGCGGCGACGCGACGGCCCACCACGGCACGAATCGTCAGCGGCAGCACGTGCGGATCGGCGCCATCGGTCCCGTAGTCGGTCAACTCCTCGGCCAGCAGGGCCACCAGCAGCGGGTTCCCGCCCGTGCGCCGGTGAACGACCTCGGCCTCCCGTTCGGTCGGGTGCCGGCCGGTGGCCTGTGACACGAAGCTGGCCACCTCGTCGAGGTCGAAGGGCTCGACCACGACCCGCGCCCAGCCGGCCCAGTGGTCGTCGTGCAGCCCGGCCGCCGGTCGCACGGCGACGACGATGGGCACGCCCGCGTCACCGACGCGCTCGATGATCGCCCGCGAGTTGGCGTCGAGCAGGTGGGCGTCGTCGACCACCAGCACCGCCCGGAGCTCGGCCATCCACGACGCCGCCAGGCGGGCGGCGTCGTGGATCAGCTGATCGCGCGGGATCGGCACCCCGACGGTTCCACCCGGCGCACGAAGTCGATCGAGCAGTCGGGCGTCGTCGCCGGCGTGGGGTGCCGCGCTGCCGACGGCCGCCAGCCTGGTGAACAGATCGACCACCGGCGACATCGGTTTGGGCGGCGCCTCGGTCGCCCGGATGGCGATGACCGGTCGGCCCTGGTGCTGCACGTCGTGGCCGACCAGTTCCAACAGCTTGGACTTCCCCGAGCCGGCCGCCCCGAGCACCACCACCCGGCCGTGCTGCAGTCCGGCGTCGACCTGGGCGCGCAGGCCGGCGCGGGCGATCACCATCTCGCCATCGGCGCGTCGCGGTTCGGTGTGCTCCGGCCCGACCGGCCCGACCTCGTTGCGCAGGACCGCCAGCTCGAGCCGGCGGACCGCCGGGCCGACGGTCAGCCCGAGCGCGTTCAACGACCGCCGGTGGCGATCGAGGCAGCGGCTGGCCTCGGCCGGGTCGCCGCGCCGGGCATGCACCGTGGCCAGGCCGACGGCCACGTCGGCGCGGGACGGCTGGGCGGCGAACCAGTCGCCCAACCGGGTGAGGACGTGGTGCAACCCGACGGGCGTCCGGCCGGTGGCGAGCACGGCTGCCGAGGCCGCGGCCAGGTCCAGCAGCGCGTCCTCCCGCCGTCGCAGCAACGCCGCGCCCAGCTCCCCGGCGACCTCGTTGTCGATCCCGGCCATCGGGTACGGCCCTCGCCACAACGTGTCGGCCTCGTGCAGCAACCGCTGCCGCTCCGCCGTCTCCGCCGACCGGGAGCGGTCGAGCAGCCCGCACCAATGGAGGTGATCGATGGATCGCTGGTCGGCGACCAGCGCATAGCCGCCATCCGCGTAGCGGATCTCCACGCCCTCCCCCAGCTGCCGGCGGATGGCACTCACCTGGGCCTTCAGCCGGTTCAGCGTGGCGTCGTCGACGGACCCCCACACCGCCGCGCTGAGCGTCTCCCGGCTGAGCGGTTGCCCGGCCCGGGCCACCAGGGTGGCCAGGATCTGGCGGCGCTGCGGGGCCAACGCCACGGCGCGGCCGTGCTGGTCGAGGCACTCGAACTCGCCCAGCGTGGTGAACGAGCTGATCGTCCGCGGGGGTTCGGTCACCAGCCCAACGAGTCGACGCTGATGATGCCCGGCGCCCGCCGCAGGGCGTCGACGACCGCCCCGTCCACCGGCGCGGTGGGGGCGATCAGCATGATGGCCGTACCCGGCTCGGCCGCCCGGCCGACGTCCATGTCGGCGATGTTCACCCCGGCGTCGCCCAGCAACGTGCCGACGGTGCCGATCACCCCGGGGCGATCGTCGTTCTTCACCATCAGCATGTGCTCCGCCGGTGGGATGTCCACGGCGTGGTCGTCGATCATGACGATGCGTTGCTCGCCGCGCCGCTCGTGGATGGTGGCGGCGATCGACCGTCCACCACCGCGCACCGTCAGCAGGTTGACGTAGTCGGGCATGGCCGTCGTGGTGGTCCCGCGCACCTCGACCCCATGATCCCGGGCCAGCTGCGGGGCGTTGACGTAGGTCACCGGATGGTCGGTCACCTCGCCGAACACCCCCTTCAGCACCGCCAGGGTGACGATGCGCGTGTCGTATCCCGCGATCTCGCCCTCGGTGGTCAGCTCGATGGTCGGTGGCAGGCTGCCGCTCAACGAGGCGAACAGGGCACCGAGGCGCTCGGCCAGCGGCAGGTAGGGACGCAGCGTCTCGTTGGCCTCGGCAGCGTCGACGTTGACGGCGAAGGGGACGAACTCGCCCTCGAGCGCCAGCACGACCATGTCGGCGATGGTGTCGCCCGCCTTGTCCTGGGCCTCACGGGTGGAGGCCCCGAGGTGCGGGGTGACCACCACCGAGTCCAACTCGAACAGTGGCGAGGCGGTGCACGGCTCGCTGTCGAACACGTCGAGCGCGGCGCCGGCGATGACGCCGTCACGAACCGCCTCGGCCAGGTCGGCCTCGTTGACGATGCCGCCGCGGGCGACATTGATCACCCGCAACGACGGCTTGGCCTTCAGCAGCAGATCACGATCGATCAGGTTGGCGGTGTCCTTGGTCCTCGGCAGGTGCACCGTCAGGAAGTCGGCTTCGGCCACGGCCTGGTCGAGCGGCAGCAGCTCGACGCCGAGTCGGGCGGCGCGCTCGGCGGACACGAACGGGTCGTAGGCCACCAGCTTCATCCCGAAGGCCTTGGCCCGGTCGGCGACCAGTTTGCCGATCCGCCCGAGACCGACGATGGCCAGGGTCTTGTCGGCGAGCTCGACGCCCTCCCAGCGGCTGCGCTCCCACCGCCCGGCGGTGAGCGCGGCGTGGGCCTGGGGCACGTTGCGGGCCTGGGCCAGGAGCAGGGCCATGGTGTGCTCGGCGGCGGAGACGATGTTGCTCTGCGGGGCGTTGACCACCATCACCCCACGGCGAGTTGCCGCAGCCACGTCGACGTTGTCCAAACCGATGCCGGCCCGACCGACCACCAGGAGATCCGGCGCGGCATCGAGGACCTCCGCCGTCACCTGCGTGGCCGAGCGGATGATCAGCGCCTGCGCACCAGGGAGGAACTCGGCCAGCCGTGCGAGGTCGACCTGCACGTCGACGGTGTGCCCGGCCGCCCGGAGGCGCTCCAGACCGCCCTCGGCGATCTCCTCCGTGACCAGGATCCGAGCCATCGGCGAACAGTGTTATCGGGCCGGGCCGGTGATGCCACGCTGCTGAACGATCTGTCAGGTCGGCAACGACGGCTGCACTCGCTACCGTACGGCCGATGTCGTTCCCGTTCCTGTCGCCCGAATGGATGGCCGCCGCCCGCCAGCTGCGCGAGCAGTACGCCGGCACCATCCCGGCACTGCCCGTCGAGATCCGGATGAACGTCGTGGTCACCGACGTGCCCGATGCCGCTGCGCCGGTCCACCTGCACCTCGACACCACCGGCGGCTCGCTGGGCCTCGACGAGGGCCACGTCGACGGGCCCGACCTGACGATCACCACCGACTGGTCCACCGCCAAGGCGCTGTTCGTCGAGCGCGATCAGGCTGCCGTGATGCAGGCCTTCCTCGGAGGGCAGCTGAAGATCCAGGGCGACCTGATGAAGCTGATGGCCATGCAGGCCAACATGCCCACCGACGACACGTCCCGCGAGCTGGCCGACGCCATCGAGGGAATCACCGCCTGAGCCAGCACCGGCGTGGCCCCAGGGTGCGGCCGGCCGCGGTCACCCGCCGGCGCCGGTGGCGCCAGCACGAACCGGTTGGCGGGGGGTGGAGCGGACGAACAACGCCACCATGGTCCCCGCCGTGGCGATCGAAGCCCCGACCCACAGCGCCGAGCGGAACGGCGCCAGCCGGCCCAGCGTCCCGCCCGCCGCCACGGTGGTCATCAGCGTGGCGCCGAGGACCGCGCCGATCTGCGTGGCCAGCTGCTGCATCGCTCCGGCCACGCCGACGTCGGCCGGGTCGACGGCGTTCTGGGTGAGCGAGGTCATCGACGGGGCGGCCAGCCCGAGGCCGAGGCCGGAGAGGGCCAACGCACCGGCGATCAGGAGCTGCTGGTCGGCGCGCCCGACGGCGCACCAGACCACCATCGATGCCGTCACGATGGCGGTGCCCAGCACCCCGACGGTGCGCTCGCCGAAGCGGATCGCCGCCAGGCCGCCCAACGGGGCGACGATGGCGAAGGTGATCGGGCGGGCGATGATCAGGGTGCTGAACGCCGATTCGCGCATGCCCAGGCCGCGGGTCAGCAGCTGGGGTACGAGGATGAACGAGCCCATGTAGGCGGTGTTGGCCAGGAACTGGTTCAGCACCGGCACGGCGACGTTGCGGGTCCGGAACCAGCGCAGCACCACCAGTGGTTGGGCGGCACGGCGCTCGACGGCCACGAAGGCCACCAGGCTGGCCAGGCCGACGGCGAACAGGGCGACGGTGGCCACCGATCCCCACCCCCACCGCCGGCCCTCGGAGATCGCCGCCAGCACGGCCAGCGAGCCGAGCCCGAGGGTGGCCGAGCCGGGGACGTCGAAGCGCACGCCGCGTCGGGTCGGGGTGTCCGGCAGCAGCCAGACGGCGACGGCCACGCCGACCAGGCACAGCGGCGCCTGACCGAGGAAGATCACCCGCCAGCCGTGGGCCTCGACGATCGGGGCGCCGACGACCACCCCCACCACCGGGGCCGCGGCGCCGACGAAGCTCCAGTAGCTCAGCGGGCGGACCCGCTCCTCGGGCCCGAACAACCGGTTGATGTACGCCATCGCCGAGGGCCCGCAGGCCGAGCCGCTGGCCGCCGACAGCGTGCGCAGGGCGATCATCGACCACGCGCTCCAGGCCAGCGCGGTGGCCAGGGCGAACACGCCGGCACCGGCCAGGCCGGCCACGAACACCCGCTTGTGCCCGAGGAGATCACCGGCCTTGCCGAACGCCGGCCCGACCACCCCGAACGCCAGCATCGGCCCGGTGATCGACCAGTTCAGGGTGCCGACGTCACTGTGCAGGTCGGTGGCGATGCGCTCCAGCGAGACCACCAGGATGGTGATCGTGCAACTGACGGTGAACAGCCCGGACAGCACGACCAGGACCACCGCCCACCGGCGATCGATGCCCACCCGGCGGGCCAGCCGGCGGCGCAGCAGCACCGCCCACGGCAGGGCGACCGCGTCGGTGACGCCGGGGCCTTCGGTGGCGGCGTCGTCGCTCAGCTGCGCTGCAACCGCGACATCGCCGCGGCGAGGTCGGCGACCTCCCAGCGGGCGTCCTGCTCCACCGACGGGCCGAGGGCCCAGCTCTCCATCCGCGTCACGGTGCCACCCTGGACGAAGAAGGTCTCCCCGGTGTACGGGCAGTCGGCGGTGGCCAGGTAGGCGACCAGCGGGGAGATGTTCGCCGGATCCCACTGGTCGAACTGGCCCTCCTTGGGGGCCATGAAGTCGCCGACGCCCGGCACCGCCAGCGTCAGTCGGGTGCGTGCCGCCGGGGCGATGGTGTTGCTCTTCACGCCGTAGCGGACCAGCTCCTTGGCCACGATCTGGCTGAACGTGGCGATGCCGCTCTTGGCCGCCCCGTAATTGCTCTGACCCGGATTGCTCATCAGCCCGGACGTGCTGGAGGTGTGGACCACGTTGCGCGGCCGGGTGCTGCCGGCCTTGTGCTGCTCGCGCCAGTACGCCGCAGCCCAGCGGGTGGGGGCGAAGTGACCCTTCAGGTGCACGGCGATGACCGCGTCCCACTCCTCCTCGGTCATGTTCACCAGGACGCGGTCGCGCAGGATCCCGGCGTTGTTCACCAGGATGTCCAACTCGCCGAAGTGCTCGACCGCCGTGTTGATCAGCCGCTGGGCCCCCTCCCAGCTGGCGATGTCGTCGCCGTTGACCACGGCCTCTCCCCCGGCGGCGACGATGTCGGCCACGGTCTGCTGGGCCGGCGTCGGATCGGTGCCCGTGCCGTCGTTGGCCCCGCCGAGATCGTTGACCACGACCTTGGCGCCCTCGCGGGCGAACAGCAGGGCGTGCTCCCGACCGATCCCGCGCCCGGCTCCGGTGATGATCGCCACCCGCCCGTCCAGTGCACCCATTCGCTGTCCCTCCTTGGCGAGGCCCGAGACTACCGAGCGGGCCGTGAGCGACGAAGTCGGAGGGCGGCCGGAGACGGTCAGGCGGTGGGTGGGGTCGCCGTGGCGAAGTGCATGGTCAGCCGGGTGCCGCGGGGCACCTGGTCACCGGCCTGCACCACCCGGTCGCCGGCGGTCAGGCTCAGCAGACGCTGGGTGAAGTCGCCCGTGCTGCCGAGGACGTCGACGGTCATGCCGGCGTCGCGCAGGGCGGTGAGGATCTGGCTCGGGTTCATCCCGGTGACATCGGGAACGGTGACCAGCTCGGGACCCTTGGAGACCACCACCGAGATCGTCGCGCCACGCGGCACCTCGACGTTGGGGTCGGGGACCTGGCTGACGATCGCGCCCTTGGCGACCGTGGAGCTGTACTCCTCGCCCTTGACGTCGAGGACGAGGTCGAGTTGCTCGAGCACCGTCGTGGCGTCGTCCGGCGTGCTGCCCACCAGCCGGGGGGTCTTGCGCGGCTTGGGGCCCTTGGAGATCACCAGATGGATCGTCGAGCCGCGCGGGACGTCGTCGCCGGCCTTGGCCGCCGGCTGTCCCTCGACCGTGAAGGACACCACCGCGCCGGCAGGGATCTGCTCGTCGAAGACGTCGGCGTCGCGCACCGCCTGCAGCGAGTCGGCCTCCAGTTCGGCCGAGGCAGCGGCGATGGTGCTGCCGATCAGGCTGGGCACCCGCCGCGGCGCCGGTCCGGAACTGACCACGACGGCGATGGTCGAGCCCTCCTTCAGCGCGACCCCCTCGACCGGGTCACTGGAGACGATCTGGCCGATGGGGACCTGCTCGTCGGTGGACCGGGTGACGGCGAGGCGGAAGTCCAGCGGGGCCACCGCAGCGGTCGCTTCCTGCACGCTGAGTCCGGCCAGCTTGGGGACGTCGTGCTTGACCGTGTGCAGCTTCCAGTAGGCGGCCAGGCCACCGCCGGCGAGGACCAGGAGCACGAGGGGCACGGCGAGCCACCACCACGAGCGCCGTCGACCCTGATCGAACACGGCCTGCTGCTCGACGACGACGGGGGCGGCCTGGCGGGGCATCGGCCGGGTGACGGCGGCGGCCGCCGGCGGGCGGACCACCGGTCCGGCGATGGCCCCGCCCCGAGGGACGGCGATCGGGGGCGCCTCGGCCGCGGCGGGCGTCGGAGCCACCGGCTCGGCCGGCGTCGCCGGCGTCGCCGGGGGCGCTGCCGGTGCCGGATCGACCGGCTCCGCGGCGGAGGCGGCCGGATCGGCGGAGGCGGTCGCGTCGGCCGTGGCCACCGCGGGCTCGGGGTGAGCCGGCGGTTCGGCGACCGCGACGGGTTCGGGCGTGGCCGGCGAGTCCGGCGGGCCCGCCGTCGGTTCGGTCTCGGCCGGCGCCGGCCGCCGGGACATCAGCGGGTCGGTCGGGCTGGGGGCTGACGACTCGGCCGGCACCGCGGGGCGGCTCACCTCGCCGGGGCGCAGGGCGTCGGACGGCGCCGGGCGGCGACGCGCCGGGCGCCCGGGACGCTCGGCCTCCGGTGGGCGACGAGCGCCGCCGCTGGGGGTCCCGGAACGATCCGGCCGGGGACGGCGCATGCCACCACTGGGCGTGCCCTCCCGGCCCGGACCCGCCGGGCGGCGGGTCCCGCCGCTGGGGGTGCGCTCGGCGATCTCGGGCTCGGGTCGCGGCAACGGCCCACTGGGATCGATGCCGGTGCCGCCGTCGGCGAACCATCCGCCGGCCAGGGTGGGCATCGGAGCCGGCCGAGGCATGCGCTGGGCGGCTTGCAGCAGCGCCGCGCCGAAGGCCGCGGCGCCGACGCGATCCGCCGGGTCCGGCCGGGCGGCGCGCTCCAGCGCGGCGGCCAGCGGGCCGAGGTCGGCGCTCACCGGCAGGAGCCGGTCGACCCGGTTGGCCAGCGTGGCCACGGCCGAGTCACCCACGAACGGCAGCCGGCCGGTCGCCGACTCGAGCATCGCCAGAGCCAGCGAGTACACGTCGCTGGTGGGGCCGACCTCCTCACCGAGGGCCCGTTCCGGAGAGGCGTAGCCGGCACGCTCCTGTGTCGGTTGGCTGCCCGGTGCCCAGACCAGATCGCCGATCAATCTCGACAGCCCGGCGTCCGCCACCCGCAGGCGGCTGTCGTCACCGAAGATCAGCGTGGCCGGGCGGATGTCGCCATGGACCTCCCCGGCCCGATGCAGGGCATCCAGACCCTTGCACGCCTCCAGGCCGACCATCAGCGCCTGCGACGCCGACAGCAGCCGGCCACGGTCGAGCAGGTCGCGCAGGCTGCCCCCGCCGAGGTGCTCGCTGGCGACGTACAGCATCGGCCGGCCGTTCCACACGTCGGCGCCGTACTGCAGCACGCGGGCCAGGTTCGGATGGTGCAGCTCGGCGGTGCGCCCCATGACCTCGCTGAAGCGCAGCCGGAAGGTCGTGTCCTCGCAGATCGTCGGATGGACCAGCTTCAGGACGACCGGCTCGTCGGTCTCCCGGTCGACGCCCTCGAACGTCGCCACCTCGACGCCGGACCCCTTGCGTGCCCCGACCTCGAAGCGCCCACCGATGGTGCGGCTGGCGGGATGTCCATCCGTGCTCGACATGACCCGATGAACGCTACCCGTCGAGGTCGCGGCCGACCACGCGGCACGCGGCGCGCCCGGCGGGTAGGAAACGACCGGCTCAGCTGGGACACTGGCCGCCGTGCAACGCGGCGCCGTCCCCCTCCAGCTCACCGTGTGGCAGCGCCTGCTCGTCAGCATGGTGGTCGCCGCCGGGCTGGTGGGCATCATCGCCGGGCTGGTCATCTCGTCCAGCCGCAGCACGACCAGCGGGTTGCCGGCGGCCATCGAGGGCATTCGCCCGGCTCGTGGCGCCCAGGCCGTCCCGGCGCAGACCGACGTCTTCGTCGACCTGGCCGACGGCTACACCGGCGTGCTGACCATCGACGGCGTCGAGCTGACCACGTTCGACCTCAGCACGCAGACCGAGCTGGGCAGCGTGTCCAGCATCCCGGCCACCCTGCCGGCGCCGGAACCCGGATCGCAGGCCGTGCTGCCGAAGGGGGTCACCTACTTCGACCCGGGCAACGCCACCCTGACCTACGCTCCGACTCCGGGCGCGCCCGTGGAGAAGTTCGACGCCCGCCAGCACCTCGTCGTGGTGCGGTACTGGAAGGTCGTCGACGGCCCGTCGTCGGCGCACACCTTCGCCTGGCAGTTCACCGTCTTCTGAGACCGCCCGGGATCAGCCGGGCAGCTCGCCGGTGTCCAGCAGGTGCCGGAAGCCGGCCTCGTCCAGCACGGGCACGCCGAGATCGGTCGCCTTGTTCAACTTCGACGCCCCGGGGTCGGCGCCGACGACCACCGCGGTGGTCTTGGCGCTGACGCTGCCCGGGCTCTTCCCGCCGCGGTCCTTGATCGCCGCCTCGGCCTGCTCGCGGCTGAAGCCGTCCAGCGTGCCGGTCACGACGATCGCCTTGCCGACCAGGTTCTGGGGGAGCCGGCTGACCTCCACCCGGCCGAAGTCGACGCCGGCTGCACGGAGCTTGTCGATGAAGGCCCGGTTGGCGTCGACGGCGAACCAGCGGTGGATGGACGCGGCGATCACCGGGCCCACACCGGGCGTCGTCGCCAGGTCGTGCTCACCGGCGTTCATAATCGCGTCGAGCGTGCCGAACGCCCGGGACAGTGATTCGCTGGCCGACGGTCCGAGCCCGCGGATGCCGAGCGCGGTGAGCAGCTTCGGGAGCGGCCGGGAGACCGAGCCGCGGATCGCCGCCATCAGGTTCGCCGCGCTGACCGAGGCGAACTTGGGCAGGGTCAGGAGGCGCTCTTCGGTGAGGGCATAGAGGTCGGCCGGGTCGGTCAGCAGGCCGGCCTCGCACATCTGGGCGACGCGCTGGTCGCCGAGACCCTCGATGTCCATGGCCTGGCGGGAGGCGAAGTAGATGATCCGCTGCTCGAGTTGGAACGGGCAGGCCACCTCGACGCACCGCGTGTCGGCCTCACCCTCCGCCCGGACCAGCTCGGACTGCACCGGGCACGGGCACCGGTGGGGGAACTCCCACGGCTGCGACCCCGGCGGGCGCAGCGCCAGCACCGGGGCGACGACCTCGGGGATCACGTCGCCGGCCTTGCGGACGATGACGGTGTCGCCAGGTCGAACATCCTTCAGGCGGACCTGGTCCTCGTTGTGCAACGTGGCCATGCCCACGGTCGAGCCGCCGACGAACACCGGCTCGAGCACGGCGAAGGGCGTGGCCCGACCGGTCCGCCCGACGGACACCTGGATGTCGCGCAACAGCGTGGTGCGCTCCTCCGGCGGGAACTTGACGGCAATGGCCCACCGTGGGGCACGGGAGGTGAAGCCCAGCGCAGCGCGCTGGGACAGGTCGTCGAGCTTGACCACCACGCCGTCGATCTCGTAGGGCAGGTCGTGGCGATGCTCCTGCCAGTGGGCGCAGAACGCCTCGACCTCGGCCAGGCTGCACACGACGCGGATCTCCGGGTTGACGGGGAACCCCAGGCCCGCCAGGTACTCGAACGTCTCGTGGTGGGTGGCGAAGTCCGGTCCGCCGACGACCTCGCCGAGTTGGTAGCACCACATCGACAGCTGGCGCGAGGCGGTGACGGCCGGGTCCTTCTGGCGCAGGCTGCCGGCCCCGGCGTTGCGCGGGTTGGCGAAGCGCGGCTTGCCGGCCTCCGCCATCCGCTCGTTGAGCGCCTCGAAGCTGGCGCGGGGCATGTACACCTCGCCGCGCACCTCGAGCACCTCGGGTGCCCCGTCACCCAGCCGCTCGGGCAGGGCGCGCACCGTGGCGACGTTGGCGGTGACGTCCTCGCCGACCCGGCCGTCGCCGCGGGTGGCGGCCTGGGTGTAGACCCCGCGCTCGTAGCGCACGCTCATGGCCAGCCCGTCGATCTTCAACTCGCAGACCAGCGGCACGTCGTGGTCGGGCAGCGCCCGGGCGACCCGCTCGCCCCACGCCCGCAGCTCCTCGACGGTCATCGCGTTGTCCAGGCTGGTCATCGGCGAACGGTGGACCACCGGGGCGAAGGCCGCCGACAGGGCCCCGGCGCCCACCTGCTGGGTGGGTGAGTCCTCGACCACCAGCTCGGGATGGGCGTCCTCCAGGGCACGCAGCCGCCGGACCAGCAGGTCGTAGTCGGCGTCGCTGATCTCCGGCGCGTCGTCGCCGTAGTAGCGCTGGTTGTGGTAGCCGATCTCGGCGCGCAGGCGCTCGACCTCGGCGGTGGCCGACGGCTCGGCGCTCATGCGCCGGGGGCGACGGACTGGGCCATGCCCTGGTCGCGCACCCGCCCGCCCACCTGGCGGGTGAGGGCGAAGACCTGCTCGGCAGCCTGCGGCGTGTGCGTGCCGAGGCCGCACTGCGGCGACAGCAACGCCCGATGGCGCAACATCATCGGGTCCGCCCCGCGGCGCACCAGCGTGGCCCACAGCTCGGTGAGGTCTCGCCACGGGCGCTCGACGGAGATCGGGAGGGGTCCACTGGTCGGCACGGCCCCCCAGCAAATCACACCGCCGTCCTCCAGGAACCGGATCAGGCGGGCGGCCTGATCCTCGAGGCAGCGGGCCACGGGCACGGAGAGCACCTGCGGTCCGGTGGCCAGCAGCGCGGCGACGTCGGCCGCGGCACAGCAGTGCAGCCCGGCGACGGCGCGCCGTTCGACCAGCGCCAAGGCGGTGGACACCAGGTCGATGGCCGCGTCCGGTGCGAGGTGGAAGTCGTCCTCACCCACCTCGCCGAACGACGGCTCGTCGATGAAGACCATCTGCGAGCTGACCGGCAGGGCGGCCTCGATCGTGTCGAGCAGCCATCGGACGTGGGCGCGCACCGAGCGGACCGCCACGTCGAAGGCCCACGTTGCCGGGACACCGGCGCGCACCAAGGCGATGCCCAACGTCACCGGCCCGACGAACTGCCACTTGACCGGCCCGGTGTAGTCGATCCGCCGAGCCTCGGCCAGGAAGGCCCGCAGGCTGCCGTAGGCCTCGTCGTGCAGGTCGACGTCGACCTGCCCGTCGCGATCGAGGGCGTCGACGTCCACCGAGATGCTCCCGTACTGGCCGACCGACACGCCGCGCATGCCGGACACCGCCTGGCTGATGATCCCCTCGCTCGGCGAGCGGCGCGGCAGGGTGGGCACCGCCGGCACGTCGCCGCAGGACAGGCTGAACCGGGCAGCCGCCACCGCCGAGGCGTGGGGAAGACTGCCGATGCCGGTCACCATGCCCTGCGGTGACCACTGTCCGTACATCACACCTCCCCGAATGGTGCGGACCGGGTGCCCGGGCCATCGTGCCAGGTGAGCGCCACGGCGAAGAAACCCGCCGACGCAACGCGCCGCTACCGTACGTCGGGTGTTCGGGCCCGATCGTCGCGTGCCGCCGGTCTGGCAGGCGCTCGTGGCCGTCGCCGTCGCCACCGGCGCCCTGGCCGGCGCGGCGGCGCTCGGCGGGCGCAGCCGGCCGGCGATGGTGTCGGCCACCGTGGCGTGCTGGGCGATGTGGGCGGTCATGCTGCTGGCTGCCCTGGTGCCCTCGGTGGCCGGGCTGGCCGCGCTGCGCGCCCTGGCCCCGCTGCACCTGGTGGCGGTGATCGTGATGTGGGCCGCCGGAGCCGGAACCTGGCGAGGTCTGGCGGCCACGCTGGCCGCGGTCGCCGCGGTGACGGCCATCGGGGCGGCGGAGAGTGGGCGAGCGATGGTCCAGGCCTCGGCCTACGGCGACGAGCGGCGCTTCCCGCTGCGCATCCCGGCGCCCCTGGCACTGCCCATCGTCCTGTCGTGGCTGGTGTGGGCGGCCGCCGTCGTGCTGGCGGTGATCGGGCTGGGGACCCGCCGCTGGGTGCTCGGCACCGTGCTGGCGGCCGCCGGCGTGGCTCTCGGCGGGTTCCTGTGGCGTCGCTGGCTGGGCCTGGCCCGCCGCTGGCTGGTGATCGTGCCGGCCGGGCTGGTGATCCACGATCCGGTGATGCTGGGCGAGACGGTCATGCTCCCCTCGGCAACGGTGCGGCGGATGGAGCTGGCCCGTCAGGGGACCGGGTCGCTGGACCTCTCCGGTCCCGCATCCGGGCATCTGCTCGACATCGAGGCCGCCGACCTGCTGACCGTGCTGGTTCGACGCGGTCGTGACGCCCAGGCGATCCACGCCCGGTCGGTGCTGGTGGCACCCAGCCGGCCCGGCGCGGCGCTGGCCGGCTGGCGTCAGCCGGCGACCCCTCCGCCGAGCACGTAGCGGTCGGTCGGGTCGTACAGCACCACGCTCTGGCCGGGTGCCACCCGACGGGTCGGTTCGTGCCAATGGACCGCCACGCCGGCGGCGGCCATGACCACGGTGGCCGGCTGGGCCGTGCCGTGGGCACTGCACTGCACCACCAGATCACCGGTCTCCGGCTCGTCGGACCAGGTCATCACCGGGACCTCGGTCGTCGTCACCAGCAGGTCGGCCTCGTCCCCCACCACCACCCGTCCGGCGACCGGGTCGACCTCGATCACGTAGCGCTTCGGCCCGCCGCCGGGCAGCCCCAGGCGGCGACGCTGGCCGACGGTCACCAGCTGCACGGCGTCGGTCCGGCCGAGCGATGTCCCCCGGCGGTCGACGACCTCGGCGGCGGTGAACGGGATGCGCTGGCCGAGAAACGCCTCTCGGCCGGCCTGCTCGGTGATGAAGCACACGTCCTGGCTGTCCGGCTTGCTGGCCGTGCGCAGCCCGAGCCGGGCGGCCCGGGCCCGGACCTCGGTCTTGGTCAGGTGGCCCACCGGGAAGCTGGTCCGCTGCAGATCGGCCTGGGTGAGCATGTGCACCACGTAGCTCTGGTCCTTGGCGTGATCGGCGCCACGCCGCACCCGCCGAACCCCGTCGACGGTCTCGATCCGGGCGTGATGACCGGTGGCGACGGCATCGAACCCGAGGTGGGCGGCCCGCTCGGCCAGGCGGTGGAACTTCAGGTGGCGGTTGCACTCGATGCACGGGTTCGGGGTCGTCCCGGCGGCGTGAGCAGCCACGTACGGATCGACCACCCGCTCGGTGAACTCGTCGGCGAAGTTGAAGACGACGTGGTCGATCCCCAGCTGCTGGGCGACGCGGCGGGCGTCGTCGACGTCGGCGACCGAGCAGCACCCCGTGTCACTGGCCCCGCCCCACAACCGCATGGTGACCCCGGTGACGGCGTGGCCGGCCCCCACCAGCTCGGCGGCGGCGACCGAGGAGTCGACCCCGCCGCTCATCGCCACCAGGACCTTCACGATCGGCCCGCCCCGGCCTGCAGCCGGGTCACCGCCCCGACCACCGCCTCGACGGCCCGGTCGACGTCGGCGTCGGTGGTGGTGACGCCCAGCGTCAGGCGCAGCGCTCCGGCGGCACTCCGCCGTTCGACGCCCATCGCCGACAGCACGTGGGAGGGCTCCATCGCCCCACTGGCGCAGGCCGAGGCCGCGCTGGCGCACACCCCGGCCTCGTCCAGCAGGAACAGCAGCGACTCGTTCTCCACCCCGGGGAACATCACGTGGGCCGACCCGGCCACCTTGCGATCGCGCCGGACGGTCTCGATCACCGCCGCGCCGAGCCGCTGGACCAGCGCGTCGACCAGCCGGTCGCGCTGGGCGGCGATGCGCACCCCGTCGGCTCGCAGCCCGGCCTGGGTCTCCGCCAGGGCCACATCCATGGCCACGATGCCCGCCACGTTGTGGGTCCCGCTGCGGCGGTCACGCTCCTGGCCACCGCCCACGAGCAGCGGCTCCCAGCGCACCGCCGGGCGGACGAGCAGCGCGCCGACCCCCTTCGGTCCGCCGAACTTGTGCGCCGACAGCGACAGCGCGTCGACATGCCGGGCGATCTCCGCCAGCGGCAGCCAGCACGCGCCCTGGACGGCGTCGGTGTGCAAGACGGCGTGCGGGGCGCGGGCGCGGACCACCTCGGCGACGGCGGCGAGATCGGTGATCGTGCCGACCTCGTTGTTCACCGCCATCACGCTCACGAGCGAGGTGTCCGGGCCGAGGGCCTCGGCCAGGCGGTCGAGGCGGACGTGGCCGGTCTCGTCGGCGTCGACCAGGCGGTGCTCGACCCGCTCGACCGAGGCGAGCACGGCGTGGTGCTCGGGGCGCGGGCACACGGCCACGCCGGGACGGGCCGCGATCACCCCGGCGACGATGGTGTTGTCGCTCTCGGTCCCGCCCGAGGTGAAGACCACACCGCCCGGATCCCACCCAGCCAGCTCGGCGATCCGCTCGCGGGACTCGTCGACCGCCTGGCGGGCCCGGCGAGCGACGCGGTGGGCACCCGAGGGGTTGGCGTACTGCTGGTCGAGGTACGGGAGCATCGCCGAGACCGCAGCCGGGCGCATCGGCGTGCTGGCCGCGTGGTCGAGATACACCGGATGCTCCACCCTGACAGGCTAGGACCCGGCATGATGGCGTGATGGAGGGCTACGAGGCGTCGACCTACGGCGAGGCCTTCGCCGACGTGTACGACGACTGGTACACCGCCACGCTGGGCGACCGCAGCGCGTTCGCGGCGATGGCGTTCGGGCTGGCGGTGGCCGACCTACCCATCCTGGAACTGGGGATCGGGACCGGACGGCTGGCCGTGGCCCTGGCCGCGGCCGGCCTGCACGTGGTGGGCGTGGACACCAGCGCGGCGATGGTCGCCCGGATCCCGCCCGTCGGCGAGGGGCCGGGCTCGGTCACGCCGGTCGTCGGCGACATGGTCGAGGACCTCCCGGCCGGACCGTTCGGCCTGGCCTACTGCGGGTTCAACACCTTCTTCAACCTGCTCAGCGAGCGCCGCCAGCAGGACTGCCTGACTGCGGTCGCCGATCGGCTGGCGCCCGGCGCGGCGTTCATCGTCGAGGCATCGATCCCCGAACCGCCGTCCGACCCGGCCGACGAGGTCCGGTTGCGCTCGATGACCGCCACCGAGGTGGTCCTCAGCGTCAGCCGGGTGGACCGCGACGGGCAGCGGGCCGAGGGGCAGTACGTCTCGCTCAGCGCCGCCGGCGGGGTCCGCCTGCGGCCGTGGGCGATCCGCTGGTGCACCCCGACCCAGCTCGACGAGCTGGCCGCCTGCGCCGGCCTCGAGCTCGTCGGGCGCTACGCCGGCTACGACCGCGCCCCGCTGACCGACGACGACGACCGTCACGTGACCGTGTACCGGCGGCCCGTCGATTACCCACCGGTACGGCACGCGGTCACGACCGGGGACGTAGGCTGAGGCAACTGTGAGTCACCTGCGTTTGAACCTCCTCACCGGGCGTTGGGTGACGATGGTCGCACACCGGGCCGAACGGCCCACCGACTTCCGGCCGCGCTCGCCGCAAGTCGAGACCGACAGCACCCGGCCGTGCCCGTTCTGCCCCGAGCAGCAGCACGACGTCCCGGCCGTGCTCGAACACCGCGGGCCAGACGGCCTGTGGCACCAGCGGATCATCGCCAACCTCTACCCGGCCTTCGACGGCGACGAGCCGTTCGCCGTCCACCACCACGGTCCGGTGCACATCGAGGCCGCGGCCAGCGGCATCCACGAGGTGTTCATCTCCTCGCGCGATCACACCGCCCCGCCGGAGGGGCGCACTCCCGACGACGCCATCGCCACCGCCGACCTGCTGCGCACCCGCCTGCTGCAGCACGCCGAGCTGCCCAACCTGCGCTACACCCAGGCGATCATCAACCACGGGCGGGAGGCCGGGGCCTCCCTCGCCCACCCCCACGGCCAGCTGCTGGCCCTGCCGTTCGTGCCCGGCGAGATCCTCGACGAGCAGCGGGCCTTCGGGCGCTTCGAGGGCGGTTGCGTGCTGTGCGCCACGGTGGAGGCCGAGTCGGTCGACGGCACCCGCATCGTGCTGGCCAACGACGAGGTCGTGGTGGTCAGCCCGTACTGGGCGGGCACGCCCTACGAGCTGCTGATCATCCCTCGGGCCCATGCCGCGCACCTGCCCGACTCCACGGACGAGAGCCTCCATGCCGTGGCCGTCGGCCTGCAGGATGCGGTGGGCACGCTGCGCCACCGCCACGGCGACGTGGCCTACAACGCCGTGCTGCACACCGCCCCGCACGCCTACGTCGGCTCCTACCACTGGCACATCCACCTGTTCCCCAAGCTGATCAGCACGGCCGGGTTCGAGCGCGGAACGGGCGTGATGATCAACATCGTCACCCCGGAGACCGCCGCCGGCGAGTTGCGCCAGGCGCTCGTCAGCCAGTGACGAGGTGGTGACGTGCGCCCGCTCCGGGTGACCGTCGACCTGGCCGCCTCACCGGCCGCCGTGTGGGAGCAGATCCGTGACGTGCGCCGTCACGTCGACTGGATGGCCGACGCCGAGTCGATCGAGCTGACCGGCGGACCCACCGCCGGGGTCGGCACGACGATGCGCTGCCGGACCCGCGTCGGACCGATCACCCTCGACGACGAGATGGAGATCACCGAGTGGGACGAGCCGCGGGTGATGGGCGTGCGCCACGTCGGGGCGGTGACCGGCGAGGGACGATTCACCCTCACCCCGCTCGACGGAGGAACGCGGACCCGCTTCGAGTGGTCCGAGCAGCTGCACTTCCCGTGGTGGCTCGGTGGTCGGGTCGGCGCCGTCGTCGCCGCCCGCACGGTGCTGGCAGCCATCTGGCGGCGCAACCTGCGACGCTTGGCCACCCTCGTCGCAGCCGGTCAGGCCGGTGCCACCGGCTCGCTGTCCGGGTCGTAGGGCCGCTCGGCTGCCAGCCACACCATGGCCAGCGGGGGGACGTCGATGACCAGGGAGTGCGGCATCTGCTGGGCAGCCTCGTCACCGGCGGCATACTCGGCGGCCTCGCCGCGAAAGCCGCTGCCCGTCCAGGCGGTGGCGTCCGTGTCGAGGACCACCCGCCACGGGCCGCCCCACGGGACCCCGACCCGATAGCCGGGCCGGGGAACCGGGGTGAAGTTGGCCAGGCAGACCACGGCGTGCAGCCCGCCGGCGGACCAGCGGACGAAGGCGTACATCGAGTGGGCGGTGTCGTCGGCGTCCAGCCACTGGAACCCGCCCGGATCGTGGTCCCGTTCCCACAGGGCCGGCCAGCGGTCGGCGGTGGCGCTGAGCTCGTGGATCATCGACCCGAGGGCGGCCCGGCGAGGATCGTCCAGCAGGTGCCAGGGCAGCCCGGTGTTCTCGTCCCACTCGCTTGGCATGCCCAGTTCGGAGCCCATGAACAGCAGCGGACTCCCCGGCAACGACCACATCCAGGCGTAGAGGGTGCGTAGCCCGGCGAGCTTCTGCCACTCGTCACCCGGCTGCTTGCCGTACAGGCTGCCCTTGCCGTGGACCACTTCGTCGTGGCTGAGCGGGAGCACGAAGCGCTCGCTGAAGGCGTACATCAGCCCGAACGTCAGCTGGTGGTGGTGCCACGGGCGGTGCACCGGATCGTTGCGCAGGTAGGCCAGGGTGTCGTTCATCCAGCCCATGTTCCACTTGTGGGTGAAGCCCAGTCCGCCGCTCTCCGGCGAGTGGGTCACGCCGGGGAACGCCGTGCTCTCCTCGGCGATCACCATCGTGCCCGGGTACATCCACTGGACCGTGCCGTTGAGGTGGCGGAAGAAGTCGATCGCCTCGAGGTTCTCCCGGCCGCCGAAGATGTTCGGGGTCCATCCGCCGGGACCGCGGGAGTAGTCGAGGTACAGCATGCTGGCCACCGCGTCGACGCGCAGGCCGTCGACGTGGAACTCGTCGAGCCAGTGCAGGGCGCTGCCCACCAGGAAGTTGCGGACCTCCGGGCGGGCGAAGTCGAACACCAGCGTGCCCCAGTCGGGCTGCTCGCCGCGGCGTGGGTCGAAGTGCTCGTACAGGGCGGTGCCGTCGAAGCGGGCCAGTGCCCAGGCGTCACGCGGGAAGTGCGCCGGCACCCAGTCGACGATCACCCCGATGCCGTGCTGGTGGAGGATGTCGACGAAGGCGCGGAAGTCGTCGGTGGCCCCGTAGCGGGCCGTCGGGGCGAAGTAGCCGGTGACCTGGTAGCCCCACGACGGCCCGTAGGGGTACTCGCTGACCGGCAGCAGCTCGACGTGGGTGAAGCCGAGGTGGGCGACGTGCTCGGCCACGCTGTGGGCGATGTCCCGGTAGTTCTGCAGATCCCAGCGCCACGAGCCGAGATGCAGCTCGTAGATCCGCAGGTGCGCCGGATCGGCGGTCGGCCGGCCGGCGACCCACGCCGCGTCGCCCCAGCGGTATCCGCTCGGACCGCAGATCACGCTGGCGTTGGCCGGGGGGATCTCCGTCGCCCGGGCCATCGGGTCGGCCCGCTGGGTGACCCACCCGTGGCAGTCCTCGACCTCGAACTTGTAGCGCTGGCCGGGCTGGGCCTGCTCGACCCACACCTCCCACACCCCGGTGTCGCCCACCCGGTGCATCGGCCATCGTGTCGACCAGTGCGACCAGTCGCCCAGCACCGACACGTGGCGGGCATTCGGCGCCCACACCCGGAACAGGCAGCCGACCTCGACCATCCGGGCCCCGAGCAGTTCCCAGACACGCAGGTGCGTACCGGCGTTGAACGCGCCGAAGTCGTGGCTGATCGGGGTCACGAGGGCAGCGTAGGGGACGACAGCGGCAACTACAGTCGTCCCGATGCGCGTGCTGATGCTCTCCTGGGAGTATCCCCCGCTGGTCGTCGGCGGGATCGCCGCCCACGTCACCGGTCTGGCCCGGTCACTGGTCGCGGCCGGCCACGAGGTGACCGTCTTCACGCTGGCGCACCCCGGGGCGGCGGACGATCACGTGGTCGACGGGGTCCACGTCCGGCGCGCCCGCCCGGACCTGCCGTGGCTGCCCGACGACTTCCTGGTCGGGTCGATGGCGTCGGCCAACCACCACCTCGTGCAGCTCGCCGCCCAGCTCGGCGGGTGGCGTCCCGACGTCGTCCACGCCCACGACTGGCTGGTCGCCTGGGCCGGCGACACCCTCCAGGCCCTGTGGGACGTCCCGCTGGTGGCCACGATCCACGCCACCGAGCGTGGCCGTCACGGCGGGCACCTGCCACCCGGCCTGCCGGCTGCGATCAACGCCGTCGAGTGGTGGCTGACCTACGAGGCCCGCTCGGTGATCGCCTGCTCGCAGTTCATGGTCCGCGAGGTGGTCAGCGGCTTCGAGCTGCCCCCGGACAAGGTCCACCTGATCCCCAACGGGGTCGAGATCGCCGACTGGTCGGACGGCCGGCGCCAACCACCCGACCCGCAGGCTCCGCTGGTCGTGTCGTGGGGCCGGATCCAGTACGAGAAGGGCTTCCAGGTGCTGGCCGAGGCCGTCGGCATGCTGCGCAGCACGCTCCCCGGCGTGCGCTGCGTGATCGCCGGGCGGGGCAGCTACCTGCCCGAGTTGCAGGCCCGCCTGGACATCGACGGCGTCGGCGATCTGGTCAGCCTGGCCGGGTTCGTGCCCGACGCCGAGCTCCGTGATCTCCTGCGGCGAGCCTCGTGCGTGGTCATCCCGTCGCTCTACGAACCCTTCGGGATCGTCGCCCTGGAGGCGATGGCGTCGGGTGCGCCCACCATCGTGGCCCGCACCGGTGGGCTGGCGGAGATCGTCGGTGGCACCGACGCCGCGCTGCTGTTCGAGCCGGGCAACGCGGCCGACCTGGCGGTGCGCATCGCCCAGGCCTGCCAGCAGCCCGATGCCGCGTCCGAGATGTGTGGGCGCGCCGCCGACCTGCTGGCGGCGCGCTACACCTGGGAGGCGATCGCCACGGCCACCGCCCGGGTGTACGCCGACGCCATCGGCTGAGATCACCCGGCGCGGCCGGCCGAGTCGGTGGCGCCCCGGCCGGTAGCCTCGCAGCCGTGCGTGCAGTCCGTGAGTTCAACGTCGTTCCGGCCATTCCCGAGCCGCTGTCCGGCTTGGCCGAGCTGGCCCACAACCTGCACTGGACGTGGGATCGGGCCACCCAACTGCTGTTCCGCCGGCTCGATCCGGTGTCCTGGCGGGAGGGCGGCAACGACCCCCAGCGCCTGCTGGCGGCCATCACCACCCAGCGCTGGGCGGAGCTGGCCACCGACTCGGCGATCATCGCCGAGACCCAGGCGGCCATGGCCCGGCTGCGCGACGACGTCGACAACCCACGGTGGTTCCAGGGCCGCACCGACTCCCCGCTGGACCTGATCGCCTACTTCTCCCCCGAGTTCGGGCTGTCGGAGACCCTGCCGCAGTACTCGGGAGGCCTCGGCGTGCTCTCCGGCGACCACCTGAAGGCCGCCTCGGACCTCGGCCTGCCACTGGTCGGCATCGGCCTGCTCTACGACCAGGGCTACTTCCGCCAGCGGCTCAACGCCGACGGCCTGCAGGAGGAGCGGTTCCCCGAGCTCGATCCGCACGGCCTGCCCATCTCGCCCACCGGGGCGACGATCACCGTCGACCTCGCCGGCGACCCGGTCCACGTGCGGGCCTGGGAGGTCAACGTCGGGCGGATCCGCCTGTTCCTGCTCGACACCAACGTCGAGGGCAACAGCCAGGCCGGCCACGACGTCACCGACCGGCTGTACGGTGGCGACGCCGAGCACCGGATCCGCCAGGAGATCGTCCTCGGAATCGGCGGGGTGCGCATCCTGCGAGCCCTCGGGCTGGCCCCGCAGGCCTTCCACACCAACGAGGGCCACGCCGGGTTCCTCGGCCTGGAGCGGATCCGCGAGCTGGTGGCCGAGGGGTTCGGCTTCGACGAGGCCCTCGAGGCCGTCCGCCCCGGATGCGTGTTCACCACCCACACCCCGGTACCGGCCGGCATCGACCGCTTCGACCGATCGCTGATGGAGAAGTACTTCAGCGGGTTCGCCGCCCAGTGCGGGGTGGACATCGAGCGGATCCTGCAACTCGGTTGGCGGGCCGACGAGGCCGACGACGACCGCTTCAACATGGCCGTGATGGGCTTGCGGCTCGCCGGGCGCTCCAACGGCGTCGCCCAGTTGCACGGAGCGGTGAGCCGGACGATGTTCGCCGGACTGTGGCCGGACACCCCGGTGGACGAGGTGCCGATCAGCGGCATCACCAACGGCGTCCACGCCCGGACGTGGACCTCCGAGCACGTGGCCGCGCTGTTTCGCGAGAGCGTCGGGCCGGTCTGGGACGGCGCCGACGAACCGTCATGGGCAGCCGTCCACCGTCTCGACCCGGCGGCGGTGTGGGAGGCCAAGCGCAAGGGCCGAGCCGAGCTGGTGGCCTACGCCCGAGACCGGTTGGGCGACAACGTACTGGACGCCGACTCGCTGACGATCGGCTTCGCCCGGCGGTTCGCCACCTACAAGCGGGCCACCCTGCTGCTCGGCCAGCCGGAGCGGTTGCGCGAGCTGCTGCTCGACGCCGACCGCCCGCTGCAGTTCGTCTTCGCCGGCAAGGCCCACCCGGCCGACGCCGAGGGCAAGGAGCTGATCCGCCAGATCGAGGTCTTTGCCCGACAGCTCGACGTCGGGTACCGCTTCGTCTTCCTCCCGGACTACGACATGGGCGTCGCCCGGCGGATGTACCACGGGTGCGACGTGTGGTTGAACACCCCCCGCCGGCCGCTGGAGGCCTGCGGCACCAGCGGGATGAAGGCCGCGCTGAACGGTGGCCTGAACTGCAGCATCCTCGACGGCTGGTGGGACGAGTGCTACGACGCCACCGACGGCGGCAACGGCTGGGCCATCGCCTCGGCCGACGACGACCCGGACATGGCGCGCCGTGACCAGCGCGAGGCGGTCAGCCTGTTCGGCCTGCTGGAACGGGAGATCGTCCCGCTGTTCTACAAGCGCGACGAGACCGGACTGCCGATCGGCTGGATCGACATGGTCAAGCGCAACTGGGCCAGCCTCGGGCCGTTCGTCACCGCGGCGCGCATGGTGCGCGACTACACCACCGAGCTGTACGAGCCGGCGGCGCGCAGCGGCCGGGCGCTGACCGCCGAGGGCGGCGCGCCCGCCAAGCGGCTGGCGGCGTGGAAGGCCAAGGTCCGCCAGGCGTGGCCGTCGGTGGCGGTCACCGCCGTCGACGTCGACGACGCCGACGCCCACGAGGGCGAGGTCCGCCAGGCGTCGGCCCAGATCCAGCTCGGGGCGCTCGATCCGGCCGACATCGAGGTCCAGCTGATCCACGGCGGGGTCGACGCCGAGGGCAACTTCGTCAACCATCCGCCGCACGTCGTGCTGACCCACGATCGCGACGGGCGCTTCGCCGGCGACTACGAGATCGGCGAGGCCGGCCCGTACGGCATCACCGTGCGCGCCGTGCCGGCGAACTCCCTGCTGACCGAACCGCTGGAGATGGGTCTGGTGGCCTGGGCCCACTAGCCCCGATCACGGGGCGGTGGCGACCTCGTTGCCCAACTCGAACCGCAGGTACTCGTCGCCAGTGTTCTCCCAGTCCTCGAACTGGATCACACCGAGGTCCTCGAAGCGGCGGCGCAACCAGGCGTCGTTGCGCTCCAGCAACCCGAGCTTCTTGCAGTTCGGGACGATCTTGCTGAACAGCATCGACTGGAACATCTGCCGGGTCGGGTCGTTGAGCACGATCGGCAGCACCTCGCGGGTGTCGACGCCCATCCGCTCCCAGACCTCCTGCTGCATGAACCGGTCGCGCATCCGCACGGCGGCCTCGAAGGCGAACTCCTGGCGGTCCTTGATCTCGGCGTCGGTCATCTGCTCGTAGACCTCGCGCAGGCTGAGCACGCCGAAGGCCACATGGCGGGCCTCGTCGCTCATCACGTAGCGCAGCACCTGGCGCAGCAGCGGCTCGGCCGTGATCTGGTGGAGGAAGCCGAAGGCGGCCAGGGCCAGGCCCTCGACCATGATCTGCATGCCCAGGTAGGTCATGTCCCAGCGGCCGTCGACGATGATGTCGTCGAGCAGCATCCGCAGGTGGGTGTTGATCTGGAACTCGCCGCCGAGCTTCTCGCGCAGGTAGCGCCCGAACACCTCCACGTGGCGGGCCTCGTCCATCACCTGGGTCGAGGCGTACATCTTGGCGTCGTACCACGGGACCGTGTCGACGATCTTCGACGTGCACAGCAGGGCGCCCTGCTCGCCGTGGAGGAACTGGCTGAGCATCCAGTTGCGCCCGTGGATGCCGAACTCCAGCCACTGGCGGTCGTCCCAGCGCTCGACCGGGGTGCCGACGTACAGCGTCTTGTCGACACCGGCGCCGAGCACCTCGAGGTCCTTGGTCATCACCGCTTCGACGTCCACGTCGACCGACCAGTCGATGTCGGTGGTGGCGTTCCACTGCCCGGTCTTGGCCTTCTCGTACAGCTTGTGCAGGCCGGGGCGGGCCATCGAGTAGTCCCACGAGAAGATGGTGTCGCGGGATGCGGCGACGTGGTGCTCGGCCTCGTCGGGATCGCACAGCGGGATGGCCAGGATGGCGTCGAGGTCGTTGATGTCGGCCCGGCCGATGATGCGCAGGTCGTCGTGGTCGTTGGTCAGGGTCATGCGAGGTGCTCCGTGGCGTGCAGGGCGGACAGGACGTGGGTGCGAAGGAAGCGGCGGGCGGACTCGTGGTCGCCCAGGTCGACGGTGGCCGACGGGGCCAGGAAGTAGCTGATCACCAGGCGGGCCAGCAGCTCGACGAGCGGGAGCGATTCGTCCCGGTCGAGGTACGGGTCGACCAGCGGGACGAGGAACTCCACGGCGGAGTTGACGATGCGCGGCAGGCCGTCGACGGACAGCTCACGCATCGTCTCGCCGGGTTCGGCTGCCAGCATGATCGAGAGGTGCTCGTCGGCGCGCAGCTCACCCGTGGCGGCCACCACCACCCGCACGAGCAGGTCTTCGAGGCCCTCGGCATCGTGCACGGTGGCCAGCACCCGGCCGAAGAAGTCGGCGTTCTCCCGCCGGCGGAGGGCGTCGAAGAGCACGTCCCGTCCGCCGGGGAACAGACGGTAGAGCGTCGCCCGGGACACCCCGGCGGCACCGGCGACGTCGTCGACCGACACCTTGGCCAACCCGTAGCGCTCGCAACACAGCTTGGCCGCATCGAGGATGCGGTGCTCGGCCTCCCCCAGCATTCGTGAGACACTAAGACGAATTCGTCTCAGTGTCAACGGTCGGCCGCCCGGCCGGCGGTGGTTCGCCGCCGGCCCGCCGACGCTCCCCGATCCCATGGGCGCGGATTCGCCCGGATCTGCACGATCCCGCGCCCATGGGGTCGGGAAGCGTCACGTGAGGTGCGGTGGGGGCCGGTTGGGTGGGTCCGGGCGGGTGGGGTCCGCTCGGGTCGGGTGGGGTCCGCTCGGGGCGGGGCGGGTCAGAGGCGGCCGGCGTCGATGATCCGCTGGAGGAAGGCGCGGGTGCGTTCCTTCTGCGGGTTGCCGAAGATCTGCTCCGGCGGGCCCTCCTCGTGGATCACGCCCTCGTGCAGGAAGCACACCTTGGAGGACACCTCCCGGGCGAAGCTCATCTCGTGGGTGGCCAGCATCATCGTCATGCCCTGCTCGGCGAGATCCCGGACGATGTTCAGCACCTCGGCCACCAGCTCGGGGTCGAGCGCCGAGGTGATCTCGTCGAGCAGCAGCAGGCGCGGCTCCATGGCCATGGCGCGGACGATGGCGACACGCTGCTGCTGACCGCCCGACAGCCGGTCGGGGTACTCGTTGGCCTTGGCGTCCAGGCCGATCCGCTTCAGCAGGGCGATCCCCCGCTCCTCGGCCAGGCCACGGGTCAGCCGCAGCACCTTGATGGGCGCCAGGGTGACGTTCTGCAGCACGGTCATGTGCGGGAACAGGTTGAAGCTCTGGAAGACGATGCCCACCTCGCGCCGCAGGGCATCCACGTCGACGCCTCGCCCGCTGACCCGATCGCCGTCGAGGCGGATCTCGCCGCCGTCGACCTCCTCCAGGGCGTTGACGCAGCGGAGCAGGGTCGACTTGCCGCTGCCCGACCCGCCGATGAGGGTGACCACCTGATGCTGCTCGACGTCCAGCGAGATGGCCTTCAGCACGTGGTTGGTGCCGAAGATCTTGTCGACGTGGTCGATCTCCAGGAAGGCCATCAGGTCCCGCCCTGCGTGCGCAACTTCTGCCTCTTCAGGATGTGATCGAGATAGCGGGTGAACGGCACCGTCACGGCCAGGAAGAGCACCGCCGCCATCGTGTAGGCGGCGAAGGTGGCGTTGTTGTTGTTGATGAACCGGGCCATGGCCAAGGCATCGAAGGCCCCGATGAAGAAGATCGTGGCGGTGTCCTTCTGCAGGCCGATGAAGTCGTTGAGCAGCGGCGGCCCGATCCGCCGGAGCGCTTGGGGCACGACGACGTGGCGCATCGTCTGGGCATAGCTCAGCCCGAGGGATCGAGCCGCGGCGGTCTGACCCCAGTGGACCGATTCGATCCCGGCCTTGTACACCTCGCTGACGTAGGCGCCGTAGGTCAGGGTCAAGGCGATGATCGCGAACTGCATCTTCGACCAGTCCTGGACGATCGGGACCCCCGCCAGCGGGAAGCCGAAGCCGACCAGGAAGATCACCAGGATCGACGGCAGCCCGCGGAAGATGTCGACGTACAAGGTGGCCAGCCAGCGCAGCGGGGCGCAGACCTTGCCAGGCAGCAGGCGGACGATGGCCACCACGAGGGCCCAGATCAGCACGATGATCTCGGTGATCAGGAACACCTGGATGTTCAGCCAGAAGGCCCGCAGCATCGGGCTCCAGTACTTGAAGTGGAACTCGATCGACGCCGCGCACTGCGTGGCACAGCTGCCGGCGACGGCGTGGTACTCCTTGACGCCGAAGAAGACGTCCGGCTTGAAGTAGGTCCGTCGAACGGCCCCGTGGTTGGCGAACAGCAGCCAGACCAGGAAGACCACCACGTAGCAGGTCAGCCCGACACCGACCGCGATCCAGGCCCAGTCACGGGCCTTGCCACCCTGGATCCGTGCCTCCTCCACCCGGCGGGCCTTGGCCAGGCGGCCCGCCCGCAGCGAGTGGATCATCGCCGGAACCCCCGCCGGCGGGAAGAGCAGCGCCAGGAGAGCCGGCTTCCGATAGGTCAGCACCCGACCCACCCGCCTGGTGGCGGCTGGGTCGGGTGCGTCGACCTGGGTCACCGTCGGCTCAGGACGTCGGAACGTCGATGAACGGGACCTTCGACGGGTCGCCCCCGAGGTACTTGGCGATCAGCCCGTTGACCGTGCCGTCGTCGACGAGACCCTGCAGGATCGGGTCGAAGACCGCCTTCTTGCCGTTGCCCTTGCCGAAGATCGCGCCGTACTCCTCGCCGGTCTTCAGCTGGGCGACGACCTCGAGCTTCCCACCGGACTGAGCCGCTTGGCCGAGGTTGATCGGCGTGTCGATGATCACGGCGTCGATGGTCCCGGCATCGAGGGCGCCATAGGTGGCGATCAGGTCGGGGAAGGAGCTGACGTTGGGGAGCTTCCAGCCCGGGACCTCGCCGGATGTCAGGTAGTACTCGGCCGTCGTCGTGGCTTGCACCCCGATCTTCAGCTTCTTGACGTCGTCCCAGGTGGCCACCTTGGTGCCCTTCTTGACGAGGATCCCCTGGTCGCTCTTGAAGTACGGGACGGAGAAGTCGACGACCTCCTTGCGCTTGTCGGTGATGGTCACCTGCGACAGGGCGATGTCGTAGCTGTCCGGGCGGATCTGCCCGGCGACGATGGCGTCGAAGTTCTCGTTGCGGAACTCCATCTTCAACCCGCACTTGGCGGCGATCAGATTGGCAAGGTCGTACTCGATGCCCGACTGGATCTTGGTGGGATCGGAGCCGTCCTCCTGGGTCCCCCAGAACTTCGGGCCCGGCAGGCTGGTCACCACGCTGAGCACCCCGGACTTCACCGGCTTGCAGTCGACGGTGCCACCCGACGCGGTGGCGCCCCCGGCCGAGCCGCCGGACGCGGTGGTGCCGGCGGCGGCCGTCGCCGTGGTGCCCGCCGACGCCGTGGTGCCCGCCGACGCCGTGGTGCCCGCCGACGCCATGGTGCCCGCCGACGCGGTGGTGCCGCTGGAGGCAGTCGTCCCGGCAGCGGCGGTGGTGCCGGCGGAGGCGGTCGTCCCGGCCGACGCCGTGGTGCCCGCCGACGCGGTGGTGCCCGCCGACGCCGTGGTGCCCGCCGACGCGGTGGTGCCGCTGGAGGCGGTGGTGGCCGCGGTCGTAGTCTTCGTCGTCTTCTTGTCGTCGCCGCACGCCGTCACGAGCAGGCCCGCAGCAACGACGACGACCATGGTCTTGTTGAACTTCATGGTTCTCCCCACAGGTAGGCCTGGTCGGCCAGATGGTCGGGCGCACCTTACTCCGGCGGCGCTCGGCCGGGGAACTCTCACCCCCCGGTGCCGGCCCGAGCCACGCTGCCGACGATGTCGTCGAGCGCGGCGCTGAGCCACGCCGCCGCATCGGCCGCGGTGGCCCCGGCTGCCGTGGTCACCGTGCCGACCCGCAAGTCCCCGGTGAACCACTGGGCAGCGCACGACGTGGCGTTGTTCGGTCCGACGGCGCAGTAGGTCGAGAGCGTCCCGCCGCGCAGGGGGACCTGCGGCGAGAAGGTGATCTGGAAGCCCGGGAGGGCGGCGCGCAGCCCGTCCTCGAACGAGCCGGCGAACGGCTGGCCGGCCAGCACGCGCATCGACACGTCACCGGCGGTGCCGACGCAGGTCAGGACGCGCTTGCCGCCCAGTTCCTGGAACGTCACCGACTGCTGGCCGGCCGCGGCCTCGGCGGCGTGCAACGCCGGCGGGGCCTTGGCGGCGACGGCCGCGAGGTCGACGGTGGGACACCGGGCCGGGACGGTCGTGGCCGCGGCGTCGAGCACCTTGGCCAGGGCAGCCGATGCCGCCGAGGTGTCGAGCGATCCACCCGCGCCGCCCACCGACGCCGGCGTGACGGCCGCCGCCGTCCCCGGGCTCGCCGGCTGTCCCGCAGTCGGCGGCGACGCCACCGTGCCGCCTGCCGCCGGGGCAGCGCCAGGACCAGCCGTGCCGGGAGCCGGCGTGGAGCCGGCTGGGGCGCCGCTGGGCGGCGTGGAGTCTGCCGCGGTCGTGGTGGTGTCGTCCTTGCGCAGCAGGAAGAGGGCACCGACGCCGGCGGCGGCCAGCACCACGACGGCGGCGAGGATGATCGGCAGCTTGGACCGTCGCGGCCGGGCCTGCACGGGCGCCGCCGGCGGATGTTGCTGCGGGCCGGGCGGCGGGGGGAGGGCACCACCGGGTCGTGGCAGGTTCGGATCGGACATGGTGCCCCCTCACGTCGTCGACGGCCCGGCGGCCCGGACCCGGTCGGCGCCTTGTCTAGCAGGCCGTGGCCGGCCGGCGCGCCGAAACCGTCAGCCGGTCTTGCGACCGCTGGTGATGCCGCAGACCACGTTGCGGTGCAGGCACAGTGCCACCTCGGTGGCCAGCTTGGTCTCGTCCCAGGCGTTGACGAAGTCGGCGTGCCCGCTGGTGATCGGACCGGATGCCAGCGAGAGGGCACCCGGTGGGCCGTGGTGGTCGTACTCCACGCTGAACTGCAGTTGCGGGATCGGCACGGGATGGTCGCTCGGGCAGCGTCCGCCATGGCTGTAGGCCAGGTGGGCGTGGTGGTCCGCCACGTCGAGGTCGCGGCCGTTCCAGCAGTCGGGGAAGGTGACGATCATCCGCAGGCCCCGGTCCGGCGGGCACGACGGCGGGGTGGCGTCGCGCGTTCCACTGGTCCCGCAGGTCCAGGCCACCACCTCCACCGGTTGGGCAGCGGTGGCTGCGGCGCTCCCGGCGATCATCGCCAGCCCGGGCGGATACGGCTGCACGGTGGTCGGGTCGACGTCGAGCCCGGCGCGGTAGTACGCGGTGCTCTTCACCGCCGGGACCTCCCGGCCGGCGTCGTACAGGGCGGGCGCCCAGTAGGCGGCCCGGTCGAGCTGCTGGTCGCAGGTCGTCCCGCCCGCCTGCAGGCTGGCCAGCGTGGAGGCCGCATCCGTGGTGGTGTTGCCGAAGAACAGGTGCTCGTGCGAGGCACCGGGCGCACCGGGGTACACGATCGGGTCGTCGGGGGCCTGGTGGCTGAAGCGGCACTCGACCACGAACTGGCCGCGCTCGCCCTGCGGCCCGGTGATCACCCGATCGGGCTGGCCGTTCGACGTGTCGAGGTGGACGTGATGGTGCGCCGCCCCGCTCGTGTCCGCTGGCGCGCTGCGTCCTTCGGCCGTCGCGCAGCCGGCGACGAGAGCGGCCATCGCCACCGCGGCCAGTGCGCCGCGGCGGCGACTCACGGCTTGGCCGGCACCTGGATGCTGGCCAGGTCGACCGGGGCCGGCATGTCCGTAGCCGGATGCGCCGGCGCCGTGGCCGCGTCGGGCATGTTCTCCTGCGGGGCCAGCGGAGGCAGCGTGGCCGTCTTCCAGTCGGCCGACGGCGGGTGCTGGTCCGACAGCCAGGTGATGATGTTGTAGGCACCGTCGGCCCAGTCGCCGTGTCCCGTCGCGTCACACGGCGCCAGCGTCTCGAGGTGGTTCGGCGCCGAGGTGGTCAACTGGTTGCCCGAGGCGCAGTTGCCCAGTGTGGAGACGTCCGTACCGGCCGAGGCGACGATGATGTCCGCCTGGCGGTTGTTCTCCAGCACGTTGCCGATCACCCGGTTCTGCTGGGCGTCCCAGAGGATCGCCCCCTCGGGCTGGGTCACCGCCTGGCCCTTGCTCTCGGCGCACGGCGTGTCCCACTTGGCCGGCGGCGGAACCTGATCGTTGGGGTCCTGTTCGAGGAACGGCACCAGGCCGATGCCGCTCTTGTCGTGGTCGAAGACGCGGTTGCGCTCGATGTCGTTGCGCACGCCGCCGGCCGGCAGGATCCCATTGCCCATGGCCAGCAGCGCGACGTCGATCGCGGGGGTGTCGCCCTGGTTGTTGCTGTAGACCAGGTTGCCGATGATCGTCGTGTTGCGCTCCGGATAGCACGGCTCGTAGCTGCCGCTGTTGGGCACGACGCCGGCGCGGTTGAAGCGGAACGTCGAGTTGATGATGGTCAGGTTGCCGCCGGAGTTGGTGCCGGAGTAGCCCAGCCCGTTGTGCTCGCTGACCACCCGGTCGATCACCGCGTCGCACGGGTAGCAGCCACCGATGTACAGCCCGGCGTCCGGGCTGCCGGCGGCGTAGATGTGGTCGAGCTGGCCGCGACTGCTGTCGAAGGTGTACACCCCGTAGTCGCCGGTGCGATAGCTCGTGAGATAAGACCCGTGGAACCCCTCGACGCCGGTCCAGAAGAACCCGTTGGCCGTGTAGTTCATGGCCGTCATGTTCTCCACGGTGACGTTCTTGGCGCCGAGGATGCGCACGCCGTTGTCCCGGGTGAACTCGCCGTCGAGGACCACGCTGTTGCGGTCCACGCCGCGGATCGTCAGGTTGTCGGTGGTGACGTTGACCGCCTCGTGGTAGACGCCGGGAGCGACCAGCACCAGGTCGCCGGGTCGGGCGGCGTCGACTGCGGCCTGGATGGTGGCGAACTCACCCGGCACGTGGCGCACGGCGGGTCCCGAGGCTGCGGTGCCGGTCCCGGGGGTGGTGCCGGCGGTGGCGGTGGGAGTGGCGGCACCGGCTTCGACGACCACCGTGCCCTTCATGCCCTTGTCCTTCGTGCCGTGCAACGTGCAGTAGTAGGCGTACGTGCCGGGCCGGTCGAACGTGTGCGAGTAGGTGGCCTTGGGCTGGAAGTCGTTCTTGTCCACGACCCCCCACTGGCTGATCTGGGCGTCGTCTGCCGGAACGATGTTGTGGTCGTTGCGGCCGCGGTTCTCCCAGGTCACCGTTGTGCCGGGGGCCACGGTGATCGTCTCCGGATTGAACGTGTTGTCCAGCACCGTGACCGCGGCAGCCGGTCCGGCCGCGCCGGAGGCCGGCGCACTGGGCGGCGTGGACGCCGATGCGTGTTGGCTGATCGCCGACAGTCCCAACCCGATGCTGGCGACCATGACGACGGCGGCTCGCCGTCGCGCCCTGCGCGTCCCTGATCTGCTCATCCTCAATCCCCTCGTACTGGCGCGCCCGGGCGCCCGCTGGACTCGTCTGGGTGCACCCTAGAGTGCCGGGCATGTCCGAGACGGCTCTGGCCGGAACCGAACCCGACCGGCCGTCGAGGGACTGGCGTGGCGTGCCGTGGCTGGTGTTGTTCGTCGCCCTGGTCGTCTGCTCCAACGTCGCCAGCTCCGTCTACGCCAGCCTGGTCGCCCACCATCCGATCCGGCTGTTGCTGCTCTCCTCACGCAACCGCTATCTGGCATTCACCGCGGTGGATTCGGGCATCCACTGGTGGTCGTGGGCCGCGGTCGCCACCGTCCGCCTGGCGGCCGCTGCGTTCGTCTCGCACATGATCGGCAGGATCTACGGCGACCGGGCCCTTCGCTGGTTCTGGCGGTTCTTGGGGATGCGCGAGGCGCAGGTCCGCCAGTTCGAGAGCAAGTTCGAGACCGCCGAGTGGTTCCTCGTCCCGTTGTTCATCGGCTCCAACGTGGTGTTCGCCGTGAGCGGAGCCGCCCGCTCGTCCTGGCGCCGATTGGTGCCGCTGTTCCTGGTGGGAGCTGCCGGCCGGCTGGCGCTGATCTGGTGGCTGGCCCACGTGTTCCGGTCGCAGCTGCTGAGCATTGTCAACTGGCTGAACCGGTATCAGCTGCCGATCGTCATCGCGTCGGTCGCCCTCGTGGTGGTCACCAACCTGCTGAACTTCCGACGCGGTCGATGATTCGCTGGTAGACACAGCGCATGGCAACCACTGCATTCAAGGGCAATCCCGTCCAGACCGTCGGCGATCTGCCGGCCGTCGGCACCGCGGCACCGTCGTTCGTCGTCACCGGGTCCAACCTGGCCGACGTCAGCTCGGCCGACCTCGACGGCGTGCGCACCGTGCTGAACATCTTCCCGTCCATCGACACCGGCGTGTGTGCCACCAGCGTTCGCAGGTTCAACGAGCTGGCGGCCGGCCTGGACAACACCAGGGTGCTGTGCATCTCGGCCGATCTGCCCTTCGCCCTCGGGCGGTTCTGTGGCGCCGAGGGGATCGAGAACGTCACCTCCGCCTCGGTGTTCCGCAGCTCGTTCGGCGACGACTACGGGGTGACCATGAGCGATGGTCCGCTGCGCGGCCTGCTGGCCCGCTCGGTGGTGGTGGTCGACGGCGACGGCACGGTGCTGCACAGCCAGCTGGTGCCCGAGATCGGCCAGGAACCGGACTACGACGCGGCGGTGGCCGCCCTCGGCTGAGGGGAGACCACCCGCCGGCTCGTCAGATCCCGAGCAGCGGGTCGAGGCCGAGCGTCACGCCCGGGTGCTCGTGGACGTGCTTGCACGCCAGCACCACGCCGGGCATGAAGCTGAAGCGGTCGTAGCTGTCCTGACGGATGGTCAGGGTCTGACCATGGGCGCCGAGGATGACCTCCTGGTGGGCCACCATGCCACGCATCCGCACCGAGTGGACGTGGATGCCTGCCGGGCCGACGCCGCCACGGGCGCCGGCGACCACCTCTTTGGTGGTCGGGTCGGCCGCCCACTCGGCGGACGCGGCGGCCATCCGCTCGGCGGTGACCACCGCCGTGCCCGACGGGGCGTCGACCTTGGCGTCGTGGTGCAACTCGATGATCTCGGCGGTGTCGAAGTACGGCGCAGCGAGCTCGGCGAAGCGCATCATCAGTACCGCGCTGATGGCGAAGTTGGCGGCGATGACGCAGTTGCTGCCGGTGAACTCGCTGCGCAGCGTGGCGATGTCGGCGTCGGTCAGCCCGGTGGTGCCGACGACGGCGTGCATGCCGTGCATGGCCAGCCACGGCAGCGTGATGCGCGCCGCGTCGGCCACCGTGAAGTCGACGACCACGTCGCAGTGGGCGTCGGCCAGGGCGCGCAGCTCGCCGGCGACGGTGACCCCGTGGATCTCCTGACCGACTGCGTGCGGGTCGACCGCGGCCACCAGGTCCAGCATCGGGTCCACGGCCACTGCCGTGCACACCGTGCCACCCATCCGCCCGCCGGCACCGACCACGCCGACGCGGATCCTCTGCGACTGCTCGCTCATGGGGGTTGACGGTAGTCGCCTCGCCAGCCGTCAGCCCAGGGCGGGGCGGTCGGCCTTGCGCAGCTTGGAGACGACGAACTCGTAGGACGTGTCGATGGCCTCGCGGATCTCCTCGTCGGGGATCGCCCCGCCGAGTCGCAGCGTGTTCCAGCCGGAGCGACCGATGTACCGCATGACCTCGGCATCGTCGGGGTAGCGGTGCAGCCACTCGTCGGCCTCGTCGCGGTCGACCCCCGCCTTGACCCCCACCGATGTTCCGTCCCCGAGGAAGGCGAAGATCTTGCCGCGCTCGCGCGGACCGACCTTGGCGACGCAGTGGTCACCCCACGGGTCGTCCTCCCACGACCCAGGCAGGCTGAGGCAGTAGGCCAGCAGCGCTGCCGGGGTCACGACCTCAGCGTACGGCGTTCAGTCCATCCGGCCCGTTCGCCAGGCCCAACCGGCAATCTCCACCCGGTTGCGCACCCCGAGCTTGGTCTGGATGCTGGCGACATGGGTCTTCACCGTGCCGAGGGAGATGAACAGCGATTCCCCGATCTCCTGGTTGGTCAGCCCACCAGCCACGGCGCGGATCACTTCCTCCTCGCGCTCGCTCAGCGCCGGAGCCGGATCGGCGGCCGGGCAGCGCTCGCTGGCGAAGTGGCGCAGGAACCGGGTTGTGATGGCCGGAGCGATCAACGCGTCGCCCACCGCCGCGGCCCGGACGGCCTCGGCGACCAAGGCCGGCCCGGCGTCCTTCAGCAGGAAGCCGCGTGCTCCGCTGTCGATCGCTGCACGCACGTACTCGTCCAGGTCAAAGGTGGTCACGACGACCACCGCCATCGGCTCGGCCACGTCGGGCCCAGCCAGCATCCTGGTCACCTGCAGCCCGTCCAGCTTGGGCATGCGGATGTCGAGCAGGCACACGTCAGGACGGTGTTGCCTGGCGGCCTCCAGAGCCTCCCGCCCGTCAGCGGCCTCGGCGACGACGTCGAAACCCTGGGCCTCGAGCATGATCCGGAGGCCGGTCCGCACCATGGCCTGGTCGTCGGCGATCATCACCCGCAACGTCACGGTTCGTCCGCCCGCACCGGCAGGACGGCGCGCACCTCCCAACCGACCTGCGGACGCGGCCCGGCCACCAGGCTGCCGCCGAGGGCGGTGGCCCGCTCGCGCATCCCGACCACCCCGAACCCGCCGGAGCGAATGGTGCCGTGCTGGCCGTCGTCGACCACTCCGACCTCGAGCGCCCCGCGCCGGCAGGAGATCTGGACGTCGACGACGGTGGCTCGGCGGGCGTGGCGGCGAGCATTGGTCACGGCCTCGGTCACGATCCGGCTGGCGGCCAACTGCACGGCCTCGGGGACCAGGTCGGCCGCGTCGTCGACCCGCACGGTGACCGCCGGAGCGCCAGCCGTCGCCGGCGCGACCAGACGGCGAACGTCCTCGAGCGGGGCCGACGGCTCGGACGGAGCCGGGCCCAGACCGCGCAATGACCCAACGATGGCGCGCATCGAGGCCAGCGCGGCAGCGCCGCCCCGCTCGATGTCGGCAAACGCGTCACGGGCCACCGGGTCGGCGCCGACGAGCTGAGCCGCCTGGGCACGGATCACGATGCCGGTGACGTGGTGGGCGACGACGTCGTGGAGCTCGCGGGCGATGTCGGCCCGCTCGTCGCTGCGGGCACGCGCCGTCTGCGCCACGTTGGCCCGGCCGACCGATTGGAGGTAGAGACCGGTTCCGACGGCGACGGCCAGCATGGCCACGAGCAGGATGGCAACGGCCGATCGGTTGTTGGAGCCGACACGTAGCAACAGGCAGGCGGTCGCGCAGCCGGCGCTCACCACCGCGACCCACGCGCCCGGTCGGCGGGTCTGGAACCCCGGCGCCGCAGCGACCACGGAGAGCGTCCACAGCTCGGCCAGTCCTGGCAGCGCCCTGTTGATCCCGAGGTCGTCCAGGTGGCGGGTCAACCGCCCGAGCAGCGCTGACGAGGCGAGCGCCGGATCTGCTGCCAGGCGGATGGCGACCGAGAGCGAGATGCTGAACAGGGTGATCGACAAAGCGCCGGCAACCGGGCGCGCCCGGTACAGCAGCAGGCCGGCGGCCAGCAACGCGTCGACGGCCACCAGGAACACGGGGGTCGAGCCGATCGTGCGCCGCAACGCATAGTCGCCGACGAAGGCCAAGGCGAAACAGGCCGTCACGAGCACCGTTGGGAACCGGCCTCTTGCATCGGCGCTCGCGTCCACACGGCGAGACTACGGCTGGGTGGCAGCCCCCCGGATCAGCCGATCGGCTGATCGAGAATCTGTCGATCGGCACCGCTGCCTGGCCACCCGCCCGATGTGCGCACGTCGCGGGCGGCGGACACTGATGGCATGAGTACGACGTTCCTCGCCCAGCAGCCCTCCGTGGCCGTCGAGGCGTTGACTCCTGCGATCGGGGCGCTGCTCCGCGGGATCGACGCCGCCAGCCCGCTCAGCGAGCAGCAGCGCGCCGCCGTGCGGAGGGCGGTGCACCACCATCAGGTGGTGTTCCTCCGCGACCAGCAGCTCACTAGCGAGCAGTTCGCCGCGTTCGCCCGACAGTTCGGGCCGCTGGGGGCACATCCGGTCGACCAGGCGCTCGGTCGGCAGCGGCCGACGTCGATCATCGAGGATACGCCCGAGCGGCCACCCGCCGGGTTCGACTGGCACACCGACCTGAGCTGGACCGAGGAGCCGCCCAATTGGGGGTTCCTGCGCGCGATCGAGGTTCCGGCATGCGGTGGTGACACGCTGTGGGCCAGCGGGCGGGCGATGTGGCGGGCTCTCAGCGCGACGATGCGCCAGTGGTGTCAGGTACAGCGCCTCGCCCATCTTCCCGACCCCGAGTTGCTGGCGTCGATCAGCCGCCGTCACGGGGAGGCCGTGGCTCGCCGGATTCTCGAGCATCACCATCGGACCGTGCATCCGCTGGTGCGCGCCCACCCGGCCACCGGCGAGCCTGCCTTGTGGATCTGCCCGCTGTCGGCCACCCGGCTCGTCGGCGTCGACCGGGCGACGAGCGACTCGACGTTGGCGATGCTGCGCCAGCGGATCGACGACCCCGAGGTCCAAGTCCGCTGGAGGTGGCGTCCCGGCGATGTCGCCGTGTGGGACGAGACCAGCACGGTGCACCGGGCCCTGACCGATCACGCCCCGGCGAGTCGACGAATGGAGCGGTGCACGACGGCTGGATCCCGTCCACGTCCGGCGGTGTAGTCCGCCGATCGCTCAGCGGTGGCGGCGATCGCCACGGCCGCGGCCGCGGCCGCCACCGTTGCGCCGGTCACCGCCACGGTCACCGCCACGCTCACCGCGATCACCGCGATCGCTGCCGGCGTTGCCGCCGGCCTCGCCGCCCGGACCGAGGTCGCCGAACTCGCCGGCCATCTCGGCGTCGAAGTGATCGTCGAAGGACACGCTGATCGGACCGCCGGACGTGGCCGGCCCGGGCGAGGTGCTGGGCGCTTCCGCGCCGTCACCGGCGGCCGCCGCCCAGCTCGGCCCGGGGGTCAGGCTGACCTTGCCCTTCTCGTCGATCTCCTCGACGATGACCTCGATCTCCTGGCCGAGGGTGAGCACGTCCTCGACGTTGTTGATCCGCCGGCCGCGGCCCAGCTTGCTGATGTGCACCAGGCCATCGCGGCCAGGGAGGATGTTGACGAAGGCGCCGAACTTGGTGATGTTGACGACGCGACCCTGGTAGGTGGCGCCGACCTCGGCCATCGGCGGGGCGACGATGGCCATGATCCGGGCCTTGGCCTCCTCCATCTTCGAGGCGTCGACCGCACCGATGGTGACGATGCCCACCGCGCCGTCGTCGTCGACGGCGATGTCCGCGCCGGTCTCCTGCTGGATCGTGTTGATGACCTTGCCCTTCGGCCCGATGACCTCGCCGATCTTGTCCATCGGGATGGTGATCGAGATGATCTTCGGGGCGGTGGCCGCCACCTCGGCACGCGGCGCGGCGATGGCCGCGTTCATGTTGTCGAGGATCTGCAGCCGGGCTTCCTTGGCCTGGTCGAGGGCCGCGGCGAGCACCTCGGCCGGGATGCCGTCGATCTTCGTGTCGAGCTGCAGCGCGGTGATGGCGTCGGCGGTGCCGGCGACCTTGAAATCCATGTCACCGAAGGCATCCTCCGCGCCGAGGATGTCGGTCAGCGTCGTGTACTTGCCCTCGGCGTAGACCAGGCCCATGGCGATGCCGGCCACCGCGGCGCGGATCGGGACACCGGCGTCCATCAGGGCCAGCGAGCCCGAGCACACCGACGCCATCGAGGTCGATCCGTTCGACGACAGCACCTCGGCCACCAGCCGCAGCGTGTAGGCGAAGCGGTCCTGGCCCGGCAGCACCGGCAGCAACGCCCGGCCGGCCAGGGCACCGTGGCCGATCTCCCGACGCTTCGGCGAACCGACCCGCCCGGTCTCCCCGTTGGCCCACGGGGCCATGTTGTAGTGGAACAGGAAGTACTTGTTGGTCTCCGGGCTGAGCGTGTCGAGCAGCTGGTTCATCCGCGGCATGGCCATGGTGCAGACGTTCATCACCTGGGTCTCGCCACGCTGGAACAGCCCGGTGCCGTGCGCCGTCGGGAGCACCCCGACCTCGCTGGACAGCGGGCGCAGGTCGCGCGGCCCACGGCCGTCGATGCGCTTGCCCTCGTCGACGATGCGCTTGCGGACCAGCTGCTTGGTCAGACTGCGGACGGCCTCCTTGACCTCACGGTCGCGACCCTCGAACGTGCCACCGTCTCCACACAGCTTGGCGATGGCGTCCGCCGCGGCCGCGTCGGTGGCCGCGTTGCGCTCGGCCTTGGCGCTGATCGTGACGGCGTGACCGACGGCCTCGGCGGCAACCTCGCGCACGGCGTCCATCACCTCCGGGGCGTAGTCGGCGGCGACGGAGTACTCCATCGGCGTGATCGGACCGCGCTTGGCGATGACCGACGCCAGGAGCTGGCGTTGCAGGGCGATGGAGTCCTTGATCCACGTCTTGGCCGCGTCCAGGCCACGGGCCAGGGCGGCCTCGTCGACCTTCGGCGCGCCGTTGTCGTAGTAGTCGAAGCTCTTGGCGGTGCCACCGGCCTCGACCATCATGATCGCCACGTCGCCACTGTCGAGCTGGCGTCCGGCGACGACCAGCTCGAAGGTCGACTCGTCACCCTCGGCGTAGGTCGGGTGGGGAGCCCACTCGCCCTGCTGGGTGTAGGCGACGCGCACTGCGCCGATCGGTCCCTCGAACGGGATGCCGCTGAGCATCAGCGCGGCGGACGCGGCGTTGATCGACAGCACGTCGTGCGGGTTGGCCTGGTCGGCCCCGAGCACGGTCAGCACCACCTGGACCTCGTTGCGGAACCCGTCGGGAAATGCCGGGCGCAGCGGGCGGTCGGTGAGCCGGCAGGTGAGGATGGCGTCCTCGGTGGGACGGCCCTCACGGCGGAAGAACGAGCCGGGGATCTTGCCGGCGGCGTAGGCCCGCTCCTCGACGTCGATGGTCAGGGGGAAGAAGTCGACGCCGGGACGGACGTCCTTGGCGGCGTTGGCGGTGGCCAGCACCAGGGTGTTGCCCAGCCCGGCGACCACGGCGCCCTGGCTCTGCTGGGCCAGCTTGCCGGTCTCGAAGGACAGGGTCTTGTCGGTGCCCGAGAGCAGGCCCGACACGCGAATGGCCTCGGCCATCACGGTCTCCTTTCGCGCGACGCGTCATCGGTCACGCAGGTGGGAGCGGCGGCCGGTTCCCAGTCGGCACTGCCGACGCTGCGACATGCGGGAGCCGCACGGAGCCTCGGCAGAGGCGACTGACAACCGAACCCAATCGTTCCGCTCGGTTGATATGTCCGGCCCAGGCTACCAGAAGGAGCGCGCATGGCGGCCACCTCGGCTACGTTCGCAGCCCCGCGGCCGGGGGATTCGACTGGCTCGAACAGCAGGCAGGAGGGCACTTCGGTGGTTGAACTATAGGTGTACTTGTTGGAAGCCGCGGTTGGCGCTCGTGGGTGGTGGTGTACGGTCCTGGTGACGTTGCGTGTTGCTGCCACCACAGGCTTGGGGGTGTGTGATGAGTGATCGGTCGACGAGGGTCACGGCTCGGGGTGCGCTGGCCCGCTGGCTGGTGGTGGTCGGGGTGTGTGCGGTTGGGGTGTCGGGAGTCGTGGTGAGTGAGCCGGTGCGGGCGGCTCGGCCGGGGGTGGCCGGTCCGGTGGTGCCGGTGCCGCCGGTGGTGCCGGGTGCGGCGCCCATCAAGGTGGCGCCCTCGTTGGCGCAGTCGCCGGTGGTGCCGGTGCCGTTGCCGCCTTCGGTGGATACGACGGTGGCGGCGGTACAGGGTTCGAAGGTGGCGGTGTCGGGGTTGCCGGTGGTGGTGGAGTTGTTGTCGGCGCCGCCGGTGGGTGCGAAGTCGGTGCCGGTCAAGGTGCGGTCGTTTGATCCGAAGGTGTTGGCCCAGGTTGGGTTGCAGGGTTTGGGGATGGAGTTCGACGCGACCGGGGTGACGTCGCCGGTGGATGTGCAGGTGTCGATTGACTATTCGAAGTTGCAGGGCTGGTATGGGGCGGATTGGAACTTGCGGGCGCAGTTGGTGATCGTGCCGGCGTGCCCGGTGGTGCCGGTCCCGTCGGATTGTCCGACGCCGGTCCCGGTGAAGGGGTTCGTGAACAATTTCGAGTCCAAGACGATCACGGGCATCGTGCAGTTGACGGGGACCGGGCTGGCGTCGGGGTGGCGTCGGTCGCTGGTGGGGAACGGGTCGACGTTGGGGTTATCGGCCGGCACGGGTCAGTTCGCGGCGACGGATCTGCGACCGGAGTCAACGTGGCAGGTGTCGGGGAACTCGGGGTCGTTTACGTATTCGGTGCCGTTCGTGACGCCACCGGCTGGTGTGGGCGGCACACCGCAGGTCGGGTTGGGATATTCGTCGCAGTCGGTGGATGGGATGACGATCGCGGCGAATTCGCAGGCGTCAATTGCTGGGTTGGGGTGGAATTTGTCGTCGGGTTCGGGGTTTATCGAGACCCGCTTTTATGCGTGCAACGCGTTGGGCGCGTTCGGTGCCGAGGGTAGCGCCCCTGCTGGTGCCACAGAAGCGGCAGCTGGGCCGGGGGCGTGGGAGGCGGCTTCGGAGTCGATGTCGGAGAGGGCTGCTGCGTTCCAGGCGGAGGTGACGGGGGCTGCTCCGGGGTCCGTGTACCGGGTGGGTGGCGTCGATTTCGACGGGTTCGCGAATGGAACGTTGCTCGAGGCGAAGGGGCCGGGGTACGCCACGTTCGTGCGGGGTGGTCAATTCCAGCCGTGGTTCCAGGGTGCCGACGGGCTTGTGTCGCAGGCGACGAGGCAGTTGTCGGCCGCTGGCGGTACGCCTATCCAGTGGGTGGTTGCTGAGCCGGAGGCTGCGACGGCGATTCGAAATCTGTTCGGCCAGAACGGAATCACCGGAATCAACGTGAGCGGGTGAAGCCGTGTCGTTGAGTGAGCAGTTGTACGTCGGTGCCTATTGGTCAGCGCGTGCGGAGTCGGTGGAGGCGTGCGCCGCTCGTGCCGTCGTGGGTTTCGAGCGGTTGGCATCAGTCGATGAGCTGTTGGGCTCGTGGCGGTTGAAGGGCGCTCGGCGCGCGGCTGCACGCTTGCCGTTCGATACGCGTGTCGAGTCGGTCATGCAGGCCCTGGCGGCTGGGCGGAATCGTCGAGACGACGACGGCTCGGTCATTGATGCTCTGGGGTTCTCGCTCGGAGTGTGGAACGGGGATGGGGCCGATCCTGTCGGCCTATCGATTCGGTGCGGCATCAGCGCGACAACGCCAGCTCTCTCCAACTCGGTCGTCGTGACGTTGCCGGAGCAGTCAACGAGGAGCGCCGGTCTCTACGGTCGGCCAGGCGCTGGGCAGATCGTCGCGGCACTGGTCGAGGCTTGGGAGCCGGACTGGGCGACTGTGACATCGAACTCGCTTCGCGAGGCGCAGGCTGTGGGCGGCGGCCGTCCTGTGCTTGGTTTCGTCACCTACCTGTCCGCGAGTCGCGGCGAGGTGCCAACTGTTTCGGCACCGTTCCACGTCGAGCGGTTGGCTGCAGGGTCGCTCATTTCTGTCGACGGCGACTTCGCTGCAGTTGATTCAGCGGCGGTGTCACGATTGGCAGCGATGCTCGGCCCGAATCTTCTGCGGCCCACGGGCTAACTGAGCAATCGCCTTCTGGTCAGCTGGCCCAGCGGCGTGCTTCGTGTTTGAGGAGCATGGCTTCGATGAGTTCGCGGACGGTTGGGACTGCCGCGCGCGGAGGTGACAGATTGGGTCAGGCGGCGGTTGCCGTCTGTGGGGTCATGATGGCTTCGTACTCGATTGGGGTCAAGCGGCCCAGGACTGCTTGTCGTCGGCGTTGGTGGTAGGTGCGTTCGATCCAGGTGACGATCGCGATGCGGAGGTCGTTGCGGGTGTTCCAGCGTTGCCGGTCGAGGACGTT
>JAKOUY010000026.1 GCA_029782355.1 Actinomycetes bacterium
TGCCTCTGTCCCGCCCCGGCCTCCCGCTCGCGACCTGCTGCTGCTGCTGCGGCGCGTGCTGCACGCCCCCTCCGGGGGTCGCCTTCACCCGGACGTGGCTGCCGTGTGCCGGCTCCGTGTTCGATCCCGCCGGCGAGCTGGCCGTCGACCTCGGCGAGATCGGTTGGGTCCAGGCCCTCGAGGACCCGCTCACCCCGCCTGGCAGCATGGTCGACGCCACGATGGCGCTGCTCGACCTCTCTAGGATTTTTCCCGCCACAACCTCGACGTGGTCCGCCGCTGGCGGCGCTCTCGGCTGCCCGTGCGCCATGATCCCCGCCGTGTCCGGCGAGGTCGGTGGCGGCCTGATCGACCAGCCGCTCGCCGACGGCGAGTCCCTGTGGTTCCTGGCTGATGTGCCCGTCGACGGCGGTAGCGGGGCCTCCATGCTCGTCCCGAATGAGTCCGGCCCGTCGTCCTTGTGGGCCGTGATGACCTTCGGCGGTGAGCTGATCGTCTCGAACGCCGACTTCAGCGTGTCGATGTCGGCGGGGTCCGTCGCGGCCGGTCAGACCGTGCTGGTTGGCCTCGAGTTCGACACGGTGACGCCGAGCTTCCGGGTCGCGGTGAACGGCGTCGACCTCGGCGACCCTGGGTTCGCGTCGATCCCGCCTGCCGTGGGGCTCGGGTTCGGGTCGGTGGTGAACCCGCAGGGCTCGTGGCCGCTATATTTCGCCGGCCACGCTGCCGGCCCCTGGGCCGATGTCCTCGCGGCGATGTCCGCCTGGATGCCCCTCGACCCGCTGACCGCCCCGTAGGAGGCCCCTCGTGGACATCACCGTCTCGACGGCGCCTGGCCGATGGATCGCTCGGCACGACGAGGTGGTCGGTCGTGCAGGTTGATTTGGCCTCGTCGCACCGCCACTACCTCGACCACCTGCTCCCCGTCTGGCGTGCCCTGCCCCGCGAAGCTCGCGGCGACGTGTATCTCGCCGCCCCGCTGCTCTCGGCGATCCCCGGTGCCCGCCCGCTCGGCGCTCTCGGCGACTCCGCCCGTCCCGTGCTCGTCGCCGGCTTCGACGACCTTCGCCGTGTCGACGGCCAGGCGATCCTCATGGAGCACGGGGTCGGCCAATGCCTCCCCCCGGAGACCCGTGTCCTCACCGCCGACCTGCGCCACGTCCCTGTCGGTGATCTGCGGGTGGGCGACGAGATCGTCGGGTTCGAGGAGGAAGCCCGCGCCGGTGGCCGCCGCTGGGAGCGGTCCTTCATCACAGCGACCCAACGCCTCACCCTCCCCTGCTACCGGCTCCATTTCAGCGACGGGACGACGGTTGTCGCCTCGGCCGAGCACCGCTGGCTTACCTCGAACCGCGACACGTGGGGCTGGGTCACCACCGCCAACCTTCAAGACGCCGCCCGCTGGCCCACCCACGCCTCGAAACTCCTCCAGCTCACCGAAGTGTGGGATCAAGACCTCAGTCACGGCGCCGGCTATCTGGCGGCTGCCTTCGACGGCGAAGGCCACATCAGCCAGCACCCCAAGAAGGGGCGCCCCGGCCAGCACCGCATGGCCCTCTACTTCACGCAGAAGCCGGGTCTCATGCTCGACCGAGTCGCTGAACTGCTGGCCGAGCGCCGGTTCAAGTTCTCCGTGCGGGTCAAGGGCGACGGCTCTGGCGTGGCGTCGCTGGCCGTGCTCGGCGGTCGCTCCGAGCAGATGCGGTTCCTCGGGTCGATCCGGCCTCTCCGTCTCCTCGAGAACATGGCGCCGCTCGAGTCCGGCGGCATCCGTGGCAAGAAGGTCGAGCTGCTCCTGAGCGAGTTTGTCGGCGAGCGCGAAGTCGTCGGCATCGAGACCTCGTCGCGCACGCTGGTCGCTGAGGGGCTCGCCAGCCACAACTCCTACGCCGGCGACCCCGACCACCGGGCCGCCGGGGCGAACCCGGCCTACGCCGGCGGCGACGGCCGGCACGGCGTCATCGCCTTCCTCTGCCCCAACGAGTACGCCGCCGCCAGGAACCGGGCCGCCCACCCCGACGTGCCCGTCGTCGTCATCGGCTCGCCACGCCTCGCCGCTCTCCAGGCCCTCCCGGCTGCCCCTCCGCCCGTTGACCGCCCGGTCGTCGCCTTCGGGTTCCACTGGCCCTGCACCGTCTCCCCTGAGGCCGGCACCGGCTGGAGCCACTGGAGGGCCGCTCTCGAGAAGCTCGTCGCCGCCGGCGGCTTCGAGGTGCTCGGCCACGGCCACCCGCGCGCCTGGCCCGACCTCGAGCCGGCCTACCGTGACCTCGGCATCGAACCGGTCCGGGACTTCGACGAGGTGCTCGGCCGGGCGCACGTCTACGCCTGCGACAACTCCTGTGTCGACCCCGCCACCCCGGTGCTGTGCGCTGACCTGATGTGGCGCCCTGCTGGTGACCTAGTCGTAGGCGATCGTGTGGTGGCTTGTGACGAAGAACGGACGCGTCCTCAGGCCCACCCCAACGGAAAGTTCTCCGAACGCGAGGACCGCCGATTCCGTACGGCGACCGTCACAGCGAACGCTCTACGCCCGATGCCCTGCTACCGCGTCGAGACGACGGAAGGCACGATCGTCGTGTCGGCGACACACCCGTGGCTCGCCCGCGAGTCCGTCCCTCACACCTACGACTGGAACGGAGCCCGGCGCACGAGCTACCACGAACGGTGGTCATGGCGCGAGTGCCGCGACCTCAAGCCTGGCGATCGTGTCGCCCACTTCGTTGCGCCATGGGAAACCGATCAAACCCGCGACGGTGGATGGCTCGCCGGGATGCTCGACGGCGAGGGCACAGTCCATCTCGCTAAGACGGGGGCCGTGCGGCTCTCCGTCGCACAGAACCCGGGCATCGTTCTCGATGAGCTGCTGCGTACGATCGCGGACCGCAAGGTCCCTACCGTGACCCAGACGATAACGGGAAAGCGGTGCATCAAGATCACCATGGGGGGACGCCTGAGCGACAAGCTGCGGTTGTTGGGCTCGCTCCGGCCGTTGCGCCTGCTCGACAAAGCCACTGCCGCTGAGTGCTGGAACGGAGGAAGCGTTTCTGCCAACGTCACTCAGGCAGAGGTGCTCGCTGTCACCTTCCTCGGGGAGCGACCAGTCTCGGTCCTCTCAACCGATGAGCAGACGTTCATCGCTGGCGGGTTCGTCGCCCATAACTCCACCCTGTTCGAGTGGGCGGCGCTCCGTGGTCCGACGGTGGTGCTCGACTGGCCCGAGTGCCGCCCCTGGGTCGAGCACGGGCTCCGCTGGTGGGACGCCGCCGACGTGGGGCCTCGCATCCTCGAACGGGCCGCCCTGCCGGCCGCCATCCGCTCGGCGCTGGCGGTCACGCCGTGGCCTGGCGCCGAGGAGCGGATCGCCAGGGTGTTCCCCGGCGTCGAGGACCCGGCTGCTCGCGCCGCCGAGGTGATCCTCGACGTGACCGCCTCCGCTCGTGGTGGCCGCCGCCGGGCGGCTGGGTTCCCACGTTCGGCGCCCATCCCCGGCTAGCGTCGCGGGCATCCATCAGACCCCGGCTCGTGCCGGCTACCCTCGGCTCGTCCGAGAGTTCTACAACACCTGGAGGCCATCGTGGCGTACTCGTGCCCACAGTCCATCCGAGGGTGCGCCGTGCGGATCACCCGCCTCAACGAGTGCGGGGTCCCGCTCGACCCGCTCGTCCCCAACAGCCGCATCCAGTTCGCGGCCTTCACCGAGGTGACGCTGAGCCCGGACACCGAGGACGGTGCCAACATCGTCCAGAAGAACGCGTGTGGGCAGATCGTCATTCGGGACAAGGACATCCCCCGCCTGCTCGGCTTCGACGTGAAGCTCGTGATGTCCGGCGTGCCGCTGCCGGCGCTCGAGATGCTGCTCGACGCCACGCTGCTCCACGGCGACACCCCCGGCGACTTCAAGGGCGCCGTGCTCCGCGAGAGCAAGGGCGCCGCGGCCCCCAACCCCAAGATGCTCGAGGTGTTCTCGAAGAACGCCAACCGGGCGCAGTGCGGTGTCGGTGGCCTCGGCGCGGCGGTGTACGTCCAGTGGCTCCTGGCGCACACCAAGAACTGGGAGATCGACGACGACCTGTCGTTCTCCTACGAGGACCCGCTGACGTTCGGGCTCTCGGGCTACGTCGAGAACAACCCGAACTGGTTCCCCTCGTGGCCCGCTGCGGAGTTCCCGTCCTACGTCCCCGGTGGCGGCGACCCGGACGGCACCCCGACCGGCGTGGCCGGCCCGGTGCTGCCCAACGACATCACCGCCGACACCTGGACCCTCTCGGACCAGGCGGCCATCCAGGCCGGCGGCCCGGTGGCGTGGCAGACGGTGGCGGCGCTCCCGTCGCCGCTCGAGGACTGCGCCTACGTAGGAGTGGCCAACGCCTCATAATGTTTGTGGTAGAATCTCTCGATGGGCTGTTCTGTCGAGGGCTGCGACCGCAAGCGTGAGTCGAAGGTGGGCTACTGCCTGCTGCACTACAAGAGGTGGAAACGCAACGGTGACCCGTCGGTAGTCCGGCGGGTCACCTCGCGTTCTCCAACGTGTTCGATCGAAGGGTGCGACCGCGCCCACGACGCCCAAGGGTTCTGCCAGTTGCACTACCAGCGATGGATTCGTGATGCTGATCCGGGTGCTGGTCGGCCGTCCCTGCAACAACCGTGGCGCGTTCGGCTGGAGTCGTACATCGTCCGTGAGGGCCCACTGCCGTTGTGGCGCCCGGAGCTGGGGCCATGCTCGGTATGGACTGGACCGTCGCAGTCGTCAGGTCACGGGCAACTTCGGATCGATGGGCGGCTCCACCAGGCGCATCGTCTCGTGTACGAGTTGGAGGTCGGCCCTATTCCCGAGGGGCTCGTGCTGGATCACCTGTGCCGCCGGGAGTCGTGTGTGCGGGTATCACATCTCGAACCCGTGACGGTGGCCGAGAATTCTCGGCGTGCCCGCATGTGCCCGCGGTGCGCGGACGGGCTCTGTCCCTCCTGCGGGGTCGTTCTCCCGCGACCCGTGCAGGCCGCTCCTCGTACCTGCCGTCGCCCTCGGGGGCTCGCGCCGGCCGACTGGTTCGGCCGATCTGTGGGGCCTCCGGTCCGGTATCCGTGGGTCCCCCCGTCGCTGGGTCCGTGCTCCCCGTGGATCGGCTCGATCGACAAGCAGGGTTACGGCTACATCGGGATCGGCGGCACCATCGATATCCGGGTCCACATCTACGCGCTCGGTTCCGCCGGCGTCGCCGTCCCGAAGGGTGCTCACGTCGATCACCTCTGCCGGTTCCGGGCGTGCGTCGCCGTTCCGCACCTCGAGATAGTGACCCGTGCCGAAAACTCTCGTCGAGCCCGGCTCTGTCCGATGTGCGCGCTCCTGGCGGAGGGGTGCCCATCCTGTGGCGTTGCTGCATGTACTCTCCCGTACGTCGGCGTCCTCAACGCGTCCTGATCGCGGTCCCTGCGCTGGCTCGGCCCTCCCTCACGGGAGGGTCGAGTCGCGTCTAGGCTCAGGTCATGGCTTGTGGCTGCGCTGGTGGTGGTGCTCGTGTGAACACGGTGATCGTGTTCGGCGTGGAGAACGATGCCGGCGTCGAGGTCGAGGAGTGGCCTTCGTTCCACGAGGCTCGGGTCCGGGCTGGGGAGCTGGGGTCCGGGTTCAAGGTGGTCACGAAGCGGAAGCCGACGGGCTGACTGCCTCCCCCCTTGCGTAGCGTGACGCTATGCGCTAGGGTCGTCGTCATGAGCACCACCACCGCACCCGTCATCATCGACCCGTCCACCCTGTCCGTCGGCGACGAGCAGACGTTCCTGCCCGGCGGCGACGTGCCCGCCGGCGTCGAGCTGCTGCTCACCCCCGGCTTCTACAACCTGTTCGCCGACGACGGCCCCGTCGAGGTCACCGTCGCCGACGACGGCGTGACCGTCGAGGGCGACCTCGGCGCCGGCTGGTTCCCGAACGGCGTCGTCGTCACGTTCGCCGGCGACCGGTCGGCCTGGCGCCGGGAGGCCGGGTTCTGATGCGCCCTCCCGAGTCCCGCCTCCGCAACCGCCTCGTCGCCGCTGCCGCCTTCGCGACGTTCGTGGCCGCCGGCTCCCCGAACCGCTGGCTCGCCCTGGCCGGCGCCGCCGTCACGGCCGCGCTGATCGTGTGGGCCTCGTCCTACCGTGGCCGGCGCCTGTTCGTCACCGCCGACCCGTCCCTCTACCCGGTCGGCTCCCGCTGGCGCCAGTACCGGGTCATCGCTCTCGAGCCGGTCGACCCCGAGGGGTTCTGGCTCGTGCGCGGGGAGCGGGCCTGGTGAGGACCGTCAGCGTCGCCTGGCCCTACCCCGAGGTGCCCGGCCCCGGCGACCCGGTCCGGTTCGGCCGCCGGGTCATCGGCCGCGTCTCCGTCGTCCACGCGTCGCCCGACGGCGTCGTCCTCGACCTCCACCTGAACGACGACGTGGAGCTGGGCATCGTGCCGGCGCCCGGCGAGCTGTCGCTCCCGTCGCCCGATCGTCCTCCCTTCGACTGAGGAGTCTCGTGCAGCAGCCCACCACCGCCATCACTGCCACCGGCATCTGGACCAAGGGTCATGGGGTCCGCCCCTGGCGCTCGAACGCCGAGCTGATCGCTCTCGGCGTCGTCGGCCTCGGCTACCTCCGCCCCGACGACCGCGTGCTCGACCCGACGTTCGGCCGCGGCGCATGGTGGAAGGACTGGTCGCCGAGCGTCCTCGTCCACCACGACATCGACCAAGACGGCGTCGACTTCCGGGCGCTGCCCTACGCCGACGGCGAGTTCGACGTGGTCGCCTTCGACCCGCCCTACGTCTGCACCGGTGGCCGCGAGACGAGCACCCTGGGCGACTTCAACGACCGGTACGGGCTCCGTGACGCTCCCCGCACCCCGGAAGCTCTGCTCGCGATGAACGTCGCCGGCCTCGACGAGTGCTGGCGCGTCGTCGGCCCTGGGGGCCTCGTGCTCTGCAAGACGGCGAACTACGTCTGGAGCGGCCACCTGTACCCCGGCGCGCACCTCACCCTCGAGCACGCCCTCTCGTCGACCGGGTTCAAGCTGGAGGACTCGTTCGTCTACGCCGGCAACGTGCGGGCTCAGCCGGTCCGGTCGCGGAAGTGCTCGGCGTGCTCGGGCTCCGGGGTCGACTCTCGGCCTGGGAACGCTCACGGCGAGCCGTGCATCGTCTGTGGCGGCGCTGGCCGGGTGCAGTCGGAAGCTGCCCATGCCCGGCAGAACGTGAGCTACCTGTACGTGCTCCGTCGGCCGCGCTCGGCGAAGGTCGTGAAGGGGTCCCCCGCCCTGCCCCTTGCGTAGCGTGGCGCTATGCGCTAAAGTGATCCCCATGAGCACCACCACCACCACCTTCACCCCCGCCCACATCGACGCCCTCGAGATGCTCTGGACCTGCCCCGGTTCGGACACCTCCCACTCGAGCCCCGACTGCCCCGCCATCGCCGGCGAGCCCGGCGGCTGGACCGTCAAGGGCCACGACGACGGCTGGCTCTGCGCCCGCTGCATCGACGTGAACATCATCCCCGTGCCCCGCGTCGCCACCCACCGGGGCGACTCGATCGACCGCCCCGAGCCCGGCGACCACGCCGCACCCGGCGAGGGCCGCCCCCGCCGCCCCGCCCCCGGCGCCTACACCTGGGCCAAGGTCGAAGGCGTGTGGGGAGTCCGGGTCCCGGTCGGCCAGCACGCCGCCGGCGACACCGTGACCGTCACCAAGAAGTCGGGCGAGACGGCCGAGGTCACCCTGGGCCGCCAGCTCGCCAGCGACCCGAAGTTCGACACCTACGCCCCAGCCGACCGCGCCGCCGCCGCCCCCGGCTACCGGTGGACCAAGGTCGCCGGCCAGTGGCTCGTGTCCGGCCCCGACACCGCCGTCGGCGCCACCATCACCATCTCGAAGGCCGACGGCACCTCCGCCTCCGCCGTGGTCACCGGCGTCCACGCCAAGCCCTCCGACATGGACAACGGCCTCGGGCTCTACGAGGTCCGCAAGGCCGACGAGGCCCCGGCCGTCGCCGGTGGCGGCCTCCCCGACGTGCCCGCCGGCCACTACGCCGTCGCCTCCCGCGGCGACAACGACCTGCTGTTCGTCCGGGTCGACCGCCCCACCGACGGCCAGTGGGCCGGCCGCACCTTCATCAAGATGATCGTCGGCGGCAAGCCGGACGCCCCCATCCGTGACCGGGCTCAGGTCCGCTCCATCCTCGAGCGGATCGTCGAGGCCGGCCCCGCCGAGGCCGGCGCCCTCTACGGCCAGGAGATCGGCCGGTGCTGCCGCTGCAACCGGACCCTCACCGACAAGGTGAGCCGGGAGCTGGGCATCGGCCCCGAGTGCAGGAGCAAGATGTGACCCAACCGACCGACACGGCCGTGCTCATCGCCGGCCCCGACTGGTGGGGCGACCCCTCCGTGACCCCGGAGGGGCGCCCTGTCCGCCTGGACGACGCCCGCGACCGCTCCGCCAGGCGATCCGTCAGCGACCTCGAGCTGGAGGCCCTGGGGGCCATCGTGGAAGCTCTGCCGGACGGCTGCCTCGTGCTCCACACCGGGGGCCGCGGCGCCGGCACCGCCGCCGGCCGAGCTGCCGGCCGTCGGCGTCTCCCCGTCTCGGCGTGGCCGCCGTTCCCCGGCGAGCAGTCTCAGCGCCGGCGTGCTCTCGCCGTCACGGCCGCGCTCGTCGGCCTGGCCGCTGCCGGCTGGGCCGTCAAGGCGGTCATCGCCGTCGGCGAGTCCGGCGAGGAGGAGCCTGAGCTGGCCGAGCTGGTCGACCTGCTCCGCTCGCACAACGTGTTCGTCAGGTACGTCGCTGCGGCCGACGCACCCTCCCTCGTGCCCCCCGAACCGGCGGCCGAGGACCCCGACGAGGCGGAACCCGACGCCTAGCGTCGTGCTACGCTAAACGCTGCCGTAGTTGCCCAACCACACCGACGAAGGAGAATCGCATGGCGCAACTGTCCCCGACCTACGCGTCCCCCGGCCTCCGCTGGGGCCTGGCCCTGGAGGACCATCCGGGCGCGTGGGTCGAGTTCACCGAATCCACCGGCAAGGAGCTGGGCATCCCCGCCTCCGCCGGTGGCGGCGACGAGCCGTTCTGTGTCGCCACCATCCACTTCCCCGACGGGGCCGGCCGCAAGCCGGTCGTCGGCTACAAGCCGCTCAAGTCGAAGATCAAGGGGGAGCTGGACCACCCGTCCGACCGGTGGAACATCCTCTGCACGAAGGCGCTCGGCCGTGCGCTGAAGCGCGCCGGCTACCCGGACGACATGACCGACTTGAAGGCGCTCGTCGTCTGGCGCCAGCGTGACGCCGAGATCCGTGCCATCGGTGCCGGCACGGCGCAGCTCGCTCTCGCCCCGGCCCAGCCGGAGAAGGCGCTGGAAGCTGCCGCCAAGGCCTCCCCGGAGGCTGTCGGCTCCGACGACGGCGACGCCCCCGACACCGAGGCCGACGACTCCGTGGCCGAGGCCGAGGTCGTCGAGGAGGATGCTCCCGCCGGTGCCGAGCCTCCGTCGGACACGTCGAAGGCCGCGCTGCGGAAGGCCATCAACGGGCTCGGCTCGAAGTCGGGTCAGCTCACCCGCTGGGCGCGTGAGCACGGCTACCGGGTCACGAAGCCGGCGACCGAGGCCGAGGCTCGGGCGCTCATCGCTCAGGCCGAGGTGATCGCCGCTGGCGGCGAACCGCCGGCCGACGAGAACCCGCCCGCCGAGGAGGACGCCGCTCCCGCGCCGGCTCCCGCCGAGGGCGCGGCGCCGGCCGAGGACGCCAAGGCGCTCGAGGTCATGGAGCTGGCCTCCGGCCTCGACGCCGACGAGGCCAAGGCCTACGTCACCTTCCTCAAGTCCGTCGGCATCGAGCCCAAGAGCGACCCGCGTGAGTGGGGCGACGAGAAGCTCGTCGAGGTGCTCGGCTGGCTGGCGGTGGAGTCGTGAGCGCCTCCCCGGTCCGCGTCGTGGGCCTCTCGTTCCGGCCCGGCTACCCGGAGACGGTGCTCGCCGTCGCCGACGCCATCGAGGCCGCCCGCGTCGAGTCGGTCCGCTCGGCCGGCTCGTGGGATGACCTCGACGCCCTCCCCGAAGGGCCGACGGCTCTGCTCGTCCGCAACCCGGCCAACGAGTTCGACGCCAACGCCATCGAGGTCCACCTGCCCATGCTCGGGCGGCGCGGCTTCATCGGCCACGTCCCGAAGGAGCTGGCCGCCCGCTGGGCGCCGAAGCTCGACGCCGGCTGGACGGTCACGGCGACCGTCTCCGCCGTCCCCATCAACCCCGATCACATCGACCGCCCTGGGCTGGAGATCGCCGTCACCCTCCACGAGCCCGCTACCGAAGGAGCCAACACCTGATGGCCGACAACACCGTCACCCTCGTCGGGAACGTCACCCGCGACCCCGAGCTGCGCTTCACCAACTCGGGCATGGCGATCTGCGCCTTCGGGCTCGCCGTCAACCGCCGGTGGCCCTCCCGCTCCACCCCCGGCGAGTGGGAGGAGAAGGTGTCATTCTTCGACGTGGTCGCCTGGGGCCAGTTCGGCGAGAACGTCGCCGAGTCCGTCGGGAAGGGCAACCGGGTCATCGTCTGCGGCCGGCTCGACCAGCAGACCTGGGAGGACAAGGACACCGGCAAGAACCGCTCGAAGATCGAGGTGGTCGCCGAGTCCATCGGCCCGGACCTGAAGTGGGCGACCGCCGTCGTCACCCGCAACGAGCGGTCCGGTGGCGGTGGGTTCGCCGACCGTGAGCCCGACTTCGATCCCGGTCCCTCCGGCTCCCGTGGCGGTGGCCGCGGTCGTGCCGCCGCCCAGCCCGACTACGACGAGGAGCCCTTCTAGGCCGCCGGCCTAGGAGGTATCGTCCCTGATCGTCCGGGGCGGCCGGCCTGGCCCCTCTCTCGAGGTGGTGCTCAAGAGCGTGGCCGCCGGTCGCCCCGGACACCCGAGGAGGCCCCCTGTGGGCGACAAGACCAAGATCGAGTGGACCGACGCCAGCTCAGGCGATGTGGCGCCGCTGGTGGCACCCAACGCAGAGCGGCACGACCTCGAGCCAGTTCGTCCGGGCGTAGCCCTTGTGGTGGTGGTAGTGAGCGGCTGGCTGGCCGCAATCGGTACACCGGCGCTCTCGGACCGGCTCGAGGAAGCCGAGACGCACCGCTCGGCGCACCGCCTCCACCGCCAGCGTCGCCGTCTGCTGATCGGGCGGTCCGCCGACTCGCCGCTTCCGGGTCGACACGCGTCGGCAGTCGAGGCACGTCGAGCAGAGGCCGTCGTGCCGGGATCGGTCAATGGCGTACCGCTCGGTCGGAAGCCACATGCGGCACGTTCCGCAGTGCTTCAACCCGGCGGCGATGTTCGCCTCGTACTCCTCAACCGTCACGCCGACGCGCTTGGCCGCCGTCTTGATGCTTCCCGATGCCGAGCCCATAGTGGGATAGGATAGACCATACGATGCCGACCGCAATCTCGTGGACAGATGAGACGTGGAATCCGATGGTCGGCTGCTCCCGCGTCACTGCCGGCTGCGACCACTGCTACGCCGAGCGGCTCGCCCCTCGGATGCAGGCCACCGGCGTCGACGGCTACGAGGGGGTCGTCGTCTCGACGCCCGAGGGGCCGCGCTGGACGGGCCGCGTGAACGTGGCCGAGTCCCGCCTCGACCAGCCCTTCCGGTGGGTGAAGCCACGGCGCGTGTTCGTCAACTCGATGAGCGACCTGTTCCACCGGGAGGTGTCCGTCGACGACATCGCCCGCGTGTGGGCCGTCATGGCCGCCTCCCCGCAGCACACGTTCCAGGTGCTCACCAAGCGCGCGCCCCGGATGGCGAAGCTGCTCAACGACCCCGGCTTCGAGCGGCTCGTGTCGCGCACCTACATCAAGTCGGGCGGCCACACCTGGGCCGTGCCGGAGGTGCCGTGGCCGCTCCCGAACGTGTGGGTAGGCGTGTCCGTCGAGAACGCTGCCGCCATGCACCGCATCGACCGGCTCCGCCACACCGATGCTGCCGTCCGGTTCCTGTCGGCCGAGCCGCTGCTCGGGCCGCTCGTCAACATCGACCTCGCCGGCATCGACTGGCTGATCGTGGGCGGCGAGTCCGGCCCCGGCGCTCGCCCCATGCACCCCGGATGGGTCCGTGACCTGCGCGACGCCGCCGTCGCCTCCCGCACCGCCTTCCACTTCAAGCAGTGGGGCGAGTGGGCCGCCGATCCGACCGGGAACATGGTGCTCGATGGCGTGAGGATGCGCCGGGTCGGCAAGAAGGGGGCCGGGCGCGTGCTCGACGGCCGCACCTGGGACCAGTTCCCCGGCGTGGCCTGCTCCCTCGACACCGACGGGGACGGCGACTGCGGCCGGCCCCTCTGCCCCGAATGCGGCCCGCACCGGTGACCGCGCCTGGCGACCTCGTGTTCGCCTCCCCCGCTGGGGCCTGCTGGCACCGGTCCGGTCCTCACGCCGGCTACGGCGTGACCTCGTGGACGCGGTCGTTCGCCGAGATCGGCCTCGGGCTCCGTCCGTGCCGGCGCTGCTCGGGCACCGACTCGCGGCTGACGACCGTGGTCCACGTCAACCACCCCGGCGGCTTCGACCTCTACTGCGGGCGCGCCTCCCGGTTCGCCAAGAACCCGGCGGCGCGCGTCTCGTCGCCCTGGCACAACCCCTTCCGCATCGGCGCCTGCCCCGCCTCGGCCGCCTCCGCCCGCGCCATCGTCATCGCCCTCCACGCCGACTTCATGGAGAGCGACGACCCGGCCGCCGTGAAGCTCCGGGCGCGCCTCCACGAGCTGCGCGGGAAGCGGCTGGCCTGCTGGTGCGCGCCCGTCGACGCCGTGCTCACCTGGGAGGACCCGATCGTGTGCCACTGCCAGACCCTCGCCCGTCTCGCCGACACGCTGGTCGCCTCGTGACTGGCTACCCTGGCTGCCACGTCGGCCCCGAGGACGAGTGCGAGGCCGGCTGCCCGGCGTCGCTGCTCGTGCGGCTCGGCTGGACGCCTGAGCAGGCCGAGGACATCCTCTCGGGCCGCTGGCCTCGCCGCGGCCCCGGCCTCAACCTCGAGGTCGACGACTCGCCGCTGCTCTGGCTCTCCGATGGGTAGCTCGTTCGACCCTGACGACGACCCGTTCGTCGGGGGCTCCCCGCTCGCCGGCGCCCTCTCGGCCCGGTACCGGCGCCCGAAGCGCCACGATCACGCCGGCCACATGGTCTGGCCGGCCGACACCGACGGCGTGTGCCGGCACTGCTGGTGCGCCGAGTGCGGGCAGGAGTGGGAGATGGCCTACAAGGACGGCCCGAACGGGGAGCGTGAGGTCGCCGGCTGGCGCCCCATCCCCCTTGCGTAGCGTCCGGCTATGCGCTAAGGTGAGGTTCATGAGCACCACCTCACTCCGCACCAGCGCCTTCGGCGACCACGTCGCCATCGAAACCGGCGCCGCCGACGCCGGCCCCGTCGTCGAGGTCGTCATCGAGGGCCGCCTCGACATGGACACCTACCAGCGCCGCCCCAACCGCACCGAGCGGTGGGTCATCTGCCAGATCATCGCCGGCCCCACCGGGCGCCCCTCGTACTACGGCGTCAAGCTCGTCCTCGACCCGACCCGCACCGACGACGACGACCTCATCGTCCTCCACGACGGCTCCACCGTCGGCGCCCGCCTCGACCGCCGCCACCTCGACGCCACGGGCCGCCGCTCCGGCGCCGCCGTCCGGCCCCTGCCCTACGGCCCGCTCGTCCACATCGGCCACCGCGCCGGCACCTGGGGGCGGTCGTGAGCGCCTGGGCCGGCTACGACGCCTGGCTCGAGCGCCCCTACCAGGAAGCGGCCGAAGCCGCAGAAGCCTGGGAGGCCGCCGAAGAAGAAGCCGAGCGCCGCGGCGACGGCTCCACCGCCGAGGACATCATCGAGGAGTGGGAGGACGCCGCCGTCGAGCGCGCCATCGAGGCCGCCGAAGCTCGGGCCGAGGACCGGGCCGAGGCCTACCTCCGCTCCCACGACCTGTGGTGACGCTCCACGGCCGCCGAGGGCGCCTCGGGTAGCATCGCCCTCGTGGCTGCCCCGACCTCTGGCCCCTGTGGACCCTGGATCACGTCCGCCGACGTGCTCGCGTGCTGCGCCGGCCTGTCCGATCCTCCCCACGAGGTGCAGCTCCAGAACGCCATCGACTTCGCCACCGGCATTCTGTTCCGCCTCTCGGGCCGCCAGTACCCCGGCATCTGCTCCCGCACCGTCCGCCCGTGCTTCCCTGCCGGAACTCTCATCACTACCGAGAACGGCCCCGTGGCGATCGAAGCGGTGACGCCTGGGACGAAGGTGCTGACCCATCGAGGTCGGTGGCGTCGAGTTCTCGAAGGTGGGCAGACCGGCCATGCCTCCATCATCGAACTTCGAGGTCAAGGGGCTCGCCTTCGTGCCACCGCCGATCACGGCGTGTGGGCTTCCGAGGTGTTCCAGTCTCCCTGGCCTGAGCGTCGGATGAAGCTCGGTGCTCCCGAGTGGCGTGACGCCAAGGACATGATCGGTTGCGCTTGGGCGACACCTCGCGACGTTGAACCCCTCCCGGTTCCGCTCCTCGAAGATGGCCGCCAGGTTGACTGGTGGATGGTCGGTCGCTGGCTGGGGGACGGCTGGACCGCTGCCCCTGACAAGAACCCTGGACGCAACGCGTCAAGGGTGACGATCTGCTGCGGGCACCACGAAGCCGACGAACTCGCCCAGCATCTCCCTGGGTGGAAGCGATACGACCAGCGAACTGGTGCTCGGTTCGTTCTCCATGACGCCCCGCTTCGCTCTTGGTTGCGATCGAACTTTGGCGTCGGGTCGGGCGGCAAGTCGATCCCCGGATGGGTTCTCGGAATGCCGGTGGACGATCGGCTTGCTCTCCTCGCTGGCTACGTGTCGGCTGATGGGTCTCGTCGGGAAGAAGCGGGTCGTGATCGTGTCCGATGCGGGACCGTCTCTTACCCGCTCGCCGTGTCCCTGCGGATGCTCGCCGTGTCGCTCGGGTACCCGGCCCAGGTCGGTCCTCGCAAGCAACGGACTACCTTCATCGAAGGGCGCCCCGTGAACAGCCGGGACTGGTGGGCGGTCGAGTGGCTCGAAGGTCCCACGGCGATGACCTGGCAAGACGAAGGTGACGGCCTCCTGTGGGGCCGTGTCCGCTCGATCGTCGACGACACTCTTGTCCAGGTCCCGGTCTACAACATCACGGTCGAAGAAGATCACTCGTACGTCGCTGACGGGATCATCGTGAAGAATTGCTTCGGCGACGGCTGCGGCTGCGGCAGCCCCGGCTGGCTCCAGTGGCCCCAAGGCGGCTGGAGCTATTGGGTATGGGACCAGGCCGCGGCCGGCTGGGCCTTCCCGTCGCTGCCGTACCGCATCGACGGCGAGTGGTGGAACCTCGGCTCGTGCTGCTCGGGCGAGTGCGCCCTCCCGTCCGTGCTGCTCCCGGCGCCCGTCGGCTCCGTCACCGAGGTCGTCATCGACGGCGAGGTGCTCGACCCGTCGGCCTACGCCGTCGAGCAGCACCGCCGGCTCGTCCGCCTCGACGGCAACGACTGGCCCTGCACCCAGGACCGGCGCCGCCAGTCCGGCGCCTACGCCAACGACGACCCGCCCTCCATCAACGACGGCTCGCGGGACGGCACTTGGCAGGTCACCTACTCCTACGGCCGCGTCCCCGACCAGTCCGGGCTCACCGCCGTCTCCCGGTTCGCCTGCGAGGTCGCCAAGTTCCTGTGCAACGCCGACGACTGCGTCCTCCCTCAGCGGCTCCGCACCATCGTCCGTGAAGGCGTCTCGATGGACTTCGCCGACCCGCTCGTGTTCCTCGACGAAGGCGGCCGCGTCGGCATCTACGAGGTCGACCTCTGGCTCAACTCGGTGAACCCTGGGAAGCTCGCCCGGCGCTCCACGGTCCGCCGCCTCGACGCCCCGCCGCAGTACCGGGGCTTCACGTGATCGTCGACCCGTCGTACCTGCCGGCTCTCACCTCGCGGGTGCTCGACCTCGGCCTCGCCTGCCTCGAGGACACCCCCAACGGCGCGCCGCAGGACTCCGGGCTCTACCACACCCAGCCGCCGGCCGACTGCTGCGACGGGCTCTACGTGTGGGTCGAGCGCATCTTCCCGTCGCGGGCCTTCCCGTCCGAGTGGACCGGCCCCGTCGACTCCGGTGGCGTCGTCCCGGTCGCCCGCATCGCGGTCCGGCTCTACCGGCCGTGCTGGCCGGTCGTCAAGGACAACCCGCACTCCCCGTTCCCGCCGGCCTCCGAGTCCGACATCGCCGCCGCGAACCTCCAGATGGACGCCATCAAGCTGTTCTGCTGCGTCCTCGGCGACCTGGCCGCCGGCGACGACGAGTCGATCATCCTGAACGGCGAGTGCCTCAAGACCGCGATGGGCGGCATCGACCCCGGCGCCCCCTCGGGCGGCTGCGCCTCGTGGACGCTCCGGTTCACGATCGAGCTGCCCCCCTGCTGCATCTGACGCCCTGAGCGGCCCGTAGCGGCCCGCTCGAGGCCTCCGTGGGTGATCGGGA
>JAKOUY010000001.1 GCA_029782355.1 Actinomycetes bacterium
CCTGCACCGAGCCGGTGCCTTCCGCGGTGGCGACTCTTCCGTCGATCGCGCGGGCGGTGCTCGTCGACAGTGCGACGGCCGGCACCGCCGTGACGGCGCCGCTCACCACCGGCACATTGGTGTAGACCACGTCGCCGTAGCCGGGCGCGCCGATCACGAGGTTGTAGCCGCGGCTATCCGTGGTGACGGGAACCGGCGACAGCGTCCACGTGCCGGCGTCCTTGCCGTCGGCGGCCACGAGACGCACGCCCGTCGCGCGCACGACCGACACTTCGCCGGTGGCCGGGTCGAAGCGCTGCAGCGACACCCAGGCGCCGGCCCGCGCAGCCTCCGGCGTCACGGCCCCGCCTTCGATGCTCCCGACCAGGATCGGGATCACCGAGACGACCGGCTTCAGGTTGTAGCGGGTGCTGGCGCCCGCCTTGACGATCGACTTGCAGGCGTCGAAGTCGAGCACCAGGTCGACCGTCTCGCCCGCGGCCACGTCGAACCCGTGCTTCAGCTTGAGGCCGCTCTGTTGCGCGCTCGGCGTGTCGAGGTTGACCACCGACTTGTCGCTGGTCAGCACCAGCTGATTGGCGCCCGGCGCCCCGCTGAGCACCAGCCGGACCTGCGTGTAGTGCCCCTCGGGCAACGCCGTCTGGCCCAGCTCGGCGAGCACGCCGTTCTGCAGCGACAGCAGGTCGATGCGGCGACCGTCGCTGCCCGGATCCGGCGTGACGGCCACCTCGGCCCAACCCGGATCGGCGTCGCTGGCGGTGTCGGACTTGTGCACCCGCACCTTCGTGACGGTCACCCACACGTGGTCGTAGCCGCACGCGGGCGCGTCGGTCATCTTGACGCTGAGCGTTCCGGTGCCGACGGAGCCGGCACCGCCACCGCCGCCGCAGGCGGCGAGGATCGCGGCAGCCGCGATCGCTGGAATGAAAGTCGATGGACGCATCTCGAAGGGTCTCCTGGCAGGGGCAGCGGGGCGACCAGTGGCGGTAGCCGGCACCCTCTTCGGTTGGCACGTGGACGGATTGTCGCGCCGACAGGACCCGGACCTCGGTGGGCCGGTTCGCACGATCCGTCGCGCCGACAGGCGGTCGGGCGGCGGGAACCGGCGGCAGCCGCCGCTATACTCGGGGGCCTCCGGAAGCGTGGCCGAGCGGTTTAAGGCACTGGTCTTGAAAACCAGCGACGGGGCAACCCGTCCGTGAGTTCGAATCTCACCGCTTCCGCCACCTGCCGCCACGCGGCCGGTCCCGGGGTCGCGGCAAGCTCCACCCCGCAATCGGGTTATCGTTGCGCCGGTATCGGACGCAACGCAGGTGTGGCATGTCGGTGGCAGCAAGGCGGAATTCGGGCAGGTCGGTCGTGCAGGTCGCGCGGTTCGCGCGTATCGCGGGGGTCGCGGCGAGCGTCGCCGCCTGCGGAGGCGGCGCCAGTTCGTCGAACGGCACCGCCGCGACCGCGCCGGCCGCGACAGCGGCCGCGCCGAAGGTCACCGTGCTCAACGCGTCGCTGTCGAGTCC
>JAKOUY010000025.1 GCA_029782355.1 Actinomycetes bacterium
TTCTTCCGCGGAGCGACCGCAATCACGGCGGCCGTGACCGCGACCTCGGTGGCGCGGGCGGCGCTGGCCGCGCTGCCCGACCCGGTGATCCAGGGCGATCCCGGCACCATGCCGCCGCTGGCGCCGCCGAGCGGCCGCCCGTACCGCCCGGTGGTCACGCTGAACGGCTGGACGCTGCCGTGGCGGATGAACCAGGGCGTCAAGGAGTTCCACCTGGTCGCCGAGCCGGTCGTGCGCGAGATGGCCCCCGGCTTCAAGGCGCACCTGTGGGGCTACAACGGCCAGTCGCCGGGCCCCACGATCGAGGTGGTCGAAGGCGACCGCGTGCGCATCTTCGTCACCAACCGATTGCCCGAGCACACCAGCATCCACTGGCACGGCCAGCGACTGCCCAACGGCATGGACGGCGTCACCGGCCTCACGCAGCCGGGCATCGCTCCGGGCAAGACGTTCGTCTACGAGTTCGTTGCGCGCCGCCCCGGCACCTTCATGTACCACCCGCACGCCGACGAGATGACGCAGATGGCGATGGGGATGATGGGCTTCTGGGTCACGCACCCGAAGGGCCGGCACCCGCTGATCGACGAGGTGGACCGCGACTTCGTGTTCCTGCTGAACGCCTACGACATCGACCCGGGCAGCTACACGCCGAAGATCATGACGATGCTCGACTTCAACATGTGGTCGTGGAACAGCCGCGTGTTCCCCGGCATCGACCCGCTCGTCGTCAGGAAGAACGACAAGGTGCGCATCCGCGTGGGCAACCTGACGATGACCAACCACCCGATCCACCTGCACGGCCACGAGTTCGTCGTCACCGGCACCGACGGCGGCCCGACGCCGAAGGGTTCGCGCTGGCCGGAGGTCACCACCGACATCGCGGTCGGCCAGATGCGGCAGGTCGAGTTCGTCGCCGACGAGGAGGGCGACTGGGCGTTCCACTGCCACAAGAGCCACCACACGATGAACGCGATGGGCCACGACGTGCCGACGATGATCGGCGTCGACCACCGCGGGCTGGCGAAGAAGATCACGCGGCTGATTCCCGACTACATGGTGATGGGCGAGCG
>JAKOUY010000029.1 GCA_029782355.1 Actinomycetes bacterium
CTCACGCTGGGGTTGCGCTGGATCGTGGAAGCAACCAACACCTGGTGGTCGAACTACGGCCAACTCCGCCGTTCCACCGACCGCAAGACCAGCCACCGACACGCCGCCCTACAACTGGCCACCGTCGTGCTCATCGTCGGACGCCTCATCGACTACCGCAACCGATGGAGCCCCGACTGAACACCTACCCGCTCAAGTCCTAAATGCCGACCAGCTCGGCCGGATGGTGGAGCTGGGCGGCGATGCGCCGCTGGACGTCGAGGGCGTCACGAGCGGGCACGACCAGTACGACGTGGTCGAGGCCGTGCCACGTGCCGGCGTCGACGGCGAAGGGGACCAGGTCGAGGTCGACCCCGGTCGAGCACACGCACACGGTCTGGCGCCCGTCGATGGCGGCGAGGGCGACGCACGGCGCCGGGTCCTTCACGTTGGGCCGTGGCAGCGGCGGCTCCGCCGGACGAACCGCACTGGCGCCGATCAGAGCAGGGTCGGCCACGATCCGGTGCCGCAGGGCCCGTTCCTGGGCCAGCAGGTTGAGTGGGTGAGGTGCGGCCCCTGGGCGGCGGTGCCGAGCGACGGCGTCGACGACCCCGCACAGGGCCTCGACGGTCGGTAGGTCGCCGTGCAACAGGCCGAAGGCTTCGCGGTCGTGGGCACCCACGCCCACCTCGAGACGGACGGCACCATGTGCCGGATCGTCGACGACCCGGCACACCTCCAGCCCATCGACCTCACCGGCAACCACGCCGTGCTCGATCACTGGCTCGGCGCCGCCGGCGCGGATGGTCTCGATCAACGCCAGGTGGCCGGCCGCCGGCTCCCGATGCATGCCGAGGTCGGCCGGCACCGCCGGCGTCAGCGTTCGCTCGTGTCGCACCGACACGGAGATCGGCAGGCGGAACCCGAGCGCCCGCCTGGCCAACACGCCGGCGGCTGCCACGTGTTCGACCACGACGTGCAGCTCGCCGACGGCTCGGCGCACGGCATAGGCAATGGCCGCGCCCAGGCCACGCCCGTCCGGCGTGTCGAGCAGCACCCAGGCCTGTCCCCCGGCCGTCGCCGCGCACAACCCGGAGTCGGTGACGTGCTCGGCGTTCAGGCCGTGATCGGCCATGAGCGCCCGGAGTCCCAGGCGCAGCAGATGGGAGCGGCGGTCGGTGTTCAGCCGAGCCGGCCCGGGATCACTTCTGCTTGCGGGCGCCGTAGCGCTTGTTGAAGCGCTCGACCCGGCCACCGGTGTCGACCAGCTTCTGCTTGCCGGTGAAGAACGGGTGGCATTCGTTGCACAGTTCGAGGTGCAGCTCGCCGGGCTTCGTGGACCGGGTGGTGAACGTGTTGCCACACGAGCACTTCACCTCGATCTCGGTGTACTTCGGGTGGATGTCGGTCTTCATGGCGATCTCCGGGAGAAAGGACGGTGCAGTGTAGCGGGCCGTTGAGGACGAGCCGCCGGGGTCACATCGACGGTTGCTTGGCGATCTCGCTGAGGAACTCGTCGTTGGTCCGGAAGGTCTTCAGCCGGTCGATGAGCAGCTCCAGGCCAGGCGCGGCGTTGCCATCGGCGGCGAGGCCGCTGAGCACCCGGCGCAGCTTCCAGACCATCTGCAACTGCTTGCGATCGAACAGCAGCTCCTCGTGACGGGTGCTGGAGGCGTCGACGTCGATGGCCGGGTAGACCCGCCGCTCGGCCAGGCGCCGGTCGAGGCGCAGCTCCATGTTGCCGGTGCCCTTGAACTCCTCGAAGATGGCCTCGTCCATCCGGCTGTTGGTCTCCACCAAAGCGGTGGCCAGGATGGTCAGCGAGCCGCCCTCCTCGACGTTGCGCGCCGCACCGAAGAACTTCTTCGGCGGGTACAGCGCCCCGGCGTCGATGCCGCCGGACAGGATCCGCCCGCTGGCCGGGGCCGCCAGGTTGTACGCCCGGCTCAGGCGGGTGATGCCGTCGAGGATGACGACCACGTCGTGGCCCTGCTCGACCAGGCGCTTGGCCTTCTCGATGGCCAGCTCGGCCACGTGGGTGTGCTCGTCGCTCGGGCGGTCGAAGGTGCTGGCGATGACCTCGCCGCGCACCGTCCGGCGGATGTCGGTGACCTCCTCCGGGCGCTCGTCGATCAGCAGGTAGATCAGCTTGACCTCGGGGTTGTTGCGCTCGATGGAGGTGGCGATGGTCTTCAGCACGGTCGTCTTGCCGGCCTTGGGCGGGGACACGACCAGGCCGCGCTGACCCTTGCCGATGGGCGAGATCAGGTCGACGATGCGCGCCGTCATGTTGGCCGGGTCCATCGGGTTCTCCAGACGGAGCTTCTCGTCCGGGAACAGGGCGGTGAGGTCCTCGAAGCGCGGCCGCGACTTGGCCGCCTCGGGCGTGCCACCGTTGACCGTGTGGATCTCCAGCATCGCCGGGTTCTTCTCGTTGCGCCCGGCCGGGCGGACCAGGCCGGTCACGTGGTCGCCCTTGCGCAGGCCGTACTGGCGGGTCAGCTTGACCGGGATGTAGGCGTCGTCACGGCTGGGCAGGTAGCCGTTGACCCGCAGGAAGCCGTAGCCCTCGTCCCGCAGGTCGAGGTAGCCGGAGACCTTCACCGGTTCGGTGCTGGCCTGCTCGCCCTCGCTCGACGGCTGGACGTTGGACGCGCCGGACGAGGAGCCCTGGCCCGGGCCGGGACGGGACTCCCACCGATCCTGGCCCTGCGGGCCGTCGCCGCGGTTCTTGTTGCGCCGCCGGCGGCGCCGGCGGTTGCGCGGCTCGCCGTCGCCACCGTGGTCGTCGGCCTGGTCGTCGCGGGCGTCGGCGTCGGCGGAGTCGTCACCGGACTCCTCGCCATCGGCCACGGCCGGACTGGCGGGCGATGTTCCGGTGACGGCCGGTGAGGCGGCCGCCGAGTCGGCCACGGTGTCACCGGTGCGGATCAGCTCGATCTCCCAGTCGGCGAGCGGCTCGCCGTCGGGGCCGAGGACCACCTCGGGCTCGGCAGGCGACGCCGGCGCGGCCGCCGCGGACGGCGCGGGCGACCCAGACGACAGCGAGCGCTCGACGGTCGTGTCCCGATCCTCGTCGGCGGAGGACTCGGCGGGCCGCGAGGTCCCGTTGACCGAAGCCGACCTGGTCCCGTTGGTGGGGGCCGCGGCCGGTCCGGCGCCGGTGGTCTCCAGGATCTTGCCGATGATCGTGGCCTTGGTCGACCGGGCCGTGGTCTTGATGCCCAATGCCTGGGCGATCGCCATCAGCTGGTCCTTGTCCTTGGACTCCAGCATCGACTGTTCGAGCGCTTCCGCGGCCACCGGCCACCTGCTTTCTGGGATGGGCGCGGACTCGGCCTCGGGCAACCGCACCGGTTGCGACGGATCGGTGGCCGCACCACCGGGGAAGGTTTGCCAGCTCATCTCGCGCGGACCAGTCGGGCTGGCCGGGAGAGGGCAGACACCCGGAAACCGGGTGAGCCCATCGTAGCGAACATCTGCGCGGCCGCGCAACGCGGTCGGCGCGCCGGTCCGCCGGCCATCGGCGGGAATGCGCGCCGGGTTGGCCAACGAGCGGTCGCCATCCCGGTCGAGCGTCATCGCCGTCGCCGTCGCCGCGGCCACGGCCTGGGTGGGGGCTCGACGCCGGCGCGGCGACGCGGAGCGCTCAGCCGAACGTCGTGCCCACGAACCGCTGCACGGCCGCGAGGTCGTTCGGCAGGCGGATCACCCGCTCGGGGCGGTCGAACAGATCGGCGAGATGAGCCGGCAGCGGCGGGTGGACCCCCGTCGCCCGCTCCACCGCCTCGGGGAACTTGGCCGGGTGGGCGGTCGCCATGGTCACGACCGTGCGGTGCAGGTCGCCGTGCAGCTGCTGGGCGGCGCTGATGGCCACGGCGGTGTGCGGATCGATCAGCAGGCCGGTGCGGGCATAGGTCGACGCCATGGCCGTCAGGGTGGTGGCGTCGTCGCAGCGCGCCGCCAGGAACGAACCGTCGACGAACCGCCGACGCTGGTCGTCCTCGATGGCCAGGTGCCCGGTGGCCCGGAACCGCCCCAGCTGCTCGGCGGTCAGACCGCCATCCCGGCCGTTCATCTCGAACAGCAGCCGCTCGAAGTTGGACGACACCTGGATGTCCATGCTGGGGCTCAGCGAGGGAACCACCGCAGCGGTGGACATGTCGTTGTCATGGAAGAAGCGGGTCAGGATGTCGTTGGCGTTCGACGCCACGACCAGCCGCTCGATCGGCGCGCCCAGTTGGCGAGCCACCCAGCCGGCGAAGACGTTGCCGAAGTTGCCGGTGGGCACGTTGACGTCGATCGGCCCGGCCAGCAGATCGGTGGCGACCACGTAGTACACGACCTGGGCCATCACCCGGGCCCAGTTGATGCTGTTCACCGCGCTGAGCCGCATTCGCTCGCGGAACTCGGCATCGGCGAACATCGCCTTGACCAGGTCCTGGCAGTCGTCGAAGGTGCCGTCGACGGCCACGACGCGCACGTTCGGGCTGTCGACGGTGGTCATCTGCCGGCGCTGGACGTCGCTGGTGCGGCCGTGCGGGTAGAGGATGACGATGTCGACGTTGGCACAGCCCTTGACACCGTCGATCGCCGCCGACCCGGTGTCGCCACTGGTGGCCCCGACGATGGTCACCCGCTGCTGGCGGGCCGAGAGCACGGCGTCGAACATCCGCCCGACGAGCTGCAGGGCGACGTCCTTGAAGGCGAGCGTCGGCCCGTGGAACAGCTCCATCAGGAAGTGCTGCGAGTCGAGTTGGGTCAGCGGGACCACGGCCGGGTGGGCGAAGGTGGCGTAGGCCTCGGCGCACAGTCGCTCGAGATCGGCGAGGTCGTCCCCGACGAACGGGGCCATCACCTGGGCGGCCCGCTCGGCGTAGGTCATGCCCGGGCGGCGCGGCGCCAGCGTCGGCCACTCGGCGGGCACGTACAGGCCGCCGTCGGTGGCCAGACCGGCCAGCAGGACGTCGGCGAAGCCCAGCTCCGGAGCCCGGCCGCGGGTCGAGACGTAGCGCACGCTCAGGCGCCGATCACCCGCAGCAACCCGCCGACCTGGCGGACCACGTCGAGGTCGCGCAGCTGGCGGACCGTCGCCTGGACGTCGGCCTCCTTGGCCTCGTGGGTGATGAACACCAGTCGGGCCGCCGGACCGGCGCCCTCCTGCTCGGCGGCACGGATGCTGACACCGTGGCGGGCGAACACTCCCGTGACGGCATGCAGCACGCCGGGCTGGTCGACGACCTCCATGCTGAGCAGGTACTCGGCGGTGGTCTCGTCGATCGGGCGGATCCGGGCTCGCTGGAAGGTGCCGAGGCCGGCGCTGGTGCCGTGGACGAGGTGGTCGGCGGCATCGATCACGTCGCCGAGCACGGCGCTGGCGGTGGGCGCACCCCCGGCCCCGCGCCCGTAGAACATCAGCTGACCCACGGCGTCACCCTCGACGAACACCGCGTTGTAGCTGCCGTTGACACTGGCCAGCGGGTGGGCCAGCGGGACCATGGCCGGGTGGACCCGCACCGCCACCTCGCCCGTCTCCCGGTCGAGCTCGGCGATGCCGAGCAGCTTGACCACATAGCCCAGCCGCTTGGCCATGGCGATGTCGTGGGCGGTGATCCCGCTGATGCCCTCGTGGTAGACGTCGCCGGCGACCACCCGCGAGCCGAAGGCGATGGTGGCCATGATCGCCGCCTTGGCGCCGGCGTCGTAGCCCTCGACGTCCGCAGTCGGGTCACGCTCGGCGTAGCCCAATGCCTGGGCCTCGCTGAGCGCCGCGCCGTAGTCGGCGCCCTCGGCGGCCATCTTGGTCAGGATGAAGTTCGTGGTGCCGTTGATGATGCCGAGCACCCGGTGCAGCGGCTCGCCGCGGAGGCTCTCGCGCAGCGCCCGGACCACGGGAATGCCTCCGGCGACGGCGGCCTCGAACAGTAGGTCGACGCCATGCTGATCGGCCACCGCGTACAGCTCGGGACCGACGTTGGCCAGCAGCTCCTTGTTCCCGGTGACCACCGGCTTGCCGGCGGTGAGCGCGGCGGTGATCAGCTCACGGGCCGGCTCGATGCCGCCGATCAGTTCGACCACCAGGTCGACCTCGGGGTCGGTGACCACGGCCGCGGCATCGCGGGTCAGCACGCCCTCGGGGAGCTCGACCGGACGCTCCCGGCTGAGGTTGCGCACGGCCACCCGGGTGACCTCCAGGTTCAGGCCGGTCCGAGCGGCGATGGCCGAGCGCTGGTCGGCGATCAGGCGGACGAGGGCGGCACCCACGTTGCCGCAGCCGAGGACGCCGAGGCGGACGGTCGTGGACGGTTCCGGGCTGGACACGGTCGCCCAGGCTACGGGCTCGACCACCGGCGGAGCGAGCGTGTTCCTGCCGCCGCGCTCAGCCGGTGCGGCGCGACGCGGCGCGTCGGACACCGGCCACGACGTCGTCGAAGTGGGTGCGGTCGAGCACCGCGCCCTCCCGGCGGACCTGGGCGGGGTCGAGGCGCAGCAGGCGCTCGACCTTGGCAAAGCTGGGGCGGCCGTCGGTGTCCCACGTTCCCGTCCCCACGGCCACCTGGAGCTCGTTGTCGTGACGCTTGCTGGTCAACGGCACACCGAGCAGCTCCGACCCGCTGCGCCCGATGACCACCACCGGGCGGTCCTTGCCCTGCGTCGGATCCTCCTGATAGGGCACCCAGGTCCAGACCACCTCACCCGGGTCGGGGTCACCGTCCAAGCACGGGGCGTACTCGACGGCCAGGCCGGCCGCGGCCGGCTCGGCGGTGGCCGGTGGGCGGTCGGGGTGTGGCGGCGGCACACTCCCCGGCGAGCGTCGCCGGCTCGAGCCGCGCTGCAGGAGACGCCACAGGCCGCGCAGTCGATCGATCATCCGACGTCGCACCCGAGCAGGTCGTCGTAGGTCTCCCGGCGGACCACCGTGCGGGCCTCGCCGTTGGCCACGAAGACCACCGGTGGCCGGGGGATCTTGTTGTAGTTGCTGCCCATGCTGTGCCCGTAGGCCCCGGTGACCGGGGTGGCCAGCAGGTCCCCGACCGCCAGGTCGGCCGGCACCGACGCCGAGCGGATCAGCACGTCCCCGCTCTCGCAGTGCTTGCCCACCAGGCGGACCACCTGGTGGCGGGGGTCGTGCACCGTGGTCGGACGGAATGCCTCGTAGCCGCTGCCGTACAACACCGGGCGGGGGTTGTCGCTCATGCCCCCGTCGACCGAGACGTAGGTGCGCACGCCGGGGATGTGCTTGATGGTGCCGACGGTGTACACGGTGAGCGCCGCGGCGGCGACGATGGCCCGGCCCGGTTCGACGCTGATCCGGCTGCGGACCCCCAACGCCCGGCAGGCATCCAGCAGCACGTTGGCCCACTGGGTGATCGAGGGGGCCTCCTCGCCCTCCACGTAGGCCACGCCCAGCCCGCCGCCCAGCACCAGTTCGGGCAGATCGAGGGGGATGGCGAAGCCGGCCATCACCTCGGCCGCCTTGGCGAAGTTGGCTGCCTCGAAGACGTTGCTGCCGATGTGGCAGTGGAGGCCCACCAGCCGGGCGCTGGTCGAGCGACGGATCCGATCGACGGCTCGGCCGGCGTCGCCGTTGGCCAGGTTGAACCCGAACTTGCTGTCGTCCTGGCCGGTGGCGATGAACTCGTGGGTGTGGGCGTGGACGCCGGGTGTCACCCGGATCAACACGTCCGGCGCCGGCAGGCCGGCAGTGTGCAGGGCGTCGAGCCGGTCGAGCTCGTCGAAGCTGTCGACGACGAGGTGGCGGGCGCCGGCCTGCACGGCCGCGCGCAGCTCGTCGAGCGACTTGTTGTTGCCGTGGACGGCCAGCGCCGACCCGGGGACGCCTGCCGCCAGGGCGACGTGCAGCTCGCCCCCGCTGGCGACGTCCAGCATCATCCCCTCGTCGTAGGCCAAGCGAGCCATCGCCCGGCACAGGAAGGCCTTCGAGGCGTACACCGCCCGCCCCAACCCGAAGGCCTCGACCGCCTGGCGGCACCGGGTGCGCAGATGCTCTTCGTCGTAGACGAACAGGGGGGTGCCGAAGCGGCGGGCCAGGTCGGAGACCCGGCACCCACCGATGGTCAGCTCCCCGTCGCCGTCCACCGCCGCCGAGTCGGCCAGCAGGTGGGCGGGGATCGCCGTCACATGCGCTCCGGGGCGTCGATCCCCAGCAGGCCGAGACCCGTGGCCAGCACCCGCGCCGTCAGCCGGCACAGCGCCAGCCGGCTGGTGCGGGCCGGCTCGGGGGCCTTCAGCACCGGGCAGTGCTCGTAGAAGGCCGTGAAGGTCTGGGCCAGGTCGAAGAGGTAGGTGCACAGCCGGTGGGGGCTGAACGTCGACGCAGCGTCGTGCACGGCCGAGTCGAAGCGCAGCGCGGCGAGCGCCAGGGCCCGCTCGTGGGGGTCGTCGAGGATCGGGGCGACGCCGTCGGGCGCGCCGCCGTCGCCGCCGGCATCGGCCGCGGCACGGCGGAGGATCGAGCAGATCCGGGCGTGGGCGTACTGCAGGTACGGCCCGGTGTTGCCCTCGAAGGCCAGCATCCGCTGCCAGTCGAACACGTAGTCCTTGATCCGGTCGCTGGACAGCTCGGCGTACTTCAGGGCGCCGATCCCGATCGCCGCGCCGAGGGCATCGAGCTGGTCGGCCGGCACGTCGCTGCCCTTCTCGGCCACCGCGGCCCGGCCCCGCTGCACCGCCTCGTCGACCAGCTCGACGAAGGTCACCGGGTCCCCGCTGCGGCTGCGCAGCATCTTGCGATCGTCGCCCAGCACGCTGCCGAAGTTGACGTGCACCGCCCGCGCCGGCGGGACCAGGAACCCGGCCATCCCGGCGACGGCGAACACCATCGACAGGTGCTGGGCCTGCGGCGTGCCCACGACGTACAGCAGCAGGGTCCGCCCGAGACGCTCGGTGCGGTCGATGACGCAGGCCAGGTCGCTGGTGGCGTAGTTGAACCCACCGGTCCGGGCCTGGACGATGAGCGGCAGCGGGTCGCCGTCGCGGTTGGTGAACCCGGGGACCCACACCACCTTGGCCCCGTCGCTGTCGGCCAGCAGCCCGGCGGCGTCGAGACGTTCCAGCACCGCCGGCATGCCGTCCTGGTACTGCGACTCGCCGGCCAGGTCGGCCTTGGTGAGCAGCACGCCGAGGGTCCGGTAGACCCACTCGAAGTGGGCCATCGACTGCCCGACCAGGGCTTGCCACAGCGCCATCGTCTCCGGGTCCCGGCGGCCCTGAAGCAGGGTGACCCGCCGCCGGGCCCGTTCCCGGAACTCCTCGCTGGCGTCGAACTTGGTGCGGGCCTCGCGGTAGAACACGTTGAGGTCGGCGACGTGCATGGTGGCTGCGGCCGCCAGCCCACCCTCGTCGACGAGGTGCTCGATGAGCATGCCGAACGGCGTACCCCAGTCGCCGACGTGGTTCTCCCGGCGGACGTCGTGGCCGAGGAAGGCGAGGAGGCGCACCAGCGCATCGCCGATCACCGTCGAGCGCAGGTGACCGGCGTGCATCTCCTTGGCGATGTTCGGGGCGGAGTAGTCGACCACCACCCGCTCGCGGTGCCCGGCCGGGCTGACGCCGACGTGCGGATCGGCCGCCGCGTCGACGCACAGCCCGGCGATGAACTCCGAGCGGAGCGTCAGGTTGACGAACCCGGGGCCGGCCACCTCGGCAGCGGCGCACGTCGAGGCGAAGCCGCCACCGGCCACCACCGCCTCGGCCAGCTGCCGCGGGGTGGACCCCACCCGCTTGGCCAGGGCCAGCGCCCCGTTGACCTGCAGGTCGGCCCGATCGCTGGGCCGCACCACCGGGTCGACCTGATCCTCGGGCAGACCGGCGGCCTCGCTCAGCGCTCGCCGGGCGACCTCGGTGACCAGGTGCAACGGGTCGGCCATGAGCGCCAACTCTACCGAGCGGGCCGGACGCGGCCCCGGTGCGTCGGCGGCGCCAGATCGCACGTATTTCGGCGCGCCGAGCAGGATCAGTCCGCTGCCGCCGGGACCACCGGCGCCCACCCCGAGGAGCTGCCGCCATGTCCGTCCATCCCCACCTCCACCCCACCCGGTGCGATCACACCCGACCGAATCCGTCGGCGACCCGTCGCCGCTCCCGCCGCCTCGCTGTCGGGCTGCTGGCGCTGGCCAGCGTGGTCGGTGCCTCGTGCTCGGCCGACGACGCAGCCAACAAGGCGCTGAAGGACGCCGGGGTCAACGTCAACACCAAGGGCGGCCTGCCCGCCGGCTTCCCCACCGAGGTTCCCGTGCCCGACCTGAAGATCCAGACCGGTCTGGCCGACCCCACCGGGTTCAACCTTCGTCTCACCGCGCCCGATGCCGTGGCTGACGTGACCGCCTACAAGGCCACGTTGAAGGCCGCCGGCTTCACGATCAGCGACGAGTTCGACAACACCAAGGGCGCCGGTCACAACATCGGCTTCACCGCCACCGGCAAGGGCTTCAAGGTCATCGCCGTCGGGTTCCCCAAGGACACGCCCGTCGACGCCAACTACCTGGCCGTGCACGTCGAGAAGTCGGCGTGACCGATCCGGCGAACCACTGCAGGCACTGCGGCGTATCACCGCGCGGCCGACCAACTCTCTGTCGGCGGATGCGGACGAACCGCACCCGGATCACCACCAACACCTCACCGACAACGAAGGAGAACACCATGATCAAGCGGGCGATCCAGACAGCCCTCGCCACCGTCGTCGCCACGGCGTCGCTGGCCGTGCTGCCGTCCACCGGGGCCCACGCCCAAGCTCGGCAGTGGAAGTACTTCCGCGTGCCGGACTCCGTGCCGCTGAAGGTGCTGGGCACGGCGTGCGCGCCCGCCGAGTGGAACACGGTCGGCCGGACCCAGTGGAACACCGGCATGATCTGCAACTTCTACAACTCCGGCGGCACCACCAAGTACCACTGGACGCTCTGGAAGTACGACCCGGCGTCCCACGACTCCTGCTTCTCCGACGGCTGGGCGAACATCAAGAGCCAGGTCGTCAACCGGCTCTACAACCCGGCGCTGTGCCACCAGCCCAGCACCGGGCGGATCCCCTTCAGCCAGTACGTCGCGGGCTGACCGGCGACGGCCCATCCTCCCCGACGCCCGGGCCGGCGAGCCGCCGCCCGGGCGTCGTCGCGCCCCGGCGGCCGGGTACACTGCCTCGCCCGCCCTCGTAGCTCAGGGGATAGAGCAACGGTTTCCGGAACCGTGTGTCGGAGGTTCGAATCCTTCCGGGGGCGCCCCGATCGGTCACACTGTGGTCCGACCACGATCGATCTATGGACCTCGACTTCGCTCCTGAGCACGACGCGCTGCGCGCCATGGTCCGCGACTTCGCCGCGGCCGAGATCGCCCCGCACGCGGCTCGGTGGGACCAGCGCAGCGAGTTCCCTCTCGACGTCGTCCGCCACATGGGTGAGCTCGGGCTGTTCGGCCTGGTGTTCCCGGAGGCATGGGGTGGGGGCGGCGGCGACTTCGTGTCGCTGTGCATCGCCATCGAAGAGCTCGGCCGGGTCGACCAGTCCGTCGGCATCACCCTGTCGGCCGGCGTCGGACTGGGTGCCAACCCGATCTATCGCTTCGGCACCGACGAGCAACGGCATCGCTGGCTGCCCGATCTCACCGCCGGCCGGGCGTTGGGCGCGTTCGGGCTGACCGAACCCGATGGCGGCAGCGACGCCGGGGCGACGCGCACCCGGGCCCGGCGCGACGGCGACGAGTGGGTGATCGACGGCGCCAAGTCGTTCATCACCAACTCGGGCACCCCGATCACCTCGGTGATCACCGTGACGGCGCGCACCCCCGAGGGCATCTCCGCCTTCGTCGTGCCGGCGGGAACACCCGGACTCACCGTCGAGCCGCCGTACCGCAAGCTCGGCTGGCACGCCAGCGACACACATGGGCTGATCCTCGACGGCTGCCGGGTTCCTGCCGACCACCTCCTCGGTGAGCCGGGCGCCGGGTTCCGCAACTTCCTGGCCATCCTCGACGACGGCCGGGTGGCCATCGCCGCCCTGGCCCTCGGCTGTGCTCGGGCCTGCCTGGAGATGGCGGTGGACTACGCCGTTCACCGCCAGGCGTTCGGCCAATCGATCGGCGCCAACCAGGCGGTGGCCTTCGCCCTGGCCGATCTCGACGTCGCCGTGCACAACGCCACCCAGCTCACCTACCGGGCGGCATGGCTGAAGGACCAGGACCGCCCGTTCGGGCGGGAGGCCGCCATCGCCAAGCTCTACGCCACCGAGGCGGCGGTCAGCGCCACCCGCGTCGCCACCCAGGTCCTCGGCGGCTCCGGCTTCATCGAGGATCACCCGGTGGCCCGGTTCTACCGCGATGCCAAGGTGCTGGAGGTCGGCGAGGGCACCAGCGAGATCCAGCGCCTGGTCATCGCCCGGCACCTCGGCCTCCCCGTGCACGCCGGCCCGGCCGACCGTCGCTGAGTCCGCTCGGGCCGATGTCGGAGGCGACCGCTCCGGCCGGCCGCGGGCGCACGACCAGGCTGGCGGTCTACACCTGCGTGTTCGGCGACGGCTACGACCCAGCCCGGTCGACGCGCTCGACGGGGTCGACTTCCTGGCCTTCACCGATCGGCGCCACTGGCGGGTCTCCGGGTGGGAGCCACGGCGGGTCGAGCCACTGCTGCCCGCCGACCTGGCGCGCAGTTCCCGCGCTCCGAAGATCCTCGCCCATCGCTGGCTCCCCGACCACGACCGTTCCGTGTACGTGGACAGCCGGGTCGGCTTGACGGGTGATCCGCAGGGGTTGTGGGCGTCGCTGATCGGCCCCACGCCGTCGGCCGACATCTGGTTCGGTGCGTTCCACCACTCCGAGCGAGCGACCGTGCTCGACGAGTTCGCCGAGGTCCTGACCCACGGGTTCGACGCCGCCGCCGTGCTGCACGAGCAGCTCGCCGCCTACGCCCTGACCGACCCGGACGGTCTGGCCCGCCGGGCCCGGCGAGCCGTGCGCCGCAGCCTGCGCCGGATGCGACCCTTCGGCCACGAGCGGTCACGCCGGTAGCCTGGCCGGCCGATGAACCAGATGAAGACCCGCCTGGCGGCACTCAACCTGCTCGACCGTGCCTTCCTGGCGATGTCCGACGACGAGCTCGCCACCCTGTTCGACTCGCTCCCCGACGACCATCGCAGCTCGCTCGACGGGATTGCCGGGGGACCCGACGGCGGGTTCACCGACCCGCAGGCCCGGCTCCTGGGCCTGCGCGGCGCCGCCGGGCGCGGCCGGATCAGCGGTCAGCTGGAGCAGATCTGCACGATCCTCACCGACCCGGCGCTGGCCGACTGCATCACCGCGCTGGGCGACCACGCCGACAACCCCAGCGAGGAGCAGCTGCTGGCGGTCACCCCGGCGCTGGTGGAGACCTACGGCCTGCCGACGGTCCGGCTGATGCTGGCGTCCGCGGTGGCCGGCGAGGCGGCCGCCTCGCCCATGCTGATCGGTCTGCTGAAGGCCGAGGACGGTCCGTTCGCCCTCCCGCCGGTCGAGCCGCGCCCGACCGAGGTGCTCCCCCCACGCAGCGCGCCCGACGACGTCAAGGCCAAGCGTCAGGCGGCCAAGGACGCCAAGAAGGCCGCCGCCCGGGCCCGGCGCGACCAGCAAGCCCGCGCCGGCCACCGCGGCTAACGGCCCGGGCCGCGCCGGCCGCGCCGAGTACCGTCACCCGCCATGCCCCCGGCCCATTCGCTCGTGGCCTTCGTGGCCGCCACGTTCGTGCTCCTGCTCGTCCCCGGCCCCGCTGTGCTGTACATCGTCAACCGCAGCGTCACCGGCGGGCGTGCCGTCGGCTTGGCCGCCGTGGCCGGGCTGGAGATCGGGGACGCCATCCAGGCCATCGCCGCCGCCGCCGGGCTGTCGGCGGTGGTCGCCACCTCGGCCACCGCCTTCAGCGTGGTCAAGTGGCTGGGCGTCGCCTACCTGCTGCTCACCGGCATCCGCACCTTGGCCCGTCCCCCGGAGGCCCTGCGGGTCGACGCCGGGGCCACGCCACGGGCCCACGTGCTCCGCCAGGGGATCCTGGTCAACGCCCTGAACCCGAAGACCTCGATGTTCTTCCTGTCGATCTTCCCCCAGTTCGTCGACCCGCGCCGGGGCCATGCCGTGACCCAGTCGCTGATCCTTGGGGCGGTCTTCGTGATCCTGGCCTCGATCACCAACGCGACCTATGCCGTGATCGCCAGCCACCTCGGCTCCCGGCTGGTCACCTCACGCTCCCTGCCCGCGGTGCGCCGCTGGGTCTCCGGCGGGATGTTCGTCGGCCTCGGGTTGCTGGCCGCCACCGTACGGCGCAGCAACGCCTGAGCGCCCCATCCGCCGGGCCACCCGGGTGCGCACCAGGACCAAGCCGATCAGGGCGGCGACCGACGCCCCGGCGAACGCCCCACGCTGATCGGTCCAGGCCGCCACCGCACCGAACACCAGCCCACCGGCGGCCACGCCGACCTCGAAGAACATGGTGAACGTCGACATCATCAACACCTGCTCGTCGTCCGCCGCGGCGTTGGACGCCAGTGCCGAGAGCGAGGGGAACAGCATCGACACGCCGAGGGCCAGCAGCGCCGTGCCGACCAGCACGCCGGTGCGCGTCACCCAGAGCGCCAGCACGCCCATGCCGGCCGCCATTCCGACCATCGATGCCGAGACCGCGGTGATCAACCCGATGCGCTCGGGAAGGCGGGCGCCGCCGATGCGCACGGCCAGGCACACGACCGTGTAGAGGGCGAACACCGGCGCCGACCCGGAGAAGCCGACCTGGCGAGCATGGTCCGGCAGGAACGCCGAGAACGGCGAGAACGCGGCCACCCCGATGGCCAGCGCCGCCCCGGGCAGCATGGCGCCCCGATGGATCAGCCCGGTGCGCCGCCGAGGGGTCCTCGTGACCGACCGCGGGTCGTCGACCGGTCTGGGTCCGGCGGCCGCCAGCACACCGGCCAGGACGATGAAGCCGGCCCCGAGGAAGAAGGCCGCCCGGTACCGACCGCGGTTGACCAGATGATCGGCGAACAGTGGGCCGAGCCCCAGGCCGACGAAGACCCCGACGGAGTAGTAGCTGGCCGCCTCGGCCCGGCGGCGCGGCGCCGCCGACTGGGCCACCAGCGTGGCCCCACCAACGAACACGAAGGCCTCGCCCACGCCTTGCAGGCCGCGCAACGGCAGCAGCACGTAGCGGTTGGCGACGTACGCCGCCCCGATCGTGGCCAGCACGGCCACGCCGGCGCCAGCCATCATCAGCATCCGCATCCCCCACCGCTCGCCGAGGCGGGCCAACAGCGGCCGGCAGGCGATGGCCGAGATGCTGAACGCGGCCATCGTCAGACCGATGTCGAACTTCGAGCCGCCGAGGCCGCGCTCGACCAGCGTGGGGATCAGCGGGACCAGCACCCCGACATAGACGAAGTACGCGAGGGTCGCGGCCGTGACCACCACGAACTGGGCGGTCACGACGCGCTGCCGGTCGGCACCGACCGGCGCGCCCATCAGGACGGCTCTTTGGGCAGCCCGAGGACCCGCTCGCCGACGATGTTGCGCTGGATCTGACTGGTCCCGCCCCAGATCGTCTCGCTGCGGCTGAAGAAGAAGGCACTGATCATCGGGCTGACCGGGTAGGTCGGACGTCGCCCGATGCGGTTCGACGCCGGCCACGAGCCGCCGGCCGGGCCGGTGTCCACCAGCATCGCTGCCGGACCGTAGATGTCCAGGCACAGCTCCATGGCCCGTTGGTGCATCTCGCTCCAGAACATCTTGTTGCCCGCGCCCAGGGCGGCGACGCCGGGATCCCGGGCCCCGCTGAGCGTGGCGCTCAGCGAGCGCAGACCGTTGATCCGCAGGATCTGGATCTTCGTGTAGTACTGGACCAACCGCTGGCGGATCATCGGGTCGTCGACGGCACCGTTCGCCGTGGCCGCCTCGACCATCAGCCGGTACTCCTCCTCGAAGCGCCGGTAGCCGGTGGTCGCACTCATGCCGCGCTCGAACGCCAGGGTCGAGTTGGCCACCTTCCAGCCGTTGTTGACCCCGCCGACCACGTTGTCCTTCGGGCACCGGGCCTCGGTGAAGAACACCTCGCAGAACTCGGCGGTGCCGTCCGGCTGGGTGATGCCGCGCACCTCGACCCCGGGCTGCTTCATCGGCACCAGCAGGTAGCTGATGCCCTGGTGCTTGGGCGCCTGCGGATCGGTGCGGGTCAGCAGGAAGCAGTAGTCGGCGTGGTACCCCTGGGTGGTCCACACCTTCTGGCCGTTGATCACCCACTCCTCCCCGTCGAGCTCGGCGGTGGTGGACAACGACGCCAGGTCCGATCCGCTGTTCGGCTCGCTGAACCCCTGGCACCAGGCCATGGTCCCGTTGAGGATCCGCGGCAGGAAGTAGCGCTTCTGCGCTTCGGTCCCCCACTGCAGGATCGTCGGGCCCACCAGCGTGTCACCGAAGAAGTCGGCGCGCAGCGGGGCCTTGAGTCGGGCGAACTCCTCGGCCAGCACGACCCCCTGCATGGTCGACAGGCCCTTGCCGCCGTACTCGGCCGGCCAGGTGGCGCAGATCCATCCGCCCTCGTGCAGGGTCGCCGGCCACTGCTCGTTGAACGCGGTGCGCTCCTCGGCAGTCATCTCGAACCCCGGCTCACCCCACCCGGCGGGCAGGTGGTCGTGCAGCCACGAGCGGATCTCCGACCGGAAGGCCTCGGCATCGGCGGGGTACGTCAGGTCCATCGCGCCAGTATGTCGGCTCACTCGGCGAGCTCGCCGTCCCGGACGTACAGTCGGCCGCCGTGGAGATCCCGGCCATCGTCACGGCGCGCCTCGTGCTGCGCAGCTTCGTCCCCGAGGACCTCGCCCCGTTCGCCGCCCTCAACGCCGACCCGCGGGTCATGGAACACTTCCCGTCGACACTGACCCGAACGCAGAGCGACGCCCTGGCCGGACGGATCGTCCAGAAGTGGTCGGACCATGGCCACGGGCTGTGGGCCGTCGCCCGGCTCGACGACGACGCCTTCATCGGCTTCGTCGGCCTGGCCGTCCCGAACTTCGACGCCTGCTTCCTGCCACGGATCGAGGTCGGCTGGCGGCTGGCGGCTGCCCACTGGGGTCAGGGCTTCGCCCCCGAGGCGGCGACCGCCGCGCTGCACTGGGGCTTCACCCACCTGCAACCACCCGGCGACGAGTTCGTCAGCTTCACCTCGGCGGGCAACACCAAGTCCCGGCGGGTGATGGAGAAGCTGGGCATGACCCATGACCCGGCCGACGACTTCGACCATCCGGCCCACCCGGGGTGGGACGGCCGCCGCCACGTGCTGTACCGCCTGGCGCGCCACCGTTGGGCTGCGCTGGCCGCCGAGCGGGCTGGGCGAGGTGCATCAGGTCGGCGCTGACGGCCCCCTCGTATACTGCCGCGTCATGCCCGACGCTCCGGTCGACTTCCTGGTGATCGGGGCGATGAAGTCGGCCACCACGACGCTGTACGGCTACCTCACGGAGCACCCGCAGCTGTTCCTCTGCGAGCCGAAGGAACCCGACTTCTTCGTGGCCGAGCAGAACTGGCGGCGGGGAATCGACTGGTATCGGGGGCTGTTCGCCGCCGCCCCGGCCGGCGCCCGACGCGGCGAGGCGTCCACCGGATACACCAAGGCCGGCCAGTTTCCCGGCGTCCCCGGACGGATCCGCCAGGTGGCGCCGGACGCCCGGCTGATCTACCTGATCCGCGACCCGGTGGCCCGGATGCGCAGCCACTACATCCATGCCCGGCTCACCGGTGCCGAGCGCCGTCCGCCCGAGCAGGCCATCGTGCCCGGCTCGATCTACCTCGACGCCAGCCTGTACGCCTTCCAGCTCGACCAGTACCTGGCGGCCGGGTTCCCGATCGAGCAGCTGCTGGTGGTCCAGACCGAGCAGATGGGCGACGATCCGCAGGGGTTGCTCGCCCGAGTGGAGACCTTCATCGGAGTCGAGCCGATCACCCACACCATCGGTCGGCGCGACTACGACAGCTCCAGCCGGCGGGCCCACGGGTCGGTGCTGCAGGCCATCCGGCGACGGCGGGCGACCTTCGAGTGGCTGCGCCGGGTGGTGCCCCGACGCGTCCAGCAGCGCGCCGCCGGGGTGCTGACCCACCGCTTCGATGCCAGCGACATCGCCATCACCGACGAGATCCTCGCCCCGCTGGCGGACGCGCTGGCCGCCGACCGGGCCGCGCTGTGCCAGCGGTTCCCGGTCGACGTGTCCAGATGGACCAGCCTGGAACGCCCGCTCGGGCGGTGACCAGCACCGCACCGGCCCCAGCCGGATCGAGCACCGAAGGTCCGCTGCGCGGCGACATCGAAGGGTTGCGCGCCGTGGCCGTGATCGCCGTCATGGCCTATCACGCCGGCGTGCCCGGCCTCGCCGGCGGCTTCGTCGGCGTCGACGTCTTCTTCGTGATCTCCGGGTTCCTGATCACCAGCCAGCTGCTGCGCGAGGCCACCTCGCGCGGCACCGTCTCGATCCCCCGTTTCTACGCCCGGCGAGCCAAGCGCCTCCTGCCGGCCGCCGGCGTCACCCTGGTGGCGACCGCCCTGCTGTGCTGGGCGTTCGTCCCGCGCACCCGCTGGCAGACCTGGGGCGGCGACATCGCCGCCTCCGCCGGGTACGTGGTCAACTGGCGCTTCGCCAACCAGGCCACCGACTACCTGGCCCAGGACCCCAACGCCTCCGTGGTCCAGCACTTCTGGAGCCTGGCGGTCGAGGAGCAGTTCTACGTCGTGTGGCCACTGCTGCTGTTCGCAACGGCGTGGGTCGTGCGCCGCCTGCGGCTGCGACCGATGCCCACCTTCGCCGGGGCGCTCGCCGCCATCGCCCTGCCGTCGTTGGTCTACTCGGTGTGGATCACCCACCACGATGCGCTACGCGCCTACTTCGTGACCACGTCGCGCCTGTGGGAGCTGGCCATCGGCGGGTTGGTCGCCACCGGGGCAGCCACCTGGACCCGGGTGCGCCCCGCCGCCGCGACCCAGCTGGCCTGGCTCGGCATGGCGTTGATCGCCGTGTCGATCCTGCTGATCGGCGGCCGCGTCGCCTGGCCGGGCAGCGCCGCGCTGGCGCCCACGGCCGGCGCCGCGCTGGTCATCCTCGGTGGGCCGCGATCCGGTGCGGCCGGGCCGATCCGCCTGCTCGGTGGGCGGGCGATGCGCTGGATCGGCGGGATGTCGTACTCGCTGTACCTGTGGCACTGGCCGCTGCTGGCGGTGGTGCTGGTGCTCCGCCCGGACACCACCACGGCGTGGCGGGTCGCGGCCGTGGCCGCCGCCGTCTTCCCGGCGTACCTGACCCATCGCCTGGTCGAGAACCCGTTGCGTCGCAGCGACCTGCTCGCCCGGATGCCACGCCTGTCGCTGACCGTCGGCTTGAACTTCACCCTCGCCGGGGTGGCCGCCGGGCTGCTGCTGGTGGTGCCGGCCGCCACGCTGGATCCGGGGTCCCCGGTCACGCCCGACCTCGACGCGGCCGGCGGCCAAGCCGCCCCGGGGCCGGCCCCCGACGCCACCCAGCCCACGCCCGCAGCCGCGGACGGCGCCCCCGCCGGCTCCACGGCCGCCTCCGCGCCGCCGGCCGCCGCCGAATCGGTCACGGCTGGCGCGGCGACGGACGGGACGGCCACGTCCGGGACCCTGATGCCGATGCGCATCGACCGGATCACCCCCGATCCGCTGGCGGCCCTGCGCGACGTGCCGCCATCCAACGACACCGGGTGCGTCGTGCCGTTCGGCGTGTCCGAGGTGCGCTCGTGCACGATGGGCGATCCGGCGGGCACCAAGGTCCTGGCGGCCATCGGCGACTCGAAGATGGCCCAGTGGACCCCCGCCCTGGACCGGGCCGCCCGCGAACACGGCTACCGACTGCGGACCTACTTCAAGTCGAGCTGCGCGTGGAACCCGGCCCTGCAGACCGGGCCGACCCAGCAGGCCTTCCCGGCGTGCCGGACCTGGGGTCGCGGCGTGCTGGCCGCGCTCCTGGCCGATCCCCCCGACGCCATCGTCACCACGACCGTCAAGCCCAAGGCGATGGACGACGCCGACGGGGCGCCGTCGCTGCTGGTCGACGGGTTCGTCCAGTACTGGACCCAGCTCACCGGCCGGGGAGTGCCGGTCGTCGTGCTGCGCGACAACCCGACCCCGCCGTGGGAGGTCTACGAGTGCGTCGCCAAGCACCGCGCCAACCTGCCCGCGTGCATCTTCCCGGACAACGGTGGTGCCGGCTCCCCGCCTCTGCTGGCCGCTGCCGGCGCCGTGCGCGGCACCGCGGTGATGAGCATGAACGACCTGATCTGCCCCGACGGCCGGCACTGCCTGCCCGTCGTCGGCAACGTCCTGGTGTACCGCAAGGGATCGCACGTCACCGCCACCTTCGCCACCGCCGCCGCCCCGCAGTTCAGCCGCCGGTTGGCTGCGGCCATCAGCCAGGCCAGCGCCTCCCTGCGCCGCGCGGTCGCCGACGGCGGCGCCCTCGGAAGCTAGGCAGCGCGCCGGGCGCGCAGCAGCCAGACGACGATCGCCACATGGCACGCCGCCGCCAGCACGACCAGCGTGTGGAAGATCTCGTGGAAGCCGAAGTGCCGCGGCCACGGGTTGGGCCGGCCCATGCCGAGCACGGCGGCTCCCACCGTGTACATGATCCCACCGGCCAGCAGCAGGGCGAACTGTCCGCGGGTCAGGCTGTGCAGCAGCGTCGGGGCGTCGACGAGGGCCACCCACCCGACCGCGATGTACGACCCGGCGATCAACGGGTGGAGCCCGTCGAAGACGAACATCCGCAGAGCGATCCCGGCCAGTGCGGCCGACCAGACGATGGCCAGCATCACCCCGCGATGGACTCCGTCGAGCGCCAGCCCGGCGACCCCGGTGTACGAGCCGGCAATGGCCAGCAGGATCGCCGAGTGGTCCAGACGACGCAGCAGGTGGCGGGTGGTGGGCTCGACCTTGGCGGTGTGGTACACCGCGCTGGTGGTCAACATGCCGGTGATGCCCACGGCGTGGGCGGCGATCCAGCCACGCGCCGCCCAGTCCGGCGCGGCCACCAGCAGCACGGCGAACGCCGCAGCGGAGACCCACGCGGCATAGCGGTGGATCAGGCCGCGCAGCCGTGGCCGGTCCAGCGGGAAGTGATGCTGGCGGGTGGTGGCGTTCACCGCGACTATCCCTACCACGGAGGGGTCGAACGCGGTGGCGCGGGCTACCAGAGCGTCAACGCCGTCGGAGCGTCTGGCGGGTCGACCGCCGGGCGCTCGGGCACGACCGGCGACGGGGCGGGAGCGAGCGAGGCCTGCACGGCGAGCCGGTCGACGAGGTCGTTCATCGGGTGGTTGCTGTGCCCCTTGACCCAGCGGAAGGTCGGGCTCCGTTGCAGGTACAGCTCGACCAGCGGCTTCCACAGGTCGGCGTTGGCCACCGGTTCGCGCTTGGCGTTGCGCCATCCGTTGCGCATCCACCGCTCGTACCAGCGGTCGCGGAAGCAGTTGACCACGTAGGTCGAGTCGCTGACGATCGTCACCGGGCCATCCACGGCGCGCAGCGCCTCGAGCACCGCCTGGATCTCCATCCGCTGGTTGGTGGTGTGCGCCGCCCCACCGCTGCCGTGCGGCTCGCCGGTCGGCGCGACCGCCCAGGCCCACCCGCCCGGACCGGGGTTCCCCGAGCAGGCTCCGTCGGTGTAGATCTCGGTCATCGGCGGCCACGATACGGGGGCAGGCGGGCCGCCGCCGTCCGGCCGTTACCGTCCGGTAGCGGTGGCAGACTGCCACCCATGATCTTCGACGGGTACGTCAACCAACTCCCGGACACCGACGAGGGCGAAACCCGGGAGTGGCTCGACAGCCTGGACGCGGTCATCGAGACCCGGGGCAAGACCCGAGCCCGCTTCCTGCTCTCCAAGCTGCTCGAGCGGGCCCGCGAATCGCAGGTCAGCTTCCCGGCCACGGTCAGCACCCCGTACGTCAACACCATCCCGCGCGAGGCCGAGCCGTGGTTCCCCGGCGACGACCACATCGAGCGCCGGATCCGGGCCTTCGTCCGCTGGAACGCGGCGATGATGGTGGTCCGGGCCAACAAGCAGGCCGACGGGATCGGCGGGCACCTGTCCACCTTCGCCAGCTCGGCCAGCCTGTACGAGATCGGCTTCAACCACTTCTTCCGTGGCAAGGACGACGGCCAGGCCGGCGACCACATCTACTTCCAGGGCCACGCCACGCCCGGGGTGTACGCCCGGGCGTTCCTCGAGCGGCGGCTCGACGAGGCCGACCTCGACCAGTTCCGCCGGGAGATCGGGCGCAACGGGCAGGGCCTCAGCAGCTACCCGCATCCCCGGCTGATGCCGGACTTCTGGGAGTTCCCCACCGTCAGCATGGGGCTCGGCCCGATCGCCGCCCTGTACCACGCCCGGTTCAACCGCTACCTGCTCAACCGCCAGATCGACGACACGAGCAACAGCCGGATCTGGGCCTTCCTCGGCGACGGCGAGACCGACGAGCCCGAATCGCTGGGCGCCATCTCCCTGGCCAGCCGGGAGAAGCTCGACAACCTGATCTTCGTCGTCAACTGCAACCTGCAGCGTCTCGACGGACCGGTGCGCGGCAACGGCAAGATCATCCAGGAGCTCGAGGCCCAGTTCCGTGGCGCGGGGTGGAACGTGATCAAGGTGATCCTCGGCTCGAAGTGGGACGAGCTCCTCGCCCAGGACAAGGACGGGGTGCTGCTCAACCAGTTGAACACCACCGTCGACGGCGAGTTCCAGCGCTTCAGCGTCGAGGACGGGGCGTACATCCGCGACCACTTCTTCGGTCCCGATCCCCGGCTGCGCCAGCTCGTCGCCCACCTCAGCGACGACGAGCTGCGCCACCTCCCCCGCGGCGGCCACGACTACCGCAAGCTGTACGCGGCGTACAAGGCGGCCACGGAGAACCTCGGCAGCGGGGCGCCGACGGCCATCCTGTGCAAGACGGTCAAGGGCTGGACCCTCGGTCCCGGGTTCGAGGGCCGCAACGCCACCCATCAGATCAAGAAGATGACCAAGGAGCAGATGCTGACGATGCGTGATCGTCTGCACCTGCACGACGAGATCCCCGACGAGCTGATCGAGCGCGAGGGCTTCCCGTACTTCCGGCCCAGCGAGGACTCCGTCGAGTTCCAGTACATGGTCGAGCGGCGCCGGGCGTTGGGCGGGTCGATCCCCAAGCGCAGCGCCAAGCCGCGCAAGCCCCTCGGCCGGCCGAACGACTCGACCTTCGCCGAGCTGCGCAAGGGATCGGCCGGGCAGCCGGTCAGCACCACCATGGGGTTCACCCGCCTGCTGCGCAACCTGGCCCGCGACGAGGCGGTCGGCAAGCGGGTGGTGCCGATCGTGCCCGACGAGGGTCGCACGTTCGGGATGGACTCCCTGTTCCCCGAGCTGAAGATCTATGCCGCCCACGGGCAACAGTACCAACCGGTCGACCACGACCTGATGCTGTGGTACGCCGAATCGACCCAGGGTCAGATCCTCGAGGAGGGCATCACCGAGGCCGGGTCGATGGCCAGCTTCATCGCCGCGTCGACGGCGTACGCCACCCGTGGCGTGCCGATGCTCCCGCTGTACACCTTCTACTCGATGTTCGGCTTCCAGCGGGTCGGCGATCTGATCTGGCAGGCCGCCGACGCCCGGGCCCGCGGCTTCCTGCTCGGTGCCACGGCCGGGCGGACCACCCTGCTCGGCGAGGGCCTGCAGCACCAGGACGGGCACAGCCTGATGCTGGCCGGGACCGTCCCGCCCTGCCAGGCCTACGATCCGGCGTTCGCCTTCGAGGTGGCAGCGATCATCCAGGCCGGCATCGAGCGGATGTACGGCGGCAGCCACCCGGACCCCGACGTCTTCTACTACCTGACGCTGTACAACGAGAACTATCCGATGCCGGCCCAGCCCGAGCACGTGACCAACGACGACGTCATCCGTGGCCTGTACCGCTGGGCTCCGGCGGCGGACGGGACGGAGCGACGGGCCACGCTGCTGTTCAGCGGTTCGGCCTACGGGGCCGCTCAGGCGGCCGCCGCCGACCTCGCCGAGCACCACGGCATCGGGGTCGAGCTGTGGTCGGCCACCTCGTACAAGGCGTTGCGCGACGACGCCCTGGCCGTCGAGCGCTGGAACCGGCTGCACCCCGCCGAGCCGCCGCGCACCCCGCAGGTGGCCGAGCTGCTGGCCGACGCGCCAGGACCGATCGTCACCGTCAGCGACTTCATGAAAGGCGTGTCCGACCAGATCGCCCGGTTCCTGCCGGGCCGGGTCTTCGTGCCCCTCGGCACCGACGGCATGGGCCGCAGCGACACCCGCGAGGCGCTCCGCCGGCTGTTCGAGATCGACGCCGGGCACGTGTCCGTGGCCGTCGTCGACGCCCTGCGCCTCCACGGCCAGGCCACGGCCGAGGAGGTCGACCAGGCGCTCGCCCGCCACGGGATCGACCCGGACGCCGCCAACCCAGCCGTGCTTCCCTGACCTGGCGGCGGCCCCGGACGATCCGATGGGCGACCTGTTCATCACCGGTCGGGCAGAACCGGACGCCCTGCTGAACCGGGACGGGACGGCGCTGCTCATCGGCATGCTGCTCGACCAGCAGGTGCCCATGGAATGGGCCTTTGCCGGTCCGTGGACGCTCCGTCAGCGACTGGGCACCCTCGACGCCGGCGCCGTTGCCGATCTCGGCGAGGAGGCGGTCGTCGCTGCGGCTTGCGCCAAGCCGGCCATCCACCGGTTCCCGGCCGTCATGGGTCGGCGGATCCACGCCCTGTGCCGCACCCTGGCGACCGAATTCGGCGGGCGCGGCGAGGAGGTCTGGGCGGGGGCGGCCGACGGCGAGGACCTGTACCGGCGGCTGCGCCTGCTCCCCGGGTTCGGGGAGGAGAAGGCCCGGATCCTGATCGCCGTGCTCGGCAAGCGGATGGGCGTGACCGTGCCGGGCTGGCGCGCCGCCGCCGGATCGTTCGGCGACGACCAGCCACGCACGGTCGCCGACAGCCGTGATCCGGCCTCGCTGGCCCGGGTGCGTGCCTGGAAGCAGGAGGCCCGGCGCGCCGGGCGGGACAAGCAGGACCGTCCGCTCACGGGCGGTGCCCGTCCCTCGCCATGACCCGCGGGCGCGCCGGCGTTCGGTACCGTGAACGGCGATGATCGACGCGGGCCAACCGGACCAGGCGCGTCGATCCGCCGACGACACCTCGGCCACCCTTCGCCTGCGCCGCCCGCCGCAGGGGCCCTCCGGTCCGCTCGGCGCCGTGCTGCGCTGGTTGTGGCAACGTGGCTTCCGCCTGCTGTTCGCCCTCGACGCCGTGGCCCTCTACGCCTCGATGGTGCTCATCCAGTGGTTCCGCTTCGGGGTGCACTGGCCGGTGCGCTACCCGTGGTACCACTACCTGATCGGCTTCGCCATCGCCACGGCGGTGCAGCTGGTGGTCAACTACTTCGGCGGGCTGTACGAGCGTCAGCCGCGCCTGGCCACCCCGCCGTGGTTGCCGAAGATCATGACGGCCATGGCCATCGGCATCGGGGTCGATTCGGTCATCGTCCTGTTCGCCCGCCGGTACCTGATGCCGCGGGCCAACATGATCGGCCTGTTCTTCGTCGGCAGCGCGGCGATGATGCTGAACCGGGCGCTCAGCGACCGGCTGGCACACAGCCGCCGTGGCCCCTCCCGAGTGGTCCTGGTCGGCCGGGCATCGTCGATCGCCGCCACCAGCCAGCACCTCGACAGCGACCGGGGCCGGCGGATCGCCACGGTGGTGGGCAGCGTCGAGGACAGCCGCGACCTGGTCGATGCCGTCGCCGACACCAACGCCACCGACATCCTGCTGCTCGACCTCGCGGCGTTCGAGCCGATGTTCCCGGAACCGCTGACCGTGCTGGACAACGCCGGCATCGGCATCCACCAGCGGGTCGGCGCCCACGAGACCCTGCTCGGGCTGCGCTCGGTGCGCGAGATCGCCGGGCTGCCCTTCACCCGGATCCGCACCCACACCATGTCGTCGCATCAGGAGCGCCTCAAGCGCCTGTTCGACCTGCTCGTGCTGGTGGTCTGCTCGCCGTTGATCCTCCTCGCCCTCGGCCTGTTCGCCCTGTGGGTCCGGATCCGCGCCGGGAGTCCGGTGATCTACCGTCAGGACCGCGCCGGGCGCGACGGTGACCCGTTCGTGCTGGTCAAGTTCCGCACGATGGGGCTCGACGCCGAGCGCGACGGGCCGCAGCTGTCGTCGAAGGGCGACCTGCGCGTCGTGCCCGGGTTGGGCTGGATGCGGGCGACGCGCGCCGATGAGCTGCCCCAGGTGTGGAACGTGCTGCGCGGGGAGATGTCCCTCGTCGGACCGCGCCCGGAACGCCCCGAGCTGATCGACCAGATCCAGCCACAGGTGCCCGGTTACGCCCGGCGGCACTCCCTGACCCCGGGCCTGACCGGGCTGGCCCAGGTCCAGGGACGCTACGACACCCCGGCCGACGACAAGCTCGGCTACGACCTGCAGTACGCCTCGAACTGGTCGCTGCTGCTCGACCTGCAGATCATCCTGCGCACGGTCTGGACCGTGGTGAGCGGCCGTGTCTGACGGGACCGTGTCCGACGCGGCCGTGCCCGACGACGGGTGGCCGTCGCTGGCGGTGATCATGCCGGTGCGCAACGAGGCCGCGCACCTCGCCGCGGCCGTTGCCTCGGTGCTGGGCCAGGAGTACCCGGAGCCGTTCGAGGTCTGCCTGGCGGTGGCGCCCAGCACCGACGGGACCGAGGCGGTCGCCGATCGGCTGGCCCGCGACCACCCGATGGTCCGGGTCGTGGCCAATCCTGCCGGGCACATCCCCGCTGCACTGAACACCGCGACGCGTGCCACGACGGGCGAGGTGATCGTGCGCGTCGACGGGCACTCCGTGCTGCCGGACGGATACATCCGCCGCGCCGTGAGCACCCTCCGCCGGGTGGGGGCGGTCAACGTGGGCGGCATCCAGCACGCCGTCGGGACGACGCCGTTCGAGCGGGCGGTCGCCGTGGCGACGGCCTCGTTCGCCGGCACCGGTGGGGCGTCCTACCGCACCGGCGGCGCGGAGGGTCCGGTCGACACGGTGTTCCTGGGGGTCTTCGACCGCCGCGCCCTGGAGGCGATCGGCGGGTTCGACGAGCGGTTGCTGCGCAACGAGGACTACGAGGTCAACATCCGCCTGCGGGCTGCCGGCGGGGTGGTCTGGCTGGACCCCGGCCTGGTGGTCGACTACCGGCCGCGCGGCACCGTCCGCCGGCTGGCCCGCCAGTACTTCGACTACGGCCGCTGGAAGCGGGCCGTGGTCCGGCTGCACCCGGGGTCGCTGCGCGCCCGCCAGGCCGCCCCGGCCGCGGTCACCGCGGCCGTCGGCGCCGGGCTGCTGCTGACCCCGCTGTCCCGGTGGGGGCTGCTGCCGGCGGCCACCTACGCCACCGGGGTCGTCGCCGCCGCGCTGGCCGTCGACCGGCGCCACGCTGGGCGGGTCGCCGTGGTGCTGGCCACCACCCACCTGTCGTGGGGCGCCGGGTTCCTCACCTGCCGGCCGGCGACGCTGCTGCGGGTCCCGGAAGCGATCAGCGGCGGTACTCCTGGTAGCGGACGCCCGCCAACCCGGACAGCGTCCCCGCCGCCGAGCACACCCGGCGCCAGGCCTTGACCCGCGCCGCCCGCCGCCCGGGCAGCAGGCCGACCAGCCCCAGCGCCATCCCCGAGGCCAGGCGGGCCAGCCCGTAGGCCACGGCCACCATCACCGTGCGCGGGCGTGGATCGATCAGCCGTCGACTGACGGCGTCGCCGATGCCGGCCCGGAAGGCTCGGCGGGTGAACCACGCCGCCGTCAGCCGGGAGGGTGGAACGACCTCGGTGACGGTCGCCGCCGCGCACCACACGATCCGGAACCCGGCCCTCCGGACGCGCAGGAAGAAGTGCAGGTCCGAGCTGCCGGTGAAGCGGAAGGCCGGGTCGAACGCCGGCGTGACCGTGTCGAGCACCCGCCGGGTCACCAGGGTGTTGTTGGTGTACGCCTTGTCCAGATCGGCCCCGTCGGGATGGGTGCCGGTGGTGTCGTAGGTGTCCGAGGCGCGCGCCCACCACGGCGCCGAGTCCGGCAGCAATCCGCGCACCGGTCCGGTGACCACGTCGGCCCCGCTGGCGCGCCAGGCGGCGATCAGGGTTGCCACCCACCGCTCGGTGACCTGCTCGTCGTCGTCGACAAAGATCACCGCGTCGTCGTGCTCGCACAGCTCGACCGAACGCTGCCGGGCGAACGGGATGCCCGGTTGGGGTTCGAGATCGGACACCACCGGATGGGGTCCGGCTGCTGCGGCAGCGGCGATCACCGCCGCGGCGGCGCCGTCGGGGTTGTTGTCGACCACGACGATGCGCATCGAGTCGCCGGCGTCCAGTCGCTGGCGCTGCAGCCCGTCCAGCAGGCCGGCCAGCAGGTCGGGGCGCCCGAAGGTGATCACGGCCACGGCGATGGCGCTCATGGCAACCTCCTCTCGCCGGGCGACTCCGCCGGTCGAGCCTACTGTCCGGCCTGCGCCGGGGTGGGTAGCCTGGGCGGGCGCCGTCGACTGGAGCCCGCGCATGACCGACCCTCAGCCCGGACCCGCCGCGCCCGTCGAGTTGGTCGTGGTCGGCCTCGGCTACGTCGGGCTGCCCGTGGCGGTCGAGGCTGCCGAGCGCGGGCTGCGGACCGTCGGCCTCGACGTCGATGCCGGCGTGGTCGCAGCGTTGCATGGCGGGACCTCGCACGTCGACGACATCACCGACGAGCAGTTGCGTGGCGCGCTGGCGTGCGGGTTGACCGTCACCACCGATCCGACGGTGCTGGCGGGCGCCGAGACGGTGGTCATCTGCGTCCCGACGCCGCTGGACGAGCATCGCGCCCCGGATCTCGGAGCGGTGTTCGCCGCCACCGAGACCATCGCTCGGCAGCTGCGTCCCGGTCAGCTGATCGTGCTGGAGTCCACCACCTACCCGGGCACGACCGACGGTCCGGTCCGCGAGCGCCTCGAGGGAGCCAGCGGGCTGGTGGCCGGGCGCGACTTCGCCCTGGCGTTCAGCCCGGAGCGCATCGACCCGGGAAACCCGACCTACCGGCTGGCCAACACCCCGAAGGTGGTCGGCGGGCTGACCGCGGCGTGCACCGAGCGCGCCGCAGCGTTCTACGGGCGGCTGGTCGACACCGTCGTGCGCACCTCCGGGTGCCGCGAGGCGGAGATGGCCAAGCTGCTGGAGAACACCTACCGGCACGTCAACATCGCCCTGGTGAACGAGATGGCGGTGTTCAGCCACGAGCTCGGCGTCGACCTGTGGGACGCCATCGCCGCGGCGGCGTCCAAACCGTTCGGCTTCGAGCCGTTCTATCCCGGGCCGGGGGTGGGCGGTCACTGCATCCCGATCGACCCCAACTACCTCTCCCACCGGGTGCGCGCCCTGGGGTACCAGTTCCGCTTCGTCGAACTGGCCCAGGAGATCAGTGGGCGGATGCCCGCCTACGTGGCCAGCCGGGTGCAGCTGATGCTCAACGACGTCGGCAAGCCGGTGCGCGGGGCACGGATCGCGCTGCTCGGGCTGACCTACAAGGCCGACATCGCCGACGACCGGGAGACGCCGGCCCGGCCGCTGATCCGCCACCTGCGCAGTCTGGGGGCCGACCTGGTGGGCGTCGATCCGTACCTCGATCGGTTCGAGGTCGACGGGGTGCCGCTCGAGCTGGCCCACACCCCGGTCGGCGTGGTCGAGGCCTGCGACCTGGCCGTGGTCCTCCAGCGGCACCGGGCCTTCGACCTCGAGGCCGTGGCCGCTGCCGCCCCGCTGGTGCTGGACACCCGCGGCACGCTGCGCGGCCCCTCCGTCCATCGCCTCTGAGGGGCGATCGGGGCGCGACCCCGCCGGGAGGCGTTCGGCGGGCCGGGGTACGCTGCACCGAATGTCCATCCTCGTCACCGGCGGAGCCGGCTACATCGGCTCGCACACGGTTCGCCAGCTGACCAGGGGGGCCACTGACGTGGTGGTCCTCGACAGCCTCGAACTGGGCCATCGCCAGGCGGTGATCGAGGCCGAGTTGGTCGTCGGCGACATCGCCGATCAGGAGCTGGTCATCGGGCTGTGCCGCGACCGGGGGGTGACCCAGGTGGTCCACTTCGCCGCCTACAAGTCGGTCGGCGAGTCGATGTCCGACCCGGCGCGCTACTGGCTGAACAACGTGGCCGGCACGACCAAACTGGTCGAGGCGATGCTGGCCGCCGGGGTCGAACAGCTGGTGTTCTCGTCGTCCTGCTCGGTGTACGGCACCCCGGCCCACAACCCGGTGGGCGAGGACGCGCCGATCCACCCGGAGAGCGTCTACGCCGAGTCCAAGGCGATGGTCGAGCGGATCCTGCAGTGGTACGGCGTGACCCACGGCCTGCGCAGCGTCAGCCTGCGGTACTTCAACGCCGCCGGCGCCAGCGACGACGGGCGGATCGGCGAGGACTGGCGCTCCAGCCAGAACCTGGTGCCGCTGGTGATGAAGGCGACCCTCGGCCGCTCCGGACCGCTGACCGTGTTCGGCGACGACTACCCGACCCCGGACGGCACCTGCATCCGCGACTACATCCACGTCGACGACCTCGCCGCCGCCCACCTGGCGGCACTGGCCTATCTCGACGGGGGCGGGTCGACGACGGCGGTGAACGTGGGCACGGGGACGGGCAGCTCGGTGTACGAGGTCATCCGGGCCACCGAGCGGATCACCGGCCGGGCCGTGCCGTACGCCGTCGGGCCGCGTCGCTCGGGCGATCCGGTGGCCACCTTCGCCGATCCGGCCACTGCCCAGCGAACCCTCGGATGGCGGGCCTGCCGAGGCCTGGACGAGATCATCGACTCGGCGTGGCGCTGGCACCGCGACCACCCCGACGGCTTCCCCGCCGAGGGCTGACCAGCCGGCTCAGGCGCTGGCCGCCGGGAGGGCCCGCTGACGATCGAGCCATCCGAGCAGGATGGCGATGGCTCGCGGGTCGTGGCGCAGGCGGTGGCCGGCACCGGGGATGATCCGCAGCTCCGCCGAGCCGTGGGCCGCCACCAGCTGGCGGGCCTCGGCCGCCGGCACGCTGTCGTCCTCGTCGCCGTGCAGCACCAGCATCGGCCGGGGGGCGAAGCGCCGGGCGGCGTCGACCGGCCGGAACCGGCGCAGCTCCCGGGCCCACTCGTCCTGCGCCCGGGGGAACCCCGGCGTGCGGATCGCCCCGATCTCCCGGGCGTGGTCGAGGAACCGCCGCGGCTGGGCGGCCCAATCGTCGAAGTCGGCCCGGCTGCTGAGCAGCGCTGCGCCACGCACCCGCGGGTCGTCGGCACCGACGCAGACCGACACCGATCCGCCGGCACCGGTTCCGACCAGCCACACGCCGGCGGGCGCGGTCTCGGTCATCACGTCGTCGATCGCCGTGCGCAGGTCGTCGACCCATCCCTGGAGGCTGAAGTCACCTTCGCTCTGCCCACAGCCACGGAAGGTGAAGGCCATCGCCGTCCAGCCCAGCTCGTGGGAGATCCGGTCGACGAGCTCCGGAAAGGTCGTCGCGCTCTGCCGGGCATCCAGGGGGCCGGTGGGGAACCCGTGGCAGAGGATCAGCGCCGGCGCCGGCTCGGCGCGCGCCGTGGGCTTGGCCAGGTAGCGCGACAGCCGCAGCCCGCCGGAGACGAACGTGCCGTTGCGGTGCATCGACCGCTTAGGCGCGCGGCCTGCGGTGCCGGCGGCGCAGGCCCGGCCGGGCCAGTGTGTAGCCGCGGTTGCGCGCCTCGACCAGCGTGTCCGGGCCGAAGCACAGGCCGGTGTCGGCGGCGACGATCTCGTCGATGACCGCACCGTCGGTCCAGGAATCGAGGTCGTAGACCAGCTGGGTGCGCTTGTCGCCGAGGAAGCGGGTGTGCTCGAACCGGGCCGGTCGATCCATGCCTGCGAGGCTAGTGCGCCGGCCGGACGGTGCGAAGATGAGCCGATGATCCCCACCGCCACGATCGACATGCTGGACGACGTCTACGCCGCGGTGACCGATGTGTGCAGCGGGCTGGACGACGCTCAGTGGGCGACACCGACGGACTGCCCGGGGTGGTCGGTGCAGGACAACCTGTCGCACCTGATCGGCACCGAGCGGCATCTCGAGCAGCTGCCCTCGACGGCCCACCGCATGGCCGTGCCCGACCACGTCCGCAACCCGATCGGCGAGTTCAACGAGTACGAGGTCGATGCCCGCCGGGGTCTGCCCGGCAGCCAGGTACTGGCCGAGTGGAACGAGCTGGTCGCCCGGCGCCTCGACACCCTGCGACATGCCGACACGGCCTACTTCGACCAGCCGATGGCCACCCCCACCGGCCCAGGGACCATGGCCGACTTCCTCGACATCCGCGTCCTCGACCTGTGGGGCCACGAGCAGGACATCCGCCGGGCCCTCGGGCGACCGGGCAACCTGGACACCCCGGCCGCCGGGCACACCATCGACCGCCTCCTGCGCACCCTGCCCATCGTCGTCGGCAAGCGGGCCGGCTGCCCGGAGGGCCACGGGATCCGCCTGCGGATCACCGGGCCCACCGAGCGCGATGTCCACGTCGAGGTCCACGGCGGGCGAGCGGCGGTGGTCGCCAGGCCCAGCACCGAGCCGGCGGCGACGGTGCGCATGGACACCGAGACCTTCCTCGTGCTGGCGATGGGCCGGCGGGCGCCCGGCGACGTCGACGTCGAGGTGGCCGGTGATGCCGCCCTCGGCCAGCGGGTGGTCGATCAGCTGAACATGATGATCTGACCGCTCCGGCCGGGGCAGCGCGGCGTCGCATGGTGCCCGGGGTCCCGGTGGGCTGCCATACTCAGCGCCGATGAAGGCCTTGATCCTCGCCGGCGGCGCGGGCACCCGCCTCCGGCCGATCACCTACACCCGGGCCAAGCAGCTGGTCCCGGTGGCCAATCGGCCGATCCTGTTCTACGGGATCGACGCCCTGGTCGAGGCCGGGATCACGGACATCGGGGTGATCGTGGGTGACACCCGCGACGAGGTGATCGACGCGCTCGGCGACGGCAGCCGCTTCGGCTGCACGATCACCTTCATCCCCCAGGAGTCCCCGGCGGGCCTGGCCCATTGCGTGCTGATCGCCGGGGCGTTCCTGGGCGACGAGCCGTTCGTCATGTTCCTCGGTGACAACCTGCTGGAGCAGGATCTGGGTGCCTTCGTCGGCGCGTTCGACGCGTCCGGCGACGGGCCCGACGCCAAGATCCTGCTCAAGCAGGTCGACGACCCGCAGCGCTTCGGTGTCGCCGAACTGGACGGTGCCGGGCACGTGGTCCGGCTGGTGGAGAAGCCGGAGCAGCCCCCCTCGGATCTCGCCCTGGTGGGGGTGTACCTGTTCGGTCCGCGGATCCACGAGGCGGTGCGCTCGATCGTGCCGTCGCCACGCGGCGAGTTGGAGATCACCGACGCCATCCAGTGGCTGATCGACCGCGGCTCCACCGTGACCGCCGAGATCCTCCAAGGGTGGTGGATCGACACCGGCAAGCTGACCCCGCTGCTCGAGGCCAACCGCCTGCTGCTGGACAAGATCACCCGGCGGATCGACGGTTCGGTCGACGCCGCCAGCGCCCTGGTGGGCAACGTGGTGGTCGAGGCCGGGGCGCGCATCGTGCGCTCCCGGCTGCGCGGCCCGCTGACGATCGGTGCCGACACCGTCGTCCTCGACAGCTTCGTCGGCCCGCACACCGCCATCGGCGCCCGCTGCACCGTGGAGCGCAGCGAGATCGAGCACTCGGTGCTCATGGACGGCAGCACCGTGCGCGACATCGAGCGCCTCGAGGACAGCCTGATCGGCCGGGAGGCCGAGATCAGCCGGTCACGCACCAAGCCACGGGCCCTGCGGCTGATGGTCGGCGACCACTGCCAGATCGACGTCGAGTAGGAGCGAGCGGACATGGCCGAGGTCACCGAGAGCACCACGATCAGCGGGGTGTGGCACGTCTCCCCGCAGGTCCACGGCGACCTGCGGGGCATGTTCGTGGAGACCTATCGCCGCGAGTGGATCCCGGGCGCCCGGGAGATGCTCCAGGCCAATCGGGCCAACCGCCAGGCCGGCGCCCTGGTGGGTCTGCACTACCACCTCCACCAGGCCGACTACTGGTACGTGCCGTTCGGGACGGCGCGGGTGGTGCTCCACGACCTGCGCCAGGGTGGGCCGACCGACGCGGCGACCGAGGTGGTCGAGCTGAGCGGCGACAACCACGCCGGACTGTTCATCCCGCCGGGCGTGGCCCACGGGTTCCTGGCGCTGACCGACATGGTCATCACCTACCTGGTCGACGGCTACTACAACGTGGCCGACGAGCTCGGCCTGGCGTGGGACGACCCGGTCGTCCGAACGGCGTGGCAGATCGACGCGCCGGTGCTGTCCGGGCGCGACCACGCCAACCCGCAGCGTCACGAGATCGAGCCACGGCTGCGCCCGGTGTGGCCGATGCGCACATGAGCGCCGGCCAGCTGGTCACCGGCGGCGCCGGCTTCATCGGCTCGGCCTACGTCCGTTCCGCTCTGGCCGAGACGGACGATCGGGTCACCGTGTTCGACGCGCTGACCTACGCCGGGCACCGCGAGACCCTGGCCGGCGTGTGGGATCACCCACGCTTCACCTTCATCCACGCCGACATCTGCGACGCCGATGCGGTCGATGCCGCCATGGCCGAGCACGACCTGGTGGTCCACTTCGCCGCCGAGACCCACGTCGACCGCTCGATCCACGACCCGCACGCCTTCGCCCGGACCAACGTGGTGGGGACCAACGTGCTGTGCGACGCCGCCCGCCGACGGGGAGTGGAGCGCTTCGTGCACATCTCGACCGACGAGGTCTACGGCTCGATCGACGTCGGCTCGTTCTCCGAGACCGACCGCCTCGGACCGCGCAGCCCCTACTCGGCGGCGAAGGCCGGCAGCGACCTGCTGGCGCTCTCCTACCACACCACCTTCGACCTCCCGGTGGTGGTCACCCGGTGCAGCAACAACTTCGGTCCCTACCAGTTGCCCGAGAAGGTCATCCCGCTGTTCACCACCAACCTGCTGGACGGCCAGCAGGTGCCGCTGTACGGCGACGGCGGCAATGTGCGCGACTGGCTGTACGTCGACGACCACGTCGCCGCCATCCGCCTGCTGGTCGAGCGCGGCACGCCGGGCGAGATCTACAACATCGCCGCCCACACGGAGATCACCAACCGGGAGCTGACGATGCGGCTGATCGAGCTGTGCGGTCGGGACGAGTCGGCCATCGACCACGTCGCCGATCGGCTCGGCCACGACCGGCGCTACTCGGTCTCGACCGCCAAGCTCGAGGCCCTCGGCTGGCAGCCGACGCATCCCTTCGAGCAGCGCCTGGCGGACACCGTCGAGTGGTACCGCGCCAACCGCGGCTGGTGGGAGCCGATCAAGGCCCGGCTGTGATGGGCGTGCTGGTCACGGGCGCGGCGGGCCAGCTGGGCCGCGACCTGCTGGCCGCGCTCGACGCTGCCGGGATCGACGGCACGGGCCGGGACCGATCCGCGCTGGACGTCGCCGACCGCGACGCGGTGCGCGCCGCGGTGGACGGCATCCGTCCCGCCGTGGTGGTCAACTGCGCGGCGTGGACCGCGGTCGACGCCTGCGAGGGGGACCCACAGCGGGCGATGGACGTCAACGGTCGAGCCGTCGAGCACCTGGCGCAGGCCTGCCGGTCCGCCGGCTCCCGGCTGGTGCAGATCAGCACCGACTACGTCTTCGACGGCACCAAGACCGGGCCGTACGTGGAGACCGACACCACCAACCCGCTCGGTGCCTACGGCCGATCGAAGCTGGCCGGCGAACAGGCCGCGCTGGGTCTCGGTGATGACGGCCTCGTGGTTCGCACCTCGTGGGTGTTCAGCCGGCACGGCGGCAACATGGCGGCCACCATCGCCCGGCTGGTCGACGCCGGGTCGCCACTGCGCTTCGTCGACGACCAGGTCGGCTGCCCGACCTTCACCCCGGACCTGGCCGAGGCCGTCGTCGGCCTGGTCCGGGCCGGTGCCCACGGGATCGTCCACGTCACCAATCAGGTCCCGACGAGCTGGTACGAGTTCGCCCGGCAGGTGGTGGCCCGGCTCGGCGCCGATCCGGACATCGTCACGCCGATCCGCACCGCCGAGCTGCAGCCGCCACGCCCGGCCACCCGGCCGGCCAACAGCGTCCTCGACAACCGGGCGCTGAGCCGCTGGGGGCGCCCACTGCTGCGCGATCACCGGGCCGCGCTCGATGAGCTGTTCGGTCCGGCGCAGACGTGACCGCGCCGGGCGGACGTGACCGCGCCGGGCGGACGTGATAGGTCTGTCGGTATGACTGCTCGTGTGTTCCGTCGTTCGCTGGCACTCACCGCCCTGCTGCTGGCCGCCGCCGGGCCCGCTGCGGCATCCACCCCCGTGGCGCCGTCCACGCCGGAACCGGCCCCGGCCGCCGCCGACTGTGCGCCCGGCGACGGCACCACCACGCCGGGCAGCACGAGTGGGAGCACCGGCAGTGCCGCCTCGGGCGAGACCATCGTGCCGGCCCCCGGCGCCGGGATCCAGTTCGCTGCGCCGAGCGAGTACACGCTGGTCAACCCGACCCAGATGCAATCGGTCGATCCCGACAAGCTGCCGCCGGCGATGGTCAGTGCGGCCGAGGCCGCCGGCGTGCCGATCATCGAGTACCTGAGGAAGCTGGCCGAGCAGGTCGACATCCTGCTGATCGGCCCGGCCGCCAGCGGCTTCACCCCGAACATCAGCGTCGCCGTCGTCGGCCAGGGCCTGCCGACCGACCCACAGATCCAGACCGAGTACCAGAAGATCGGTGCCAGCGAGGTGACCATCGAGCGGATCACCTCGCCCCTCGGCGACACCGTGTCGACCACCTATCAGGCGGTGACCCCGAAGCTGACCGCTCACGGTCGGCAGATCTTCGCCGCCGGGCCGAATGGCACGGTGAGCATCACGGTGACCACCGGCGATGCGGCCCAGGCCGATCACTTGATGAGCCGCGTCCTGGCCACGCTGGCCCCGATCAGCGCCGAGGCGGCCTCGCCCGACGTCGTCGAGGGCACCACGGCCGCGCCCGGGACGGTCGCAACCACGCCGGCCACGGTCGCCACCCTCGACACGGCGGCCGGCGGACCGACGGCTTGCGCCACGGTCAGTTCGGCAAAGGCCCAGGTCAGCGTGAGCCTGCCGGGGACCATGACGGTCTTCGTCCCCAGCGAGCTGGCGGCGATGCCCGAAGCCGACCTCCCGCCGATCGTGTCCAAGGTGGCCCAGGCGCAGGGCACGACCATCAGCGCGATGCTGGCCGACCTCGCCAATCGTTCGGACTTCGTGGCACTGGAGCCGGACAACGGTGGCGTGCCGGGATCGGTGGGCATCTCGGTGTATCACGACGCGATGCCGACGGCCGCGGAGACCAAGGCGGCGATGGAGCAGGCCGGCACCCACGTCTCCGTCTCGCCCGTCACCACGCCGGCCGGCACCGGGCTGCTCGCCACCTACCAGATCCCGGTGGCCGGGGTCACCGGTTACGGTGCCAAGGTGATGGTGCCCGACGTGGCCGGCCAGCTGGTCAGCGTCACCGTGCTGTCCGACAACCAGGCCACGACGCAGCGACTGGCCGCCGACGTCGTCGCCACGCTCACCCCGACGGCGTCATAGTCGTCGGCGACCGATCCGAGTCGGGCGACACCCTCGACCGGCATCCGACGCAGAACGGGCACCAGCCCGGCTCGGCCGATCCGATGTCGCCGCATCGCGCCCGTCGAACACCGCCGCAGGCGTCGCCGGCGGTCAGGTGACCTGGTCGAAGCGCAGGCCACTGGCCGGGGCGCGGGCGCCCGTGCGCTTGACGCGAGACGACCACAGGTGGAGTACCCCGTCGGGGGTCCGGCCGAGCTCGGCGCGCCGTTCGACGATGAGACCCTCGTCGGGCAGCTCCTCGTCGCGCAACGTGAAGTCGGCGCCGATCAGGGTGCCGGTCGGGACGGTGCGCTGTCCGGCCAGGCGGGCGCGCACCAACCGGCGGACGCCGCCAGCGTCGACGAGGACCAGCGGGGTGCGGTCGGCGTCGATCGGCGAGATCGGCACGTAGGTCAGATCGGCCGGCACGGCCAGCGGATCCAGCGTCGCTGCCACCGGGTCGGTGGGCAGCTCGACGGCGGGCTGCACCTGCGGCACGACCTGCAGCGCCCAGGCCAGGTTGGCGTCCTCGTCGCGCACGAACAGCACCCGCTGGTCCGCTTCGGCGGTCAGGTTGCCGGCGGCCGGCGGAGGCACGAGCAGGTAGGGCAGCTCGCCGTTGCGCCACAGGTTCCACGCCGGGTGTGGCGTCACCGCCTCGGCGGCGAGGACCTCGGTCGTCACCCCGAAGGTGTCGGTGATGCGCACGAGTTCGAGCCGCGACAGCGCCGCAACCGGGAGCCGCAGCGGCACCAGGAACCAGTCGGCCGACACCGCCAGCGCGGCCTCGACCACCAGCATCCTGGCGGTGTCCAGAGGACCGACCTCGATCCGCCCGGGGTCGACCGACGGGTCCTCGATCTCCCAGAAGCTCAGGGCGGGCATCCCGGCGATGTGCAGGACGGTCGGGGTGACGTCGACGACGGTGCGCTCGGCGGGTGCGGCGAGCCCGGCGAGCAGCTCGGTCCTGGCGAAGGTGTACCAGTCCAGTGCCCCGCCGGTGTGCTCGTCGGCGGTCAGCGTGACCGTGCCCTCGGCCACCCGGGCGGTCATCGCCAGGCGGTACTCGAGCCGATCGGGGATCCACGCGGCGGACTCCACCCGCCCGGCCCGCGGCCGGAACCACGCCGCCCAGGCGGCGACCACCTCGTCGAATGCTGCCCGCTGGGTGGCGGACACGCCGAGGATCGCGGGCAACCCGCCGGCGTCATGGACCGCCAGGCAGACCACGCCGTCGGGGAGCCCGGGGCGCAACGGAACGTGCTCGGCCAGCGTGCCAGCGGCCTCGGTCAGCCCGGCCTCGCCCAGCCGCTCCAGCAGGCTGAGCCCGCCGGCGATCCTGGTCCGCTCGTCGGCTTCGGCGCCGTCGTGCTCGACCAGCGCCTCGACGGCCAGGCGCGCCGCGTCGTACGGCTCGGCCGGGTCTTCCCCGAGGCGGATCGTGTCCAGCCGGTAGCTGGCCGCCTCGAGGTGGGCGATCACCGGCGAGGCGGCGTCCTCCCCGGTGAGCTCGCCCATCTGCCACTGGCGACCGAGCATCCACAGGGGATCGGCCAGGCGGGCGGCCACGCCGTCGGCCAGGTCGACGTCGAGGATGTTGGTCTGGGTGTCCGGCTCCAGGCGAGTCCAGTCGGCGGTCGGCATGGTCAACCCCCTGCCATCGTGACCACGACGGCCACGCCGCTGAGCTGGGTCGCCACCTGATCGGCGGTGTCGTCGGCCAGGTAGGTGGCCGGCAGCAGCGCCCCGGACGCGCCGCCCGGGCGCACCATCCGGACCGCGGCGAGGTCGGCGGTCTCGACGAGTGCTGCCTCGACGTCGTCGACCGACCACCCGGCGGTGGCATCCGAGGGGGTCACCAGCAGGATCGCCTGCGGCGGGCGCGACCGGGGAGCGTCGTAGTGCACGGCCACGCCGGCCGTGGTCGAGGTTCCCGGGGTGCTCTCGTTCCACCCGTCGAGGACCACCCCGGCGGACGGGCTCGACGGGAGCCCACCGATCGCCACGGTGACGACATCCGGTCCGGTGGCGACGGCCTGCAGGTCGAGCGTCCGCCCGGCGGCGCGCTCGCGCAGCTCGAGGGCGCCGAGCGCCCCGACCACCGGGCGGACTCGGCCGAGATCGTGCAGCCACTCCACCTGCGCCGAGCGGGCCGACAGTGCCGGCACGGGCGCCCGCCCACCACCGTCGTCGGAGGGCGTCATCGGCCGGGCGGCGCGCAGCACGCGTTGCACCGCCGCCGCGGCGTCGAGCGCCTCGGACAGGTCGACCGACGGTTCCGCCGTCGTCCCTCCGGCGTGCTGGGCCAGCAGGTTCAGCACACCGCGCCGGTCGGCGCGGCGCAGCATGGCGGCGGTCACGCCGGCCTCGGCCAGGGTGACGATGGTCGACGGGCCGGTGGTCGAGGCGACGGTCGCGCCCAGGCCGGCGACGTCGCCGAGCACGCCGTCGGCCCAGGCTTCGATGGCCTCCGGGGCGACCGGCAGCACCACCCGCCAGGTGGTCACCGTGGCGTCGGGCCGGGTGGTGACGACGTCGAGGGTCGACGGCATGGTCACCCCGCTGTCCAGCGCGGTCAGCGCCGGCTGGGCCCGGGTCGGGTTGCCGGCCGACTGGTGGTGCACGGCCTCGGCCAGCAGCAGGTCGCCGATGGCGTCGATCGCCGCGGCCAGTCGGGCCGGGATCTGGCCGAGGTCGGTGGGCGGGTCGGCCACCCACGCCTCGGCGGCACGCAACCCGTCGATCCGCCGCCGCCCACTGCCGTCGACCAGATCGAAGCGCTCGCGCACGGCCGGCAGCTGCGGACCGAGCCCGGCGTCGACCATCCACCGTTCGATGCGCTCGCCGAGCAGGGCCGCCAGGCTGGCGCCGTTGCGCACGCCGTCGAGCAAGCCCAGGGCATCGCCGACGCGGGCGGCGGACAGGTCGACGGCCAGCGGGGCCTCGGCCCCCTCCCGCAGCCTGGCGAGGAACCCGCCGCGCAGCACGGCTGCGGTGCGGGCGTGGTCCAGCCCAGGGGCCAGCAGGTAGCCCTCGTTCTCCGGGTCGACGGTGGGTGGGTCGGCGTCGGTGGGGATCTGGGGCGGCAGCGGCGGAGCATCGACCCAGGCGTAGGCGCCGAGGTGGTAGCCGGTCGGGCGGATGGCACGCATGGCCGCCAGCCGCTCGGCGGCCAGGGCGGTGACCCAGGCATCGATGCGGTGCGAGGCGGCGTCGACCGCGCCGACGGTGAGCCGTTCGAGGACCCCGACCGGCTGGCCGGCCAGGGCGGCGAGCGCCGCCGAGTGCGCCGCCCGCGCCGCGCCGTCGGGCATGGGGACGATGCCGGTCCCCGTCAGGTAGCCGAAGACCAGCTGGGTGGCCCGCCGGGCCAGCATGGACAGCAGCGTCGGCGGGGTGGCACCGGCGAAGGTGCCATCACGTACGGCCTGCTCGTCGGCGGCGGCCAGGGCCGCCAGGTAGTCGACCGGCAGCGGCGCCGACCGGTCGGCGTCGGGCGGTGCGGCGACGGGCACGGTGAGCTGGGCGACCTCGTCGGCGAAGACGACCCGATGACCCGGGTGCGGTGGCGGCGGCTGGCCGGGATCCTCGCCGTCGGGCTCGACCGGATCGACGGGCAACGGGTCGGGCAGCCCGTCCTCGTCACGTCGGCGGGCCAACATCGGAGCCCGAGCCAGCACCTGCGGATCGAGCGTGGCCGCGATCACCGGGCCGAGGAAGATCGAGCGGGCGTGGCGGGTCAGCCAGCGAACCGAGGCCGGCGCCTGGGACAGGATGGCCGAGAGTTGCTCGCCGATGTCGCCGGCCGGCCCGAGGCGGGGCACGGACGATGCCGCGGTGCGCCACGCCGGGAGCATCGCTCGCAGCGTGTCCGCCAGTGGGTCGGGCGACGCTCCGGCCGGCACCCGGCGGGCCAGCGATCCCACCGGCAGCACGCCGTAGGGCTGGTTGCCGACCACGATCGTCGGCCATGGTCCGGCGGGGCGGACCGAACCGGCGAACAGCGCCTTGGCCCGCTCGACCAACGCCAGGTCGGGGAAGTCCGGCTGCATGTGGTCGAAGAAGTACTGGAAGGTGGCGTGCCACAGCACGGCATGCATCGCCGCGGTCGCCGGCTCGGCGACCTCGTCACCGCCGGCCACGTTGGCGAAGACCTCCGGCTGGACGCCGAGCGCCGTGGCCAGACGCTGGCGCTCGCTCCCGGGTTCGGCCGGCTGGCCCGATGATGCCGGCATCGTCGGGGCGCGGCAGGACGGCGTGTTGTTGGTCGGGGTCCCGGCTGCGGCCAGGGCCACGCCGTCGCGCTCCAGGTGGGCGGTCAGCAGCGTCCCGAGCGGATCGGCGGCGGACGTCGGGCCCGGCCCGGGTCGGGCGGCACCGAAGACGACCAGGCGAGTCATGGTGCTGGCCGCGGCCGTTGCCAGCGGTTGGCGGATCCCCAGCCCGATGGCCTCGGCCGCGGCGAAGTCGGTCTGCCAGCCGATGGCCGCCCCGTCGCCAACCGGGCCGACGGCGATGTCGGTCGGCACGTCGGCGCCGGCCACGCGGAACACCTGCTGGTCGCCTGCGTACCCGGCGACGATGAACCGGCCGGGTAGGCCGCGGGCCACGGCGGCCAGCACGGCATCGTCGTCGGGCTCGGCCACGGCGACCGCCGGGAAGCTCAGCGATCCGTCGGTCCCCACGGTGGGGGTCAAGGTCCGGCGGAGGAAGACCCCTCGCGGTTCGCCGAACAGCTCGACGACCCGCTGCCAGGCGGTGCGTTCGGCCGGGGTCCCCGCCCCGGCGGTCTGGCGGATCCGCCAGTAGGCCATCATCTGGTCACGCTCCACCGGGTCGATGCCCGGGCGGTCGACGGTGACGTGCAACCGCGACGGGAAGATCCGCAGGCGCAGCTCGACGTGGTCGGCGTCGATGGCGAAGTAGCGGGTCTCCAGGCGCACCGGGAGCATGACCACGGGCAGGCCGGCGTCGAGCTCGGCGAAGTCGGTCGTCGGGTCCGGTGGCATGGCTAGGCCCCGTCCGCCGGCAGCAGGAGGGAGAGATGGATCGACAGGCGCACCGGACGCTGCAGGAAGATGCCGGCCATGTGCGCGGCGTTGGCTCCCCAGGTCAGCGAGCCGGGAGCGGCCGGGGGATCCGGCGCCACGGCGGTGTCGATGTAGCCCGTCGGGGCCTGCACCGAGGGCCAGCCGAGGTCGTTCCACGACCTCACGGGCGTCGTGGTGGCTTCGTCGAGTCCGAAGCGCACCGCACCGACCAGCTCCTGGATGACCAGGTACCAGCCGAGGCCGGCCGTCAGCGTGGCCCGGTCGACGGGGAAGCCGATGTAGACGGTGTCCAGGCCGGCCGCGCCGCGGAACGACGGCAGGACCTGGCTGGTGCTCGGCCGGCGGAACTCCCCGTCGGCCTCGGCCGGCGCCAGGAAGATGGTCGTCTGGTCGAGGTGGGCGACCAGATGGCTGCGCAGGATCAGCACGACCTGCTCACCGAAGGCGACGTGGCTGCCGAGGTCGTCGGCCGCGGCCCACTGGCTGACCGGCGACAGACCGCCGGGAGGGGTGGTGCCCTGGGCCTCGAAGAACTGGGTCAGGTCAGTCGCCCGAGGATCGACCGGGACTCCACGCCACCGCAACTCCCGCCCGAGCTCGTGGTTGGCCCCGACCAGCACGGCTTCGACGAACGGGGCGTTGACCCGCAGCAGTCCAGCGGTGTCCGGCGGCAGATCGACGCCGGCCAGCATCCACGACGGGTCCAGCCAGGACGCCACCGCCTCGTTCCACCGCGGTCGGGTGCGCGGGCCGATCGGCCCGTCGACGAAGATCCCGGTGTTGCCGATCAACCGACCGGCTGCCCGACCGACGGCGACACCCACCGGCGCAGCACCGTCCGGCGACGGGGTCATCGGCACCCAGTCGAGCGATGGCGGGGCGATGACGTGATGCCGCACGGCTGCGCCGACCCCGTCGATCGGCAGGAGCTCGCGGGCGGCGGCCGCCGTCGGCTCGGCAGCGGCCATGGTGGTCAGGGTCCCGCTGACGGTGCTGGCCAGCATCGTGCCGGACGGCGCCGGGGGCGGCCCGCCGGGGAACAGCGCCCGGGTGTTCTGCCGAGCGATGGCGGGGCGGATGCCCTCCCCGGCGCGGCGGGCGTCACGCGGCAGCTTGGTGGCCAGGATGCGACGCATCGCCGACCCGACCATGGTGGGCGGCACGGCGCTGGCCGCCACCCGGGCCATGGCCGTGGTCGCGCCCGGCGCCACCATGCGCGCCAGCGCTGGGGCCACGGTGACCAGCGCCGAGGCGGCGGTGAGTGGGGCGACCATCCGGGCGTGCAGCCGGCTGGCGGCCAGGTCGGCCAACAACGCCCCCTGTCGCTCGCGCCCGGCCCGGTCGATGTCCCCGGCCTGCCGCCAGGCCTCGTCGACCAGGGCGTCCTGGTGCTCGGCCACCGTCGCCGCCCCCAGCGCGGCGGCGATGCGGCGGCGCGGATCGAGGTTGAGCTGACGCGACCATCCGGTGCTGACGTCGGCACTGGCGGCTGCGGTCGACCCGTAGACCGGCAGGCCGACGCGTGGACCGCCGGAGGGGTCGCCGACGGCTGGCGCATCGGCGGCGCGCTCCAGCTCGCCGGCCAGGGCCTGCTCCGCCACGCTGGCGGCGCCCGGGTCCCATGCCTCGGTGGACCCCATCGGGGCCAGCGCACCCAACATCGGGGCGACCCGACCGCCGAGCTCGCCGGTCACCGCGCCGGCGTCGATGGCCAGCGGACGGCTGCTGGCCGACAGGTCCCGGGGCGTGAGCCGGCGGGCGAGGGTCTCCAGGTCGCCGCTGTCGGTGGTGGCGAAGGCCCACGAGTCGTACACCGGGAGCGTCACCGTGGCGGCCGAGCGGGTGGCGCCCCACGCCGGCTCGGCGGAGCGCGGGTCGGGCACCGGCTTGCCCAGCCCGGCCAGGCGGGCAGCCTCGAAGGTGGGCACCAGGCAGGCCAGGTAGTCGGTGGTCGGGGCCAGGGCGTAGGGCGCCAGGATCCGGGCGATGCCCGTGCTCAGCGCCACGGTCGGGTCGGCGACGGTGTCGTCGATCTGCACGTGGGCCCACATCGCCAGCTGTGCCGGCGGCGGCAGGCGGTCGGCGGCGACCTCGATCACCGGGCAGGCCGCCCCGCCCACGGTGGCCAGCCGCTCGGCGCCACCGGGGACCACGACCAGCGCCAGCCACGGTTGCAGCGCCCCGCTGCCGTCGGGCCCGCCGGGGGTCATCAACCATGGCATCGACGGGGAGGTGAACTCGATCGAGGCCAGCAGGTTGGGGGGCATGCTGCGCGTCCCCGGCGCCGGATCGCGGCGGCGGATCTGGTCGGGGGCGATCCCGGTGACGTCCCCGGGGCCGTAGCGGGAGACGGGCACGGCGACGTCCTGGCCGGCCACCCGCACGGTGACGGCATCGCCGTCCCACGACGCCGGGCGCACCCACGGCACGAAGCGGGCCGTGACGCTCACCGGGCTACCTCGAACTGCGGGACGATCCCGAGCCCGCCGGCGCGGGCCGCGGCCCGGGCTTCGAAGTAGCCCATCGCTCCGGCCTGGGGCTGCATGGCCGCATCGACCACGGCGTAGCGCTCCGACTCGACGCGCATCGCCACCGGCGGTGCGGCGACGGCGCTGAAGACGGCCAGCACCGGAAAGGCCAGGATCACCGGCTGGTCGGGGCGTTGCTGCGGATCGAGGAGGATCTCCTCGTAGTCGTCAGCGGCGTCCACGGCCGCGCCGGACTCGAGCGGCCGGGTCAGGACGAAGCCGGCGTCGCGCCGTTCGTAGCCACGCGCCGCCAGCTGCTCCTCGCGACTGAGGTCGAGGTACATGCCGAGGGCGAACTCGCCTGTGGCTGCGCTCCGGTCGGGCGTCGCCGACCCCACCGTGACCTGCTCGACGTCGAAGGTCTGCGGGGCCACGAGGCGTTGCGCGCCGTAGCGCTCGACGGCGACGCCGAACGGCACCACCGCCTGGGTCATCCGCAGCGGGTCGCTGGGCGACAGCCACACGCCGTCGCGCGGCCGGTCCACCAGCCGGAGCCCGCCGCTGCCGCCCGTGTCCCAGTTCGACGGGGTGGAGATGGCCGACAGCACCGTGCCGGTGAGGTCGACGGAGGCGTCGGGGGCCTCGCCCTCGTGGATGGTCAGCGACCCGTGGACGCTGATCGAGAAGAACAGGAAGCTGACCGAGGCCTTGCCGCTGAGGACGGTGGGCGAGGTGCCCACCAGCGAACCGGTGAAGGCCACCGCGGCCAGCGTGTGCGATCCGACACGGAGCTCGACGCTGAACGACAGCTTGACGCTGAACTGCCCGTCGAAGCCGGCCAGCACGTCGAGCGCCAGCAGGCCGCGGATGCCGAAGCCGTACATCCGCGCCTCGAGTTGCCCGGCGAAGCCGAACTGGATCGAGCTCGGCGTGTACGCCAGGTAGGAACTGACCTGCAGCTTGAGGTGGTCACCGCGGGACAAAGACAGGCTGAGGCGTGGCGGCACGAAGATCTTGGTGCCCGGCGGGACGTAGTCGGGATGGAACCCGCCGATGGTCACGTAGGTGCCGCGCTCGCCGCCGTCGACCTGCGGGGAACCGTGGAACAGCGAGGCTCCGCCGGTGAGCTCACCCTGCCAGATGTGCGAGTTGCGCAGGGCGATGCGCACGTTGAGCTCGTCGGTGCGGGTGTCGAAGATGGCCACGCCATCGGCGAGGACGTACACCGCCTGCTGGGCCGGGTCGACCCGTTGACCCAGCGGTGGCGGGACGCTGAGGGCGACGAACTGGGCGACGACGTACACCCGGCTCAGCGACGAGCCGCGGAAGTCGAGGAGCACGCCGAGGTCGAGGGTGATCCGCCCGGCCAGCGCGGTGAACTGCACGGACACGCCGACCACCGAGGATCCGGCGCTGGTCGGGAAGAGGCGCTCGAGCGCGTGGAGGTACGCCGAGGCCCGACCGATGGGATCGTCGGGGAACAGCACTGCGTCGAGGTCCCCGGTGGCGATGCCGGCCAGGAAGGCGTCGGGGTCGGTGGTCCGGTCGGAGCCGTACAGCAGGCCGATCCCGCTGATCGAGAACGTCGGAGCGGTCTGGGCGGCGCGCAGCGACGCCAGGATCAGCCAGCTGCTGACGCTGGTGCTGGTGGCCCGCTGGTAGGTGCCGAGCGCGGTGAGGACGAACCGCCCGCCGAGGACCAGCTGGAACGCACCCCCGAGGCGCTGGTTGACGTCGTCGTAGATCAGTGCCCCGCCACCGACGATCCAGTCGCGAATGCCGACCTCCAGGCCGGCGCCCGTGGGGACGGCCACCGACCACCCGGCCTTGCCGATGCCGGCCACGTTGCCGGACCCGTCGGCGGCATGACCGGCGGTGAACCGGGCGCCGAGGCCGTCGGCGTGGACCTTGAGCACCCCGAACAGCTGCAGGGTCAGGTTGGCCGTGGCCTCGACCCCGGCGGCGAACTCGTCGTCGATCATGCCGAGGATCGCCTTGAGGTGCACGGCTTCGACGACGACCGAGCCGATCAGGATCGGGATCCGCTGGTTGACGGGGATCAGCACGTCACCACCGGCGCCGCCGGTGAAGCGCAGCCCGCCGGCGATGGTGGCCTCCGCCCGGGCGTCGAAGCTGAGCCGCAGCTTGGGCAGGAAGTCGTCCAGCCAGCTCCCGCCGTTGATCCCCAGCTCGGCGTGCTCGATGCGCAACCAGGCCCGCGGCCCGTCGAGGTCGACCGCCGCGCCGATGCTGAGCTTGGAGGCACGCACGTCGATCGATCCGTCGGGAGGGGTCGGTTGGGCGGTCCACTGCCGGGACAGCTCGACCTGGAGAGTGGGGTCGCCGACGATCTCCACGCCCTCGCTCGAGGCGAGCACGCCGAAGGAGGCGCCGTTGGTCATCGTGAGGCGAAAGCCCCCACCGATCGGTCGGTCGACGTGCAGCTCGCCGTGACCCTGCACGAACAGCTTGCTCGGCGAATCCGCCCCCTGCGGCACCGGCACCAGCGTGATCCCGAACGGCGCTGCCGGCTGGGCCGCGGGCTGCACCGGGATCTTCTGGTAGTCCTCGGCGGTGATCACCTTGGCGCCGTCGTCGAGCAGCAGGGTGAAGGCGTGCTGGGCCAGTTCTCGGGCCCGCTCGTGGTCGGGGATCGGCGGGTGGTCGAAGCCGTACCAGAAGCGGACGAGGTGCTCCTTGAACCCCTGCATGTCGAAGATCAGGGCCAGGACGGTGGAGCCGATGGCGACCGCGTCGGACACGATCGGCGCCCAGTCGACGACCGTGGCGTCCGGATCGTCCGGCTTGCTCGGATCGGCGTGGGCCCACCCGGCCGTGGTGGCCAGCGAGCCGAGGATGCGGTACCAGCGCTCGGCGAAGAGGCCCTCGGGAACGGAGTCCTGCAACCGCTGGTCGGTGAAGAAGGCCAAGGCCAGGATGGTGTGCAGCAGCGGGCTCTTCTTGCGCGACACCTCGAGCAGGACCGGAACGACGATCTTGACCACGCCGGACTCCAGGGCGCTCGGTCCACCGGGAGCCCCGCCCGAGATGGCCTGTTGCAGCCCGTTGATGACCTTCGAGCCGAGGCTGATGATCTCGGCCCACTGCTCGGGGTGGTCGGCCACGTCGGCCTTGGCGCGGATCTCGGCCACGGTGGCGGTCCACTCCCCGCCGGGGAACGGTGGCACGCCGACGGCGTCGCAGTACTCGTGGGCACTCGCCGGGTCGGTGAGGATGTCGGCCAGGGTGATGAAGGTCTCGGCGGTGATCGTCGCCGCAGTCTTGACGATGGAGCCGGGCGTGACGCTCATGGCACCGGCTCCGGTTTGGCGGGCGGTGCCTCGGTCACGTCGAGGGGGACGTCGGCGACGATGTAGACGTGCATCAGCGGGTTGGTGTCCTGCTGGTCGAAGCCGTAGATGCGGTGCTGCAAGGTCGTGGCGGTGCCATCGGGGCCACGCAGGAAGCTGACCGTGGTGAAGTTGGTCCACCACTGCCAGTTGCGCGGCATGCCCACTTGCGAGGCCCAGAAGTGCCGTTCGCCGACCGATCGCAGCAGGTCGAGCTCGGAGGACTCGGCGAACGGGGGCGGGGGCGGCACCGAGGTGAATCGTTCGTCGTCCGGGCGCTGGTCGGGCACGGCAGCGGTCGACCAGGCCCACTCCGGGTCACGGTGGAAGGTGGCCGTCGCCGGGATGCCCTCGTACGGCACCACGACGGGATCCTCGCCGAGCAACAGCTGCAGGTGGGGGGTGAACGGGTCGGCGCCGGCGCTCAACGGCGGGGTCGCAGTGGGTGACCCGGCGATGCCCCGGTGCCACCCGAGTCGGGTCTGGGCCGAGGTGGCCACCCCGATCTGCTGGGCGAGGTCGATGGCCACCAGCGGGGAGAGGTCGTCGCGCTGGGCGCGGAACGAGCTGGCGGTGAGCTGGATCAGCCTGGTGGTGCTGCGCGGCACCCAGTCCGGGTCGAGCACCCAGTAGCCCATCTGCATGGTGAACCCGTAGTGCACGTCACCGGAGAGGAAGGCGACCCGCCGGCGGGTGGACAGCCGGGCCAGCACCGCCTCGAACAGCGCCGGGACGAACCCCCAGTTCTCCGGGTCGCGGGCCACCCGGCCGACGGACAGCGAGCGCTGCCAGCGGACGAAGGGCGGGCCGGGCTTGCCGGCCTTGGCGATGTCGTGCAGGTTGATCAGCGGTTGGACGACGCTCTCGACGATCGGGTAGCCGATGAACGGGGCGGCGGCGATGACGAAGCACACGCCGTCCGGGTTGACGCCGACCGCCGGCTGCTCGGGGATCTGCATGCGCATCGCCTCGTCGGTCAGCAGGGTGGCCGTCGCCTCGGCGGAGAACCGTTCTCGGATCGACTCGTTGGCATCGGGTTCGAAGCCGCGCCACGTGCGCGAGTCCAGGGCGAGGACCTCGAACCCCGGGCCGTCGTAGCGGAAGTGCCAGATCATCCGTTCCTGCCCGGCGCGGCGCGGCCGCAGGTCGAACAGCCGCTCCAGTTCCTCGGCCGGGTCGGCCGCCGGCCCGACCCCCTCGGGGTTGGCGGTGGCCGTGGGGAACAGCAGGGCGATCTGCTCCAGCACGGTCCGTCCGACGCTCCCGGGGCGGAAGGCCCGTGGGTCGTTGCCCCAGCTCTGGAACACCGTGCACGCCGCCAGGGCATTGCGGATCACCGCCCGGCCGAGGGCGTTGGCCCGGGTCTGCTTGGCCCACTTCGGCGTCAGGTTCCAGTCGTCGGTGACCTCGTGGTCGTCGAAGGTCATGAACGACGGGATGTTGGCCAGGAGCCGGCGGACACGGGCGATGCCACCGAAGTACCAGTGCACCTGGCTGAGCTTGGTGATCACGTCGTCGGAGCGGACGGTGACGGCCACCATGTTCGGCGGGATCTGCGTGTCGGTGCGGTCGTGGTCGAGGCCGAAGTAGCGGGCACCGGCGAACCACGACGGGGTCAGTGCCCGTGCCAGCCGACTGCGCTGGGCGTCGGTCAGGGTGTCCGGGCCGATCTCGCTGGCGACCTCGTCGCCGTGCGGGGTCGTCGGGGCATCCGGGCTGCCGACGACGTGCTTGGCCCACAGCAGGAACCGATCGTGGTCGCCGTCCTTGCCGTTCTTGCCCCAGATGGCGTCGCGCTGGTCGTCGGTCAGCGCGGTGTCGATGGCCCGGAACCGGCGCGGGATGAGCCGCCAGCCTTCGTGGTACGGGGCCATCGAGCGCAGCATCTCACGGTCGTCGTCGCTCACCGTTGCCGCGTCGAGGTCGTGGTAGATCCGACCGATCGAGCGCTTCCAGACGTCGACGAGTTCGTGGCGCGCCGCCAACGCGGCCGTCGGGTCCCAGGACCACGCCTCGGTGGCCTGCGGGGTGGTGGCCGAGTTCCAGGTGACCGTCGACCAGGCCGCCAGGTACAGCGCGGCGTACTCGCCCAGTCCCATCGTGTGGGCGTCGGTGCTGGTGGAGGTGAACCCGGCGAGATCGTTGAGCGGGTGGCCGCGGCGGCCGGGCGGGAAGTGGGTCAGCGGGTAGGCGATCGTCTCGGCCGGCTCCTGATCGGTCTTGGGAAAGTCGACGGTGATGTGCTCCTGCCCACCGAGCAGGTAGCGGCTCACCGACTGCAGGAGGTCGAGTTGCTCGGCGGCGGACTCGTCGGCGTAGATCTGGTCGCCGGTGAGGAACAGCAGGTGGGGGCGGGTCGCGCCGTCGGTCAGCGTCGAGCGGATCAGGTCGTCGACCGGTGGGAAAGCGTCGCGTCCGGTCTCGGTGCTCCCCCGGCACGATCCCTGGACGATGCGGAGGTCGGCCAGGTCGGCGGGCACCGTGGCGAAGCTGGGCAGCCAGCCGTCCTGGTAGCCGAGCGCCAGCCACGCCGGCGGGTCGGCGTGGTCGGACAGCAGGCCGAGATCACCGAGGCGTGCCGGCGAGCCGTTGGCCGGGGTGATGAGCAGGTCGTAGGAGTACAGCTCCCCCGGGTCCAGCCCCACCGCCTGAGCCGGCTCCCAGATCGAGGCGACGACGTGGAGGTGCTCGCCCACCCGAACGGTGGTGAGGTCGGTCGGGGTCGTCGGTGGTCGGCGATCGACGGGCGGCCCGAGTGCCGAGCGCGGCCCCTGACCCCGGAACAGCTCGACCTCGACCGTCGCCGGAGACGACAGCGCCAGCCACACCGTGACCAGGTCCCGCTCCACCCGCCTGAGGATGGGCCCGGCAAGTATGTCCGTGGCGTCCACGCCGGTCACCTGCCCTCACCGCCGGGCGGCCGTGGGCTCACCCGGATGGGCTACCGTAACCGATCTGGGTGATGACCGGATCACGGTCCGTGAGATGTCCGGGCGAGCGTGACGTGGACCCGGTCGACGGGGTGGCGGCTCCTCCACCGTCCGTCACCGGTGAGCTAGGTCTGCAGCGGGAGGGCGGCGTCGGCGAGCCACGCCAGCTCGTCGGGCCAGTCGATCTCGGCGGCCAACGGGCGGAGGACGAACTTCGAGACACCGTGATCGATCAACGCCGTGAGCAGCCGGCGCAGATCGCCACGGCCGACTGGCACGATGTCTTCCAACTGGCGGTCCGGACGCCGTGACGCGAGGCGCCGGAGGATCTCCTCGTCGGGTGCCGTCCGGGCATACGGGATGCTCAGCCCGACGTGCTCCGGGTCGATCGCTCGACCTGCCCGGCCGGCTTCCTCGTGGATCCGCCGGACCGCGATGCCGGCCTCGTGCGGAGTGACGTTGGCACCGAGCCACCCGTCCGCCAGACGGCCGGCCCGTTCGAGTGCCGCCGGACCGCTGCCACCGAGCCAGATCTCCAGCGGCTGCTGGACGGGCTGCACGGGGAGCCGCAGCTCGGTGCACTCGAACCACGCCGAGCGGTGGTCGACGGCCTCGCCCGCCCACCACTGCCGCAACATCGGGATGAGCAGATCGAGGTCCCGGCCGCGATGGCGACCACCGATCATCAGCGCCTCGCGCTCCCCCGGCTGGTCGAGACCCGGCACCAAGCTGATCAGCAGCCGACCGGCGGTCAGCCGGTCCAGCTGAGCCAGGTCCTTGGCCAGCACGTACGGCGACACGCCGAAGGGGACGATGTTGGCGCCGAGCTTGAGGCGCGTCGTCCGCGCCGCGGCGAACGCCAGCCCGAGGAACGGGTCGACGGTTCCGGCCATCGGGACGTCGGACAGCCACACCGTGTCGAAGCCGTTGGCTTCGAGGCCATCGAGGAACGGGGCCAGATCGCCCGGGTCGACCGAGCCGGTGCCGGGCGAGACGGCGATGCGAACCTTCATCTGCGCCCCGCGGTCATGTGCCATCCCTAGCAGCTCGGAGGCCTCGGAGCAGGTGGCGTGGCGGCCGGGTGCGGTGCACGGTCGGCGTCGTCGATCGAGTCGTCGGGTCGATCTGCGTCGGGCTTGCAGGTCGTCGTGCGATGATCGGATCTCGGCAGCCCCTTGGCGACGGAGCGTGTGATGCACATCGAATCGATCTGGCAGTACCCGGTGAAGACGATGCTGGGCGGCACCGTGTCCACTGCCGAGCTGGCCGCGGACGGGGTGGCGGGCGACCGCTGGTGGGCGGTGCGTGACGACGGCGCCGGCACGATCGGCAACGCTCGCAAGATGGGCCAGCTGATGCAGCTGTCCGCGGCCCACGGTGCGGACGGTTCGGTCGTCATCACATTGCCCGGCGGGGCCACGGTCTCGAGCCACTCGCCCGACGTCAACGCCGCGCTGTCGCAGCACGTCGGCCGGCCGGTCAGCCTGTGGGCGCGACCACCGGCCGACGACGACGCGTTCTACCGACGCAAGCCGCTCGAGGGCGACCTGATGGTCGAGCTGCGCGAGATCTTCGCCCGGGAGGAGGGCGAACCGCTGCCCGACCTCGCCAAGTTCCCTGCGGCGGTGATCGAGTACGAGACGCCGCCTGGCGCCCTGTACGACTGCTACCCGCTGCTGCTGCTCACCACCTCGACGTTGCGCTCGATCGAGCAGGCCGTCCCGGAGTCGGTGGTGGACGTGCGCCGCTTCCGGCCCAGCCTGGTGATCGACACCGGCGACGCACCAGGGCACCCCGAGTTCACCTGGCCCGGCCGCCGCTTCGCCGTCGGGTCGGCCGTCGTCGAGGTGATCAACGACTGCCCGCGGTGCGCAGCGATCACCCGCGAGCTCACCCCGGACGTCCCCGCTGACCGGGCGATCCTCCGCCACGTGGTGAAGGATCTCGACCAGGCCGTGGGCGTCTACGCCACCGTCGTGCAACCAGGGGTGGTCACCGTCGGCGACGAGTTGATCCCGTTGTAGACGCCGGGATCGCCGATGGCCGGTGGCACGGCGGCGGCCCTCGCCGTGCGAGCGGCGCTACTCGATGCGCATCCCGGAGATGTTGCGGGCGATGACCAGCTGCTGGATCTCGCTGGTGCCTTCGAAGATCGTGTGGATCTTGGCATCACGGTGCCAGCGCTCCACCGGGTACTCACGGGTGTAGCCGTAGCCGCCGAGGATCTGGATGGCGTCCTCGGTGGCGCGCACGGCGACCTCGCTGGCCTTGTACTTGCTCATCGAGCCCTCGCCGTTGCGGAAGCCGCCGTTCTTGCCCAGCCAGGCGGCACGCCAGATCAAGAGGCGGGCGGCGTCGATCTCGGTGATCATGTTGGCCAGCTTGAAGGCGATGGCCTGGTGCATGATGATCGGCTTGCCGAAGGTCTTGCGCTCCTTGGCGTACTCGAGGGCGAACTCGTAGGCGGCGCGGGCGATGCCCAGCGCCTGGGCGCCCACCGTCGGGCGAGTGGTCTCGAAGGTGCTCATCGCCGGCTGCTTCTCGCCGGTGTGACCCATCTCCTTGGCCCGGGCCAGCTTGGCGTCGAGCTTCTCCTTGCCGCCGAGCAGGCAGCGCCCGGGGACGCGCACATCGTCGAACACCACCTCCGCGGTGTGCGAGGCGCGGATGCCGTGCTTCTTGTACTTCTGGCCGATGCTCACGCCCTTGGTCTGGGGCGGGACGATGAAGCTGGCCTGCCCCCGACCCTTCAGTTCCGGCGCCACCGCGCACACCACCACATGGATGTCGGCGATGCCACCGTTCGTGATCCACGCCTTGGTGCCGTTGATCACCCACTCGTCGTTGGCCTCGTCGTAGACGGCGCGGGTCCGCAGCGAGGAGACGTCGGACCCGGCGTCGGGCTCGCTGACGCAGAAGGCGCCGAGCTGGACGTGGTTGGCGTCGCCGTAGCACTGCGGCACCCACTCCATGACCTGCTCCGGCGTGCCGATGCCGGCGATCCCGGCGGCGGCCAGCGACGAACCCATGATGGCCATGCCGATGCCGGCATCACCCCAGAACAGCTCCTCGACGGCGACGGGAAGGGTCAGTCCGGTCGGGTCCTGCATGGTGTTGAGCAGGAACTCCCATCCGTACAGCCCGATCGACGCAGCCTCCTGGACGATCGGCATGGGCATCTCTTCGCGCTCGTCCCACTCGTGCCCGGCGGGGCGGACGACGTTCTCGGCGAAGTCGTGCACCCACTTCTGGATCTGAAGCTGGTCCTCGTTGAGGGCGAAGTCGACCATGTTGCTCACCTCGAAGCGACGGGGTGGCGAGCTCCGCCCACCACCGAAGTTACCTGGCGGTAAGGTTACCCGAGGGTAACCGTTCGACGCAAGCGGGGATGGCCGGGGATCTCCGTCACACCCCCGTGGCACGATGCCGGCATGGAGCGAGCCGTGCTGGTCGGGGTGGTGCAGCGGGTGCTCGACTGCCACGTGCCCGGCCTCGATGCCGGAGGCGTGCACGGCCTGCTGGCCGACGCAGCCCGCCTGCAACGGTGGCTGGACGGCGTGCAGACCGCCGCTGCCGGCCGGCTGCGCGAGCTCGCGGCGACGGACTCGTTGCTCGTTCCCCAGCTGCTGGTCGCCGATGCCGCCCATCTCGATGAGCGTCCGGCCGATCAGGTGCTGCGTCGAGCGGACACGGTGCAGGCCATGCCCGAGCTCTGGCAGGCGCTCGCCGACGGCCGCTGCGGGGCCAGCCACGTCGATGTCGTCGACCGAGCGCTGCGCCGGCTGGAGCCCGGCCAGCGCGACCAGCTCGCCGCCAGCGGGTCTCGTGTCGCCTCCTGGGCGGGCACCATGACCCCGGCGCTGCTCGCCACCCAGCTCGAGCGGGAGGTCGAGCGGCTGCGCCGCGACGACGGGCTCGATCGGTTCGAACGCCAGCGTCGTGCCGTGCGCCTCCGGACTCGCCGCGACCCCGCGTCGGGCATGGTCAAGCTGTGGGGCGAGCTCGACGAGGCATCGGGCGCCGTGCTGCTGGCCGCCGTGCGCCAGCGGGTCGAGGCCCTGTTCCACGACCAGCTCCCCGCCACCGCACCCACCGATCCGCTGGAGCGCCACGCGCACCTCCAGGGTTTGGCGCTGGTCGACCTGATCACCAGGGGTGGCGCAGTCAAGGTCTCGATGGGCGTGATCGTCGATCACCAGACCCTGCTCGACGGCCTGCACGAACGATCCGTGATCGACCTTCCGGGTGGAGTCCACGTTCCGGTCGAGACGCTCCGTCGATGGGGCTGCGACGCGGGCATCTTGCCCATCGTGCTCAACGGCGCCGGCCTGCCCATCGACGTGGGCCGGGAACAACGCCTGGCCACCCCGGCACAGCGTTGGGCGCTGCGGGCGATCTATCCGTGCTGCGCCATCCCTGGCTGCGATGCGCCGTTCCAGAACTGCACCATCCATCACATCCGCTGGTGGCGCCGTGGCGGGTCGTCAGACCTCGACAACATGGTGCCGGTCTGCAGCCGGCACCACCACGCCGTCCACGAGGGCGGGTGGACGCTCGCGCTGGAGCCGGTCACCCGTCTGCTGACCGTCGAGTACCCCGACGGCACGACCCGCCGGCAGCGGCCGCCGCCCCGGGCCCGAGCGGGATAGCCGGCGCCGGCGCACGTCCGGCCCGGCAGGCCGGTGGCACCGACGCCGGCGCGCGTCCGGCGCGGCAGGCCGGTGGCACCGGCGCCCAGACGGCCGTCCGGTCGACCGGCGTGGCGTGTCCGGCGTGGCGTGTCCGGCGCGGCCTGTCCGGCCCCCTTGCCTGTCCGGCCCCTCGACTGTCCACCCTTACGTCGAGCGGCCGCGGGCCCAGGCCACCAGGGGCTTGGCGATCGCCTCGAGGATCAGCTTCGACCCAGCCTTGTAGACGTGCACGCCATCCCAGCGGTAGGCCAGGCTGGTGGCGATCTTCGGGTCGGTACACCATTGGGTGGGGCCGGGGAAGAACTTGGTCGTCCTGGCGTTCTTCGCCGCCACCTGGCGCATCAGGTCGTTGAGATGGGCCGTGCGGTGGTCGTCACCGCGCTCGGCGATGTACGGGACGCCGTCGTTCGGGTTCTGGACGGGCCGCATGCAGGCGACCTCCAGCAGCGCCACCCGGGCCCCGGCGCGGACCAGGGCGTCGATCCCCTTCTGCAGGCCGGCCGTGAACCGTTGGTCGAAGGCTGCCGACCCGAACCGCTCGCCGTCGATGCTCATCACGTCCCACGCCCCGATCATCACCAGGGCGACCTTGGCCTTGCTGCGCTTGACGTCGTCGGCCCACTTCTGGGCGAAGCCGCGGCAGCTGGCGAAGTTCTTCGATCCCGAATGACCACCTTCGTAGACCCCGCACCCCGAGACCGCTCCGTCGAACAGCTTGAGCACCCGGTTGGTGCCACGTGGCTGGTTGACGACCAAGGAGTGGGCCTGCGAGTCGCCGACCACCACCAGGCGCATCACGCCCTTGGGGATCCTCGGGACCTTGACCGGCGCGGTGCCGGGCGTGGCCGCGCCGGCGGTCGTGCCGCCGGCCGGGGACGGGCTCGCGCCGCCGTTGCCGGCAGCGGTGTCGCCGGTCTGGTCGCCGGTGGCGTCGTCGGCAGCAGGATCCGCGCCGTCCGTGCCGGTGTCCAGGGTGACGTCGAGGGTGACGTCGTCGCCGGACCGGTCCACGGCGAGGTCGAAGCTCTCCGGCCGGTCGCGGTAGAACAACGCCAGCGGGGCGAGGACGGCGACGCAGGTCACCGTGCCCGAGGCCAGCACTCGGCGGCGCTGCTGGGGGTGCTGGCGCCCCCACCACCGACCAAGGGCGCCCCGCCGGGCCGGCGACTCGATCCAGCGGTAGCAGGCCTCGTTGACGATCGCCGTCAGCATCATCGCCCCGACGAACCGGCCGACCGATCCGTGAACGGCCCCGCAGATCCGCGAGATCGGCCAGCTCCACAGGTACAGGCCGTACGACCTGCGCCCGACGGCCACCAGCGGCCGCGCGCTGAGCACCGCCCGGCTGGCGGTGGCCCACGGGTGGACCGCCACGGCGACCAGCACGGTGGAGGCCACGGTGACCAATGGCAGCACCACCTGGTAGGTCACCGAGTGGACCACCGAGCCGACCAGGAAGGCCATCACGATCAGCGCGCCGGCTGCCAGACCGACGAGGTCGAGGCGCGACCGGGCCCGGGCGTCCGGTGCCGAGTTGGCGGCGCCGGCGTGGCGCCACGGCTGCCAGACGAACGCCAGCGCAGCTCCGAGCAGCAACCCGGTGCTGCGGGTCAGCGTGCTGAGGTACAGGAAGTTGGTGGTCTTCGTGGTCAGGTCGGCCACCGTGGCGGTGAGCGCCGTGCCCGCCATGATCGCCAGCGACACCACCGCCAACCCCCGCGCCACCCGTTCGGGTCGATGACGTCGGGCCGTGATGGCGACGAACACGAGCGGCCACACCAGGTACCACTGCTCCTCGACCGCCAGGCTCCACAGGTGGCGCAGCAGTGGCGGCGACGGGGCGAAGTACGGCACGTGACCGACGATCTGACCCCAGTTGGCCGCGTAGAAGACCCCCCAGGGCAGATCCCGGCGCAGTTGGACCTGCTGCTCGGGCGACCCCCAGAACACCGCCCACAGGCTGACGGCGATGAGCATGGTGAACAGCGCCGGCAGGAGCCGCCGCCAGCGGCGGTGCCAGAAGCCGCGCAAGCTGATCCGTCCGGTCTGGCGGCGTTCGGCGATGAGCAGCGAGGTGATCAGGTAGCCGGAGACGACGAAGAAGACCTCGACTCCGAAGAACCCGCCGTGCATCCACGAGAAGCCGGCGTGATAGCAGATCACCGCCATCACCGACACCGCCCGGATGCCGTCGAGGCTGGCCTCGTAGCCCATCGACGAGGCCGGGCGGCGCGAGCGATCCGTCGAGCGATCCGTCGAGCGATCCGTCGGGCGGTTCACGCCGTCATCCGCCTCGACCGCTGATCGGGTCGGAGTGTGGGCCGGTGGCGTCGGCGAGCTCGCCGGACGCTGCGGCAGACACCGGTTCCGCTGCGGCCGGCTCGCCGGTGGGCGCGATGCCGATCGCCGGGACGAGCACGGCCAGGCACAGCCCGGCAGCAACGGTGAGCGGGACCCAGGTCCCGGCGTGGTCGAACAGCCAGCCGGCACCGGGCGGGCCGACGATCCGGCCCACCGAGTAGGCCGACTGCTGGAAGCCCATCGCCTGGCCCCGCTGGCGGGGCGGGGCGTGCTCGGTGACCAACGAGGTCAGCGACGGCGAGGCCAGACCCTGGCCGACGGTCAGGAGCACCAGCGCCCCGATCAGGACCACCCAGCGGGTCGCCCCGGCGGTGACCAGCAGCCCGACGGTCAGCACGACGAGGCCGACCAGATAGACCGGCTTGGCACCGGCACGTCCGACCAGGCGGTGGTAGATGCCACCCTGGATCAGGACCAGCAGCAGGCCGATGCCGAGGAAGACCACGCTGGCCCCACCCTCGGTGAGCCCGAAGCGACGCTGACCGAGCAGGGTGAACGTCGACTCGAAGGCGGTGAACGCCGCGGTGGTGACCAACCCGACGATGGCAAGGCGTCGCAGGTCGAGGTTCAGCGCCCGCCGCGGTGCGGGCGTCGCCGGACCGGGTGCGGGCGGTGGCGTGTGTTGGGCCGTGTGTTGGGCCGTGTGCAGCGCGGTGTGCCGGGCCGTGCGCTGGGCGGCGGGCAGGGTTTCGGGTACCCGTCGCCAGGCGGCGACCGCATTGATCAGCGCCAGGCACCCGGCCACGTAGAACGGGACGTGCGGCCCGCCGCGGCTGGCCAACCCGCCGATGGCCGGCCCGACGACGAATCCGACCCCGAATGCCGCCCCGATCAGTCCCATCAGGCGCGGTCGCTCGGACGGCTCGGCGAGGTCGGCCGCCGCCGCCTGGGCGACGGCCTGACTGGCGCCCGATGCCCCGTCGACGATCCGCCCGGCGAACAGGACCCACAGCGTGCCGGCGGCACCGGTCAGGAAACTGCCCGCCGCGGTCCCGAGCAACGAGAGCAGGATCACCGGCTTGCGCCCGATGCGATCGCTGAGCCGGCCGAGTACCGGGGCGAACAGGAACTGGGCGAGGGAGAACGAGGTGAACAGCAGCCCGATGGTCAACCCACTGGCGCCGAACCGCTTGGCATAGATCGCCAGGATGGGGACGACGATGCCGAACCCGATCAGGTCCAACGCCACGGTGGTCCAGATCGGCCAGAAGCCGCGGGGCAGGGGTCGCCGGGCGGGCGTCGTCGGCGTGTCGACCGCGGGGCGCTGCACGAGTATCCGTTCTACCTGCTCGGCACGGGCCGCGGGTGGCTCAACGGCGCAGGGTGGTGCCCGACTTGGTGGTCTCCACCACCCACCCGGCGGCCTGCAGCTCCGCTCGCCGGGCGTCGGCCGTGGCGAAGTCCCGGGCCGCCCGGGCCCGGTCCAGCTCGGCCGCGGCGGTCAACGCCTCAGCCGGGATCTCCTCGCCGCCGCGCAACTCCAGCCCGACCGCCGCAGCCATCTCGAACACCGCAGCGGCCAACGTGGCGGCGAGATCGGCCTCGCCCCGGTCGGCGGCCGCGTTGGCCCGGGTCACCGCGTCGAACAGCACACCGACGGCCTCCGTGGTGTTCAAGTCGTCGTCCATGGCCGCCACGAAGCGGGCCAGGACCTCGGCATCCGCCGTCCCCGGCGACGGGGCGAACCGGCGAGCGACGCCATCGACCCGGGCGACCGCTCTGGTCGCCGCCTCCAGGCTGTCGAGGTTGACGGTCACCGGGCTGCGGTAGTGCGACTGCAGCAGCAGCATCCGGTAGGCGCGCGGGTCGACGCGTTCGACCAGGTCGACCAGGTTGTGGACGTTGCCGAGGCTCTTGGACATCTTCTCGCCCTCGGCGTCGACGATGAAGCCGTTGTGCATCCAGTGCCCGGCGAAGCGCTTGCCGAGCGCCACGGCCTGGGCCCGCTCGTTCTCGTGATGGGGGAAGCGCAGATCGAGCCCGCCGCAATGCAGGTCGAACCCCTCGCCGAGCAGATCGAGGCTCATCACCACGCACTCGCTGTGCCAGCCGGGCCGGCCGTCACCGAACGGCGCCGGCCACGCCGGCTCGCCCGGCTTGGACAACTTCCACAGGGCGAAGTCCGCCGGGTGGCGTTTGTCCGCCGCGCCGAACACCTCCCGCTCTCCCCCACCCGCCAGCATCTCGTCGAGGCTCTGCCCGGCGAGCAGGCCGTAGTCGGCGATCTGCTCGACGTCCAGGTAGACCCCGTCGCCGGTGACGTAGGCCTGGCCCCGGTCGACGAGCCCGGCGATCATGGCCACCATCTGCTCGACGTACTCGGTGGCCCGGGGGACGTCGGTCGGTCGCTCGACGCCGAGGGCGCCCATCGCCTGGAACCACATCGACTCGTACTGGGTGGTGATCTCCTGCCACGGTCGCTGCTCGGAGGCGGCGCGGGCGATGATCTTGTCGTCGATGTCGGTCACGTTGCTGACCAGACGAACCTGCAATCCGCGCCACGTCAGGTAGCGGCGGAGGATGTCGTACACCAGCGTCGCCCGCCCGTGGCCGATGTGCGGGGGGCCGTAGACCGTCGGGCCGCACAGGTAGATGCTGACCGTTCCCGGCTGGCGGAGCACCAGCGGGCGGACCTCACGGGACGCGGTGTCGTACAGGCGGAGCATCGCCGCTCAGCCTAGGAGCCGACCGGATCGGCCGGCTGGTCGTTTGTCGAGCCCGGCGGCAGACTGGGCGGCGATGATCCGCACCCCACAGCTGCGCTCCACCTGGGCTCGGGCAGTGGTACCGGTGGTGGCCGGCATCGGCTTCTTCGGTCTGCTCGGGTTGGCGCTGTGGGGCGTCGCCGCGCTGACCAGCCGCCATCCCAACGAGGCCAGCGACCTGCTGGCCAACCGCACCTTCCGTCGAGCCCACGTCAGCACCTACTCCAAGCTGATCGCCGCCGACGGCCCGGTGCTGTTCCCGGACCTGATCGGTACCGACGGTGACCTGTCGGTGGTGCTCGACCACACCGGCGCGGACGAGATGACCGGGTGGCGCCTGTACATGGCCTATCCGGCCGACCGCCCGATCGGCTGCAAGGTGACCCAGGTGCCGAGGACCCGCACGTTCCGTGACTGCGGCGGCCGGACGATCCCCGTCGAGCAACTCCATCTGCCCCCCGCCGGGATCCGCCCCACCGTGTTCCAGGACGGGATGATCGAGCTCGACCTGGTTCCCGACCGCACCCGCACCGGGATCCCGGGAACCAGTCCAGGGACGAGCCCGGGAACCGGCGCTGCGGCGGCGACGTCCAACGGGTCGTGAACCGCCGCAGCTTCCTCCAGTCCGTGTGCTCCTCCCTGGCCGGGCCGGTCGTCGCCCTCCCGGCGCTCGCGGTCCTGCTCGATGCCGCCGGCGCCCATGCGGCCACCACCCCGGGAACCACCCCGACCGGCCCCGCCAGTCCCGCGGGCGCCGCCGGCACCGCCTCACCGGGCCCGGACCCCGCAGTGCGGGCCATCCAGTCCCTGGCGACGGCACTGCACGGCCGGCTGGTGGCAGCCGACCCGACCGGCAACGTCGTCGTCTCGCCGTCCAGCATCGCCACGGCCCTGGCGATGACCCTGGCCGGGGCCCGAGCCACCACGCAGTCGGAGATGGCCGCCGTCCTCGGCGGCGTCGACCCGGCGGTGCTCGGACCGTCGATGCACGACCTCGCGGTCGCCTTGACCGCCCTCACCACCGACGGTGTGCAGGTCGAGCAGGCCAACTCGCTGTGGGTCCAGGCCGGGTTCGCCGTGCTCCAGCCGTTCCTCGATGCGTTGGGCGATCAGTTCGGTGCGGCGCCCGAGGCCGCCGACTTCCGCAGCGACCCGGAGACCGCCCGCCGGGCCATCAACGCCTGGGTCGATCAGCACACCGCCCACCGGATCCCGGAGTTGCTCGGTCCCGGGGCGATCGAGTCGCTCACCCGGCTGGTCCTGGTCAACGCCATCTGGCTGAAGGCCGCATGGCAGCAGCCCTTCGACCGCCCGTCGACCAGCCCCGGCCCGTTCCGCACCGCCTCCGGTGCCACCGTGCAGACCCCGATGATGCACCAGCGCTCGCACCTCCAGCTGGCCAGCAGCGGCGGCTGGTCGGCCGTCCGCCTGCCCTACGCCGGCGGGCGGCTGGCGATGATCGTCGCCCTGCCGGACGGCGACGACCCGGGGCTCCCGCCCGCCGACCTGACCGGCCGGTTCAGCACCGAGCTGGTCGATCTGGCCATGCCGTCGTTCGACATCGACCTGCACACCGACCTCGCCGCCCAGCTGGCGGCACTGGGCATGCCGAGCGCCTTCGATCCGAACCGCGCCGACTTCAGCGGCATCGTCACCCCGACGACCCCCGAGAATCGCCTGTCGATCGGCGCGGTGATCCACCAGGCCAACATCACCGTCGACGAAGCCGGCACCGAAGCGGCGGCGGCAACCGCCGTGGTGATGGTCGCCGGGGCGGCCCCCAACCAGGAACCGCCGACCCCGATCCCCTTCGTGGTCGACCGCCCGTTCAGCTTCGTGGTGCAGGACGAGGTGACCGGCACGGTCCTGTTCGCCGGCCGGATCGGCGATCCGACCAAGCGCCGCGGCTGAGCGGGTGCGTCCTCGACGCGGACCGCTGCTCGCCGTTCAGGCGGCGGGGACCACCACGTGGTCGAGGATCCGCCCGACGAACTCCGCGCAATGAGCGTCGAGCTTGGCCCGGTGCAAGGCCACGCCGCCCAGCGAGTCGGCGCCGAGCCGCAGGACGGTGTCGTTCAGCTTGTCGACGGAGCGACCGGGGTTCAACGCGTAGGTGCAGAACACCGCGGCCTGCTTGCCACGCATCACCGGGAGGTGGGCGATCGAGCCGAGACCCCACGGCGCCTGACCGACCACGAACAGGCCGTGAACCCAGGTGCCGACGATGACGAAGTCGGCGGCCTGCACGGCGGCGTAGTCCGGTTGGCGGACCCGGTTCACGCCGGTGATCTGCCAGCCCTCCTGCTGCAGGAGCCCGGCAACTCGCTCGCCGGCTTTCCAGGTGTGACCGGTGAGGCTCTCGATCAGCAGCGCTGCCTTCATGGCGACGATTCAATCACGTCCACCGGCTTGGCCGGGGTGTCCAGCCGGGCCGCCACCAGCTCGGCGAGCCGCTCGGCCCGGGTCGTGGCCACCTTGCGCAGCACGCTGACCACCGCCACGGTGAAGGTGATGGTGACGATGACCACCATGATGACGATGATCCGTTTGGGCAGGTGGCCGGTGCCGAGGAACAGGTACAGGTCGGGCACGACGAAGGCCACCAGCGAGCACAGCGCCCACATCAGCGCCCGGCGATATTGCCGGTCGACGAAGCTGATCACCATCCGCGGCGTGGTCATCCCGTCGACCACCGCCGACGCCAGGTCGATGCCCAGGTAGATCCACGGATTGAGCCCGTAGTCGCCCAGCACCGCCCAGGCGATGACGGCCCGGATCAGCGACCACCCGACGGCGAGCCCCAGCCAGGTCAGGCTGAGCAGCTTGCGGCGCCGCAGCGTCGCCTCGCTGTGCTGCGGCCGGGCGGTCACGCCCGACATTCAAGCAGGTCGGGTGATCACCGCTTCTTCAGCGGTGCCCAGGCCAGGGCGAGGTGCTTGGTGCCGACGCCACGGAAGCGGATCGTCGCCTCGGCTTTGTCGCCCGTGCCGCGGATGTCGACGATGACCCCCTCGCCGAACGACGGGTGCTCGACGTCGTCGCCGATCCGCAGCCCGAGGTCCTGGGAGTTGGCCGGCTTCGGCGGAGCACTGCGCCCCGCGGACATCGCCGCATCGACGACCCGCTCGCGATGGGCCTCGGTCCGTTCCCGGCGCGGGCTCCAGTCGTCGTCGCGATCAGCGCGGCGGTAGGGCGGGATGCCGCCCGCCGCGCCCCGCCCACCGCCGTGCCAACTCCCGCCAGCACGGTCCCGGTAGCTCTGCCGAGTCCCGTTGCGGCCGCCGATGGCGCCGGTGTGCTGGACGAGCCCGTCGGGGATCTCGTCGAGGAACCGTGACGGCGGGTTGTAGCTGGTGGTGCCGAACAGCTGGCGGCTCCAGGCGTGGGACAGGTGCAGGCGTTGCTGGGCGCGGGTGATGCCCACGTAGGCCAGGCGGCGCTCCTCCTCCAGCTCGGCCGGCTCGGTCAGCGCCCGGCTGTGGGGGAAGACGCCCTCCTCCAGACCGAGCAGGAAGACGACCGGGAACTCCAGACCCTTGGCGCTGTGCAGGGTCATCAGCACGACCTTGTTGTCGTCGACCGCCCGGCCACCCGGCTGGCCGTCGATCAGGTCGTCGGTGTCGGCGACCAGCGCGACCTGCTCGAGGAACTCGTCGACCCGGGTGTACTCCCGGGCGTTGCCCACCAGCTCGGCCAGGTTCTCCAGCCGGCCGGCGGCCTCCACGGATTCGGCCGCTTCCAGCTCGGCCAGGTAGCCGCTGTCGTCCAGCGCCGCCTGGAGCAGATCGGCCGGGCAGTTGTCGCCCTGCTCGGCGGCGGCGACCCGCTCGCCGAGCTGATCGAGCAAGCGGACGAAGGCGGCGATGCCCCGGGCGGCGGCGCCGGTGACGCCGGCCTCGTCGGCCCGGCGCAGCGCCTCGGCAAAGCCGATCCCCTCGTCCCGGGCAAGGGCGTCGAGCTTGTCGACGCTGGTGTCGCCGATGCCCCGCTTGGGCACGTTGAGCACCCGCTTGATGCTGATCTCGTCGGCCGGGTTGACCACCGCCTTCAGGTAGGCGATGGCGTCCTTGATCTCCCGGCGGTCGTAGAACCGGGTCCCCCCGACCACCTTGTACGGCACGCCGAAGCGCATCAGGGCGTCCTCGATGATCCGGCTCTGGGCGTTGGTCCGGTAGAAGACGGCGATCTCCCGCCAGGTGAGGTGCTCGTCGTCGTGGACCTGGCGCATGGTCCGGACCACCCAGGTGGCCTCGTCGGCCTCGTCCTCGGCGTGGTAGCGGACGATCTGGTCGCCCGCCCCCTTGTCGCTCCACAGCTGCTTGTCCTTGCGGTCCGGGTTGTTGGCGATGACCGCGTTGGCCGCGTCGAGGATGGTCTGCGTGCTGCGGTAGTTCTGGTCGAGGACGATCGTGGTGACCTGCTCGAAGGCATCCTCGAACTGGGCGATGTTGCGCAGGTCGGCACCACGAAAGCGGTACACGCTCTGGTCGCCGTCCCCGACGATGGTGATGTTCTCGTGATCGCGCGACAGGGCCAGGGCGATCTCGTTCTGGGCCTGGTTGGTGTCCTGGTACTCGTCGATCAGGATGTGCCGGAAGCGCTGCTGGTAGTGGGCCAGCACGTCGGGGTGCTGGCGGAACAGCTCGACGGTCTTGACCAGCAGGTCGTCGAAGTCCATCGCCCCGGCCTTGACCAGGCGGGCCTGGTACTCGGTGTAGATCTCGGCGTGCTTGCGCTCGAAGATGTTGGCGGCCCGGTCGCTGGCCTGGGCCGGGGAGACCAGCTCGTTCTTCCACAGGCTGATCTGGCCGTGGGCGGCGCGCGGCGGGAAGCGCTTGGCGTCGAGGCCGAGGTCGCGGACCACGTAGCCGGCCAGGCGCTGGGCGTCGGCCTGGTCGTAGATGCTGAAGGTGCGTGGGTAGCCGAGCAGGTCGGCGTGGGCCCGCAGGATGCGCACGCACGCCGAGTGGAAGGTGCACACCCACATGGCTCGCACGACCGGGCCGACGAGGGCGGCGACGCGCTGGCGCATCTCGTCGGCGGCCTTGTTGGTGAAGGTGATCGCCAGGATCGAGGTGGGCGGCACGCCCTCGTCGATCAGGTGGGCGATGCGGTGGGTCAGCACCCGGGTCTTGCCGGAGCCGGCACCGGCCACGACCAGCAGCGGGCCACCGCGGTGGACCACGGCATCGAGTTGGTCGGGGTTCAGCGAATCGAGGTCGAGCGGCTCCGGCATGGCCCAGCCATCCTACGGACGGGGCGCGCGCCGGACCCCGAGCCCGGCGCCTACTCGGTGGTGCGAATGCGGAAGCGATGGAACGCGCCGGGCACCACGATCACCGCGAGAGCGGCGACGGCGATCCACGAGGCGGCCACCGGATGGTCGATCGGCCAGGCGTGCTTGAGCACCGGCGCCAGCGGGTTGCCGAACAGCTCGCGCACCGCCTGGACCAGGATGCTCACCGGGTTGTAGGTGGCCACCCACTGCAGGGCCGATGGCATCGAGGCGATCGGTACGAAGGCGTTGGACAGGAAGGTGATCGGGAACACCACGGTGAAGCCGATGCCCATGACCGCGTCGGGCGAGCGGACCAGCATGCCGAGCCACGTCCCGGCCCAGATCATGCACGAGGCGAAGACCACCAGCAGGGCGATGGCATGCACCGTGCCGCCCAGCGTGTGCGCCCGCCAGCCGACGATCAGCCCCGTGCCGAGCAGCACGACGACGGAGAACAGGATGCCCATCAGCTCGGCCAGGAAGTGCCCGGCCAGGTACGAGTAACGGCTGACCGGCAGGGTCCGGAAGCGGTCGATGACTCCCTCCTGCAGGTCGGTGGCGATCGAGGTGGCCGGGCCCATCATCCCGAAGGTCAGCGACTGCACGAGGATCCCGCCGATCAGGTACTCGCGGTAGCTGCCGCCCCGGCCGACGTCGATGGCCCCACCGAACACGTAGGCGAACAGCAGCACGAACATCAGCGGCTGGATGGTGACGTCGAGCAACTTCTCCGGGATCTGGCGGATGTGCTCGAGCTGGCGGCGGGTGAAGACACGTGTCTCCGCCCAGACCGCCGAGACGGTTGACGGCATGCTCATGCGTCGCTCCCGGTCAGGGTCAAGAAGACGTCGTCGAGGGTCGCCTGCCGGTGGGTCAGGTCGGCGATGTCGATGCCGGCGGCGTCGATGGCGTGGACCACGTCGATGATCCGGCTGCCCTCGGTCAGCGGGGCGCTGAGCAACCGCTCGGCGGGGTCGACGTGCGCCTCGGCCGCCATCAGGTGGCGGACGGCGGCGACGGCGCGGTCGAGGTCGGCGGCGTCGCCGACGGTGACCTCGACCCGCTCGCCGCCGATGCGCGCCTTCAGCTCGTCGGGCGTGCCGTGCGCGACGGTGCGGCCGTGATCGAGGAGGATGATGTCATCGGCCAGGCGGTCGGCCTCCTCCAGGTACTGGGTGGTCAGGATCAGCGTGCTGCCGTCGCGCACCAGGCCGCGGAGGATGTCCCACAGGTCGTTGCGGCTGCGCGGGTCCAGTCCGGTGGTGGGCTCGTCGAGGAACAGCACCTGCGGCCGGGACATCAGGCTGGCCGCCAGGTCGAGGCGGCGGCGCATGCCGCCGGAGAAGGTCTTGACCAGCCGGCCGGCAGCCTCGGTCAGGTCGAGACGTTCGAGCAGATCGTCGGCCCGCCGGCGGCTCTCGCCCGGTCCCAGGTGGTGCAGGCGCCCGACCATCTCGAGGTTCAGCCGCGCCGACATCAGCCCGTCCACGGTGGCTTGCTGGGCGGCGACGCCGATGCGCCGGCGAACGTCGGCCCCGGAGCGAACCACATCGAACCCGGCCACGGAAGCGGTCCCGGTGGTGGGCACGGCCAGGGTGGTGAGGATGCGGATCGCCGTGGTCTTGCCGGCACCGTTGTGCCCGAGCAGGCCCAGCACCGTGCCGGCGGCGACGTCGAGATCGAGGTCGCGCAAGGCCCACAGCTCGCCGAAGCGCTTGCCCAGCCCGCGGGCGTGAACGGCGACGGCATCGCCAGGCGGCGCCGTCGTCGTATGGTGTACTGATGACTCGTACATAGTACGACGAACCCTAGTGGTACACTGTACGAAGTGTCAAGCGGACCGCAGTCCAGGCGCTCGCCGGCCGAACGGGTCAGCCGCGCCGCCCACTCGCTGCGGGCCGGCGCCGAGCACCTCGATCGGCTCGCTGCGCACGTCGGGGCGCTGGAGCTGTGGACCCGCCAGGAGCCCGGGACGAGGCGCAGCAAGCTGACTCGGGAGGAGATCGCCCGGGTCGCCGTCGCCATCGCCGACGCGGAGGGCTTCGCTGCGCTGTCCATGCGCCGCCTGGCCAGCGAGCTCGACGTTGGCACGATGAGCCTCTACCACTACGTGCGCACCAAGGACGAGGTGCTGGCACTGATGTCCGATCACGTGCTCGGTGAGGTGCTGGTCCCCGAGCCACTGGCCGACGACTGGCGCGACGCCCTGGCCGCCATCGCCACGGCCTCGCACGCCACGCTGACCGCCCATCCATGGATCTTCGACACCGTCGACGACCCCCCGCTGGGCCCCAACGGCATCCGCCACTTCGACCAGTCGATGCGCGCCGCGTCCGGGTCAGGCTTGGACTACGAACAGCGGCTGGAGCTCCTGATGGCGGTCGACGAGTACGTCTTCGGCCACTGCCTGCACCGCCGGCGCAACGCCGGGATCACCGAGCACTCGGCCGAGATGACCGACTACCTGCGAACGCTGATCGACAGTGACTCGCTGCCGGCAGTGGAGCAGATGGTGGCCGACCTCGGCCTGGTCCGAGCCGTCGCCACCGTGGACCGGGTGGTCAACGCCCCGCACCGGTTCCAGCGCGGCCTGCGTGCCCTGCTGGACGGCTTCGCCGCCGGCATCACCCGACCGTCACGCCGGAACCGCTCGTCGGGCTAGACGCGCCGAGCCGGAACGGTCGGCATGATCCGCACGGGGAGGCGGCGCGGGCCACGGATCTGCCCGACGCTCCAACGGACCGCGTCGGGATCGGTCAGCTCGAAACGGGGGAAACGGGCGACGAACTGCTGGACGGCCACGCGCACCTCGAGGCGGGCCAGGTTGGACCCGAGGCATCGATGGATGCCGAGGCCGAAGGCGGCGTGGCGGTTCTCCTGGCGGTCGATCAGCACCTCGTCGGCCCGGTCGAAGGCGGCCGGGTCGACGTTGGCCGCCGGGAACGGCACCAGCACCCACTCGTCGGTCTTCAGCGGGCAACCCGCCAGCTCGTGGTCCTGGGCGACCAGGCGGGCCATGGTCACCGGGGCGTAGAAGCGCAGGAACTCCTCGATGGCCGAGGGCCACAGCTCCGGTTCGCCGTGCAGCCGGGCCAGGTCGTCGGGGTGCCCGGCCAGGTGCCACAGGCTGGAGCCGATGGCGCTCCACGTCGTGTCGATGCCGGCCAGCAGCAGCAGGATGATCGAGCCGCGGACGTGCTCGTGGGTCAGTGGCCGGTCGAAGATCGTCGCCTCCAGCAGGAAGCTGGTCAGGTCGTCTCGCGGGTTGGCCCGGTGGTCCTGCAACTGGACGTCGATGTACTCGTCCAGACGGCGGAACCGCTCCATGCGTTCCTCGGGATCGACGTTGACCCCTTCGAGCACGTCGTGGACGAAGCCGCGGAAGGTGTCGGCGTCCTCGGGCGGGAACCCCAGCATGCGGGCGATCACGTTGATCGGGATGTGCTGGGCGTACTGGGTGGCGGCGTCGACGACACCCGATGCGTCGGTCAGGCCGGCCTCGATCTCGTCGAGCAGCGAGTCACACAGGGCGCGCACGTCGTCCTCCCACGGCTCGATCCGCTTGGGGGCGAACGGCGGCAGCAGCAGGCGGCGGGCGTGATGATGGAACGGTGGGTCGCTGCTGATCGGCGGGGCCGCGCCGACGGGCGCCTGGGCGAGGATGGTCGAGGTGCTGACCACCACGCTGCGGCTGGTGTAGTGCTCGGTGTCGTAGGCGATCTGGCTGACCAGCTCGTGGGTGGTCGGGAGCCAGGCACCGTGGTAGCGATCGGTGTGGGCGACCGGGCAGCGCTGGCGCAGATCGGCCCAGATGGCGTGGGCGTTGGGGTTGTACGACGGGTCGGCGTGGTCGAAGTCGGTCGCCCAGTCGGCCACCGGGCCGAAGATGCTCGGCGGGTCAGCCGGATCGGCTGCATCGTGCGGGTCGGTGGCGCCGGCACAGCGGTCGGGCCCGGCGGGTCCGGTCATGCGTCGTCGCTCACCGTGATGGCGAACTCCGGGCAGTTGGCGACGGCAAGTCGGGCCTTGTCCTCCAGCGCCGGGGCGACGACGCCGTCACCGATGACGACCGACGAACCGAACTCGTCGACGTCGAACAGCTCTGGCGCCAGCGCGTAGCAGCGGTTGTGGCCCTGGCACTTCTCCGAGTCGACGTGAACGCGCATGCCGGCACTGTACGCAACGAGGCGTGGTGATCAGGCTCGGGTCAGTGCGTACCGCCGATGGTCTGGATCTCGCGCACGGCGAGCCGGATCGGCCGGGTGGTCTCGATGGCGTCGAGCCGGCCGCCCGACCCGTCGGTCGCCGACCAGCTGACGTCCCACACCAGGGTGACCGAGCCGGCAAAGGCATAGCCAGCGCGGGTGAACCGGGGAATCGAGGGCACCGTGGGAGTCCACGTGCAACCGCCGGCCGGCGAGGTGGTCGATCCCCACAACGAGCAACGCAGCACGGTCCCCGCACCGGTGTCGACCCGGTAGGACGCCGGTCGGAGCGTGACCGTCGCCGAGAGACCGGGGATCGACGCCGTCGCCGACACCGGTGCGGTGCGCTGCACGGCGAACCACGTCTCCAGGTTGACGATCAGGTGGTCCGTCGGAGGTGCGGCGAGCAGGGTCGGCTTCACGGCCCGGGCGACGGCCGACGCGTAGGCGTTCATTGCCACGGCCTGACCCGAGTCGACCCGGGTCACCATGTACTGGACCTGTGAGGGGCAGACCCGGCGGTACTGCAGGAGTTCCCGCACCGAGGCGTTGGGCCCGGGCGCCGGGGGCGGGTCGGCGGCCCACGGATCGCACGCCTGCACCACCGGCGAAGGGGACGTGTCGCCACCCGGTTTCGACGCCGGCTTCACCGAACCGGGCGTCGGCGCCTGCTGCGACGAATGGTCCGTCACCGAAACCGACGCGCCGCCGTTTTCGTTTGACCCCTTACCGCTCTTCCCTGGAAGCGGAGCGAACAGCAGTAGTAGTGCCACGAGAGCTACTGGCACTTGTCGCCTCCCCCAAGGTCCTGATCGATCAGCTCCCGGCCTACCAACCAGACGCCGGACTCGTAATAGAGAATGTGGTGTCCCCTGCTACTTCCGACCTCGTCATTGACGACCACCAGACTGCTGCTGACACCACTTGGACCGAGGATGACTCCGGCGTCGTACCAACAGGTCGTGGCGTCGACCTGCCCAATACCGACAGCGTTGGCGTCGATCACTCTGATGTACGAACCTCGTCGATCTGTTGAGAAACGCTGTCCGTTTGCATTGAGCCCCTCGACAAAACTCGTCATCAACTTGCGAGCAGTTCCCTGTTGGGCGAGGAACGTCGAGGGGTCGCAGGTGGCGGGGTGCTCGCCGCAGCGGTCGTAGGCATCCAGGTAGTGATCCATCGCCAGCTGGATCTCCTGCTGCAGCGTCAACGGTGTGCTGCTGGCCGTACTGCCCGGCGTGGCCGGCTCCGACCCAGGAACGGTCGGCGGGGTGCTCGTGATGGTCGTGCTCGACGACGTCGAGGTCACACCGACGATCGCGACGGATGGCGTCACGGTGACCGGGACCGGCGTCGGCGAGGCCTGCTCGGCCGGTCGCCCGCCGCAGCCGCACACCGCCAGCACGCCGGCGAACACCGAGCACACTCGTGACACCATGCGACCTCTCTCCGTAGTCGAACCGCCACATCTTTCCCGGTCGGCCAGAGGACATCAAGGGGGCGCGGCCGGCAACGAGTCGCCCTCTGCGGACACCGGTAGGGTCGGCCGGGCATGGACGAGCTGACGGCCAGCGAACGAGACAAGCGCGCCGGGCTGCGGCGGATGAAGCGCATCGCTACCGGATTCCTGGTCGGTGCCACCGTCGTCTTCCTGCTGACCCGGTGGCAGGAACCGCACCACCACTGGCTCGGCTACATCCGGGCGTTCGCCGAGGCGGCCATGGTCGGCGCGCTCGCCGACTGGTTCGCCGTCACCGCCCTGTTCCGCCACCCGTTGGGCATCCCCATCCCGCACACGGCGATCGTGCCCAAGCGCAAGGACCAGATCGGTCGATCGCTGGGCGAGTTCGTCCAGGACAACTTCCTCACCACCGAGGTGGTCGACGCCCGCTTGGCCAAGGCCCAGCTCGGCCAGCGCCTCGGCCACTGGCTGGCACAGCCCGTGAACGCCTCCAAGGCCGGCGAGGCGATGGCCGACGCACTCGGCGGGGCGCTCGAGGTGCTCGATGACCGCGAGGTCGGTGGGGCCCTGGAGCAGCTCGTCGAGCGGCGGGTGCGGGCCATCGCCGTCGCCCCGGTGCTCGGCCGGGCGATCGACCTGTCGATCGAAGGCGGCCACCACCAGCGGCTGCTCGACGCCGTGCTCGCGGGGCTCGGCGGGTTCCTCGACGACAACCGGGACACCTTCCGCAAACGGCTGGAGCATGAGTCGCCGTGGTGGATCCCGGAGTCGATCGACGACCGGATCTTCAACAAGATCTACACCGCGGTCCACACCTTCCTCGCCGACGTGCGCGCCGACGCCCACCACGACGTGCGCAGCGCCATCGACCAGCGCGTCCGGGCCTTCGCCGAGCGACTGCGCACCGATCCCGACCTCGCTGCCAAGGGCGAGGAGCTGACGAGCGAGTTGCTCGCCCATCCCGACGTGCGCGCCTGGCTCCGTTCGCTGTGGGGCGAGGTGAAGTCGGGCACCCTCGCCGCCACGGCCGATCCGCACAGCGAGCTGCGCCGGCGGATCGACGGGTCACTGGCCCAGGTCGGCCAGCGGCTGCATGACGATCCGGCCATGCAGGCCAAGGTCGACGCCTGGGTCCAGCGAGCGGTCGGCTACGTGGTCACCCACTACCAGCACGAGGTGGCCGACCTGATCGCCACCACCGTGCAGTCCTGGGACGGCAAGGCCACCGGGGAGCGCATGGAGTTGCAGGTCGGCCGGGACCTGCAGTTCATCCGAATCAACGGCACCCTGGTGGGCGGGATGGCCGGCCTGGTGATCTACACCCTGTCGCAGTGGCTGTTCTGACGCCGTCCGCCAACCGGCGGCGCGCCGGAGCGGTCAGCTCGACGAGGTGATCTCCCCGGAGTACTGCACCTGCGCCCCCGGGCACGCCGGCTTGGCGCTGTCCTCGGACAGGACGATGCGGTAGGCGGCAATGACGATGTCGTTGGTGGCCGGATCGGCCTGGTAGGTGGCCGGAAGGAGGACGATGTTCACCGTCGCCGGCGTGGACGTCCCGTTGCACGACGGTTGGTACGAACCCTTGAGGTCGGCGGTCCCCGCCCAGGTGCCCCCGAGGGTCTGGGCGACCGTGGTCGACAGCATGCCGTCGATGCTCAGCGAGATCGACCCCGGCTTCGACGACGACAGCTTGGCGGCGGCGTCGACCGACGCCGGCACGTCACACTTGGTCGACGACGAGCAGGTCGTGCCGGCCTTCAGCGAGGCGGCGAACGCCCCTGGCTTGGGACCGATGGCCGAGGCATCCTGAGAGATCGCCGGCGCCGTGCCGGACGAGGCCGTGGCCAGCTGGGTGGACAGCGACTTGACCTGATCCTGGCTGGCGGCCAGCGCCGACTTGGCGTCCTGCAACGCCGTTTGGGCGGCACTCAGCTGGGTCTTCGCCGCGGCGAGCTGGCCGGTCAACCCGGTCCCGGCCGCACCGTTGGCGCCGGCCGCGCCGACCTGCTTGGTCAGCTCGTCGACCTTGGCCTGGGCGACCCGCAGCGCGGCCTCCTGTTTGGTGAGCCGCTCGACCTCACTGGTCAACGAGTCGACGTCTCGTCTGGCCTGGCGGTCACGCAAGGTCATCCACGTCGCCGCCGCACCGGCCGCCAGGAGCAGCAGGCTCAGTAGGGCGATGAGCCAGCCGACGGTGCCACGGCGACGTCGCGGCGACGGCACCACCGGCATCGTGGTCGCCGGCCTGGCGGCGTGGCGCAGCGTCGACGGGGCCAGCGCGGCAACGATCTCCTCCGCCCGCTTCGGGCTGACGCCGATGCGGTCGACGATTCGCTGGGCGGCGACATCGCGGTCCGGGGCGTCGGAGATGGCGTCGTAGGCGCCGGCCTTGACGACCTTGAGCACCCGCTCGATCTCGTCGTGGTCCTCATCGGTCAACGCGCCGTAGTCGGCGCTCAACTCGGCCTTGGCCAACGACGGATCGGTGGCCAGGTCACCGCCGACCCGTTGCAGCGCCGTGTTCCATGCGACGTTGACCCTCGTCGGATCTCGGAAAATCACCGCGGCTCCTCTGCCGGTTACCCAATGCGGCGCCACTGGGGAGCCGACCCGACCAACCCTAGGCCACCAGGCGGACGTTGTGTGCTCGCCGCACGCTCCGCGTCGAACGACCCGCCCACGGTGACCGACGGGATCCGCTGCCTCCGGACCTACGGGTTCTGGCCGCTCACCGCCTTGCGATACCGGTCGAGGACGACGTCCCCGTACTCCGGGTGGGTCAGCACCCAGAAGCGATCGGCTCGCACCGCGTCGACCACCAGCGCGGCGACGTCTGCCGGGGACATCCCGCTGACGATCCCGTCGTGGAGCGCCGCGGTCATGCCCTGGGTCACCGGGCTGGTGCTCTCCGCCGGCACCGGGCCGCGAGCGGGGTCCCACCGATCCTCCATCAGGTTGGTGCGCACGAACCCGGGGCACAGCACGCTGACCCCGATGGGCTCGGCCGTGGCTCGGAGGTCGCCGTACAGCGACTCGCTCAACGCCACCACGGCGTGCTTGGTGGCGGCATACGGGGCGTATCCGGGCATGGCCAGCAGCCCAGCCATCGACGCCGTGTTCACCAGGTGACCCTCACCCTGGTCGCGCATGATCGGCAGGAAGGCACGAACCCCGTGGACGACGCCGTACAGGTTGACGCCGACGATCCACTCCCAGGCGCTGAACGGACCGGTCCACGGGTCGCCGCGACCCACGGTCCCGGCGTTATTGCAGACCACGTGGGCCGCGCCGAACCGCTCCATCGTCGCTTCGGCCAACGCCTGGACGCTGGCCTCACTGGACGTGTCGCACACCACCGGCAGCACCTCCGTGCCGGCCTCGCCGAGGGCCACCTCGACCTCGCGCATCCGCCGCTCGTCGAGGTCAGCCAGCACCACCTTCATCCCCGCCGTGGCGAAGGCCTCGGCCAATCCCCGTCCGATGCCACTGGCGCCGCCCGTGACCACGGCGACCTTTCCCTCGAGCTGTTCCATGGCCCCATCTTGGACCGCAGGCGACCTACGGCCGATAGGTGAACGTCCCGTGCATGCCGAACGCCAGACCGTGGCAGCTCGGCGTCGACTCGGCGATCGCCAGGTTGACCTCGGTGATCGTCACCGTCTTCGCCGCCCCATCGGCCGCCAGCTTGGTGGGCGCCATCAGCACGCCGACCGCCGACGAGGTGGTCGCCCCGTCGCACACCGGCGAGTACGCCGGCTGCAGCGTGCCCTCGCCGGCCCACACCCCGGTGGGCGTCTGGTGGACGGTGGCCGTGAGCACCCCGTCGACGGCCAGCGTCACGGTGTGCTCGCCACTGGCGCGGATCTGCACCGTGGCGGCGAACGGCGTGGGCGCCTGGCACCCGCCGGTGCCGTCGCACGCCCCATCCGGCGTGAAGGTGCCGGCGAACTGGCCCTCGGTGGTCGACAGGTCACCCGCGGCCACCTCGAACGCTGCGGTCCCCGCCCGCGCCACCGCCGCGTCACGCTGCTTGGTCAGCGAGGCCACCCGTTGCTCGGCCGCCTGCAGCCGCTGGACCAAGGCGCCGACGTCGCTGCCGCCGGTGGAACGGCGCAGCTGGTCGAGGGCGCGCTGGGCGGCCTCGAGCTCGGCCTGCGCGGCGGCGGCCGCGGCCCGGGCCTGGGCGGCCTGCCCGCTGGCCGGGCGCAGCTGCTCGACCTCGGCCTGCAACCGGTCGAGCCGGTCGCCGTCGTGGCGGATGCGCAGCACGGCCCACACCAGCCCACCGGCGAGGGCCAGGGCGGCCACGGCGAGTGCGCCGGCCAGGCGACGCGGCCCGGTCGACGTCGGACCGGCCGTCGGCGCCGAGGCCACCGCCGGAGCCGGACCGCCGCGGGTGCGCAGCCGATCGGGCGCCAGCACCTGGACCAGCTCGACGGCTTGGGCCTCGCTGACGCCGAGTTGGGCGACCATGGCCGCCGCGGCGTCCTCGCGGAACGGGGCCCGCTCGACCAGGCGGTAGGCGCCGGCGTGCAGGGCGGCAACGAGGTTGTCGACGTCCGCCCGGTCGGCATCAGAGGGTGCCGGATACCGGGCCAGCAGCTCGGTGCGGGCCAGCGCCGGATCGGTCAGCAGGCGCGGCCCGACCTGGTAGAGCGAGTCGGCCCACACCCGGCGCAGGTTGTCGAGGCTGTGAACGACCACGGGACTCCTCGGGGCGAACCGTGGCTCCGATGGCTGCGGAGCCGGTCCCACGGTAGCTGCGCCTCGGGGCTCGCCGAACCCGGCCGACTACCCTGGCCGGCGTGGCGTACCGGTACCTGTGGTCCCCGCTGCAGCTCGGTCCGATCACCACCCGCAACCGCATCGTCTTCAGTGCCCACCTGACCAACTACGCCCGCGGCGGGCGGCCGACCGACCAGCACGCCGCCTACTACGCGGCCCGGGCGGAAGGTGGAGCCGGGCTGATCATCACCGAGGAACACTCGACCCACCCGACCGACTGGCCCTACGAGAAGCTGATCCACGGCTTCCATCGCGACGTGATCCCCGGCTACCGGCGGATCACCGACGCCGTCCATCGACACCGGGTGCCGATCATCGCCCAGATCAACCACAACGGCGGGCAGGGCTCCGGCATGTACAGCCGGCTCCCGGTGTGGGCGCCCTCCCCCGTGGCCGACCCGCTGTTCCGCGAGGTCCCCAAAGCCGTCAGCCAGGCCGAGATCGACGAGATCGTCGCCGGCTACGCCCTGGTGGCCGAGCACTGTGCGGAGGGCGGGTTCGACGGCATCGAGTTGCAGTGCAGCCACAGCTCGATCGTCCGCGGCTTCCTCTCCCCCGCCACCAACCGGCGCACCGACGACTACGGCGGAACCCTGGCCAACCGGGCCCGGTTGCTGCTCGACATCGTCGGCGCGGTTCGCCGGGTGGTCGGCGCCCGCCTGGCCCTCGGCGTGCGGATCTGTGGCGACGAGCTGATCGAGGGCGGCACGACCATCGACGACGCCGTCGCCGTCGCTCGGATGGTGGAGTCGACCGGCCAGGTCGACTACATCAACACCTCGATCGGCGTGGCCACGGCGAGCCTGTTCATGATCGAGGCCAGCATGCACGTGCCGCCGAACTACGCGCTGTTCATCCCCTCGGCGATCCGCAAGGCCGTCGACCTCCCGGTGGTCGGGGTCGGCCGGTTCAAGGATCCGCTGCAGGCCGAGCGGGCCATCGCCGAGGGGCACTGCGACCTGGTCGGCGTGGTTCGCGGTCAGATCGCCGATCCCGACTTCGCCCGCAAGGCCCGCGCCGGCGCCGCCGAGGACATCCGCCTGTGCCTGTCCTGCAACCAGGAGTGCGTCGGGCGGATGGGCCTCAACCGCTGGCTCGGGTGCATCGAGAACCCGCACACCGGACGCGAGGCGCAGCACACCGGCAGCACCCGCCCGCCCGCCAGCCCGGGATCCACACGCCCGGCGGACGTGCTGGTGGTCGGCGCCGGGCCCGCCGGGCTGCAGGCCGCCATCGCCGCCGCCGGGCACGGCCATCGGGTGACCGTCTGCGAGCGTGGCCCGCTGGCCGGGGGCCAGGTGCGCCTGGCCGCCTCCGTCCCCAACCGGGCCGAGCTGGGTGACCTGATCCGCAACCAGCTGGCCGAGTGCCGGCGGCTCGGCGTGACCATCGAGTACGGGTGCGCGGTGGATGCCGACGAGGTCGCCCGGCGGGGCGCCGACCACGTCATCGTGGCCACCGGCGCCGTAACCCAGCGTCCGTGGTGGGCCGGTGCCGAGCTGGCCAACGTCGCCGACGTCGTCGAGGTCCTCGACGGCACCGCCCATCCGACCGGGTCGGTGGTCGTCCTCGACGAGATCGGCTTCCACCACGCCACCTCGGTGGCCGAGGTCCTCGCCGCCCGGGGCTGCACGGTCGAGATCGTCACGCCGGGCATGGTGGTCGGCCAGGACCTGGGCATCACCCTCGACATGGAGCACTGGTGGATGCGGGCCGAGGCAGCCGGCATCATCCAGTCCACCGACCTCGTCCCGATGGGCTTCGACGGCACCACCCTCCAGCTCCTCCACCACCCCACCGGTCGAGCGGTGGAACGGCGCCCCGACTGGCTGGTCCTCGCCGTGCCCGGACGACCGGCCGACGAGCTGTACCACGAACTGCGCCGCCGGTCGATCTCCGTCGAGCGCATCGGTGACTGCGTCGCCCCGCGGCGGGCCCACGCGGCCATCGTCGACGGTCAGCGGGCCGGCGACGCCGTCGTCGGTGGGGCCCGGAGCGACGCCGCCCGGCGACCGGTCCAGGCCGTTCGGTAGCCTCGGCCCATCATGTTCGCCGGCCCGTTCTCCTTCATCGGCCAGATCACCGAGCGGTTGAACGACTGGGCCTCGAACCATTGGTTCCTGGCGGTCATCGTCGTCATCGCCTTCGTCGACGCGGTGATCCCGATCGTGCCCAGCGAGACCGCCCTGATCCTCGCCGGCATTGCCGTCAGCACCGACCGCGCGCCGTACCACCTGCTCACGGCCATGGCGTGCGGGGCCGCCGGGGCCTTCCTCGGTGACAACACGGCGTATCTCATCGGCCGCCGCTTCGCCGGCGCCGTCGAGCGGTTCGCCGCCCGGCGCCCGTCGGTGGCCGGCAAGCTGCGCTGGGCGGAGTCCCAGATCGTCCGCCGCGGCGGGCCGCTGCTGATCACCGCCCGATTCGTCCCAGGGGGTCGCACCGCCCTGACCCTGGCCAGCGGCATCACCCGGCAGCGGCACCTCCGCTTCGCCGCCTGGGTCCTGGTGGCTGCGGTGATCTGGGCGGCGTTCTCGGCCGGACTCGCCTACCTGGTCGGCCGGCCGTTCAAGGACCACCACGCCGCGGCGTTCTGGATGGCATTCGGCACGGCGATCACGATCAACGTGATCATCGAGCTCGTCCGCCACCGTCGGGCCGCCAATCGCCCGGCTGGCGAGGTCGGGGAGATCGGCGCGTGATCGCCGTCGTCGTCGTGCGCGACGGCACCCTGCCGGCCGGCGCGGCGGAGGCGATCGCCGAGTGCGCCGGGCGCGGCCTGTTGGTCGGCACCGGCACGCCGATCGCCGCCGACCGGTTGGGCGGCCTGGCCGCCTCGCTGGTCCTGGCCGACACCGCACCGTTCCGTCCCGGGGCCTATGCCGCGGCGTTGGCGGGACGGCTGGCCGGAGAGCCCATCGTCGTCCTCCCGGCCAGCGCCGACGGTCGCGACCTGGCGCCGCGCCTGGCGCACGCCCTGCACCGCCCGCTCTACGCCCAGGCGACCCGGGTCGAGGCGGACCGGGTCGAGGTCGTCCGTGCCGGTGGCCAGGGCATGCAGCGCGTCAGCCCGGGGCGCGCCTTCGTGGCCACGCTGGTGCCAGGGGTTCGCGGCGTGCTGGTCGACGAGGCTCGTCCGGTCAGCGTCGAGCGCCTCGACCTCGACCTGGTCGACATCCCCGACGCCACCCCGATCGAGGTCATCCCACCCGACCCGTCGACCATCGACCTGGCCGAGGCCGAGCGCATCGTCGGCGGCGGGGCCGGTCTCGACGCCGCCGCACGGTTCAGCCAGCTCGGCGAGGTGGCGGCAGCCATCGGTGCCAGCGTCGGCGCCACCCGGGTCATCACCGATCGTCACTGGGTGGGCCACGAGCGCCAGATCGGCACCACCGGGGTGGTCGTCGCCCCGCAGCTGTACCTCGCCTTCGGTGTCAGCGGGGCGGTCCAGCACACCGCCGGTCTTGGCCACCCCGAGCACATCGTCGCGGTGAACACCGACCCACACTGCCCGATGATGCAGATGGCCGACCTGGCCGTGGTCGCCGACGCCAACGCCACCCTCGACGAGCTGTGCCGGCAGGTCGGCCGATGACTGCACCGACCACCACGACCGGGCCGGGTGGCGACGTCACCGGTCCCCACCTCACCGATGCCGACGTCGTCGTCGTCGGCGGTGGCCCGGCCGGATCGTGTGCCGCGCTGGTCGCCGCCCGGGCCGGCTTGCGCGTCGTCCTGCTCGAGCGCGGCCCGTTCCCCGGCAGCAAGAACATGTACGGCGGGGTGGTCTACCCGCGGATCCTCGACCAGCTGATCCCGCAGTGGTGGACCCAGGCACCGGTGCAACGCTGGATCACCCGCCGCTCGACCATGCTGCTCACCGACACCCAGGCGATGAGCGTCGACTTCCGCAGCCAGGCGTGGGCGGCCGCGCCGCACAACGGCGCCACCGCCGTGCGCCCCGAATGGGATCGCTGGCTGGCCGAGGAGGCCGCCGCCGCCGGGGCCCAGGTGGTCTGCAGCACCACGGTGACCGGTCTGCTGCGCGACGGCCACCGGATCGTCGGGGTCCGCACCGACCGGCCCGACGGCGACCTCACCGCCCGGGTCGTGGTCGCCTGCGACGGCGTCAACAGCTTCCTGGCCAAGCAGGCCGGGCTGTACGAGCACGCCGACGCAGCCCACTACACCGTGGGGGTCAAAGAGACGCTGGCGCTGCCCAAGGCGACCATCGACGAACGCTTCAACGTGCGCGACCGCGACGGCGTGGACATCGAGATCCTCGGCGGCACCGGCGGCGTCAACGGCGGGGCCTTCCTGTACACCAACCTCGAGTCGGTCTCCGTGGGCGTCGTGCTGAAGGTGCCGAAGCTCGCCGCTCAGCAACGCCGCCCCGAGGAGATCATCGCCGCGCTGAAGGCCCACCCGGCGATCACCCCGCTGGTTGACGGCGGCGAGCTGGTGGAGTACTCGGCCCACCTGATCCCCGAGGCCGGACTGGCGATGATGCCGAAGGTGGTCGCCGACGGCATGGTCGTGGCCGGAGACGCCGCAGCCCTGTGCCTGGCGGCGGGGATCTGGTTGGAGGGCGTCAACTTCGCCATGGCCAGCGGCATGTACGCCGGCGAGTCGGTGGTCGAGGCGGTTCGCGCCGGCGATGTCAGCGAGACCGGCCTGGCCGGATACCGCCGCCGGCTGGCCGACAGCTTCGTGCTGCGCGACCATCGCAAGCTGCGCCGTGCCCCGTCGCTGGTGCTCAGCGACCGGGTCCAGCACCGCTACCCGCCGATGATCGCCAACACCATCGAGCGGATGTTCCGCGTCGACAACCCGGCACCCAAGCCCGGGTTGCGCCGGATCCTGGCCGAGGAGCGCAAACGGGCCGGGGTTCGGGTCCGCGACCTGGCCCGCGACGCCTGGGACGCGATGAGGACCTTCGGATGAGCGCCACCGGCGGGCCGCGATCGGCATCCACCTACCCGAGCCTGCCGTTCACCGAGCGGATGGCCACGGTCGAGTTCCGCGTCCACGACCGAGCACACATCGTGGTCGACGCCGCCGTGTGCCGGGACTGCAGCGTGCGCGGCTGCGTGGTCGCCTGCCCGGCCAACCTGTTCGTCCCCACCGCCGACGGGGGGATCGTCTTCAACTACGAGCAGTGCTTCGAGTGCGGCACGTGCTACCTGGCCTGCGATCGCGAGGGCGCGATCACCTGGAGCTACCCGGAGGGCGGGCACGGCGTCGTGTTCCGCCACACCTGATGATCGCCGCCTGCCTGAAGTGGTCGGCCGCCACCGGCGGCTGGTCGGCTGCCGATCAGGCCGCCTTGGAGTTGGGCTTGCAGCACGCCGAACGCACCGGCACCGACTGCGTGGCGGTGACGGTGGGACCGGCCGCGGCGGCCGGCGCACTGGGCGAGGCGCTGGCCTGTGGCGCCAGCCGAGCGGTGCACGTGGTGGTCGACGGCGACCTGCCCAGCTGGGACACCGCCGTCGCCCTCTCGGCCGCCGTCGCCGAGGCGATCACGGTGTGGTGCGGCGACTACTCCGCCGATCGCGGCTCGGGCAGCGTCCCGGCCTACCTGGCCGCCCTGCGCCACTGCGAGCAGGCACTCGGCGTGGTCGAGGCCCGGCCAGGATCGCTGCCCTTCGAGGTCCTCCGCCGTCTCGACGGGGGCCGCCGCGAGCGGGTGTCGGTCACCGGCCCGGCCGTGGTCTCCGTGGAAGGCGCGGCCGCCCGGCTGCGGCGTGCCAGCCTGCGCGCCCAGCTGGCCGACCACTCGGCCCGACTCACTACGGTGGCCGGCCCGCCGGCCGATCACCTCGATGCCCCGGTCGTCGCCTACCGGCCCCGAGCCCGCCAGCTGCCGGCGCCCGCCGGCGCCGTGGCGCTGGACCGCATCGGCGCCATCCTGCACAGCGGGACGCCGGCCCGCCGTGGCGAGACCGTCGAGCTGGAGCCGCCCGCTGCCGCCGCGGCGATCCTCGATGCCCTGACTCGTTGGGGCTACCGGGCGGGCGGCGCGGCGCCCGGTGGGGCTACGTCATGAGCCGCCTCGGCAACACCACCTGGGCCGAGTTGTGGGGTCGGATGCGTCAACCGCTGCTCGCCATCCCGGTCGGCTCGTGCGAGCAGCACGGTCCGCACCTCCCGCTGGACACCGACCTGCGCATCGCCACCGCGCTGGCCAACGGCTTGGCCGCGGCGTTCGAGCCGGGCGAGATCCTGGTCGGCCCGCCGCTCACCGTCACCGCCTCCGGCGAGCACGCCGGGTTCCCCGGCACCCTGTCGATCGGTGCCGAGGTCATGGAGCAGGTCGTCGTCGAGCTGTGCCGCAGCGCCGATTGGAGCGCCGGGGTGGTCCTGGTGAACGGCCACGGCGGCAACGCCCTCCCGGTCCAGCGCGCCGTGCGCACGCTGCTGGAGGAGCGCCGCCGGATCCTGCCGTGGTGGCCGCACGTCGATGGCGGCGACGCCCACGCCGGAGCGACGGAAACCTCGCTGATGCTGGCCATCGCCCCCGACTCGGTTCGCTGGGACCGGATCGAGCTGGGCCGGACCGCCGACCTGGAGACGCTGCTGCCGGAGATCCGCGCCAGCGGCATGCGCGCCGTGAGCCCCAATGGCGTCCTCGGGGATCCGAGCCGGGCCGACGAGGTCCACGGGCGGGCGCTGCTGACCCGCCTGACCATCGACCTGGTCGCCGCGGTCGACGAGTGGTGGGTGTAGACCGCTTCGTCGTCGACCGCACCTACCGGCGTGTCGGGGGCGGTGCGGTGATCCTCGGCGGGAGCCCGCGCCGGCTGTTCCGCCTGACGGCTGCCGGCCGGCGGGTGGCCGACGCCCTGGAGCGTGGCGAGCGCCCTCCCGCCAACCACCATCCGCTGACCGACCGGTTGGTGGCGGCCGGGGCCATCCATCCGGCCCCCGACGCGTCGCCGTTCGGGCCGGCCGATGTGACCGTGGTGATCCCCGTGCACGGCAGGTGCCCGGACCTGGCGCCGTATCTGGAGGGGGGTCTGGCGGGTGGGCTGGCCGGGATCGTGGTCGTCGACGACGCCTCGGCGGATCCCGTGACCGTGCCCGACGGGGTCCGGCTGATCCGCCGACCGGTGAACGGTGGCCCCGGAGCGGCCCGCCAGACCGGCCTGGCTGTCGTGCACAGCCCGCTGGTGGCCTTCGTCGACGCCGACGTGCGTGCTCCGGACGAGTCCAGCACACCCGAGTGGCTGACACCGCTGCTGGCCCACTTCGCCGACGAGCGCGTCGGCCTGGTCGCGCCGCGGGTGTGCTCCGATCCTGGCGTCGAGGGGGTGATCGCCGCCTACGAACGTCACCGCAGCCCGCTGGATCTGGGGCCGCACCCCGATCGGATCGTGCCGGGCGGGCGGGTTGCCTACGTGCCGGCGGCCGCCGTGGTGGCGCGCACCGTCGCGTTGCGGCAGATCGGCGGGTTCGACCCGGCGATGCGGGTCGGCGAGGACGTCGACCTCGTGTGGCGCCTGGTCGAGGCCGGGTGGGCGTGCCGCTACGAGCCGGCGGCGACGGTGAACCACCGGCCGCGCTCGACCTGGACCGCCCTGCTGGCCCAGCGCGCCGGGTACGGCCGCTCCGCCGGGCCACTGGCGGTCAACCATCCGGGGGCGTTGACCCCGTTGCGGCTCAGCGGGTGGACCGCGGCGGCGTGGGCGCTGGTCGTCGCCCGTCGCCCGGCTCTGGCGACGGCATTCCTCGGGCTGACCGGCCTCGGCCTGGCCCGCCGCCTGCCCGGCGTGGAATGCCCGGAGATCGCCCGGCTGACGGTGGGCGGCCACCTGGCCGGCGGGGCCGGCGCGGCCACCGCGGTGCGGCGGGTGTGGTGGCCGCTCGCGGCCGTCGCCGCGGCGGCCGTGCCGCGGACACGACCCTGGCTGGCAGCCACGCTGGCCCCGCTGGTGGCCGAATGGTGGCGTTCGGACCGAACCGTGCCCCTCGCCACGTGGACTGCGCTCGCCCTTCTCGACGACGCCGCGTACGGCGCTGGCGTGTGGCGCGGGGCGCTCGACCGGCGCACCCTGGCCCCGCTCCTGCCGGCCTGGTCGCGCCCGCCACGAGATCCCAGCCGGCGCGGTGCGGGCCGACCGGTCGATGGGCGGCGCCGTCGGCGGGCGGCAACGGCGTCCGGCTACGGTTCGGGCCGATGACCGTGCGCCTCACCGTCGATCGGGCGCGCTGGCTGGACGATGTCCACGAGGTGGCCCGGGCGACGCCAGGCCTGGTCCCGGTGGTCAAGGGCAACGGCTACGGATTCGGTCGGGACGTGCTGCACCCCATCGCCGCCGGGCTGGCCGACCACGTCGCCGTCGGCACGGTGCACGAACTCGACGGGGTCGCCGTGGGGGTGACACCGGTGGTCCTCACCCCCGCCGGTCACCTGCCCGGCGAGCTGCCGCACGGCACCGTGCTCACCGTCGGCAGCGTCGATGACGTGGACGCGCTGGCCGGCTGGAGCGGACTGGTCATGGTCAAGCTGCGCTCCTCGATGCGCCGCTACGGCGTCGAGCCCGAGGGGCTGGCAGACCTGCTCGACGCGGTGGAGCGGGCGCGCTGCGCGGTGGCCGGGCTCGCCGTGCACCTGCCCCTCGCCGGCACGGACGCCGACCGCCTGGCCGAGGTCGACCACTGGCTGGCAGCCGTCGGCGCCGTCTCCCGCCTCGCCGGCGTGCCGCTGTGGGTCAGTCACCTGGCACCGGCGTCCCTCGACGATCTGCGGTCGCGGACCGCCGGTCGTCCGGTGCGCTGCCGGGTCGGCACCGCGCTGTGGCACGGCGACAAGCAGGCCCTCCGGTTGACGGCCGACGTCCTCGCCGTGCGCCGGGTGCGCCGTGGGGACACCGCCGGCTACCGGGCGACACCCGTCATCGAGGACGGGCACCTCGTCATCGTCGGAGCCGGCAGCAGCCACGGCGTGGCTCCGCTGGCCGATGGGCGCAGCCCGTTCCACGCCCACCGCCAGCGGATGGCTCTGCTGGAGGCGCCGCACATGCACAGCTCGATGTGCGTCGTCCCCGAGGGCGCGTCGCTGCCCGCGGTGGGCGACTGGATCGACGTCCAGCGCCCGCTCATCACCACCCGGATCGACGAGCTGTGCTGGACCTGACTCGATGACCGCCGAGCGCGATCGGGTCGTCGACCTCGACGTCACCCGCGCCGTGGCGCTGATCGGCGTGGCCCTGATGAACTACCAGGGCTACCTGCTGCTGATGTCCAGGGGCACGGTCGGCCGGTCGATCGTCAACCACGCCCTCGACCCGTGGCGCGGCCCGCTGGCAACCCGCTTCGCCGCCACCTTCGTCACCGTCGCCGGGATGGGCGTGACCCTGATGACCCGCCGCGTCGTCGCCGCCGCCGACCGCCGGGCGATCACCGAGATGCGCTGGGTGCTCGCCCGCCGGGGCCTGCTGCTCTACGCCTTCGGCGCGTTCCTCGACTGGATCTGGACCGGCACGATCCTGTTCTTCTACGGAGCCTTCTTCCTCCTGGCCGCGGCGCTCTTCACCATGCGGTCGCGCTGGCTGGCCGTCGGCGCCGCCGTGGCGGCGACGGCTGGTCACCTGGTGGCCTGGTGGGGACTGCACCACCGGGTGACCTGGCTGCTCCAGCCGGGCCCGCGCTCGCCACGCGGGCTGGTGTTCAACACGTTCGTCAACGGGACCCACCCGCTGTTGCCCTGGCTGAGCTTCTTCCTGGTCGGCATGCTGCTCGGCCGCCTGGCGCCCTGGTCCCCCCGGGTCCGCTGGCGCCTGGCTGCGGCTGGCGCCGGGGCCGTCGCCGCCGGATACGGGCTGCGCGCCCTGAACCCCCGGAGCACGTTGCTGTCCACCGAGCCGTATTCGCGCAGCGCGGTGTACACGCTGTGCGCCGGCGGCGCGGCGGTGCTGGCGATCTGCGTGGTCGGGTGGATCGCCCAGGCCACCCGGCACTCACCCGTCACTCGCGGGCTGGCCGCGGCTGGGCGGACGACGCTGACGCTCTACATCGGCCACGCCCTGTTCTTCAACCTGGTGGTCAACGTGTGGCACCTGGTTCGGCCGGCGGGACTCGACGTCGCGGCCGCCCTGGCGCTGGGCTACTGGTCGGTGGCGATCCTCGTGGCCGCCTGGTGGCACCAGCACCTCGGGCTCGGTCCGGCCGAGCGGGTCTACCGAGGTTTCGGCGGACGGGCAGTCACCGAGACGAGCTGAGGGTCCTGCGCGAACGACCTATCAGATCTCGTTGAACGTGTTGCACTGGCGGGGGTCCTGGGTGTCGAAGCCCCGCTTGAACCACTGCTCACGCTGCGCCGCCGACCCGTGCGTCCACGAACCACGGTCGATGCCACCCTGGGTCTTCATCTGGATCCGGTCGTCGCCGACCGCCTCGGCAGCCTTCAGCGCCTCGGTGATCTCCTGGGGGTTGTCCAGCAGGCCGCGCTGGTTGACATCGCCGACCCACACCCCGGCGTAGCAGTCAGCCTGCAGCTCCAGGGCGATCGAGTACTTGTTGGCGTTGCCCTGGTCCTGCTGCTGGGCCTGCTGCACCTGGGCGTTGGTGCCCAGCAGGTTCTGGATGTGGTGGCCGTACTCGTGGGCGACGATGTACTGCTCGGCCAGGTCGCTGGTGTTGCCGACCAGCATCTGCTCCAGCTGCTGCATGAAGCCGAGGTCGAGGTACACGAGCTGGTCGTTCGGGCAGTAGAACGGACCGGTCTGCGAGCTGGCCGGTCCGCAGCCGGTGTTGGTGCTGTCGGTGAACCACACCGTGCGAGTCATCTGGTACTGGGTGTTGAAGAACTCCGGCAGCGCGGTGGTCCAGAACTGCTGGACGTCGTTGGTCACCCCACAGACGATCTGCTCCAGGTCGGTCTGGCAGCCCCCGCCGGTGGACGACTGGGCCGGTGCCTGGTTGGCGGTCATCGGGCCGACCGCCTGGTGCGAGCGGCCGAGGATCTTCGGCAGGAACATGGCCGCGAGCAGCAGCAGGATGGTCATCAACCCGCCGCCCGCCTTGGTGGGGAACGGAAGGCCGCCGCCCCCGCCGCCACCGCTCGGGAAGGGGAACGGGAACCCGCCTCCCCCGCCAGCGCCACCGCTGTCTCCCCGACGGTCGTCGATGTTGGAGGCATCGGTGCTGCGAATCTTCGTCATGTGGACCGGGTCCTTTGCTCAGTGCTCGGCGCAAGCCTAGAACGGGGTGCGCTCAGCGCCTGGTATGCCCTCGGCGGGCGCGGTTCAATCCCCGGATCGCCACGGCACCGGCGCCCACCAGTGGTCCCTTGTCGCGCAGCCGGGAGGGGACGATGCGCGCCGTGCGGCTGAACGACAGGCGGGCATGCTCGGTCAGGGTGTCCTGCGCCGAGTTGAAGAAGGTAGCCCCGAACCCATGGGCCACGGGACCGCCGCAGACCACGAAGTCGAGGTCGAGCAGGTTGCACACCGAGGCCACCGCCAGGCCGACCAGGGTCCCGGTGCGCTGCATGATCTCGTAGCTCGGCTCGGTGGGCGGGCGGCCGGTGATCGACTCGATCGAGCGCCCGGATGCCTCGCTCTCCAGGCAGCCACGAGACCCGCACGGGCAGCGCCGTCCGTTGGGCTCGACGATCAGGTGGCCGATGTGGCCGGCGTTGCCGCCAGCACCTTCGAGCAGCTGCCCGTTGAGCACGATGCCGCCGCCGATGCTGGACGAGACCATCATCGCCAGGAAGCTCTCCTTGCCGACCGCTGCGCCCAACCACCCCTCGGCCAGGGCCAGGGCCTTGGCCTCGTGTTCGACGAACACCGGGAGGCGCAGCGCGGTGCGCAGCCGGGCAGCCAGCGGGAAGTCGCGCCAGGCCAGCACCTCGTCGGGCGACACCAGTTGGCGGTCCGGGCTGAGCCGCCCCGGGGTGCCGACGCCGACGGCCAGCGGGCGGGCGTAGTGCCGGTCGCGGGCCCGGTCCAGCAGGGGTTGCAGCGTGTCCACCAGCCGGTCGACGAGCCCGTCGCCGGTGAGTCGATGGTCGATCTCCATCCGCTCCCGGTCGATCAGGTCGCCGGTCACGGTGACCAGGCCGGCGGCGATCTCGACGTCGCCGACGTCGACCGCCACCAGCACGTCGCGGCGCTTGGCCGGCGGGTCGGTGGGCTCGGTGGGATCGCCGTCGTCGAGGTCGTGCTCGGCCTCCGTCCCGCCGGCCGTGTCACCGCGTGTGTCACCGGTCGTGTCACCCGTCGCGTCACCCGCCGTCGAGCCGACCGCGACGGGTTGCGGGGCTGGGGACGCGTCGTCGGGCTCGAGCGGCGCACCTGGCTCGGTGGTCCCGGCGTGGCCGTCGCTCACGACGTCGACCCCGATGTCGGCACCGGCGTCGCCGCCTGCTCGACGCGTCGCGCCCCGTCGACCAGGTTGATCTCGTAGAGCACCAGATCGAGGGCGTCGGCGCTGAGCATGCCCGACCAGCGCTGCGGATGCTCGGGGGTGATGCAGCTCGGCAAGGGTTGCAGCACGGTCCACGGGGTCGGGTGGCAGAACTGGACGACGCTGTAGCGCTCGCCCACGTAGCCGGGGTCGGCGACGACGCGGTGCACGCCGGTGGGGATCACCCCGTTGGTGAGCCGCTCCAGCATCATCCCGGTGTTGATGATCACCTGCCCGGCGGGGGCCACGGCATCGACCCACGTCTCGTCGACCAGCACCTGCAGGCCGGGCGCCGTGGCCCGCGGCAGGGCGGTGATCAGATTGATGTCGCCGTGGGCGCCGGCCCACACGTGGGCGGCGCCCGGCGATTCGGCCATCGGTGGATAGCGGATCGCCCGGGTCAACGTCGCCCCGTTGGTGGTCATCTCGTCGAACAACGACTCGTGGCACCCGAGCGACTCGGCGATGACCCGCAGGAATCGCCGCTGCACCGACTCGATGGCGTGATGGAACCGGGTGAGCACCTCGGTGATGCCGGGGACCACGGCCTCGGGCAGGACCTGGCGCCCGTAGCGATGTGGGTACCGCTGGCGCAGCGGGTGCCCGACCGGCAGCTCGGCGCCCCAGTTGAGCATCTCCTTCCAGTCGGGAGCATCGCTGCTGGCCGCCGTCTCCACCAGCAGACCGGTGTATCCGGTCTGGCCGTGGCTCTCCGGGGCGACGAACTGGGCCTTGAGCTCCGGGGACTGGCCGAAGAAGGTGGCCAGCATGCCGTAGGCCGTGTCGATCAGGTCCTCGGACAGGTCGTGGCGGGTGTAGACGAACCCGGTGGCCAGGCTGCGGCGCACGCCGTCGACCACCGCCCGACGCTGCTCGGCACGGCCGCGCTCGAAGGCCAGCAGGTCGACGTCGAGGATCGCACGCATCGCCGCACACCGTAGCGAGACGGCCTGCAGGACGGCGCTGCGCTACAACAGTCCGGTGACCACCGACTGGAACCCGGTGCTGCGTGGCGAGTTCGCCAAGCCGTACTGGCACGACCTGCGCGCCTTCGTGGCCGCCGAGCGCCAGCGCACCATCGTGTACCCCCCGGCCGCCGAGGAGTTCGCCGCCCTGCACCTCACCCCGCTGGCGGAGACCCGGGTGGTGATCCTCGGCCAGGATCCGTACCACGGACCGGGACAAGCCCAGGGGCTGTGCTTCTCGGTGCGTCGCGGCGTGTCCCTGCCGCCGTCGCTGGTCAACATCTACACCGAGCTGCGCTCCGACCTGGGCATCGACACCCCGCGCCACGGCGACCTGACCAGCTGGGCTCGCCAGGGCGTGCTGTTGCTCAACGCCACCCTCACCGTGCGCGCCGGGCAGGCGGCCAGTCACCAGGGCAAGGGCTGGGAGACCTTCACCGACGAGGTCCTCCGCGTCGTCGACCAGCGGGTCGAGCACTGCGTGTTCATCCTGTGGGGTGCCTCCGCCCGGCGCAAGAAGGCCCTGGTCGACGCCCGCCACACGATCATCGAGTCCGCCCACCCGTCGCCGCTGTCGGCCTCCAACGGGTTCTTCGGCAGCCGACCGTTCAGCCGGACCAACGCCGCGCTGGCCGGCCACGGCCAGGCACTGATCGACTGGACGCTCCCGTCGTGATCGAGCCCGTCGCCGCCCGGCCGGCCACGACCACCGACTCGGCCCCCCGTTCGCGCGTCGAGCGGTGGCGAGCTCGCTCCCGGCCGTTCGACGCCACGATGCGGTTCCTCGACCAGCTGCGCGATCACCGGACGACGAAGAATGCCGCGCTCGTGTCCCACTTCGCCTTCCTGTCGGTGTTCCCGCTGATGCTCGTGCTCACCACCGTGCTCGGCTTCCTGCTCGAGCACCATGCCGACTGGCGCAAGCAGATCATCGACTCCGCCGCGGCGCGCATCCCGATCATCGGTTCGGAGATCGCCCGCGATCCGGGGCGGCTCACCGGCAACACGACCGTGCTGATCGTCGGGCTGCTGACCACGCTGTGGGCCGGGACCAAGGCATTCCTGGCGATCCAGACCGGGCTCGACGACATCGCCGAGGTGCCCATCGACCGGCGTTCCAACGCCGCCGCCAGTCGGCTCAAGGCGCTGATCGGCATCGGCCTGATCGGCGGCGCCCAGGTGGTGACCGCGGCCTCGACCTCGCTCGTGGGCATCACCGGCGTCTCGGCGGTCGGCAAGCTGCTCGGCGTGGTCGGTGCTCTGGTGATCAACGTCCTCGTCGTCCTCGGCACCTACCGCTGGCTGTGCACCCGCCGTCGGGCCTGGCGGGACCTCGTACCCGGGGCAGTCGCGGCCGGAACCGTCTTCGCCGCCCTCCAGCTGGTGGGCACCACCGTGGTCCAGCGTTGGATCACCAATGCCTCGCCGGTCTACGGCACCTTCGCCACGGTGATCGGCCTGCTGTCGTGGCTGTCGTTGCATGCCCTGGTGGCGCTGCTCGGTGCCGAGCTGAACGTCGTCGTGTCCCGCCGGCGACGTCGACGGCGGCAACCGGCCGCGACCTGACCGCGGTCAGTCCAACTCGGCCACCGACACCGTGCGGCCCGACGCCATCGAGGCGACCGCGGCATCGGCCAGCAGCAGGGCGCGCAACCCGTCGTCCCCCGACGGCGACGGTGTGGCGCCCGCCGCCACGGCCGACACGAAGGCGCCGACCTCGGCGGTGTACGAGGCCATGTAGCGCTCGAGGAAGAAGTTCATCAGCGGCGGCTTGCGGAACCCGTCCGCCGTGCCGACCTCGGCGGTGGTCTCGTGGATGTTCTCGGCGCGAGCCATGCCCGACGATCCGAGCACCTCGATCCGTTGGTCGTACCCGTAGGCCGCACGCCGGCTGTTGCTGATCTGGGCGATCCGCCCGGACGGGGTCATCAGCGTGACCGCCACGCTGTCGGTGTCGGGCACCGCGGCGATGGCTGGATCGACCAGCGAGGAGCCGACCGCGTGCACCGTTGCGGGCTCCTCGCCGAGCAGGAAGCGGGCCATGTCGAAGTCGTGGATCGTCATGTCGCGCAGCTGGCCACCGGATCGGGCCAGGTACTCCACCGGTGGGGGGCCGGGGTCGCGGGAGATGATGACCACCATCTCCACCTCGCCGATCGTGCCGTCGTCGATCTGGCGGCGCACCGCCCGGAAGTTGGGATCGAAGCGCCGGTTGAAGCCGACCATCAGCGGCACGCCGGCCTGGCCGACCACGGCCAGGCTGTCGCGCACCCGCTGGCGGGACAGGTCGATGGGCTTCTCGCAGAAGATCGCCTTGCCGGCCCGGGCCGCGGCGACGATCAGGTCGGCGTGGGTGTCGGTCGGCGAGGTGATGAACACCGCGTCGATGTCCCCGGCGGCGATGACCGCCTCGACCTCGCGCACCTCGGCCCCCACGGATCCGGCCAGCGACTGGGCGGCCGACCCGACGGCGTCGGCGACGGCCACCAGGCGAGCCCCGGGGGTGGCGCCGATGGCCGCGGCGTGGACCGTGCCGATGCGTCCGGCGCCCAGCAATCCGATTCGAAGGGTCATCGCGCCAGGTTACGGCGCCGCTCCCGGTGGACACCGCTGGGCGTGACGGTCCTAGGGTCGACGCACATGGGATCCCGACGCAAGGCCGAGGCGGCGATCACCGCCCTGCTGTACCGGTACGCCGAACACATGGACCACGGCAACTTCGCCGGCGCCGCCGAGCTGTTCCGCCATGCTCGGATCAAGCTCGGCGAGGGCAACTGGGTCGACGCCGACACGGTGCACAAAATCTGGGAGGCCTCCGTCCGGCGCTACGAGGACGGCACGCCACGGACCAAGCACGTCACCACCAATGTGATCATCGAAGTTGCCCCGGACGGCCGCACGGCCACGGCTCGCAGCTACTACACCGTCTTGCAGCAGACCGCGGTCCTGCCGCTGCAGCCGATCATCGCCGGCCGGTACCACGACCGCTTCGCCCGGGTCCACGGGCTGTGGCGCTGGACCGAGCGGGACTACACCCTGGTCGACCTGGTGGGTGACCTCAGCCACCACCTGCTGATGACCCTGCCGAGGGAGGCGGCAGCATCAGGGGCAGGGTGAAGCCGATCTCGGCTCCGCCGCCGGGGGCGTTGGTGGCGAACACGGTGCCGCCATGGCTCTCGGCCACGGTCTGCACGATCGACAGACCGAGCCCCGACCCGGGCAGGCTGCGGGCCTGGACGGCGCGGTAGAAGCGCTGGAAGACGTTGACCTCGTCCCCGGCCGCCAGGCCAGGCCCGTGGTCGCGAACGGCGATCCGCCCGTTGTGAACGGCCATCTCGATCGGACCGGTCGGGGCGAACTTGACCGCGTTGTCCACCAGGTTCTGCATGGCCCGCTCGACGGCGCCGACGCGCACGACGGCAGTCGACTGGTCGGCCGACAGCGTGATGTCCCGGCCGGACCGACGCGTCGCCCGCTCGACGATGCGCCGGGCGAGCTCCCCCAGGTTGGCCGTCTGGGCCACTTCGTCGGACGCCCGGTCGGTGGCCAGGTCGACGAGCTCGTTGACCAGCGCAGTCAGCTCGCGAGTCTCGCTGTCGAGGTCGTCGAGGATCTGCTGTCGGGAATCGGCCGCCAACTGGTCGTAGCGGCGCAGCACGGACACGTTGGTGCGCAGGCTGGTCAGCGGGGTGCGCAACTCGTGACCGGCGTCCTGGACGAGCTGGCGTTGGGCGGCACGGCTGGCCGCCAACGCGGCCAGCATCGCCTGCATCGACTGCGCCAGCGTGGTCACCTCGTCGTTGCCGTGCACCGGGACCTCGAGGTCCAGCGATCCGGTGCTGGCCACCTGGCGGGCCGCATCGGTGAGGTGCTCCAACCGGCGGGTGACCTGCCGGCCGATCCACCAGCCGATCAGCACCGCGCCGATGGCGATGGCCATGACCGCCCACAGCGTCCGCCGGGCGATGTGGCTGAGCGAGTCGTTGGTCTCGGTCAGCGAGCGGGCGAACTGCACGACCCCGCCGCTGGGCACGGCGATCGACAGCACCCGGAACTGCTCGCCGTTCGCCGTGCTCACGTTGTGGCGGACCCGGCCGCGCCCGGCACCGATCAGGTCACGGTCGCGCTTGGTCAGCGGGAGCACGTCGGCGCACGAGGTCACCGCGGCGTCTCGGGTGACGAGCTGCAGCACGATGCCGCGCAGCGCCCGCGGCGGGGCATCGCCGTCGGGGTCGGAGCACAGCTCGCGCAACTGCGGGCCACGGGCCAGCGAGGCGGCGTCGAGCGACTGGTCGACGGCCTTCAGCAGCTGGACCCGGGTGGAGCGGTAGGAGCTGAGCCCGATGGCGATCGAGGCCAGCGAGGCCAGCACGGCGAGCGCCAGGATGATCCGCAGTCGCAGGCTCATGCGCTCGGCCTCATTCCATCCTGGCCACGTACCCCACGCCGCGAACGGTGTGCAGGAACTTGGTCTCGCCGTCGAGTTCCAGCTTGCGGCGCAGGTACGACATGTACACGGCCAGGTTCTTCGAGTCCGGCCCGAAGTCGTAGCCCCAGATGCGGTCGTAGATGGTCGAGTGGTCGAGAACGATGCCCTGGTTGCGCAGGAGCAGCTCGAGCAGCTGGAACTCGGTCTTGGACAGCTCGACGTCGCGCTCACCGCGGCGGACACGATGGGCCTGGGGATCGAGGGCGACGTCGCCGAGACGCAGCTCGGTGCGCCCCTCGGGATCCTCGTCCGGCTGGACTCGGCGGAGCAGGGCGCGCAGCCGGGCCAGCAGCTCGTCGAGCTCGAACGGCTTGGGCAGGTAGTCGTCGGCGCCGGCGTCGAGTCCGGCCACCCGGTCGGCGGTCTCCGTGCGTGCGGTGAGCATCAGGATCGGCAGGCGCTGGCGCTCGGCGCGCAGCACCCGGCACACGGTCAGCCCGTCGACGTGGGGCATCATCACGTCGAGCACGGCCACGTCCGGCTTGACCGACTCGACCTGGCTCAGCGCCGCAGCGCCGTCGGCGGCCTCGACCACCTCGTACCCGGCCAGGGTCAGCGCCCTGGCCAGCGACTGGCGGATGGCTCGGTCATCGTCGGCGATCAACACAGTGGACATCGGTGCCCCATTGTGACAGCCCAGCAGGGTGACCGGCCCGGGAGGCAGGGAGGGACTGCCCGGGCCGGTCACCGCCGTGGGGAGGTGCTGGTTGGTGGTGGTTCCGTCGCGGAGGCGGTTGAACTCAGCCGTTGGACGTGGTCGGCGTGGCGGCCGGGTCGCCCGGCGCCGGGGCGGGGGCGTTCGGGCCGGCGCCCTGGTCCCACGGACCCTGGTCGTCCTGCGGGCCACCCTGGCCGAGTCCGCGCCCGCCGTGACCGCGGCCGGGACCACGCTGGCCGGGGCCGCCGGGGCCGCCCATCATGCCGATGTCACCGGTCTCGTTGACCCAGGCGGTGACCCGGGCGGTGACGTTGGCCAACCGGGTGTCGGCCTGGGTCTGGGTGATCGCCTTGGCCGACACCATGGCGTCGAGGACGGCCTTCTCCTTGGCCACCAGGGCATCGATCACGGCCTGACCGGTCTTGCCGTTGGCCACGGCGATGTCGGCCACGGTCTTGCCCGACCGGATCTGGGTGGTCAGGTCGTCCGCGGTGATGCCGATCACGCTGGCGGCGGTGGTCAACGCTTCGGTCCGCGGGTTGGCGGCCACGAGGGCGGCGACGACCTTGTCGGCCTGATCCTGGGTCAGCGTGCCGTCGTCGACCAGCGGCTTGAGGATCGCCGACAGCCGGGCGGCACGCTCGGCCTCGCGGGCGGCCTGGTTGGCGGCCTGGCGAGCCTGGCGGGTCGTCGCGCTCGTGTCGGTCGAGGTCGACCCGGTCGCCGCGGTCCCGCTGCTGACGGTGGTGCCCGCCGGCGGCGTGGTCTGGGCGGCGCTGGCCGAGCCGCTGGCCTCGAGGATCAGGCCGGCCGCACCGCCGGCCAGCAGGCCTGCGGTGAGTCCGAACGCTGCGATGCGCTTGTTCTGCTTCATGGTGGGTGCTCTCCTTCAGGGGGAACGGGTGGGGGTGAGCACAGGATGTCCAACCACTGCTAAGCGCCAACCCGAACTCGGTGAGAACTGGGTGAGATGGCCGAGACCGAGGTCAGCCCTGGTCGAAGGCCTCGAGCAGCTTCAGCAGGGCCTGCTCGATCACCTCCGGCATCGCCGGATGGATCCACACCTGACCGGTGGCCAGGTCGTCGACGGTGAGCCCGAGGTGGATGCCCTGCACCAGTTGCTGGACCAGCGTGGCGGCGTGGAACCCGATCACGTGGGCCGCCACCAGGCGGCGGGTCGAACGCCGGCCGATCAGCTTGACGAACCCGTCGTGGTCCTCGAGTGCCCAGCCGTACGCCGTCGCCGAATAGGGGTGGGTGATGACGCACAGATCGTCGTCGTCCCCCGCCCCCGCGGCCTCGGCGCGGGCCTGACGCTCCGTCGGGCCGACCGCGCCGATCTGCGGGCTGGCGAACACGCCGTGGGGTGCAGGGCGCTCGTCCAGCGGGCGCAGGTCGTCGGGGTGGCTGAGGTTGTGGCGCACCACCCGGGCCTCGCCGTTGGCCATGTGCTTGAGCTGGTGTCGGCCGTTGACGTCACCGAGGGCCCACACGCCGGGGGCGGTGGTCCGGCCGAACCGATCGACGCACACCGCCGCGCCGTCGAGCTCGACACCAGCGTGCTCGGCGCCGAGCACGTCCCCGTTCGGCGTCCGCCCGGTGGCCACCAGCAGGACGTCCCCGTGGACGGCACGGCGCTGACCGTCGACCGTGAGATGGACCACCACCCCACCGGGCGTCGACTCGGCCCGCTCCAGGTGGGCCCCGAGGATCACGTCGAACTGCCGGGCGGCGATGTCGGTGAAGCGCTGGGCGATCTCGTCGTCCTCGGCGGTGAGCAGATGTGGACCGCGTTGGACGATGGTCACCCGGGACCCCAGCGCCCCGAACACATGGGCCAGCTCGCAGGCGATGAACCCCCCGCCGAGGACCACCAGGTGCTCGGGCAGCGCGCCCAGGCGCATGATCGTGTCGCTGGTGTGGAACGGCACCGTCGGACCCACCGCCGGGTCCAGTCCGGGAACCAGCTCCGGGAGATGCGGTCGGGCGCCGGCGGCGATCACCACCTGGCGACCGCGGATCCGGTGCTCGCCCACCTGCACGGTGCGCTCGTCCACGAAGCGTCCCTCGCCGGTGTACACGGTGACGTGGTCGAGGCCTTCCCGGTATCGCTTGCCCCCGGCGGCGATCGGGTCGATCCGCCCGAAGACGCGCCCGACGACAGCCGGCCAGTCGGCGCCGCGCATCGCCGTGTCCAGCCCGTAGCGCTGGCCGTGCGCTGCCGTCTCGGCCACGTCGGCGGTGTAGGAGAACATCTTGGTCGGGATGCACCCGCGGTTGAGGCAGGTCCCACCGAACTCGGCACGCTCGACGATGGCGATCCGCCACCCGTCCATCTCCGGGCCGATCAGCGAGTTGCCACTCCCGGTGCCGATGATGACCAGATCGACGTCCTCGATCGACGCCGTGCTCAACGGGGCACCTCGGCCCACGGGCGATCCTTGTCGACCCGCGGCTCGCCGGGCAGGCCGAGGACCTGCTCGCCAAGGATGTTGCGCATGATCTCCGAGGTCCCACCCTCGATCGAGTTGGCCCGCACCCGCAGGAAGGCGTAGCGCGGCCCGTGGGACGTGGCGTTGACGTCGACGGCCGCCGGCCGGCGGAAGGTGTAGTCGTATCCGACCTGCCCGTCCATCCCGAGCACGTCGACGATGAAGCTGAACATCTCCTTGTTCAACTCGGCGTAGGCCAGCTTGGACACCGAGCCCTCCGGCCCCGGGTTGCCCACCGCCATCGCCTCGCTGGCCCGCTGGTTGGTCAACCGGCCGACCTCGCCCTTGACGTATAGGCGCATCAAGCGGTCGCGGTTGACGGGCGTCTTGGCGTCGTCGGCGACCTCGTCGTGCCAGACGCGCAGGGCCTCGGCGGCCAACCCGCCGCGCCCGGCCTCACTGACCCCGCCGCTGCCACCGATCGAGGTCCGCTCGTTCATCAGCGTGGTCAACGACACTCGCCAGCCCTCGCCGACGGCGCCGAGGCGCTGGTCGTCGGGGATCCGCGCGTCGGTCAGGTAGACCTCGTTGAACTCCGCCTCACCGGTGATCTGGCGCAGCGGGCGGACCTCCACGCCGGGGGCGTGCATGTCGACGGCGAAGTAGGTCATCCCCTTGTGCTTGGGTTGGTTCGGATCGGTCCGGGTGACCAGCATTCCCCAGTCGGCGATGTGCGCCAGGGTGTTCCATACCTTCTGGCCGTTGACCACCCACTCGTCGCCGTCGCGCACTGCCCGGGTGGCCAGCCCGGCCAGGTCACTGCCGGCGCCCGGCTCGCTGAACAGCTGGCACCAGGTCTCCTCGCCCGTGAACATCGGGCGCAGGAAGCGCCGGCGCTGCTCGTCGGTGCCGTGGGTGACGATGGTGGGGCCCGCCAGGAAGGCGAAGAACCCACTGGGTGCCATCGGGGCCGCGCCGGCCTCGATCACGCGCTGCTCGATGTGCTTGTTCAGCTCCGGCGCCAGCCCCAGGCCGCCGAACCCCGGCGGGAAGTGCACCCAGGCCAGGCCGGCGTCGTAGCGGGCGCCGCGGAACGACACCGGATCGGTGCTGGCTGGCGGATGCTCGGCCAGCAGGCGGTCGATGGCGGCATCGACGGTGGCGAGCGCAGCGTCGAGCGAGGTCGATGACGTGGCGGACATGACCCCAGTGTGCCCGAGCCGGCCCCCTAGCGTGGCCCTCGTGAGCTCCTCGTCCGCCGCACCGCCGACGGGCGACGGCGCCGAGCCGATCGTGCCGGCGGTGGAACCGTTGATCGCCGTCGACGACGGACCGACCCGCTGGCAGGTCGAGCCCGGGTTCCTGCGCTCGTCGTGGACCTGCATCTGGGGGCGCGGCTGCCAGGGCATCCTCGACCATCCGGCGGCCGACCTGCAGCAGGGCTGCTGCTCCGTCGGTGCCGAACTGGGCGATCATGAGGAGGCGATGACGGTCTCGGCCAGCGCCGCGGCCATCCCGGCCGAGCTGTGGCAGTACCACGCCGCGGTGGACGCCGACGACGTGTTCCACGACGCCGGGCGGACGAACACCAAGCTCGTCGACGGGGCGTGCATCTTCCTGAACCGTCCCGGGTTCGCCGGCGGCGCCGGGTGCGCCCTGCACCTCGCCGCGCTGGCCGCCGGCGAGTCGCCGATCGACTGGAAGCCGTCGGTGTGCTGGCAGCTCCCGATCCGCGTCGACTGGGTCGACCACGGCGACGGCACCGAGACCGCCACGATCCGGCGGTGGTCACGAGCCGACTGGGGCGACGAGGGCCGGACCATGGCCTGGTGCTGCACCGAGGCACCGGAGTCCTATGTCGGCGAGGCGCCCGTGATCGACTCGCTCGCAGCCGAGCTCGGCGCGCTGTGCGGCGACACCGTCCTCGCCCGCCTGGCCGACCTCCTCCGCCCCCACCCCCCCTGACCCCCACGCCCCACGCCTCACCGCCCACGCCCCACCGCCCCACGCCCCACGCCCCACGCCCCACCGCCCACCGCTGGCCCACGCCCCACCGCCCACCGCTGGCCCACACGCTCCCCGCGCACCGCTCCTCGCTCGCCGACCGAGCACCCGCCCCGCTCGCCGCTCGCCGACCGAACACCCGGCGCGCCCATGGGCGCGGAATCTTGCACGCACGCACATCCCCGCGCCCATGGGACTGCGGCGGCGCGGCCGCCCTGCGCACGGTCACCGCCGTGCGCCCGGCACCTCACCACCCACCTCACTCGACCGTCACGACACGCCCCGCCGCGACCCCCCGACACGCCTCGCGCACGGCTTCGCGCCCATGGGCGCGGGATCTTGCACGCATGCACGTCCCCGCGCCCATGGGACTGCGCACGGTCACCGCCGGGCGACCCGGCACGGCGGGCGGGGTTACGGGCAGGGTGTATTTCGACTGGTGGCGATATATCGTGATGCACTCCAAGAGCGAGGAGGAGGATCGACATGAACGGTCGACACGAACACGAGCCGCACCAGCACGAATCTCACGAGCACGAACCACGTGGACACCATCCGTCCGACGACGAACCACGGGGACGCCAACCGCACGATGGGGGGCGCGTCCACGGTCAGGATGACGAGGACCACGGTGAGTCGGGGCCCGGATGGCGGCGGCGGGGGCCGGGGCCGTTCGGGCGCGGCCGGGCCCGTGGCATGGGTCCCGGATTGGGCGGCGGGCCGCGCGGCCGGCGACGCGGGGACATCCGCTGGGCGTTGCTCGGCGAGCTGGCCGAGTCGGCGGGCCACGGGTACGAGCTGATCCAGCGCCTCGACGAGCGCACCGGCGGGCGGTGGACGCCCAGCCCGGGATCGGTCTACCCGACCTTGCAATTGCTCGACGAGGAAGGCCTGGTGCGCAGCGCCGAGGTCGACGGCAAGCGGGTGTACACGATCACCGAGGCCGGACAGGCGGCCCTCGCCGAGCGGCGGGCAACGCCAGGGGGCATGCCGCCGTTCCTCGAGGGTCAGCACTCGAGCCATGGCGAGCTGCGCCGCTCGGCGATGCAGCTGATGATGGCGGCCAAGCAGGTGGGCATGGCCGGCAAGGACGAGCACCTCGCCTCGGCGACGGCCATCCTCGACGAGGCCCGCCGCAAGCTCTACCAGCTGCTGGCCGAGGGCTGAGGGCTCAGGGCGCTCAGTCGGCGTTCGTCGCCACCATCGACGCCGCCCGACGGCGCCTCAGCATCCGCTGGTGCGCCTCGGGTGAGCCGTCGTGGAAGGAGCCGAACCAGCGGTCGAGGGGGATCACCCCGTCGGCGTAGTTGACCTCGAAGTACTTGTGGTGCAGGTAGTGGGCGTAGCCGTTGGTGTCCACTGCCAGATGGTCGGTCACCTCGATCTTGGCGAACCCGGCGTGGCCGGGCATCGGCATCAGCCCGGCGTGGAATCCGTTGAAGAGGGCGTGCAGCGGGTGTGACGGGATCAGCCAGTGGACGGCGATGCAGCTGAAGTAGGCCAGGTGCTCACCCGGGTGCATGGCCAGGCCGGACCACGGGCTGACGTTGGTGTTGGTGTGGTGCAGCGAGTGGACGGCGCGATACAGCGGTGGCCAGTGGATCAACCGGTGCACCGCATAGAAGTGAACGTCGCGGATGATCGGCACGAGGAGGAACAGGGCCACGAACCACACCGGATGCGCCGACCAGCTGACCCACGGGATGTGATGGTTGGCGAACAGCCACCAGCCGGCGACCTCCCATGCCGTCCAGATGGGCACACCGCTGACCAGCGCCCAGAACACGTTGTCGGCCACCTGGTTGCGGAAGCGGAACAGCTCCGAGTTGGTCGACGGCCAGCGGGCGTTGAACTTGAACCGAGTGCCCTGGTGGCGCCGGCGGTACAGCCACCAGTGAGCGGCACCGAACCAGACGATGGTGATCGCCAGGTTGCGCAGCAGGATGAGCGCGATCCAGCCGGCGGCGAGGGTGCGCATGGTGGTCATCGGCGGGGTCAACCACCGCCAGCTGGCCAGGGCGACGAGGAAGACCGGCAGGTGCCAGCCGAGGATGTATCCGGGATAGCCGAGCAGCCACCGGGCGAAGCCCACCGGCCGAGGCGGCCAGACGATGACGGGCGGGTAGGAGGGCCGCTCGTTGGGCTCGAACCCGCCTTTGCGATTGCGCGTGCCGAACCGCGAGTCGTCCATCGTCACCTCCGAAACCCGAGTGTACGAGGCACCATCGCCCTCCTAGGCTGACGCCGATGACCGACTGAGCACCTGTCCGCGCCCGCCGTCCGACACCGCCCGGTGTCCCCGTCCGCCCAGGAAGGTTGCTCGTCATGCCCGCCGCACTCCACGCCACCGGACTCGTCGTCGATGTCGGTCCGCACCGGCTGCTCGACGGGGTCGATCTGGCCCTCGACCCCGGCCATCGCCTCGGCTTGGTGGGGCCGAACGGTGTCGGCAAGTCGACGCTGCTGCGCGTCCTGGCCGGGGAGCTGGCGCCGGGGCGCGGCGCCCTCCACCGCCGGCCGGGCGACGCCACGGTCGGGCTGCTGGCCCAGGAGCCGGCGCGCAGCACCACGGAGACCGGGCGCCAGGCGGTGCACCGCCGCACCGGTGTGGCCGCCGCTGACGACGCCCTGCACGCTGCCACCGCCGACCTGGCCGCGGGGGTGGCGGGCGCCGACGACCGCTACTCGTCGGCCCTGGATCGGTGGACCCGGCTCGGGGCGGCGGACCTCGACGCCCGGCTCGACGAGCTGGCCGACAGCATCGGTCTCGACGGCCACCAGCTCGACCGGCCGACTGCCAGGCTGTCCGGGGGTCAGGCGGCGCGTCTCGATCTCGCCGCGCTCCTGGCCGCTCGCTTCGACGTGCTGCTGCTCGACGAGCCGACCAACGACCTCGATCTCGCCGGCCTGGATCGTCTCGAACGGTTCGTCTCGGCCACTGACGCGGCAACGCTGATCGTCTCCCACGACCGGGCGTTCCTGCGCCGGACGATCGACGGGGTCGTCGAGCTCGACCCGTTCACCCACCGGCTGACCCGGTACGGCGGGGGTTGGGACGGCTACCTCACCGAGCGGCGGGTGGCCGCCGAGCACGCCCAGCGGGCCTACGACACCTACGAGGCGAAGCGGGGGGCGCTGCTGGCACGCGCCCAGACCGAGCGGGAGTGGGCCACCCAGGGGCTACGCCGAGCACGGCGGGCGCCCGCCGACAACGACAAGAACATCCGCGCCTTCCGGATCAACCAGACCGAGCAGCTGGCCGCCCGGGCGGCTCGCACGGAGCGGGCCATCGAGCGCCTGGACACCGTCGAGCAACCGCGCACGGCCTGGGAGCTTCGGCTGACCTTCGCCAGCGCGCCGCGCAGCGGCGACATCGTCGCCCGGCTGGAGCAGGCCGGCGTCGACCGGGGAGGGTTCTGCCTGGGTCCGCTGGACCTGCAGATCACGTCCGGCGAGCGGGTCGTGATCGAGGGTGCCAACGGGTCGGGCAAGACCACGCTGGTGGGCGCGCTGCTCGGTGACGTCGAGCTGAGCACCGGTCGGCGATTCCTCGGGCCGGGCGTGCGCGTCGGCCGTCTCGACCAGCTGCGCGATCAGCTCAACGCGGCCCCGACGGTGCTGCACGGCGTGATCGACGCGGTCGGCGCGCCGATCAGCGACGCTCGCACGCTGCTGGCCAAGTTCGGCATCGCCACCCGTCATGTCGACCGGCCGGCCGGGACGCTCTCCCCCGGGGAACGCACCCGGCTGGTGCTCGCCGTGCTGCAGGCCCGCCCGGCGAACCTGCTGGTGCTCGACGAGCCGACCAACCACCTCGACCTGCCGGCCATCGAGCAGCTGGAGTCGGCCCTCGATCGCTTCCCCGGGACGATCGTGCTGGTCAGTCACGACCGGGTGCTTCTCGACGCCGTCCGCCGCACACGGACCGTGCGCCTCGCCGACGGCCAGGTGGTCGCCGACGAGGACGGACCGACACCTCGCTGACCGCTCCGTAGCACGCCGATGCCAGGCCGTAGTCTCGCCGGCATGACCGACGATCGCCCGCAGACCAGCCGACGTGACCGTGCCGAGCTGCAGCACCGGCTGACGGCGTGGCTGGCCGAGCGCGTCGACCGACCGGTGATCGGCGACCTGAGCATCCCGACCACCAACGGCATGTCCAGCGAGACCCTCCTGTTCGACGTGACCCATCAGGGCGCCGACGGGTCGGCGATCACCGATCGATGCGTGGCCCGGCTCCCACCGGACGCCGACGCCACACCCGTGTTCCCGACCTACGACATGGAGATGCAGTTCCGGGCGATGCAACTCGTCGGGGCGCGCACCGACGCGCCGGTGCCCGACTGCCTGTGGCTGGAGACCGACCCCGCCGCCCTCGGCGTGCCGTTCTTCGTCATGCGCCGGGTCGACGGCACCGTCCCACCGGACGTGATGCCGTACACCTTCGGCGGGAACTGGCTGTTCGACGCCACCGCCGACCAGCAGCGGGCGCTGCAGGACGCCAGCGTCGGTGTGCTCGGCGAGATCCACCGGATCGACGGCGCCGACCCGGCGGTCGACTTCCTCGCCTCCACCACGGCCGGTCGGTCGCCGCTGCGCGCGCACGTCGACAGCTGGCTGGCGTACCACGACTGGGTGACCGCCGACGGGCTGACCTCGCCGGTGTGCGCCGCGGCCTTCGAGCATCTCGAGGCGACCTGGCCGCAGGAGACGCCCGCCGTGCTCAGCTGGGGCGACTCGCGGGTGGGCAACATGCTGTACCGCGACTTCCTGCCGGTGGCCGTGCTGGACTGGGAGATGGCCGGGATCGCCCCGCGGGAGGTCGACCTCGGTTGGATGGTCTACCTCCATCTGTTCTTCCACGACCTGTCCGTGCAGTACGGCATGGGCGGCATGGCGCAGTTCATGCGCTCGGCGGACGTCGTCGCCGAGTACACCCGGCGCACCGGCTATCAGCCCGTCGACCTGCGCTGGTTCATCGAGTACGCCGCGGCCCGCCATGCGGTGATCATGTTCCGCATCGCCCGCCGCCAAGCGGCCTTCGGGGAGGCGGCGATGCCCGACGACCCGGACCTGGCCGTGCCGCACGCTGCCTCGCTGCGGGCGATGATCGACGGCAGCTACTGGGAGCGGATGCCGTGACGATCGATGCCGCCCGCCGCGTCGACGACCCGGTGTTGGCCGAGTTCGTCGCCGAGGTCGAAGCGAGCCCGGACCCAGCGGACTACCCGTCGGCGCTGGGTGTGGTCAACGGCGCGGTCGTCTACGAGGCCGCGGCGCTGCGCCGGCGGATCGCCGACTCCGGTCAGCGGGTCGTGCTCGACGAGCTGGCCACGGCACTGGCCGACGGTCCGGGCCTGATCGCGATCCGCGGCGCGGTCGACGCCGGTGCGGTCGATGCGGTGTCCGTCGCGTTCGATCGGATCATCGAGGACGAGCGTGCCGCGACCACCGTCCACGGCGATCACTTCGGCAAGCCGGGCGCCAACGACCGGGTGTGGAACGCCCTGGAGAAGCTGGCGGTGGCCGAGCCCGACGCCTTCGTCGCCTACTACGCCAGCGACATGATCGCCCTCGGGGCCCTGGCCTGGCTCGGCCCGCACTACCAGGTCACCTCGCAGGTCAACGTGGTCAACCCCGGCGGCGCGGCGCAGATGCCGCATCGCGACTACCACCTCGGGTTCATGACCGACGCCGCCGCGGCCACGTACCCGCGCCACGCGCACCGGATGTCGCCGGCGTTGACGCTGCAGGGCGCCGTGGCCCACGGCCCGACGCCGGTGGAGAGCGGCCCGACCAAGTACCTGCCGAACTCGCAGCGCTACGAGCTCGGCTACCTCGCCTGGCGGCGGCCCGAGTTCATCGACTACTTCGAGGCCCACTACGTCCAGCTGCCGTTGGACACGGGCGACCTCGTCTACTTCAATCCGGCGCTGTTCCACGCCGCCGGACACAACCGGACCACCGGGGTGCGCCGGATGGCCAACCTGCTCCAGGTCAACTCGGCGTTCGGCCGGGCGATGGAGTCGATCGACCGGCTGCGGATGTCGCTCGCCGTCTACCCGGCCCTGCAGCGGGCACGGCACGACGGCGCCGATGAGCAGGCCCTGTGGAATGCGGTGGCCGCATGCGCCGAGGGCTACGCCTTCCCCTCCAACCTCGACCGCGACCAGCCCGTCGACCGGCTGACCGGCGAGTCGCAGGCCGAGGTGGTCTGGGCAGCGCTGCTGGCGGACGCGCCGGTGGAGCGGCTGGCGGCGGATCTCGCCGACCACGCCGCCAAGCGCGTCACCGGCTGAGGAGCACGATCGGGAGGGCCGTCGCCGGGTCCGTCGCGACGGGCGATCTTCAGGCGGCGGTGCGCGCCGGGCCGTGGAGCCGCGGTCCGTGGTCGTCCGCCTCGGCGCCCCGGGTTCAGCCGGCGGCGAACTCGGCGATCCGGCGGATGCCCTCGATCATGTCGTCGTCGGACATGGCGAAGCTGAACCGGGCGTATCCGCTGCTGCCAAAGGCCTCGCCGGGGACGAAGGCCACCTTGGCCTGATCGAGGATCACGTCGGCGAGCTCCATCGTCGTGGTCGACACCGTTCCGTTCGGTCCGAGCGGGCGACCGAGCAGGCCCTGAACGTTCGGGTAGCAGTAGAACGCACCCTGCGGCTCCAGGCAGGTGACCCCGGGGATCTCGCTGAGCATCCGGTGCATGATCCGGCCGCGCCGCTCGAAGGCGTCACGCATCATCGACACGGCCGACAGGTCCCCGCTGACCGCAGCGAGGGCGGCGACCTGGGAGACGTTGGCGATGTTGGACGTGGAGTGCGACTGGAAGTTGGCCGCGGCCTTCATCACGTCGCTGGGCCCGATCATCCAGCCGACCCGCCACCCGGTCATCGCGTACGTCTTGGCCACGCCGTTGACGATCAGGCACTGCTCGGCCAGGTCGGGGACGACGGTGGGCATCGACACGAAGCGGTGCGGGCCGTAGGTCAGGTGCTCGTAGATCTCGTCGGTGATCACCCAGATCCCGTGCTCCACCGCCCAGCGCCCGATGGCCTCGACCTCGGCGGGCGGGTAGACGGCTCCACTGGGGTTGTCCGGGCTGACGAACAGCAGCACCTTCGTCCGCGGCGTGCGGGCCGCGTCGAGCTGCTCGACGGTGACCCGGAAGCCGGTCTCCTCGGTGGTGTCGATCACCACCGGGACCCCGCCGGCCAGGCGGATGGCCTCCGGGTAGGTGGTCCAGTACGGGGCCGGGCAGATGACCTCGTCGCCCGGGTCGCACAGCGCGGCGAAGGCGGTGAACACGGCGTGCTTGCCCCCGTTGGTCACCAGGACCTGGTTGGCGGTGGTGGCGAACTCGCTGTCTCGCCGCGTCTTGACGGCGATCGCCTCGCGCAGCTCGGGCAGGCCGGCGGCCGGGGTGTACTTGTGGTACTTCGGCTCCCGGCAGGCTCGCTCGGCAGCCTCGACGATGTGCGCCGGCGTCGGGAAGTCCGGCTCGCCGGCGCCGAAACCGATGACGTTCGCCCCCGTGGCCTTCAGTGCCTTGGCCTTGGCGTCGACCGCCAGAGTGGCGGATTCGGCGATGGCGGCAAATCGTTCGGAGGTGCGCTTCACGGCGGGTGAGTCTAGGGACGGCCCGGCCGCCCCCGGCCCGGTGTTTCCGGGCGTTCAGGGCCCGTCGTGGGCGGCGAGGTGGTCGAGCACGGTGGCGGTGATGGCCGTCAGCTGCGACAGCTGGGCACGGTCGAGCAGGTCGACGAAGTGCTGGCGGACCGACTCGACGTGGCCGGGTGCCGCGGCGGCGATGGCTCGGTGACCGGTAGGGGTGATCACCACGAACCAGCCGCGACGGTCGCTCGGGCAGCGCTCCCTGGCCACCAACCGGCGGGCCTCCATCCGCCCGACATGGTGGGACACCCGGCTCTTCTCCCACCCCAGACTGCGCCCCAACTCGCTCATCCGCGCCCGCCCGTCGGGCTGGTCGGAGAGGTGGGCGAGCACGCCGTAGTCCTGCAGCGACAGCCCGCTGCCGGCCAGCTGTCGAGCGAGGACGGCGTCGAGCTGGCGGGTCATCAGCGCCAGGCCTCGCCAGGCGTCGCGCTCGGTCTCGTCGAGCCAGCGAGTGCGCACGACCGCATCCTAGCAATGGTTGACATGTCACCCTTCGTTGATACAGTTGACGTGTCAACTAGCAGGAGAACCCGCCCCGTGAGCACCGCCACCTACGCCATCGATCCCACCCACAGCCGCATCGGCTTCGTCGCTCGCCATGCGATGATCACCAAGGTGCGTGGCTCGTTCGACGAGTACACCGGCACCGGCACCTACGACCCGGCCGACCCGGCGGCGTCGACGGTGCACATCGACATTCGCACCGCCAGTGTCGACACCCGCAACCGGGACCGCGACAACCACCTGCGCAGCCCGGAGTTCTTCGACGTCGACTCGTTCCCGACGATCACGTTCACCAGCACCGAGATCGTCCCCACCGGCGACGATCGGTTCGCCATCACCGGCGACCTGACCATCAAGGGCATCAGCAAGCCGGTCACCTTCGACACCGAGCTGACCGGGACGGCCACCGACCCGTTCGGTCACGAGCGCCTCGGCCTGGAGGGCAGCACCAGGGTCAACCGCAAGGACTGGGGCCTGACGTGGAACGCGCTCCTGGAAGCCGGTGGGGTGCTGGTCAGTGAGCAGATCACGCTGGAGTTCGAGGTGTCGGCGGTGCGCCAGCCGTGACCGCACCGCTCCGGCAGCCGGCGGCCTTCTTCGGTCATGGCAGCCCGATGTGGACGCTCGAGGACAACCGCTACACGCGCGGCTGGCAGGCCTTCGGCAGCGACCTTCCCGAGCGGCCGCGCGCCATCCTGGTGATCTCGGCGCACTGGTACCTCCACGCCACGGCCGTCACGGCGATGGCCGAACCATCGACGATCCACGACTTCTTCGGCTTTCCCGACGAGCTGTTCGCCGTGCGCTACCCGGCCCCCGGCGACCCGCAGCTCGCTGCGGAGATCGCCGACCTGGTCCGTCCGACCCGGGTCGGCCTCGACCGCGACAGCTGGGGTCTCGACCACGGCTGCTGGACGGTGCTGCGCCACATCCGCCCACAGGCGGACGTCCCGGTCGTCCAGCTCTCGGTCGATGCCACCAAGTCGTTCGACGAACACCTCGCCCTCGGTGCCCGGTTGGCGCCGCTGCGCGACCGTGGCGTGCTGGTCGTCGCCAGCGGCAACGTCGTCCACAACCTCCGTGCGGTGCGGTGGAACCGGCCGGGTTCGGGTGACGACTGGGCGGTCGAGTTCGACCGGGCGGCGAGCGACCTGCTCACCACGGACCCCGGGCGCGCTCCCGCCCTGGCCGAGCACCCGCTGCTCGAGCAGGCCGCTCCGACGCCGGACCATCTCGTCCCGCTGCTCTACCTGGCGGGCATCGCCGCCGCCGCAGGCACCACGGCCACCCCGACGTTGGCCGGCTGCGAGCTGGGCAGCCTGTCGATGACCTCGTACCTCGTCGACGACCAGTCGCCCCATCACCCGCCGGCGTCGGCCGGAGCACCGCACCGAGACTGAGGCCGCCGCCCACGGCGGGTCGGGCGGGACGGCGGGTCGGGCGCCGGTGACCGCTCGGCCCGGGCAGGGACGGGACGGGTCGGGGACGGCGGGTGGGGCGCCGGTGACCGCTCGGCTCGCTGGCCGGGCAACGCCTCCGCCGAGGAGGCGTTGCCCGCCAGACGTGGGCGGAGCGCTGGCGGGCACAGCGCCGTCCCGCCCTCCGGCCGGCCCGGGGGAACGGCCTGGCCGACGCGGTGGGGTGGTCAAGAGATCAACGTTGTGTGGTCGGCTGACCTCTCTCCGTGTCCGAGGGTACCCGACGGCGACCGGCGGCGCAAGGCCCCCGCCGTGCCGTCCCGTGCACTTGCGCAGCTCGTCCCCCGTGGCCTATGAGCACTGCATGACCCCGAGCCCGATGCCATGACTGCCGGGCTGAACCTGGCGCTCGCCGTCGCCGCCCTGGCCGACGCCCACCCCCACCGCCCCGCCGTGATCGACCGCCACGGCACGCTGAGCTGGGCGGCCTTCGCCGACCGCGGTGCCCGGCTGGCCGGGCTGCTCGCCACGTCCGGGCTGGGGTGCACGACCGAGCGAGCCACGCTCGCCGGCCACGAGTGCGGGCAGTCGATCGTCGGGCTGATGCTGCACAACGGCCGGGAGTACCTCGAAGCGATGCAGGCCGCCTTCGCCGCCCGGTGCGCGCCGGCGAACATCACCTGGCGAGCGTCGGTCGACGAGCTGACCGCCCTTCTGATCGACGCCCGCTGCGCCGCCCTGTTCTATCCCAGCTCGCTGGCGGCCACGGTGGGCACGGCCGTCGAACGGGTCGCGCGACCCCCGCTGCTCGTCGAGGTGGGCGACGAGACCCCCCGCCATCCGCGAGCCATCGGCTACGAGGCGGCCGTGGCCAGCGCCCAACCGCGCCTCGATCCGGCGGCCTCGCCCGACGACCTGTACGTGCTGTACACCGGCGGGACGACCGGACAGCCGAAGGGCACGCTGTGGCGCCAGGCCGACTTCGCCCGCGGCGCGCTCGGTGTGCGCCACGAGACGGTCGCCGACCTGGTGCGCGCCGCGGGGCGCGGCGACCGGTTGCGCACCCTGCCGGCGCCCCCGCTGATCCACGGCGCAGCGCAGTGGAACGCCTGGAGCACGCTGCTGGCCGGGGGCACGGTGGTGATCCAGCGGATCGTCGACCGCTTCGATCCCGACGACGTGCTCGACACCGCCGCGGCCCACCGGGTGACCTCGCTGCAGATCGTCGGCGACGCCTTCGCCCGCCCGCTGGTGGAGGCACTCGATCGCCGGACGCGCCGGCTCGATGCCCTGCGCTTCATCACCAGCGGCGGCACGGCGCTGACCGCGCCGGTGCGCGCCGCGCTGCGCCGCCACCTGCCCGAGGTGACGATCCTTGACATCCTCGGCTCGTCGGAGTCCGGCCGGCTGGCCGTGGCCACCACGCCGCCGAACGGACCGCCGGGGCGCGGGTTCGAGCCGTCGGCCGGCGCCACCGTGGTCGACGACTCGCGCACGACGGTGCTCGACCGGGACGACCGGCGCACCGGCTGGCTGGCGACCACCGGGGCGATCCCGCTCGGCTACCTCGGCGATCCGATCAAGACCGCGCAGACCTTCCCGGTGATCGGCGGTCGTCGCTACAGCGTGCCGGGCGACCGAGCCCGGTGGCATGCCGACGGCACGGTGGAACTGCTCGGACGGGACGCGGCGGTGATCAACACCGGCGGCGAGAAGGTCTTCGCCGAGGAGGTCGAGGCCGCCATCGCCCACCATCCGGCCGTCGCCGACGTGCTGGTGGTCGGACGCCCGCATCCGACCCTGGGCAGCGAGATCTGCGCGGTGGTGGCGCGGCGGCCGGGCGCGCCGGGCCCGACCGACCTGCTGGCCGAGCTGCGCGCCCTGCTCGATGGTCATCTGGCCCGCTACAAGATGCCGCGGGTGCTCGTGGACGTCGACCGGATCCGGCGCAGCCCGGCCGGGAAGCCGGACTACGCCTGGGCGCGGAGCGTCGCCGCGCCGCCGGCACCGGGCGCCGAGTCGGGCCCATCCGGCGGCTGAGCGGACCTGCTCAGCGGTTCCCCCGGGACAGCCGGTAGGCCAGCTCGAATCGGCCGGGGCGCAGCCGGTAGCGGTCGAGCACGTCCGGCCCGCACGAGGCCGTGCCCAGGCCGCGGTGGGCCAGGTCGACGTGCACGTACAGCCGGCTGCCCGGGCGGACGTCGGCTTGGTTGGAAGCCGCCTGCAGCTCCTCGTCGGCGTGGCGCACCGCGCTGACGTGCACGGCCGTCGGGCTGACGGCCTCGACGCGCAGCACCTCGCCGCGGCGCGGGTCGATCAGCTCCATCCAGCGGGTGTCGCAGCGCAGGCCGAACTCCTGGGGCACCAGGTACGGCAGGCGGTCGACCGGCTGCTCCCAGATCCCCAGCATCGCCGCCGCCTTGCGGTCCGGGTAGTTCTCGAACGGGCCGCGCCCGTACCAGCGAACCAGACCGAACCGGGCCGGCACGGCGAAGCGCACGCCGAGGCGAGGCAGGTCGGCCAGGGCGCCGGGAACCTCGACGGTGTGGTGATGGATCTCGGCGCCGTCCGTGGTCACGGTGACCGTCTCGGTGTGCCCCACCAGCTCGTCGGCCGGTCGGTCGAGCACGCCGGCGTGCTGCCAGCGGATCAGCGCCTGGCCGCCCACGCCGATGCGCGCCGCCAGGTCGGGCAGCATCTTGAACCCGTCGTTGTCCGTGGTCGCCCGGCGAACGCACAGGGTCACCGGCTCGGTGAGCAGGTCGAGCGGGCGGCGTCCGTCGCCGGGCAGACGCACCGCCGTGGCGCGGCCGGCCCGCCCCAGCTCGACCTGATCCCAGGCGACCAGGTGCCCGGCGGGCGCCACCGCCGAGTCGGCCGTGGTCGTCCAGCGCAGGGTGAGCAGTGCCTCCCCGGCCTGGCGGGGGACGGTGCCGGGAACGGGCACGTCGACGGACGAGCCGGGCGAGACGGGCGGCACGGCCAGCGTGCCGCGCTCGACCACCGCCCCGTCGAGGAGGATCTCCCACCGGCAGGTCAGGTCGTCGAGACCGGTGAACGAGCGGCGGTTGGTGATGCGCAGCTTGCCCCGACCGGCGGCGCGGACGGTGACCGGGCGGTACACCCAAGCCAGCTCGTGCATCGCCGGGTGCGGCTCCAGGTCGGCCGACATCAGCCCGTCGGCCACGAAGTTCCCGTCGTGGGGCTGCTCGCCGAAGTCGCCGCCGTAGGCCAACCGGGCCCGCCCGTCCGGACCGCGACGGCGCAGGCCGTGGTCCTTCCACTCCCAGATGAACCCACCCTGCAGGCCGGGTGTGTGCTCGAAGACCTCCCAGTAGTCGGCCAGCGACCCGTTGGAATTGCCCATCGCGTGGCTGTACTCGCACATGATCAACGGGCGAGTGCCGTGCCCGGCGACGCCGTAGGCCTGGACGTCGGCGATCGTCGCGTACATCGGGCAGACCACGTCACTGGCCGCCAGGCCGCCGGTGGCCCAGTTGGCCGGACCGGCCGGTCGCGTCCCGTCGCCGTGGAAGATGGCTCCCTCGTAGTGCAGTGGTCGACTCGGGTCGGCGGCCCGGATCCACCCGGCCTCGGCGTCGTGGTTGGTGCCGTAGCCGGACTCGTTGCCCAGGCTCCACAGGATGACGCACGGATGGTTGCGGTCGCGCTCGACCATGCGCGCCCCGCGGGCCACGTAGGTGGAGCGGAACCGCGGGTCGTCGCACATGCTCGTGTTGAAGGCGTGATGCTCGAGGTTGGCCTCGGCCACCACGTACATGCCCAGCTCGTCGCACAGGTCCAACCAGCGCGAGTCGTTCGGGTAGTGGGCAGTGCGCACGGCGGTGATGTTGTGGGCGCGCATCGCCAGCAGGTCGGCGCGCATGTCCTCCACGGTCACCGCCTTGCCGCGGTCTGGGTGGTGGTCGTGGCGGTTGACGCCGAAGATCCAGATCGGCTGGCCGTTGACCAGCAGCCGGCGGTGCTCGCGGTCGATCACGACCCGGCGGAAGCCGACCATCGAGGTGTGCGTCTCGACCACCCGGCCCGCCGGGGAACACAGCTCGACGGTCAGCTCGTAGCGGTTCGGAGTCTCGGCCGACCACGGGGCGCAGGTGTCGACGCGAAACTCGTGCTCGACGACGTGTCCGCGGAACACGTACAACGCGGCGTACTGGTGGTCGACGGTGCCGGACTGCGGCCGGCCGACCGTCCTGCCCCGTCGGTCGCGCAGCGTGGTGCGCACCTCCCACCCGGGCTCCGGGGCGCCGACGAAGGCCGCCGTGACCGACACCGTGGCCAGCCCGGTGCCCGTGGCCGCGTCGTAGTCGGCATCGACGACCACGTCGGCGACGTGGACGGGTGGGCGGGCCTCGATGTGCACGCTGCGGTGCAGGCCTGCCATCCACCACTGGTCCTGGTCCTCGACGTAGCTCATCGCGCTGTAGCGCAGCACCACGATGGCCAACTCGTTGGCTGCGCCGGGTCGGACGTGTTCGGTCACGTCGTACTCGCTGGGCAGCCGGCTGTCGGTCCCGTAGCCGGCGAAGCTGCCGTTGACGTAGACCGCGTGGACGCTCTCGGCACCACCGACGTGCAGCACGATGCGTTGCCCGGCCCACGAGCGCGCCACGTCGAAGCTCCGCCGGTAGACACCCGTGGGTAGGTGCGCCGGGAGCGCCGGAGGTGGCCCGGCGAACGGCATCTGCTGGTTGGTGTAGTGCGGCAGGTCGCCCGTGTCCTGCATCGTCCAGTTGCCCGGCACCATCACAGTCCGGGCGGCCGGCGCGCCGGTGATCGCCGCCCGCGACACCCGGTCCGGGTGGTCGAACAGGCGCAACGACCACCGACCGTCGAGGCGTTGGCGGCGGGCGCGGCGCAGCGGCGTGTGCATGGGCAGGCGATGGATCGACACGACCTCCGGGTCGGTCCACGGGCGGAGATCTCCGATGACGGGCAGCACGGCGTCAGCCTTTCAGGTCGCGGGGGCGGGACGAGTCCGGCGTTCGAGGTGCAGCACGATCGCCGATTCGGGGTCGAGCGCCGGCAGTTGCAGGCCGAGGACGGCAAGGTGCCGGCCGGAGAGGTCGATGCCGTCGGCGGTCCACGACGGCTGCCGGTCGCTGGCACGCGCGCCCAGACCGGGGGGATCGAGCAGTGTCACGCCGTAGGTGGCGTCGGGGTCGAGGCCGGGCAGGCGCAGCCGGTGGGGCGTCAGGCTGTCACCGGTGCGCAGTTGGGCGTAGACGATCACCGCCTCGCTGCGATCGGCGGCGTAGACGCCGTTGGCCTGGCCGCTCGGGCGGGACCCGTTGCTCACCGGGTCGAAGCGGACCGCGTCACCGTGGTGCAGCAGGTGGCGCAACCGCCGGTGGAGGGCCAGGTACGCCGCCAGGCGATCGAGCTCGGCCGGTGAGAGGTCGAGCAGGTTCCACTCGATGCCGAGGTGACCGATCAGTGCGGTGACCGCCCGGAAGTCGAGGCTGTGGGTCCGCCCGGTGGTGTGGGCGCGCCGCGGGCCGATGTGTGCCCCCATCAGCTCGGGGGGCAGCAGCATCGACAGGCCACGCTGGATCGACTGCCGCTCGAGAGCGTCGTTGCAGTCGCTGGTCCACACCCGGTCGGTGCGCGCCAGCATGCCGAAGTCGACCCGCCCGCCGCCGCTGCTGCAACTCTCGAACTCGACGCCGGGGAAGCGCCGGCGCAGCTCGTCGAGCAGGCGGTGGACGGCGGCGGTCTGGGCGTGGGTCCCGGCTGCGCCATCGGCACCACTGGCCTGGACGTGGTGGCGGTTCATGTCCCACTTGACGAAGTCGATGTGATGGCCGCCGAGCAGATCGACCAGGGCGTCGCGCACGTGGTCGTACGCCGACGGGTTGGCCAGATCGAGGACCAGCTGGTGACGCGACAGGATCGCCTCGTAGCCGTCGGTCGTCAGTGCCCACTCGGGATGGGCTCGGTACACGTCGCTGTCCGGGTTGATCATCTCCGGTTCGACCCAGATGCCGAACTGCATGCCGAGGGCACGGACGTGGTCGATCAGCGGGCCGAGCCCGTGGGGATGGGCCACCGGGGAGACGACCCAGTCGCCGAGCCCGGAGGTGTCGTCGCGCCGGGAACCGAACCAGCCGTCGTCGAGCACGTAGCGCTCCACGCCGATGGCCGCAGCCCGGTCGGCCAGGGCGGTGAGCATGGCCAGATCGTGGTCGAAGTACACCGCTTCCCAGGTGTTCACCAGCACCGGGCGGGGTGACCGGGGGTGCGTCGGGCGGGCCCGCAGGTGGCGGTGGAACCCCCACGACGCCGGCGTCGCGCCGTCACCGGCGTGCGTGGCATACAGCGTCGGCGTGCGGTACGTCTGGCCCGGCTCCAGGACCACTTCGCCCGGGTGCAGCAGCTCGCCGAACTGGACCACCCGCCGCCCATCGGGCAGCACCTCGGCCACCATCCGGTGGTTGGCGCTGGCGCCGAGGTGCAGCCCCCACACCTCCCCGTGCCACTCCCCGAAGCCGGGCGTTCCGGCGAACACCAGCGGGAGGTGCTCCTGGGTGGAGCGCCCGCTGCGGTTCTCCACCGCCAGGGTGCCGTGGGTGAACGGGCTGCGCTGGACGACGAACTCGCCGGCCCACCGGCCGGTGAACCACAGCAGCTCCTCGGCCTGGTCGGCCAGCGGGAGTCCGAGCATCAGTCCGCCGAGCAGGTAGCGCGAGGCGCCCGTGTTGGTCAGCGTCGACGCCACGGTGAGGACGTCGCTCAGCTCCAGCTCGAGCAGCAGCTCGAGCTCGGCCACCCGGTCGACGGTGCGCAGCACGAGGCGCTGGCCGTCCGCCTCGGCCGACTCGGTGGCGAAGCGCGGCGACCAAGCCCGGCCACCGGGACGATGGCCGTCGAGACCGGGCCGGCCGAGGTGGCCGGAGCCGTGCTCGGCGACGATGGCCAGCGGGGCGACGGTGTCGATGGCGTTGCGCGCCACCGGGCGCTCGACGGCGCGGGCGATGGTGGAGTCGTCGATGTCACCCAGGGGCGAACCCCAGTGAAGGATCGCCGGCGCGCCACCGGAGGCGTCGACCACCACCTCGGTGGTCGCGGTGATCAGGCGGTGCACGAGGTCCAGGCGCCGGCCGCTCAGCCCTTGTTGGCGCCCAGCGTCAGGCCGCTGATGAACTGCTTCTGGAGGGCGATGTACACCGCCAGGGTGGGCAGGGCGATCATCATCGACGCCGCGGCGATGAGGTTGTAGTTCTGCGAGTACTGCCCGTTGAGCACGGCGATCGACGAGGTGATCGGCCGCTCACCGCCCTGCTGCAGCAGCACCGCTCCCCAGAAGTAGTCGTTGTACAGCCAGGTGAACTCCAGGGTGGCCAGGGCGGCGAACGCCGGCCGGCACAACGGCAGGATGATCTGGAAGTACTGGCGGCTGACGCTGGCCCCGTCGATCAGCGCGGCCTCGCCGAGCTCCTTGGGGATCGTCTTCATGTAGTTCGACAGCACGAACGTGCAGAACCCGGTCTGGAAGGCAACGTGGATCAGGATCACGGCGATCTTGGTGCCGAGCAGGTTGCCGGTGTTGGTGTCGCTGAGGACATCGGGCCACGGGATCCACTTGAAGATCTTGAACAGCGGCTGGAAGATGACCTGCTGGGGCATCAGGTTGCCGGCGGTGAACAGCACCAGGAAGAACACGTTGAAGCGCCATGAGAACCGGGTGCAGGCGAAGGCCACCATGCTAGACAGCAGCAGGATCAGCAGCAGCGCCGGCAGGACGATGAACATCGTGTTGCCGAAGTGCCGCCAGATCTCGCCGACGTTCCACGCCCGGCGGTAGTTGTCGAGCGTCAGCGTCTTCGGCCACGACAGCGGGCCGTTGGGCTGGGTGTCGGCCTCGAAGAACCGGAAGCTGTTGTACAGCGCGGTGACCAGTGGGACCAACCAGGCCAGGGCGATGACCACGAGGACGGCGTGCAGGAGCATCCGCGGGCCGCGGCGGATGCCGACGGTGGGCGCACCGGTGACCTCGCTCACGTGTCCTGCTCACGGAAGTTGTTGATCACGTACCAGATGATGAAGCCGATGCACAGCAGGAACAGGACCATGCCGTACGCCGAGCCGATGCCGACCCGGCCCCCGCCCTCACCGGTCAGCGCAGTGGTCACCAGGGTGCCCATCACCTCGGTACCCCGCTGGACGCCGAGGGCGGCGACGATGTCGTAGGCCCGCAGCGCTTCGATGACGGTGATCACCGCGACCACGACGTTGATCGGGCGCAGCGCCGGGAACACCACCCGGCGGAACGACTGCCAGTCGGTGCATCCGTCGATGGCCGCGGCCTCGCGCAGTGACGGGTCGACGCTCTTCAGCCCGGCCAGGTACAGCACCATGATGTAGCCGATGTGCCGCCAGGCCATGGCGATCAGCAGCGCGGCGAAGTTGCGCGACAGACCGAGCGGGCTGTCGAGGAACGGGATGTGGAAGGTGATGATCTTCTTCTGATCGCCGACGAAGTCGATCGGCCCACCCGGCCACAGCTTGTTGAGCAGGCCGGTGTCCCGGCTGAACATGACGCTCTTCCACATGAACCCGACGACGGCCAGGGAGAGCACGACCGGGAAGTAGTAGACGCTCTGGTACAGCCGGGTGCCCTTGATGCCCTTGTCCAGCAGGTACGCCAGCAGCACGCCGATGGCCGAGCAGATGAACAACCAGACGATGAGCACGAAGTTGTTGAACAGCGCCGGGAACAGCTGCGAGTCGAAGATCGTGAAGATCGTCCAGTAGTTCTGGAAGCCGACGAACTTGATCGTGTCGATCGGTCGGACGTTGTCCCACTTGGCGAAGGACAGGATCCCGGTGAAGATCGCCGGCAACCACACGAGCAGGATGTGCACGAGTGCGGGGATGCCGACCATGACCCCGAGCACGCCCTTGTCCCGCCGGCTGAGCTGCGAAAAGCGTTGACGGCGCCCCCTGCGGGGCGCCGTCAACGCATCGTCGGCGAGGACTGCCTCGGGCAGGACGTCCTCGGGCACGACGGGGATCGACATCGTCAGGCGTCGGTCACTCGAAGGTGTAGGTCTTCTTCTGGTCCTCGACGGTCGACAGGATCGAGTCGACCTGCGAGTTGTCGGCCAGGAAGTCGGCCAGGGCCTTGCCGACGACCTCGCTGGCGAATGCCGGGTCGGTGTCGCGGTCGAGGAACTGGGAGATCTGCTTGGCCGAGCCGACCAGTTCGGCCGACTTCTTCTGCAGCGCCGAGTACCCATCGGTCTTGGCCTTGCTGTTGGCCGCGACCACCGACGGGTTCAGACCGATGTAGGCGTCGATCGCCGGCGCCCCGCCGAGCCCGCCGAGCAGGGCCTTGGCCCCGGCCTCGTCCTTCGGCTTGGCGGCCATCATGAACCCGTCGATCGGCGCCTCGACGGCATCCTGGCCGTGGGCCGGATCGATGGCCGGGAAGGCGAAGAAGTCGATGTCGTCGATGATCGCCTGGGCCCCGGAGTCCTTCGACGGATCGAAGTTGTCGGTGACGAAGGTGCCCAGCAGGTACATGCCGCACTCCTTCTTGCCGAGCGCCGTCGCCGCATCCTGCCAGGTCCGGCCGTTGGCGTCGGGCTGGTAGTAGGGCGTGATCTCGGCCCAGTGCTTGAAGACGTTCTTGACCTTGTCGTCGGTCCAGCTCTCCTTGCCGGCCATCAGCGAGACGTGGAAGTCGTAGCCGTTGGTGCGCATGTTGATCATGTCGAACATGCCCATCTGCGGCCAGTTGCCGTCGTTGGCGGCGGCCAGCGGGGTGATCCCGTCGGCCTTCATCTTGTCGCACAGCGCCTTGAACTCGTCCCACGTCGTGGGGATGGCGTAGCCCTTCTCGGTGAACAGGCTCTTCCGGTAGTGGACGGCCCACGGGTAGAAGTAGAACGGCACGAAGTACTGCTTGCCGTCATTGGCCGTGGAGGCCTTCTTGAAGCCGTCGGAGAAGTCGGTGAACTTGGCCCACACGTCGGAGATGTCCCCGACGACGCCCTTGGCGGCGAAGGCCCGCATGCGGTACCCGGCGAACCAGGTCATCACGTCGTCGGGCTGCTGGATGTAGGTGTTGAAGTTCTCCTGGAACGAGTTGTGGTCGACGGTGTTGATCGTCGCCGGCACGCCGGTGGCGGCGATCGCCGCGGCGAAGGCGGCCTTGGGCTTCTCGTCGGAGTAGTTCGACCCGACACTGACCGGGTTGCCCGACCCAGCGGCCGCGGCCGCCGTGCCCGGCGTGGTGCCCGGCGTGGTCGACGCCTTGTCGCCGTACCCGGCGGCGACGAGACCGACGCCCACGGCCCCGGCGGCGGCGAACAGGGACCGACGTGAGAACACGTGGAACCCGACCTCGGACGGGCTGGGCGACCTTTCGGACTTGCTGGACACGGTGTCCCCCTTCGCGACTGGTTGTCAGCCGCTTCGTAGCTGGTAACTGCGGTCAGGCCGGTCATGGGCGACTCGACCTGGTGTCGCTACCGTGCCACGCACTGTGACCGATGTCAAGCGTAGATGTGAGATTTTCGAACAGAGTTCGGAGCTCAGGGGGGTCGAGCCGACAGATTCGAACAGATGGTCGCCAGAATCTGTGAGTATTTGTTGACTTGGAGAGTGCAGTGCGTCACAGTGGCGAGGTGCCCGACGTGCCCCGAGCCCCCGCTACGGCCGGTGCTCGGACGCTCGCCCGGCAGCGTCATGACCTGATCCTGGCCGAGCTGCGCCGCACCGGCAGCGTGCGCGTCGCCGACCTCGCCAGCCGCCTGGGAGTCAGCGACATGACCGTGCGACGCGACCTCGACATCCTCGACGAGACGGGCGTGCTGACCAAGGTCCACGGAGGGGCGACGATGCGCGGCCAGCATTCGGCCGACGAGCCCGGCTTCGAGGCCAAGTCGCTGCGCAACACCGCCGAGAAGCTGGCCATCGCCACGGGCGCCGGCACCACGGTGGGCCGTGGCGACGCGGTGGGCATCACGGCCGGTACCACCACCTGGCAACTCGCCTACCAGCTGGTCGACGTCCCCGAGCTGACCGTGGTGACCAACTCGGTGCGCATCGCCGACGTGTTCCACCATGCGCCGCGGGCCGATCGCACCGTGGTGCTCACCGGCGGCATTCGCACCCCGTCGGACGCGTTGGTCGGACCCCTGGCCACGGCCGCGCTGCGCAGCATGCACCTCGACGTCGTGTTCATGGGCGTCCACGGGATGAGCGAGCGCGCCGGCTTCACCACCCCGAACCTCACCGAGGCCGAGACCAACCGGGCCTTCGTCGCCACCAGCCGCCGGCTGGTGGTCCTCGCCGACCACACCAAGTGGAACGTCGAGGGGCTCAGCACCATCGCCGCCCTCGGCGATGCCGACACCGTGGTGACCGACACGGCGATCCCGGCCGCAGCCCGCCACGTGCTGACCGAGCACGTCCGTCACCTCATCACCGTCGATCCGGCGTCCAACGCGCCGGCGCACACCTTCACCCAGCTCCGGAGGGCCTGATGGCAACCGTTGACTTCCGCAAGGCGACCCGCCGCTTCCCGAACTCCAAGCAGCCGGCGGTCGACGCCCTCGACCTGTCGATCGCCGACGGCGAGTTCCTCGTCCTCGTCGGCCCGTCGGGGTGCGGCAAGTCGACCACGCTGCGCATGCTGGCCGGGCTCGAACCGATCGACGACGGCCAGGTGTTCATCGGTACCCGCGACGTCACCCTGCTGCCACCGCGCCAGCGCGACATCGCCATGGTGTTCCAGAGCTACGCCCTGTACCCGCACATGACCGTGGCCGAGAACATCGGCTTCCACCTCAAGGTCAAGAAGGTCGACAAGGCCGAGATCGCCACCCGGGTCGCCGAGGCCGCTCGGCTGCTGGACCTCACCGAGTACCTCGACCGCAAGCCGGCCAAGCTGTCGGGCGGGCAGCGCCAGCGTGTCGCCATGGGTCGGGCCATCGTCCGCCAGCCGCAGGTGTTCCTGATGGACGAGCCGCTGTCCAACCTCGACGCCAAGCTGCGCGTCCAGACCCGCACGCAGGTGGCCGCCCTGCAACGGCGGCTCGGCGTGACCACCGTCTACGTGACCCACGACCAGGTCGAGGCGATGACCATGGGCGATCGCGTCGCCGTGCTGAAGGACGGGGTGCTGCAGCAGTGCGCCTCGCCGCGCGAGCTGTTCACCAGGCCGGCCAACACCTTCGTCGCCGGGTTCATCGGCTCCCCGGCCATGAACATGTTCCACGGCACGGTCAACGAGTCGGGCATGCACTTCGGCGGGGTCGACCTGCCGCTGAGCCCGGGGCAGCGCAGCGGGCTGACCTCCGATGCCGTCACCGTCGGGGTGCGCCCCGAGGGCCTGCGGGTGGCCGAATCGGGGATCGAGGCCACCGTCCTGACCGTCGAGGAACTGGGCTCCGACTCCTACCTGTACTGCACCCCCACCGCCGAGCCGGCGGTCACCGTCGTGGCTCGTGCCGCCGGCCTGACCGACGCCGCGCCCGGCGAGACCGTCCACCTGCGCCCGGACACCACGGCCCTGCACGTGTTCGACACCTCCTCGGGCGCCCGTCTCGAGGCCTGAGGTGGCCGCCGCGGCCCGCTCGTCCGGGGACCGGCGCGTCGACGCCGCGCTCGGAACCGTGGTCCACGTGGTCGGCACCCGCCAGGGACGCCCGAACCGCCCGGCCACCGGCTGCCCGTTCTGCGTCGGCGGGTTGGAGGCGCCCGAGCCCTACGACGTCCGCTGGTTCACCAACCGGTGGCCGGCCATGCCCGGCGAGCGCTGCGAGGTGGTGCTGTACACGCCGCGCCACGACGCGACGATGTGGTCGCTGGGGGTCGCCGGGGTGCGCAAGGTGATCGATCTATGGGCCGAGCGCACGGCCACCCTCGGGTCTCGGCCGGACGTGGCCTACGTCCTGGTGTTCGAGAACCGCGGGGCCGAGGTGGGCGCCACGATCGCCCATCCGCACGGGCAGATCTACGCCTACGACCACGTGCCCCGCCGGCCGGCGGCGCTGCTGGCGTCGGGTTGGACCCCCGACCCCGACCCCGGCCCGCGCCTGGTCGGCCAGCGCGACGGGTGGCAGGCGTACGTCCCCTTCGCCGCCACCTATCCGGTGGCCGTCACCGTCGCGCCGAGCCGCCAGGTGCCCGACCTGCCGTCGCTCGGGGCCACGGCGCGCACTCGTCTGGCCAGCCTGCTGGTCGACGTCTTCACCCGCCTCGACCGGCTGTACGACCAGCCTCTGCCGTACATGATGTGGATCAACCAGCGGCCGACCGACGGCGCGGCCTGGCCGACGGCGTGGCTGAGCATCGAGATCGTCTCGCCGTGGCGCTCGGCCGGCGTGCCCCGCTTCATCGCCGCGGCCGAGGTGGGCGCCGAGGAGTACTTCAACCCGGTCATCCCCGAAGACCTGGCTGCTCGGCTGCGCCAGTCCTGAGCTCGGGTCAGGCGAGGCGGGTGGCCCCGCCGACCGGACGGACGATCCACCCGTCGGTGACCGCACCGGGCTCGGCCACGGCGACCACGCACCCGCCGAAGCCGCCGCCGGTCATCCGTGCGCCGTGCACGCCGGGGACGGTCAAGAGGTGCTCGACCGCGGCATCCATCTGCGCCGTGGAGGTGGCGAAGTCGTCGCGCAGGCTGGCGTGGCTGGCCACCATCGCCGCGCCGGCGGCGGGCAGGTCACCCGCACGCAGTGCCGCGGCGAAGTCGCGGACGCGCTGGTTCTCGGTGATCACGTGGCGAGCCCGAGCGCGGACGACGGGATCGGCGATCTCCCCCACCGCGTCCACGGTGGCCAGACGCAGCGGCCCGATCACCGCTTCGGCCGCGGCGCACTCGGCCACCCGGTCGGCGTAGGCGCTGCCGGACAGCATGCGGTGGGCGATGAAGCGGACCACCACCTCGACGTTCTCGGGTACCGGCACCGGCTCGATCCGCAGGGCGTGGATGTCCATGAGCAGGGCGTGACCGGCGACGCCACCGATGATGGCCATCTGGTCCATCAACCCAGCAGGCACGCCGGACGCCCGGCGCTCGGCCCGCTGGCACAGGAGGGCGAGCTCCTGGTGGGCACCCTGGTAGCCGAGGGCTAGGGCCACGGCCACCCCGAGGGAGTGGCTGCTGGACAGCCCGGCCCCGATCGGGATCGTGCTGGTGATGGTGCCGCGCACGCCCACCGCCGGGCGCATCTCGGCCACGACACCGGCCACGTATCGGGCCCAGTGCGGCTCCACCGTCTCCGGGTGCTGGCAGTCGAGCGGGATCACCGCCGGTTCGGCCTCGTCGGCCGAGCGCAGCTCGACCACGTCGGCCGGTTCGGCGACGATCTCGGTGGCCCGGTCGATGGCCATCGGCATCACCAGCCCGCCCGTGTAGTCGGTGTGATCGCCGATCAGGTTGACCCGGCCGGGTGCTCGCACGTGCATCGACGCATTCTGGCGCGCCGGCGGCGATGTGCCCACGGTGCGCGGATGGCGATCGGCCGGTGGCGCCGGGTGTGGCACCCGCACCGGCCGCCCGGCCGGGGCCGGGGCAGGCGGCCCGCAGTAGCTTGGCCGCATGGATGCTGCCGCGTGGGACGAGCGCTACGCCGCCACGGACCTGGTGTGGACCGCCGAGCCGAACCGCTTCGTGGTCCAGGAGTGCGCCGACCTGCCGGCCGGCACGGCGGTCGATCTGGCGGCCGGCGAAGGGCGCAACGCCATCTGGCTGGCCCGCAACGGCTGGACCGTGTTCGCCGTCGACTTCGCCCAGCGCGGCCTGGACAAGGGTCGCCGGGTGGCCGGCGACCTCCCCGTCGAGTGGGTCCACGCCGACGCCCTGAGCTACGCCCCGCCGCAGCCGGTCGACCTGTACGTCATCGCCTACCTGCAGCTCGCCGAAGCCGAGCGGCGCGCTGCGGTGGTCAACGCCTTCGACCACGTGCGCATCGGAGGGCACCTGGTCGTCGTCGCCCACGACTCCACCAACCTGACCGAGGGCACCGGCGGGCCGCAGCACCCGGACGTGCTGATGACCGCCGGAGATCTGATCGGCGACCTCGGCGACCGGGTCTTCGACGTCGTCCGTGCCGGGCGCGTCGCCCGGCCCGTCACCCATGACGACGGCCACGGTGGCACGCTGCACGCCACGGCGTGGGACTGCCTGGTGCACGTCGTCCGGCGGCACTGATGGACGCCCGCGCCCTGGGCCCCGGCGGCCCGGCCCTGTCGGTGATCGGCCTGGGCTGCAACAACTTCGGCATGCGCATCGACCGCCGAGCCAGTCACGAGGTGGTCCGCGCCGCGCTCGACGCCGGGATCACCCACTTCGACACCGCCGAGATGTACGGATCCGGGCAGTCCGAGGAGTTCCTCGGCGAGGCGCTGGGAGCCGACCGCCACCGCGCCGTCATCGCCACCAAGTTCCTGCCACGCCCGGCGGACCAGCCGTACGAACCTGGCGCCCTGGCGGCGCGGATCCGCCAGGGCTGTGACATCAGCCTGCGCCGCCTCGGAACCGACTCCCTCGACCTCTACTACCAGCACTACCCCGACCCGGCCGCCCCGCTGGAGGAAGCGTTGGAGGCGCTCGACGAGCTGGTGCGCGCCGGGAAGGTCCGCCACGTCGCCAGCTCCAACCCGACCGCTGAACTGATCGACGCCAACGCCGAGCTGGCCACGGCTCGCCAGCTGACCGCATCCGTCGGCGTGCAGGTCGAGTGGAGCCTGCTGGTGCGGGCGGTGGAGGCCGAGGTGATCCCGGCCGCGGCTCGCCATGGCCTCGGCGTGGTCCCGTACTTCCCGCTGGCCAGCGGTCTGCTCACCGGCAAGTACCGGGCCGGGGTCGAGTTCCCGGCCGGATCGCGCCTGGCCAGCTCGGCCTACTTCGCGGCGATCGCTACGCCCGAGCGCTTCGCCGCCGTCGAGCGGCTGACGGGTTACGCCGCCGACCACGGGCACACCCTGGTGGAGCTGGCGGTCTCCTGGTTGCTGGCCCAGCCCACGGTGACCTCGGTGATCGCCGGGGCGACGACGCCCGAGCAGGTGCTAGCCAACGCGGCGGCCGGCTCGTGGCCGTTGACGACCGATCAGCTGGCCGAGATCGACCGGATCCTGGCCGGCGGCCCGGGCTGACCGGACCATCACCGTGGTTGATCTCGACCAGCTGGCCGGTCGGTTCGCCCGCTTCGTCGACACCACCCGCGCCCGAGCCCCGCTCTACGCCCGGCTGTCCGCTCCGATCAGCACCGACCCGCAGCTCCTGGCCCTCCTGCACCACGCTCCCGAGACCCAGCAGCTCCCGGTGCTGCTGTTCGCCGCGGTTCACGACCTGCTCCTCGACAGCGACCAACGGGACGGTGATCGGCTGCGCCGCCACTACCCGAACCTCACCGACCGGCCGGACGCCGGCGATCCGTTCCCCGCGTTCCGCGACTTCTGCCTGGACCACGCCGACCAGCTCGCCGGTCTGCTGGCAACTCGCCACACCCAGACCAACGAGGTCGGTCGCTGTGCCCAGTTCGTCCCGGCACTCGGTCTGCTGGCGGCCGAAGTCGGCAGCCTGGCCATGGTGGACGTCGGCACCAGCGCCGGGCTGAACCTGGCGCTGACCCACTACCGGTACGACTACGCGCCGGGCGGGGTGGTCGACGGCTCGGCCGGTTCCCCGGTCACCGTCGTCCTGCCCTGCGCCACCCGCGGCGAGCCGCCGATCCCCGCAGGCATGCCACCGGTGATCCGGGCGGTGGGCCTCGACGCCAACCCGATCGACGTCGGCGACGTCGACGCCGTGCGCTGGCTCGAGGCCTGCGTGTGGCCGGACCAGGCCGACCGCTTCCGCCGGCTGGTCGATGCCGTCGAGGTGGCTCGGGCCGCCGGGGTCGACGTGCGCGCCGGTGACGCCGTCGACCGCGTGGCCATGGTGATCGAGGAGGTCGCCGCGGTGGCCCACCCGGTGGTGGTCACCAGCTGGGCGCTCAACTACCTGCCCGGTCCGCGTCGGCTGGACTTCGTCGCCCAGCTCGACCGGTTGGGACGCACCGGTGACCTGTCCTGGATCGTCGCCGAGTCACCCCAGCAGACGCCGGAGCTCCCGGTCCCGGCGACGCCCGACGAGGCCATCACCGTGCTGTCGGTGGTCCGCTGGCGCGGCGGCCGACGCAGCGCCCGGCGCCTGGCCACCACCCACCCGCACGGCTACTGGCTGTCCTGGAGCACCTGACCGCGGCGAACCCCGGCGGTCAGGGAGTCCAGGTGAAGGTCGGGTCGCGGCGTTCGGTGAAGGCGGCGATTCCCTCGGCCGGGTCGGGGCTGGCGGCGCGGATCTCCGCCCACGCACGCGACAGGGCGACCAGCCGCTCGCCGTCCGGGCCGGCGCCATCGACCACCGCATCGACCACCGCCTTGCTGGCCATCTGGGTCATCAGCGAACGGCTGCACAACGTGTGGACCAGCTTGTCCACCCGTCCGGGCAGGTCGCCCGGCTCGTGGATCTCGTCGACCAGGCCGATGCGCAGCGCCCGCTCGGCGTCGATCAGCTCGGCGGTGTACAGCAGGTGCTTGGTGGCCGAGGGTCCGAGCAGGCGGACCGCTCGGGCGACGGCGAAGTCCGGGTAGACGATGCCCAGCCGAGCCGGGGTGATGCCGAATCGCGCCGTGCGGTCGGCGAGGCGCAGGTCGCAGGCGATGGCCAGCTCGGCGCCACCGCCCACGCACGCACCGGTGATCACCGCCACCGTCGGCTTGGGGAACGCCGCCACGGCGTCGTCGGCAGCCCGGTTCGCCCGGGTGTGCTCGTCGGTGGCGGTGGTGGCGACATCGCCGATGTCGGCGCCGGCGCAGAAGTGCTCGCCCCGCCCACGCAGCACCAGCAGGCGGACCCGAGGATCAGCGCCGAGCCGGGTCGCCGCGTCGGCGATGGCCCACCACATCTCCAGGGTGACGGCGTTGCGCTTGGCCGGGCGGTTGAGCCACAGCGTGGCGACCCCGCCGCGGACCTCGACGCTGACGGACGGCTCGGACACGGGCCGAGCCTGTCAGGCCGCCCGGCGGAACGACGAACTCGTTCGACCAGGCGGCCGACGGAGGGTCACAGCGTGGCCGGCGGGACCGGGAAGTACTGATCCATCTTGGCCTGGTTGGCCGCCTTCAGCCGGTCGATCGTCCCGAGGCCGTGATCGACGTAGTCGCTCGCCCGCACCGGGCTGGCCTGGCGGGTGTTCTGCATGCCGGTCCGAGCCCGGAAGTCGCGGTGGACGCCCTTGTTCATCAGGTCGCCGGCGATGGCCGGGTCGTTGTGGAACGGGTCGCCGCCGATCTCGTCCCACAGCAGACCGTGGACGATCTCGTGGGCCATCGTCTCGCCGATCAGCCGGCCGTAGATCGTGGTGGCGATGGCCTCCAATGCCGGATCGGCGCCCAGCGAGTCCTTCAGCTGCAGCAGCAGGGCCTGGGTCTCGGTGTCGACGTCGATCGCGTCGGGCTGGTCGTACTCACCGACGTACACCTCGATCTGCTCGTCGAAGCGTCCGACGTCCCCCGGCGCCTTGGTCAGGCCGACGTTGCCGTCGGGGCTCGGGTCGCGATCCATCAGGGTCACGTGCATCACGTTGCCGGCCGGCACGTGCGCCGGGACGGCGTCGTGGCGCCCGCCGACCTGCCAGCAGACCCGGACGTTCGCCGTTGCCAGGACGTCGTCGACGACCGCCTTGGCGGCGGTGATCATGTCGGCCTTGTGGGCGGACAGACCGAGCGAGGTCAGGCAGGCGTCGAAGCCGGGGTCCTCGCCGACGGTCACGAACTGCGGCACGGACATCTTCAACTTGATGCTCGCCAGCCGGGTGCCCACCGAGTCACGCAGCTCGACGTCGAGGTCGTGACGGCCCGGCGTGACGCCGCGGACCCGGGTGGTGGCCGCGTTGGGCGAGTCGATGGTCAGGGCTCCGGCGGTCGGCGAGCTCCATCGCAGGGCGGCGCCCTCCGGGGCGTTGCGGAACTGGCCGCTGACCGTGACGACACCGCTGAGGTCGTGGGCCGATGGGCGGAAGGCCCGGGTGTCGGCGCTCTCCGTGGCGGGATCGAGGATGATGATCGGCTTCTTGGTGTCGGCCGACCCGGCCGCCGGGCGGGCGTCGACCTCGACCTGCTCGCCGGTCGGCCGGGTGACCTTGACGGCGGCGTTGTTCGATCCGGCGGTCTCGGTCAACTGCTTGACCTCGTCGGTGGTCGATGCCGCGGGCGGGTTGGTCGCCCCGCCGCCCACCATCGCCCGGATCGCCGTCTCGGTCAGCTTGCCGGCCTGCTCGTCGGTGATCAGGCCCTGCTGCTTGGCGGTGTTGATCGTCTTCATCGCCTTGTCGACGTCCTTGGCCATCTTGCCCTGCAGCGCCAGGTCGGCGGCCTTGGTGCCCATCGTCGTGGCCGCGTTGAAGGCCTGCTCGAGCGCCGCGGCGGCGTTGCGCTGGGTGCCCTCCAGCCCGGTGATGTCCTTGAACAGGCCGCTCTGGCCGAGCAGGGCGAGGGCACCGGCCAGGCCGGTCGGGTCCGGCGCCGCCGGGGCCGACTGCATGGCGATGATCGGAGCCGGGAAGTCCTTCGCCGTCAGGTCGGGTGAGTCGCTGCGCCGGGAGTCGGTCGACACCGGCAGGATCGCCGGCGGGCTGTCCGGGATCGGCGACTCCTCCCACCGCCAGAACCGAGACTCCTCCTTCTCCTCGCACGAGTTGCACGCACCCATGACCGCTTCGGCGTAGACACCACTGGTCGGCAGGGCGATCCGCGTCGGTTCGATCGGCGTGTTCGGGGCGTAGTGGTCGAACAGGTCGACAGGCTCGTCGCCGTCCTGGGCGAAGGTCGGGTCGAGGTGGAACCCACGAGCGACCGGCAGCACCAGGCAGTTGCCGACGATCCCGATCAGCTCGTTGTCGACCACGCTGGCCACCGACTTGCCGCCGCTGTTCGGTGCCTCGAAGCCGTCCAGCAGCATGTACCGGCGGTGGTCACCCATGGTCTTCCACAGATGATGGTGGTAGCGCTCGATGTGCTCGTTGAGGTGGCCGAGCAGGTCGCGCACCGCCTCTTTGTCCTCCTCACGAGGGTTGCGCAGCTCGCGCCGGTTCAGCGGTGTGGGGATGCGCACGTCGTCGGTCCCGGTCAGGTCGTTGCGGATGAAGGCGTCGGCGAACAGGGCATCGGACAGGTGGGCGGTGCGGTATCGCAGGCTGCCGCTCTCGACGACGACACGCGAGCCGGCGGGCAGGGCGTCGATCACGAAGGGGAGCCCGGGGAGGTTCAACCGGCTGGAGATGACCACGGCCTTGATGTCGGCCCGGGTCACCGGCGGGAGGTCGGCCGCCATCCGCAACGTGACCAGCAGCGTCTGGTCGTTGGCGAAGCGCGACACCAACGTCGGGTCGATGCGCAGGTCGACCTCGCTGCCGTCGGTGCGCACCGCGACGATGCGCAGCAATCCGATCACGGCGTTGGCGATGCGCGGCCCGAGCTGCTCGAGGAACACCCGGTCCTTGAAGTTCTGCTGCTTCAGGAAGTTGTCGTAGAAGTCCTTGGCGTCGAAGCCGAACAGCTTCAGCAGCGGCGACCACATCGCCGGGTCGAACTGGTCGTTGGTATCCCGCGGTCGCGTCAGCTGGAAGCGCAGTCGCAGCTCGCCCTCGACCATCTCCAAGCTGTCGTCGGCGTAGCGGCCCGTGGGCAGGTCGCTGCCCACGTACTGGTGAGCGATGCGGTCGACGGCATCGAGGGCGCCCACCAACCGCCGGGGGACGGCGGTGGCCAGGCTGTGCCGCCAGCGCAACGCCTTGGCGAAGTCGAAGCGGCTCATCAGCAAGGGGACGAACAGGCACTCCTGGACGTCGGCCAACCGCTGGCGGACCAACAGGTGGCGGAGGACCTCGAAGTACTGCACCGTGATCGCGTGGCAGTGGTTGTAGTTGGCCACGACCTCGGTGGTGGCGGTGACCTGCTCGCCCTGGGTCACGGTCTGGACGACGCTGCTGCGCTGGTTGCGCACCGCCGTGGCGCTCTGCATGGTGCGGTCGCGCAACTGGTTGAGGGCGCTGGCTGCGGTGCTGCGCGACGAGTCCTGCCACGCGCTGCTGGTGGCGCTGCTGTAGCCACCGCCGATGCCCAGCACCGCGCCGACCGCGCCGGAGATGACCCCGACGCCGAGCCCGCCGCCGATGCCGCCGCCCGACGACGACGAACCGCCGCGGGTCGACTCGGAGATGGTGCCGTTGACCACGTCGCTGATGTCCCGGTCGCGCGACAGCGAGGCGGCCAGCGACTCGGACTCGCTCAACGACTCGGTGCGGGCGGCCACCTCGCGCCGCTCCCAGTCGACGACGGCGATGTACTTCTTCTGACCGGGTGCCAGCGGCAGGCTGTACAGCAGGTTGCCCATCGAGTAGCCGTCGGCCACCCACTCCTGCTTGAAGCGCAGGACATGACCGTGGGCGATGGTGCACGCCTGGTAGATGGTCGGGTCGTCGTCCCAGTCGACCGGCGTGGCACAGGTCAGCGGATTGCGCCCCGGCCGGGTGGCGATGGCCGCCCCGAGGTAGCGGCGGACGTCGTCGAACACGGTCCGGCGCGCCGCATCGGCGATGGTCGTCAAGGAGAACCCGTCCGGGTCACGCGCCAGGGTCTTCAGCACCCGGGCGTCCACCGACACGGCCGGATCGAGGCGTACCGCCATGGAAGCGGACTCGCCCACCGCCGCAGCGACGGGGGCGGAGTCGACGGTCGTCGCCCGCATCGCCGTCGGTTGCTGGGCGATGCCGAGGTCGCGGACATGGCCGAGCAGATCGCGCAGCGGGACACGCGGCGGCTCGGCCAACGTCAGGCCGCGGATCTCCGGCTCGGTCGTGCGCACCAAGTAGGTGAAGCTGAACTCCTCCAGCGTGCGGTTGGGCTTGGTGAAGTCCACGCACCGGCCGGTGCCGAGGTCGATCGAGTACGTCCCGTCGGCCCGACCGAGGTCGGTGGCATCGGGGTTGCGCGGCGCGTCGGGCGGAGCGTGGCAGTCGCAGTCGTCATCGGCCAGCGGGTCGGCATCGGGCAGGTCGACGACCAGGATCACCGACGCCGGGAGCTCGCCGTCCTCGAGGTGCACCGGCACCGTCTGGGTGCCGGCGCCCACCGCCACCGTGGCATGGGTCTGGCTGAACGGGCCCACCGGGTACGGGCCGCTGAAGTTCCCGGCGCCGTCGGTGGTGGCCACGATCAGGGCGTGGAAGTCACGATCGGCAGGGTCGGCCACCTCCGCGCCCCACAGCACGACCTGCAACCCACGGGTGGTCTGGCGACCGTTGGCGTCGACCACCTGGCCGCGGATCCGGGCCGGCCGCCCGGCAGCCGGGTCGTCGTTCGGTTGCGGGGTCGGGCGGGGCTGGGCGGTGGCGGCCACCGACACCCGCTCGCCGAGCTTGGCCGCCTCCACCTCGGTCCGACCGCGCACCGTGCCGTCCGGGGCGGCCAGGCGCACGGTCACCGTCCCGGTCAGCGACTCGCGGGACGGCAGGGCGACCACGGCGCGACCGCGGGCCTCGGCCTCCACCGTGACCACGAACGGGACGGTGCCCAGCGCCGGATCACGGCGGACACCGGAGACGCTGATCTTGTGGCCGGTGAAGTCCCCACCGGCGCCACCGTCGTCGACTACCACCGTCACGTCGAACCCCGGCGCGCCGGCCGGCGACGGGGCCGGGCCATCGAGGGCCAGCAGCGGCTTGAGTGGTTCGAGAACCCGCTCGGAGATGCCGGTGACGTGGACCAGATCGTCGACCCTGGAGAAGCCGTGGATCCGGTCGCGGTGGATGAGGATCCGGTCGGCCAGGGCCGGCCCGATCCCGGGCAGGCCGAGCAGCTCGGCACGGGTGGCGTGGTTCAGGTCAAGTGCAGCCATGTCACCCAGAGCGGTGCCGGCCTCACCTGATACGTCGGCACCCGGCAAACTGGTCCGATGGCGGTGCCCCATCCGCGGCTGTCGGTCCGTCGTGCCGACATCACCACGCTCGACGTCGACGCCATCGTCAACGCCGCCAACATCAGCCTGCTGGGCGGTGGCGGCGTGGACGGGGCGATCCACCGCGCCGCTGGTCCGGAGCTCCTGGCGGTGTGCCGAACCCTCGGCGGTTGCCCGGTCGGCCAGGCGCGGATCACCCCTGGCTTCCGGTTGCCGGCCCGCCACGTGATCCACACCGTCGGCCCGGTGTGGCGCGGTGGCCGGTACGGTGAGCCCGAGCTGCTGGCCTCCTGTTATCGCACCTCGCTGACGTGCGCCGACGAGGTCGGGGCGGCGACGGTGGCGTTCCCGGCCATCTCGACCGGCATCTACGGCTATCCGCCCGGGCCGGCCGCGGCCATCGCCGTGGCCACCGTGCGAGCGACGCCCACGCAGGTCGCCGAGGTGATCTTCGTGTGCGTCAACGACCAGTCGGTGCTCGCCTACCAGGCCGCGCTGGCCCCCTAAGGTCGAGCGGCTCCGACCGCGCGACCCGCGCGGGCGCAGCCGGCGCACCGGCCGCCCAGCCAGTCCTTGGATGCGCGGCGCCCGGTCGGATGCCGCGGCCGGCGTGGGGCCCGCCTTCCTGCGGACATCGACGGACTAGGGTCCGCCTGGTGAGCACTCCCACTTCCTCGGGGGGCGCGGCCGGCGGTGCCGCACCCGTCCTGACCATGGCCGACCTGACGCGCCACGCCGCAGCGCACTTCGGTTCCGCCACGGCCGCCCGCCATCGCGTCGACGGCGAGTGGCGCGACACCAGTTACGACGAGCTGTGGTCGCACGTGCGCGATCTGGCCCTCGGTCTGGTCGGGCTCGGGGTCGGCGTGGGCGATCGGGTCAGCATCCTGTGCAACACCCGCCTCGACTTCACCATCGCCGACCTGGCCGCCAGCACGGCCGGCGCCGTGGTCGTGCCGGTGTACCCGTCGAACTCACCGTCGGAGTGCCAATGGGTGGTCGGCGACAGCGGCGCCAAGGTGATCATCTGCGAGAGCGCCGCTCAGGTGGCCAAGATCGACGAGGTCCGCAACGAGCTCCCGGCCCTCGAGCACGTCCTGATCATCGACGGGTCGGCGCACGGAGCCGTGCCCGTCGCCGAGGTCGCCGCCGCCGGAGCCTCCGGTGACCCCGGCGAGCTGGACCGCCGGGCGGCATCGATCACCGAGGACGACGCCTGCCTGATCATCTACACCTCCGGCACCACGGGGCGACCCAAGGGCGTGGTGCTGACCAACCGCGGCTTCGCCGCCGCTCGGCGCTCCGCCGTGGAGATGGCGTTGTTCGGCGAGGGCGACGTGGTCTACCTGTACCTCCCGCTGGCCCACGTCTTCGCCCAACTGGTCCAGGCCGACTGCCTGGAGGTCGGGTCGACCATCGCCTACTGGGGCGGCGACACCAACCAGATCGTGGCCGAGCTCGGCCAGCTGCACCCCACGGTGCTGCCATCCGTGCCGCGGATCTTCGAGAAGGTCTACGCCCTCGGCCAGTCGATGGCCACGCCCGAGCAGCTCGCCAACCCCGACGAGAGCATCCGCAACCTGGTGCGTGGTGTGTTCGGCGGCAGGATCACCATGGCGATCTCCGGCGCGGCGCCCATCGCCCCGGAGATCCTGCAGTTCTTCATGGACTGCGGGGTGCCGGTGTACGAGGGGTGGGGGATGACCGAGACCACCTCGATCGGCACGTTGAACCTGCCTGGCGACTATCGCATCGGCACCATCGGCAAGCCGGTGGCCGGGGCCCGGATCCGCATCGCCGAGGACGGCGAGATCCAGATGGCCGGGCCGATGCTGCTGCGCGAGTACTGGAACAACCCGACGGCCACCGCCGAGGTGTTCACCGAGGACGGCTGGCTGATGACCGGTGACCTCGGCTCGATCGACGAGGACGGCTTCGTCAGCATCACCGGACGCAAGAAGGACATCCTGATCACCGCCGGGGGCAAGAACCTGACGCCCGCCAACCTGGAGGGGGATCTGCGCCGCTCGCGGTGGATCTCCCAGGCGGTGATGTACGCCGACCGCAAGCCGTACCCCGTCGCGCTGATCACCCTCGACGCCGAGACCATCGTGCCGTGGGCCAAGGAGCACGACCTGCCGACGGATGTCGCCGCGCTGGCCGACAACGACCAGGTTCGCCAGATGATCCAGGACGAGCTCGACGCCGCCAACGCCCATTACGCCAAGGTCGAGCAGATCAAGAAGTTCTCGATCCTCGACCACGACTTCACCATCGACTCGGGCGAGCTGACGCCGACGCTGAAGCTCAAGCGCAACGTGGTCTACAAGAACTACGCCGAGGAGTTCGAAGCCCTGTACGAGGCCTGATCGGCGCCAGGGGGCCGATTGCTGACGTCGAGCCGGATGCCTCGGCCGACGCCGGCCGGCGCCGGTCAGGACCGGTTGATCGCCGGCTGGCCCGGCAGCGTGGTGTAGCGGACCGCTGCGGCGGCCACCTCCTCGGCGATCAGCGACTGCAGCTCCACATCGTCGGACAGGCTCGGATGCTCGGACAGGAACCGGGCGAAGCGCACCCCCTCGCCCTTCCACTGCAGATCGCAGTCGACAACCGCGGCGAAGAACTCGTCAAGTAGCGGCCCGAACCGTTCGCCCAGCCGGACACACGTGGCCGGCAGCGTCCGGGCCAGCGGCGTCAGCCGGTTGGCGCGATACAGCGTGCAGTTGGTGGACATGCCACGGTGCTCGACCATCGCCACCAGCCGGCGCAGTTCTCGCTGGCTCAGCTCGTAGTCGGCCAGCGCCTCGGCCCCGCGGGCGCGCACGGCGGCGCACCGCGTCGGGGAGGCGATGTGATCGGCCAAGGCCCGTTGGAAGTCAGCAAGCGACACGGATCGCCTCCGTCACTCGGACCCCGGCCGCCCGCAGCACGGCGCGCAGCCGGTCGATCTCCTCGGCCAGCGGGGCCAACCCGACGGCGAGCACCGACGACTCGTGGAACTCGAAGGTCACCGCGGCGAGGTTGGCGCAGCGCGGGGCGACGGCGGCCAGCAATTGCCGCACGGCGTCGGGAACCAGGCCGGAGTGCGAGTCGGTGTACATGCCGGCGAGGCGCATCCCGCCGGCCACGTGGATCTCGCGCACCAGGCCGAGGTCCAGCTCGCCCACGTAGTCGTCGAGGTCGAGGCCGTGGTTCACCGACTCGACGTACAGGTTGTGCAGGTCGAGCAGCACCTCGCTCCCCGCATGGGTGGCCAAGCGGTTGAGCAACGCCGGCTCGCTCATCTCCTGGTCGACGATCGGGGTGTAGTTGACGCCGTTCTCCAGCAGGAACGGCCGGCCGGTGATCCGGCGGATGCGGCGAATGCGCGGCACCAGCAGGTCGAGGGTCTCCCGGTCGCACGCCAGCGGCAGGCCCAGCCCGGTGTGCCGTCGACCGACCCGGCTGGCGGCGTCGGCGACGGCGAAGAAGCCGAGATGCTCGCTGTACCACGGGACGGCATGCTGGTCGCACCAGGCGGCCATCTGGTGGAGGTGCTCGTCGTCGAGCGGCATCGCGCTCCCGATCGACAGGGAGATGCCGTGGGCCACCACCGGCAGGCGATCGAGGAGCGGGGCGATGGACAGTGCCGTCTGGGTGATCTCGGCGAAGCGGCGTGGCGAGCCCGGTCCGTCGTCGACCCACAGCGCCTCGGGGATGACCGCCAGGTGGTCGAGGTCTGCCGGGCAGGCGTCGAGCACCGCCGGCACCACGGGGTTGAACAACAACCCGACACCGACGGTGCTCGCGTCCCGGCTCATGTCAGCCTCCGACGACCTGCATGGTGTCGAGGTTGATGGTGAACAGCTCTTCCCACTGCTCGTGGATGTTGATGTCCACGCCGGACAGGCACGGCGCGCAGCCGCGCGGTCCGAGCTTGCCCAGCAGGTCGGAGAGCGAGTCGTGCAGCTTGAAGCTGTCCGCCAGGGTGGTGCCCGCGGGAACGGCCACGCTGATCCGCGTCCCGGACCGCCCTCGGTCCACGGCCACGGTGGCCAGTCGGTTGCTCTTCATGGTTCGTGCTCCTTGATGTCGGGGATGCCGGGGCGGCATCGCATCACAGAGCGCGGCACCGGCCGGCAGATACGGCCGGGTTCCGTGACTGGCAGAATCCGCCGGTGAATCCCTCGCCCGCCGACGACGTCCTGGCCATCCAACGACTGCTGGCCCGCTACTCGATCATGATGGATGCCGGTGAGATGGACGGCTTCGCCGATCTGTGGGAGCCGGACGCGGCCATGGTCACCGGCTCCGCCGAGTTGCACGGTGCGGCGGCGATCCTCGCCAAGGTGGCCGGCTCGCCGGCCGGGCTGCACCTCGCCGGCCTGCCCGACATCGACCTGGCCGGTGATCGGGCCACCGGCCGCCAGAACCTGGTCTTCGTCGACCGGGACACCCGCGCCGTCCGCATCGGCCGCTACGACGACGTCTACGTCCGCACCGACCACGGGTGGCGCTTCGCCCGCCGCCAGATCACGATGCTGACCTGACCGCGACCCCCACCGCCCACCCGACCCCCAAGCTCACCCGACCCCCACCAGACCACCCGAGCCCCACCAGACCCATGGGCGCGCAACCACCCGCGAACGGCACACCCCGCGCCCACGGGCACCGACGACGTCACCCGACCCCCACCAGCCCACCCGAGCCCCACCAGACCCATGGGCGCGCAACCACCCGCGAACGGCACATTCCGCGCCCACGGGCACCGACGACGTCACCCGACCCCCACCAGCCCACCCGACCCCCACCAGACCCATGGGCGCGCAACCACCCGCGAACGGCACACTCCGCGCCCACGGGCACCAACAACGTCACCCGACCCCCACCAGCCCACCCGGGCCCCACCAGACCCATGGGCGCGCAACCACCCGCGAACGGCACACTCCGCGCCCACGGGCGGTCGGGGAGCCGGAGCGGGTGGGTGACCGTGGTGCGGGTCGCCTGGCGGTTGGCCGACCGGCGGGGCAGGGGCGGGGCGGGGGCGCGGCGGGCTATTGGGACAGGGAGGCCAGGGCGCGGTCGGCGGCGTTGACGCCGCAGAGGCCGTGGGCGCCGGCGCCCGGCGGGGTGGACGCCGAGCACAGATACACGCCGGGGACGCCGGTGGCGTAGGGGTTGCGTGCCACTCGCGGCCGGAACAGGATCTGGCGCGGCGACGAGGCCCCACCGATGATGTCGCCGCCCACGTAGTTGGCGTTGAACACCGACATCTCCGTGGCGGAGCGCACGGCCATGCCGGCGATGCGGTCGCGGAACCCCGGGGCGAACCGCTCGATCTGGGCGACGATGGCCTCGGTGGCGTCACCGGTGTAGCCATTGGGGACGTGGGCGTAGGTCCACAGCGGGTGGATGGTGCCCACCGAGCGGGTCGGGTCGGCCAGGTACTGCTGACCGACGAGCACGAAGGGCCGCTCGGGCATCGACCCCGTGGTGACGGCGCGCTCGTTGGCCAGCACCTCCGCCGCGCTCCCGCCGAGGTGGACGGTGCCGGCGCGCCGCGCCGCCGGTGCCGTCCAGGGCACCCCGTCGTGGACGGCGAAGTCGACCTTGAAGGCCCCCGGACCGTGCTGGAAGCGGCGGTACGCCCGGCCGACCCGGCCGGGCAGCCGGTCGCCCAGCAGGTCGGCGGCGACCCCAGGCGAGACGTCCAGCATCACCACGTCGGCACCCTCGAGCTCGCTCGCCGAGGTCACCCGTCGACCGGTCTCGATCACCCCGCCGTGGGCGCGCAGGTCGGCGGCCAAGGCGTCGGCGATGGCCTGCGAGCCGCCCTCGGCCACCGGCCACCCCTGGGCGTGGGCCGCGGTGAGCAGCATCATCCCCACCGCGCTGGTCAGTGGGCGGTCGAGGCGGTAGCAGGCGTGGGCGGCCACTCCGGTCCACAGTGCCCGGGCCGGCTCGCTGCGCCAGCGGTGGGCCATCGCTGCTCCGGGCTGCACGGCCCGGACGCCGAAACGGGCCATCAGCAGCGGGTGATGGGGTACCCGCAGGATCGGCTGCCCGGCGTCGGCCATGAGCGCCTCGAAGTGCGCGGTCAGCGGCCCGAAGACCCGCCGCCACCGGCCACCGTCGGCCCCCAAGCCGGCCGCGGTCTCCTCGACCGAGCGATGCAGCACGCCGGCCGAGCCGTCGTCCAGCGGGTGGACGCACTCCACCTCGGCCCACCGCCACCGCAGCCCGTGGGCCTCCAACCCGAGCGAGCGGAGGAACGGCGACGAGGCCGCCAGCGGGTGGAAGGCCGAGCAGTGGTCGTGGACCAACCCGGGCACGATCAGCTCCCCGCTGCGCGTGCCCCCACCGATGGTGTCGGCCGCCTCCAGGACGGTGACGCCCACGCCGGCCCGGGCCAGGCGGGCGGCGGCCGCCAATCCGTTCGGCCCGCTGCCGACGACGATCGCGGTGGTCACGGCGTCAACGGTACGGCGGCCGGCTCACACTCGTGTGCCGGGTCCCGGATATGCCACCGACCCGGCCGGCACGTAGCCGTCCATCGTCCAGGTGATCGTGTGCGGGATGGGCCCATCGGGCAGCCACGGCTGGGTGTTGTAGGCGTCGTCGTTGTGGTACCAGCCCTTCTCGACGGTGCCGAGGGCAGCATCGATGACCCGGTACTGGACCTTCTTGCTGAAGGCCGGCTGCGACTCGGTGAACACGACGACCACGTCGCCAGGCTCGTACCGGCAGCGCTCTTGTACCGCGGCGATCAGCCGCTCGTCGTGGCAGTGACCGTCGCCGAAGTTCCAGCCGGTCAGCACGTTGCTGACGAACTCGCCCTCACGCTGGATGCGCGTGTCGAGGCTGTCGATGTGACGCATCAGGGCAGAGATGTGCATGCGCCCCATCGGGTGCATCATCCGGAAGGCGACGGCCTTCTGGATGAAGATCTCGGAGATCTCCTTGCCGAACAGCGGCTCGATCTGGTCGATCTGGTTGTCGGCCGACTTGACGATCTTCTCGTTGATCCGGTCCTCCATCGACTTGTCGCGGAACGACCAGGTGGTGGCAGCCCAGTTCCCGGCGTACTGCTTCATCCCGACCAGGAACGACACCCACTCCGGTTTGAAGGCACCGATGAGGATCGGGGTCAGGGCCATGAACAGCACCAGTGCCAAGAGCCACGGGTTCATGTCGCCGAGGCCGTAGCCGTGGCCGGCATGGAAGTTGGCGAACAGGAAGCCGGCGCAGAACATGAAGAACACGTTCCACTCCAGCGGGACCGCCAGCGGGAACGTGGAGATGATGAAGGTGTGCAGCATCCACATCGACACGATGGCCACCCAGGTCAGCCACGGCCACGGCGACAGCAGCAGCACCATCGGCATGACCAGTTCGCACAGCGTGCCGCCCACGTGGGCCATGGCGTGGGTCAGGGTGGAGGGCCGCAGGTCGTTGGGATAGTCCTTCACCGTGGCCGTGCGGAAACGGGGGAAGACCATCCACGGGGTGTTCTGCACCATGATCGCCACCGTGCAGGAGAAGCCGTGCTGCAGCTTGGAGACGCCGGCCCCCATCCAGATGACGACGATGAAGATCTTGGCGGCGATGATCATGTCGTGGAAGTCGTGGAACAGTCCGAAGCACAGCAGGGTGGGCACGTACTGCTCGGCGCGTGACGAGAGGAACACGATCTTGTCGCGCAGCCCCATGAGCAGGATCAGCCCGCAGTAGGTCAGCACCGCCCAGCGCGGCAGCAGGCCAGCGCTCCCGGCCGGCATGCCGGCCACCGGGTGCCCGGACAGGAAGAACATCATCACCACGAGCATCGCCAGGATCAGCTTGTACAGCCCGGTGTCCCACGGGGTGCGCCGGTTGCCGGCGGTGAAGGGCACGTGGTTGGGGTACGGCGGGACGCGCAGGGTCTCGGTCTGCCACCAGTAGAGGATCCCGCCGATGGGCGGATCGAAGTGGAACGCCAGCGGCCCCGAGGTGGCCGCCAGCCCGACGATCTCCAGCAGGATCGTCCAGATCATCAGCTTCTGGTAGAGGATCGGCTCGTGCCACCAGCGACCGATGTGGTTGAACTCGAGGCCCTTGGTGAACGCCCCGGCGAACACCAGGCCGATGAACCCGTACCAGAACAGCTTCCAGATGTACAGCGTCGAGGTGTTGCGCGGCGTGCCGAAGCCGTGCTGCACCCAGTGGTCCTGGAGCAGCTTCATCCTCGGCAGGAACGGGATCTTGGCGAACTCGTCCAGCTCCACCGGAGGCAGTTCGGCGGTCCGATAACCCATCAGTTGCTCCTCAGTCGCTCGTTGTTCTCACGCCGACGCTGTTCCTGGTCGAAGTAGTAGTCGTCGTCGGCCGCCGTCCGGGTCGACACGATGGCACCGCTCAACCGCTCCAGCTCGCGCTCACGCACCCGCTGGCGGCGCAGCGCCTTGCGCTTGTTCTTGCGCCGGAGGTGCTCGAGATGGTCTTCCTCGGTCTCGGCCGTGCCGCGCAGGTACGCCTCCTCGATCTCGTCCAGCCGGCCGATGGCCTCCGACGCCGGCAGGTGCATGAGGATCTGGCCGCGGGCCATCAGGTACATGCGGTCGGCGTAGCGCAAGGCCTTGCGGGCGTGCTGCTCGACGATCAGCGCGCCCATCCCCTCCTGGTCGGCCGCCCGCCGCACGGCGCCGAGCAGGCGGTCGACGACCTTGGGTGCCAGGCCGAGGGACAGCTCGTCGGCCAGCAGCAGGCGTGGCTTGCGGCTCAACGCCCGGGCCAGGGCCAGCATCTGCTGCTCGCCGCCGGACAGCATGCCGCCGCGCACGCCGAGGCGCGGCGCCAGCTCGGGGAACAGGGACAGCGCGTCGTCCACCGAGCCGCCGCCGATGCGCAGGTTGTCACGCGCCGACATCTTGGTGAAGACCAGCCGCTCCTCGGTGACCATTGCCATCCCGCCGTCGCGGACCCGCTGGTACATCGGGGTGAAGGTCGGCACGTTGCTGAACATGACCAAGCCGTCCACCGGCTCCAGCTCGCCGGCGATGGTCAACAGCGTGGTGGTCTTGCCGGCGCCGTTCGGTCCGAGCAGGCAGACCACCTCGCCGGGCTGCACGGTCAGGTTGACGTTGCGCACGACCTCACGGCTCAGGTACCCGGCCATCAGGTTGCGCGTCTCCAGCAGAGCGCTCACGATGCGCCTGCCCCGGCGGCGCTGTCGGCCAGTGCCGGCCCACCCGAGGCGTCGGCGGCCACCGTGTCGTCGGTGGTGTCGACTCCGAGGTAGGCGGCGATGACCGCCGGATCGTTGCGGACCTCGTCGGGCGGTCCGGCAGCGATCCGCTTGCCGAAGTCGAGGACCACCACCTGGTCGCAGACCCCCATCACGAAGTTCATGTCGTGCTCCACCACCAGCACCGCCATGCCCCACTCGTTGGCCAGGCGGCGGACCACCCGGGCCAGCTCGGCACTCTCCGCCGAGCTGAGCCCGGCGGCCGGTTCGTCGAGCAGCAGCACGCTGGGGTGCATGGCCACGGCACGGGCGATGGCCAGCAGGCGGCGCTTCCCGTAGGAGAGGTCCTTGACGTCGCGGTGGAGGTCCTCGTCGAGCTGGAACTCGACGATCGCCCGGACCACCTCGGGTGGGAAGGGCGGGTTGACCGGCCACACCAGATCGCGGGCGTAGGACCAGATGTCCTGCGGGTCGGCGGCGACGCTGAGGTTCTCGAAGACCGTCGAGTCCTCGAACAGCTCCAGCGACTGGAACGAGCGGGCCACCCCGGCCCGAGCCCGGCGCATGGCCGAGGACCCGGACAGGTCACGGTCGTCCAGCAGAACCTTGCCGGTGGAGCGGGCGAAGCCGCTGACGGCATCGATCAGCGAGGTCTTCCCGGCCCCGTTGGGGCCGATCAACCCGGTCACCGTGCCAGGCGAGAGCTGGAAGCTGACGCCGTCCACGGCGGTGACTGCGCCGTAGCGCACGCTGAGGTTCTCGACGGTCAGCGTGCGCGGCGGGACCTTGCCGTGCTGGGCTGCTCCGGCCTGCTTGAGGTCGGCCACGTCCTTCAGCCGGATGATGTACGGGCGGCCCCACTTGCGGGCCTTCTTCAACAGGCGGAACATCTTCACCCACTCGGCGGCCACACCGTCCTGGTAGCCGAGCACGGTCAGGAGGATGGCGACGCCGCTGATCAGCTGGATCCAGCGGCCGACGCCGTCCCAGGTCGACTCGAGGACCTGCTGGTTGACACCGGCGGTAGCCATGGTGGCGCCGACGAAGGCGCCGAGCAGGTGACCGACGCCGCCCACCAGTGACAGCCCGACGTAAGTGACCGAGGTGAAGTTGGTGAACGACTGGTAGCTGATCGAGCTCAGCCGGAACGCCAGCACGATGCCGCCGAGCGCGGCGATGCCGGCGGCCACGGCGAAGGCGTACACCTTGGCGGTCATCACGTCGATGCCCAGGGCGGCGGCGGCACGCTCGTTGGTGCGCACGGCGATCAGCCGCCGGCCACTGCGGCCGCGGCGCACGTTGGACACCACCCAGACCATCAGCACGGCCATCGCCAGCACGAAGATGCCGTAGCGCGCCGGGTGGTCGATCGAGCTGATGTCGAACCCGAACAGCTTCGGGTTGCCCACCTGCGTGCCCTGCACACCGCCGGTGTAGTCACGGTTGCGGAACAGCATCAGCTCGATCGTGGTGCCCAACCCGAGGGTGACGATGGCCAGGTTGATGCCCCGGGTGCGCACCGCCGGGAGGGCGAAGATCCATCCCAGCGGCACGGCGGCGGCCACCCCGGCCACCAGGCCGAGGATGAAGGGGATGTGGAACACGGCCACCAGCCGCCCGGCGACGTAGGCGCCGAACCCGGCGATGGTGTACTGCGCCAGTGACAGCTGCCCGGCGTAGCCGGTGAGCAGCACGATCGAGAGCAGCACGATGGCCACGCCGAGGGTCACCGTCAGGGCGTCGATCCACTTCGACTCCTTGGTCAACATCAGGGCGACGACGACGATGCAGGCGAAGATCGTCCAGTCCCACGACATCCGCCCGTTGCCGAGCATCGGCTGCTTGCGCAGGAAGTAGTCACGCAGCGGCAGCGACCGGCCGCGGAACACCAGGAAGACGATGATCACCAGGAACGGCAGCGACGGGCCGAGTCCCTGCTGGGTGGTGTAGCGACCGACCAGGGTCTGGCCGATGCCGAGCACGAACCCGGCCGCGGTGGCGATGGGGAACGACTTGAAGTCGCCGACCAGCGCGGCCGCCAGGGCAGCGAGCACCAACCCGGTCATCGCCGTCACCTGGAGGGTGATGATGGGCACCACCAGAATGCCGGCAATGGCGGCGATGGCCGACCCGAGCGCCCAGTTCAGCAGGGCGATGCGGTTCGGAGAGACGCCGATGGCGGAGGCCGACCGCTCGCTCTCCGACACCGCCTCGGTGGCCAGGCCGAACTGGCTGGAGCGGTACAGCAACCACAGCGCCGCCGCCGAGGCACTGGCGATGGCCAGCAGGATGACCCGGTCCCAGGTGATGCTGACCTCACCCCACAGCGTGATCCGCTTGGTCGGCAGCCAGCTCTTGACCTGGCGCGGGTTCGATCCGTAGCGGATGACCACCCCGGCCTGGATCGTGACCAGCACGCCGAGCGTGGCGATGACCCGCACCAGCGAGCTGGCCCGGCGGAGCGGGCGCATGATCACCCAGTGGGTCAGCGCGCCGAGCAGCGCGGAGAGGGCCACGCCCAGCAGCGCGGCGGGCAGGAACGCCCAGCCGTGCTCGTACTGCAGCTCCCACTCCAGGAACACGCCGGCGATGGCCGTGGCGCCGAGCGAGAAGTTCAGCACGCCGGTGCCGCGGTAGATCACGATCAGTCCCTGCGAGGCGAAGGCGTAGAGCGCACCGACCCCCAGCCCCAGCAAGGCAAACCTGATGACCTCGTTCATCGTCCCCCTCGGACGACCGGCTCCTTCCCCGACCCGGTCGGCCAGTGAGCGTCATGCTAGACCGGAGGTGCGGGGCCTTTCTGTAGCGAAGCTCCAGAAAGGTGTGCGATCATGCAGCCGCACCATCACCGGTCGCCGAGGCGGCCACAGGACAACTTTGGGGGAAGTTCATGAGTTCTGACACCCGTCGTTCGCGACCCATCGTGCGGCGTGGAGCACTGGTCGCCGTGCTGGCCGGCTCCCTGCTGCTGGCCGTCTCACCCGGCCGAGTCGGTGCTGGCAGCACCCCGCCCGGCACCCAGACCGCCGGCTCGGGGACGGCCGCGGCGCCGACTGGCGCGCCCATCAAGGTCATGACCGTGACCACGCTGAACGCCAACGGCCCGACCTACAAGAACATCGCCAACACGGCGGAGGCCTACCAGAAGTACATCAACGCCCGCGGTGGGATCGCCGGCCACCCGCTGGAGGTCACCGTCTGCGACGAGCAGTTCGACCCGGCCGTGGCCACCACCTGCGCCCGCAAGGCCGTCGACGAGAACATGGTGTCGGTGGTCGGTTCGTTCACCTTCTTCGCCGAGAGCATCGTCCCGGTGATCGCCGCCAAGGACATCACCTGGTTCGGCGAGTGCTGCCCGATCACGCCGTCGGAGCTGACCAACAACCACTCGTTCCCGATCGGCAACCAGCCGATGTACGCCGTGGGGGCGGTGAAGCGTGCCGTCGACGACGGGTGCAAGAACATCAACGCGGTGATCATCGACGGGGCCCAGATCTTCATCCCACCGATGGAGAACGCGATGAAGGCGCTGGGCAAGAAGTTCGGCGCGGAGGTGATCCTGCCGCCAACCTCGCAGGACTACTCGGCCGAGGTCGCCCAGGCGACCAACGGCGCCGACTGCGTGGTGGCGGTGATCTCCGAGACCCCGTACATCGCCTGGAACACGGCGTGGGCCCAGGCCGGCACGACCGCTCGCCAGTACGGTCCGCAGGGCAACCTCGACGTGATCTCCGCCAAGGGCAACGAGGCCGCCACCACGGGCAGCATCATCGCCGGCATGTACCCGGACATCTCCACCCCGCCGTGGGACGAGTACCGCACGGCCCTCCAGGAGGGCGGGTACGACATGAACGAGCTGGACTACAACAGCCTCGGCGGCATGGGCACCTGGGCGGCGTTCACCGCCTTCACCCAGATCGCCGAGACGATCCAGGGCGACATCACCGCCAAGTCGTTCTTCGACGCCGCCTCGAAGACCTCCAAGCTCGACCTGAAGGGCATGGTGCCAGTCCTCGACTTCACCAAGGAGTGGAGCGACGGGCTGCCCGGCTATCAGCGCCTGTTCAACCGCAGCGTGGTCTTCAGCAAGCTGGACAACGGCAAGGTCGTCCCGTTGACCACCGAGTTCGAGGACGTCAGCAACCTGGCCATGGGCAAGGCTCCCTGATCCGCGGGGCCGACGCCCGGCCGACGGCGCCACGTGCGCCGCAGGCCGGGCGTCGGCGCGTCCGGGGCGGGCCGTGCCGATGACGGGTCAGGACACGGCGCGCTCGGCACCACCCCAGTAGCGGGACCGCACCGCCTTCTTGTCCGGCTTGCCGACCGGCGTGAGCGGCAGCTCGTCGACGTAGTCGATCGACTTCGGCGCCTGCTGGGAGCCCTTCGCGGCGCGCACCACCTGCTGCAGCTCGGCGGTCAGCGCCTCGCTGGGCTCGATGCCCGGCTTGGTCACCACGACCGCCTTCACGGCTTCGCCCCACTTCTCGTCGGGGACCCCGATCACCATGACCATGCCCACGGCGGGATGGGTGCTGATCACGTCCTCGACCTCTCGGGGGAAGACGTTGAACCCACCGGTGATGACCATGTCCTTGGTGCGGTCGACGATGTACAGGAACCCGTCGTCGTCGAACCGGCCGACGTCGCCGGTGTGCAGCCAGTCGCCGGCCAGGGCCTCGGCGGTCTCGGCCGGCAGGTCCTTGTAGCCGTTCATCACCAGCGGGCCGCGGGTGCAGATCTCGCCCGACCCGCCGGGTGGGGCCGGGCGATGGTCGGCGTCGAGCAGGGCGACGTGCATCCACGGCACCGGCTTGCCGCAGCTGGCCAGCCGCTCGGGACGGGCCAGGTCGTGATCGGCCTTCTTCAGGTGGGCCAGCACCATCGGCGCCTCGGTCTGCCCGTAGAACTGGAAGAAGATCGGACCCCAGTCGCGGATGCCCTGGGCCAGCTTGGCCGGGCTCATCGGCGAGGCGCCGTAGAACACGGTCTGCAGCGACGACACGTCGGCCGTGGCGTAGCGCGGGTGAGCCTGCAGGGCGTACAGCATGGCCGGGACCAGCAGCGTGGCGGTGATCCGCTGCTCGGCGACGAGGTCGAAGAACCCGTCGGGGGTGAACGCCTCCATCACGTAGAACGCCCCGCCGGCCTGCAGCACCGGCGCCACCAGCGACAGCGCGGCGTGCGACAGCGGGGTGGCGATGGCGATGCGCAGCTCGTCGGGGAACTCCCACTCGGCGGCTTGGATCCAGGTCATCGCCTGCCAGACCCGCTGGGTCATCAGCACACCTTTGGGCTTGCCGGTGGTTCCACCGGTGTAGACGACGGTGCACAGGTCCTCGGCGCAGACCTCCGGGGCGACCAACGGTTGCGGTTCGAACCCGTCGGCGAGGGCGAGGTAGTCGTCGCCGGCGTCGTTCGGCCCGAATCCCAGGAGGCGCAGATGCGGGTGGGCGGCGCGCAACTCGGCGGCCCGCGCAGCGAAGTGCTCGGCATCGAACACCAGGCACTCGACCTCGGCGTCGCCGATCACGTACGAGTGGTCGGCCAGCGAACCCAACGGGTGCAGCGGCGTCAGCACGCACCCGTTGATCACCGAGGCGGTGACGTTGGTCAGCACCTCGGGTCGGTTCTTGGACAGGACGGCCACGCGGGTGCCTCGCCCCACCCCCACCGATCGTTGCGCTTGCAACAACTGGCTGGTTCGGCGGCGAACGTCACCGTAGGACAGCAGCCGCCCGCCCAGGAAGATGCACGGCGACTCGTCGTGAGCATCGAGGCTGGCGATGATCAGATCGGCGAGCAGCGGCGGTTCGTGCAGCGGTGACGTCACCCGACCGACCGTAGCCCCACCACCCCTCACCCCCGCACCCGTCCGCCCCCCCGCACCTGGGTCCCCATCTGCGCACCCCGCCCACCCGCCCCCACATCCGTCCACACGCGCCCCCACCTGCACACCCCCGCCCCCATGGGCGCGCCAACGTGCACATCTGCAACATTCCGCGCCCATGGGCTCGCCACAGCTCAGCGAAGGAACCACTGGCGCGCTCCCGCCGCCGCCCGCCCGCTCCCGCTACCGCCCGCTCCCGCTCCCGCCGCCCGCTCGCCGCCGCCGCCCGCCGCCTCCTGCCAGACTCCCCCGGCCCGCCCAGGCCCTCATCCACCAGGCGCTCCGCCGCTCGCGGGTGCACACCCTCGGTCCCATGGGCGCGTGATGATGCACGTCCGCAAGATTCCGCGCCCATGGGTCCGGTCGCTGCCGCCGGGAGCCCCGGGACGGGTGAGGGAGGGCGGTGGGCGGGGCGTCAGGCGCGGTGGAGGATGCGGACGGTGCCGGCCGACCCGTCGACCTCGACCAGATCGCCGGTGCGGATGGCCGTGGTGGCCCCGACGGCGCCGACGACGGCGGGGATGCCGAGCTCGCGGGACACGATCATCGTGTGGCTCAGCTCGCCGCCCATCTCGGTGACCACGGCGACCGCGCCGACGAACAGCGGCATCCAGCCGGGGTCGGTGATCGGGGCGACGAGGACCTCGCCGGGCTCGGTGGGATCGTCGGCATAGGCGTCACGCACCACCCGCGCCCGACCGCTCGCCACGCCCGGGCTGGCCGGGGCGCCGCGCAGCTCGTCGGCATCGGTGGACTCGGCGGCGTCAGCCTTGCGTGGCCAGTCCTCGACCGGGGGGACCTGCCCGGCGATGGCGAACAGCGGTTCCTGACGGGCGTCGAGAGACGCCTGAGCGGCCTGGCGGGCATGGACCCGGTCGAGGTCGACGGATCCACGGCGAGCGGCGTCACGGAACTCGTCGAAGGTCAGGAAGTACACCTGGTCGGCGGACTCCAGCGCCCCGGCGTCCGCCAGGCGGCGGCCGATCTCCAGCGCGTCGAGGCGCATCTCGTTGATCGTCAGCACGCAGGTGGCCTTCGTTCGCTCGCGGATCCCCAGCCACGTGGCGCAGCGGGCGAGCCATTGGTCCAACTCCGGGAACTTCTGGCGCACGTCGTCGGCATCGAAGCGGGCCAAGGTCTCGTCACGCACCGCGTCGGCATCGCGCGGCACGCCGCCGGCACGCACCGCGGCGACCGCCCGGCGGAGGACGTCGGGACGGATCTCCCACGACGGCGCGGCGATCTCCCACTCGTTCACGCCGCGGAACCCGTATCGCTCCAGCACTCGCTGGAACTCGGTCTCGAATACCTCGCCGTCGAGTGTCGCCAGCGCGGCGACCGCCCGGCCGGCGTCGGCCGACTCGATCCCGCCGGTCCCCATGACGGCGCGGCGGCCGAGCTCGTAGCCCTCGTCGCCGTACACGGTGGCCAGTCCGGCCTGCAGCGAGCCGAGCGCCACCGGGCTGACCGACGAGCCGATGAACAGCGTGACGAAGTCCGACTCCATCAGCGGCTGCATCGACTCGAAGCGAGCCAGCAGTTCCTCGTTGGAGCTCGTCGAACGGGAGGCACGACCCGCTCGCCGGCGGGCCTGGGCAGCATCGTGCTCGGCCTGGACCCGGTCGACCGGCGGGTGCTCGAGGAAGTCGGCCGTGGTGGCGGCGATGCGCTCCCCGCGCTCGGCATAGCCCGGCTCGTCCGGCGTCTCGTAGGGATCGAGCGTGATCCCCCCGGCGGCGAACAGGGTGCGGTCGATGTCCTCCGGGCTGGTGCCCGGCGTCAGGTCGGCCAGGCGGCGGAAGGCGGAGATGTTGATGTAGAACCGCCCGCCGACGATGGGGGCGAAGGTGGTCGGGCACTGCGGCCAGTCCATGACGTCCCAGGTCTCGGTGAACGAGCGCCGCCAGCCGCGCTCCAGCGGCGGGAAGAACACGGTGGCCGACAGCGGCGAGACGATGTCCGGCATGATCTCGCCGGCGTTGCCGCGGGTCAGGACCGGATAGTCGGGATCCAGCGTGGTGTCGAACTCGTAAGCCGTCACGGAACCATCCCCTCGGAACGTGGCGCGATTGGTCGGAGTGTAGGGGCCGGTCAGCGGCGCAGCGTGACCGAGGCGTCTCCGGTGTCGACGTGGGCGAACGTCGCCCGCCCGGCAGCGAGCAGGTCGTCGATCACCGCCTCGGGCACCCGGTGGTCGACGAAGCGGTAGGTGGTTGCGGGCGGGCCGGCGGCGTGCGTCGCCTCGACGTCGGCCAGCGGGACCAGGTAGCGGCGCAGCAGCTCCTCGTCGCTCATCCGCCGGTCGCCGTACTGCTCCTTGAGCTCGGCGATGCTGGGTTGCGGGGGCTCCCAGGCCTGCATCTCCCGGCCGCGCGGCGTGGACAGCATCCGGTCGAGGACGTCCGGGTTGAGCGGCGCCGGCGGCTGGCCGAGATGACCGAGGACGTACACCAGGATCTCGTCGGGCACCGTGCCATAGCGCTCGCCGGTGACCACGTTGAGCACCGACTGGATGCCCATCAGTTGGGAGAACGGCGTGGCCGAGATGGGGTGGCCGAGGTCCTCGCGCACCTGCACGATCTCCTCGAGGACCTCGCCGAACCGATCGCTCATGCCGTACTGGGCCAGTTGGGCCTTCAGCGTGCCGGTCATCCCCCCGGGCAGCTGGTGGTGGTAGGGGAAGACGTTGTACTCGTTGGGCACCCCGAGCGGGTGGCCCTCCTGCTCGGCCACCCGGCGCATGTGGTCACTGACCCGGCGGACCCGGTCCATGTCGAGGCGGGTGGAGTGCCCGCTCCACCGCAGGTTCTCCACGGTCTGCTCGGTCGAGGGCAGCGACGGGCCGTTGGCCATCGGCCCGGGGGCAGTGTGCAAGGCGGTCACGCCGGCATCGGCGGCGATCAGGTAGTTCATCCCGGCCACGCCCACCGTGTTGTGGCACTGGAACTCGACCGGGATCCCGTTGGCCGCCTCCACCAGCGCCGGCAGCAAGGTGCGCGCCCGCTCCGGTCGCATGATCCCGGCGGCGTCCTCGACGTAGATGGCGTCGGTGATGCCCCACCCGGCGAACTGGCGGACCCGCTCGGCGAACCACTCGTCGGTGTGCACCGGGCTGATGCCGTACATGATCGAGGCGGCCACCTCGCAGCCGGCATCGTGGACGATGCGGCTGAGCCGCTGCATGGCGTCCATGTTGTACAGGCAGTCGTAGACCCACACGCTGTCGATGCCGTGCTTGGCGAGGGTGCGGATCCACAGCTCCATCAACGAGTCGGGGGTCAGGCCGAACTTGGCGATGCAGTTGCTGCGGCACCCCGAGCGCAACCGGGAGTTCGGCAGCCAGGTCCGCGAGATGTCGAGACCGGCCCACGGATCCTCGTGGTTGTACCGCATCATGCACTCGAAGATCGAGCTGCCGGTGAGGTCGACCACTCGGTAGCCGGCCTGGTCGATGTCCTCGGCGATGCCGGCGAGGTGGGCGACCTTCATGCGCATGCCCCACAGGCTCTGCTGCCCGTCGCGCAGCGTCTGGTCGATGATGTCGATCTCAGCCATTGGCGACGGCTCCTGTGGTGATGTTCGTGGTGGTGTTGGCGGCGGCGTTGGCGGCGGCGGCGTTGTTGGCCGCGGCGGTCGTCCCGAGCGCGGGGAGCAGGGTCTGCTCCAGCCAGCGGGTGTTGACGACGTCGGTGGCGAAATCCGGGTGGGCGAGCACGGCGAGGTGCAGGTCACGGGTGGTCGCGATGCCGTCGATCTCCAGCCGGCCGAGCACCTCGACCATCCGGGAGATGGCCTGGCCCCGGTCCGGCCCGGCGGCCACCACCTTGGCAACCAGCGAGTCGTAGTACGCCGGGATGGTGCACCCGGTGAAGGCATGGCTGTCGACGCGCACCCCCTCGCCCGCCGGCGGGTTCCAGGCCGTGATCGTGCCCGGCGCCGGCCGGAAGCCATCGGCCACCAACTCGGCGTTGATCCGGCACTCGATGGCGTGGCCGTCGATGTGCACATCGGCCTGGGTGAACGGCAGCGGAAGGCCGGCGGCGATGCGCAGCTGCTGGCGGACGATGTCGATGCCGGTCACCATCTCGGTGACCGGATGCTCCACTTGGACCCGGGTGTTGACCTCCAGGAAGGCGAACTCGCCGCGGTCGAGGTCGACGAGGAACTCCACCGTCCCGGCGCTGCGGTAGTCGAGCTGGCGGCCCACCGCGAGCGCGGCCTCGGCGATGCGGGCCCGCACGTCGGCTGGCAGCACGGCGGCCGGGGCCTCCTCGATCAGCTTCTGGTAGCGGCGCTGGATCGAACAGTCTCGGTCGCCGAGGTGGACGAGGTTCCCGTGGTGGTCGCCCAGCAACTGGACCTCGACGTGACGGGCATTGGCCACGTAGCGCTCGACGTAGAGCCGGCCGTCGCCGAAGGCCGCGTCCGCTTCGCGCGCCGCGGCGCCGAACCGTTCGGCCAGTTCGCTGGGGCGCTCGACCAGCACCATGCCCCGCCCGCCACCACCGGCGGCAGCCTTCAGCAGGATCGGGTAGCCGATCCGCTCGGCCACGGCCCGAGCGACGTCGGCGCCGGCGACGGCCTCCGAGCCCGCCCCGGTGGGCACGCCGGCGGCGTGGGCCAGGCGGCGGGCCTCGACCTTGTCACCGCCCCGGCGGATCGTGTCGGCTGACGGGCCGACGAAGACCAGTCCGTGGGCGGCGCAGGCGTCGGCCAGCTCGGCCCGCTCGGACAGGAAGCCGTATCCCGGATGGACGGCGTCACAGCCGGCCAGCAATGCGCCGGCGACGATCTGTTCGACCCGCAGGTAGCTCTGCGCCGGGCTCGGCGGGCCGATGTGCACCACTGCGTCGGCCAACCGGGCAGCCAGCGAACCGCGGTCGGCCTCGCTGACGGCGACCACCGCCTCGAGGCCCTCGTCACGGCAGGCGCGGACGATTCGCACGGCGATCTCGCCGCGATTGGCCACGAGGACCCGGCGCAGACCGCCACCCGATCCGGCCATCACGCGCCGGCGGGCTCGATGGCGAACAGGGCGTCGCCGGTGGCGACCGCCTCGCCGTTGCGCCCGTACACCGCCACCACCCGCCCGGCGACCCCGGCCTTGACGTGGCTCATCAGCTTCATCACCTCGACGATGCACGTGGTCGTGTCCGGCTCGACCACGTCGCCGACCTCGGCGAACGGTGGGGCACCGGGTTGCGGGGCGCGCCAGAAGATGCCGGGCGACGGAGCCGCCACGACGTGCGCGCCGTCGGGGATCGCCGGTGGCTGATGCGTCGGCACGGCCAGCGCAGGCTCGCCGGCGGCGGCGTTCGCGGCAGGCGGCGGCGAGCCGAGGGGCGGATCCACCGGGCCGCGACCGGTTGCCGCGAGGTGAACGCGAACGTCACCGACGCGCACGTCGATCTCCGCCCAGTCGGAGCGCTCGAAGGCGGCGACCACCCGCCGGATCGCCTCGTGATCACCGCTGTTCATGTCCGGGCATCATCGCACGCGGCGCAGCTCGCTCCTCTACCCTTCGATCGACGAGGAGAACCGATGGATTTCGACCACGACGCCCGCACCCGTGAGCTGCTCGGCCCGCTCGAGGCCTTCATGGACGAGCACATCTACCCCAACGAGGACCGCTTCTTCGCCGAGTCGATGGAGCTCGGCCCATGGGCGGTGTGGCCGGTGGTCGAGGAGCTCAAGCCGCTGGCCCGAGCCGCCGGGCTGTGGAACCTGTTCCTTCCGGACGCCACCCACGGAGCCGGTCTGACCAACGTCCAGTACGCCCCGCTGTGCGAGGTGATGGGCCGCTCGCACCTGGCGCCGGAGGTGTTCAACTGCAATGCCCCGGACACCGGCAACATGGAGGTGCTGGCCCGCTACGGCACACCCGAGCAGCAGCAGCGCTGGCTGACACCCCTGCTGGACGGCGAGATCCGCTCGGCGTTCGCCATGACCGAGCCGGCGGTGGCGTCGAGCGACGCCACCAACATCGAGTGTTCGATCCGTCGCGACGGCGACGAGTACGTGATCGACGGGCACAAGTGGTACACGACCAACGCCACCCACCCGCGCTGCGAGATCTTCATCGTCATGGGCAAGTCGGACCCGGACAACCCCGACCGGTACCGGCAACAGTCGATGATCCTGGTGCCACGGGACACCACCGGTGTCGAGGTGCTCCGGCCGATCCCGGTGTTCAACTTCCACGGCATGCCCGACCGGGCCAGCGAGGTCCGCTTCACCGAGGTGCGCGTCCCGGCCGGCAACATGCTGCTGGGCGAGGGTCGTGGCTTCGAGATCGCGCAGGGCCGCCTCGGCCCCGGACGGATCCACCATTGCATGCGGCTCATCGGCCTGGCCGAGCGGGCCCTGGAGATGATGTGCCGGCGGACCCAGAGTCGGGTCGCCTTCGGCAGGCCGATCGCCGAGCAGGGCGTCACCCTGGAGCGCGTCGCCGAGGCGCGCATCGCCATCGACCAGTGCCGGCTGCTGACGCTCAAGGCCGCGCACATGATGGACACCGTCGGCGCCAAGGAGGCCCGCCGGGAGATCGCCATGATCAAGATCGCCGCGCCGAACATGGCCTGCCAGGTGGTCGACTGGGCGATGCAGGCCTTCGGTGGGGCCGGCGTCAACAACGACTACGGCCTGGCGGCGATGTACGCCACGGCCCGCCTGCTCCGCCTGGCCGACGGCCCCGACGAGGTCCACCGCAACCAGCTGGGCAAGCTGGAGATGCGCCGCCATGCCAGCGCCGGACCGCTCGAGCCGCGCAGCACCTACGTGGCCACCTGGCCGACCGCGCCGACGGTGCCCGCGCATGGCTGACCGGCACTACACCCGCCCGGACGGGCCGCTGATCACCGTCCCACCCACGCTGCGGACGCCCGAGGCCCTCGACGCCCGCCGCCACGTCCGGCTGGATGGGGCCTACAACTTCCGCGACCTGGGTGGATATCGCACCGCAGAGGGGTCGACGGTGCGATGGGGTCAGGTCTACCGCAGCGACCATCTCGCCGACCTGACCGACGCCGACCGCGAGGTGATCGCCGGTCTCGGGTTGCGAACGGTGATCGACTTCCGCCTGCCCTCCGAACGGGAGCAGCGCCCGTCACGCCTGCCGCCCGGGCCGCACGTCGTCCACCTCGGCATGTCCGACCGCCCCAAGGCGGCCGAGGGGGTGCGCACCGTGCAGGCGGCCATCGCCGGCGAGGCCCCGCCACCGGGTTGGACCTACTGGTTCGACACCTACCACGACATGCTCGACGAAGCCGGCGACATGTTCGTCCAGACCATGGAGACCCTGGCCGATGCCGACCGGTTGCCGGCGCTGTTCCACTGCACGGGCGGCAAGGACCGGACCGGTGTGGCCGCCGTGCTGCTGCTCGATCTGCTCGGCGTGCCGGCCGAGGCGCTGCTCGACGACTTCGAGCTGACCAACATGCTGCGCACCCCGGTGCGCTTCCGCCAGATCGGGCCAGGCCTGACGGCCACCGGCGTGTCCGACGAGGACGTCCTGACGCTGGTCGGCGTGGTCCGGGCGGCGATGGCCGATGCCTACCGCCGGGTGGTCGAGGAGCACGGCGGCGCGGTGGCCTACCTCACCGAGCACGGCCTCGACCCGGCGACGCCGGATCGACTGCGCCACCTGCTGCTCGGCCCGCCCGGCTGATCAGGTGTTCATCAGGATCACGAAGACCAGCACGATCACCGCCAGACCGAGCACGGCCATCGCCGCCAGACCATCGCGGCTGACCCCGCCCGCAGGCGGTCGAGCTTGTTCGTCCATCGCAGCACCCTCCGTCCCCAGTGTGCCCCAGCGAGGCGCGGCGCGGTGACCATGTCGGTGCCGATGGCGCCGAGCGTGCCGAGAGCGCCGATGGTGCGGTCAGCCGCCCGAGGCGGAGTGGCGATCCGCGGTGGACTCCCGGCGGGGGCGCGCCGGCCGACCACGCTCCACGTCCATCCAGCGAACCCCGTTGGTCGGCATGTTCACGTTGGCTCGCATCGCCCGGGCGTCGCGACGGCCCTCTCGGGCTCGATCGTCGGACACCGACGGCTGTCGCCCCCGGCGGCGGTCGCGGAGATCGGACCACCCGGCGATCACCAGGACCCCCATGGCCAGGATGCCGAAGACCCACAGCACGTGGCCACGGTACTGCCTGGTCGGGTCGGTGGGCCTGCGGCTCAGCGCCGTGCCGCCCAGCCGGTGACGGCCACGATGTGCAGCACCAGGATGGCGGAGAACGGGCGGTCGCGGTACTGCGGGTAGCGCTCGGCCAACCGGTGGCCGAGCGACGCCATCCGTTCAGGGTCCGGATCCGGCTCGTCGCGCAGCTCGGCGCGCACCCACCACAGGCGCGACCAGTCGTCGGCGTCCCAGTGCTCCACCAGCAGCGTGGCCCGCGGATCGGCTGCGAGATTGCGTTGGCGCTGCAACCGCTCGGAGGACTTCGGCTTCACCCGGTCGATCGGGATCGCCACGGATCCGCCCTCGACGGCGTACGCCACGGGCACGGCGTCGGCACCGCGCACCGGGTGCACGGTGCACAGGATCCCGTGGTCGTGGTCGGTCAGCCGGGCCCTCGCTTCGCCCTCTGGCAGGCGCATGACCCGAGGCTACGCTCCGCCCATGAACCTGGCGACGTGGGTCGAACGCCACGGCCGGCGCACCCCGGACGGCCCGGCGCTGGCCGACGGCGACCGGGTTCACGCCACCTGGAGCACCTTCGCCGTCCGAACCGCAGCCGTCGCCGCCGCTCTGCGCCGGCGCTTCGGCCTGGTGCCCGGCGAGCGGGTGGCCATCGTCATGCGCAATCGCCCGGAGTACCTCGAGGCGTTGTTCGCCACCTGGCACGCCGGCCTGGTGGCCGTGCCGGTCAACGCCCGCCTGCACCGCGACGAGATCGCCTACATCCTCGACCACAGCGGCACGAGGGTGGTGATCACCGACGACGACCATGCCGAGGACGTCGGCTCACTGGTCGGCAGCGTCGAGGCGTTGGGTGCCGCGGTCGTCGCGCCGGGCTCGGACTGGGACGGGCTGACAACTGGAGACCCGGCTGCGCTGCTCGACCGCCGAGCCGACGATCCGGCTTGGTTGTTCTACACCAGCGGCACCACCGGGCGACCGAAGGGGGCCACGCTCACCCACCGCAACCTGCTGATGATGTCGCTCAGCTATCTGGCCGACATCGACGCGATCAGCGCCCAGGACAGCATCCTCCACGCCGCCCCGCTGTCCCATGGGTCCGGCCTGTACGGCCTGCCGCACATCGCTCGCGGTGCCGTCAGCGTGATCCCCCACTCCGGTGGTGTCGACGGTGCCGAGATCGCCGGCCTGCTGGCCCGCTGGCCGGGCATGTCGTTCTTCGCCGCCCCCACCATGGTTAAGCGCCTCGCCGGCGATCCGGCCGTCACCGGCAGCGACCTGACCCACCTGACGACGATCATCTACGGCGGCGCGCCCATGTACCTGGCCGATCTGGAGGACGCCCTCGGAGTGTTCGGCCCGCGACTGGCCCAGATCTACGGCCAGGGCGAGACCCCGATGACGATCACCGCCCTGTCCAAGGCCGACCATGCCGATCGGGACCATCCGCAGTGGCGCGAGCGGTTGCAGAGCGTCGGGGTGGCGCGCACCGACGTCGAGGTCCGGGTGGTCGACGAGGACGACCGCGACCTGCCCCCGGGCGAGGTCGGCGAGGTCGTGGTTCGCGGCGAGGTGGTCATGCCCGGGTACTGGAACCAGCCGGATGCGTCGGCCGAGGCGCTGCGTGGCGGGTGGCTGCACACCGGCGACATGGGCAGCTTCGACCAGGCTGGCTACCTGACCCTGCGCGACCGCTCCAAGGACCTGATCATCAGCGGCGGCATGAACATCTACCCGCGCGAGGTCGAGGAGGCCCTGCTGCGCCATCCGGCCGTTCGGGAGGTGTCGGTGGTCGGTCGTGCCGACCCGGAGTGGGGCGAGGCCGTGTTCGCCTTCGTCGTCGCCAGCGACGCGACCGCGCCGCCCCCCGTGGTCGAGCTCGACCGGATCTGCCTCGACCACATCGCCCGCTACAAGCGACCGAAGGACTATCGCTTCGTCGACTCGCTGCCCACCAACAACTACGGCAAGGTGCTCAAGCGCGAGCTGCGGGAGCGGTTGAGCCGGGAGGCCTCACCAGGGGCGGAGTAACTGGACTCCGACTCCTGTTACGTTCGCAACATCATCACAGGAGGAGAACGTTCCATGAAGCTGGCGCTGTACCTACCGAACTTCCGAGACCAGGTGACCGTCAAGGAACTCGAGGATCTCACCGCGCTGGCCGAGGAGCTCGACTTCGACTCGGTGTGGACCCTCGACCGCATCGTGGTCCCCGAGGCCTCGGACCGCCAGGAGCTGCAGTACCCGTTCGGCATGATGGACGCCTTCCCCAAGGCCCTGCCCGTGTCGGCCCGCGGCCAGTGGCTCCAGGGCTACCCGCTCATCCCGTGGCTGGCGGCCAAGACCTCCAAGCTGCGCATCGGCATGAGCATCACCGACACGCCGTACCGGGCGCCGGGCGTGCTCGCCACCGAGCTGGCCACCATCGACCAGCTGTCCAACGGCCGCCTCAACGTCGGCATCGGGTCGGGCTGGATGCCCGAGGAGTTCGCCGCATCCAGCGCCGCGCACATCTTCCCCAAGCGCCACCAGCACGTCCGCGAGACCATCGAGATCATGCAGGGCATCTGGTCCAACGAGCTGTTCGAGTATCACGGGGAGTTCGCCGACTTCGAGTCCTGCGGGTTCGGGGCCAAGCCGGTGCAGCAACCCGGCCCGCCCATCTTCTTCAGCGGGCTGAAGGACCCGAAGCGCTCCGCCAAGCGCATCGCCACGTACAACCTGTCCGGCTGGATCGGCATCCAGGACACGCCCACCGAGCTGCAGGAGTGGCGGGGGGCGATCCAGACCGAGCTCGACCAGCTCGGCACCGGGCACTCGATGGACGACCTGGAGATCTGCAGCATGATCTGGTTCGTCATCACCGACGTGGAGACCGACCAGTCCGATGCCGGCAAGCTGACCAACCTGCTGGTCGGCACCGCCGGGCAGATCACCGATCGGCTGAAGGCCTACCAGGAGGCCGGCCTGACGATGCCGCTGCTGTGGCCGCCGTTCACCGACGTCCCGGTGTCGAAGACCCTCGACGACCTGAAGCGGCTGAAGCACGACATCATGCCCAAGCTCGACGGCGCCTGATCCCGGGTGGGTCAGCCCGGCGCGGCCAGGCGGGCCTCGACGGCCACCACCTGGGGGAACAGCCGGTTGTTCTCCTTGTGGATGTGCAGGTGGGTGTCGGCCTCCAGTTCGGCCAGCCCGTCGTACAGGGCGCGGTAGCTGGCGCAGCCGTCCTCGGGCACGGTGTACCCGGCGGTGACGGCGCGCACCTGGGCCAGCAACTCGCCGGTCTGCTCGTGCTCGAACTGCATGACCCCGATCGGGTTGCGCAGGCTGCCGCAGTGGAACGACGGCGCCTGCGCGACGGTGGCCAGCTGGCGGATCATCGGGAACAGGACCCGCTCCTCCTTCATCAGGTGCGGTTCCAGCTCGGCGCGCAGCTCGGCCACCAGGCGGCGAACCTGGCGTAGCTCGGGATGGCGATCGCGGTGCACCCCGTCCACCTTCGCAGCCAATTCGTCGAGACGGACGAGCGCCCCGCGCAGCCAGCGGTGGTGGGTGGCCTCGAGGTGGTCGACCAGCTCGACCATGCCGTAGGTCGACCACTCCGCGCCGTCGGCCTGCGTCGGCGGTGCGTCGGTCAGCTCGGCCAGCACCTGGTCGAGGTCCAACCCGGCCGCAGCGACCGCCTCGGCCAGTGGGCGCTGCCCACAGCAGCAGTAGTCGAGGCCCAGACGCTCCAGCACCGGCGCGACGTGCGGCATCCGGGTGACCAGATCGGCCAGGGTGGTGTGGGCATCGATCGACATCGGAGGTTCCTCGCTACGCAGTGATCAGGACGGATGCGGCGGTCACGGCGACGACGGCGATCCCGAACAGCATCTGCTGGATCCCGATCGTCACGGCGGGCCGTGGAGGTCGGCGCACGAGGGCCACGTTGAGCGCGCTCACCACGGCGACTCCGGCAACCGAGGCGATGGTGACGCCGCCAAGGGCCCAGCCGATGACCACGGCGGCCACGGCCGACGCCTGGGCGAGATCGCTGTGCCAGCGGCGCACCGGTCGGCGGTGGAGGCGGAAGATCTGGGTGCGCACGTGCGGGATGGCCGCAGCCGCCCGGGCACCGAGCACGCACCACAGGCCGAGCGAGATCGACATCGACCGACCACCGGCCAGGGCGATGGCCACGGCGATCGAGCTGATGCCCATCGCACCGGCGAGCTCGGGAACGAGCCGCCGACCGCGGCTGCGCATGTCGTACCACAGCTCGACGGCCACCAGCGGGGCGGCGACGGCCAGGGGAACCCACCACCGACCGTCGCCGGCGATCTGCGCACCCAGCACCCCGAGCACGGCGATGGCCAGCAGCTCGCAGCCGCCGATGAGCGCCGCCAGCCGAGTGCGGTCCAACCATCGGTCCCGCCACCGGTCGACCAGCACCAACTTCAGCGGGGTGCGCGCCAGGAAGGCCAGGACCGCTGCGAGGCCGAGCAGGACGCCCGACCGACTCCAGGCGACGAACAGCCCGAGCACCACCGGCTCGACGGTGAGGCTCCAGCCACCGTGCTCGGCGGGCACGGCGACCTGGCGCCACAGCGGCCGCACGTCGACGCCACGGCGCGTCTCGGGAGCGGTCGCCGTGCTCACGATGCCCCACGACCGGTCAGCGCGGCCTCGGCCACGGTGACCTTGCCCAGCTCGACCACCAATCGCTTGCGGGCCCGGGCCCACGGGACGTGAACCCCGCAGGAGCCCTGCTCGGCACACGGTCGGTCGGCCACGACGCAGCGACCGGTCTCCGTCGGGCCCTCGATCGCCTCGATGACCTCCAGCACGGACACGTCGTCCAGCGAGATCGTGAGCGAGTACCCGCCTGACGGGCCGGGTTCGGAGCGCACCCAGCCGCGGCGCACCAGTGGGGTGGCCACCTGGGCGATGAACCCCGGGGTGGACTCGACGGCGGCGGCCAGCTCGGGTCCCTTGCACTTCGAGCCGCGATCGGCCAGGACGCGCAGCAGGCGAACGGCGAGGTCGCTCTTCCGAGTGACCTCAAGTCTCATAGTCAGCGACTATACATTGCCCGGATGCTGATGCCCCACGCCCACCCGGGCCGGCGGAGCGCGCCGGTACGGTGAGGCGATGGCGTTCCAGGAGATCCCGCGGGTGTCGCTGGCCGCCTGGCGCGACCCGGGTGCCGACCGGGCGGCGTTCGCCGACCGCCTGCGGACGATCGCTCACGAGATCGGGTTCTTCCGGCTGGTCGACCACGGGGTCGACCCCGACTTCCTCGAGCGCCACGTTGCCGCCCTCCGCGCCTTCTTCGCCCTGGCCGACGAGGACAAGGCGCAGATCGACAAGATCCATTCACCGTGGTTCCGCGGCTGGGAACGGGTCGGCGCCGAGCTCACCGACAACCGGGTCGACCACCGTGAGCAGATCGACGTGTGGACCGAGCACGACCCGCGGCCCGCGGGCGTCGAACCGGCGTACCTGCGTCTCGAAGGCCCCAACCAGTGGCCGGCTGCGTCGGCCGTGCCAGGCTTTCGTGCCCTGGTGGAGCGGTTCCAGGCGGAGATGGCCGTCATCTCCGACGACGTCCTGGCGGCGATGAGCGTCGGCCTCGGGCTGGCGGCAGACGAGCTCACCAGGCGGTTCGGGGACCGGCGGATGTCGCTCGTCAAGCTGATCCACTACCCGCCGACACCTCCGGGCGAAGCCGGCGTGAACAGCCACCACGACACCGGCTTTCTCACCCTGCTGTGGCAGCACGGCGTGGGTGGCCTGCAGGTGCAGAACCAAGCCGGCGAGTGGGTCGACGTCCCCGCCGACGGCGAGGCGATCGTCGTCAACATCGGCGAGATGCTGCAGTCGATGACCGGGAACTACTTCGTCGCCACGACCCACCGGGTGGTGACGGCGGCCGAGCGCTACTCCTCGGCCTACTTCCACGGTCCGTCGCTGACCACGCCCCTCGATCCCCTCCCGCTCGACGAGCGCTTCGCTCGGGCGGTGGCAGCCAGCGCCCACCACCGCAGCGCCGGGTTCATGGCCCGCCGCGACGAGTTGCTGGCCGGAGCATCCGGCACCTCCTCGACCGCCGCCGACACCTACGGCCAGCAGCTGTGGAACTACTTCACACGCAGCTACCCCGAGCTCGTCCGCCGCCACCATCCGGACCTGATCGAGCCGGCCTGACCGTTCGCCGCGGCGTCGACGCCTGGTTCGGGGGCGTCGCAAGATCGGCTAGATATGCGCGATGTCCTTCGCCGTCGGGAACATCGCCGCCCAGCCAACGCTCGACCATCTGGTCCTCGACTCGTCGACCGGCCGGCGCAGACGGGTGGTCACCCTCACCGGTGTGCTGTCGGTCGGCCCGGCCGACCAACGCGGCATCCGGGTCTTCGTGCGCGGCCAGCAACCGGCCGGCGACGAGGTCGGGCTGTACCTGCCCGAGGCCGTGCCGCTGCCGCCGACCGGCGAGGTCACCGTCGTGGCCGAGGCGATGCTGGCCCAGGTGGTGGTCGACGCCCGGGTCGACAACATGGAGATGATCTACGGCATCGGGTCCGTCGCCGTACAGCTGGTGCCCGACACGGCCGGCCAGGCGCGCTGGCCGTATCTCTCCTTCACCTGCTACGGCGGTCAGCCGCTGGCGGTGCGCTACCGGGTGACGACCTCCTTCTCCGCGGACCCGCCATCACCGAGCCCCGCCTGACCACCCCGGCCGAGGTCCAGCCCGCCCGGCCCCGGCCCCCGGCTCCGGCCCCCGGCCCCGGCCCACGGCCCCCGGCCCCCGGCCCCCGGCCCCCGGCCCCCGGGATCTCCCGTGACACCCCTCGGTCCCATGGGCGCGCAATCGTGCACAACTGGGAGAATCCGCGCCCATGGGCGCCGGATCGTCCAGCCGGAGGGTGGCGAGCGGGGTCAGCGTGGCGTCGCCGGGGTCAGCTCGGGCGGCCTCACCGCCCACGTCCGATCACCAGTCCCGTGACACCCCTCGGTCCCATGGGCGCGCAATCGTGCACAACTGGGAGATTCCGCGCCCATGGGCGCCGGATCGTCCAGCCGGAGGGTGGTCAGCGGGGTCAGCGGGGTCAGCGGGGTCAGCGGGGTCAGCGGGGTCAGCGGGGCGTCGCCGGGGGTGGCGGCCGGGTGACCGCGCCGGGCGCAACCCGGGCGCCGCGGGTCATGGCTGGGGGTAGTACCGGCGGCGAGCGGCGAGGGAGACGTAGACCAGACCGACGAGGACCGGGACCTCGATGAGCGGGCCGACGACGCCGGCCAGGGCTTGCCCGGACGCCACGCCGAACACGCCGATGGCCACGGCGATCGCCAGCTCGAAGTTGTTCCCGGCCGCGGTGAAGGCGATGGAGGCGTTGCGGTCGTAGGGCAGGTGCAGGCGCAGCCCGATGGCGAACGTGCCGAACCACATGATCGCGAAGTAGGCCAGGAGCGGCAGGGCGATGCGGGCGACGTCGAGCGGCTGGTCGGTGATCCGCTCGCCCTGGAGGGCGAAGAGGATGACGATGGTGAACAGCAGGCCGTACAGGGCGATCGGTCCGATGCGCGGGATGAAGCGCCGCTCGTACCACTCGGTCCCCTTGGCCCGCTCGCCGACGGTCCGGGTCAGGAACCCGGCGAGCAGTGGGATCCCCAGGAAGATGAGCACGCTCTTGGCGATGTCCCACACGGTGATGTCGATGCCCTTGCTGTCGAGGCCCAGCCAGCCGGGGAGGACGTCGAGGTAGAACCATCCGAGGATCGAGAACGCCAGGATCTGGAAGATCGAGTTCAGCGCCACCAGCACGGCGGCGAGCTCACGGTTGCCGCAGGCCAGGTCGTTCCACACGAGCACCATGGCGATGCATCGGGCCAGGCCGACGATGATCAGCCCGGTGCGGTACTCGGGCAGGTCTGGGAGCATCAGCCAGGCCAGGCCGAACATCACCGCCGGACCGACCACCCAGTTGAGCACGAGGGACAGTCCCAGGGCTCGGCGGTCGGCGACGACGTGGCCGAGACGGGAGTACGTCACCTTGGCCAACACCGGATACATCATCAGCAGCAGCCCGATGGCGATCGGCAGGCTGACGGTGTCGACCTTGACCCGGTCGAGCCAGTTGTCGAGGTCCGGGAAGATCCGCCCGAGGGCCAACCCGACGACCATGGCCAGGCCGATCCACACCGGCAGCAGCCGGTCCAGCGTCGACAACCGGCTCGGGGCGGCGGTGGCGTCGAGCGGCTCGGCCGTAGGGTGGTGGACGGTGCTCACGCCCGGCCGAGGGTCACGTCAGCCGGCGAGGCGCAGCACGGCGTGTCGTCGGCGGCCGGCGTGGTACCGCAGCACGCAGCGCCGTCGGCGGCGGGCACCGGGTGCATGACCGGGGCGTCGGCGAGCACGGTGTACACCTCCCACGGCTCGGCGTCGGGACCGTGGACCCAGACCTTGTCCTGGACGGCGTAGCAGCACGTCGTGTTGGCCTCGACGTCGGTGACCAGGCCCTCGTGGCGCAGTCGCTCGGTGGCGGCGGAGACCAGGTCGGTGCTCTCCACCTCGACCCCGAGGTGGTTCAGCGTCCCGCCGTGCCCGGGGTTCTGGATCAGCACCAGCTTGAGCGGCGGCTCGGCGATGGCGAAGTTGGCGTAGCCCTCGCGCACCTTGGCAGGCTGGGTGGCGAACAGCTTGGCGTAGAACTCGATCGCCCGGTCGAGGTCGTCGACGTTGAGGGCGAGCTGGACTCGGGACATGGGAGGCACTCCTGACCGATAGATTGACGATTGTCGATGGCTGGCTCCATCCTACGGCCAAATCGACAGATGTCAATATGTTGGGAGGGGAGATGTCCAGGCAACGAATCGCCGATCGTGCGCCGTGCTGCGCCACGGTGGGCAGCGCCTCGTTCGACATGCCCGACGCCGTCGAGCTGGCCACCGGCTTCGGCGCGCTGGCCGACCCGGTTCGACTGAACCTGCTGTCGATGATCACCGCCAGCGGGGCCACCGGCACCTGCGTCTGCGACCTGATCGGGCCGTCCGGACGCTCCCAACCGACGGTCAGCCACCACCTGAAGATCCTCCGGGAAGCCGGGCTGGTGACCACCGAGAAGCGCGGCCGGTGGGCCTGGTACTCCGTGGTGCCGGCGCGGCTTGCCGCCCTCAAGCGGGCGCTCGGCTGACCGGTCACGCCGGTTCGACCTCGAGCTCGAAGCGCGGCAGGCGACGGTCGAGCCACGCCGGCAACCACCAGTTGCGGTGGCCGAGGAGGGTCATCGTGGCCGGCACGAGGATCAGCCGGACGATGGTCGCGTCGATCAGGATCGCCGTGGCCAGGCCGAGGCCGAGCATCTTCAGCAGTGGGTCGGTGCCGGGAATGAAGGCCGAGAACACGGCGATCATGATCAGCGCCGCCGAGGTGATCACCCGAGCGCTGCTCGACAGCCCGTGGGCCACGGCGGTGTGGTTGTCGCCAGTGGCGACGTACTCCTCGCGGATCCGTGACAGCAGGAACACCTCATAGTCCATCGACAGTCCGAACAGCACGGCGAACATGAACATCGGGATCATCGACACGATCGGCAGGGTCGTCTCCAGACCGATCAGCTGCTTGCCCCACCCCCACTGGAAGACCATGACCATCACGCCGTAGGAGGCGCCGATGGACAGCAGGTTGAGCAGCGCGGCCTTCAGTGGCACGAGCAGCGAGCGGAACACGACGAGCAGCAGGAGGAACGAGAGCCCGACGACGGCGGCGACGAACCATGCCAGACGGTCGGTCACCCGGGCGGCCACGTCCCCGAAGGTCGCCGTGGCACCGCCGACGTGGGCGGTCGCGCCGGTGCCGGCCAGGACGGCCGGGAACACCTCGGCACGCAGGCGTTGCACCGTCCGGTAGGTGGCGTCGGCCTGCGGCTTGGTGGTCGGGATCGCCACCAGCGTGGCGATCCCGTGCGCCTGGTCGATCGAGGGCGGGGCGACCGCGGCGATGCCCGGGTCGCTGGTGACAGCGGTCTGCAGGTGGCGAAGCAGGTCGGCTCGGTCGACGCTGGTCGCCGCGTGCGACAGGTCGACGGCCACGAGCAGCGGGCCGTTGACGCCCGGACCGAAGCCGCCGGCGACGAGGTCGTAGGCCCGGCGCTCGGTTCGTGACTCGGGCAGCGTGCCGGCATCGGGGAACCCGAGGTGCAGGCGGGCCACCGGGGCCGCCAGCGCCAGCATCACCAGGGTGCCGCCGGCCAGGTACGACCACGGGTGGCGGGACACGTGCCCGGCCCAGCGCACGCCGATCCGCTCGTGCATCGCCGTCGGGCGAGACGCGCCCCGACGGCGGTGCAGGGTCAGGCGGTTGATCCACGGGCCGCTCAGCCCGAGCAGCGCCGGGAGCAGGGTCAGCGAGGCCAGGACCATGACGGCGACCACGACCGACGTGGCCACACCGGCCGCGGCCATCATCGGCACCCCGGACACGCCGAGGCCGAGGATGGCGACGACCACCGTGCCACCGGCGAACAGCACCGCCTGGCCGGAGGTGGCCAGCGCTCGCCCGGCGGCGTCGTCCACCGGGCGGCCCTCGGCCAGGAACTCGCGGTGGCGGGAGACCAGGAACAGGGCGTAGTCGATGCCGACGCCGAGGCCGACCATGGCGGCCATCTCCGGGGCTCCGGTGGGGATGTCGATGACCAGGCAGACCAGCCCCATCGAGGCGGTGCCGATGGCCAGGCCAACGAGGGCAGTGGCGATCGGCATGCCCATGGCGACCAGCGACCCGAAGGCGATCAGCAGGATCACCACGGCTGCGGCCAGACCGACCAGTTCGGCGGAGTTGCCGCCCGGGTCGGCGAAGTGGAAGAACAGCTCGCCACCGGCCTCGACCTGCAGGTCGGGATCGGAGGCGTAGCGGTCGACCACGGCGGTGAGGCGGTGCAGGTCGGAGGCGTCGATGGCGCCGAGCACCGGATACTGCACGGCCAGGCGGGCGATCGTGGCGTCGGGCGACAGCGTCGCCGGGTCGGTCAGATCACTCACTCCGACCACCCGCTCGACGTGGGCGAGGTCGTCGTGCAGCCGGGTCAACGCGCTGCGGGCCGCGGCGTCGGCGCTGAAGGTGGTGCCATCGCGGGGCGTGGCGACCACCTGGGCGGTGACGCCGGCCTCGTTCGACCGGGCGTTGGACAGCAGCTCGGTGGCCCGGCTGGAGTCCACGCCGGGCACGCTGAACGAGTCGCGCAGCTCCCGACCCCAGGCGGCCGAGGCCCCGACCACAGTCAGCGCAGCCAACGCCCACATGGCCATCACCCGCCAGGGGTGACGGGCGGCCCAGCGGCCCAGGCGGTACAGGACGTGTGACATGACGTGCTCGCTTCCTCGTGACGATGTGCCCTCCATGGTCGGGCGACGGCGGTCCGGCGGCATCGGCGGAGTGGTCCGATCGCGACCGCCGATTCGGGTGAGCAACGCTCCTCCTTTCGGCCGATTCGCCGGCATCGGTGCCGCTCGTACGCTGATGCCGATGGCCCCGTGGATCCGCGCCTACCTCGACGAGCCCGCCGTCCCCGGCGCGCCGCGACGGGTGTGGCGCGATTGGGTGCTGGTCGCCGTTGCGGTGGTCGGCGCCGTCGTGGAGACGGCGTTGCGCCACGACATCCGCTGGCCGGTTGGCGCATTGGTCGTCTGCCTGGCTGCCATCCCGACGTTGCTCATCCGCCGGACCCGGCCGCTCCTGGCGCTCGGCGTGGCATTCGGGTTGATGCTGACCTTCAGCCTGATCGTGTGGATCGCCGCCGGCCCACCCGGCGGGCTGGGCACGGGCATCTTCGTGCTCGTCGTGCTGTACGCGGTCTACCGCTGGGGGTCCGGCCGTGACGGCCTGATCGCCGGCGGCATCACGTTGGCGGCGGCGGTGATCGGCAACCTCACCGATGCCCGGACGGCGGGCGACGTGATCGGCGGGGTCGTCGTGTTGTGCATCCCGATCCTGCTCGGCCTGCTGGTCCGCTCGCGCAGCCTGGCCGGTGCTCGGCGGGTGGAGGCCGTGCGGGCACTCGAGCGCGAGCGGTTGGCCCGCGAACTGCACGACACCGTCGCCCATCACGTGTCGGCCATCGCCGTGCAGGCCCAGGCCGGCAAGGCCGTGGCCGCCACCCGCCCGCAGGCCGCGGTCGACGTGCTCGACGTGATCGAGCGCGAGGCCTCGCGCACCCTGGTGGAGATGCGTGCCATCGTGGGTGCGTTGCGCGCCGGGGACGGCGCCGATCTCGCTCCCCTGCCGGGCCTCGCCGACCTGGCCCGGCTGGGCGCCAACCAGCCGGTCGCGGTCGAGGCTTCGATCGGCGACGGTGTGGCCGATCTCGATCCCACGATCGGCACCACCCTGTATCGCATCGCCCAGGAGGCGGTCACCAACGCGGTGCGTCACGGGACCGACGTCCAGCGGGTGCGCATCGAGGTGCGGCGCGACGGTGAACGAGTGCGACTCACCGTCGACGACGACGGCCGGCCGAGCGCGGTGAGCCGGCCGGCCGTATCCGGCGGGTACGGCTTGGCCGGGATGGCCGAGCGGGCCGGACTGCTGGGTGGCGAGCTCACCGCCGGGCCGTCGTCGTCGGGGCGTGGATGGCGGGTGCTCGCCGACCTGCCGGTTGGTGAGGTCACGCAGTGATCCGCGTCCTCGTCGCCGATGATCAGGATCTGGTGCGCACCGGGCTGAGCATGATCCTCGACGCCCAGCCGGGCATCGAGGTCGTCGCCCAGGCCGCCGACGGTCGCCAGGCGGTGGAACTGGCCCGCAAGCATCGCCCCGACGTGTGCCTGCTGGACATCCGCATGCCCCAGCTCAACGGGATCGAGGTGACCCGCCTCCTGGCCGGGCCTGACGTTCCCGAGCCGATGGCGGTCGTGGTGATCACCACCTTCGACCTCGACGAGTACGTCTACGGGGCACTGCAGGCCGGCGCCCGCGGCTTCCTGCTGAAGGATGCCGGCCCGGAGTTGCTGGTGCAGGCGATCGAGGCTGCGGCCAACGGCGAGGCGCTGATCGCCCCGAACATCACCGTGCGGCTGTTGAGCACCTTCGCCGGCGCAGGGCCGTCACGCCTCGGCCATCAGCCGCGTGAGCCCTTGAGCGAACGAGAGGAGGAGGTGCTGCTGGCCGTCGCCCAGGGTCTCACCAACGCCGAGATCGCCAGCCGGCTGCACATCGGCGTCAGCACGGCGAAGACCCACGTGGCCAACCTGATGACCAAGCTCGGCGCCCGCAACCGCGTCGAGCTGGCGATGTGGGCCTACGAGACCGGCCGGGTGCGCTGACGAACCGAGCCTGGCGACGCCTCGGTCGGCGACGGGAGCGTCAGGAATCGGCGGGGTGCGGTGCGGATCCGTCGGAGCTGTTCGCACTCGGGGTTGCAGCCGGACCCTTCGATCCGCCCTTGACGCTGCGGAACCAGGTGAAGGCGACCACCAGGATCCCGACCGCACCAGCAGAGGCGAGGGCGTCGACCGGCTTCGCAGCGGCGACGAGCTTCTCGATGCCCTTCACCGCGAGCACGACGATCAGGGCATCGACGAGCGACTTCTTCAGATCGTCGAGCGAGTGCACTTCGAGCCACGCGGGCACGTGGAGGTCGCCGACGAACAGCTCGTACAGACCGATCACGAAGATCAGCTGCACGGTCGCGATCACGTAGGTGTCGATGACTTCGAGCAGGGTGACCAGCAGCCGATCGTCGGCCAGATCACCGTCGAGGAGGTCGGCCACGAACTGGACGGTGCGGACGAGCGCCCAGCCGAACGTGGCCGTGGTGGTGACCAGCAGGCCGAGGACGGCGATCTGGACGATCAGGCCGGAGCGGTTGAGGACATGTCGCATGGGACTCGCCTCAGGCAGCAACGGGTTTCGGCGAGTGGGCCTGCATGATCAGATCCTTTCCGCACACGCGAGTCGTGGTCTCGAACTCGCCAGCATGCGTTGGGTTGGGCTGCCGGTCACCCCGCAGTTCGGGGCGAATCTAGCCTCGCCGGCCGACGTGGGTGCAGGAGGTACGGTCGGGCGATCGGCAGACTCGTCTACGTCACCAACCTGTCGCTCGACGGCTTCATCGAGGACGCCGACGGCGCCTTCGATTGGGCCCCGCCCGACGAGGAGGTGTTCGCCGCGGCGACTGCGGTGGTGAAGTCCGCCGGCACCCTGCTCTACGGTCGGCGCCTGTACGAGACGATGGCCGTGTGGGAGACCGACCCGGCGCTGGCCGGGCAGTCCGACCTCGCCGCCGAGTTCGCCGCAGCCTGGCGAGCAGCCGACAAGGTGGTCGTGTCCCGCACGCTGAGCGCGGCCCCGACGAGATCGACGCGCATCGTGCGCCACTTCGACCGCACTGCTGTCGCTCGGCTCAAGTCAGGCGCCGACCGTGACGTTCTGATCGGCGGTGCCGAGCTCACCGGGCAGGCATTCGCCGCAGGGCTGGTGGACGAGCTCGAGTTGTTCGTCTGGCCGATCATCCTGGGCGGCGGCAAACCCGGCCTCCCGGCGGGCGTTCGCACCTGGCTCGCGCTCGTCGACGAGCACCGCTTCGCCAACGGGGTGATGCGGCTCCGCTACCGCCTTGCGAGGTGAGCGAGTGCTGCGCGCCTACTCGGTCGTTGGCGCTCCGGTGAGGTTCCGCTCGTAGAACAGCGCTCGATCGCCGTCGCCGACGCCGCTGCGATATCCGTGGCGCTCGTAGAACCGGCGGGTGTCGAGGTCACCCTCGTCGACGTTGATCTCGAGCTGCTCGATGCCACGCTCCCGGCAGGCGGCTTCGATCATGGCGATGAGCTGTGACCCGATGCCCTGACCACGCCGGTCGGGGACCACATACAGCTCGTCCAGCAGCGCGACGGGTCCGTCGAACCACACGTTGGTCCGCAACGTCACCAAACCGACGCCGACGACCGGCGCGCCGGCCACGACGCACAACGTGTGGTCATGGGCGAGCAGTCGGCGTAGGCGCTGATCGAGTACCGCCTGGCCAGGCGTCTCGGTGTCGAACTCGACGTTGAACACATGCAACAGCGCGGCGACTCGTCGCGCATCGTCGGGTGTCGCCAGACGCACCGATCGATCACCAGCCTCGTCCGACATACCGGCGAGCCTAGGACGACACCGACCGGCGCCGACCGGGATACTGGGACTGGTGAGCGCAGTCCGACATAACCCGGCCGGTGCCCCGCCAGCCACAGGTGACGACAGCCAGGGAGTCGAGTTGGTGACACCAGGTCGGCTGCTGGACATCAGTGGCCAAACCCCCGAGATGAGCCATTCGAGACGCAAACTCCACCGTCCGGCAACAGGAGCTGACTGGAGCGGCGCCTGCCCTCACAGTCGTCGTCGACGAACTCTACGACGAGGCCTGGCTCCTCGAAGTCGAAGCGATCGCGTTCCAGCAGATGTGACTGGCGGCAGGCCTGGGACTCCTGCTCCCGGCAGCCACTGACGCGCACTCCTCGGTTGCGGAACCGTGACCGCTCACTGCTCGTGGTGATGCCATCGCGCTGACCCACTTGACATTCGATAGTGTACCTATGCATAGTTATCCTATGTGTAATCGGGAGTCCCTCGTGGCACCCCCGCTCGCGGTGTCCCGGTGGTTCAACACGGCTGAGCCGATCAGCCTCGACGACCTCACCGGCCGAGTCGTGGCCATCGAAGCGTTCCAGATGCTGTGCCCGGGCTGTGTCAGCCACGGTTTGCCCCAAGCACAACGGATCGCCACCACGTTCGCCGGGGACGTGACCGTGCTCGGGTTGCACACCGTATTCGAGCACCACGAGGCGATGGGCCCGGTGTCACTCGAGGCGTTCCTCCACGAGTACCGGATCGGCTTCCCAGTCGGCATCGATGCTCATGACGCGACTGGCGGCACACCAGTCACGATGCAGCGCTACCAACTCCGCGGCACTCCCAGCTTGATCGTGATCGACCGCGCCGGGCGCATCCGCCTCAACGCCTTCGGCCACATCGACGACCTCACCGTCGGGGCCACCTTGGCCCGGCTGGTCGACGAAGCACCACACCTCAACCGATGCAACCCACACGAGGGATGCGTCGCCCCAACCAAGGAGCACTCCCCATGACTGACATCGCCGGCTATACCTTCGACCAGCAACTTGCGCAATCGCCGGTCAGCACCGCCGAGCTCGACCGGTTGCTTTCCACACTGCTGTGGACTGACGACGACTCCGCTGCGCTCGCCAGGGCCGGCGCAGTCCTCGAACCCAGGATCGAGGAGGTGCTCGACGTGTGGTACGGCTACGTGGGATCGCTACCTCACCTCGTCGCGTCGTTCAACGGCGCAGACGGGCGGCCATCCGGCGCCTACCTCGCCGCCGTGCGCAACCGGTTCGGGCAATGGATTCGGGACCTGTGCACCAGGCCATGGGACCAGACCTGGCTGAACTACCAGCACGAGATCGCCCGCCGGCACACGGACGCCATGGGCGACACCGACCACATCACCTCGGACCAGACCCACGTCCCGTTGCGCTACCTCATCGCGTTCATCTGGCCCATCACCGCGACTGTCCGGCCCTTCCTCGCCACCGGCAGCGACCCAGCTGACCTCGACGCCATGCACACCGCCTGGTTCAAGGCCGTCACATTGACCGTCTGCTTGTGGTCGCAGCCCTACGACCCCTCCCGCTGGTGACCCCTCAGGGCGCGACCCGCGTGACAATGGAGCTATGAACGACGACGCTCGCCTCGACCACAAGGTGCTCGCGGCGGTCGAGCGACTCGGTCGAGCGCTACGGGCGGCGCGCCAGCAGGTTGCAACCCGCCACGAGCTCTCGCTGCTCGGCCTCAACGTCATCGAGACGCTCGCCGACGGACGCTGTCGACGGGTCGGCGACCTAGCTGCTGAGCTCGACGTCTCCCAACCCACGGTCAGCGACGCACTGACCGTTCTCGACAAACGACACCTCGTCGCCCGCCACCGCGACTCCACCGATCTGCGGACCACGGTCGTCTCCCTCACCAGCACCGGTTCAGCCATCGCCGCCGACATCGCCAGCGAGTTGAGGCCGGTGCTGACCGCGAAAGCCGGTACCACCAGCGAACGCGCTACAACTCTGCGCGTCCTGCTTGGCGAGATCGCCAGACTCCAACACGCCGGCATCATCACCGTCAACCGCAGCTGCTTCTCCTGCCACCACTACCAACCACCACGCGCCCGCACTCCAGCCCGATGCCTGCTCCTCGGCACAGCGCTGCGCGACCGAGACCTCCGCGTCGACTGCCCCGAGCACGCACCACGCTGACTGGACACCCCAGGCTGGAGAAGCCCGGACGCGCGGGGTTACTCGAAGGCTGGAGCCCCTATCCGCTGATCGTCACTCCACTACGGCGTGAGCGTGACGCCGGACGCTGTCATGCCGGTCCCACTTGACCGGCCGACGACAATGGCCCCGTGGCAACAGATGATCTGTTGATCGAGCGCCTGTTGAGGGTGATCGATGAAGGCCGACGTACAGCGACCTACAAACTCGCGCTCCTGCTCGCCATCATCGACACCGCGGCCACCATGCCCGGCGAGCCGAGACTGCCGACCAGATCGATCGCCGGGCGTGTGCTGGAGCTGTACTACCCGCAGACGCGCAGCTACGTCGACCGCAACGGTGTTGCCTGCATACCCCGTCAGATCTCGATGAAGTCGTCCACGGTCGTCGCCAGAGTCGAACGCCTTCGGCTAACCGGGGATGCACTGCGGTGCCGATCTATCGACGAGGTGGCCAGACGAGCGCCGCGAGAGCACCAGCGCACGTTGGACGTAGTCGAAGATACCTTTGTCCGCTATCCGATTCCGCTGCTACAAGTCGTTGGCGCGCAGTCCGTCCCATTCCTCTACGCGGTGAGCTGGCGCGAGGGCACCAGCGTTGCCTCCCTTCGCCAGGCTGGGGCCGACCACGTCGCGCTGCTCGACGGCGTAGGTGACAGACTCGTGATTCTCGGCCCGATGCTGCGTCCGTTGATCGAATACCACTGGACCCGGGACGTGGCCCTCTGGACGCGCATCGATACCGAGGATGAACACCTCCGCGCGCACCTGTTCGCCCGCGACCGGTCCGCCTTCCCATCCGAACTGGTCAGTGGACTGTTCGACGAGCAGGCTGGCGCCTGCTTCTACTGCGGGGATCGATTGCGTCAGCACGCTCAAGTCGACCACTTCGTACCGTGGTCCCGATGGCCGAACGATGCGGTCGAGAACTTGGTGCTCGCCGACCGATGCAACGGCGCAAAGTCCGACCACCTGGCTGGGACGGCCCACCTGCAGCGGTGGCGAGCGCGCCTTGACAACAGACCTGGCGAGCTCGCCACGATCGCCGACGCCGCACGATGGAGCAGTGCTCCAGCCCGCAGCCGCGCCCTGGCACAGACGACCTATCAGCACCTGGCCCCTGGCACACCGCTCTGGGTGCGGGGAAAGGACTTCGAGCTCGCCTCGGGCCCTGCCTGGACCTGACCGCGACAGGCGCCGCGGGACACTCGAAGCCGTGAAGGTCGCGCTGATCCACTCGCCGTTGGTCGGCCTAGCCATGATGTGTGCGATTGCGGACGCGCTCCACGGGCTGCGTGAAGTGGAGACCAACGACCCGCACCTCCGCGATGCGATCGGCCTCACTGGCTCCTTTCAGGCGGCGCCGCGTCGGCGTCGAGTTCGGCCGACGTAGTGACCAGGCGGGTCGCAGCTGCGCCACGCCAGCGCTCCACGCTCCGGGACCGGCTACGCCACCCCAGCCAGCTTGGGTACCGCACACTGCGATCGACAGGTCTGCCCCTCATCTGGCTGCGGTCCGGCCGTGCGTCTGGGTTGGTTCGCTCGACTGTCAGCTGCCGGAGCGTCGGCGCGTGGCGAGCTGCGTGACGATGTCACCGACGGCTCCGTACAGCGCGGCAGCGTGGTCGCTGTCGTGGCCGATGGCGGTCAGTCCGAAGCGGCCGTCGATCGCGAGGCAGGACAGCATGTGCAACACCACTCCGGTGCCGGTGGTCGGATCGAAGCTCAAATTGGCACGGCGTAGTGCGTCGATGACGTCACGGGGCGGGCACCCGATGAGCAACGGCTCGACCAGGTTGTCACTCGCGACGTAGGAGCGGGGCGATCCGTCCGCGTCCGAGACCCATGCGCCCGTGTCGCCGTCGTACCTGCCCGGCACGAGATTCCGAAGCGCGGCGTATGGATGTGTCGTCCCACCCTTGCGCAAGTTGATCTCCAGTGCCGCGACCCGCCATGAGCCGTCAGATCGCTGTGCGCAGGCGAAGTCGATGGCCACTCGGCCGAGGGCGCCTCGTTCCACGAGCAGCGCGCCCACCGCCGACGCGTGAACTGCGAGCTCGGGCGCGTACGCAGGGTCGGCGGGAAACCGGCAGCCCTGGTACACCTGGGCCGAGGGGCCGCCAAGGATCTGCTCGTGCGTGGCCAGCACCGACACCGTTCCGTCCGGGAGGAGGTCGACCTGCGCACTGGGACTGGTGAAGCGTTGCCCGCTCACCATCTCCTCCACGACGCCTCCTCGTGACAGGTCGTCCAAGTACCAGTGGGGCAGCGCGTCGAGGGCGTGCCGCAACGCTGTCTCGCCGCGTGACAGGTCGAGCACGACATTCCCGTCGCCACTCCCGGAGTCGTCGTGCTTCACCACGATCCTGGCCAGCTCTGGGTTGGCGCGGCGAAGGCGCACCGCCGCATCGAGGATGCCGTCCACGTCGGTGACGTCCTCTGCGCCGTCCGGCAGCGGCACCCCGGCCTCACGGAACAGGCGACGACCGGAGCTCTTGAACCCGAGCGGCCACAATGCCGGGTCGGTCCCGTTGAGCGGGAGTCCGAGCTGACGAGCCACCTCCACCTCTGCACGAGTGACGTTCCAGGGTTCGATCAGCCCGACCCGACCTCCGACCGTGGCGCGGATCAGCTCGAGCAGGTCCGGCCGGGCCAGCAGCTTCTCGGCGACCGGAAGCGGTGACACGTCGTCGAGCGTGACCGTGTGGAAGCGTTGACGAGCCGAGGTCGCAGCATCGCCGGGTAGACAGTCGAAGTAGTGGTCGATCAGCTCGGGTTCTGGACCGCGGCTGCTGACGAAGACGATCTCACAGGTCGGGATGCGTCCGACCACGAGCGCCGACACCAGATAGCGGTGCTCGAGCGCAGGGATGCGATCCGCATAGTGCGAGAGGAGCGACTCGCCGAGACTGTACGACGGCAGTGCAACGATCACGTGGTCCACCGTGCTGCCCGTACGGTTCGCCTCGAGCGCGGCGAGCGGCCCGCCGTGGTCTTGCTCCGCACCCTCGCCATCCACCGGCATGCCGCCCCCTTCCTCGGCACATCTTCAACATGTTGCCCGGCCGGCGCAACAGGCTGAGTCGGGAGACGTCGATCGTCTCGCCCGCACGCGGGCACATGCCAAGCTTGGGCGATGTCAACGGAACCCGGTTCTGCATCGCTGGCAGACGCCGCGATGGTGGTCGCAGGGCGTGACGGATTGGCCGCGTGGGCGAGCCCAGGCGTGACGCCGGTTCTTGGCTACCCGGCAACCGAGCTGGTCGGCCAGCCGATCGATCAGCTCGTGCCGAGCGAATTCCGCAAGCGCCACCTGGCTGGCTGGCGCGGCGTGTGGCGTTCGGGCCGGATGAGCCCACCGACGCGACCGGTCATGATTCCCGTGGTTCGTGCGGACGGGACCGTGCAGCGCTTCGTCAGCCACCTCGTGCCGATCCGGGCACCGCACGGCGAGCTCGTGGCAGTGGCAGCAGTCTGGATGGCACCGAGCGACGCCGACGCCGGTGTCGCCCAACTCCAGTGAGTCCTGCAGCCGGCTCGACCGTGAGACGCGCCGCCCTTCTCCGAGCCAACTGCCTTGAAACCAGCGGTCGTCGGCCTGGCGCCCGGGGTGAGGAGCGGGCCGGTCGTGGTCAAGCTGGGTCGCAGCCGCCGACATGCACGACGAACGGCACGCCAGCGGCCGCCGCGACCGCGCACCATGACGTCGTCCGCCGACACACGGCACCGATGTTCGAGGAGTTCCTATGAACGTGAAACGACGCCCGAACCGCTTCGCTGGAGCAGCGGCGATCGTGACGGCCTGTCTCCTGTCCATTGCGAGTTTCCACGGCTCTTCGTCCGCTTCGGTTGACACCTCGACAAGCGGATCCTCGAACGTCTCCTCCACCACCGATGCCGTTCCGACGCCCACCGGGCCGACGACCGCTGCGACCTCTCCGCCGCCGTCATCGAGTCCAGACTCCAGCAACGTGGACCCGTCGGCGCCACCGGTCGCGCCCGGAGCATGGATCGCCTTCCAGCGAACCGACGACATTCTCCTCATCCGACCGGACGGGAGCGACGCCACCCCCTTCGACGTCCTCGGGCCGAGACCGCATCACCCTGACTGGTCACCCGACGGGACCCGGCTCGCCTATGTGGTCGACGACACCGACGGGACAGCCGACATCTGGATCGCAGCGATCGACGGATCCGGGGCCCGCCGAGTCGTCGACTGCGTGCACCCGTGCCAGTTCGCCGAGGATCCGACGTGGTCGCCGGACGGACAACGGCTCGCCTACTGGACCAGTGGCGACACCGAACCACCGCTTAAGCAGGTCCTCGTGATCGACATCGCCACGGGGAGAACCGTGTCCGTGGTCGACGACGGTTTCCTCACCGGACCCGTCAATCCCAAGTTCTCCCCCGACGGAACCCATCTGGCGCTCGAGGTCGGCACGTTCGTCCGCCAGGGTTCGAGCTTCGAGCTCACCGCCTCCGACATCGCCATCGCCGACGTGACGACTCCCACTGCGACGATCGTGCACATCACCAACGGCATGCTCGCTGGCTATCCGGACTGGAGCCCCGATGGTCGCGAGATCGTGTTCCAGGCCGGAAATACCGATCCATTCGGCCTGACCGGCACCCCAACCGACCTCTACACCATCCGACCCGACGGCACCGGTCTGACGAAGATCACCCACACGGAACCGACCGGGCCGTGGCCGGCCCTGCCCGACTGGACGTCGGACGCGTCGATGCCGTTGCTGGCCACCGTCATCGACACGACGGGGTTCGTGCTCGCATCGGTCGACCTGTCCACGGGAGCGCTCCGACCTCTTGAGGACTCCCACGGCCCGATCCGCGGTGCGCACCCTCGGCGGAGTCCGGTTGGATGACCGATCGGGCGGGGCCGGGCTGCGGACCCGCGTGGGTGGCAACGTTGGGCTCGGCGCAAGTCTGAAGAAGAGTGCCTCCTCGTCATGCACCTCTCCTCGGACCGTGGCCGGACGAATCGGTCGAAATGAGCGTCGATTCGTCCCGGTCGTCCGGGGTGCTCGATCAGCGTTCGAGGATTCGCAGGACGTCGTCGGCGGCGAACACCCGGCCGTAGCTGCCGCCCGTAGTCTCGCGAAGGAGACCGAGCTGTTCGAGGCGTGCGACGGCGTTGCGCTCGCGTGGCGAAGACTCGATTCCGAACAGCTCATTGATCCTCCCCTGCGCAACCGGAAGGTCGGTCGGCGTACCGCGGTCAGATTCACCGCTCAGCACTGGCCGAACAGGGACGACATGACGGAGTAGTACTCGTCCGGGGCGAATGGGTGATGCTGCGTGGCGTTGAACCGTCGATCGAGTTCGGCGCGATACGTCGCATCTTCGAACACCGTCCGGGGCGGGATGTCGGCGCGAAGTTCGTTGCATTTCCCGAGGTACAGCAGACCATCGAAGGAGTCCCCGATCCTCGCAGGTACGGCAGGCAGGGGCATGCTCGCCGGAAGTCCTTGCCTTGGCGGAGGCGGACCACTTGGGAGGGCCGGGATCGATCCACCGCTGTCCGCCCCGGCTACGGGGACCAGCACCTGGCCTGGGGCATTCGGCGATCCTTGCGCCGAGGATGGCAGCCCCGCCACCCACGTGCCGGAGATCGACAGCACGCCCGGCACGACGGAGACGGGCAGTCGCGGCTCGAGTTCAGCCGTCTGCGGCCCGAATCCACTGTAGAGCGCGATCGCAGAGACCGATCCGGGGTGACTCTGTTCGAGCAGGCCGCGAGCGTTTGCCGAAGGCAGCAGCCCCGGTGCGGAGGACGGACCGGGTGGCGGAGGCGTTTCGGTTGTCGTGAGGTGCGATGCGCCGACGACCCACAACGCGTGTTCTCCCCGGTTCAGCACACCTGTCAGAGTCGACGCCATCGCCCGTTCTCGGTCGATTGCTGCGAGATCGGCGGCGGCGTCAACCGTCGCCCACGAAAGCGGCGCGTCGACCGCCAGCACCCGGAGTTGATGGCTCGCGTCCGAGTTGCGGTTGACGTCTCGCACAGCCTGGTAGAGCTCGAGAATTCGGATATCAGCAGCGCCGGTCTCGCTGAAGATTCCGTCGCGGAGCGCGGCGAGCAGTGTGCGATCATCCACGCTTCCGGCAAGGTAGGCGTCAATCGTTTCCTGCGCGCTCGTGCTGACCTCGACCGCGATTGTGTGCGTTGCTTCCCGGAACGAGCGGTCGCGTGAGAGTTCGACGAGGAACGCACGAAGGTCCGCACTGCCATGTGTCTCCCCGATGGCGACAACCGCGTGGCCTCGCAGAGCGTCCACGATCGCCTCGATCGCCGGGGATGCAACGGGTTGCGGCGCGCCGCTTGAGGGCAAGGTCGACACTGGTGGGTCAATCGTGACTGGCAGTTGCACGGACTGGTCGGAGCTGCAAGCGCTCAGCGCGAGCGCGGACACCAACAGCGGGACGATACGACGGGACATGACGGACTCCGGGAGTTCGATGGACGGCTTCGACGGTACGAAGCCGGCTCATCGCCGTCGTCCGCCATCCCGGCGAACATCTCTGCCCCTCACCGCCGAGCTCGTCTCATCCTCAAGGTGGAGGACAGGCCGGGACGCCCCGCGACAATGTCGACTTGGAATGACCCCAGGACTCCGGACCGGTTGCGCGTGGGATCATGCCACGGCGGTGGCGGTCGAGGAGCTCGCATTGCCGTAACGCGAAGAAGCTTTCGGCGATGGCGTTGACGCTCCGACATAAACCGGCTGGTCAGCCTCGGACGCCAAGTCCGCCAGCCCATGGCTGTTTCCCGGCGGATTCGCCGGCCACCACCTCGACCCCGAATCGCTCGCCAACCGGCTCCGCCAGCTCGGCATCAGCGCAACGAAGCTCCGCACAGACGCACTGCTCGACCTTGCCGCCGACATCCCGCCCGCGATCCTCGCTGACCTGACCGGGCTCTACCCGACCACGGCGGCCCGTTGGACGCACGCGGCTGGCGGCGACTGGGCTCTATACGTGACCGCGCGCCTGACGGCCGCAGCGGCCGATGCTCAGCGGTGACTCCGCCCACGTGGCCTGAGCGGCTGTGGGTCGCGGCACCTATCACGGCACGATCCTCGGCGGCGTCGGGCAGTGATACCGTTCGAAGCGTGATGACGTGCGCACCCGGAAGGTGTCGACCAGTTCGGCTGCCCGGATACGCGTGCTGCGACAGGGACGACCCGGCGAGCTGACGCTCGCTGCTCTCGTTCTGTCCTGTCCCTTCCATCTCGAACGAGGTTCCATGTCCCGCGTACGCCGCTCGGCGTGGTCGCTGGTCGCTGCAGCTGCATGCTGGGGCACCGCGACCGCGATCAGCAAGCGGGCGGTCGAAGAGATCGCCCCACTCACCCTGCTCTCCATCGAACTCGCCGTCAGCGTCGCGGTGCTTCTCACGGCCACCGCAGTCACCGGCGACCGCACCCTGCCCGTCACGAACCGGGCCGCGCTCATCTGGCTCGGTGTCCTCAATCCCGGCCTGTCCTACGCCCTCAGTCTCGCCGGATTGGCCCGCATCACCGCCAGCACCTCCACGCTGCTGTGGGCGACCGAACCCGTCCTGATCCTGCTGCTCGCGTGGCTGCTTCTCCGTCAACGACCGACACGGGCGATGTTCGTCTGCGCCGGGGTCGCACTCGGCGGGGTCGCGCTCGTCGTAGCCCGACCCGGCATCCGTCTGAGCATCGCCGGTGTCTCGCTCACCGTCGCCGGTGTCGCTGCGTGCGCGGTCTACACCGTGATGTCGAGCCGTTACCTCGGCGAGGAGTCCACCCTCGGTGTCGTCCTGCTCCAACAAAGCTCCGCCCTCGGGTTCACGGTCCTGCTCGCGATCGGCGCACTCATCAGCGGACACGCCGGATCGCTCGCCGACGTCTCCGCGATCGGATGGGCCAGCGCAATGGCCGCGGGCGCGTTGTACTACGGCGTCGCGTTCTGGTTCTACCTCCACGGTCTCCGCACGTGTTCTCCCGGAGTCGCAGGGCTGTTCATCAACCTCGTCCCTCTGTTCGGCGTGACCTCCGCCGCAGTGCTGCTCGGGGAGCGTCTCGCGACCAGGCAATGGATCGGCTGCGCGACCACTCTCGCTGCCGTCACCACCGTCGCGCTCATCCAGGCACGAGCGACCGTCGGCACCGATCACGATCAATCACGGATCGCACCGGTCGCTTGACAACGACAGCTGCTCGATAACTCGCGTCCACCACTGCACCGGACCGCAGCGTCACCCGCAACGTCGCCGATCTCGCCGACCCGCCGAAGGTCCGCGTCGGCGGCTCACAGGAGATGACCGTGTGGTCGGCCGACGAGCTGCGCGACTTCCTCGCCAGCATCGAAGACAGCGGGTGGTACGTGCCGATCTTCCTCGCCGCCAACACCGGCATGCGCCGGGGGGGAGGTGCTCGGCCTCACCTGGCGCCAAGTCGACCTCGACGCTGCCTGCCTGGTCGTATCGCAGTAGATCCTGTCGGTCGGGTACGAGGCGAGTGTCGCCGACGTGAAGGCGACGAACAGCCGCCGCGCCATCCACCTCGACCCGAGGACCGTCGCTGTGCTGAAGACGTGGCGCCGTCACCAGCTCGAGCAGAAGATGAGCACCGGCCGGCGAGGCGACGACGAGTTCGTGTTCACCTAACCCGACGGCGGGCCGATCCACCCCGACTTCTTCTCGCAGTCATGGCAGCGGCTGATGCGCGACAGCGAGATCCGCCGCATCCGTCTCCACGACCTGCGCCACACCCACGCCACGATCCTGCTGAAGGCCGGCGTCCCCGTGAAGGTCGTCAGCGAACGCCTTGGCCACAGCAGCCCCGCGTTCACGATGACGGTGTACCAGCACGTGTTGCCAGGCATGCAGGCCGACGCCGCCGCGGCGTTCAGCTCGGCGGTGTTCGACAGCCGGTGAACTGCGCCAGGCCTTCCGCCTCCTGCGTTCGGACCCCGAGATTCCCCGTACTTCTCGTGGCGGGCTATGCGAGTCTGCTGTAGCCAGTCGGCCGCCGGCCGCTCAGGGCGCAGGCGAACCCACAGGGGTTAATCGGAGCTAGTCACGGAGCTGATACCGGCGCTGATCAGTCCTTCTATAGATACCGCTAGAACATCGATTGACTCGGCAGGTAGAGCGCGACTGACAGGTGCTGAGAAATCCTCGATAGCTGTAGGGCGGCCTCCATGTCGAGCAAGTCGGATCGTCATCTTGTGGCCACCGCCCATGAGACCATCGACGCGCTCGTCGCCCGCTCCGGCCGCGAGGCGATCCCAGACAGGCGCACCTTTGTCCAGCAGAAGGAGCACGGAAAGTCCAGGCCCGGACCATTCGCTCTGTTCGTATCCAGCAACGATCGGTTCGGCCTGCTCCTGTACCTGCTTCTGGTCACCTGCGCTAGTGCCCCGCCGTTCGACGTCGGGCTGCACTCCGCTGTGTGGGCGCGCAGCCTCGCCGTTCCCGACCCAACCTCTGCCACCGCACGAACCCGCGTGTCGAAGGCTTGGGCACGAATGACCGCTCGGCACCTCATCGAACGGGGCCGCCGGCACCGCATTGCGACCGTCACCCCCCTCTGTGAGGACGGATCGGGCGTTGCGTACACGAGGCCAACCACGTCGTTCATGAGCATCGACCACAGGATCTGGACGGAGGGTCCCTCCAACAAGCAGCGCTGGTACGAGGTGCTCAGCCTGGCCGAGCTGGCCGCTCTCGTGATCGCACACATGAACAGCGACGATTTCGCGCTTCCTGCCGAGCGAGTCCCGGACTACTACGGGATCTCCCCCGACACATTTCAGCGAGGCGTCAGCGGGCTGAGGAAGAGAGGGCTGCTCGAGGACCGGTGGAGCCGGAAGACCGCGCCTCTCGCACCGGAGGGGTACACGTACGAACACCGCTACACGCTGAACCCTCCGTTTGGGCCGATGGGCGTGACCAGCAAGGCGACAGGGGCCATCCGATGAAGCCCACGAACGTTTCGGACGGTCGACCGATCGTCGGCGACGTCCTTGTTGTGATCGACGAGTCCAGTCCCAACAACCAGGCGGGGGGCGTGGCCTACGTCGTAACCGCCGCTGCACTGCTCTCGGTGCCAGACGTTGTCGCCGGCCTCACTGACATGTTCCCGGCTTCGCGCAAGCGTCCCTTCCACTGGGCCAAGGAGGGACCGGAGGCACGGAACGCGATCCTCGACGTCATCGTTTCGACCGGCGTCGTTGCGGTTGCACACTGCGCGCACGTCTCCCGCAGAGGGCAACTGCCGGTTCGCCTCGAGATGCTCGCCGACCTCAGTGGCTGGGCGGCCATCGAGGGAGCAACGCACGTCATGATCGAGGCAAGTGATGACGCGACGATCGGTCGCGATCAGAAGGCGCTGCTGGACCGCCACCGAGACAGCGGCGGAGTTCCCTTCACCTACGACTGGCGGTCGAAATGCGAGCGGGCACTGTGGGTCGCCGACGCGATCGCGGGCTCGGTTGGCGAGTTCGTCGTCGGCAAGAACGCCTACTGGTACGAGAAGCTGGTCGGCGCTGGCGCACTCGATCTCAAGTTCCGCTGAGGCCTCCAAGAATGCGAGAGTTCCGGCTCCCGTCCTAGGCGACCCGTTCGGGTCCTCGGCCTGGCACTCCGGAACTCGCGTTTTCCCCGCCGATCAGCACGGCGAGGCAAAGTCATTATCGGCGCCCGCACCGAAAAGATCAACCCGCGCGATCACTGGGCTCCCTGACGAGATCGACCACCAGTCGACCGCAGCACAACGACGAAACAAGACTGGACCGCCGCGAAGTCCGTTAGAAGATCTGTTAGAAGTCGGGCTCCGACACGAGAAAGCCCTGGCGGATGTTGCCATCTACCAGGGCTTTTCTTGGTGGCGGGGGCAGGATTTGAACCTGCGACCTTCGGGTTATGAGTGCACCGACGCCCCTGCGACCTCGTGGGCGCTTATCGGCGTTCCCCCTGATGAACGAGCGAATCGGGACCGCCGAGCAACGCTGTCGTAGGCGCCAGTAGGTGCCCGTTGGTGCTCGTCGTGTTGTACGACTGTTGTACGGGACGACTCCCGAGCGGCGTCACCGCGCTCGCCTGCGTTGGTCGGTGCAAGGGGTGCTGACAGGCTGCTGACAGCCTTCGGTCACACTGCGCCGTCGCGGCGGTGGCTCGTCACACGACGGTCGTCGTGATCGAACCCCGCGGCGAGCCTGAGGCGCGTATCGAGTGCTTCGAGGTACTGAGAGGCTGTTCGCATAGTTGGCCCAGCTTGGGGTGCAGATCGGCGGGGTTCGGGTGGTTGGGGTCGATAGAATCGACTTGTGACTGAACGTTCGCTCCCGACTGTTCCTGCGTGGCGGCCGACGCACGGCGATTTGAGTGATGCGGAGTGGGCGTTGATCGCCGATCTGGTGCAGCCGTGGTGGCGACCCGGTGAGATGGG
>JAKOUY010000033.1 GCA_029782355.1 Actinomycetes bacterium
TGCTCACGAGGCCGAGGCTGCGCTCGACGAACTTGAACAGCACCATCCAGATCGCGCCGGTCGCGACCCTCGCGTGAATCGTCGGAGGCATTCCGGTTCCGTGACTTCGGAAACTGCAAGGATAATGCGTCCCGTGCAACCGAGTTGTGCAGAACTTCCTCCGCTCGTCGGGCAACAGACGGACATGACACGACAGGAGCCACAGGCATGAGCACCCGACTGCGCGTCGGCGTAGCGCTCGCGGCCGCGGCGCTTCTCGCGTCGATCGGGCTGCTCGCGCAGCGAGCGTTGCTCGACGAAGCTCACCAGGGGCCGTTCAGCTACGTCGTGCTCGATGACCGGGGTCCGCGCGATCCCTGGGGCAAGGGCGTCGGCGACATCGACGGCGACGGGCTCCCCGACCTCGTCGCGGGCGGACACGCCGGCGGCGGGCTGGCCTGGTACCGCAGCGGCGAGCCTGGCCGCCGCGTCATCGCCTCGTCCGGCTCGTTCGGCACCGACATCGAAGTCGCCGACCTCGACGGCGACGGCCGGGCCGACGTCGTCGCGGTCATGGCCGACCGCCTCGCGTGGTTCCGCCAGACGCCCGACGGCGGCTGGCAGGAGCACGCGGTCACCACGGCGAAGCTGCACGACGTCGAAGTCGGCGACCTGGACGGCGACGGCGTCCCTGACCTGGTGGCCCGCAACCAGTCGGCCTTCGGCGGCGACGGCGGTCGCGTCCGGCTGTTCTTCGGCAGCCGAAGCGGCGAATGGACGCCTCAGGCGTTCGACGTCCCTGCCGGTGAGGGCCTGAGGCTCGCCGACGTCGATTCCGACGGTCGCCCCGACGTCGTCGTCAACGCCTGGTGGTACCGCAATCCGGGCGCGCGAGACGGCCGGTGGGTCGGCTACCGCTACGCGGACCGCTGGGAATGGCCGCACGTGGTCGTCGAGGTGGCCGACGTCGACGGCGACGGCCGGCCCGACATCGTGCTGTCGCCGGCAGAACCGGCCGGCCAGCGCTACCGGATCGCCTGGTTCAGGGCGCCGGACGACCGCACCCGCCCATGGAACGAGGAAGTGATCGACGCCGACGTCGAGGCCGTCCAGCACGCACTGGTGGCAGCGGATTTCGACCTCGACGGCCGCGTGGACGTCGTGACGGCGGCGATGCACCAGGGGCAGGCGCCGCGCGAGATCCGCCTGCATCGACGCCGCGCCCACGGGAGCTGGACCGCGACTCCCCTCGGCGAAGGCGGGTCGCACAACCTTCGCGTGGCCGACATCGACGGGGATGGCGACGTGGACCTGTTCGGAGCGAACTGGTCGGGCGAGCGACAGCCGCTGGAACTGTGGGTCAACCGGCGCTGCGAGCCGCAGCCGCGCTCCGACGGCTGGCCCCGGCACGTGATCGATCCGAACCGCCCGGGCCAGGCCGCTTTCGTGGGGGCGGCCGACCTCGATGGCGACGGCCGACTGGACGTCGTCTCGGGCGGGCGCTGGTACCGCAACCCGGGCCGATCGACCGGCGGATGGCCGACGCAGGACTTCGGCCGCGCGCTGGGCGACTACTCGGCGCTCGCCGACATCGATGGCGACGGCGACCTCGACGTCGTGGGCCTGGGAGCGATCGGCTCGAAGGACCAGGCACGCTTCGCGTGGGCCGAGAACGACGGGCGGGGGCAGTTTCGCGTGCACGCCGACGCGGCCCTCGGCAGCGGCGACTTCCTTCAGGGCGCGGCGGTGGCGCGCTTCGCCGGAGGCGACGTCGTCGGGGCGTCAGCAACCCAGGCGCCACAATTGGCCGTGTCCTGGCACCGCGCCGATGCGGGCGTGCAACTGTTGACAGCTCCGGGGGCCGGCGCCGGCCAACCGTGGCGGCTGGAGACGATCTCGACCTTCTCGCAGGACGAGGCGCTCTCGGCAGGCGACATCGACCGGGACGGCCGCACCGATCTGCTGCTCGGCACCTGGTGGCTGCGCAACGAGCCATCGGGCTTCACGCGACACCGGATCTCCGACACCGTCGCGGCGCCCGACCGCAATCGCCTGGCCGACATCGACGGCGACGGCCGGCTCGATGCGGTGGTGGGATTCGAAGCGATCAGCAAGCCGGGCGACGTGGTCTGGTACCGGCAAGGCGCCGACCCGCTCGCGTCGTGGGAACGCCACCCCATCGGCACGGCCGTCGGCCCGATGAGCCTGGACGTCGCCGACTTCGACGGCGACGGCGACCTCGACGTGGTCGTCGGGGAGCACAACCTTGCCGATCCCGCCAGCGCCCGTCTCCTGCTCTTCCTGAACGACGACGGACGCGGCGGACGGTGGACGACGAAGGTGCTCGCCACCGGCGACGAACATCACGACGGAGCGCTCGCCGTCGACATCGACGGCGACGGGGACATCGACGTGGTGTCGATCGGCTGGGGCCACCCGCGGGTGACCTGGTACGAGAACCCCGCGAAGGGTTGCCGCTAGCTCAGCCCTTCCAGAAGAACGCGTCGTCGATCTGCCCGGTTCGGATCAGGTGCTCGAGTTGCTTGAGCCGCGTGAAGGCGCGGAACCCGAACATCTCGGCCGACATCGCGATCCGCTCGAAGATCTCGTGAAGCTGGGCGGCGCCGCGCTTCGCGGTCCACTCGGCCCGGAATCCGGGCAGTTGGGAACTGATCTTCGCGAAGCTCACCCGGTAGCTGCGGTTGTCGCCACCGCTCGGGCCGGTCGAGAGCTCGCAGCCGGCGAACTCGTCGGCCACGACCTGCGCAATCTCGCGGACCCGATAGTTCTCGCTGTCGGCGCCGACGTTGAAAATCTGTCCG
>JAKOUY010000037.1 GCA_029782355.1 Actinomycetes bacterium
AACGTCCTCGACCGGCAACGCTGGAACACCCGCAACGACCTCCGCATCGCGATCGTCACCTGGATCGAACGCACCTACCACCAACGCCGACGACAAGCAGTCCTGGGCCGCTTGACCCCAATCGAGTACGAAGCCATCATGACCCCACAGACGGCAACCGCCGCCTGACCCAATCTGTCACCTCCGCGCGCGGCAGTCCCATGATACGTGTCACTCGGACTGAAAGTCGGATGTCACTCGACAGCTGACCGGGGACGACGCCGTTCCGGCGGGTGGTCCAACCATCCGCGGCGACGGGCCCGGCGACGGCACCGGACGGAGCGGGGGTCACCCCGAGCGCGCCAGACTGTGCCGATGACGGTCATGCGTTGGGGTGTGCTGGGGGCGTCGTCGCGCATCTACCGCAAGGCGTTGCTGCCCGTGTTCGAGGAACTTCCCGACCACGAGGTGGTGGCCGAAGCCCGGCGGGCGGGCGACGACGAGTCGCCGTACGCCGAGCTCGTCCGGCGCGATGACGTCGACGCGGTGTACATCCCGCTGCCCAACCACCTCCATCTCCCGTGGATCGAGCGGGCGGTCGAGGCCGGCAAGCACGTGTTGTGCGAGAAGCCGATCGCGCTCGACGCCGCCGATGTCGAGCGAGCCTTCGAGGTGGCCGCGGCGCACGACCGTCACCTGATCGAGGCGTACATGTGGCCGCACCACGCTCGCTCGCAGCGGATGCTCGAGCTGATCCACGACGGGGCCATCGGCCAACCGCGGTTCCTGAACGGCACGTTCACCTACCAGCTCGGGGACCCGGGCGACCATCGGGCCGACGGGCGTGGCGGCGGTGTGGTGCTCGACGTCGGCATCTACTGCATCGGTCCGGCGCTGCTGCTCGCCGGCCGGGAGCCGGTCGGGTGGTCCGCCGCGGCGGTGCGTGATCACGCCGGCATCGATCGGGCGATGACCGGTTGGGTCGACTGGGGCAAGGGGTTTATCGGCAACTTCGAGGTCTGCTTCGAGGCACCGGGGCGTACCACGCTGGAGGTCGTCGGCACCGACGGGATCATGACCTTCCCCGACTACTTCCCGTCGGGGCGAGATGCGGTCCTGCCCATCGTCATCGATCGCCACGACGGCACGCAACAGGTCGAGCAGGTGGCCGACGGCAACGGCTACCGGGGCATGGTCCAGCAGTTCGCCGCGGTGGTGCGCGGTGAGGCCGAGCCGCTGTTCAACGCCGAGCATTCGCTGCGGCTGGCCAAGATCCTCGACGGGCTCCACGCCGCGTCGCGCTGAGCGGGCCGCTCAGCCCGGCGCGGTTGAGGGCACGAACCGCCCGCCCCGGCCGGCCATGGCCAACCCGGCGGACGCCACCAGGCCGGTCAGGCCGGCGATGGTCAGCGGCACCACGCCGTTCCCGGTGCCCGCCGACCAGGCCAACCCGGCCCAGAGACCGGCGAGCAGGACGGCCAGGCTCAACCCGCCTTGGAAGATGCCCTGGCCCCGGCCGAGATGCTCACCGGGCACCAGCCGGGAGATCCACGCCTTGCCGACCCCATCGGTGAGCGCCGGGAACAACCCGTAGACGGCGAAGAGGACGACCACCGGCCAGCCGCCGTGCACCCGGCTGAGCCCGAGATAGGCCGTTCCGAAGGCAGCCAGTCCGACGGCGTAGACGCTGGCCGGCCGCCAACGGTCGGCCAGCACCCCGGCCGGGTACGAGCCCAGCGTGTACACGGCGTTGAACACGACGTAGACGCCGACCACCTGCGTGGTCGAGAACCCCAGATCGATCAGCCGGAGGAGCAGGAGCGCGTCGGAGAAGTTGACCACGGCGATGACCACGAGCACGGCGACGACGCGCCAGTAGGCAGCCGGGAGCACGCTGGTCGCCGCAACTCCATCGGCCGGGCGAAGCGCCGCGGCGACCTGGCGGACCGGTTCGCGCACGAACACCACGAGCAGCGCTGACAGCGCCGCCGGGACGACGGCCCACCACATCGCCGACCGCAGGTGGTGATGCATCAGCGCCAGGGCCGCCAACCCGAGCAGGGGGCCGAACACCGCGCCGAGGCTGTCCCCCATGCGGTGGAAGCCGAAGGCCCGCCCGCGGGCCGCGGGCGGAACCGATGCGGCGATCAGGGCGTCGCGCGGCGCCGAGCGCACGCCCTTGCCGAAGCGGTCGAGCACCCGGCCGACCAGGACGACCGGCCACATCGTCGCCGCGGCGACGACCGCCTTGCCGGCTGCGGCGAGGCCGTACCCGGCAGCCACGAACGGTCGCCGCCGGCGGCGGTCGGACCATCGTCCGGCGATGTACTTGGTGACCCCGGCGGTGGCTTCGGCCAGGCCTTCCACCAGGCCGAGGACGACGGGCGGGGCGGCGAGCACGCCGGTGAGGAACAGCGGCAGCAGCGGGTAGAGCAGTTCGCTGGCCAGGTCCTGGGTCAGCGAGACCACCGTGAGCACGATCAGCGTGCGGGACAACCACGGCCGCCTCGGCACATCCTCGCTGGTCACCCCCGCCGTGGCTACCATCGGGGCGGAGGCTAGCGGGCATGCAGCGACAATCTCGGTGGGCGTACCTCGTCGTCGGCGTCGCCGTGATCGGGTTGTTGGCCGCCGAGTCCGAGCGCGCCGGACTCGATGCCCGGTACTCGCCGGACGCGTCCGTCGCGTCCGGGCAGCCGTCGAGTGCCCAGCCGGCGCTGGGCGAGGCGGTCATCACCACGGATGCCGGCGCGCGACCGCTCACCACCGAACGGGTCACCACCGAACCAGAGCCGGCGATCACCGCCCGGTCCCGTCCGGGTCAGTTCGTGCTGGCGGCCAGCGGCGACATCCTCCCGCACTCCACGCTGCTGAAACGCCTGGTGCGCACGAAGCGGTCGATGGACATCGACGGCTCGTTCGAGGAGGTCCGCGGCATGCTCAGCCGGGCCGATCTGGCGGTCTGCCACATCGAGGGGGCGATGCTCCGTGACGGCGAGCCGATCCGCCCGAGCGACATCCTCGGCACCCCGCCGGTCTGGCTCCGCGAGGTCAAGCGTGCCGGGTTCGACACCTGCTCGACGGCGTCCAACCACTCGCTGGACGGCGGTGCCGGCGGGGTCGACGCCACGGTCGGCGCGTTCGACACGTACGGGCTCCATCAGGCCGGTGTCGCCGCTTCGGCGGACACCGTGATGCCGAAGCTGCTGCGGATCAACGGCGTGCGCGTCGCCCACCTCAGCTACACCTACGGGCTGGACAAGGGTGTGCTCCCGCCCGGGCAGCCGTGGCGGGCCAACCTGATCAACACCACGCGGATCATCGCCGATGCGGTGGCCGCTCGGGCGGCCGGGGCCGAAGCGGTGGTGGTCAGCATGCACTGGGGCAACACGCAGTGGGTCAAGCCATCGCCCGAACAGCTGCGCGTCGCCGATGCCCTGACCAAGAGCGGGCAGATCGACCTGATCGTCGGCACCCACACTCACCTGATCCAGCCGATCAGCAAGGTCAACGGCGTGTGGGTGCTGTGGGGGCTCGGGGACTTCCTGACCAACCATCCGGTGAACCCGCACTGGCAGCCGGCGACCCAGGACGGAGTGATCGTCGAGGTGCCGTTCCGGCGGACGTCTGGGCACCGGGTCGTCGTGGGAACTCCCGTGGCCCACCCGACCTGGTGCGACAAGGACCACGGGTACCGGGTGCGCCTCGCCGCGCCCGGCGAGCGTGCCGCCGACCTGCCGGCGGCGACACGCCGGGCGCTCGACCAGTCCTATGCCCGCACGGCCGCCGTGCTGAAGGGCTTCGTGGTCCCTCGCTGACGGGTCGCCTGCTCCCGTCAGGTGGAGGTCAGGTGACAGTCAGGTGATGCTCAGGTGATGGTCAGCTTGGCGACCGTGCGCTTCTGGGCCGTCGGGGCGCTGAGGATCTCGCCGCGGGTGTTGACCGCCGTCGCCCGGACGATCAGCTTGGAACTGGTGACCGTTCCGTGGGTGGTGCCGTCAGCCATCAGGCAATCGCTGCCCACCGTGTAGGCGTTGATCGACTGCTGGACGATTGACTTCGACTGCACGACGAACAGCTCGTCGTACCGCAGGTGGTGCTCCGACGCATCCTTGACCCCGTCGTGATCGACGTCCGGCCAGAAGTCGTCGGGTGCCGTGCGCTGGGCCAGGTAGCTGTGGGTGGAGATGTCATAGCCGTAGCCCTTGTTGCTGGCCGGGTTGGTGTCCGTCTCGGTGATCGAGGCCGAGCCATGAGTACAGACGAATCGATTCTCCAGCGAGGTGAACAGCGACTCGATCCCACCGCCGTCCTTGGCGGTGATCACGATCTCCTTGGCGGCGCTCCCGAGGTGGATGGTCGAGCCGGCGGCCACGGCAGTGCCCCCCACCTTGAAGGTGATCGCCGGTGGGGTGGTGTCCTTGAGGTTGCCGGGCACCGGCTGGCAGGCGCTGAGCAGCGCCACGGCGCCCGCAGCGGTTGCCGCGCCGGCGATGGTGCGGCGGGAGGGGTGACGGGTGGTGGGCATCGGAGGTCCTTTCGGAGTGTGTTCCCTACTGATCGCCTCTACGTCGCCCAGATACGCTCGGTTCGGTGACTGCTGCGTCCCCCATCACGGTCGAACGACACGGCTCCGTTCTCCTCGCCCGCCTCGACGACGGCAAGGCCAACGCGCTGTCGGCGGCCTCGATCGCCGAGCTGATCGGTGCCGTCGATCGGGCCGAGGCCGACGACACCATCGGTGCCCTGGCCGTGGTCGGTCGACCGGGTCGGTTCTGCGCCGGGTTCGACCTGACGGTGATGCGCGGCACCGATCGCCAGGCCGTGGTGTCCCTGGTCAGTGATGGTGGCGAACTGATCCGCCGGTTGTACGGGGCATCGGTGCCCGTCGTCGCCGGGTGCACCGGCCACGCCCTGGCCGCCGGCGCGCTGATCCTGCTCGGGTGCGATCTGCGGCTCGGCGCCGACGTCGACTGCAAGATCGGCCTCAACGAGGTGGCCATCGGCATGGTCCTGCCGGATTGGGCCTTCACCATGGCGGTCGAGCGGCTGGACCGCTCGGCCCTCCAGGGGGCCGTGGCCGCGGCCCAGGTGACCGGTCCGGCTGGGGCCGTGCGCGCCGGGTATCTGGACGAGGTGGTCGCCGCCGACGACCTCGAGCGGCTCACCCTGGAGCGGGCGACGGAGTTGGCCGGTTTCGATGCCCGGGCGTACGGGCGGACCATCGAGCGGCTGCGTGGGGACACCGTCCGTCGCCTGGCGAGGGAGATCGCCGAGGACCGCTCCCACGGCCGGATCCCCGGCGTCGACTAGTCCGCAACCCGGCCGATCGAGCAGGCACGGCGGTGGCATCGTCCTACGGCGACCTGGTGGCGGCCGCGAGGCGAGTGGCTGCCCAGCCGGCCCGATCGGACAAGACCCGGTCGCTGGCGGACTACCTCCGGACCGTCCCCCCGGACGAGATCCCGATCGCCGTCGGCCTGCTGCTCGGCCGTCCCCGCCAGGGCCGCCTCGGCGTGGGATGGTCGACCGTCGCCGACCGCCGCCCTGTCGAATCGTCAGTGACGGAACTCGGGCGACCCGGCGTGTTCCGGTCGTCTGTCGAACCGTCTGTGACGAAGTCCCTCGGTGGCGAGGCCCGGGAGCCCGCTGTCGAATCGTCAGTGACGGAACTGGCCGGGGCCGTTGCGTCACGGACGGTTCCACCGGGCGTGGGGTGGGCCGGGACGGCCGACGGAGTTTCGTCACTGACGATTCGACAGGTGGACGAGGCGATGACCCGGCTGGTGGAGGTGGGCGGCGCCGGGTCACAGGCCGAGCGCGCCCGACTGCTCGATGAGCTGTTCACCCGCGCCGGCATCGACGAGCAGCGCCACCTCCGCCAGGTGCTGACCGGTGAGGTCCGCCAGGGGGCCAACGAGGGCGTCGTGGCCGAGGCCGTGGCCCTGGCCGCCGGCGTTCCGGCGGCGTCGGTGCGTCGAGCGGCAATGCTGCTCGGCGATCTCGGCGCGACGGCGCGGCGGGCGCTCGCCGGGGAACCGCTCGACGACCTCGGTCTGCAGGTGCTCGTCGGCGTCCAGCCGATGCTGGCCAGCACCGCCGCCTCGGTCGAGGCGGCCCTGGCCGAGATCGGTACGGCCAGTGTCGAAGCCAAGTTGGACGGGGCGCGCATCCAGGTCCATCGGCGCGGCGAGGAGGTGCGCATCTACACCCGCAGCCTGCGCGAGATCGCCGCGTCCGTCCCCGAGATCGTCGACGCCGTCGCCTCGCTCCCCGGTGGCGACCTGGTGCTCGACGGCGAAGCCCTAGGACTCGACGAGGACGGCCACCCGCTGGCCTTCCAGGACACGATGAGCGGCGGGTCTCGCCTCTCCCCGTTCTTCTTCGACGTGCTCCACGCCGAGGGCGTCTCGTTGATCGATCGACCGCTCGGCGAGCGCCGCGCCCACCTCGCCGAGCTCGTGCCGGACCGGCTCCGGCTGGCGTCGATCGAGACCGCTGACCCCGCGGTCGCCGCCCGCTTCGCCGCCGACGTGCTGGCCGCCGGCCACGAGGGCGTCATGGTCAAGGCGCTCGACTCGACCTACGCCGCCGGGCGGCGGGGCAAGGCCTGGCGCAAGGTCAAGCCGGTGCACACCCTCGACCTGGTGGTCCTGGCCGCCGAGTGGGGAAGCGGTCGCCGGGTCGGCTGGCTGAGCAACCTGCATCTCGGCGCCGGCGACGGATCGGGCGGGTTCGTGATGGTCGGCAAGACGTTCAAGGGGCTCACCGACGAGCTGCTCACCTGGCAGACCGAGGCCCTCCAGCGCATCGCCCTCGGGAGCGACGGGCCCGTCGTCCACGTCCGGCCGGAGCTGGTGGTCGAGGTGGCCCTCGACGGGGTGCAACGCAGCCGGCGGTATCCGGGTGGGGTAGCCCTGCGCTTCGCTCGGGTGCGCCGCTATCGACCTGACAAGCGCCCGGCGGAGGCCGACCACATCGACCGGGTCCGGGCCATGCTGCCCACCCGGTAGCGTGCCTGGCCCATGGCCACGCTGCGCTTCAGCTTCGGCACGATGGGCTCCGGCAAGAGCACGCTGGCCTTGCAGATCCACCACAACCTGGCCAGCCGCCAGCTGTACGGACTGCTGCTGACCAAGCTCGACCGTGAGGGCGCCCAGGTGACCAGCCGGCTCGGGGTGGCCGCCGATGCCATGGAGGTCACCCCCGAGCTCGACCTGTACGCCCTGGCCCTCGAGCGCTGGCCGCTGCACTACCTGGTCTGCGACGAGGCCCAGTTCTACACGCCGGCTCAATGCGACCAGCTGGCCCGGGTGGTCGACGACCTGGGCATCGACGTCTACGCCTTCGGCCTGATCACCGACTTCCGCGGCGAGCTGTTCGACGGAACCAAGCGGCTGCTCGAAGTGGCCGACGAGCGAACCCCGATCCAGGTCGAGGCCCGTTGCTGGTGCGGGGCTCGCGCCACGCACAACGCCCGTGTGGTCAACGGCGAGGTGGTGCGTGAGGGCGAGACCGTCGTGGTCGGCGACACGGCCGAAGCGACCGCGCTGCCGCTGTTCGGCGACGTGGTCCGCTACGAGCTGCTGTGCCGCCGGCACTACCGCGCCGGCGAGCTGGGCAGCTGACCGCTACGAGCCGGCGGCGACCAGCAGGATCAGGCCGACCAGCCCGAGGGCGAGGATGGCCGAGGCGATCATCCCGCAGATCCGCCCGGCGACGATCTGGCTCTGGTTGGTGCAGGTGCCCGATCGCTGGGAGATCTCCCGCATGGCTCGGTTGCCCATGATCCAGGCGACCGGCCCGAGCAGTCCGCAGAACACCAGGCTGAGGATCCCGAGGACCATGACCGTGGTCCCGCTGGGGTGCTGCCAGGTGGCCCACCCACCACGAGCGGTCTCTCCGTACCCGGGGTACGGCGCGTACGGCGGCATCCCGGAGGTGGGCTTGGGCACGTCGGCGGGGATCGGACCGGGGCCCCACGAGGGCGGCGGGGGCGGCGGCGGAGGAGTGGACACCACCCGAGCGTACGCCTGAGCGGGTGCGCCGGACACCACGATGGCGAGACCAATGCCCTTGGTCGCCGGCCGGGCGGGCGGTAGTCTGATCCGGCGTTTCGGGCCAGCGTCGTCCCGGCACCCCCGATCAGGACCCACCTCCCCTGGAGCGGAGCCACCACGATGCAACCTTTCATCGACGCGGATCTTCCCGCGCCTCGCGGCTTGTACGACCCGCGCTTCGAGCACGACGGCTGCGGTGTGTCGTTCGTCGCCGACCTGCACGGCCGGCGCAGCCGCCGGATCGTCGAGCTGGGCATCGGCGCCCTGTGCAACCTCGAACACCGCGGCGCCACCGGGGCCGAGGCCGACACCGGCGACGGCGCCGGTCTGCTGATCCAGGTGCCCGACGAGTTCCTGCGCGCCGTGGCCGGATTCGAGCTGCCCGCCGCCGGACGCTACGCCGTCGGCCTGGCCTTCCTGCCCGGCGACGCCGACCAGGCCGACAAGGCCGCCGCGGCGATCGAGGCGATCGTCGCCGACGAGGGTCTGACCACGCTCGGGTGGCGCGCCGTCCCGACCGATCCCGAGTGCCTCGGTGCGACCGCCCGATCGGTGATGCCCACCGTTCGCCAGCTGTTCCTGACCGACCCGGCCGGGTCGGCCGGGATCGACCTCGACCGGCGGATCTACGTGGCTCGCAAGCGGATCGAGCACGAGCTGGCCGACGACCTGGCCACGTACTTCCCGTCGCTCGGGGCGCGGACCCTGATCTACAAGGGGATGTTCACCACCCCGCAGCTCGCCGCGTTCTTCCCCGACCTGGCCGACGAGCGGATGATCTCGGCCGTGGCCCTGGTGCACAGCCGGTTCAGCACCAACACCTTCCCCTCGTGGCCGCTGGCCCATCCGTACCGCTACGTGGCACACAACGGCGAGATCAACACCGTGCAGGGCAACCGCAACTGGATGCGCACCCGGGAGGCGCTGCTGCACAGCGACCTGCTGCCGGGACTGGAGCGGGCCTTCCCGATCTGCAGCGCCGGCGCCAGCGACTCGGCCAGCTTCGACGAGGTTCTCGAACTGCTGCACCTCGGCGGGCGCAGCCTGCCCCATGCCGTGCTGATGATGATCCCCGAGGCGTGGGAGAACCACGACACGATGGACGCCGGCAAGCGGGCCTTCTACCGCTTCCACGCCAGCCTGATGGAGCCGTGGGATGGCCCGGCCAGCGTGGCCTTCACCGACGGCACGGTGATCGGCGCGGTGCTCGACCGCAACGGCCTGCGTCCGAGCCGCTACTGGGTCCTCGACGACGGCCTGGTCGTGATGGCCAGCGAGGTGGGGGTCATCGATGTCCCCGCCGCGCAGGTGGTGCGCAAGGGTCGACTGCAACCCGGGCGGATGTTCCTGATCGACACCGCCGAGGGACGCATCGTCGAGGACGACGAGATCAAGCGCGGCCTGGCCGCGGCCGAGCCGTACGCCGAGTGGTTGGAGGCCGGTCTGGTCGAGCTCGGCGACCTCCCCGAACGCGAGCACATCGTCTTCAGTCACCAGAGCGTGCTGCGCCGCCAGCAGGTCTTCGGCTACACCCACGAGGAACTGAAGGTCATCCTCGCCCCGATGGCCAAGACCGGGGCGGAGCCGATCGGCTCGATGGGCACCGACACCCCGATCGCGGCGATCAGCCAACGTCCCCGCCTGCTGTTCGACTACTTCCAGCAGCTGTTCGCCCAGGTGACCAACCCGCCGTTGGACGCCATCCGCGAGGAGGTGGTCACCTCGGTCGGAGGCAGCGTCGGCCCGGAGGCCAACCTGCTCGATCCCGGTCCGGAGAGCTGCCGCCAGCTGGTCCTGCCGTTCCCGGTGATCGACAACGACGAGCTGGCCAAGATCATCCACATCAACGACGACGGGACCTTCCCGCACCTGGCGTCGGTGACCATCAGCGGCCTGTACCGGGTGAGCGGCGGGGGACTGGCCCTCGGCCGGGCCATCGAGGCGATCCGGGCCCAGGTCAGCGAGGCGATCGACGGTGGGGCACGGATCATCGTGCTCAGCGACCGCAACAGCGACGAGGTCTACGCCCCGATCCCGTCGCTCCTGCTCACCAGCGCGGTCCACCACCACCTGATCCGCCGCAAGCAGCGGACCAAGGTCGGCCTGATCGTCGAGGCCGGTGATGCCCGTGAGGTCCATCACATGGCCTTGCTGATCGGCTACGGCGCCGCAGCGATCAACCCCTACCTGGCCTTCGAGTCCATCGAGGACATGATCAACGAGGACCTCCACGGGCTCGGCGGCGCCGATCCGCGCCAGGCGGTGACCAAGTACATCAAGGCCGCGGGCAAGGGCGTGCTGAAGGTGATGTCGAAGATGGGCGTCAGCACCGTCGCCTCCTACACCGGGGCGCAGATCTTCGAGGCGATCGGTCTCGGGCGCGACCTGGTCGACGAGTACTTCACCGGCACCGTCAGCCGCATCGGGGGCATCGACCTCGACGGCGTGGCCAGGGAGGTGGCCGCTCGCCACCGCGCCGCTCACCCCAGCCGCCCGTCGGAGCGGGCCCACCGCAAGCTCGAGTTGGGTGGCGAGTACCAGTGGCGCCGCGAGGGCGAGCTGCACCTGTTCAACCCGGAGACGGTGTACCGGCTGCAACACAGCACCCGGTCGGGCCGCTACGACATCTTCCAGCAGTACACCAAGCTGGTCGACGACCAGTCCCGCCAGCTGGCCACCTTGCGCGGCCTGTTCGAGTTCCGCGGCGACCGCCCGCCGGTGCCGATCGACGAGGTCGAGCCGGTGTCCGAGATCGTCAAGCGGTTCTCCACCGGGGCGATGAGCTACGGGTCGATCTCGGCCGAAGCCCACGAGACCCTGGCCATCGCCATGAACCGCCTCGGCGCCAAGAGCAACACGGGCGAGGGCGGCGAGGACCCGGAGCGGTTGTACGACCCGGAGCGACGCAGCGCCATCAAGCAGGTGGCCAGCGGGCGCTTCGGGGTGACCAGCGAGTACCTGACCAACGCCACCGACCTGCAGATCAAGATGGCCCAGGGCGCCAAACCGGGCGAGGGCGGCCAGCTCCCCGGTCACAAGGTCTATCCGTGGGTTGCCAAGACCCGCCACTCCACACCGGGTGTCGGCCTGATCAGCCCGCCGCCGCACCACGACATCTACTCGATCGAGGACCTCAAGCAGCTGATCCACGACCTGAAGAACGCCAACCCGTTGGCCCGGGTGCACGTCAAGCTGGTGGCCGAGGTCGGCGTCGGGACGGTGGCCGCCGGCGTGTCGAAGGCCAAGGCCGACGTCGTGCTGATCAGCGGTCACGACGGTGGCACCGGCGCATCCCCGCTGACCTCGCTGAAGCACGCCGGTGCGCCGTGGGAGCTGGGCCTGGCCGAGACCCAGCAGACCTTGCTGCTGAACGGCCTGCGCGACCGCATCGTCGTCCAGGCCGACGGGCAGTTGAAGACCGGGCGCGACGTGGTCATCGCCGCCTTGCTGGGTGCCGAGGAGTTCGGCTTCGCCACCGCCCCGCTGGTGGTCAGCGGCTGCATCATGATGCGCGTCTGCCACCTCGACACCTGCCCGGTGGGCGTGGCGACGCAGAACCCGGAGCTGCGCGCCCGCTTCAGCGGCAAGCCGGAGTTCGTCGTGACCTTCATGGAGTTCATCGCCACCGAGGTCCGCGAGCACATGGCCGCACTCGGGTTCCGGACGATGGCGGAGATGATCGGCCACGTCGAGGTGCTCGACACTCGCGCCGCCGTCGAGCACTGGAAGGCGGCCGGCCTGGACATCAGCCCGCTGCTGGCCGTGCCGGACAATCCCTACGGGCAGACGCTGTGCAACAGCACGATCCAGGATCACGGACTCGACGAGGCCCTCGACCGCCAGCTGATCGAGGCCTGCGCACCGGCCATCGAGCGGGGTGAGCCGGTGCGCCTGGAGCTCCCCGTGCGCAACGTCAACCGGACGGTCGGAACGATGCTGGGCAACGCCGTGACCCGCCGCCATCGTGGTGCCGGCCTTCCCGACGGCACGATCGATCTCCACCTGCGTGGCTCGGCCGGGCAGAGCTTCGGCGCCTTCCTGCCGCCAGGCATCACCCTGCGGTTGGAGGGCGACGCCAACGACTACGTGGCCAAGGGGCTGTCCGGTGGGCGGGTGGTGGTCCGTCCGGACCGCGATGCCACCTTCGACGCCGCCGCCAACGTGGTGGCCGGCAACGTCATCGGCTACGGGGCCACGGCGGGCGAGATCTTCCTGCGCGGCGTGGTCGGCGAGCGGTTCTGCGTGCGCAACTCCGGTGCCACGGCGGTGGTCGAGGGTCTCGGCGATCACGGGTGCGAGTACATGACCGGTGGGCGAGTGGTCGTCCTCGGCCCGACCGGGCGCAACTTCGGGGCCGGGATGAGTGGCGGGATCGCCTACGTCCACGATCCCGACGACGTGTTCGCCGCCAAGCTCAACCGGGAGATGGTCGAGCTCGACGCATTGACCGACGACGATCGGGACTTCCTGGCGACCACTCTGCGGGCCCACGTCGAGTACACCGGCAGCCCGGTCGCCGCGGCGCTGGTGGACGGCGACCTCGCCACGTTCAAGAAGGTCATGCCCACCGACTACGCCAGGGTCCTGGCGGTCATGAAGCAGGCCGCGGAGGAGGGCGTGACCGAGGAGGTCACCCTCGATCGGGTGATGGAGGCAGCTCGTGGGTGAGCCGACCGGGTTCCTGAAGTGGCGTCGTGAGCTGCCGGTTCGCCGGCCGGTACCCGTCCGCCTGCGCGACTGGAAGGAGGTCTACGACGACTTCCCGCTGGAGAAGATCACCACCCAGGCCGGGCGATGCATGGACTGTGGGATCCCGTTCTGCAACAACGGCTGCCCGCTCGGCAACCTGATCCCGGACTGGAACGACCTGGTCTACCGCGGCCACTGGCGCGACGCGATCGATCGCCTGCACGCCACCAACAACTTCCCCGAGTTCACCGGTCGGCTGTGCCCGGCACCGTGCGAATCGGCGTGCGTGCTCGGGATCAACGCCGACCCGGTGACCATCAAGCAGGTCGAGGTGGAGATCATCGACCGGGCCTGGGACGAGGGTTGGGTCACGCCCCAGCCGCCGTCCGTGCGCACCGGCCGGCGCGTCGCCGTGGTCGGCTCCGGGCCATCCGGCCTGGCGGCCGCCCAGCAGCTGACCCGCGCCGGCCACGACGTGGTCGTGCTGGAGCGCGCCGATCGCATCGGCGGGCTGCTGCGCTACGGGATCCCGGAGTTCAAGATGGAGAAGCGCCACCTCGACCGGCGGATCGCCCAGATGGAGGCCGAGGGCACCGAGTTCCGCACCCGGGCCACCGTCGGGGAGGGCGTCAACATCGACGTCCTCCTGGCCACCTACGACGCCGTGGTCCTGGCCTGCGGGGCGACCTGGCGCCGCGACCTGCCGATCCCCGGCCGGGAGCTGGCCGGGATCCATCAGGCCATGGAGTACCTGCCGTGGGCCAACCGGGTCCAGGAGGGGGACCTCGACCAGGCTCCGATCGACGTCCACGGCAAGCACGTGGTCATCATCGGCGGGGGCGACACCGGTGCCGACTGCCTCGGCACCGCCCATCGTCAGGGTGCGGCCAGCGTCACCCAGCTGGAGATCATGCCCCGTCCCCCGGAGGAACGGGCCACCGCCAACCCGTGGCCGCAGTACGCGATGATCTACCGGGTGGCCTCGGCCCACGAGGAGGGCGGCGAGCGGCTCTACAGCGTCAACACGGAGTGCTTCGTCGACGACGGCGATGGCCGGGTGCGGGCCTTGCGGATCCACGACGTGGCGATGCGCGACGGTCGCTTCGAGCGCATCGACGGCACCGACCGGGAGATCCCGGCCGACTTCGTGTTCCTGTCGATGGGCTTCCTCGGCCCGGAGCGGTCCCCGTGGCTCGAGCACCTCGGCGTCACCTTCGACGGCCGCGGCAACGTGGTGCGCGACGACCGTTACATGAGTGCCGTGCCGGGGGTGTTCGTGGCCGGCGACATGGGCCGCGGCCAGAGCTTGATCGTCTGGGCGATCGCCGAGGGGCGCTCCTGCGCCGCGTCGGTCGACCGCTACCTGATGGGCGACTCCGAGTTGCCCGTGGCGATCGGTCCGGGGGTGCGCCCACTCGCGTGAGCGGGGCCCGTATCCTGGAGGCCATGAAGTCCACGGTGATGGGCGCCCTGCTGATGACCGGCGCCCTCGGCATCGGCGCCTCGGGATGCGGAGACGGCAACGCCTCGGCGTCGGCGCGCCCGACGGAGATCCCGGCCACCAACTTCCGGATCATCCCGAACACGTCGGACACCACCCAACCGCCCGGGCAGCCGTCCGCCGGCGCGCTGCTCCTCAAGTACACCGTCAAGGGTGGCGACACGTTGCCAGGTATCGCCCGAGCAGCCAAGGTCACGGCCCAGCAGATCGCCACGGTGAACAACTGGCCGGAGGGCACGCGGCACGTCATCCATCCCGGCGACATCATCAACCTGCCGAACAACGCCGTGCTGCCCACCGGGGTGGCGTCCGGCGAGGCCGGCGGTCCGGCGGCCCAGACCACCACGACGACGCTCCCGCCCACCTGCTACAAGACCTACACGATCGTCAAGGGCGACACGAAGCCACGGGTGGCCCGCAAGCTGAAGGTCACCGTCGCCGAGCTCGACGCCGCCAACGTCGACACCAAGGGCTACCGGGCCTTCCGCATCGGCCTGGTCATCAAGTACCCGGTGCACACCAAGAAGTGCTGATCGGGACGTGCTGATCGGGGACGTGCTGACCGGCCGTCCGGCGCGCCGCTCCTAGCCGAGGTCCGGCCAGCGCCGTCGCTGCCGCCGGCGGACGCCGGCCGGTGCGGACCGGCGGTGCTCGCCGAGCGCCCACTGGCGACGCCAGCCGGTGTAGTCCGGGCCGGACAGCTTCGGGTTGGTGCCGCTCGCCGCTCGGCGCCGGGCCGTCCAGTAGTCGGTCAGCGCCTCGTCGCCCAGCACGGTGACGGCGGCCTCGATGCGTGCGGCGAAGCGGCGGGTCGACTCACCCTCCGCCGGGCGCATCGGGGTGCCGAACACGACCGTGGTGGTCCCCGGCTTGGGGCGCTTCATGCCCTTGCCGAAGATCGCCCCGGTCCCATCGAGGAACACCGGGACCACGGCCACCCCGGTCTTGGCCGCCAGGTAGGCCGCCCCACCCTTGAAGCCCTGCCCCCACCCGTCCGGCGAGCGGCCGCCCTCCGGGAAGATCACCAGGCTCCAGCCGTCGTCGATCAGCTCACGGATCCGGTCGCTGGAGGTCCGCCCGACCTCGTGGCGGTCGATCGGCAGGGCGTTGAGGGCCAGGGCGGCGACGGTGCCCTTCAGCTTGGTGTCGAAGAAGTAGTCCGCCGCAGCCGCCACGGTGACGGTGCTGCGCCAAGGCTCCGGGATCGAGCGGATCACCAGGCCGATGTCCAGGTGACTGTGGTGGTTCGGGGCGAAGATCAGTGGGGCGACCGGCTCGGCCCGGCGCAGGTCGTCGAGCCGGTCGCGGCCGATGACCGTCGGGTCGGCGACCACCGTGATCAGTGCGGCCAGCGGGCCGGCGGTGATCAGTCTGCGCACCGCCTTGGCCGGGCCGCGCCGGGCCCACTCGGTATCGAAGTTGGCGCCGAGCTCGTCGGGGTCCTCGGGCACCTCGACGGTGCGTGGCACGGTGGGGGCGCGCAGCGGGAACTGGGCGCGCACCAGCCGGGCGCGACCGCGAGCGACGGCGGCGCGGGCCTCGCCGGCGGTGCGGGTGCGCACCGCTCGGGCGACGTTGCCGCCGGTGGCCAGCGGGGTCGGGCGTCCGTTGCGGATCCGGGCCATCAGCGGCTCACGAGACGTCGGCCACCATCAGCGGCGGCGTGTGCAGGTGGGTGATCGTGGCACTGCGCCCGACGACGTCGCTGGCGATCTCCAGGGCGTCGTCCAGCGTGCTGGCCGGCGTGAACCCCAGCCGGCGCACCGTCTTGGGGTCGCCGCCGACGATGATCGTGCGGGCCACGTGCTGCAGGCCGTGGCTCCCCCAGTACCACATGTAGAACGGATGGACGCCGTGGTAGGCGTAGCTGGTCCGGTACAGATGGCGGTACCAGTCGTCGGTAGCGAATCGCTCCTCGAACTCGGTGCTCATCCGCACCGGGTCGGTGGTCTCGCTGAGCACCTGCTCGTAGAAGTCGATGTAGCTCGGGTGGTGGACCGGGTGGAAGTCCGGCGGGCACGGGTGGGTCATGATCACCACCCCGCCTTCACGCACCAGTGGCATGCCCCGGTACATGTTGAAGTAGTAGCCGAGACCCATGCACATCACCAGGATCGGGTTGAGGATGCTGTGCACGTTGTACGGGCTGATGTACGGGATCCCCATGGTCAGGATGTCCGTCTGGCCGCGGACCTCGACGAGCTGCTGGGCGAAGACGTGCTCGGTGGTGATCCGGTGGACCGCCTCGACCTCGCCGGCCTGCACGCTGGTCATCTGGTGGGGGGCCTCGATCGAGTGGAAGATCTTGCGGGCCAGCTTGGCCGGGGTGCGATCCAGCGACTTCTTGACGCCCAGGTAGCTGGCCCGATCGCGCATCGTCCACTCCCACTCCCGGCGGGAGAGGAACTCGAAGCCCTTCGGGAACGTGTCGGTGTTCAGTGTGGTCTCGATCTGGAAGACCTTCGGCCCGTGGTCGCGCATGACCTTGCCCATCCGCCAGTTGCTCTTGTGCAGCTCGCTGCGGTGCTGGTCCATGAAGCTGCGGCTGGCCTGCATGGTGGCCGGGTTGTGATGGTGGCGCAGGCTGCGGTAGCTGGCCAGCCCGGTGGCCGTGCTCTTCCAGCCGCCGTCCATGGCCACCAGGTTGATGTTGACGTAGACCAGCAGGTCGCTCTCGGCGGCCCGCTTGTTGATCTCGACCTCCTCGCCCTGCGGCGTGGCGCCCAGGAACGCCAGGCCGGCGGGGTCCTCGGCGTCGTGCTGGTACAGCAGCCCGCGTGGGGCGAAGGCGTCGTACACCCGGTCGCCGACCGCGTGGCGCAGCTCGAACTCGTGCATCCGCCGGTGCAGGGCGAGGGCGGCGATGATGTGCACGTCGTCGACCCCGGCCTCGGCGGCGAGGTCGAGCACGGCCTCGATGACCCGCTGGCGGATGTCCGGCTTGCGCATCTTCGGCAGCGGGAGGCTGACGTCGTCGAAGGCGATGGTCAGCTTCATCCCGGGGAACAGCAGTGCCGGCAGCGGATCGCTGTCGACCGGGTGCAGCAGGGCGTGGCGGATGGCGCCGTCGACGTCGTCGATGGCCGGCAGGGGCTCGGCCGGGTAGATCACCCGGCTGCGGTCGGCCGGCAGCTTCTCCAGGCTGAATCCCTCGCCCCTCCAGAACAGGGTGGGCGGCGTCGAGCGGTCGACGTCGAGAACGAATCCGGGGCGGGGCATCAGCGCACACTCCTGATCGGGCGCGGGCGATCGCGCAGGTCGAAGGCGATCTTGATCGCCCCCCGACGGCCGGCGTTGGAGGCGTGCTCGATGGCCGCGGCGTAGTCGTGGATCGGATAGGTCTGGGTCACGAACCGGCCGAGGTCGAGGCGGCCGACGAGATCCAGGGCGGTGTCGAAGTCCGCCCGGCGGTAGGCGTAGCAGCCGCGCACCGCCACCTCACGGTGCCACAGCGTGGTCATGTTCAGCTGGACGTTGCTGGGCATGCCGACCATGACGACCTCCCCGCCGGGGGCCACCACCTGCAGGGCCTGGGCCAGGCTGTCGCTCGACCCGACGCAGTCGATCACGGTCGAGACCCCGCCGGTGAGCTGGTCACCGATCGCCATGCTGCCGGTCAGGCTGCGCACGGTGCGGGCCAGCTCGGGACCGGAGACCACCCGGTCGGCGCCGAGTTGCTTGGCCGCGGCCACCTGATGCGGGTAGCGAGCGGTGACGATGACCGGGCCCTGGTTGCGCGTCCTGCCCCGCGTCGCGGTGATCGCCGCCAGCGTGAGCAGGCCCAGCGTGCCGGCGCCGATGATCACCGTCGGTCGACCGGCGAAGGCCTTGGCGGCATGGACGGCGCATGCCGTGGGCTCGACCATCACGGCTTGCTCGTCGGTCAGCTCGGCCGGAACGTCGACCAGCTGGCTGTCGTGGGCCACCATCCGCTGGCCCCACCCGCCGCCCGTGTCGGCGCAGAACCCGGTCTGCAGACCGGGGGAGAGGTGACCGAAGGCGGTCCGCTCGCACCGGTTGATCTGCCCGGCCGCGCACGGCCCGCACGGCGGATCGATGCCCCGCGTGGCGCAGGACAGCACCGGCACCACCACGACGCGCCGGCCGTCGTCGGCGTCGGCGACGACCTCGTGGCCCGGGGTGAACGGGAAGCTGACGATCGGCTCGAAGTAGCGGCTGGCGTAGCCCTCGATCGTGGCCAGGTCGCTGCCGCAGATGCCGCTCAGCCGGGGGCGCAGCTCATGCCAGCTCCCGTCGGTCACCGGCAGCGCCGGGGCATCGACCTCCTGGCACGACAGCGGCCCGTGCCCGCCCGCCCGGCCCGGGGCCACCATCGAGGTGATCCGCGCCGCGGCGAAGCGGGCCAGCTTGCGCTCGATCACCAGGGCCTTCATGGCCGGCCCGCCGTGCGGCTGCGTGTCGGCGCGAGGGGGAGCAACGGCCGCGGCGCGCCGGGTGACTTGGCCCAGTGCTCGACCAGCCAGCCGCGCTTGCGGGCGATCGCCGCCAAGCGGGTCTCCGGGTTGACGGCCACCGGGAAGCCGACCGCCTCCAGCAGCGGGAGATCGCTGGTGGAGTCGGCGTAGGCCACCGACTCGTCGAGTCGCAGACCCTCGGCGTCGCAGTAGTCGGCCAGGATCTGGGCTCGGGTCTCCCCGGTGGGCGGCACGCCGGTGAGCTGGCCCGAGTAGGTGCCGTCCGGTCGGACGGTCATCTCGGCGGCGATGATCTCGTCGAACAGCGGCCGCAGGGGCTCGACGACGAAGTCCATCGCCCCGGTGATCAGCACTGTGCGGTGCCCGGCGGCGCGGTGGGCGCGCACCCGGCGGATGCCGGCCGGGAAGCTCTTGGTCAGGATCAGCTGGCTGAACAGCTCGCGGGCATCGGTGGCGATCTGCTCGACCGGAGCGTCCTCGTAACGCTGGTAGAAGAAGCGGAGGAAGTCGCTGCGGTCGCGCCGGTCGAGGGCCAGCAGGCTGGGCGCCTCGCGCAGCGTGCGCAGCGTGTAGCGGACCTTGTCGGCCTGGTTCAGCCGGCGGGTGGCCAACCACGAATAGCTCTCCACGACGTTGCTGGCGATCAGCGTGTTCTCCAGGTCGAAGGCGGCGACGTGGCGGGACGGCTCGAGGATCTGGCGGCGCAGCCGGGTCGGGCGGGACTCCGAGGTCGACTTGCCCGGCGCGGTGCGCACCCGGCCGTGCTTGACCACCGACGGCAGGTGGGTCTCGCGGATGTAGCGCGGCCAGTCGACGACCCGCGGGTCGATGCAGAACGTGGCCCGGTCGTGGTCGTCCATGCCGTCCCAGATGGTCAGCAGGTTGTCGACGGCGTAGATCGCCTCGCACTCGGTGTACAGCCCGTAGAGCTCGACGTACTGCAGGGCGCGATCGATGTCCAGGCGCTTCTCCTCCAGCCGGGCGCTCCACTCGGCCTGCTTGCCGCGCAGCGGCAGCTTCTGCAGGAAGCGCTCGCTGCGGGTGATGGCGGTCTGGGCCCGGTGCAGCTGGCCCTGCACCCGGCCACGCCCGGGGAAGCGGAACTGGGGGACGTCGATCGGCTGGCCCTTGGCGTCGTACAGCGGGTGCTGGGTGAACCACTCGCGGACGTTGTCGACCAGCGTGCCGTAGTGCAGCGGGTTGGTCGAACCGGATGCCACCTGGGTGATGAACGGGGCTCGCTGTGGCCCGAGGGCGGCGACGGCGATGATCGCCGCGACCACCAGGTCGACGGGGATCACGTCGACGGTCCCCTCCGGCACCCCGGGGAACTCGCTGAGCAGGCCGCGGGCGTAGCTGAGGATCACCGGCTCGGCCATGCGGAACCCGCGGATCCATCCTGGGTGCGGCTCGGCGACCGCCGACTCGATGATCGACGGGCGGACGATGCTGACCGGCACATCGCCCTTGGTCTCGGTCAGCGCCTGCTCGCCGAGGGCCTTGGTGAAGGCGTAGGCGTCCGGCCAGCCGACGCTGGCGGCCCGGGCCCGGCCGGCTTCGACCAGCTCGTGATCGACCCACTTCTCGCGGATCTGCTCGGTCTTGGCAGCCAGGGCCGGGGTGCCCGCTGCACCGAGCTCCTCGCGGGCCTCGGTGCGGAAGCCGTGGAGCCGCTCGGGCGTCCGGCTGCGGTCCTCGAGATCGGCGCGCAACCGCCGGGCGGCGGCCACCTCGGCCCGCCACGACAGGCCGATGTCGAACGGCCCGGCGGAGACCAGCTCCTCGGGTGCCCGGCCGCGCCGGTTGCCGGCCACGTAGCAGGTCGACACGGCGACCAGGTGCGGGGTCACGCCCAGCGCCCGCAGGGTCTCGGCGATGCGGACCGGTCCCATCAGGTTGATCTCGACGGCGGTGTCGAGCGGGGAGTCGAACGACACCGCGGCTGCCGAGTGGATGACGATGTCGCACCCGGCGAGGATCGTCCGGTCGTGCTGGTCGAGGCCGAGCATGTCGCCGGTGACGTCGCCGGCCACGGTGGTGATCCGCCGCGCCGCCATCTGCTCGAAGGGTTCGGCCGACCCGGCGAGCTGGGCGCGTAGCCGGTCGAAGGCGTCGTTCTTCAGGATCTCGCGGCGGACGCGCTCCGCCGCCGAGTGGCGCTTGCCCGGCCGCACCAGCAGCACCAGCTCGCAATCCGGGACGCAGCGCAGCAGCCGTTCGACCAGCGCCGTGCCGACGAACCCGGTGCAACCGGTGATGGCGATGCGCGTGCCGGCGAGTGCTTCGGCGATCATGACGATCCTGGTCTAGCACATCTCTCTACCATATGGTAGAGAGATGGACGGACGGCGCTCGACCCGCCAACGGATCCTCGATGCGGCCACCGACCTGTTCGGCCGCCGTGGCGTGGAGGCGGTCTCGCTCGACGTCATCGCCGCCGAGGTCGGCGTGGCCAAGCAGACCCTCCTGTACTGGTTCCCGAGCAAGGACGACCTCGTCCAGACGGTGCTCACCGAGGCGGCCGCCGAGCTGGCCGTGGTGATCGACGCCGCGGTCCGCGCCGCGCCCGACTCTCCGCTCGAGCGGATCGAGGCCGTCGTCCGGGCGGTGTTCCGCCCCGCCGTCCGCCGCCCGGCGTTGCTCGGCCTGGTGCGCGAGGTCGGCCGCCTCGCTCCGGCCCAGGCCGAACGGCTGCACGGGGCGCTGGCCCCGCTGGTCGACCGGGCGGTGGCCTACCTGGCGGCGGAGATGGATGCCGGGCGGGTGCGCCGCGGCGACCCTCGGCTGGTCGCCGGGCTGTGCTACGCCACGGTGACCGGCATCGCCACCGAGCCCGAGGCGCTGCGCAGCGTCGGCTGGCAGGCCGACGTGGCCGGGCTGCGGCGTCTGCGGAGCGAACTGCTCGCCTTCCTCCGTGCCGCGCTGGCCCCGGCCGTGACCTAGATTTCCCACGTCGGCACCGAGGGGGAGGCACGGCCGATGGCTGACCAGGGCGACCGCGAACACGAACACCTCGGCGGGATGGACGCCATGCTGTGGGGCGTCGAGGCCGATCCGGTGCTGCGCAGCACGATCTCGGTGGTCGCGCTGCTCGATCGCCTGCCGGACCTCGATCGGGTGACCGAGCGGTTCGACCGGCTGAGTCGCATCGCCCCCAACTTCCGCCACCGGTTGGTGCCCTCGCCGATGCGCCTGGACACACCGGCCTGGGTGGTCGATCGCGACTTCGACCTGTCCTTCCACGTCCGCCGGGCCGGGGTCCCCACGCCGGGCACGCTGCCGGCCATGCTGCAGTACGCCCAGACGTCGGTGATGTCCGGTCTGGACAAGGACCGGCCGATGTGGCAGGTCACCTTCCTCGACGGCTTGAAGGGCCAGCGCGGCGCTCGTGCCGTGATGTTCCTCAAGCTGCACCACGTGCTGACCGACGGCATCGGCGGGCTGGCCCTGATGGCCAACCTGCTGGACACCGATCGCGACGGCGACCCGCTCGGCCCGATGCCGCCCGAGCCGGCCGCGTTGAACCAGAGCACGGCGGCGATGATCGCCGAGGCGTTGCGCCGTCGTCAGCGGCGCAACGCCCGCCTGGCTCGCCAGGCGATGCTGGGGATGGCCAAGGCCATGCCCACGATGGTCCGTGACCCGCGCCGGCTGGCCGACGAGGTGGTCGGCAACGTCCGGGCCTTCGGGCGGATGATGATGCCCCCCGGCGCAAGCAACTCGACGCTCATCACCGGCCGGCACGGCTGGAACCGGTTCGGGGTGGTCGAGGCGCCGACCGCGGCGTTGACCGCGGCCGCCAAGCGGCTCGGGGCCACGGTCAACGACGTCTACTTGGCCGCCGTCGTCGGCGGCGTGTCCGACTACCACCAACGGTTGGGTGCCCCGGTGGAGTCGTTGAAGGTCTGCGTCCCGGTGAGCATCCGCCGCCACAGCGATGGTCCGGGCGGCAACAAGGTGTCGATGGTCCGCGCCGCCGTCCCGGCCGCCGGCGCATCGGTCGAGCAGCGGATCGCCAGCATCCACGAGACGATCCGCGCCGCCCGGGACGACCTCAAGTATCCGTTGACCGCGGCGTTCGGCTCGGTGCTCAACGCCTTCGGTCCGATGCTGGCGCCGTTCATCGGGGCGATGTCGAAGGGGTTCGACCTGGTGATCAGCAACGTGCCGGGTGGGAACGACCCGGCGTACGTCGGTGGCGCCGAGCTGACCAAGCTGTTCGCCTTCGGCCCACCGAGTGGCACGGCGATCAACGTCACCATGCACACCTACCGGGGCACCGCCTTCCTCGGGGTCAACGCCGATGCCGCCGCCGTCACCGACCTCGATCTGCTGATCACCTGCCTGCGCAACGGGTTCGACGAACTGCAGACCGTGGGCCGGTAACCACCACGGCACTCGCCACGCGGACGCGCCCGTCACGGCGCTGAGACTCGCCGATCGGGAACTCACCGGCAGCCCACGGTCGTCGGAGCGGCATGCGGATCCGACGACTCCTCCCGATCATCACCGGACTGGCGCTGCTGGCGCCGGCCAGCGGGCCCACCGACGGTGTGCTGGCCGCCGGTACGACCACGCCGACGACCACGCCGACGACCACGACCACCACGACGACGGTGCCGGCCGGCACCGATCCGTCGGACGAGGCGGACGCGCCGAAGCGGGCGATCGACCTCGATCCCGAGCACTACGTCACCGAGTACCCCGAGCAGCTCGACGCTGACGTCGTCGCGGTCGCACCGGGCGCCCCGAACGTCGCGCCGGCCACCCCGGTCGTGGCCACGACCAAGCAGGGGACCGCCCAGATCGAGCAGCCGCCTCCCCCCGGGCCCGGCGAGGACAACGTGTTCGTCGACAGCGGGGACTCCGTCTTCGTGGGCACGGCCACGGACGCCGAGTCGACCTTCGCCCTCGACGTGGACACCGGTTCCTACCGCGCCGGGCAGGCCCAACTCGACGCCGGGCTGCACCCGGACCCGGCATCGATCCGGGTCGAGGAGTGGATCAACGCCTTCCGCTACGGAGATCCGGCGCCGACCACCTCGGACGTCGGCGTCACCGTGCAGAGCGGATCGGCACCCCACGCCACCGACGGCACCCGGCTGGTGCGCATCGGCCTGTCGACCCGGCGGCTGGCCGACGAGCAGCGGCCGCCGGCCAACGTCACCTTCGTCATCGACACCTCCGGGTCGATGGACATCCGCGATCGCCTGGGCCTGGTCAAGGCCTCCCTGGCGCTGCTGGTCCAGCACCTCGCCGATGGCGACACCCTCTCGATCGTCGAGTACGGGACCGAGGCCCGGCTGCTGCTGGAGCCCACACCCGTCCAGCAGGTCGACCGGATCGTGTCGGTCATCGACGAGTTGCGCGCCACCGGCGTGACCAACATGGAGGCCGGTCTCCGGCTGGGGTACGCCCAGGCTCGCGCCGCCCTGCGGCCCGGCGGGCTCAACGTCGTCGTCCTGGCCAGCGACGGGGTCGCCAACCTCGGTGCCACCGACGCCGAGGTGCTGACCGAGGAGATCACCCGGGCCGAGCACGACGGCATCCACCTGGTCACCGTCGGCTTCGGCATGGGCAACTTCAACGACCACCTGATGGAGCAGCTGGCCGATCGTGGTGACGGCATGTACGCCTACGTCGACACCTTCGCCGAGGCCCGCCGGCTGTTCGTCAGCGACCTGACGCCCACGCTGACCACCGCGGTCCGCGACGCCAAGGTGCAGGTGCGCTTCGATCCCGCCGTCGTCGAGTCGTACCGGCTGATCGGGTACGAGAATCGCCGACTCGACGACGCCCAGTTCGACGATCCGAACGTCGATGCCGGCGAGTTGGGCTACGGCCACCAGGTCAGCGCGCTGTACGAGGTGCGCACCAGGCCGGGCGTGACCGCCACGACCATCGGCGAGCTCGCCGTGCGCTGGCGATCCGTTGGCGGCGAGCCAGGCGAGCTGCGCCAGCCATTGGATGCCGGTGCCCCCGATCTGCCGGCGCCCGCCCGGCTGGCGGCCACCGTGGCGGCCGTGGCCGAGGTACTGCGCCACGACCGGGTCGTCACCGAGCGCCGGGTCACGCTGACCGAGTTGCTGGCCGACGCCGAGGCGCTGCGCGCCGGGAACGTCAACGGTGCCGACGAGCTGGTCGGCCTGATCCGCCAGGCGATGGTGGCCGGCGACGTCCCGGCGTCGTCAGTGCCGGAGGGCTGAACGGCTCAGTGGGCGGTGTTGTGCCGGCGGCGGGCATGGCGCTCGATGGCCAGGTCGACCAGCTCGTCGATCAGCGCCGAATAGCTCAGGCCCGACTCGATCCACAGCTTGGGGTACATCGAGATCGGGGTGAAGCCCGGAATGGTGTTGGCCTCGTTGCACAGCCAACCGCGGCCGTGCTCCTCGAAGAAGAAGTCGACCCGGGCCATGCCCTCGCAGCGCAGGGCCCGATAGACCTCGATGGCCAGCCGGCGGACCTCGGCCGCCTGGACCTCGGTCAGCGGCGCCGGAACCAAGGTCTGCGAGGCGCCGTCGACGTACTTGTCGGCGTAGTCGTAGAACTCGGCGGCGGGAACGATCTCGCCCGGCACGCTGGCCCGCGGGTCGAGGTTGCCGAGGACGGCCACCTCGATCTCCCGGCCGGTCACCGCCTCCTCGACGACGATCCACTCGTCGTAGGCCCGTGCCGTGGCCAGGGCGGTGTTCACGCCGTCGGCGCTCTTGGCCTTGCTGACCCCGACGGAGGACCCCATGTTGGCCGGCTTGACGAACAGGGGCAGGCCGAGCTCGTCGATCAGCTCTGCTGCGGTGGACTCGGTGATCTGCGACTCGTGCAGGGCGCGGAACCGGGCCTGGGGGATGCCGGTGACGGCCAGCACCTGCTTGGCCATGGCCTTGTCCATCGCCAGTGCCGAACCCAGGACCCCGCTGCCCACGTAGGGGACCCCGGCCAGCTCGAGCATGCCCTGGACCGTGCCGTCCTCGCCCATCGGACCGTGGAGCAGCGGGACCACCACCGTGGTGGCCCCGGCGTCGGCGGTGATCGCCGCGGTCGGGCTGATCGCCGTGCCTCGTGGGTCGAGTGGCGCCACCGTCCCACCGGCAGGGAGCGCGGCTGGCGGGCCGGCCGCCAGCGCCCAGCGACCGTCACGGCCGATGCCCACCGGGGTGATCCGGTAGCGATCCGGGTCGGCGGCACGCATCACGTGGGCGGCGGTGACACAGCTGACGTCGTGCTCGGCGGACTGGCCACCGAACAGGACGACGAGATGGATCGGCGAGTCAGTCATTCGGGCCTCGACGGTACCGTGTGGCTCGATGCGATTCGGGGCACAGGACGTGGCGCGCGCCACCCGCGGCGTGCTGCACGGACCGAACGTGACCTTCGTGGGAGCCACCTTCGACAGCCGGGAGGTGCGTCCCGGTCAGCTGTTCGTCCCCCTGGTCGTCGACCGTGACGGCCACGACTACATCGACGCCGCGCTGGCCGCCGGCGCCGCCGGGTATCTGACCTCCCGCCCGGCCGGGGCCGGCACGGCGATCATCGTCGAGGACACCCTGCAGGCACTGATGGACCTGGCGGCCGACCGCCGGCGGGTCAGTCGAGCCACCGTCGTGGGCATCACCGGGTCGGTGGGCAAGACGACGACCAAGGACTTCGCCCGGGCGGCAGTGGGTGCCAGCCGGCGGGTGGCGGCGAACGTCAAGAGCTACAACAACGACTTCGGCCTGCCCACCACCGTGCTCAACGCACCCGACGACACCGAGGTCCTGATCACCGAGATGGGCATGCGCGGCCGGGGTGAGATCGCCCGCCTGTGCCGGGTCGCCGCTCCCACCGTCGGGGTGATCACCCGGGTCGCCGAAGCCCACAGCGACCGGCTGGGCGGGATCGACGGCGTGGCCCGAGCCAAGGCGGAGTTGGTCGAGGCCCTCCCGCCCACCGGAACGGCCATCCTCAACGCCGACGACCCCCGGGTGGCCGCCATGGCCGGTGTCGCCCCATGCGCGGTGGTGACCTACGGCTCGACCGGTGCCGACGTTGCCGTCGGTCGCCTGCGCCTCGACGCCCGGGCCAGGGCGTCGTTCGTGGCCGCCACACCGTGGGGCACCGTCGAGGTCACCCTGGCCGTGCCTGGTGCGCACATGGTGGCCAACGCTGCGGCTGCGCTCAGCCTGGCGGGTGTGCTCGGCGCCGACCTCGGCGCCGCCGCGGCCGCGCTGGGCGAGGTCACCGCCGGTGGACAACGGATGGTGTCGCGCCCGACGTCGCAGGGCGGCACGGTGCTCGACGACAGCTACAACGCCAACCCGACCTCGATGCGCGCCGCCCTGGACACCCTGGCGGCGCTCCCCGCCCGTCGGCGAGTTGCCGTGCTCGGGGTCATGGCCGAGATCGCCGACACCGCCGCCGAACACCGGGCCATCGCCGCCTACGCCGCGGCTCGGGGGATCGACGTCGTCGCCATCGGCACCGATCTGTACGGCGTGCCCCCCTGCGCCGGGGTGGACGATGCCGTGCAGGCGGTGGGCTCAGTCGCCGGCGGCGATGCCGTGCTGGTCAAAGCCAGCCGTGTCGCCGGGCTGGAGCGGGTGGCCGACGCCCTCGTCGGCGGCGACGCTCTCGCCTAGCTCGGCGTCCTCGTCGGCCAGGACCCGCAGGTGCCGGTGGGGGACGTCGCACCACCAGCTCAGCCCCAGCGCCACGGCGACACCGAGGAACATCACCGGCCGGGCCCCGACCGCGTCGATCACCGGCCCGATAACCAGGTTGCCGACGGCCACGGTGCCGCCGAAGGCCATGAACCACAGCGCCATGATCCGCGGTCGCTCGAAGCTGCGCACGTTCTGCTGGATGACGGTCAGCTTGGCGGTGGCCATGGCGAAGTAGAACCAGCCGAGGACGAAGGCCACCGGGAACGCCGGGGTGACCGAGCGCAGGGCGGTGAACACGGCCAGCGAGGCGGCGAACCCGATCAGCAGCGGGCGGATCAGCCGGGCCTTGTCCGTCTGGGCCAGGACCGTGCCGAGGGTGAGTGCCCCGACCAGAGCGCCGAGACCCCACGTGGCGTACAGCCACTTGTAGGTCGCGGTGCGCGAGTCGAGCCCCAGGTTGAGTCGGGTGATCGGGGCGAACAGTCCGACCCAGCACAGGCTGAAGAACGAGAACAGGGCCATGCCGGCGATCAGCCGGCCGAGGACCGAGCGATGCGCGGCGAGGCGCACGCCGTGCAGCACGTTGGCCCACCCCCGAGCATCGGTGGCCTGCTCGCGCGCCGGGAAGCGGACGGCGACGATGGCGGCGATGACGAACAGGTACGACGCCGCGTTGACCAGCAGGATCTGGCTGGTGGTCACGCCGCGAGCCATCAGCACCGCGGCGATCACCGGGCCGAGGACGCGGGAGCCGTTGATCCCCACCGAGTTGAGGCTGACCACGCCGCCGATGTCACGCGGATCGACCATGTTCGGCAGGACCGCCTGCATCGCCGGGTTGTTCAGGGCGTTGCCGACGCCGCTGATCAGCTGGGCGGCGAGGATCCAGCCGAGGTCGGTGTGGCGCGACACCATCACGGCGAGCACCACCGCCATGCCCAGCTGCAGCGCCTGCATCGTGGCCAGCCAGGCCTTGGGCGGGAAGCGGTCGGCCAACACCCCGCCCGGCACCGAGAGCAGCAACACCGGCCCCAGCAGGGCGAAGGTGAACAGCCCGACCCACAGTCCCGACTTGGTCCGCTGATCGATGTACGCCGGCAGCACCACGGTCTGCATCCACGTCCCGACGTTGCTGATCATCATCCCGCTCCACAGCAGGCGGAACCGGCGGTTGCGCAGCACGGCGGCGATGGTGCCGTGGCGTGGTTCGGCACCGACGGCTGGGCTCGTGCCGGACGCTGAGCTGGCCGCGGATGCGGCACTGGCGGCGGACGCTGTGCTGGCCGCGGATGCGGCACTGGCGGCGGACGCTGAGCTGGCGGCGGACATAGGCGCGCCGACGAGCCTACGAGCGGCCTCGCCGCTCACCCCGACCGAACTGGTCAGCGTTTCCGGTCACCCAGGCCGGAAACGCTGACCAGTTCGGAACCAACCGATCAGGCCAGGGCGACGAGCGGGTCGACGGCCGGGTGTCGCAGGAAGTCCGCCACGGGCCCGTTGGTCACCTGACCGGCGACGGTGTTGACCCCGTGGGCCAGGGACGGGTCACGGCGGCAGGCGCCACCGGCCCCGTGGACGGCGACCTCGGCGATGTACGGCAGGGTGGCGTTGGTCAGGGCATAGGTCGAGGTGTGCGGGACCGCGCCCGGCATGTTGCCCACCGCGTAGTGGACCACGCCGTGCATCTCGTAGACCGGCTCGTTGTGGGTCGTCTCGTGGATCGTCTCGATGCATCCGCCTTGGTCGATGGCCACGTCGACGATCACCGAGCCAGGCTTCATGGTCGCCACCATGTCCTCGGTCACCACCACCGGGGCTCGCCCGCCGGCCACCAGCACCGCGCCGATGACCAGGTCGGCGTCGGCAATGTTGCGCTCGAGGGCACCCCGGTTGGAGGCCAGGGTCATGATCCGGCCCTTGTTGATCTGGTCGACCCAGCGCAACCGGTCGAGGTTCTTGTCGAACAGGACGACCTCGGCCTCCATGCCGGCGGCGATCCACGCCGCGTTCCAGCCGACGTTGCCAGCCCCGAGGACCACGACCTTGGCCGGTTGCACGCCCGGCGCCCCGCCCATCAGCACCCCCCGCCCGCCGTTGTGCCGCTCCAGGTAGTGGGCTCCCATCTGCGGGGCCAAGCGCCCGGCCACCTCGCTCATCGGCGCCAGCAGCGGGAGGGCGCCGGTGGCCGTCTGGACGGTCTCGTACGCCAGCGCCGTGCAGTGCGAGTCCAGCAGCGCGGCGGCGACCCCCGGGTAGGCCGCCAGGTGCAGGTAGGTGAACAGCGTCAGGTCGGCACGGAGGTAGGCGAACTCGTGCTCCTGGGGTTCCTTGACCTTGACGACCATCTGCTGGGACCAGGCATCGGCTGCGGTGGGGACGATGTCGGCTCCCGCAGCCCGGTAGTCGGCGTCGGTGAAGCTGGCGCCGGCGCCCGCTCCCGTCTCGACGAACACGTCGACGCCGGCGCGCTCCAGCTCGCGGACGCCATCGGGAGTCATCGCCACCCGGTGCTCGGCGGTCTTGATCTCCTTGGGAACTCCGACGGTGCGGATGACGGGTGCGCTCATACCGGCATGATGTGCCTTCGGTCACCGTCGTTCAATGGCGTCACGTGCGGCAAGATGGGCACATGCCCGATGAATCGCCGGCTGTCGACCGAATCGACCGACGAATCATCGACACGCTCGCCACCCTCGGGCGGATCAGCTGGAAGGATCTCGCCGATCGCGTGCACCTGGCCCCGAGCTCGGTGGCCGAGCGGGTCCGGCGGCTGGAGAGCGCCGGGGTCATCCGCGGCTACCGGGCCGAGGTCGACGCCGCCCGACTCGGGCGCGACCTGCGCGCCGTCGTCGATGTCGCGCTGCCGCCCGGGGTGGATCCGGCGACCTTCGAGGGTCTGCTGGCCGGGCGGGACGAGGTGGCCCTGGCGATGTACGTGACCGGCCCGGCCGACTACTCGATCATCGTCGACTGTGCCGGGGCCGCCGGCCTGGACGACTTCATCCGCTGGCTGAAGGGCACCGCCGCCGTGGCCCGCACCGAGACCAAGCTGGTGCTGCGGCCGGTCGTCGGCTGAGCCGACGACCGTGATGCGTCGGCTGAGCCGTCGGCGGTCGTCCGGTCGGGTGAGTAACGTCGGTTCCATGCAGTCGTTCAGCAACTTCATCAACGGCGAGCGCCGCCCGGCGGCCGACGGGCGGACCACCGACGTGGTCAACCCGGTCACCGGGCAGGCCTACGCCACGGCACCGCTTTCCGGCCCCGCCGACATCGACGCCGCCATGCAGGCCGCGGCCACGGCGTTCGAGGGGTGGCGCGATTCGACCCCGAGCGAGCGCTCACTGGCCCTGTTCCGGATCGCCGATGCGGTCGAGGCCCGGGCCGACGAGCTGATCGCCACCGAGGTGGAGAACACCGGCAAGCCGGCGCACCTGACCCGCAGCGAGGAAATCCCGCCGATGGTCGACCAGATCCGCTTCTTCGCCACCGCCGCCCGCCACCTCGAAGGCAAGAGCGCCGGCGAGTACATGCGCAACATGACCTCGATGATCCGCCGCGAGCCGGTGGGCGTGTGCGCCCAGGTGGCCCCGTGGAACTACCCGATGATGATGGCCGTGTGGAAGTTCGCCCCGGCCATCGCCGCCGGCAACACCGTGGTGCTGAAGCCGAGTGACACCACCCCGGCCACCAGCGGGCTGCTGGCCGAGATCGCTGCCGAGTTCCTGCCGGCCGGGGTGCTCAACGTGGTCTGTGGCGATCGCGACACCGGTCGGGCGATGGTCGCCCACGACGTCCCGGCGATGGTGTCGGTCACCGGTTCGGTGCGCGCCGGCATGGAGGTCGCTTCTGCCGCCAGCCAGAGCCTCAAGCGTGTCCACCTCGAGCTGGGCGGCAAGGCCCCGGTGGTGGTCTTCGACGACGCCGACCTGGCTGCTGCGGCCGAGGGCATCGCCGTGGCCGGCTACTTCAACGCCGGACAGGACTGCACCGCAGCCACTCGCGTGCTGGCCGGTCCGAAGGTCTACGACGACTTCGTCGCCGCCCTGGCCGAGCAGGCCGCCGGCACCAAGACCGGGGCCCCCGACGACGCGGATGTGCTCTTCGGACCAGTGAACAACCCCAACCAGCTGGCCCGGGTCGCCGGCATGGTCGAGCGCGCCCCGGGCCACGCCAGCGTGGTGGCCGGCGGCGCCAAGGTGGGCGGCGACGGGTACTTCTACCAGCCGACCGTGGTGGCCGGACTGCGCCAGGACGACGAGATGATCCAGCAGGAGATCTTCGGTCCGGTGATCACCGTGCAGCGCTTCGACGACGAGGACCAGGCGGTGGCCTGGGCCAACGGCGTCGAGTACGGGTTGGCCAGCAGCGTGTGGACCACCGACGTCGGGCGGGCGATGCGCATGGCGAAGCGCCTCGACTTCGGCTGCGTGTGGGTCAACACGCACATCCCGCTGGTGGCCGAGATGCCCCACGGTGGCTACAAGAAGTCCGGCTACGGCAAGGACCTTTCCGCCTACGCGCTCGACGACTACACGCGCATCAAGCACGTCATGGTCAACATCGCCTGACCGGCCGCCCGGCGCCGTTCAGTGGGCGCCCCAGGTGAAGGTCTGCTTGAGCAGGTCGAGGTACACGAAGCTCTCCGTGGAGGTCACCCCTGGCACGGCGCGGATCCGGTTGGTCAGCGACAGCAGGCCACGGTCGTCGTCGACGATCGCCTCGCACAGGAAGTCGAACGAGCCGGCGGTGACCACCACGTAGTCGACGTCGTCGATGGCCGCCAGGGCGTCGCCCACCGGCCCGGTGGCGCCGGACGTGCGCACCCCGATCATCGCCATCCGCCGCTTGCCGCCGGCCAGCGGGTTGGTGACCGCCACGACCTGGACGATCTCCCCGTCGAGCAATCGCTGGACACGCTGGCGGGTGGCCGCCTCGGACAACCCGACCGCGGCGCCGAGTCGGGTGTAGGGGATCCGCCCGTCGGCCTGGAGATGCTCGATGATCGCCCGGTCGATGTCGTCGAGATGCATGCCGCGTCGATCCACGAGGACGGATCATGAACCCTCGGCGGGCGCGACGCAAGATCGCGGACCGCGTTCCGCGGGCGGTTAGGGTGAGCGGATCGCGGTGGCCGATGCCCGAGGTCGGCCGTGAACAGGGGAGTCAGCGTGACGGAATCGAACGGTCCCGCCAGCGGGAACACCGTGATCCAACTGGATCACGTACGCAAGGAGTTCGGCACGTTCGTCGCCGTGCACGACGCCGACTTCTCGATCCGCAAGGGTGAGTTCTTCTCGATGCTCGGCCCGTCGGGGTGCGGCAAGACCACGCTGCTGAAGATGATCGCCGGGTTCGAGCAGCCGACGGCCGGCCGGGTGCTGCTCGAGGGCCAGGACGTCTCCAAGGTGCCGCCCTACCGGCGCAACGTCAACACGGTGTTCCAGCAGTACGCGCTGTTCCCGCACATGACGGTGCTGGACAACGTCGCCTTCGGCCTGGAGAGCAAGGGCACGGGGCGCGCCGAAGCCCGCCAGCGGGCCAAGGACATGCTCGACGTCGTCCGCCTCGGCGAGTTCGCCGCTCGCCGGCCGGCGCAACTCTCCGGTGGCCAGCAGCAGCGTGTCGCCCTGGCCCGGGCCCTGGTGAACATGCCCAGTGCCCTGCTGCTCGACGAGCCGCTGGCCGCGCTGGACCTCAAGCTGCGCGAAGCGATGCAGCTCGAGCTGAAGCGGATCCAGCGCGAGGTCGGCATCACCTTCATCTTCGTCACCCACGACCAGGGTGAGGCGCTGACGATGAGCGACCGGATCGCGGTGATGAGCCAGGGACGGGTCGAGCAGATCGGCACCCCGGCGGAGATCTACGCGAAACCGGCGACCGTCTTCGTCGCCTCGTTCATCGGCACCGCCAACCTGCTGCCCGGCAAGCTCGAGCAGCCTGGCCGCCCCGGCCGCGTCCGCCTCGACTCCCACCAGATCCTCACCGTCCCCGACACGGGGACCATGGAGCCCGGCGCGCCGGTCACGGTGATGCTCCGCCCGGAGCGCCTGGTGCCCACCGTCAACCGTCCCGAGGGCGACGCGCTGGAGGGCACGGTCAGCGAGATGATCTACCAGGGCGCCACCGCCCGGTTGATCATGGACCTGCCCGGCAAGCAGACCGAGGTGATCTGCACCGTCGAGGAGGACGACCACCTGCCACCGGTGACGGGCGGCCAGCAGATGTGGATGACCTGGGCCGCCGACGTCCCCTACCTGTTGCCCGGTCGTTCGGCCTTTGCCGGGGCGACGACGACCGACGTCGACCAGGTCGAGGCCACCATGGACGGGATGGTGGGTGCGGTCCCGCCGCCGACCGCCACCCCTGCTGCGGAGGGCTCGTCGTTCGGCCGCCGGGCGCTGATCGTGGGCGGCGGGCTGGCGGCCGCGGCGGCGGCGATCGGTGCCATCTGGTGGGCGACCGGTGACGACCAGGCGGCCAGCCCGCCGCTGGACACCACGGGCGGGACCGCCGCGGGCGGGACCTCGGCCACCGGCGGGACCGCCCCGGCCGGCACCGCGCCCACCGCAGGGACGGCCACGGCCGGCACGACCGCCGGGGCCAGCGGCGCGCCGACGGCGCAGATCGGCGGCGACCTGAAGATCCTCAACTGGACCCTGTACATCGACCCGACCGACAACGGGCACGTCGGCACCGTCGACCGGTTCAGCAAGGCCACCGGCATCAAGACCGTCTACACCGAGGACTTCAACGACAACAACGAGGTCTTCAACAAGAACCTGCTCCCGGTGGTGGGCGCCGGCAAGGTCTCGCCGTTCGACGTGATCTGTCCGACCTATTGGATGGCTGCCCGGGTGAAGAAGCTCGGCTGGGTCGACCAGCTGCCCCTTGACCAGATCCCCAACCACGCCAACCTGCTGGACCGCTTCCTCGACCTGCCCTGGGATCCAGGTGCCAAGTTCCAGATGCCCTGGCAGTCGGGCACCACCGGCATCGCCTACAACCCCAAGCTGACCGGCCGCGAGTTGACCTCGGTGAACGATCTGTTCGACCCGGCCTTCAAGGGCAAGATCGGCTTCTTCACCGAGATGCGCGACAGCGTCGGGCTGGTGATGCTGGCCATGGGCGCCGACCCGGCCAGCGGCGACGTGTCGGCGATGAACGCCGCGCTGGACAAGATCCAGCAGGCCACCACGAGCGGCCAGATCCGCCAGTTCACCGGCAACGAGTACACCCAGAGCCTGCAGTCCGGCGACTTCGTCGCCTGCATCGCCTGGTCGGGGGACATCGCCCAGCTGCAGGCCACCGCACCGGACATCCAGTTCGTGTTCCCCAAGGAAGGGGCGATGAGCTGGTTCGACACGATGATGGTGCCGAAGGGTTCGCCGCACCTGCGTCAGGCGGCGGCGTGGATGAACTTCGTCTACGACCCGGTGCAGGCCGCCCAGATCACCGTCGCCGCCCCGTACATCAGCCCGGTCAAGGGGGTCAAGGAGGAGTTGCTGAAGCTGGGCGGCGATGCTGCCGCGCTGGCCAACAACCCGCTGCTATTCCCCGACGAGGAGACCCAGAAGCGGATGCACATCTTCGCCGACCTCGACCAGCAGACCGAGAACGACATCGTCAACCGCTTCCTGGCGATCTCGGGAGGCTGACATGGCCGACGCCGAGAACCGCTCGCTGCGCAAGGCCCGGGTGGTGCCCTATGCCCTGTCCTTCCCGGGCATGTTGTGGATGTTCCTGTTCTTCGTGGTCCCGCTGGTCACCCTGCTGCGCATCGCCCTGTCGTACAAGCCGGACCCGTTCCACCCCCAGACGGTGTTCAACTGGCAGTGGAGCAACTTCGGGACGGCGTTCAGCAAGTACGGGGGTCCGCTGGTCCGCGGCTTCGTCTACGCCGGGATCGCCACGCTGCTGTGCGTGCTGATCAGCTACCCGATCGCCTACTTCATCGCCTTCCGCGCCGGGGCGTGGAAGAACCTGCTGCTGGGGCTGGTGATGGTGCCGTTCTTCACCAGCTTCCTGCTGCGGACCATCGCCTGGAAGACCCTGCTCGCCGACCATGGCGTGGTCCTCGGTGCTCTGCGCAACCTCCATCTGACCGGCCTGCTCGGCCACCTCGGTGTGCTCGAGTCGGGCCGCCTGCTGAACACCGACTCGGCGGTGATCGGCGGCCTGACCTACAACTTCTTGCCCTTCGCCCTGCTGCCCATCTACGTCAGCCTGGAGAAGATCGACCTGCGACTGATGGATGCGGCCGCCGACCTGTACTCGCCGTTCGCCCGCTCGTTCCGCAAGGTGATCCTGCCGCTGTCGTTGCCGGGTGTGTTCGCCGGCACGCTGCTGACCTTCATCCCCGCCACCGGGGACTTCATCAACGTCACGCTGCTCGGCAACCCGACCACGGCGGTCATCGGCAACAAGGTCCAGCAGGAGTTCCTGGTGAACAGCAACTATCCGACGGCTGCGGCCATCAGCCTGGTGCTGATGTTGATCATCTCGACCATGGTGCTGGTGTACGCCAAGTTCCTCGGCACGGAGGACCTGGCGTGAGCGGGCGCGGATGGGGGACCCGGATCCTCAAGCTCGTCACGCTGCTCGGCTTCGTCTACCTGTTCGTCCCGATCGTGATGATCGGGGCGTTCAGCTTCAACCACGTCGGCGAGCACGGCAACAACATCGGGTGGAAGGGCTTCACCCTCGACAACTGGGGGCGAGCGTTCAAGGGCAGCCAGTTCACCAGCGCGATGTGGCAGAGCCTCAAGGTCGCCGCCGTGGCCTGCACGCTGGCCACCATCCTCGGCTCGCTGGTGGCGGTGGCCCTGAGCCGCTACCGGATGCGTGGGGGCGCGTTCATCAACATGATGCTGGTGCTGCCGCTGACCACGCCCGAGATCGTCATGGGCGCCTCGCTGTTCACGCTGTTCTTCAAGCCGACCCCGCTGTTCGGCAACTTCAACTGGCACCTCGGCACGACCACCGTGGTCATCGCCCACACCATGTTCTGCCTGTCCTTCGTCGCCCTCACGGTGAAGGCCCGGCTGCGCGGCCTGGACTGGACGCTCGAGGACGCCGCCGCCGACCTGGGCTCGACCCCGCTGCGCACCTTCCGCAAGATCACCCTGCCGATGATCTCCCCGGGCATCGCCGCCGCCTTCCTGCTGTCGGTCGCCCTGTCGATCGACGACTACATCATCACCTCCTTCGTCGCCGGCGACGCGATGACCAAGACGTTCCCCCGGGCGGTGTTCGACACGGCCAAGCGGCGGGTCGAGCCACAGATCCACGTCATCGCCACGATGGTGATGACCCTGGCGATCGTGATCATCGTCACCGGGACGGTGCTGGGCAATCGGCGGCGAGCCAAGCTCGGCTGAGCGGTACGCTTTTCGCCCATGCCCCCAAGTACGAACACACCTCGCACCGGTCACCCGCGCATCGCGCTGGGGCCGGGCGAGGTGCCGGCGTGGGTCGAGGAGGCCGTTGCCGCCGGCGGCGGCCAGGTGGTGCCCGTCGACGACGCCGAGGCGCTGGTGTGGACGTCGCCGCGCGACGTCGCCGGCCTCAGCGCGCTGCTGGAGGACGCTGCACACATCGACTGGGTCCAGCTGCCGTGGGCCGGCGTGGAGCACTTCGTCCACCTGGTCGACGACCGGCGGATGTGGACCTGCGGCAAGGGCGTCTACGCCGAGCCGGTGGCCGAGCTGGCGCTGTCGCTGATGCTCGCCGGGCTGCGCAACCTGGGCCCGTACGCCCGGGCCCGGTCGTGGCAGCCCCCCGCCGGCCGCAACCTCCGTGGCGCCCACGTGACCATCCTCGGCGGAGGCGGGATCACCGAGTCGTTGCTGGCGCTGCTCGCCCCGCTGCAGTGTCACACCACCGTCGTCCGCAACCGGGTGGTGTCCATGGAGGGCGCCGACGAGGTCTTGGAAGCCGACCGCTACGTGGACGCCCTGCCCGGTGCCGACGTGGTCGTCCTGGCCCTGGCCCTGACCCCCGAGACCGAAGGCATGATCGGGCGCACCGAGCTGGAGCTGATGGACGACGACGCCTGGCTGGTCAACGTGGCCCGCGGCCGCCACGTGGTCACCGACGAGTTGGTGTGGGCCCTGGAGAACCGAGTCATCGGCGGCGCCGCCCTCGATGTCACCGAGCCCGAGCCGCTGCCGGACGACCATCCACTGTGGACCCTGCCGAACTGCATCATCACCCCTCACGTCGGCAACACGCCGCCGATGGCGGTGCCGCTGCTGGCCGAGCGGATCACCGCCAACGTCCGGCGCTACGCCGCGGGCGAGGAACTGCTCGGCCCGGTCGAAGCCGACCTCGGCTACTGACCCCGGCCACTGACTCCGGCCACCGCCCCACCATGCCTTCTCGTCCCCTCGATGCCGGCGCGCTGGTCGGCGCCCTGGCCGACGACGACCGCCGTCGGGTCTTCGCCGCTGTCGAGCTCGGCGCCGGCACGCTGGACGATGTCGTCCACCGCACCGGCCTGAGCGTCGCCGCGGCCAGCACCGCCCTCGGCCGGCTGGTCAGCATGGGGCTCGTCGTCGAGGGGGACGGGGCCCTGGTGGTGCTCGGGGCGGCCTTCGAGCAGGCGGCGCGGGTCTCGCTGACCCGGCCACGCTCCACCGAGCACGACGGGTTGCCTGCGGTCCAGCGGGCGGTGATGGATGCCTTCGTCGCCGGCGGGCGGATCGTGCGCGCCCCGGCCGGCGCCGGCAAGCGCCAGGTCCTGCTCGACTGGCTGGCCCAGGACTTCGAGCCCGGCCGGCGATACCGCGAGCGGCAGGTCAACGCGATCCTGGGCCGTCGCCATGACGACACCGCCACCTGGCGCCGCTACCTGGTCGACGCCGGGTTCCTCGACCGGGCCGACGGCTGGTACTGGCGAGCCGGGGGGAGCGTGCCCTCGGGCGGCCCGGCGACCGGTGGCGAGGGTGCGGCTGGCTGGTAGATTCTCGGTCGCCTTCGGGCGATTAGCTCAGTCGGCTAGAGCGCTACGTTCACACCGTAGAGGTCATCGGTTCGAGCCCGGTATCGCCCACCGCACCGCCCCGGTCAGCCGTCCGCTGGCCGGGGCGTCTCGCGTGTTGCGAACCCGGCGATGTGCTCCAGCCACCAGCGCGGCGCCTGGCCGGTGATGTTGGCGATGTTCGAGTAGTCGTGCCAGCGGCAGATCTTGCCGTCGCGCAGCTGGGTGACCGATACGAAGGAGTGGTCGATGACCTCACCGGTGTGGAACGACCACCGCTCCGTGTGCTCGGTCATCACCAGGTCGCCGCCGGCCAGCATGTTCACCGGGCCGACGTGCTGGTAGCCGGACAGGGGCTCGATCCCGATGCGGAGGCGGGCCAGGACCCCGTCCGGGCCGGTGCCGCCCGGGCCGGGTACGCCGACGTCGGTGTAGTGGGCGTCGTCGGTCAGCAGGGCGGCCATACCGTCCCAGTCGCGTGCGGCCAAGCGATCCCAGAACTGCTCGACGACTCGCTGGTTGGCGGATTCGATCGTGGTGCCGGTCATCGGCGAACCCTACCGAGCGCGGCGAGCCCGCTCAGGCGTCGAGGACGCTGTGCGCCGGGACCACGGCGGCGTCGAAGAAGGCGAAGAACTCCTTGGTCGATCCGGTGATGAACCGCTGGGTCCCGCCGTTCATCCGCAGATCGACGATGTGGCCCTCGGGGGCGGCAGCGACGCGCTGGGAGAACGTGGTGAAGATCGGCCAGTGCCCGTTGATGTCCAGTTCGATCGCCCGCTGGCAGCCGACGTTGATCAGCGCCGTCGCCAGCTGCGCGGCATCGACCGGGCCGACGTAGACGTAGGCCAACCGGCCGTCGGCCACCGAGCACACCGCCGAGCGGATCACGTACACGGCGTTGCCGAAGTTGGCGCCCCACCACACCCCGTCGCGCAGCCCCTGCTGGAACATCGACCGGCCGTGGTCGACGAGCAGCTCCAGGTTCTGGCGCAGGCTGAGCCACGATCCGTCGTCGACCAGGTCCTGGCCGTATACGCCGAGATGCAGCTTGCCGGCGCGGTCGACCGCCAGCGTGGCGTCGCCGGCGCGCAGCGCCTTCACCGCACGGCCCTCGGTCAGGTAACCGCCGTGGATGTGCTGCAGGCGGAACCCGCCGTTCATCGCCGCGACGAGCGCCGGCTGCAGGTCGGCGGGGACCCGATCGCCCCGGGCCCACCTGCTCCCGCCCGGCTCGTCGGTGCCGTTGAACAGCCCGACCCGCAGATGGGTCTGGTCGATCAGGACCATCGAGGCCACCACGCTGGCCGCGCCGGGAAGCGGGCGCAGGCTCGTGGCCCACATCGCCGTGGTCCCGCCGGCGCTGGCCAGCGGTGTCCACTGCCCCTCGCCGGGGAGGGCCGGGCTGACCAGCGCGGGGATCGGGGCCGGTGCCGGCACGGCGGCAACGCTCGGCGTGGTGGATGCCGTGGGTGCCGTCGGCGACTCCGCCACCGTGACGCCCGGGGTCGTGCCGACGGGCGGGGTCGGCGGCGCCACCGGTGCCGCACGGGTCGTCGACGTGGCCGGAACCGTCGGCCGGGGAGCCAACGACAACGACCGAGCCGGCGCCGTGGACGGTGGCTGGCGATAGATGTAGGTCTCGACTCGGTTGACCAGCCCGTCGAGCCCGTGGTCCCGGGCCCAGGCAGTGGCCGCCTCGGTGACTCCAGCACCGTGGTGACGACCGACGTACTGGGCGAGGGAGGTCCCGCTCCACACCACGACCGCCACCAGCCCGGCGCCCGCAGCCCGCCAGTGCAGCCCCCGCCGACCGCGGCGGCGCGCCGCCAGGAGCGCGCCGGCGGCGATGGCGACGAGGATCATGACGGTCTCCCCGGTGCCGCCGAGGAGGTGGCCGCCGACCACGAGCAGCAGCCCGGCGAGCGCGGCGGCGGCCGTCGAGAGGGCAGCCGTCATCCGACACCGTCCCGTCCCGCCGCCAGTGTGGTGTGCACCGGACGGCGACCGTACACATCGGCAGGCTGGCGGTCCCGGCAGCTGGGGTGAGGATTTGGTGAGAACTCGGAGGCGCTCAGCCGGCCACGTGGTCGACGTCCAGGACGACGGCCTCGTGGCCGCCCGCCGAGACGGCGGCCTGGCCGTGGGCGACCTCTACGACGGCCGCCCCGGTGCAGCTGGTGGCCAGCACGTTGCAATAGCGACCGGGCGCCAGCGCCGTGGGCACCGCGCCCTGGACGGCGGCGGCGGACACGTTGACGACCGCCAGGCCGCGGTCGCGGCGCGCCAGCACCACCAGGTCACCGATGGCCGATCGGCTGACCGGGGTTCCCGCGACGGTCGCTCGATACCGCAGCATCGCCGTGACATGGGTCAGGCGGTGCGAGCAGGTCCATGGCGCGGTGCCGCACACGGCGTCGGCGACCGAGCCGTCGGGTCCCTCGGGCGGCCCGGCATCTCGATCGGAGAACGCGTACCCGGAGAACAGCTCGGGCAGGCCGTAGTCGTCGGCCAGCAGGACGATCTCGGCGAGACGGTGCAGGGCGGCATCGGCGCGGGTCACCGACTGGCCGTTGCGCTCGGTGTCGTGGTTCTCCACGAACGACACGGCCTGCGCGCTGGGCAGCGCGCCCGTGCCGGCCGTGACGATGTTGCCGGCGATGGTCAGGCTCAGGGCTTGGGCCAGCTTGCGGCTGTAGGCGAACTCGTAGACCCGGCCGAAGGAGGTGTACTGCTCGGGGGTGATCGGCTCCCCGCCGCCGCGGATCACCTCACTGAAGACGGCGGTGCCGGCCGGAAGCCCGGCCAGGATGGCCTGCAGGTCGGTGGGGGCGATGTGCTTGGCGGCGTCGATCCGGAACCCGTCGACGCCGAGGCCGACCAGGTCGGCCAGGAACTGGTGCAGCCGCTGGCGGACGTTGGGTCGGCTGGTGTCGAGATCGGCGAGGTTGACCAGCTCGCACGTTTGCACCTGGGCGGCATCCTGATAGTTGGCGATGTCGTCGTCGGGCGTCAGCCCGCAGTGGTGGAAGTCGGCCGACGTCCACAGTCCTGGGTACTCGTAGTGCCGGTACGGCGAGCCGGCCACCCCCACGCCGTCACCGGCGGCCATGTGGTTGATGACCGCATCGACCAGCACGGACACCCCGGCTCGGTGGCAGGCCTCGATCATCGCCGAGAAGGTGTCCGGCGTGCCCAGCTTGGAGTGCAGCGAGTCGCTCACCGGCTGGTACGAGGTCCACCACTGGGGGCCGCGGATCGACTCGACGACCGGCGAGGTCTGGACGAACCCGAACCCTTGCGCCGCCAGTGCCGGGCACTCGGCGGCGATCGCCGACCAGGTCCACTGGAACAGCTGCACCCCCACCCGCCCGTCCACCGCCACGTGGCTCGCGCCAGACCCGGCACCCCCGCCAGTCCCGCTCCCCGCACTCCCGGCCCCGGCGGCCCCTGCTGCCCCGCTCCCCGCACTCCCGGTCCCCCCGGCCCCGGTCCCCCCGGTTTGCTTGTGTGCGGAAACCGTCGCATGCGGAGGTTTGCGCACCCATGCAACCTGGTCGCGTGCGGAAACCGTCGTCTGCGGAGGTTTGCGCACGCGAGCAGCGGTGGGGGTGGGGGGTGAGATCGTGCGGGCCGTGGGGGTGGGGGTGGCGACCAGGGCGAGGGGTGGCGTCAGGGTCAGGGCGAGGGGTGATGTGAGGGTTCGGGCGAGGGGTGGCGTGAGGGTGAGGGCGAGGGTTAGGGCGAGGGGTGGGGCGAGGGCCAGGGGGAGGGCCAGGGGGAGGGCCAGGGGGAGGGCGAGGAGGGGGGCGAGGAGACGGGCGGTGCGGGCCCGTCGGGGGCGGGTGATGGTGCGCGGAAGGGCTCGCCCGGAGGCCATGGGCGCACGTTACCGGTCGGGTGCGCCACGACCCGGCCGGCGACCTCCGCGCCCGCCGCGGCCCCAGCCGCTACCGTGGGCCGAGTGGGCAGACTGTGCGAGCGGCCGGGATGCGCCCGCCCGGCGGACGCGGCCTACACGATCGACGTCGGGCGCCTGATCGTCACTCTCGGCCGCCTCGACCAGCTGCCGCGGGCCACCAGCGTGGTCTGTGCGGTCCATGCCGCCACGCTCACCGTCCCCCGACACTGGACGCTCGACGACCAGCGGGTCAGCGCCCCGCCGCTGTTCCGGCTGCCGCCCGCCGCCGCGCCGGAGCGGGCCAGACCGGTGCGCCGGCACCCCTCCGCCGGGTTGCCACTGGCCGGCACGGAGCAGCTCCGCCTGGTGGTCGACCGCGACGAGCCGGAGGAACCCGTGGCGCCCGAACCCGCCGAGCGCGACGCCACCACCGTCCTGGCCTGGCGGCCGCGCTTCGACACCGGCGACGACCTCGACGGCCTGCTCGACGCCTCCAGCCCCCTGCTGGCCCGGGCGTTCCAACGGCCGCATCGCCCGGGCTGACGTTCGACCCCGGATGGACGCCGTCGCCACCCTCACCGCTCGCTGCGACCCCGACGAGCTGTTCGACCACGTCGACGACCTCGCCCGCTATCCGGCCTGGATGGACCTGGTCCACCACGCCGAGCCGCTCGGGGGCGAGCCGCCGGCGTGGTCGACGGAGCTGCGCGCCCGGATCGGGCCGCTGGCTCGGAGCAAGCGGTTGCGGATGGTGCGAACGGTCCACGATCGCCGGACTCGACAGGTGCGCTTCGAGCGCGACGAGCTCGACGGTCGGCAGCACTCGCCGTGGCGGTTGGAGGCCGCCGTGACCCACGACGGCCAGCAGGTCACCTTGGAGATGCGTCTGCACTACGGCGGCGGATTGTGGACCGGGGGCCTGCTCGAACGTGCCCTCGCCGAGCAGATCAGCGCCGGTCGTGATCGACTTCGCGCCCTGGTGACGCCCAGGCACTGAGCCGCCCGTCGGGCCGGCGCTCGAGGGTCAGGGCCATCGCGAAGGTCTCGCTGAGGGCCGCGGCCGTCAACGTGTCGTCCAGCGCTCCGGCCGCCACGGCGACGCCGTCGCGCAACATCAGGACGTGGGTCATGCCGGCGGGCACCTCGTCGAGGTGATGGGTGACCAGCACCAGCGGAGCGGCAGCCGGGTCCGTGGTGAGCTCGCCGAGCGCACTCACGAGGTGCTCCCGGCCGGCGAGGTCCAGGCGGGCGCTCGGCTCGTCGAGCAGGATCACCCCGGGCTCGTTCATCAGGGTCCGGGCGAGGAGGACGCGCTGCTGCTCGCCCGACGACAGGGTGGCCAGCGAGCGACCGGCCGCCCAGGCCACGCCCATCCGGTCGAGGCAGGCCACCGCCGCCTGCCGATCGGCGTCGGTGTAGGTGTGCCACCACGGCTCGAGGGCCGCGTACTTCGCCGTCATCACGATCTCGGTGGCGGTCAGGGCCGGTCGGAGCTCGGCGGCGAGGGCCGCCGACATCAGCCCGACCCGCCGCCGCAGGGCGCGCACGTCGGTCCGCCCGAGCCGTTCGCCGACCACGGTCACGGTACCCGTGCTGGGGTGGAGATACATCGACGCCAGCCGCAGCACGGTGGTCTTGCCCGAACCGTTGGCGCCGAGCACCAGCCACCGCTCACCCTCGGCGACTCGCCAGGTCAGCGGGGCCAGAATCGTCCGACCGTCGGCCACCACCGACACCCGGTCGAGGTCGAGCACGACCCGTGGTGACGCCGACGCTGACGTGGTCGATGGCCTCATCGCTGACCGGTGGCGCGCCGGCCGAGGGACACCGGTTGGCCAGCGGCCAGCTGGCCGCAGGCGGCGTCGATCTCCGTGCCGCGGTTGCGCCGGACGGTGGCGTTGACCCGCAGCGACTCGAGCCGGTCGCGGAACTCGTGGACCCGCCGCAGCGAGGAGCCGACGGTCGGGTAGCCCGGCGTCGGGTTCAGCGGGATCAGGTTGACGTGCGCCGGAAGCCGCAGCCGGCGGCATAGCCGGGCCAGCTCGTCGGCGTCGGCGTCGCGGTCGTTGACCCCGGCGATCAACGCCCATTCGAAGCTCAGCCGTCGTCCCTTCTTGGTCAGGTAGTCGGCGCAGGCGGCCATCAGTGCGTCGAGCGGATAGCGCCGGTTGATCGGGACCAACTCGTCGCGCAGGGCATCGTTGGCCGCGTGCAGGGACACGGCCAGGTTGACCGGACGCGGCTGGTCGGCGAGATGGCGGATGCCGGGCACCAGCCCGACCGTGCTGACGGTCAGGTGCCGCGCCGACATCCCGACCGCCCCGTGCAGGCGCTCGATGGCCGGCCACAGGGCGGCCTCGTTGGCCAGGGGTTCGCCCATGCCCATGAACACCACGTTGCCCAGCCGGCGGCCCAGCTCCCGAGCTTGGCGTGCCGCCCGGATCACCTGCTCGACGATCTCGCCGGTGGTGAGCTGGCGGGTGAACCCGGCCTGCCCGGTGGCGCAGAAGCCGCAGCCCATCGCGCAGCCGGCCTGGCTGCTGACGCACGCCGTGACCCGGTCGGGGTAGACCATCAGCACCGTCTCGATCCGTGCCCCGTCGGCCAGCTCCCACAGGTACTTGACGGTGTCGCCACGATCGCTGACCCGGCGGATCACCTCGTGCAGCGCCTCCGGCAGCGCGTCGGCGATCTGCTGGCGCAGGGCCTTGGGCAGCGTGGTCAGCTGCTCGAGCGGTGCCTGCTGGGCGTAGAGGCCCTCCCACAGCTGGTCCAGCCGGTAGCGCGGCTGTCCGCCCAGGAGCTCGCCCAGCGCCTCGCGGTCGGGGTCGTAGCGGGTGATGGTCACCGGGCTGCCAACTCGCAGTAGGCGGCGATCCGTGCCCGGACGACGTCGAGGCTGGCGTCCCAGAACTCGGTGGTCGTCAGGTCGAAGCCGAAGCGCTGGGCGAGGTCCTCGGCCCGGTCCATGCCGGCGCGCGACAGGGCGTCGTCGTACCCCTGGCGGAAGCGCTCGGGGTCGCGCTGGTAGCTGGCGTACAACCCGATGCCGAACAGCAACCCGAAGGTGTACGGCCAGTTGTAGAACGCCGACGAGTAGTAGTGCGATTTCACCGCCCACATGTACGGGTGGGCCGTCGCCTGGTCGAGCCCGTCTCCGTAGGCGTCGGCCTGCGCGGCGGTCATCAGCTCGTTGAGCTCCGTGACGCCCAGGGTGGTGCGCGTCCGGCGCTCCATCACCGCCGACTCGAACAGGAACCGGCTGCGGATGTCGACGATGACCTGGTTGACACCGGCGAGGTCGACGTCGAGCAGGGCCAGGCGGGCGCGGTCGTCCAGGGAGGCCAGCGCCGACTCCGTCATCAGGGTCTCGCAGAAGATGCTGGCGGTCTCGGCGAGGGTCATCGGCAGGGCCCGCTGCAGCGCGGTGCGCCCGGCCAGCTGGGTGTTGTGGTAGGCGTGGCCGAGCTCGTGGGCCAGCGTCTGCACCCCGTCGAGGCTGCCGTCCCAGTTGAGCAGGATCAGCGAGCGATCCCCGACGAACGGCATGCAGAAGGCCCCACCTTCCTTGCCGTCGCGCGGCGCCACGTCGATCCAGCGGCCCGTGGTGGCCCGCTCGACGAGGCCGGCCAGCCCGGGGCTGAACGTGGCGAACGCCCGGCGCACGGCGGCCACGCCGTCGCTCCACGACACCGGCTCGGTGGATCCGCCGGGGAGCGGGGCGACGAGGTTCCACCAGCGCAACCCGCCCGCATCGCCGTGCCGGTCTGCCTTGGCCCGCATCCACCGGCGCAGATCGGGAAGGCTGCGGGTCACGGCGTCCTGCATGGCGTCGAGGGTCGCCGGCGTCACGCTGTTGGCGAAGCACGACGCGGCCAGCGGGGTGTCCCAGGCCCGCCGCCGGTTGACCGTGGCGGCCTCGCCCTTGACGCCGTTGAGCGCCGCGGCACAGACCACCGCGACGGTCGGCCAGGCGGCTTGCTCGGCCTCGTAGGCGGCCTGGCGCACCGCCGGATCGGGCGAGGTCGCCAAGCCGCGAACGGCGGCGATCGGCATCGACTCGGCGGTTCCGCCGGGCATCGTCACGGTGGCGCGCAGCTGTGAGGTGACGTCGCTGTGCAGCCGGGACCAGGCCAGCGAGCCGGTCAGTCGCAGCTCGGCGTACAGGTGCTCCTCGGCCTCGCTCATCTGGTGACCGGCCCGCTCGGCCAGGCGGGTGAGCGGGCCGTGGTGGGCGGCCGCTTCGGTGCTGACGGCAGCCAGCGAGTCGACGCCGACGTCGGCGACCCAGGCCGCCAGGCGGGAGCGCAGCGGCACCAGCACCGCCGCCAGCGTGCTGAGCTCCGACGAGAGCGCCTGGGCCCGCTCGTCTCGGCTGTCCGTGGTCAGCGTGGCGTCGACGAATGCGGCCTGCAGGTCGAGGTCGGCTTCGACGTCGTTGAACGCGGCGATGGCCCGGTCGGCCGCCTCGCCGTCGGCTGCGGTCGCCGGGCCGCCGGATCCGGCGCGGATGTCGAGCTCGTCGAACAGGCCCACCAACCGGGCGGTGCCGGCGTGCAGGCCGTCGAGGGCGTCGAGGAACGATCGGGCGGCGAAGGACTCGTGGAGATCCGAGACGTCCCAGCGGGGGAGCTCGGTGGCGGGTGCATCGGTCATCGGGGCTCCTCGGTGGTGGGGGACTCGTCGCCCGTCGATGCCGCGGGCAGGTCGGCGACGAAGGCCCGCTGGGTGTCGGTCACGACGAAGCCCAGCCGGCGGTAGACGGCGACGGCGGCGGTGTTGGCGGCGTCGACGTACAGCATGCCGTGGCGCAGGCCGCGTCTGGCGAGGGAGTCCAGGCCGGCGCGGGTCAGCGCCGCGCCCAGACCCCGCCCGTGCGCCGCCGGATCCACCCCGATCACGTAGATCTCCCCGAGCGGCGGATCGTGGTCGGCGTGGATCTTGGTCCAGCAGAACCCGATCATCCGGCCGTCGCGCTCGTGGACCAGGAACCCGGCGGGATCCCACCACGGCTCGGCCTGGCGCTGGCGCAGCGTGGCCAGGTCCCACCCGCCCTGTTCGGGGTGCCAGGCGAACGCCGCCCGGTTGAGGTCCAGCCAGGCCGGCTCGTCGATGCCCGTGCGGAACGGGCGGGTGGCGATGGTGTGCTCGCCGACGCTGCGCAGCGGCAGTCCGACGGCCATGTGCAGCAGCTCGCGGTCCGGGCGCAGGCCGAGGCGGGTGGCGACCTCCGGTGCGTCGTGGTCCGACGTCCACCACACGGCCCGTGCCGAGTGGCCACCAGTCGTGGCGCGCAGCGTCCCGAGCAGGGCACCGAGGGCCACCCGCTCCCGTGCCGGTACCGCGGCGATCTGCCACGCCGCGGCCGACACCGGCGAGGCCTGGGCGTAGGCGACCGCCGAGCCGGTGGCCGAGTCGCGGCGGCACACCGCCACCACCCCGGGTCGGGGGTCGATCAGGTCGGCCCGGAGCTGGTCGGGGAGTGGCGTCGCCGTCCGGGCGGCCAGCTGCAGCACGGATCGGCGGGTGGCCTCGTCGGGCGGGCGGAGTGTCTCGAACGCGTCGGCCATCGCCCGCTGCAGGCTACCCGGGCGGCGCCGGCCGCCCCGCTAGCGTGACCCGGATGGGCCGGCCGCGCACACCGAGGGGCCGCGCCCGGGAGGTCAGCAGCCGCTTGGCGGCGGAGTACCCCCGGGCCGAGTGCGAGCTGAACCATCGCACCCCGTTCGAACTGCTGGTGGCCACCATCCTGTCCGCCCAGACCACCGACGCTCGGGTCAACATCGTCACGCCGACGCTCTTCGCCCGCTATCCGGACGCCGCCGCCCTGGCCGCCGCCGACCCCTCCGACGTCGAGCGCATCGTCCAGTCGACCGGCTTCTACCAGGCCAAGACGCGCAACCTGCTGGCGATGGCGGCGGCGCTGGTCGATCGCTTCGGCGGGATCGTGCCGACGAGGATGGAGGATCTCCTCAGCCTGGCCGGCGTGGGACGCAAGACGGCCAACGTGGTCCGCAGCGTTGCCTTCGGCCTGCCGGGCCTGCCGGTGGACACCCACGTCGGCCGGCTCAGCCGTCGCCTCGAGCTGACGGCGCAGGAGGATCCGGTGAAGGTCGAGCACGAGCTGGGCGCCCTGCTACCCCGGCGCGAGTGGGGCGACTTCAGCCTGCGGCTGATCCTCCACGGCCGCCGAGTGTGCGACGCTCGCCGTCCGAACTGTGGTGGCTGCGTCCTGGTCGATCTGTGCCCATCACGCACGGTGACCGGCTGATTCGTTGCGAGGTTAGGTTCGCCTTGCAATTTGCCGTCGAAGACAGCAGAATGAATCGACGACCAGGTTCCCGCCACCTGTGTCGTCCAGCGATGCCGGGATCCGCCGCCCAGGCGTCGCCACCGACGGCCCCGTTTCGGGGCCGTCGGGTCGTTTTCGGGTGCCGCGCCGGCCCCCGGGCCGGGTGGCGCCTCGGACGGTGCGTACCACACCACCGGGTGTTACCGGAGCGAGTCGACGGCCCGACGCAGCGCCCGCCCCGACGCGCGCAGCGTTCGCTCGGCCTCGTGCAGCGCGCCGGCGGCGACGTCGTGGCGGCCGTCGTCCAGCTCGCCACGGAGGGCGTCGAGTCGAGCGCGGTACTCGTCGAGGTGCTGACGCATGGACTCCAGCGTGGCAACCGTCGAGGCCGGCGGAGAGGGCGTGGTCATTCGACCAGTCTGGCGACGCTCAGCCGTGCCGGCAATGCGCTCGGGGTCGGCTGAGCGGGGTGGATATCGTGACCCGGTGCCCGCGGTTCCCGTCCGTGACGACCTTCGCGCCCTGGAGGGCTACCACTCCCCCCAGGTCGAGGTGCGCGTCCGGCTGAACACCAACGAGTCGCCGACGGCCCCGCCGGCGGCCTGGCGCGACGCCCTGGCGGCCGAGCTGTCGCGGGTCGAGTGGCACCGCTATCCCGACCGCTCGGCGACGGAGCTGCGCCGGTCGATCGCCGACGTCCACGGGGTCGATCCCGGTCAGGTGTTCGCCGCCAACGGCAGCAACGAGGTCCTGCAGACGCTGCTGTTGACCTACGCCGGTCCCGGACGGCGGGTGGCCACCTTCGAGCCGACGTACCAGCTCCACGGGCACATCGCCCGGCTCACCGGCGCGGCCGTCGTCGAGGGCGAGCGTCACCCCGACTTCACCCTCGACCTGACCGAGGTCGACCGGGTCCTCGGCGAGGCCGCGCCGTCAGTCACCTTCTTGTGCTCGCCGAACAACCCCACCGGGCGGGAGGAGCCTCGCGCCAACGTCGAGGCCGTCCTGGCGAGGGCGCCGGGCCTGGTGGTGGTCGACGAGGCCTATGGGCAGTTCGCCAGCTGGAGCGCCCTCGAGCTGGTCGACGAGGACCGACCGCTGGTGGTCACGCGCACGTTCTCCAAGACCTGGTCGATGGCTGCGGCCCGCCTCGGCTACCTCGTCGGACCGAGCTGGCTGGTCGCCGAGCTCGACAAGGTGGTCCTCCCGTACCACCTCGACGCCGCCAAGCAGATCGCCGGCCGGCTGGCGGTGCGCTACGCCGGCGACATGGAGCGGCGGGTTCGCCAGATCGTCGACCAGCGCGAGCGGATCAGCGCCGGTCTGGCCGCCCTGGACACCGAGGTGTTCCCCAGCGGGGCGAACTTCGTGCTGTTCCGGCCGCGTCATCGGCGTGGGCGGGAGGTGTGGCAGGGCCTGCTGGATCGCAGCATCCTGGTGCGCGACTGCTCCGGGTGGCCGCGACTGGCCGACTGCCTGCGGGTCACCGTCGGCACCCCGGACGAGAACGGCGAGTTCCTCACGGCGATGCAGGAGATCCTCGGATGACCCGCCAGGCCACGGTCCGGCGAACGACGGCGGAGACCAGCGTGCGGGTCGACCTCGCGCTCGACGGAGCCGGCGACGCGGTGGCCCGCACCGGGATCCCGTTCTACGACCACATGCTCGAACAGGTGGGCAAGCATGCCGGCTTCGACCTGCGCATCGAGGCCACCGGCGACCTGCACATCGACACCCACCACACCGTCGAGGACGTGGGCATCGCGCTCGGCCAGGCCATCCGCGACGCACTGGGCGACAAGGTCGGCGTCCGCCGCTTCGCCAGTGGGATGTTCCCGCTCGACGAGGCACTCGTGGCCGTGGCCCTCGACCTGTCCGGGCGGCCGTTCGTGGTCTGGGAGGTGGCGATGCCGGAGTGCCTGCCGCTCGGCACCCCACCGTTCGACCCGCAGCTCGCCGAGCATGCCGTGACCTCACTGGCCACCGCAGCCGCCGTGACGTTGCACGTCACCCTGCAGCGCGGCCGCAACGTCCACCACATCATCGAAGCCGTGTTCAAGGGACTCGGTCGCTGCCTGCGCGACGCGGTGCGGGTGGAGGGCACGACCCTGCCCTCCACCAAGGGAGCGCTGTGACCGCCCCGCTGGTGGCGGTGCTCGACTACGGCATCGGCAACCTGCGTTCGGCGCAGAAGGCCCTCGAGCGGGTCGGCGCCGACGCCCGGCTGACCGCCGACCGCCGCCTGGTGGCCGACGCCGCGGCGGTGGTGCTGCCCGGCGTGGGGGCCTTCGGCGCGTGCATGGACGCGTTGCGCGCCGCCGACCTGGAGGACGTGGTCCACGACGCGGTCGCCGGCGGCCGTCCGTTCCTCGGCATCTGCGTGGGTATGCAGATGCTGTTCGACTCCAGCGAGGAGGATGCCACGCACCGCGGACTCGGCGTGATCGCCGGCCAGGTGCGCTGGCTGGGGACCACCGTGCCCCGCCCGCAGATGCAGTGGAACCGCCTCGAGCTGGCCGGCCGGGACCCGATGTTCGAGGGTCTCGGTCAGCATCCGTGGATGTACTTCGTCCACTCGTTGCACGGCGTGCCCGACGACCGGGCGGCCGTGGCGGCGACGTGTCAATACGGCGCCACGGTCAACGCCGCGTTCCGGCAGGGCACCGTGTTCGCCACGCAGTTCCATCCGGAGAAGTCCGGGCGCGCCGGACTGGCGTTGCTCGCCAACTTCGTCGGCCGTGCCGGCACGGCGGGAGGATCGTGAGCGCCGAGCTGTACCCGGCCATCGACCTGCGCGACGGGCGAGTGGTGCGACTGCGCCAGGGCGACTACGCCGACGAGACGGTGTACGGCGAGGACCCGGAGGCGGTGGCCGGCTCCTTCGCCGACGCCGGGGCGACCTGGATCCACGTCGTCGATCTCGACGCCGCCCGCCACGGATCACCGCAGAATCGCCCGGTCGTGGCGGCCGTGGTGGCCGCCGTGGCCGGTCGAGCCCGGGTCCAGACCGGGGGTGGCGTGCGCCGGCTGGACGATGCCCGGGCACTGGCGGCCGCCGGCGTGGCCCGGGTGGTCATGGGTTCGGCGGCCGTCGCCGATCCGTCGCTGGTCGACGCGGTGGCCGACATCGTCCCGGTCGCCGTCGGGCTCGACCACCGCCGGGGCGAGGTGGCCGTACACGGCTGGACCGCCGGCAGCGGGCGCACGGTCGAGGAGCTGCTCGGCGCATTCCCCCGGGCCAGCGCGCTCGTCATCACCGACATCGCCCGGGACGGCATGCTGGCCGGCCCCGACCTCGACGGCCTGACCGCGGCCGCACGGGCCACGGAGATCCCGGTCATCGCCAGTGGCGGGGTGGCCACGCTGGACGACGTCCGCGCCCTGGCCGCGGTGCCGGGCATCGCCGGGGTGATCACCGGCAAGGCGCTGTACGACGGCCGCTTCACCGTGGCCGATGCCCTGGCCGCGCTGCGCGGTGGCTCGTGAGGGTCGCCCGGGTGATCCCGTGCCTGGACGTGACGGCCGGCCGGGTGGTCAAGGGGATCAACTTCGTCGGGCTGCGCGACGCCGGTGATCCGGTGGAGTTGGCCGCTCGCTACGACGCCGAAGGCGCCGACGAGCTGGTCTTCTTGGACATCACCGCCTCCTCGGACGGGCGCGACACGATGGTCGACGTCGTCACCCGGACGGCCGAGCAGGTGTTCATCCCGCTGACGGTCGGTGGAGGCATCCGCACCGTGGCCGACGCCCGGCGCATGCTGCGGGCCGGTGCCGACAAGGTCAGCGTCAACACCGCGGCCGTCGAGCGGCCCGAGCTGGTGGTCGAGATCGCCGCCGAGTTCGGCTCGCAGTGCTGCGTGTGCGCCATCGATGCCAAGCGGGCGACGGACCGGGCCGGGGCGATGCCGTCGGGGTTCGAGGTGTACGTCCACGGTGGGCGGACCCCGACCGGGATCGACGCCGTCGGCTGGGCCCGCCAGATCACCGGTCTCGGGGCGGGGGAGATCCTGCTGACCTCGATGGATCGCGACGGAACCCGGGCCGGCTTCGACCTCGAGCTGACTGCGGCCATCGCCGACGCCGTCGGAGTGCCGGTGATCGCCAGCGGGGGAGTTGGCACCCTCGAGCACCTCGCCGACGGCGTCACGGTGGGCCACGCCACCGGCGTCCTGGCGGCCAGCATCTTCCACTTCGGCGAGTTCACCGTCCGCCAGGCCAAAGCGGTCCTCGCCGACCACGGCGTGATCACCCGGCCGGTGTAGGCCGGGGTGGCCGGGCGGTCGGTAGGTTCGTCGCCGATGACTTCCACACCCACCATGCCCCTCCGCCGCCTCGGGCGCAGCGGCCTGCAACTGTCCGTTCTCTCCTTCGGGAGCTGGGTGACCTTCGACAACCAGCTCGACGACGACCTTGCCCTGGAGTGCATGCAGAACGCCTGGGAGGCGGGCTGCAACTTCTTCGACAACGCCGAGTCCTACGCCCAGGGCAAGAGCGAGGCGATCATGGGCCGGGCCCTGGCCCGCCTCGGCTGGCCGCGGCACCGCTACGTGGTCAGCACCAAGTTCTACTGGGGCATCCACGGCGACGTGCCGAACATGCGCAACACGTTGAACCGCAAGTACCTGGCCCAGGCCATCGACGCCTCGCTGGAGCGGTTCGGGTTGGACTTCATCGACCTGGTGTACTGCCACCGCCCTGACCCGAACACCCCGGTCGACGAGACCGTCTGGGCCATGCACGACATGGTCGCCAGCGGCAAGGCCCTGTACTGGGGCACCAGCGAGTGGTCGGCGGAGCAGATCCGCGCCGCCTGGGAGTACGCCGACCGCCATCACCTGCACGCCCCGGTGATGGAGCAGCCGCAGTACAACCTGCTGGATCGTCGCCGGGTGGAGGAGGAGTACGCCCCGCTGTACGAGGAGCCGATCGGCTTGGGCACGACGATCTGGAGTCCGCTGGCCTCCGGATTGCTGACGGGGAAGTACCGCGACGGCGTCCCGGCCGACAGTCGCGCCGCGCTCCCGGGGTACGCCTGGCTGGCCGGATCGCTGACCGACGCCGATGCGCTGGCCAAGGTCGAGCGGCTGCGCCCGATCGCCGAGGAGTTGGGGTGCACGCTGTCGCAGCTGGCATTGGCGTGGTGCACGTTGAACCCGCACGTGTCCACCGTGATCACCGGAGCCAGCAAGGCGTCCCAGGTCACCGAGAACTTCGGTGCCCTGCACGTCATCCCGCTGCTGACCGAGGAGGTCGTGGTGCGCATCGAGGACGCGGTTCGCTGACCGGAGCCCCGCCTCGGCATGGCCGAGGATTGTATATAAGATGCAATCCGGTGCCCGGGTCCGTGCCGGGCAGATGGGGGATCACCGTGGCAGGCGCACCGCGCGACGAGGTCGAGCAGGCCTTCATCCACTTCTGGCAGGTCGGTCCGGTGGGCGAGGACTGGGTCGGGTGGGTGCAGTGCTTCACGCCCGACGTCGAGTACGTCGATCACTTCTGGGGCCCGCTGCACGGCCACGACGAGGTGCTGGCCTGGATCGAGCCGGTGATGCTGGGCGTGCCGGAGATCTACACCGTCCTCGACTGGTACACGATCGAGGGCGACCGGGTGGTGTTCCGCTGCGAGAACCGCCGGGACAACCCCGACCTCGACGCCGTTGCCGCCGGAGACCCGGCCTACTTCGACTTCCCCGGGCTGTCGGTCCTGCACTACGCCGGCGACGGCCGGTTCCGCGCCGAGGAGGACTACTGGGACCGGGACGGCGCCCGGCGAACGAGCGTGGCCTATGCCGAGGCCTGCCGCCGCGCCGGGGCGACGACGCCCGAGTCACGGATGACCCGGCGCTTCTGGCCGGACGGTCCGGCGTGGGCCCGCCTGGATACCCCACCGGCGCCCTCGTGGCTGGGCAAGGACCATCTGGTGGGCATCACCAAGCCGCGCCAGCTGGCCGAGCTGCTGGCGCCGATGCGCGCCGAGGCCGGACGATGACCGTGCTGGTGACCGGCGGGACCGGTCTGATCGGCTCGGTCGTGATCCGGCGGTTGTTGGCCGACGGAGCGCACGTGCGCGCCCTGGTCCGACCGGGCAGTGACGCCCAGCCGCTGGCCGACGCCGGGGCCGAACTGGTCGAGGGCGACGTCGGCTCGCTGGACGACCTGACCGCCGCGGCGGCCGGCACCGAGGCGATCATTCACTCGGCAGCCGTGTTGGGCGGCGCCGTCCAGCACCTCGACGAGCAGCGGACGACGAACATCGCCGGCGCCTTCCACGCCTACGACGCCGCCGCCCGCCACGGCATTCGCTGCGTGGCCCTGTCGTCGACCCCGTTCCTCGATCACCGCACCACCCTCACCGAGCACTCCCCGGTGGCCGAGCACTGGAGCGACGACCCGTACACCGTGACCAAGGGGCAGGCCTACGTGGAAGCCCAGCGGCGCGTCGCCGAGGACGGCGCCGACATCGTCGTCGTCATCCCGGGCGGGACGTACGGCCCCGGCCTGGTGCTCTCCCGGGCGATGGGCCCGACCAGCTTCAACCGGGCGATCCGCGGCGCGGTGAACGGCAAGATCAGCCAGTACCTGACCTACCGCTCCCCGTTCGTCTTCGTCGACGACGTCGCCGACGTGTGCATCGCCGCGGCTCGCCACGGCCGCCCGGGTGGTCACTACCTGGCGTTCGGGCGGGAAGACGCGCAGTCCACGGCGTCGTGGTTGAACGTGGCCTGCGAGGTGGCCGGGGTCGAGCACCGCATCGCCGAGTTGGCCGTCGATCCCGCCGACGATGCGGCCCGGGCGGTCTACGGGGACACGCTGATCGACCTGGCGACGCGCACCTGGCCGGTGCCGTGGTTCGACAACTCGATCACCCGCGCCGAGCTCGGCTACCACCCGCGCACGCAGCGGGAGGCCATGGAGGCGACGATCCCGTGGCTGCGGGCCAACGGGCAGATCCGCTGATGGCGGGCGCCGCGCTGTTCTCCCCCGGACGGGTGGCCGTGGTCACCGGGGCCGGACCGGGCATGGGTCGCAGCATCGCCGTGCAGCTGGCCGAGGCCGGCGTCGAGGTGGCCATCGCCGCCCGCCGGGCGGATCGGCTGGCGGAGGTGGCCGACGCCGTGCGCGCCGCCGGGCGCGAGCCGTTGGTGGTGCCGGTGGACATCACCGATCCGGCGGCGTGCCACGCACTGGTCGACGGCGTGGTTGGGCGCTTCGGCCGACTCGACGTCCTGGTGCAGAACGCCCACCACGAGGGTGACTGGTCGGCGGTGGCCGAGGCCGACGCGGATGCCTGGCGAGCCGTGTTCGAGGTCAACGTGTTCGGCGCCCTGCACCTGGTCCATGCCGCGGTGCCGGCCATGCGCGCCGCCGGCGGCGGTGCGATCGTGCTGGTGAATTCGGGCGCGGCGGTGCGCTTCCCGCGCAACATGGGCGCCTACGCGGCGTCGAAGTCGGCGCTCGCCGCCATCGCCCGGACGTTGGCGGTGGAGGTCGGAGCGCACCGGATCCGGGTCAACGGGGTGTTCCTCGGGCCGGTGGAGGGCGAGAACCTCCGCCGTCTGGGGACCGGTGCGGCCCAGGCCGCCGGCCTCAGCATCGAGGAGTGGATGGACGTCAAGGCCACCGAGATGCCGCTGGGCTGGGTGCCCACCCCGGACGAGTGCGCCCGGCCCGTGGTGTTCCTGGCCTCCGACCTGGCCTCGGTCATCACCGGTCAGCACCTGTCCGTCAACGGGGGTCAGTGGCTGACCTGACCAGGTCGGCGCGGCGGACCTTGCCGATCTCGTTGCGCGGCAGGACCTCGACGAAGACGATGTCCGCCGGCACCTTGTAGGGGACCAGGTTGGTCCGGCAGGCGGCCTCCAGCGCGGTGCGCAGGGCGCGCCGGTCGGCATCGGCTGCGGCCACCACGAAGGCCACCGGAACCTCGCCGAGGCGCTCGTCGGGCACCCCGGCAACGGCTGCCTCGATCACGCCGGGAACCGCAGCGATGACTTCGTCGACCTCGTCGGGGAAGATCTTGTTCCCACCGCGGTTGATCAGGTCGGTCCGGCGCCCCTCGATCCAGACGAAGCCGTCGGGGTCGAGGCGCGCCAGGTCCCCGGTGCGGACGAACCCGTCCGGCGTGACCCGCCCGCCGAGATCGGCCCCGCCGGCGTACCCGGCTGCTCGATTGGGCGGACGGACCAGCAGCTCGCCGACCCCGTTGGCATCGGGCGCATCGATCCGCAGATCCACGCCGGGGTGCGGCCGACCGACCGATCCGATCTTGCCGGGGTGCTCGCGCGCCATGGCCGCGGTCCAGCCGACGACCTCGCCGATCTCCGCCTGGCCGTAGCCGTTCAGCACGGTCACGCCGAAGCGCTCGGTGAAGCGGCGGGCCTGGAACGGTGAGAGCGGGGCGGTGATCGAGCGCACGTAGCGCAACGGCTCGAGCCCGGTCACGTCGCTGTCGTTGAGCATGGCGATGGCGGCTGGCGGGAGCACGGTGGAGCGGATCCCGTGTCGGCCCACCGCTTCGGCAAAGGCGTGACTGTCGAAGCGGTCCATGACCACCAGCGGAGCGCCGGCGCGCAATCCGAACAGGGCGTTGTAGATGCCGGCGTTCAGCGCCATCGACACCGGGATCAGGTTCGGTGTCGGCCGGCGGTCCACGGCGGGCGCGGCTGCCACCCCGCGCAGCGGGGTCAGCACCCGGTCGATCAGCTCGAGATAGGCGGCGTGGGTGTGCACGACCGGCTTGGGTCGGCCGGTCGTGCCCGAGGTCCACAGGACGAACGCCGCGCCGTCGTCGTACCGGCGATCGAGGCCGGTCCGGCGGATCCCGTTGGCGTCGAGCAGCAGCGCCGGCCGGGTGGCGTCGAGCACGTCGTCGAGCGCAGCCGGCGGAAGGCGGGGATTGAGCGGGACGAACACGCCGCCGGCGGCCCACACCGCCGTCATCGCCACCACCACGTCGGCCCCGTCGAGCAGGACCCCGACCGCGTGCTGGTCGGCCAGGCCGGCGTGGCGCAGCGCCCCGGCGAGATCGTCGACCGCACGGCGTGCCTCGGCGGTGGTCCACGTCCGGGTGCTGCCGACCAGCACGACCTGGTCGTCGCCCAGTGGGTGCCGCATCAGCAGGTCGGCCAGCGTGGCCGCGGTGGCGTCGCTCACGACCGGGGCACCTCCTCCCAGGGCGCGCCGTGGTACGGATCGGGCTCGCGTGGCAGGCCGAGGATCTGCTCGCCGATCACGTTGCGGTTGATCTCCGTGGTCCCGCCCTCGATGGTGTTCGCCAGGCTGCGCAGCATGCCGGCCACCTCGTAGGGCAGGTCGGCGGCCCACCCTTCCGGGCCGACTGCGGCGCTTCGCCGCTCGAAGGCCACCGCCCCCGCGCCCAACAGGTCGGCGGCGGCCCGCTGGATGCGCTGGTTCAGCGAACCCTGGTGGACCTTGCCGATCGATGCCGCCGGGCCGGGCGTCCCACCGGCCTTCACCGCGGCGCGAACCCGCTCGTTCGTCCACCGGCGGATCCGCTCCTCGCTGAGCAAGCCGACCAACCGCTGACGGGTGGCCGGCTCGTCCCACCGTCCGAGGCGCCGAGCGGTGGCGATCAGCCGCTCAGCCCCGCTGCCACCGATGCGGTCGACGCCGCCCGAGCCGGCGCCGGCCACCATCTGGCGTTCGCCCGACAGCGTGGCGTTGCCCACCCGCCAGCCGTCGCCCACGGCGCCGACCCGGTCGGTGTCGGGGACCCGCACCTCGTCGAGCCACACCTCGTTGAACTCGACCTCGCCACCGAGGTGGCGCAGCTCACGGATCTCGACGCCGGGGGCGCGCAGGTCGACGACGAAGAAGGTGATCCCCTGGCGCTTGGGTGCATGCGGGTCGGTGCGCGCCAGGCAGACGCCGAACTCGCTCTCGTGGGCCCAGGTCGTCCAGACCTTCTGGCCGCTGAGCACCCACTCGTCGCCGTCGCGCTCGGCGCGCGTCGACAGGGAGGCCAGGTCGCTGCCGGCGCCCGGCTCGCTGAACAGCTGGCACCACCGTTCGGTGTTGGCCACGATGGGCGGCAGGTAGCGCAGCCGCTGGGCCTCGGTGCCGTGGGCGAACAGCGGCGCAGCGGCGTTGTTCAGCCCGAGCGGGTTGAGTCGACCGAGGTTGTAGGGAGCCAGCACCGTCTCGGCGAGGCGGGCCTGCGCAGGACGCAGGCCGAGCCCGCCGTAGGGCACCGGCCACGTCGGCACGACCAACCCGGACGCGGCGAACACGGGGTACCAGGCGGCGTACTCCTGGCGGCTGCGGACGGCGCGGATCGCGGCTCGACCGCGCGACGCGGCGTCACGCCACGGTGCAGGCACGCGGTCGATCACCCACTGGCGGACCACTTCGCCGATCCGCTCGGCGGACGAGTCGGCGTCGAGCGGCAGCCGAGCATCGTCCGACATGAGATTTCATACTATATATAACGATCATGTCGACCGACCCGGCGATCACCGACGAGCGCCTCGCCGCGCTGCGCCGCCGGATCGGCGTGCCGGCACCCCACCCCCAGCCGCCGTGGTACCGCAGCCCGGGCCCGGATGCCTTCCGCCACGTGGCCGAGGCGATCGGCGACGACAACCCGTTGTGGTGCGAGCCGCAGTACGCCACGGCCAGCGTGTGGGCCGGGCCGATCGCCTCGCCGAGCCTCAACGGCGGGGACACGCTGGTGGGCGAGAACGAGGTCGCCGAGCTCGATGGCGAGACCCGCGCCCTGCTGAAGGGCGATCCGCTCACAGGGGCCCACGCCTACTACGCGGCGAGCGCCCGGGAGTGGTGGTCGCCGCTGCGGCCGGAGTCGACGATCGGCCGGCGCAACGCCCTGGTCGGCGCCCTGGACAAGACCGGCGAGTTCGCCGGACGGACCGTGCACGAGTGGACCGCCGAGGTCTTCGGCACGGCGTCGGGCATGCTGTCCGCCCAGTACCGGTTGATGATCCGAACCGATCGGGGCGCGGTGGAGCGCCGATCGTCGGAGACGCCGCCCGCCGAGGTGGAGATCCGCCCGTACACCCCCGAGCAGCTGGCCGAGATCGACGCGGCCTATGCAGCCGAACCGGCGCGCCGCCGGGGCGCCGCGCCACGCTGGTGGGAGGACGTCGCCGTCGGCGACTCCCTGGGGCCGCTGGTCAAGGGGCCGCTGCGGGTGACCGACATGATCGTCTGGCACACCGGCATGGGCATGGGCCTGTACGGCGTCAAGGCTCTGCGCCTCTCCTACCAGCAACGGCAGAAGACGCCGGGGTTCTTCCGCCCCGACCACCTGAACATCCCCGACGTCTACCAGCGGGTGCATTGGGACCAGGACTGGGCTCGCCGCGCCGGCAACCCGTCGATCTACGACTACGGGCGGATGCGCGAAGCCTGGCTGATCCACCTGTGCACCGACTGGATGGGCGACGACGCCTGGCTGGCGGCACTGGACGTCGAGTTCCGCAAGTTCAACTACGTCGGCGACACCCACTGGATGCGCGGCACGGTGACCCGCCGCTACCTGGCCGACGGTCGCCCGGCGGTGGATGCCGACATCTGGGGCGAGAACCAGCGCGGCGAGGTGACCTGCCCGGGGCATGCCACGATCCTGCTGCCCAGTCGGGAGCACGGGCCGGTGCGCCTGCCCGAACCACCCGGCGGGGCGAGCACCTGCCAGGCGACCCTCGACGCCCTGGTGCGCCGCGTCGCCGAGACCGGCTCGGCGACGACCCGGCCTGCCGGATCGCCGAGCTGACACCACGTGACCAGAGGAAAGGACCGACGATGAACCTCAACGACTTCCGCTACCTCGGACGGCGTGCCGTCGTGGTGGGCGGCGCCACCGGGATGGGGGCCGCGGCCGTCGACCTGCTCGTCGAGTTGGAGGCCGAGGTCGTGGTCATGGACCGCGCCCCGGTGCAGCGTGACGACGTCCAGTTCGAGGCCTGCGACCTCGCCGACCGAGCCAGCATCGACGCCGCCGTGGAAGCCTGTGGCGGGCCGATCAACGCCCTGTTCAGCTGCGCCGGCGTGGCCGACGGAACGCCGGGCATCGAGCGGATCAACTTCATCGGCCACCGCCACGTCATCGACCGGATACTGGCGGAGAACCTGATGCCGCACGGCGGGTCGATCTCGATGATCTCCTCGGCCGCCGGCCTGGCGTGGGAGAAGCACCTCGACCGGCTGAAGGACTACCTCGACACGCCGGACTTCGACAGCGCCGTGGCCTGGATCGCGGCCAACCCAGGGACCGACACCTACATGTGGAGCAAGGAGGCGATCTGCGCCTACGTCGCCCGCCAGGCGTTCCCGATGCTGCAACGCAAGATCCGGATCAACGCCATCCTCCCCGGTCCGACGGACACCCCCCTGGCCCGGGCGAATGCGGAGACCTGGCTCGGGTTCGGGCAGGACTACCGCTCCGACACCGGCATCGACGCCTCGACACCCGACGAGCAGGCGGCGGTCCTGGTGTTCCTCGGCAGCCATGCGGCGCGCGGGGTCAATGGCGTGACGCTGATCACCGATGCCGGGTACCTGGCCTCGGGGGTCACCGGCTCCTACCCGGCGGCCACGCCGGTTGCCGACTTCCTGTACGGCCGCTACTGACCGGCGCTGAGCGGCGGCTCAGCCCAGTCCCAGCAGGTCGATGGCGTTGCCCCGGGCGATGCGCTCGACCTGCCACGGCGCCAGGTGGCCGAACTGCTCGGCGGCGGCCCGCCGGGAATGTGGCCAGGTGGAGTCCTGGTGCGGGTAGTCGGTCTCGAACAGCACGTTGTCGATGCCCACGGCGTCGATCATCTGCACGCCGATGGCGTCCTTGAAGAAGCACGACAGGACACGCCCGGGGTAGTAGGTCGAGGGTGGCTCCGGGCAGTACTGCTTGGAGTGGCTCCACCCCCGGTGGGTCTCCCACACGTCGTCGGTGCGCTCCAGCACGTACGGGATCCACCCGATCTGGGCCTCGGCGTACAGCAACCTGAGTCGTGGAAAGCGGTGCAGCACGCCGGACAGCAGGAACTCGGTCATCGAGGTCACGCTGTTGCCGAAGATGGTGATCGCCCCGACCGCCTCGGGCGCGTCGGGCGAGCACTGCGGCGTCTTGGTGCCCGAGCCGATGTGCATTGCCAGCACCGTGCCCGTCTCGGCGCAGGTGGCGAACAGTGGATCCCACTCCCCACTGAAGATGCTGGGCAGGCCGAGGTAGCTGGGCATCTCGCTGAAGCACACGGCGCGCACGCCGCGCTCGGCGTTGCGACGGACCTCGGCCACGGCGAGGTCGACGTCCCACATCGGGATCAGGCAGAGGGGCAGCAGCCGCCCGTGGCTGCCGGCGCACCACTCCTCGACCATCCAGTCGTTGTAGGCCTGGACGCACAGCAGCGCCAGATGGCGATCCTTGCCCCACAGGAACAGCTGGCCGCAGAACCGCGGGTAGTTGGGAAAGCACAACTGGGCTTCGACGCCGTTGACGTCCATGTCGGCGAGGCGTTCCGCCGGATCGAAGCAGCCCGGGCGCATCTCGTCGTAGGTCACCCCGATCATCTGGATCTCCTCGGCCGGGAAGCCGGCGGCGGCGATCGGACGCTTGACCTGGGCGTAATGGTCCTCGTAGTGCCACCAGGCGGCCAGCGGGCCCTCGGTGCCCGGCGACTCGATGTAGGTGGCGCCGTCGAGCTTCGGCACGCCCCGCGGGAGCAGCTCGATGCGCGGCCCGACCTCCACGTATCGGGACGGGAGCCGGCTGGACCAGACGTGGGACGGCTCGACCACGTGGGCGTCGACGTCGATCAGCGGGGGGATCTTGGCGATCCGGGCGTCGAGATCCGACGGATCGGCGGGCGGGGATGGGGCGTGGGTCATGGTCGTGGCAGGTCCTCGGGTGTTCAGCAGACGTTGTCGGGGCCCGTGACGTCGGCTCCGGTCAGGTCGGTGGGGGCCGGTGAGGCCCCGGTTGCTCCGGGGCCGGCGCGTCCGGCCAGCCACTGGTCCAAGGACGCGTCCTCCCAGTCGGGGGGCCCGTAGACCGTGCGCGGCAGCGGGGTCATCAGCTGGCTGAGGCCACCGCGCACGTACTGCGCGGCGGTGAGTTCCCACTGGCGCAGCCGATCGTCGGCCGAGCCGGCGTCGTCCAGGCCCCAGGCGGCGTCGCGGGCCATGCGCAGCTCGGTCTGGTCGGCGATGGTGGTGGCCCAGACCAGCACCACCTCGTGGAGGTTGCCGAGCACCTCGTAGATGCCGGTCACTTGGTGTCCATGGTCGGCCATCAGCGGCACCCGCCGCGTGGCCACCAGGTCGAGGAACTCCAGCCGGCGGGTCGGGTCGACCTCGAGGATCTCGTGCACGAAGATCGTCCCGCGGATCCCACGAGCGGCGATCTCGGCGGTGGTCGGGCTACCCGGCACGCCGCCCAGGAGCCGATCGAACCCGCCGCTGCGCCACTGTGCGGCCACGTCCCACCAATCGCCGTAGAACGCTTTGCGGCGCTTCAGGTTGAGCCGGTCGACGTTGGCAGCCCAGCCCTCCCAGCCGCGATCACCGCAGTCCCAGATGTTGACCACCTGTGGCCAGCGGCCGCCGCCGGGGGCGCAGACGTAGAACGAGCCCTGCAGGTTGAACATGTCCGGCATGCGCAGGACCGGGTCCTTCCAGAGGTGCTCCATGTAGTCGTACTGGCCTTGCCCGACGATGTCGACGACTTCGTGGAGGAACAGACTGCGTGCCATTCGGGGTGTCTCCCGGTCCGTTGGACGAGCCTGAACTGTATATCATCTGCAATTCATGGAGCCGATCTGGAGCAGCCACCCGCTGCGAACCGTCAACGGATTGCTGGCGGCGCGACTGCGGAGCGATCCGGACGGTCCGTTCCTCGACGTCTGCGGGGTCACCTACACCGCCCGCCAGATCGACGTCCTGGCCAATCGGGTCGCCCACGGCCTGATCGATCGTGGGGTCCGTCCGGGTGACCGCGTCGCCACGCTCATCGACAACGCCCCCCAGGGTGCCGTGGCGTTCTACGCCACGCTGAAGGCCGGGGCGATCTACGTGCCGGTCAACGCCATGTTGAAGGGCCGCTCGTTGCGCCACCAGATGACCGATGCCGACGCCAAGGTGGTGATCGTCGGGGCCAACTACGCCGAGCGGATCGTGCCCGAGGTGCTCGGCGAGCACCTCGCCGTCGCCGTGGTCGTCGGCGACGGCGCGACCCTCGATCCGGCCGTGCCCTGGATCATGTGGGACGACGTGGTGAGCACCGACGAGTCGCCGACCGGTATCGAACCGGAGCCGTCCGACGGGGCGCTGATCATCTACACGGGCGGGACCACCGGGCCGTCCAAGGGCTGCCTGCTCAGTCACAACTACGCCGTGGTCATGCCGGAGAGCAACGTCGTCACCTGGGGACGCACCGCCACCGACCGGGTGTGGACGCCGTTGCCCCTGTTCCACTTCAATGCCCTCGGCGTGTGCCTGATCGGCACGCTGATCGCCGGCGGCAGCGCGGTGATCCTCGATCGCTTCTCCGTCTCGCAGTTCTGGGACGACGTCACCGACGCCCAGGCGACCATCGCCTCACTGCTCGGCTCGCCAGTCGTGTTCATCGCCCGGGCGCCCGATCACCCGCGCCAGCCGGGCGCAGGCAGCGGTGCCAACCACACGCTGCGGCTGATCACCGGGGCGCCGATGCCGCCGGAGATCGACCAGATCATCCGCACTCGCTTCGGCCTGGAGACGTTCAGCAACGCCTACGGGACCACCGAGGTCTCGCTCGTGTCCTGGCTGCCACCCGGCGTGGAACCGCGCGCCGGATCGGCCGGGGTGTTGAACACCGAGTCGTTCGACGTGCGGATCTTCGATGACGACGACGCCGAGCTGCCGGTCGGATCCCAGGGCGAGATCGTCATCCGGCCACGCAAACCGCTGGTCATGTTCAGTGGCTACTGGCGCAACCCGGGGGCAACGGTGCGCGACAGCCGCAACCAGTGGTGGCACACCGGTGACATCGGCCGGATCGATCCGGATGGCTATCTGTACTTCGTCGACCGCAAGGCCGACTACCTCCGCCGGCGTGGCGAGAACGTGGCCACCTGGGAGGTCGAGCAGACCTTCCACGAGCATCCGGAGGTGTCCGACGTGGCGGTGTGCGGGGTGCCCAGCCCGGCCGGCGAGGACGACATCAAGGCGACGATCGTGCGCGCACCGGGTTCGACGATCACCGAGGAACAGCTCTGGCGGTGGTCGGTCGACAACCTGCCGCGCTTCGCCGTTCCTCGCTACGTCGAGTTCCGCGACGATCTGCCGCGCAGCGAGACCGGGCGGATCACCAAGGCGCCGCTGCGCGCCGAGGGTGTCACCGCCCGCACCTGGGACCACGAGGCCGCCGGCCTGGCGGTGCCGCGCCAGTAGACGAGATCAGGGGAGCACAGTGATGAACGTGTGGCAGGGACGGCATGTCGTGGTCGTCGGGGCGTCGTCCGGCATCGGCCGGCTGGCGGCGATCGAGCTGGTCCGGGCCGGGGCCGACGTGGTGCTGACGGCGCGACGCGCCGACAAGCTGTCCGAGGCCGTCACCGAGGCGGGCGGCGGGACGGCCGTCACCTACGACGTCTCCGGCGACCCCGCCGAGCTCGTGGCGGCAGTGGGCGAGCGGCCCGTCGACGTGGTCCTGTTCAGCGCCGGAACCGCGGCGTTGCGCCCGCTGCTGGAGACGGACGAGACCGACTGGCAGCAGATCCTCGCGGTCAACACCGTCGGGATCAACCGGAGCATCGCCGCGCTCGTGCCATCGCTGGCACCGGGTGCGATCGTCACGGTGATCTCCTCGGAGGCGGCCGGTGCACCGCTGTGGGGCCTCGGCGCCTATGCCGCCAGCAAGGCCGCGCTGGAGACGACGATCAAGGCCTGGAAGCACGAGCAGCCGGGGATCCGCTTCAGCTGCCTGGCCGTCGGCGCCACGCTGCCCAGCGACTTCGGCACCCACCTGGATCCGGCGCGACTGGGTGAGGCGTTCGGCCACTGGTCCAGCGGCGGGTATTCGCCGCAGATCATGGAGACCGCCGACGTCGCCGCCGCCCTGGTGGGGGTGCTCGGATCGATCCTGCCGTTCCCGTCCGTCAACCTCGAGTACGCGATGGTCCGCGCCCCAGCGCCGGCCGGCCACGTCGACCTGACCGCCGAGGCGGCGCGCAACAATCTCGACGCCAGCTGAGCGCCGAGGCCATCGCCCTCGCGGCCGTACGCTCGGATCATGGATCTGCGCTTCGAGGGAGAGATCGTGCCCTGGCGGGGCCCGGCGCCGTACTACTTCGTCGAGGCGCCCGAGGAGGCCAGCGCCGCCATCGAGGCGGTCGCCGCGCTGGTCACCTACGGCTGGGGTGCCATTCCCGTGCGCGCCCGCATCGGCCGAACCGAGTTCCGCACCTCACTGTTCCCCCGCGGCGACCTGTACCTGGTGCCGATCAAGATCGCCGTCCGCCGTGCCGAAGGCCTCGACCTCGGTGACGTGGTGACCGTCGAGTTGCACCTGGCCACCTGAGCGGCCGGTCGCGGTCAGAGGCGGTCGTCGGTGCGCAGTTCGGGGATGACCCAGTTCGGCGAGCGGCGCTCGATCAAAGCCCGATAGCCCTCCACCGGTTCCGGACCACGCAGGCTCTCCACCATCGCGCCGCGGTCGTACAGGCCGTACCAGGCGTCGAAGGTCCGCTTCACGGCGTTGCGCGCCAGCGGCGCGGTGCGGCAGCACTGCCGGAGCACTTCGGTGGCCTCCTCGAGCAGCCGGTCGTGGGGGACCATCCGGCTGATCAATCCCCAATCCACCGCTTCGGCGGCGGTGAGGATCCGGCCCGTCATCATCAGATCGCGGGCTCGGGCGGCGCCGACGTGGCGCACCAGGATGTGCGCGTAGTGGGTGTCGGCGATGCCGCGGAACAGCTCGGGCACCCGGAAGGTGGCCCGCTCGCTGACCACCGCCATGTCGCTGAGCATCGAGATGACCAGCCCGCCGCCCTGGCAGATGCCGTTCACCGCGCAGACGATCGGCTTGGTGGCCTGCCTGATGTACTCGAAGGGGGAGTTGTCCATGTACAGCAGCCCTTCGAGATCCATCCACTGGTCGTCGCTGGTCTGCGAGAGGTCGCCGCCGGGGGCGAAGACGTCGTCGACGCCCGTGATCAACAGCCCGGCGAGGCGGTCGTCCTGCTCGACCCGGCGGATGGCGACGCGGACGCCGAAGTACATCGCCGCGGTCATCGCGTTGCGCTTCTGCGGGCGGTCGATGATCAGCCGGCCGAGGCCGTCGTGGCGCTCGAAGCGCAGGTACGGCGTCCCCATCCAGTCGCCCTGGGGAGGGTCGCCGACCGCGAACGGTCGGCCGTCGGGGTGCTGGGCGGTGGTCACGCCGGAACCGCGACGGTCTTGATCTGCAGATACTCCTCGAACCCGGGCACGCCCATCTCCCGGCCGATGCCGCTCTGCTTGTAGCCGCCGAACGGGCTGTCGACGCCGTAGTACATTCCACCGTTGACCCCGATCGTGCCGGTGCGGATCCGGTTGGCGACGGCGCGTGCCCGGTCGGGCGAGCCGAACACCCCGCCGGACAGGCCGTAGATGGAATCGTTGGCGATGCGCACGGCGTCATCATCGTCGCGATAGGTGATCACCGACAGCACCGGCCCGAAGATCTCCTCCTGGGCGATGGTGTGATCGGCCTCGACGTCGACGAACACGGTCGGCTCGACGTAGTACCCCGTGGGCAGGTGGGCCGGACGCCCGCCGCCGAGCACGGTGGTGGCCCCCTCGGCTCGGCCGCGCTCGATGTAGCCGAGGACTCGGTCGCGCTGGACCTTGCTGACGAGCGGACCCATCAGGTTGGCCGGGTCGGTCGGGTCGCCGTAGGGGATCGAGCGGATCGTGGCCACGACCTGGTCGACGATCTCGTCTCGGCGGTTGGCGGGCACCAGCAGGCGGCTGGTGATCGCGCACCCCTGCCCGGCGTGGGAGGTGATCTGGAACGCGGCCGTTCCGGCCGCGGCGGCGACATCGGCATCGTCCAGCACGACGAGCGCCGACTTGCCTCCGAGCTCGAGGAACATCCGCTTCACCGTGGGTGCGCCCGCCGCCATGATCGCCCGCCCGGTGGCGGTCGAGCCGGTGAATGAGACCAGATCGACTCGCCGGTCGGTGGTCAGCTGGGCGCCGATCCGATGGTCGGACGAGCTGATCACGTTCAGCACCCCGGGAGGGAGGTCGGTCTCCTCGGCGGCCAGCTTGCCGAGCAGCAGTGCGGTCCACGGGGTGTCGGGGGCGGCCTTCAGGACGACCGTGTTGCCCGCTGCCAGTGCGGGGGCAACCTTGGCCAGGTTGATCTGCATCGGATAGTTCCACGGCGTGATCGCCGCGACCACGCCAGTGGCCTCACGTCGCATCGTCCGCCGGCTGCGGATGCCGAAGACCTCGTTCTCCCCGAGGTCGTGCTCGAACTCGTAGCCGGCGAGCAGGTCGGCGACCCAGGAGATCCCGGCGATCGGCATGTCCAGCTGGACCATGTAGGTGGTGGTGACCGGCGCGCCGACCTCGGCCACGAAGGCCGGGCGGAACTGCTCCTTGTGCCGTTCCAGGGCATCCTGCAGCTGGCGCAGGCAGCGGACGCGCAGTTCCGTGTCGGTCGACCACGACGTGGAGTCGAAGGCTCGGCGAGCTGCGCCGATGGCCCGGTCCATGTCGGCTGGGCTGGCGTCCGCAGCATGGCCGACCACCGCCTCGGTCGCCGGATCGATGTTGTCGTAGGTCCTCGCCGACTCGGCGGCGACGAGTTCCCCGTCGATGAACAGTCGATCCTCGTACCACAGCGAACCCATCGGTACCTCCCCTTCGAGTACTGACATCTTATGCAATATATTTTCGGAGGTCGGAGCCGAGGGGAGGGCAGATGAACGATGCAACGGGGAGTGCCCGCCACGACATCACCCACCGGACCCTCCTGACCTACCTCGACCGGTTTGCCGCCGAGCGTCCGGATACCGTGTTCGTCGTCGCCGACGAGGTGCGCTGGACCTATGGCGAGGTGCACGACCGAGTTCGGCGGATCGCTGCCGGACTGCACGCCCTCGGCGTGCAGCGTGGCGATGTCGTCAGCCTGCTGCTGGCGTCGGATCCGATCGCCGTCCCGCTGGTGCTGGCGGTCAACCGGCTGGGGGCGATCTGGACGCCCGTCAACACCGACTACCGCGGCACCTGGCTGGCCGACACCCTGGCCGACGCCGGCAGCGGGGTGCTGGTGGTCGACGGGGCGCATGTCGGGGCGGCAGCCGAAGTCCTCGACCGCAGCTCGGTGCACACCGTGGTGGTCGTCGATCCGCAATCAGAAGGTGGTCAGCCCGTCGACCTGGGGTCCCGCCGGGTGGTGTCCATCGACGAGCTCGGACACGACGTGCCGGATGTCGTGCCGATCGAGCTGCGCTACGACGACACGGCGGCGATCCTGTGGACCTCCGGCACCACCGGGCGGTCGAAGGGGGTGATGCAGAGCCACAACACCTGGATCCGGGCGGCGTTGAGCGGAGCCGACGGTGCGGCCACCGTCGATGGTGACGTCATGTACTGCTGCGTGCCCATGTACAACTCGGCCGGGTGGAGCGCGATGATCTTCCGGGCCCTGTGCACGGGCAACACCGTGGCCATCGATCCGCAGTTCTCGGTCAGCGACTTCTGGGCCAGGATCCGGCACTACGGGGCCACCCAGACCTTCACCCTCGGGGCCATGCACATGTTCCTGTGGCAGCTCCCGGAGCACGCCGACGACGCCGACAACCCGCTGCGGGCGTGGACGGCCGTGCCGCTTCCCGACTCCATCCGCGCCGCGTTCAAGCGTCGTTACGGCATCGCCCGCCACCAGCAGGGCTACGGGCAGAGCGAGGTGATGACGCTCATCACCCGGCTCGACGACGGTTCGACGTCCTGGAACCCGGGAGCCGCCGGTGTGGTCCAGGAGGGGTTGCAGGTCAGGTTGCTCGACGACGACGACGAGGAGGTGCCGGTGGGCGAGGTCGGCGAGTTCTGCGTGCGCCCCGACGGCCCGGCGATGATCTTCAACGGCTACTACAACAACCCACAGGCCACGTTGGCGGCGTTCCGCAACCTGTGGTACCACACCGGAGATCTCGGCCGGGTGGACGCCGACGGTCAGTACCACTTCGTCGATCGCAAGGCCGACTACGTGCGCTACAAGGGACGGAGCATCTCCAGCTTCGACGTCGAGCGAACCCTCGGCGGCCATCCGGCGGTGGCCCAGGTGGCCGCCTTCGGGGTGACCAGCGCCGAACTGGAGCACGAGGCCGAGCTGATGGTCAGCGTGGTCCTGCGTCCGGGCACCACGGCCACCCCCGAGCAGCTGGCCCGGTTCGTCAACGACAACGCCCCGTACTTCGTCGTGCCGCGCTACATCGACATCGTCGACCAGCTGCCGTACACGCCCACCGGCAAGGTGCAGAAGTTCAAGCTCCGCGAACAGGGGGCCGGACCGCAGACCTGGGATCGCCAGGCGAGCGGCTTCGTGCTCGACCGCGGCGCGCCCCCCGAGAGGAGTTCGTCATGAGCAGGTTCCCGTTCCCCATGCCGTTCGGCTGGTTCAAGGTGGCGATGGTCGACGATCTCGCACCCGGCGAGGTGCGCACGGTCCACTACTTCGCCCGCGAGTGGGTGCTGTGGCGGAGCGCCGCTGGGCGGTACGCGATGCACGAGCCGTGGTGCCCTCACCTCGGCGCTCACCTCGGCCTGGGCAGTGTCGACGGCGGCTGCCTGCGCTGCACCTTCCACGGGTGGGGGTTCGACGCCGACGGGGAGAACACGGACATCCCCTATGCGCAGCGGCCCAACCGCAAGGCGCGGGTCGCCGGCCTGCCGCTGCTGGAGCACCACGGCATGTTGTTGGCGTGGTGGCACCCCCAAGGAGCCGCTCCGCTCTATCAACCGCTGGACTTTCCCGAGTTCGAGGACCCGGCCTACGAACCGGTCGTGATCCGGTCCTTCACCATCGGCACCTGCATCCAGGAGATGGCCGAGAACGGCGCCGACCACGCTCACTTCCAATACGTGCACAGCCATCCGAAGGTGGGCATCACCGAGTCGGTCGAGTTGCACGGATTCGACCGCACCATCCGGACCCGCCAGGAGTTCCCGTCGTCGAAGGGGCCGGTGCCCGGCCGGATCGACATCTCCGGGCGCGGTCCGGGACTGGCGATCACCCGCTACCAGGGTCTGGTGACCATGTCGCTGGTGGGGGCGTCGACCCCGATCGACGAGGAGCACACCCAGTTGCACTTCCACTTCCTCGTCCGCAATCCGGACCACGACCCGAAGGTCAGCCGGATCGGTGCGGCGCTGGTGGAGTCGGTGTCGCGTGAGGTGCTCCAGGACGTGCCGATCTGGGAGACCAAGCGCTACGCCGCGTCACCCGCCCTGGCGCCGTCGGAGAAGCCGATCGTCGAGTTCCGCACCTGGTTCAGCCAGTTCTACGTGACGACCTGACCGCTGCAGTTGCGGCGCTACTCGACCCAATCGGTGCGGTCGGCCCGGCTCGGTTGGCGGTGGGTGCGCAGTGGCGACAGGGGAGCATCGACCAGCAGGATTCGCTGGCGGGCGACCACCAGCTGACGATCGCCTGGCTGCCAGGTGACGTCGGTGCCGTCGGTGACGGCCTGCTCGGCGGCCGCCCAGTCCTGCCAGGTGCGCACCGCCCACAACAGCATGACCTCGTCGTCGGCGGCCATCGCCGTGGAGAAGGCGCCGATCAGCTCGAAGCCCGGCGGCGTGCGCCGTTCGAGCTGGTCGTGGATCCGGTCGAGATACTCGCGGTCGGCGCCCGGCCGGACGCGGATCAGGTCGTGGGCGTAGCACTGAGCATTGATCTGCTGGGCGCACAGTTCGTCGATGGTCCGGGTCCACGGCGCCGGACGCATCAGCCGGTCGAGCCCACCGGACCGGAACTGGGCAGCGGCTCCCCACCAGGTCACGAGCGCCGGGTCCTGCGCACCGGCCCCGACTGTCTCGATCTCGAAGGATCGGGCCATCCCCGCCCAACTGTCGTGCTCCCACAGGTTGCACACCTGAGGCCACCGCCCGGTGGAGCCGAGCACGGCGAACACGCCGAAGCACTTCTGGGCCCGCTCCTCCTGCCCGATCGGGCTCCAGTTGGCGGTGATGTGGTGCAGGTAGTTGGCCCGTTGGTGCCCGATGATGTCGATGAACTCGTGGATGTACGCGCAGCCGTTCATGGGTTCGGAGATCGTATCTGATATGCAATCTTGGTCCGGGAGACGGGAAGAGGGAGCGGAGCAGATGGGGATGCTGGACGGCAAGGTGGCCATCGTGACGGGTGCCGGCAACGGGATCGGCCGGGCTCACGCCATGGAGCTGGCCAAACACGGAGCCCGCGTCGTGGTCAACGACCTGGGCGGCTCCGCCCGCGGCGACGGCTCCGGCCCGGCCGCCGACACGACGGTCGAGTTGATCCGCCGGCGCGGTGGTGACGCGGTCGCCGACTACGGCGACGTCGGCGACCACGAGCAAGCCGGCGCGCTCGTCGCCCGGGCGGTGGACACCTACGGACGCCTCGACGTGCTCGTCAACAACGCCGGAATCGTGCGCGACGCGGCCATCTGGAACATGGCCGTCGACGACTGGGATCTCGTCATGCGCGTCCACGTTCGCGGCACCTGGAGCTGCTGTCATCATGCCGCGGTGCACTGGCGCGGCCGGGCCAAGGCCGGCGAGACCTTCCACGCCCGGATCATCAACACCACGTCCGGGGCCGGGCTCACCGGCAACTTCGGGCAGACCAACTACGCCACGGCCAAGGCCGCCATCGTCGGGCTGACGCAGACGCTGGCCATCGAGCTGCGCTCGATCGGCGTCACGGCCAACGCCATCGGGCCGGCCGGTGCCACCCGGATCACGGCGACGATGCCAGGGCGCGACCAGATCATCGAGCCGGACCAGGTGGCCGACGACCAGTGGGAGCCGCTCAATCCGGCCAACGGCTCGCCGCTCGTCGCCTGGTTGGCGTCCGACGGCTCGTCGATGGTCAACGGCCAGGTGATCCGGGCCCTGTACGACCAGATCATCTGGATGCACGGCTGGCGGCAGGGCGCGGTCGTGGCGTCGGGCAACCAGCCATGGGACGCCACCAAGCTGGACGCCATCCTCGGCGCCCGCCTGTTCCAGACCGGTGTCGAAGCGCTGTACTTCCGGTCATGAGCTACTCGACCTTTCAGTGCCTGAAGCTCGAGCGCCACGGGCCGGTCGGGTGGCTGCTGAACAATCGTCCCCAGCAGCTCAACGCCATGTCGGCGACGATGCGCGACGAGTTCGCCGTCGCCTGGCTGGAGCTGGAAGCCGACCCGGAGGTGCGCGTCATCGTCCACACCGGGGAAGGGTCGGCGTTCCAGACCGGCGCCGACGTCACCGAGCTGGCCACGGATGGCCAGGGCATGCAGCGCTACCGGGCCTCGGTGGAGTCCTTCGATCTGCACTTCACGTCGTGGCACCAGCAGGTCAGCAAGCCGGTGATCACCGCGGTCAACGGCATCTGCGCCGGCGGCGGATTCCACTGGGTGGCCGACGCCGACATCTGCATCGCCGCGTCCGACGCCCAGTTCATGGACCCGCACGTCTCCGTCGGGCAGGTGGCGGCGTTCGAGATGATCGCGCTGCTGCGCAAGATGCCCGCGGAGGCGGTGATGCGCATGGCCCTGGTCGGCCGTCACGAGCGGATGGGTGCCCAGCGGGCCTACGAGCTGGGCATGATCAGCCAGGTCGTCGATCCGCCGGAACGGCTGCGCGACGAGGCGCAGGCACTGGCCGAGAAGATCGCCCGCAACTCACCGGCCGCCATGGCTGCCACGAAGCGGGCACTGTGGCGCGCCCTGGAGGTCGGCTTGACCGAGGCGTGCAAGCTGGGCGCCGCCGATCTGGTGTCGATGTGGGGCCACCCCGACCAGGAGGAGGGCCCCCGGGCCTTTGCCGAGAAGCGTCCGCCGCAGTGGGTCCCGCCCGGCGGGTGAGCCAGCCGGGTCGGCGGCGGTGGCCGGTCACCCAGCGGTTCGCCAGGTCTCGATGATCCGCTCGGTCGTGGTCAGCCTGGCCAGCAGGGCCAGCGAATGCCGGACGACCTGCTCGGCATAGTCGCGGGGGAGGCCGGCGATGGCGTCGGTGGGCAGGGCCAGGTGGTAGCCGAGGTCGGCGGCCGACAGGCACAGGCCGAGCAGCGCCTCGTTCACCGACACCCCGACCGGGATGATGGTGCGCACGCCGAGGTTGCGGAGAATGGCGTCCAGCTCGGTGCCGGTGAACGGCGTCAGTCCGTGGATCCGGGTGCAGACGATGTCCTCCGGTTCCGGGCCCAGCTCGGGAACGACGTCGGCGGCCGGCGTACCCTGCAGGACCTGGCCGGGGTTCTTCACCGAGATCGCCATGATCGGATTGTTGATGCTGAGTCCGGCGCGGTCGGCGCGCAGCTCGACGGTGGCGTGGACGACGCGCACCCCGCACTGCCGGGCGGCGATGGCCAGGCGCTGCGCCGCACCGACGATGCCGCGCTCGCGGGCCTCGTCGGCCAACTCCGGCGTCGGTGCCAGATCGCCGATGACGCCGCGTTGCATCTCACAGGTGACGACCGCCGTGGTCGACGGCACGATGAGCGACTCGAGTGGTGTGGCCATGGGTGATGTCCGTTGCTAGGCGGGGCGGGACTCGAACAGGCCGCGAGCGGCGAACAGGATGACCACCTGCTGGCCGACCTCAGCCATCATCGAGGCGTAGTGCTGGCGGGCCAGCGCGGCGTCGCCCTGGCGAATGGCGGTGGCGATGGGCGGCATGCCGACCCGTTCGATCGTGCGCGCCTTGGGCACCAGCTCGAAGAAGTCGCCGGGCACCAGGCTCGACAGCGAGCGCATGACCGTGGCCAGCCGGGGTGACTGGGCGGCGTCGATGACCATCCGGTGAAAGGCCACCGCAGCCTTGCCGAACGAGGCCGTGTCGTTGGTGCGCAGCTTGGTGGCCAGCCGGGCCAGATCGGCGCCGAGCTGGGCGTGGTCGGTGCGCTCGATGGCCCGGGTGGCCCCGAACCCGTACAGCACGCCGAACAGGTCGTAGTGGTCCTGGACCGAACGGCGGTCGAGCGGAGAGATGAAGGCACCACGATGCAGCTCGTTGCGCACCCACCCCTCGCGCTCCAGCGCGATCAGCGCCTCGCGCACCGGGATCCGGCTGACGCCGAGCGTCTGGGCGATCTCGTCCTGGGGCACGCGGCTGCCCGACGGCAGCTCGCCGTCGAAGATCAAGCGGCAGATGTACTGGGCGACGCGCTCGCCGGTACTCATCCGGACGATGGCCTGTCCGGTGGCCGAGCGGGCGTCGAGAGCAGATCGTGGCGGCATGGTGACGGTTCCCTGGTCTGCGGGGCTCCCGTGGCGACCCCGGTGGTGGAATTGTATATCGTATTGAAATCACCGGACGGTGATGCGACGGCCGCAGTTGGGGTTGGCGATGCCGTCGAGCAACACATCGACACGAAGGGGAGAGTTCATGCATCGGTCTCACAGGGCACGGGCCGCGCTGGCCGCCGGTCTGCTCGCCGGAACCGGCACCGTCGGGGTGCTCGCCACCTCGGCGACGGCCACGACACCTCCGGCGGGAACCACCGCCGGCACTGCCGCGCCGGCGGGAACCACCGGCTCGGCGATCGAACCGAAGTTCACCCCGGTCTCCGGCCCGGTGCGCGGCTTCGACGGCACCACCATCAAGGTCGCCGGAATCGGCATCAAGGCCCGGCTCCCAGGCAGTGAGCTCGGTGCCCAGGCACGCATCAAGCGGTTCAACGACACCAACGAGATGCCCGGCATCAAGATCGAGTACACCGAGATGGTCGACGACAAGGGAGATCCGGCGGTCACCCTCTCCGAGGCCCGCCGGCTGGTCGAGAGCGTCGGGATCTTCGCCATCGTCGGCGACGTGTCCCAGAGCAACCCGAGCTACCTCGCCGAGCAGCACGTGCCCTACTTCGGCTGGGCCTTCGACAACACCTACTGCTCACCGACCCACGCCCCGAGCACCGACGTGTGGGGCTTCGGGTACTACGGCTGCCTGGTCGACAACGCCCCGACCAAGCTGCCCGATCAGGGTCGGGCGTACCTCGAGGTGGTCTCCAAGGCGTCTGGCAAGGCCAATCCCACCGAGGCGATCATCTCCACCGACAGCGACTCGGGCAAGAACAGCGTCGCCCACTTCGCCATCGCCGACCAGGGGGCCGGGTTCAAGGTGCTCCTGCAGGAGACGTCGGTGCCGCAGACCCCGGTGTCCGACTGGACGCCGTACGTGCAGAAGCTGATGACGGCCGACAACGGCAACCCGCCCGATTCGATTCGCTGCGGGATGGCCATCGAGTGCGTGCCGCTGTGGCAGGCCCTGCAGGCTGCCGGCTACAAGGGGCAGTACCTGCACTTCCTGTACACCGACTTCCTCGTGAAGCCGCTGGCGGGCACGATCGCCTCGATCAACTTCGCCCCGTTCGACACCGACAACGCCGCCGTGAAGCAGCTGAAGGACGACGTCAAGGCGTTCAAGGCCGACGGCATCCTCGATACCGGAGTGACCACCGGCTACTTCGGCACCGACATGCTGATCGCCGCGCTGAAGATCGCCAAGGATCATGGCGGCATCAGCCCGGAGAACGTCCAGCAGGCGGCGGCGACGATGACCTGGGGCATCGAGGGTCTGGTCGGACCGACGAAGTACCCCGAGTCCAGCGTCATGCCCACGCCACTGTGCACGGCCATCGTCAGCTCCGACGGCACCAAGTGGAGCACGGCGCTCCCGCTGGCGTGCAGCGACAAGACCTTCGACGCCGCCGGATGATCCGGCCCGACTGACCGGTCCATCGTCCGTCCGGGAGCCTGGGGCGACGTCGCCCCAGGCTCCCGTCACCAACCCAGCATCATGAACCACACCATCACGGCCGCGCCGCCACCAGAACCTGTCGATGCGACCGCCGAGCTGTTGCGACTCGACGAGATCGTCGTCCGCTTCGGTGGGATCCGTGCCCTCAACGGCGTGTCGTGCTCCGTCGGCCGCGGGGAGATCGTCGGTGTGATCGGCCCCAACGGGGCCGGCAAGACGACGCTCTTCGACGTCATCGCCGGGGTGCGCCGGCCGAACAGTGGGACGGTCCACCTGGCCGGCCGCGACGTCACCGAGGCCTCGGCCGTGGCCAGATCGCGTGCCGGGCTACGCCGAACGTTCCAGCGGGTGCAGACGTTCGGCTGGCTCAGCGTCGAGGACAACGTCCTCGCCGCGCTGGAGTGGCGAGGTGGCGGCGGGGGATTCGTCGCCGACACGCTCGGTTGGGTCGGCCGGCGCCGCCGTCAGCGCGCCCGTCGCCAGGCGGTCGACGAGGTGCTGGAGCGTTGCGGGCTGACGTCGGTTCGCACCGAGCTGGCGGGATCGTTGCCGATCGGCATCGCCCGGATGGTCGAGCTGGCGCGGGCGGTGGTCGACCGGCCCCGGCTGGTCTTGCTCGACGAACCGGCCTCGGGGCTCGACGCCGCCGAACACCATCGGCTCGGCGAGCTGATCCAGGCCACCCGGGAGGCCACCGGTTGCGGGGTCCTGCTGGTCGAGCACGACGCCGGCTTCGTCGTCGAGCAGTGTGACCGGATCGTGGTGCTCGACCAGGGCGCCGTGCTCGAGCACGGCACGCCCGCGCAGATCCTGGCCAGTCAGGCGGTGCGCGCCGCGTACCTCGGTGAGACCACGTCGGGGGCCTGAACCGTGACCCAGTTCCTCAACCTCGTGCTCTCCGGCCTGGTCACCGGGGCGATCTACTCGATCATGGCGTCCGGCCTGGTGCTCACCTACACCACGTCGGGCATCTTCAACTTCGCCCACGGGGCCATCGCCTTCTCGACGGCGTATCTCTACTACCAGCTGAACACCGGGCGGCACTGGGCCACCGTGCCGGCGCTGGTGGTGGCCGTCGCCGTGTTCGCCCCGCTCCTCGGCCTGGCCCTCGATCGGATCCTGCTGCGCCGGTTGGCCAAGGCGCCGGTCTACGCCCGCGTCGTCGGCACCATCGGTCTGTCGGTCATGCTGCCCAACCTGCTGCTCTGGCTGGTCAACGCGGTCGGCGTGCAGTCCCTGAAGATGGATCTGGCCGGCGATGACATCACCTCGCTCGGGATGCCGATCCACGGCATCGGCCCGTCCCCGCCGCGGGTGTTCCATCCGTTGCACGGCGTGTCGCTGAACTCCGATCAGCTCGCCGTCTTCGTCGTCGCCCTGCTCGCCGCGGCACTGCTGTGGTGGGTGATCCGCCACACCCGCCTCGGTCTGGAGATGCGCGCCGTGGTGGACCGCGAGCATCTGGCCGGGCTGCGCGGCATCAGCTCGGCGCGCACCTCGGCCGCGGCGTGGGTGATGACCATGGTGCTGGCCGGTCTCGGTGGGGTGCTCATCGCCCCGCTGTTCTCGCTGGCCGACTACATCTACACCCTCGTCGTCCTCGGCTCGCTGGCGGTGGTGGTGCTGGCCGGGTTGCGCTCGATGCCCATCGCCTTCCTCGGCGGGCTCGGGTTGGGTGTCGTCCAGAACCTGATCGCCGGGTACAGCGACCAGATCCTGCCGGGCTGGCTGAACGGCCTGAGTGGCTTGAAGAGCTCGGTGCCGTTCGTGCTGACCGTCCTGCTCCTCCTGGTCGTCGGCCGCGATCGCAGCCGGCGTGCCGGATCGGTGGCCGACGACGTTCCCCGGCCCGACCACCGGATGCTGCTGTCGCCGATGCGCCGGCGACTGCCGTGGGCGATCTGGACCGTGGTCCTGGTGGCCTACGCCCTGCAATGGCTGCCCACCCACTGGTTCCGTGCCGACAACTACGCCCAGACCGTCATCGCCCAGGGTGTGGCCACGGCGGTCATCTTCCTGTCGTTCGTCGTGGTGACCGGGCTCGGCGGGATGGTCAGTCTCGGTCAGACCGTCTTCGTCATCACCGGAGCCTTCGCCACCGGCTGGGCATCGACGCGTGATTGGGGCGTCGACCTGCCGCTGGTGGCCAGCCACGGCCGGCTCAACTTCCTGTGGGCCGCCCTGGTGGGTACCACGCTGGCCGGCATCGTCGGCCTCCTGATTGGGCTGCCGATCACCCGCCTCGGCGGGGTCAGCCTGGCGCTCGGGACCTTGGCATTCGCCTTCATCGCCTCGCAGGTCGTGTTCCCGACCCAGGCCATCGGCCACAACCAGTCCGGGTGGGTCCTGCGCCAGCCGAAGCTGAACATCCCCGGCCTGAACCAGCTGGTGGACCTCCTGGTGGTCGGCAAGCACCCGGTCATCGACCTGTCGCTGCTGCCGGTGCAGATCGTCGTCTTCCTCGTGGTGTTCGCCCTGGTGACGCTGTCGATCCACGCCCTGACGCGCTCGGCGTCGGGTCGGGCGATGCTGGCGGCGCGCAGCTCGGACGTCGCCGCTCGCTCGGTGGGCATCCGTGTCGAGCGGATCCGGGTGATGATCTTCGCCTTCGCCGCAGCGATCGCCGGCCTCGGCGGGGTGTGCCTGGGGCTGTTCTCCCACCAGGTCACGCCGGGGACCGCACCCCCACTGGTGGGTCTGTTCTGGCTGGCCATCGCCGTCACGTTCGGGATCCGCCGCCCGGGCGGGGCGCTGCTCGCCGGGTTGGCCTTCGCCGGGTTCACCGCCGTCGTCACCGCCATCACCCACCGGGTCGACAGCGTGACGGTTGCCAACCTGTTCGGCTCGCCGTACTTCATGCCCATCCTGTCCGGCCTCGGCGCCATCCAGCTGGCGCAGGAACCCGACGGGATCCTCAGCCTGGTGGGCCAGAAGAAGCTGGAGAAGCGCCGGCACCGTGAGCGCGCCGCGCATCTGGCCGCGGCGGCTCACGACGTCCACGAGGGCGGTGAGGCCCTGGCAGCCCACGAGGCCGAGGTGGCCGCAGCGCTGGCGTCCGCCTCGCCCGCAGCGCCAGTCCCGGCCACGGCTGCGGCGCAACCCGTCGTGGTCCTCGAACGGGTCGTCGCCGGGTATGGCGACGTCGAGGTGCTCCACGGCGTGAGCGTCGCCGTGGCCCCCGGCGAGATCGTTGCCCTGGTGGGAGCCAACGGTGCCGGCAAGTCGACCCTCTGCGCGGTGCTCGCCGGTGTGGTCCCGATCACGTCCGGGTCGATGACCTGGAAGGGTGCTCCGGCCGAGGACCTGCCGACGTTCGAGCGGGCTCGGGGTGGACTGCTGCTCGTGCCCGAGGCGCGGGGCATCTTCCCCGGCTTGACCGTGGCCGAGAACCTGGCGATCCTGCTGCGCGACGACGCCCAGCGGGAGGCGGCCTACCAGCGGTTCCCGATCCTCGGCAAACGGCGCAATCAACCCGCTGGTCTGCTGTCGGGCGGCGAGCAGCAGATGTTGGGCCTGGCGCCGGCGCTGGCCGATCCGCCGTCCCTGCTGATCGCCGACGAACCGACGCTGGGCCTGGCGCCGCTGGCCGCCGAGATGGTGCTCGACGCCATCGCCGAGCTGCGGTCGAGGAAGACCGCCGTGCTGTTGGTGGAGGAGCACGCCACGCACGCCATGCGCTACGCCGACCGAGTGGCCTTCATGCAGCTCGGTCGGATCGTCTGGTGCGGCCCGCCGGCCGACGCCGACCTGGAGCTGCTGGCCTCCAGCTACCTGGCGTGAGCCGGACGATCCGGCGTGCCGGACGGCTCAGCCGGTGACGATCGGGAGTGCCGAGAGCCCACGGACGTTGCTGCCGTAGGTCCGCTGGACGCCGCTCGGGGCCACCTCGTACTCCGGGAAGCGGCGGAGCAGCTCGTCGAAGGCGACGCGCGTCTCCAGCCGCGCCAGTGCTGCGCCGAGACAGAGGTGGATGCCGAAGCCGAGGCTGACGTGGCGCTCGATCGGGCGATGGATGTCGAACAGCTCGGGGTCGGCGAACTGACGCTCGTCGTGGGTCGCCGACCCGGTGACCAGCACCACTCGCCGGTCCGCCGGGATCGTCGTCCCGTGGATCTCCACGTCTCGGGTCGTCCAGCGGCCCTGGTACTGCGACGGAGGATCCCAGCGGAGCATCTCCTCCACGGCGTTGGGCAGCAGGGTCCGGTCGGCCACCAGCTCGGCCCGCTGGTCCGGATACCAGAACAGGGCGACGACGCCGTTGGCCACCAGCTTGGCCACGGTCTCGTGTCCGGCGAAGGCCAGCTCGATGAACCGGAACGCCAGCTCGTCGTCGCCCATGTGGCGCATCGTGCCGTCCTCGTCGGCCTGCACCTCCGACCGCATCATCAGGCTGATCACGTCGTCTCCCGGGTTGGTTCGTCGCTCGCGGACCAGCCCAGCCAGCAGGCCGTGCAGCTCGCCCACCGCGGCGTAGGCGTCCTCCGGCGTGGACGCTGACTCGTCACGTGCACCGATCCGGTCGCTCAGCACGTGGACGTCGTGACGAACCGACTCCGGGATGCCGAGCAGCTCGCTGATGACCTCCAGCGGGAGGCGGATCGAGAACTGCTCGACGACGTCGAAGCCGCCGGCACCGACGAACGGGTCCAGCAGCTCGGCCGCCTTCTGCCGGACGAACGGTTCCAGGTCGGCGACCCGCCCCGGGGTGAACACCCGCCCGACCACCTTGCGGTGCCAGAAGTGCTCGGGGAGATCCTTGACGATCAGGAACGGGTTGGCTCGCTCGAATCCCTCGATGGTCACCCCGTGCGCCGACGAGTAGGTCTGTGGGTCGAGGTGCCCGGCCAGCACGTCCTCGAACCGTGACAACGCATAGAAGTCGAGCTCTTCGTTGTAGTACACCGGTGCCGTGTCGCGCAGCTGCCGGTAGATCGGGTACGGGTTGTCGGCGATCTCGCGGTGGAACGGGTTGTAGACGACCATTGCATCCCCCTGTGTCGGCGGCGTCCGGTCCGTGACGATGACGCCCAAGTTCATATCATATATGATCTACAAGATCAGGGAGGGGGTCGTCAGGTCCGTGGTTCGCCGATGAGCCATCCGTTTCGTGACGTCGCCATCGTCGGCGTGTGCAACACGACCCAGGCGCGCCAGCTCCCCGGGCACACGTCACTGTCGATCAGTATCGAGGCCGCCCATGGAGCGCTGGCCGATGCCGGGTTGACCATGGCCGACGTCGACGGGGTGGTCGGCGAGTTCGCCGCCGAGACCATCCTCGGACACCGTCTCGGACCCGTGTCGCGACGGATCAGCCGCTTCGGCATCCCGATGCTGCTGGACGCTGCCGCGCTGATCACCCACGGCGAGTGCGACGTGGTCGTGGTGGCCGCCGGGGGCGCCGGGTTGTACACCGAGCGGGCTGCCACCGCGCCGTGGACCCGCCCGGACCACGAGTTCGTCGCCCCGTTCGGACTGTTCACGGCAGCCGAGTTCGCCGTGATGGCCAGGCGGCACATGATCCGGTACGGGACCACGCCCGAGCAGATGGCCGCGGCCGCGGCCGGGATCCGCACCCACGGGTCGATGAATCCCGACGCGGTCTACACCGGTCGAGGCACCGTGACGGTGGCGGACGTGCTCGCCAGCCGCCTGATCGCCGAGCCGTTCCACCTGCTGGACTGCTCGATGACCTCCGAGGGCGGCTGCGCTGTGGTGCTGGCGCGAGCCGACCGAGCCGGTGCTCTGGCCCAGCGTCCGGTGTGGATCCTCGGCGCAGCAGGGGACACGTTCGGGCCGGCCTACGTGGTCGCCCCGGTGTTCGATGCCGTGCGCCCCGGCGGCGACCCCGACCTGGCTGCCGGGTGGGTCGGTCGGCGGGCGGCGCGGCGCAGCCTCGCCATGGCCGGGCTGACGACCGCCGACGTCGACGTGTGCGAGCTGTACGACCCGTTCTCCTTCGAGATCCTCCGGCAGCTCGAGGCGTTCGGCTTCTGCACCCCGGGTGAGGCCGGCGCGTTCGTCGCCGAGGGTCACACCGCACCGGGTGGCAGCCTGCCCGTGACCACCGACGGCGGGACGATGTCGTTCAGCCACCCAGGGATCAACGCCCAGCAGGTCCAACGGGTGATCCGTGGCGTCGAACAGCTGCGTGGGGCGTGCCGATCGGGGCAGGTCGACGGGGCCGAGGTCGCCCTGTGCAGCAACGGTGGATCCGGCGCGCTGTTCTGCGATGTCGCCGTCCTCGGAGTCGAGCGGCCATGAGCGCGCCCGAACTGGCGTGCAACGTCGAGGCGGTGCCAGGACCCCGACCCGGTCCGGCCAGCCGGCCGTTCTGGGACGGCTGCGCAGCCGGTGAGCTGCGCGTCCAGCGATGCACCGCCTGCGCCGAGATCAGCGTCCTGCCGGCTATGCGATGCGCGGGGTGCGGGGCGACCGCGCTGGTCTGGGAGGCCACGGCGGGGCGGGGAGCCCTGTACAGCTGGACGGTGGTCCACCGCCCGCAGTCGCCGGCGTTCGCCGTGCCCTACGCGCCCGCCATCGTCCGCCTCGACGAGGGCGCGATGGTGATGTCCGCAGTCATCGGCTGCACGGCAGATGACCTCCACGACGGCATGCGCCTGCGGGTCGTCTTCCGTGCGCTGACCGATGGCAGTGTGTGCACCGGCACGGTGCTGCCGTTCTTCGAACCCGATCCGAACCCACCCACGCCAACCCACCCGGAGGACCTCCATGGACGCCACTGATCTGATCCTCGTCAGCGTCGACGACCACCTCGTCGAACCGCCGACGGTCTTCGACCGGCACATCCCGGCTCGATTTCGCGACCAGGCGCCGCGCGTCGTCACCAAGGACGACGGCAGCGACGTCTGGGTGTTCAACGGCAACGAGATCCCCAACATCGGGCTCAACGCCGTGGCCGGCCGGCCGAAGGAGGAGTACGGCGTCGAGCCGACCGCGTTCGACGAGATGCGTCCCGGATGCTGGAACGTCGACGAGCGGATCCAGGACATGAACGCCGGTGGCGTCCTGGCGTCGATCAACTTCCCGTCCTTCCCCGGCTTCAGTGGCCGGGTGTTCGCCGCGGCGAAGGACAAGGACCTGGCACTCGCCGTGCTGCGGGCGTACAACGACTGGCACGTCCAGGAGTGGTGCGCGGCCTACCCGGGCCGGTTCATCCCCCAAGGCCTGGTCCCGCTGTGGGACCCGCAGGTGGCGGCCGCCGAGATCACCCGCCTGGCGGGCATGGGCGTGCACAGCGTGACGTTCACCGAGAACCCGGCGACGCTGGGGTACGACAGCTTCCACAACGCATCGTGGGACCCGTTGTGGGCCGCGCTCAGCGACCACCAGGTGGTGCTGTCGATCCATCTCGGTTCGTCGGGCAAGCTGGCCATCACCGCGCCCGACGCTCCGGTCGACGTGATGATCACGTTGCAGCCGATGAACATCTGCCAGGCGGCCGCCGACCTGCTGTGGTCACGGATCCCCAAGCACTTCCCCGATCTGCGCATCGCCCTGTCGGAGGGCGGCATCGGCTGGATCCCGTACTTCCTCGACCGCCTCGACCGGACCTACGAGATGCACCGGCTGTGGACCGGGCAGAACTTCGGCGACCTGCTGCCCAGCGACGTGTTCCGCCGCCACTTCCTGACCTGCTTCATCGCCGACCCGGTGGGCATCCAGCTGCGCGACATGATCGGCATCGACAACATCGCCTGGGAGTGCGACTACCCGCACAGCGACTCGTCCTGGCCGACTGCGCCCGAGGAGCTGATCGGAGCGGCCCAGGGGGTCAGCGACGCCGACCTGCACCGGATCGGCTTCGAGAACGCCTGCCGGTGGTACTCGTTCGATCCCTTCCAGCACCGCAGCCGGGACCGGTGCACCGTCGGCGCGTTGCGTGCCGAGTCCGCCGGACACGACGTGGCGATCCGCCCGTTCGACAAGGGCCGGTTCACCAAGAAGCTCGGCATCGACGTCGGCGACCTGCAGCAGCGGGCGACGGCCTAGCCGGCTACACCTCGAGCGCAGCCCACAGGGCTCGTTTGGCCGCGGTGACCACCGCCGGATCGTTGGCGGCGATGACCTCGGCGAGTCGTTGGGCGGTCTCGGCCAGGTCGGCGGCCGGGACGACCTGCGAGCAGATCCCCAGCTGGTAGGCCCGCTGGGCGTCCATCCGCTCGTGGCGGCCCACCAGGGCCATGCGCATGATCGACTCGACCGGCGACGTACGGGCCAGGGCAACCGTCTCGAACACGGATGCCTGGCCGACGCTGACGTGCGGGTCGAGGAACGTGGCCGTGTCGGCGGCGATGACGATGTCGGCGTCGGCCACGAAGTGCAGCCCGCCGCCGGCGCAGACCCCGTTGACCGCGGCGATCACCGGCTTGGCCACGCGATGATGCCAGGCGGTCAGGCGCAGCTCAGCCCGTTTGGTCTGGCGAGCCGAGGTCCGCAACGCATCGGGATCACGGCTCAGTTGCACCATGTCCAGCCCGGTCTGGAAGGCGGCGCCCGATCCGGTGTTGACGATGACCCGCACCGCTGGATCGGCGTCGAGCTCGACCCAGGCCCGATCGAGCTCGGCGAACATCGTCGCGTCGATGGCGTTCGCTGCACCTGGCCGGTGGAAGGTCAACCACCCCACCGGGCCGTGCCGCTCGACGAGCAGCGTGGTGTACGTCGGTGCCGCGCTGGCAGTCACGAGCCGACCGTAGTGGCCGCCGGCCGGTACGGTCGGCCCGGTGATCATCGAGGACGCACCGTTGCCCCCGACCATCGGTCACGCCCTGCGCCACGCTGCGGCGCGCTTCGCCGATCAGCCCGCCGTCGTCGATCACGGGGCGGTGACCACCTTCGCCCAACTCGACGCGGACGTCGACCGGCTGGCAGCGGGGCTCGTCGCCGCCGGGTTGCAGCCGGGGGAGCGCGTCGCCCTGTGGGCCCCGAACAGCCCGGCGTGGATCGCCGCCTCCTTCGCGGTGTATCGCGCCGGCGGGGTGCTGGTGCCGATCTCGACTCGCTACGTCGGCCACGAGGCCGCCGACATCCTCCGTCGCAGCCGGGCCGCGGCGGTCCTGGTGGCCACGGACTTCGCCGCGTCGGACCCCGTCGGCATGCTGGCCGGCGAAGCCGGCCTCGACGATGTGCGCATGCGCCTGGTGATCAGCGGTCCGGTGCCGGACGGATGGCGGGCCTTGGACGGGTTGCCCAGCGACGCGGGTGCGGCGCGGGAGGTGCAACGGCGCCAGACCGCGGCCCGACCAGCGGACCTCTCCGACCTGATCTTCACCTCGGGCACCACCGGGCGGCCGAAGGGAGCGATGCTGCAGCACGGACCCAGCGTGCGCACCTACCACGAGTGGTCCGCCCGGGTCGGGTTGCGTGCCGGCGATCGCTACCTGGTCGTGTACCCCTTCTTCCACACGGCGGGGCTGAAGTCCGGGATCCTCGCCTGCGTCTTGCGCGGGGCGAGCATCCATCCCCAGGCGGTGTTCGACGTGCCGGCGATGATGCGCCGGGTGGCCGCCGAGCGGATCACCATGCTGCCCGGCCCGCCGACCGTGTTCCAGACCCTGCTCGACCATCCCGACCGGGGCAGCTTCGACCTGTCCAGCGTGCGCAGCTCGATCACCGGCGCGGCGGTGGTGCCCGTGGAGGTCATCCGCCGGATGCGCGACGAGCTGGGCATCCCCGAGGTGGCCACCGGCTACGGGCTCACCGAGACCACCGGCACCGTCAGCGTGTGCCGCTGCGACGATCCGGCCGACGTGGTCGCCACCACGGTCGGTCGGCCGCTGCCCTGGCTGGAGGTGCGCGTCGTCGATGACGACGGTCGCCAGGTCCGTGCCGGCCAGGCCGGCGAGCTCCTGGTCCGCGGCGAGAACGTGATGGTGGGCTACTTCGACGACCCGGACGAGACCGCCGCGGCGTTCACCGCCGATGGGTTCTTGCGCACCGGCGACATCGGCCTGCTCGATGCCGACGGGCGGGTGCACATCACCGATCGCAAGAAGGACATGTTCATCGTCGGGGGGTTCAACGCCTACCCGGCCGAGATCGAGAGCCGGCTGCTCGAGCACCCGGACGTCGTCCAGGCCGCGGTGTTCGGCGTTCCCGACGCCCGACTCGGCGAGGTCGGCCACGCCGTGGTGCAGGTCCGCCCCGGTGGTGGGCTGACCGCCGACAACGTGAGCGAGGTCCTCGGCGCGTGGTGCCGGGAGCGGATGGCCAACTTCAAGGTGCCTCGCTCGTTCGGCGTGGTCGAGTCGATGCCGCTCAACGCCACCGGCAAGGTTGCCAAGGCCGAGCTCCGCACCCGCCAGGCCGGCTGATCACGTCCAGGTGAGGTCGAGGCGCGGCGGCTTGCGGAAGATCAGCCCGCGCGGCGCGGTGCTGTCCGGGCCGAGGGCGACGCCCGGGAGGGCCTCGAGCACCGCGCCGACGGCCAGCTCGGTCTCCAGCCAGGCGAGGTAGATGCCGATGCAGACGTGCGGGCCGGCGGCGAAGGCCAGCGCCCGTTGCAGGTTGGCGCGCCCGAGGTCGTAGCGGTCGGGGTCGGCGAATACGTCCGGGTCGCGGTTGGCGCCGGCGAGCGAGATCGAGACGGGGTCGCCGGCCAGGATCCGGGCCGAGCCGCCGGGCCAGTGCAGGTCGGTGTCCTCGGTGGCGTACCGGTCGACGGTGGCCGCGGCGGGCTCGAGGCGCAGCGACTCGCCGACGGCCGCAGTGACGTCGACCGGACCGGCCGTCCGCGCCTCGGAGCCCAGCAGGTACCACAGGGCGTTGAGGATCATCGCCTCGGTGGTCTCGATGGCTCCGAACATGATCACCGCGGCGTTGGAGATCACCTCGGCCTCGCTCAGTCCCTGACCGGCGGCATCGCCGAGCAGCGATCCGGACCCCGCGGCCAACGATGGCGCCAGGGCCGCGGCCAGCTCGGTCATCGCTGCGGCGCCGGCTGGTGTGACCGCCCGACCCTCGCCGACACCGGCCACCGAGTCGACGATCGCCCGGTACCACCCGAGCAGCTCGGCGACGATGCGCTCGTCGGCGCCGTCGAGGCCGAGGGCGGTGGCGATGGTCGAGGCCGCGAGGGGCCCGGCCAGCGCCGCACCCGCATCGGGGCAGCGCCGGGCACCGGCGTCGGTGATCGAGTCCAGCAGCCCGCGCAGGCGCGCGGCGATCGGCTGGGCGAAGCGGTGGCGCACTGCCCGGGGATAGAAGCTGGCGGTGAACGGCTGGCGGTGGCGGCGGTGCTCCTCGCCGTCCAGCGACAGCATGCTGGGTCCGACGACCTGAGCGGTCGAGAACCGCGGGTCGTCCACCGTGAAGCGCTGAGGGTCGTGCAGCACCTGCAGCGCCAGACGATGACCGGTCACCAGCCACGCGCCGAGCGCCGGCACCCAGGCCACGGGGCGGGTGGCGCGCAGTGCGGCGAGATGTGGGTGCGGATCGTCGATCAGCTCGGCGATCGTCGGATGGCCGACCACCGATCCTGGCTGCTCGGCGGTCACGACGGCCTCGCGCCGGGCGCTGCTGGTCCGGCCAGCAGCCGGGCGCGCAGGTCGGCCTTGGCCACCTTGCCCAGACCGCTGCGCGGGAGCCGGTCGGTGACCACCACCTGCTCGGGCCACTTGTAGCGGGCCAAGCCCGCCGCCCGGCAATGGGCCGTCAGCCCGTCGAGGGTGACCTCGGCACCGGCGCCCGGGACGACCACGGCGCACAGCCGCTCACCGGTCCGCTGGTCGGGCAGCCCGACGCAGGACACCTCGGCGACGCCCGGGCACGAGGCCAGGACGCCCTCCACCTCGCTGGCCGAGATGTTCTCGGCGTTGCGCACGATCACGTCCTTGAGCCGGCCGGTGATCTGCACGGCTCCGTTGGCCCACTGGACCCCCAGGTCGCCGGTGCGGAAGAACCCGTCCTCGGTGAACGCCCCGGCCTGCTCGGCGGGGTCGGCGTAGCCGAGGAAGCACTGCGGGCCGCGCAGCACCAGTTCGCCCGGTTGGCCGGCGTCGACGGGTGCGCCGGCGGGGTCGCGCACCCCGAGCTCGACACCGTCGACCGGGCGGCCCTCGGTGAGCGCCAGCGTGTCGCGGTCGTCGCCGATGGCCGTGAAGGTGGCCAGGGGGAACTCGGTCAGCCCCCAGCTGGAGATCACCCCGGCGCCGCCCAGCGTGGCCCGGACCTCGTCGTGCAGCCCGGCGGCCTTCGCCGCCCCACCGCTGACGCACACCCGCAATCGGGGGAACAGTGGGCGGCGCGGCTCGGCCCGCTGGGCGGCCAGGTAGGCGTGCAGGAACGGGGCCGCCGAACCCAGGACGGTCGCCCCGTGGGCGCTCGCCAGCCGTGGGCCGGTCTGCGGATCGAAGCCGTCCAGGAGCACCAGCGTGTAGCCGGCCGTCAACGCCGCGGCCAGCATGAGCAGCCCGCCGATGTGCGCCAGCGGGAAGGCGATCGGGTAGACGTCACCGGGTCCGGCGGCACTGGCTCGCAGCCAGCCGGGGCAGGCCGCCAGGGCACTGTCGTCGCTGTGCCACACGCCCTTCGGGTTGGCCGAGGTTCCCGACGTGGCGTACAGCCAGCGCCGGGCCGAGCCCTCGCCGTTCGGCGGGGTCAGCCCGGCCGGGTCGGCGGTCGGCAGGGCGACACCGTCCGGCGCGGCCGACCGGTGGTCGCAGACGATCACCTGGGCGCCGAGCTCCGCAGCGAGGCGCGACCCCGGGCTCAGCAGATCGACGCCTCGCCACGACGGGTCGATCACCACGGTCGTCGCCGATCCGAGGGCGGTGAGGTAGCTCACCTCGCGTTCGCCCAGTGACGGCATCAGCGGTTGCTGGACGGCGTCGAGCCGGCCCAGGGCGGCCATCAACACGGCGGTCTCGATGCTGGTGGGCAGCTGCCAGGCGACCACCTGCCCAGCGCCGACGCCACCAGCCGCCAGGCCGGCCGCCACCCGTTCGGCGACCTCGGCGAATCGGGCGGCGGTCAGCGCCCGACCGCGCTCGTCGGCCACCACCACCGTGTCGGGGTGTCGCGCCGCGGCCTCGGCGACCACCCGCCACCACGTCCTCATCGGGCCATGTTCGCACCCGGACATCCACCCGGCCGATCCCGGTGGAACCGGATACCCTGCGGAGGGTGACTGCCGCCGACGAGAAGCTGCCGATCAAGATGCTTGCCGGCCGTCTGTTGGTCCGCATCCCCGACAAGGACGCCGAGCGGCGGTCGTCGGGCGGCATCCTCATCCCGGCCACGGCCCAGATCTCCAAGCGACTGGTGTGGGCCGAGGTGGTCGCGCTCGGCCAGAACGTGCGCAGCGCCGAGGTCGGCGACCGGGTGCTGTTCAGCCCGGAGGATCGCTACGAGGTCGAGGTCGGCGGCAGCGACTACATCATGTTGCGCGAGCGCGACCTGCACGCCGTGGCCGCCTCGCGCATCGAGGCCAGCACCGGGCTGTACCTGTGAGCGCACGGCTGACCGCCGCTGACCCGGCGCTGCTCGAGGCGCTGACGTTCGGGGCCGATGGGCTGATTCCGGCGATCGCCCAGGACGCCACCACCGGCGAGGTGCTGATGATGGCGTGGATGAACCGGGAGACGCTGGCGATGACCCTCGCCGAGGGGCGGATGGTCTACTGGAGCCGCAGCCGCCAGGAGGTGTGGCGCAAGGGCGACACCAGCGGCGACCGCCAGTTGGTGCGCGAGGCGTGGGTCGACTGCGACGCCGACGTGCTGCTGTTCCGGGTCGACCAGGAGGGTGCAGGGGCGTGCCACACCGGAGCCCGGTCGTGCTTCTTCCGCCGCCTCGACGCACCGGCGTGACATCCGGCCGCCCACCGCGCCCCGGGACCCGGCGATGACCGAGCTGGCGATCTCCTTCGAGCGCTTCGCCGAGCTGGCCGGCCACTACACGGTCGTGCCGGTGTGGACCGAGCTGCTCGCCGACCTGGAGACGCCCGTGGCGGCCTTCGCCAAGCTGGTGGGCGACGGCGAGGGCTTCCTGCTCGAGTCCGTCGAGCACGGCGAGCGGTGGGCCCGGTACAGCTTCGTCGGCCGCTCGCCCTCGGCGCAGCTCGAGCTGCGCGGCGCCGAGCTGCGCGCCACCGGCTCGCTGCCCGCCGACGTGCCCACCGATCGCGGCATACTCGCCGCCCTCGACCATCTGGTGCACGTCTACCGAGCGCCGGTCCTGGCCGACCTGCCGCCGTTGCAGGGCGGGCTGATCGGCTTCCTCGGGTATGACGTGGTCCGCGAGATCGAGCACCTCCCGGACGTGCCGCCGGATCATCGGGAGCTGCCCGACGCGGTGATGAGCGTCATCGGCTCGCTGGCGGCGTTCGACCACTGGCGCCAGCGGGTCTACCTGATCGAGAGCGTCCAGACCCTCGGCCTGAGCGGCGACCGGCTTCGCCAGGCCTACGACGCCGCGGCGACGCGGGTGGCTGCGGCCGTCGCCGACCTCGCCCGGCCGCTGGCCTACGTGCCGGTCGGTCCGCCGGTGGCGGGGGAGCGCCTGCCCGAGGTGGCCAGCTCGATGGGCGGCGGCTCCTACCAGCGGGCGGTCCGAGCGGCCAAGGAGCACATCGTCGCCGGCGACATCTTCCAGGTCGTCCTGGCCCAGCGCTACGACCTGAGCACCGAGGAACTGGGCGCCGACCCGTTCGACGTCTACCGGGTGCTGCGCCAGGTCAACCCGAGCCCGTACATGTACTTCGTCCGCCACCCGGACGTCACCATCGTCGGCAGCTCGCCGGAGCCGATGGTCCAGGTGGTGGGGCCGCGGGTGATCAGCCGGCCGATCGCCGGGACCCGCCGTCGGGGACGCGACGACGACCACGACCGCCGCCTGGCCGGTGAGCTGCGCGAGAACCCGAAAGAGGTGGCCGAGCACGTCATGCTGGTCGACCTGGCCCGCAACGACGTCGGCCGAGTGGCCCGCTTCGGCACGGTGCACGTCGACGAGCTGATGTCCCTGGAGCGCTACAGCCACGTCATGCACCTGACCTCGCAGGTCAGCGGCGAGCTGCGTGACGGCCTGACGCCGATCGACGTGCTGCGCGCCACGCTGCCCGCGGGCACGGTGAGTGGGGCCCCGAAGGTTCGGGCGATGGAGATCATCGACCGGCTCGAGCCGGTCAAGCGTGGCCCGTATGCCGGCGTGGTCGGCTACATCGACTTCAGCGGCAACCTGGACACCGCCATCGCCATCCGGACGATGTTCGTCGGTAGCCACGGGGCCTCGTTCCAAGCCGGTGCCGGCATCGTGGCCGACTCCGATCCCGACGACGAGGACCTGGAGTGCGCCAACAAGGCCGCGGCCCTGCTGGCGGCCATCCCGGCCGCCCGGCGGATGACCGCCGCCCGCCGCCAGTCCGACACCCCCGCCTGACCCGCCCCGGCAGCGGGCGCCGGCTCGTCAGCGGAGCAGGCCGACCAGCAGCAGGATCGTGCCGACGACGCCGGCGGCAAGCGTGCCGAGCACGGCGACGGCCACCAGTCCAGGGACGGCGGTGAGGGCGCGCACGCCGGCGAACAGGGCCGGGAGCTCGGCCCGGCGTTGCGTCAGCAGGCTCCGCAGCTCACCGAGCGACTTGGCGTGCTGGGCCAGCGGGGCGCCGGAGTCATGGTCGATCAGCGGGCCGGCGGCCTGGCGGCTGGTGCGCAGCAGGGTGGCCACGTCGCCGGCGAGACGGGGCACGGCGTGGGCAGCGCGCAGGATCAGCCACCGGCCGCCGGCGGCGGCCAGGACGGGGATCAGGCACAGCACCCCGCCGAGCACGATCCAGGCGCCGTGGCTGCGGCGGAACACCCACCATCCGGTCAGGAAGGTGGCCACGGCGACGACCGCGGTGCCGACGACGATCCCGAGGGTCAGCGAGCGCAGCCGGGCGAGGGTGGCGCCGACCCGGCTCGTGGCCTGGGCGGCCATCCGCTCGACGCGATCAGGGGTCGCCGGTGAAGCCATCGCAGCAGTGTGCCAGACTCGGCCGATGGCGCCACCGCCTCCAGCCGCCGAGCGACCGTGGCTGCGCCAGCCGCGCGACGCGGTCGTCGTGGACGGTCCGGGCGCGGCGAGGTACCTGCAGTCCCAGTCGTCCCAGGATCTCGCCGAGCTCGCCGTCGGCCAGGCGACATGGACGTTCCTGCTCGACCCCACGGGCAAGGTGGTGGCGCTGGCCCGGGTGGCGCGCCACGCCGACCAGCGCTTCGTCCTCGACACCGATGCCGGGTTCGGCGAGGTGCTCGAAGCCCGCCTCCGCCGGTTCATGATCCGGGTCGACGCCACGCTCACCCGCCAGGCGATCGACGGGAAGCCGGGGGCCGGCGAGGCCGAGCGCCTCGAGTCGCGCTGGCCGCGGATGGGCGCCGAGATCGTGCCCGGCGAGACGATCCCGGCGGAGACCGGGGTGGTCGCCGAGGCGGTGAGCTTCACCAAGGGCTGCTATCCCGGTCAGGAGCTGGTCGAGCGGATGGACGCCCGTGGCGCGGTCGCTCGCCGCCACCTGGACGTCATCGACGTTTCCGAGGGCGCCGCGCCCGGCGACGTGGTCCAGACGGCGCCCGGTCCGGTGACGTTGACCAGCGTGGTCGGCCGCCGCGGCCTCGGCTGGCGCGCCAGGCGAACGTCCGAGCCCGGACCGCCCGGGTCGCTCAGCGGGACAGCAGCGGGTCGTTGAGGTAGCCGGCGAGCTCGGGGGTCGAGGCCGCGGCAGCGCGGATCGCCGCGCCCTCCTGGCTGTCGAGCGCCGTGCGCAGCCATGCCGTCGCCGTCGAGCGGTCACCCAGTGCGGCTGCGGCGCGGGCCACCAGGAGCGCCAGGGCCGGCTGGCGGTGCGACTCGTAGCACGACGCCGCGTAGCGTGCCGCGTCCTCGTACCGGCCGAGCTGGTGGAGGATCGACGCCAGCACCAGCTCGGACCGTTCATTGCCCGACGGGTACGGGCGCTCGAGCAGGTCGACCAGCGCACCCACCTCGGCGGAGGCCTGGGGAGGGGGCGGCCACCACACCGCGTTGGACGGGCGGCGCAGGTCGGCCTCGATCACCTGGCGAGCCAGGTCGAGGTGCCCGCTGCGCCGGTGCAGCGACGCCAGGTACCACGGCGACGGTTGGGCGCCGGGCCCGAACCCGTCCAGTGCGCCGCTGCGCCACGCCTCGGCCTCGGCCGACGAGACGGTGAGCATCGACTGCTGGTGGCGATCACGCTCGCCGCGGGCTCGCTCGCTGCCCAGCATCTGCAGCTGGAACAGCAGCGGGAGCACGACGAAGATCGGGCTGATCCGTACGTCGGTGGCCAGGGTGAGCACGGCGTAGCCGACCACCGTCAGGGCGATGCTGCTGTACAGCGTGAGGCGCGGCCCACGAGTGGGGCCGGCCACGCGGGTCAGGACCGCCTCGACGACGTGGCCGCCGTCGAGGGGCAGGACCGGCAGCAGGTTGAGCAGGGCGATCACCGGACCGGCGAACCACAGGGTCTGCTGGGGGATCGACCACCCGGCGTGGTCGAGGTCGGCCGGGTTGACCCCCCACGCAACGAGGGCGCCGACGCCGACGGCGAACTGGGCGAGCGGGCCGGCCAGGGAGATGCCGGCGTTCTGCCACCACGCCAGCGGGTGGGTCGGGGCGAACGAGGCGTAGCCGGCCAGGAAGTCGAGGGTGATCTCGGCCCGCGCCCCGGTGGCCCGGGCAGCCAGGGCGTGGCCGAGCTCGTGGACCAGCAGCAGCACGGTGAGGAACAGGGCGAACCACGCTCCGGTCTCCACGCCGTTGATCGCCATGACGGTGGCCAGGAACACCAGGAACCCGGTGCGCACGTGGACCGGAAACCCGAACAGCCGGAACGCCGGTCCTGAGGCCATCCCGTCACGATAGGGGCGGTCCGGGAGCCCTCGCTCGCGGCCCGGGGCGGGCAGCGCACCATGGTTCACCAGGGCCGACTCCGTAGACTCGCCTCGTGCCGTACGTCTACGCCTTCGATCACAAGCACCGCCGCCCGCCCATGGAGTACAAGGACCTCCTCGGGGGCAAGGGCGCCAACCTGGCCGAGATGACCAGCGTGCTGAAGCTCCCGGTCCCCCCCGGATTCACCATCTCCACCGATGCCTGCCGGTCCTACATGCACGGCGGGTGGCCAGCCGGCCTCGACGAGGAGATCGCCAAGCACGTCTTCCGCCTGGAGAAGACCATGGGTCGCAAGCTCGGCGACCCCTACGACCCGCTGCTGGTCAGCGTGCGCTCCGGCGCCAAGTTCTCCATGCCGGGGATGATGGACACCGTCCTCAACCTCGGGCTGAACGACGAGAGCGTCAAGGGCCTGGCCCACGTCACCAGTGACGAGCGCTTCGCCTACGACAGCTACCGCCGGTTCATCTCGATGTACGGCCGGATCGTGCTGGGGGTCGACGGGGAGCTGTTCGAGCACCCGCTGGAGGAGGCCAAGACCCACGCCAAGGCCAAGTCCGACGCCGATCTGTCGGCCGAGACCCTCAAGGCGCTGTGCGCCAAGTACCTCGAGGTCATCGAGCGGGAGACCGGTCATCCCTTCCCGCAGAAGCCGCGCGAGCAGCTGCGCGGCGCCATCGAGGCCGTGTTCAAGAGCTGGAACGGTGCCCGGGCGATCGCCTACCGCGTCCGCGAGAAGATCAGCCACGAGCTGGGCACCGCGGTCAACGTGCAGACCATGGTGTTCGGCAACCGCGACGACAACAGCGGCACTGGCGTGGGCTTCACCCGCAACGCGGCCACCGGCGAGAACGCGCCGTACGGCGACTTCCTGATCAACGCCCAGGGCGAGGACGTGGTGGCGGGCATCCGCAACACCGAAGACCTCGACCACATGGGCAAGCACTTCCCGACGATCAAGAGGGAACTGCTCGACATCTTTCGTCGCCTCGAGGCCCACTACCGGGACATGTGCGACACGGAGTTCACCATCGAGCAGGGCAAGCTGTGGATGCTGCAGACCCGCGTCGGCAAGCGCACCGGCGCCGCCGCGCTGAAGATGGCCGTGGACATGACCAAGGGCACTCGCGGCCCGGCGGGGACCTGGAAGATCAGCCACGAGGCGGCGATCATGCGCATCGCCGCCGACCACCTCGACCAGGTGCTCCACCCGCAGTTCGCCACCAAGGGCAAGGCGGTGTGCAAGGGCCTGGCGGCCTCACCGGGTGCCGCCGTGGGCCACGTCTACTTCACCGCCGACGACGCCGTGGCCGCCAAGGAGCGTGGCGAGGACGTCATCCTGGTGCGCAACGAGACCAGTCCGGAGGACGTCCACGGGATGATGGCCAGCAAGGGCATCCTCACCGCTCGCGGCGGTCTGGTCAGCCACGCCGCGGTGGTTGCCCGCGGCTGGGGCACGCCGGCCGTCGTCGGGGCCGAGGCCGTCAAGCTGGCCAAGGACTCCTTCCACGTCGGCGACCAGACGGTCAAGCGTGGCGAGATCATCTCCATCGACGGCAGCACCGGTGAGGTGTTCATCGGCGGGCTGTCGCTGGCTGCGGCGGAGCCACCGGCCGAGTTCCACCTGATCCTCAAGTGGGCCGACCAGGTGCGCAAGGGCAAGCTCGGCGTGCGGGCCAACGCCGACAACGGCCTCGACGCCCGGCACGCCCGCGACCTCGGCGCCGAGGGCATCGGGCTGTGCCGCACCGAGCACATGTTCCTCGGCCCCGACCGCCTGCCGGTGGTGCGCGAGATGATCCTGGCGCACACCGCCGACGACGAGGCCGCGGCCTTGGAGAACCTCCGCCGGGTGCAGCAGGACGACTTCGAGGAGGTGCTCGAGGCCATGGACGGGCTGCCGGTGACGGTGCGCCTGCTCGATCCGCCGCTGCACGAGTTCCTGCCGTCGGTCGAGGAGCTGCGCATCGTCCAGGCCCGCCGCAAGCTGACCAAGGTGGAGCAGGCGGAGCTGGACGCGGCCATCAGCTGGGCCGAGCACAACCCGATGATCGGCACCCGCGGCGTGCGCCTCGGTGTGGTCAAGCCGGGCCTCTACGCCATGCAGGTCAAGGCGCTGATGCAGGCCGCAGCCGCCTTGCGGAGCCGCGGGAAGAACCCGATCGTCGAGGTGATGATCCCGCTGACCGTCACCCGCGAGGAGCTGGCCCTGGCCCGGGGCTGGGTTCAGGCCGAGATCGACGAGGCCGTCAAGGGGATGAAGCGCAAGCCGCACGTCACCATCGGCACCATGATCGAGACGCCACGGGCGGCCATCCGCGCCGACGAGATCGCCGAGGAGGCGGACTTCTTCAGCTTCGGCACCAACGACCTGACCCAGATGACCTTCGGGTTCAGCCGCGACGACGTCGAGAGCCGGATGATGCCGGCGTATCTCGAGCAGGGTCTGCTGAAGCGCAACCCGTTCGAGACCATCGATCAGTCCGGCGTGGGCGAGCTGGTGCGGATGGGCGCCGAGCGCGGCCGGCAGACCAAGCCGGACCTCAAGCTCGGCGTGTGCGGTGAGCACGGTGGCGACCCGGAGAGCATCGGCCTGTTCTACGACGCCGGACTCAACTACGTGAGCTGCAGCCCGTACCGGGTGCCGATCGCCCGCCTCGCCGCGGCCCAGGCCGTGATCGGCGGGGCCAAGTCCGACACCAAGTGACCGTGCCGGCGGCGACCTGGGTGTCGTCGCCGGCCGTCGTCGGCCCGATGACCATCCATCCGGTGCTGGCCCGGGACGGCACGTTCGTCCAGCTCGACGTGCGCGCCTGGCACTGGCTGGTGTTGCTCGGCCTGATCGTCGGTCTGCTGCTCATCGACCTGGTGGTCTTCCACCGGGTCGCCAAGGTGGCCACCACCCGCCGGGCGCTGGTGGAGTCGGCGGTGTGGATCTCCTTCGGGCTCGGCTTTGCCGGCGTCGTGTGGTGGTGGTTCGGTCGCGGGGCCACCGGCGAGTACCTGTCCGGCTACCTGCTGGAGAAGAGTCTCAGCGTCGACAACGTGTTCGTCTGGGCGCTGATCTTCACCTACTTCCGCGTCCCCCGGCGCTATCAGCACCGCGTCCTGTTCTGGGGGATCTTCGGCGCCCTGGTGCTGCGGGCCGTGTTCATCTTCGCCGGTGTCGCCCTGCTGGAGCGCTTCGACTGGATCCTCTACGTGTTCGGGGCGTTCCTGCTGTACACCGCGGCGAAGCTGATGGTCGGTGGGGACGAGGAGATGGATCCGGGGGAGAGCCGCTTCCTGCGCGTCGTCCGCCGGGTCCTCCCGTCGTCGCCCGAGCTCGACGGCCAACGGTTGTTCACCAAGGTCGGCGGCCGGCGGCTGGCCACGCCGCTGTTCGCCGTGCTGCTGCTGCTCGAGTTCACCGACGTGCTGTTCGCCGTCGACTCGGTGCCGGCGGTGCTGGCGGTGAGCCACGAGCAGTTCATCGTCTTCTCCTCCAACGCCTTCGCCATCCTCGGCCTGCGCGCCCTGTACTTCTTGCTGGCGGACCTCCACGCCCGGTTCAGCTACCTCCAGCAGGGGCTGGCGGTGATCCTCGCCTTCGTCGGGGCGAAGATGTTGCTCAGCCGGTGGGTGCACATCTCCACCGGCGTGTCCCTGCTGGTCATCGCCATCGTCCTGGTGTCCTCGGTGGCGTTCTCGTTGCGCCGAGCGCGGCTCGACACCTTGGCCGTCGACGACGACGGACCGGGCGAGCCGAGCCCGCCCCCCTCGGAGCGTTGAGACCGTCGATCGTCGCCGAGCCGTCCGTGGAGGGGCTTGGATAGGGTGCCGGGATGGCCATCGTCGAGGACGACGTGGAGCGGGTTCGCTCCACCGTGTCGATCGTCGACGTCATCGGCCAGCACGTCGCCCTGCGCCGGGTGGGCCGCAACTGGGTCGGGTTGTGCCCGTTCCACGCCGAGAAGTCGGGCTCGTTCAACGTCCGCGAGGAGACCGGTCGGTACAAGTGCTTCGGCTGCGGGGCCGGCGGCGACGTGTTCACCTTCGTCCAGCAGTTCGAGCACGTCGACTTCGCCCAGTCGGTCGAGCAGCTGGCCGGTCGGGTGGGCATCCAGCTGCGCTACACCACCGGCGGCGAGGGGCGTGAGCGCCAGCGGCGCAAGCAGCTGATCGCCACCATGCAGGGTGCGGTCGACTGGTATCACCAGCGCCTGCTCACCGGGCCCGACGCCCGGGCGGCGCGCGACTACCTGCGCAGCCGAGGGCTGGCCGGCGAGATCGCCCGCCAGTTCCGGCTCGGCTGGGCACCCGAGGCGTGGGACGAGCTGAGCCGGGAGCTCGCCCGCCAGCCCGGGGTCACGGCCGATTCGCTGGCAGCCACGGGGCTGGCGTTCCGCAACAAGTCCGGGCGCCTGCAGGACCAGTTCCGCGGGCGGGTGCTGTTCCCGATCTTCACCGACAGCGGCGAGCCGGTGGCGTTCGGCGGACGGATCCTGCCGGGGGCCACCGATCCGGCGAAGTACAAGAACAGCCAGGAAACGGCGATTTACCACAAGTCCAAGACCCTCTACGGGCTGAACTGGGCCAAGGCCGAGATCGTGGCCACCGACGAGGTGGTCATCTGCGAGGGCTACACCGACGTCATCGGGTTCCATCGCTCCGGTGTTCGCCGGGCCGTGGCCACCTGCGGGACGGCGCTGACCGAGGAGCACGTCCGCCTGCTGAAGCGCTTCGCCAGCAAGGTCGTGCTGGCCTTCGACGCCGACGCCGCCGGGCAGGGCGCTGCCGAGAAGTTCTACGAGTGGGAGCAGCGCTACGAGGTCGAGGTGCGCGTCGCCCGCTTCCCCGAGGGTCGTGACCCGGGTGAGCTGAGCGTCTCCGACCCGGACTCGCTCGGCCGGGCGGTCGCCGATGCCCTGCCGTTCCTCGGCTTCCGCCTCCAGCGGGTGCTGGCCAGCCGGCCGGCGCGCTCGCCCGAGGACCGGGCCCGGGCGGCCGAGGCGGCGATGTCGGTGATCAACGAGCACCCGTCGCGGCTGGTGCGCGACCAGTACGCCAGCCAGGTGGCTGTGCAGCTCGACTTGCCGCCCGCCCAGCTGGTGCAGCTGGCCGAGCGTCGGGCGCTGCGTCCCGTGGTCCATGTGGCCCCCACCCGCCGGGTCGGCACCGCGGAGAACGCCGAGTTCGTGGCCATCGCCCTCCTGGTGCAGCGCTGGGAGCTGATGGCCGACTGGCTGATCGAGGAGATGTTCGCCGATGACGTCTGCCGGCGAGCGTTCCTGGCGGTGGGCGAGGGTCAGGGGCAGATCGAGGCCGCCCTGCACGCCGCTGATCCGGAGGCCGCCGAGTTGCTCGAGCGGGCCGCGGTGGCCGATGTGGACGCCGATCCGCGACTGGAAGCGCTGAACCTGCTGACCGCGGCAACCCGCCGGGTGCTGGCCCGTCGGGTCGCCGTCGACGATCCCGACGAGATCCGCGAGGACGCCGAGGCCCGGCGCTCGATGGAGCAGCTCGACGACCCGGCCGCGGCGGAAGCGGCCATCGACGGCTTGCTAACTTGGCTCGTGTCGCGAGGGGCGCGGCAAACGGAGGAGCCGGCGTGAGTGACGGCGTGTTCGACCGCACAATCGAGTCTCCCCATGCCGACGTCGACCAGGGCGAGTGGTCGGCGTTGCTGCTCCGCGGCCGGATCGTGGGCACCGTCCACGCCGAGGACGTCAGCCACGTCCTGCGCCACGCCGACCTCGACGAGGATCTGCTGCGTGACGTGGTCGATCGGCTGACCCACGCCGGCATCGTCCTCGACGAAGGGGTGGTGACCGGGCACGGCGAGGCCGACTCGGCCGAGATCCCCCGCCCGGACGCGGACGCAGCAGCCAGCGATGCGCCGCGGTCGCCCGGTGAGGAGGCCGATTCGGGTGGCGAGGGCGAGGGCGACGCCGCAAGCTCCGAGGGCGGCGCGGCCGATCGGCGGGCGGCGCGCCTGGCCGGGCCCACGGTGCGCCGGCTCTCCGCCCGGCGCCCGCGGGTCCACGACCGCGGTGACGGCGGGGCCAACAACACCGTGCAGATGTACCTGAAGGAGATCGGCCGGGTCGACCTGCTGACCGCCGACGACGAGCGGCGCCTGGCTCAGTCGATCGAGGACGGCCGGCTTGCCGCCGAGCGGCTGACCTCCCTGGCCGACGGTCCCGATCAGGTGCTGGAGCGTCGCCGCCTGTCGCGCACGGTGCGTGCCGGGCAGGAGGCCAAGAGCCAGTTGATCCAGGCCAACCTGCGCCTGGTGGTCAGCATTGCCAAGCGCTACAGCGGGCGGGGGATGCAGCTGCTCGACCTGATCCAGGAGGGCAACCTCGGGTTGATGCGCGCCGTGGAGAAGTTCGACCACACCAAGGGGTTCAAGTTCTCGACCTATGCCACGTGGTGGATTCGCCAGGCGATCACCCGCTCGATCGCCGACCAGGCCCGAACGATCCGCATCCCGGTGCACATGGTCGAGCACATGAACCGGGTGCTGCGCACCCAGCGGCAGATGCACCAGGAGCTGGAGCGCGAGCCCAGCGTCGAGGAGGTCGCGGCGCGCTGCGCGATGCCGGTCGACCGGGTGCGCGACATCCTGCGGATCTCCCTCGACCCGCTGTCGCTCGACTCGCCCGTGGGCGAGGAGGACAACTCCAGCCTGGGTGACTTCATCGAGGACCTCACCGTCGACGCCCCGGCGGACATCGCCACCAAGCGCCTCCTGGTCGAGGCCGTCGAGCGGGCCCTCGACGATCTCACCGACCGGGAGCGAGAGATCGTGCGGATGCGCTTCGGTCTCGACGACGGCAAGCCGGCCACGCTGGAGGACGTCGGCAAGGCCTTCGGCGTCACCCGCGAGCGGGTCCGCCAGATCGAGGCCAAGACGCTGGCCAAGCTGCGCCACCCGCTGCGCGCCCAGCGCCTCCGCGAATTCCTCGAAGCCGAATAGCCCGCCCCACTCCCGCCGTTCCCGGACACGCCACCCCCCGCCGTCCCGGGAGACGCCACCCCGCGCCGTTCCCGGGTCCTGCCCACCCCCGCCGTTCTGTGGAGGAACAGAACGCGACGTCGCGTTCTGTTCCTCCACAGATGTTCGGGCCGGCTGGGAGGGCTGGTCGTTTCGGGCATACGGTGGGGGAAGCGACCAAGGAGGACGTCATGTCCGAGCAACGTCAGCCCAGCGTGTTCATCACCGGAGCGGCGGGTGGCCTGGGAGCCTCAAGCACCCGGCTGCTGGTGGACAAGGGCTGGAAGGTCTTCGCTGCCGACTTCGACGAGGCGGCGCTGAAACGCCTGCGTGGCGAGGTCGAGGTGGTGCCGGTGACCCTCGACGTCACCGACCCGGCCAGCGTTCGCCGGGCGGTGGCCAAGGTAAGCCGGCAGACCGACGGCCTTGACGGCGTGGTCAACTTTGCCGGGATCATGGCCATCGGGGCGATGATCGAGCTTCCCGAAGCGACCGTGCGCCGGCTGTTCGAGGTCAACGTGTTCGGCACCTACCGGGTCAACCAGGCCTGCTTCCCGCTGCTCCGGGCGCGCAAGGGTCGGGTCGTCAACATCAGCTCGGAGACCGGCTGGCAGAGCGGTGCGCCGTTCAACGGGGCCTACGCCATGACCAAGCACGCCATCGAGGCCTACTCCGATTCGCTGCGCCGTGAGCTCGCCCTGCTGGACATGCCGGTCATCAAGATCCAGCCCGGTCCGTTCAAGACCGAGATGACCGCCTCGATCGGGCCGAACTTCGACAAGGCCGCCGCGGCGTCGAAGCTGTTCGGGCCGTACCTGCGCGGCATGCGCGGCGCAGCGGTCTCCGAGGGCGACCACGGCGCCGACCCGAAGATCCTCGCCCAGGCGGTGCTCAAGGCGCTGACCCTGAAGCGCCCCGGACCGGCGTACTCGGTGCGCGCCGCCCAGGGCCGAGCCCTGCTGGAGAAGCTGCCGACCCCGGTGGTCGACGTGATGCTCAAGGAGTTCATCAAGCTCGGCGCCAAGCGTTGATCGAGCCGTGAGCCCCGGCTGAACTCGGTGCAGTGACTGCATCTACAATCGGCCGATGAGCCTCGATCACGACGCCCTGCGGGCGCGCTACCGGCAGGAGCGCGACAAGCGGATCCGCCCTGACGCCAACGACCAGTACCGCCAGCCGACCGGCCGCTTCGCCGGACTGCTCGGTGACCCGTACACCGCCGCTGTGGAACGACCACCCATGACGGCCGACGTGGAGGTCGCCGTGATCGGCGCCGGGTTCTCCGGACTGACCACGGGGGCCCGCCTCCGCCAGGCGGGGATCACCGATGTCCGTCTGATCGACGGGGCCGGAGATGTGGGTGGAGCGTGGTACTGGAACCGATACCCAGGCGCGATGTGCGACACGGCGGCGATGGTCTACCTCCCGCTGCTGGAGGAGACCGGGTACATGCCGACGATGAAGTACGTGCCGGCCCCCGAGATCCACGCCCATGCGCAGCGCATCGCCCGCCAGTTCGGCCTGTACGACGGGGCCATCCTCGGCACGCAGGTCACCGAGCTGCGCTGGGACGACGAGGCCCATCGCTGGGAGGTGCGCACCGACCGTGGCGACGTGCTGCGCGCTCGGTTCGTGTCGATGGGCACCGGGCCGTTGCATCGTCCGAAACTGCCGGGTGTGGCGGGCATCGACGAGTTCGCCGGGCACTGCTTCCACACCAGCCGGTGGGACTACGAGTACACCGGCGGCGACCCGGCTGGCGCGCCGATGCGTGGGCTGGCCGGCAAGCGGGTCGGCATCATCGGGACCGGGGCGACGGCGGTGCAGTGCATCCCGCCCCTGGCGCGTGACGCCGGTGAGCTGTACGTGTTCCAGCGCACCCCGTCCAGCATCGACGTGCGCAACAACCACCCGATCGACCCGCAGTGGTTCGCCTCGCTGCAGCCCGGGTGGCAGCAGCGCTGGCTGACCAACTTCGCCACCCTGCAGACCGGCGGGTTCGCCGACGAGGACTTCGTCGACGACGGCTGGACCGACATCGCCGTGCGCATCCGTGACCGCACGGTGGCGCTGCTCGGGGCCGATCCGTCGGCCGGGCTGACGCCGGAGCTGATGCTGCGCGCCTACGAGGACAGCGACGACGAGAAGATGGAGGAGCTCCGCCAGCGGGTGGTCGACGTGGTCGAGGACCCGCGGACGGCTGCGGCGCTGCAGGCGTGGTATCGCCAGCTGTGCAAGCGGCCGTGCTTCCACGACGAGTACCTGCAGACGTTCAACCGGGCGAACACCCACCTGGTCGACACGGACGGCAAGGGGGTCGAACGCATCGACGAGACGGGAGTGTGGGCCGGCGGCCAGCACTACGAGCTCGATTGCCTGATCTTCGCCTCCGGGTTCGAGGTCGGCACCGACCTAGCCCGGCGCTGTGGCTTCGAGACCATCGGCCGGGATGGGGAGACGCTGACCGACCATTGGGCCGACGGCATGCGTTCACTGCACGGGATGCACTGTCACGGGTTCCCAAATCTGTTCATCGTCGGCCCGGCGCAGGGCGCCAACCTGATCTCCAACATCACCCAGAACCTGACCGAGGCCGGCACGACGATCGCCCGGATCATCGACCACGCCCACGCTGCCGGGGCCACGTCGGTGGAGGTCGACCGCCAGGCCGAAGACGAGTGGGTCGAGCTGCTGCGAACCAGCACCCGCGGGTTCGTCGGCAACCAGGAGTGCACTCCGGGCTACTACAACAACGAGGGCGGTGAGTGGACCGACCGCCAACGCCTGGCCAGTCTCGGCTACCCGGACGGTCCCGTGGCCTTCTGGGCCTATCTCGACGGCTGGCGCAGCGACGGACGATTCCAGGGTCTGACGTTCAGCCACTGAGGCGACCGCGCCGGCCGGCCGTCGTGGGGCGGGTGGGGATCGAACCCACGACCCAGGGATTATGAGTCCCCTGCTCTGACCACTGAGCTACCGCCCCGGGTGGGCCACGCTATCCCTACACGTGCGGTGTCCCGGCGGGGTCGCCGATCGTCGGGATGCTCAGAAGCCGTGGATGTCCGCCGGGTCGAGCTTGCGGTCGGCGATCCCGGCGAAGCCGTCGCCGGCCACGAAGCTGTCCTCCCCGACGAACAGCCCATCGTCAGCGATCGGCCAGACGATCGCCAGGTTGGCTTCGTACAGGTAGTAGGCATCCGGGTCGTCCACCGGGTGACCCATCGCCATCAACGCGCGGCCGGGGTAGGCCATGCGCAGCACGCCCTCGGTGTAGATCCCGCCCTTGTCGACGTAGAGGCGAGTCAGTTGGTGCTGCAGCCGGTGGGCACCTGACGCAGCGAACTCGGTGTAGAAGCGGCGCACGGCCTCCTTGCCCTCGAGCACTTGCGACGGTCCGCGGTCGGTGTTGAACACGTATCGGGCCTGCGGCGAGACCGTCGCCATCAGCTCGTCGAGATCCAGTGCGGCCTCGGCGCGCATGTGCCGAGCCAGGAGTTCGAGGTTGGCCCGCAGCACGGGGTCCGTCTCGGTGCGCAACCGCTCGTCGACGGCGCTGGTGGTGTTGGCAGGGTCGATCAACGGTCCGGAACTGCTCATCACTGCATTCAACTCGACCGCACGCGGCGCATTCGGGTCGAGGCAGCCAGGTCCTCGTCCCGACCCGGCAGGGCTCAGGCCGATCGCCGTCGGTAGAGGCACACCGTGTCCGGGCCGGGCTGCGTTCTGGCGCCGCTGCGGACACGCCAACAGCGCAGCAGCTCCGTGCCCGCGGGCGCCGGCAGGTCGCCGTCGACGAACGAGTAGCGCCCGGTCACGGCCTCCGCACTGGCCCGCCGGGCGCCGACGAGGGCGGGCATGTCCGGCCAGCGAACGTCGGCACCGTCCCGGTCGAGCAGGTTGAACACGCCTGCGGTCACGTCGTTGGCGATGAACCCACGTCCGTCGGCGCGCAGCGCGACGACCGACCCGGCGGCGTCGGTGCGGACGATGTCGGCGGCGTCGACGACCATCGCCGCCACCCCGGGTGGAACGGGCCGGGCGGTGAGCATGCCGCGGCCGACGACGGCGGCGAGGACCACCTGGAGGCACCCTGCGGCGATGGCGGCCGTTGGTGCGAGCCAGCGGACCGTCGAGCGCGCCATCAGCCACCGGCTGACTGCGGTCACTGCGGCGAACCAGCTGAACCACACCACGGCGTGGAACCAGTAGGTCAGGTAGGTGTAGTGCAGCCCGATGATGCCGGACGCCCCGATGACGCAGCCGATCCAGGAACCGAGCGCCAGATCCAGTGGCCGTCGGGCCGTGCGGTCCGAGCGGGCGATGGTCAACCGGGCCGCGACGAGCACGAGGAGCAGCGCCCCGGGCAGGACGCCGACGCCGACGTCGAACGTGGCCAGCACGGTCGACTGGTTGGCCCGCCACGGCCACGACAGTGAGGAGGCCCGCAGCGCGGCTCGAACGCCGACGGCGATGCCGGCGCGCGACTCGCCGGGTGCGCCGCGCCACAGGAACCGGGCGACCCGATACAGGTTGCCCGGCGGATGGACCAGCGAGTCCAGTACCGGCATCGACCAGGCGGCTGCCAGGGCAACCCCGCCCCAGCGGAGCGTGCGAGCGGCCGGCCGGCGATGAACGGGACGACTGCGACGGCGATCGGCGCCGACGACCAGCCAGACCGGTGCGACGATCGCCAGGTACCCGAGGTGGGCCTGGACGCAGAACGACCCGGCGAGCAGCATCACCCACCCGGCGCCAGGCGGGTCGCGCTCCATCGCGCGCCAGCCGGCGACCAGCGTGACCAGCAGCGCCACCACCCCGACCGACGGGTTCCAGACGTCACCGGCCAAGAAGCCGCCACGCGTCGCCAGCACGCCCATCGCCGCGATGCCCACGGCGGCGCGAGCAACCGGGTCGGCGCGCCGCACCAGCCACGCCAGCACCATCATCCATACGACGGACAGGGCGACGGTGGCCGCACGCAACGCCGTGCTCGACATGCCGCCGAGCCGGTACGGCACCGCCATCAGCTGTTCGGAGAGCGGTCCCGGATGGGCCCAGTCCCAACGGGAGAAGGCGCCCACCAACGGCGGATGCCGGCTGAACACGTCGCGGGTGTGCAGTTCGATCATCGCCAGATCGCCATAGTTGACCGAACGGGTCCGCCAGGCCGCCCATCCGCCGACGATCGTCAGGAACGCCGCCACCCAACCGGCCGTCGGCAGGGCGATGCGGCCTCGGCTCGCTCGCTCCACCCGCCGTTCCTGTCGTGACATGATGCCTACAGAACGCTTCTTGTCACGACAAGAACGAGCGGGGGTCACCGGTCGGGGCATGGTCCGGACGCGGGACAGCCCGCCACGCGGGCGGGCTGTCGAGTGTGGCTCCGAGAGCAGGGCTCGAACCTGCGACCCGCTGATTAACAGTCAGCTGCTCTGCCAACTGAGCTATCTCGGAAGGCGGGGTCAGGATAGCAAAGGCCCCTGGGATTGCCTCCGGGATCGGTGGTCGTCGTGCCGTCCCGGAGGCTCCCACGTCAGATGGCCCGGCCGTGCTCGACGGCATCCAACTCGTGCTCGATGGCGGCCAGCTCCTCCGGCGTTCCCTGCACCTTGGGTCCGGTGAACCACTTCTTGCCGCTGAGCGACCAGTACCCGAGGATGAAGATCGCCGCCAGCAGGATCAGCGGTCCGGTGAAGTTGAAGTTGTTCTGCTTGAAGCCGACGACCTCGCCCGTCTTGCCGAGGATCGCGTTGTCCTTGCCCCACGGCCTCCAGAACGGCCAGAACAGCGGGGCGAAGAACAGCACGGTGATGAAGCCGATCCACGCCAGCGAGAGCCAGCCGACCAGCTGGTGGCGGCCCTTCAGGTTCCACGGCCCGCGGACGAAGTCGGGATTCGTCAGGCGCAGGTAGATCGGGATGGCGTAGCTGATGTACAGGCCGATCACACAGATCCCGGTCAGGGCGAAGAAGGCGGTCGAGACGCCGCCCTTCTGGTAGATCGAGATCAACCCGACCAGCGCCGACAACCCCACGCCGAGCCACACCGAGTTCGTCGGCGTGCGGGTCCGCCGGTTGATCTTGTGCCACCACTTCGATCCGGGGAGTGCGCCGTCGCGACTGAAGGCGTAGATCATCCGGCTGTTGGCCGTGACCGAGGCGAGGCCGCAGAAGAACTGACCGACCAGGGAGATGAACACCAGGAGCTTCGCCGTCCCCGACCCGACCGCCGAGGAGATCAGCCTCGGCGCAGCATTGACCAGGAACGTGTCGCCGCCCCCGCCGAAGGTGATCGCCGAGTAGGCATCGACGTCCTTCTTCTTCGGCAGGGCGGCGATCATCGACAGGTTCAGCACCAAGGCGGCGATGGCAGAGATGTAGATCGAGCGGACGATCGCCTTCGGAGCCTCGGTGCGGGCACCCTGGGTCTCCTCGCTGACGTGGGCGGAGGCGTCGAACCCGGTGATCGTGTACTGGGCGAGCAGGAGGCCGAGGCCGAACAGGTAGACGGTGATGAACACGCCACCGGTCCAGCCGGTCAGCCCTGGCGGGGCCTTGTCGAAGGCGCCGCCGATGCCTCGCTTGTTGGTCGGGGCGATGAACAGCACCAGGGCGATGATGGCGACGCCGATGACGTGCCACCACACGCTGATGTCGCCGAGCAGCTTGACCAGCGTGACCCCGAACGTGTTGAGCAGACCGTGGAGCAGGAGCATCACCAGGTAGATGACGAACACGGTCCACGCCGTCAGCCGGAAGCTGTCGTCGAACATGCGGATGAAGTAGCCGGTGAAGATGGCCAGGGCGTAGTCGACGCTGGCGATGACCCCGATCTGGCCGAGCAGGTTGAAGTATCCGGTGAACCAGGCCCAGCGGGCCGGATTCCGCCGGGCGAGCTTCGCCGACCAGTAGTACAGGCCGCCGGCCGTCGGATAGGCCGAGCAGATCTCACCCATGGCCATGCCCACGAGCAGGGCGAAGAAGCCGACGATGATCCACCCGAGGGTGATGACGCGCGGGCCGTCGGTTGCCATGCCCAGCCAGAAGCTGGTCATCCCACCGGCCAGGATCGAGATGATCGAGAAGCTGATGGCGAAGTTGCTGAACGTGCCGAGGCCACGTTTGAGCTCCTGGGCGTAGCCCAACGTGTGTAGATGCGCACGATCCTCGTCGTGCGAGTGGATGCCAGCCATGGCTTGTGGACCCCCCACGGTCGTCGGTGCCGCGGGCGCAGCGCCGTTGCCGAAGACTAATCACCCGTTCGGATGTCGCTGGCGGATACTGCCCGGGGGTATCAGTGCTCGAGGGCGCGCGCCATCGCGGCGAGCGGGGCGACCAGGTCGTGGCGCTGCGGCTCGCCGAGGGCGGCGAAGGCCGGGCGAACGATTCGGTCGGTGATCCGCTCGGCCTTGGCCATCGCCGCGTGGACGTGGTCGTCGACCACTGGCGCATCGTCGTGACGCCATCCGAACAGGCGACCGTCGCCCGGGCGTTTGGCGAAGTGGGCCGTCTTGGGCTCCAGCCCGACGGCGCGCACCGCCGCCAGATGGGCGCTGCCGCGCAACTCGCGGAGCACGACGATCAACTGCATGGCCAGACCGGCGGGGTCGTCGACGCACGGTTCGGCGGCGATCGCGGCGAAGAGGGGCAGGCCATCGGGCACGGCCGACTCGACCACGTGGCGGGCGGCGACGGCGAACGGGACGAGCCCGTCGACGTCGGAGAACCGGGACCGGCCGAACTCGGCGGCACATCGGAAGTGGCGGCGTCCGGCGTCGCGCGGGGGCACCTTGGCCCGTGCTGCGTTCCAGGCCGAGGCGATCATCGTCGGGTTGAAGTACCCGAATGCGGCCTGGACCACGGGTGGCTCGACGTCGCCGAGCGGGCCGCCGCGTCCGATGACGTACCACTGCAGCAGGTCGAGGCCCAGCTCCGCTCCGGCGGCGAGGGTCTCCGGGGTGAAGTAGAAGCCGGCGCCGATCTTGCCGATGAGCGGTGCGGTGCTGGCGATGAGTTCGTCGACGTCCACGGCCGAACGGTACTCAGCGGACCGTGCCGAGGACCTCGTCGAAGCCCTGGCGCAGGCACTCCATCATCAGCTCAGGGTCGGTGACCGCGGCCGTGTCGAGATGGACGCCGATGCAGCACACGTCGTCGTAGGACATCAGCGTGATGTTCATCGACGATCCCGAGGTCGGGCCGAACGGGAAGATCCGTTTGACCCTGGTACCCGCCAGGTACGCCGGAACCGGGCTGCCCGGGACGTTGCTGGCGACGAAGTCGATCTTCTTCAGCATCGAGCCCAGCACGCCGCGCGGCATCAGGTTGAGCACTCCGGCGATCGACTCGGTGTGGGCGAGCGATCGCTCGTGGCGCATCTGCTGGCCGACCTCGTGGAGCGCCCGGAGCCGGGCCGCCGGATCGTCGATCCCGGCGGGGACGGCGAAGCGCAGCACGGTGATGTGGTTCCCGCCGGCCTCGTCGCCGTCGGCGCGCAGGCTGATGGGCATGGCGACGCGCAGCTCGTCCACCGTGGTGCCGTGGGCCTGGTGGTAGCGGCGCAGCCCGCCGGTGATGCCGCCGAGGAAGGCGTCGTTGAGCGTCGAACCGCTGGCCGCCGCTGCGTCGTGCAGCGCGGCGGTGTCCACCTCGAGGACGTCGTAGAAGGTCTCCATGCTCCGCTCGGTCATCACCGGGGACATGGTCGAGGACACGGGCATCACCACCCGGGCGACCGAGCGGGCTGTTTCCACGGCGTCGCCGAGCGCGCCTGCGGGATCACGCAATGCCTTGCCGAGCGTGGGCAGCAACGTCGGAGCGGTGCGCGTGATGACCTTGCGGGCCATGGTCACGTCGTGCTCGACGACGTCGCCGATGGCGCTGCGCAGCACGTTCCACGGGCTGGCCGAACGGGCCTCGTCGGCTGGCTCCGGGCTGGCGGCGCGGGCAGCCGCCGGCGCGGCGGCGCGCGGCTGGAAGTCGAACAGGTGCATGGCCAGCTGGACGGCACCGATGCCGTCGGTGACCACGTGGTGGGTCTTCATCAGCAGGGCGCCCTGGCGGCCGGCCAGGCCGTCGACCAGGGTGAACTCCCACAGCGGGCGAGCCTTGTCGAAGGGCACGGCGGCCAGCGAGCGGGCCAGATCCAGCACGTCACGGAGCTCACCGGCGCCGGGCGCACCGACCCGCTTGAGGTGGTAGTCGAGGTCAACGTGGTCGGTGTCCTCCCAGCGCAGGGCACCGGGCCGCATGGGGACGGGCACGACCCGTTGACGGAGGGCCGGGACCTTGCTGACCAGGTATTCGATCCGTCGCCGGGTGGCCTTCCACGGCGGAGACGTGGTTAGCAGGGCGACGCCCATGATGGTCGAGCGCAGCAGCGGATCGGCCTCGATCGTCCACATGATGGTGTCCGACTGGCTGAGGAATCGGCGGGCCATTGGCTACCCCTTCAAGGCGGTGATGAAGGCGACGAGCTGGGCGATCTGGGCGTCGGAGAGCTGGTTCTCCGGCATCTTCATCGTGTACCCGGCAGTCTGGCGGTCCTGGGGACGTTTGATCGCCTCGGTGAGATAGGTGGCATCGACGACGGCCGACGTCCCGTCGGTGAACGTCACCGTCTTGCCGACCAGGCCGGTCAGCGCCGGTCCGGTCACGCCCTGGAAGCGAACGCCGTGGCAGGCCGCGCACCCGGAGGTGCTGTAGATCCGCTGCCCGGCCGCAGCGTCGCCGGTCAGTCCGAGGTCGGTGGCGTCCTGGTCGGATCCGCAGGCGACCACGACGGCGTTGAGCGCCACGACGCAGGGGATCATGGCCAGCCAGCGGGCCAGGCGTGTGGCGCGCGGACGTCGATCGGAGGCCGTCATCGGCCGCTCAGTGGGTGTGGTCCGAGCCGTCGTGCTGGTGGTCGTGCTCGTCCTCACCTTGCTCGATGGCGTCCAGGAAAGCGTCGACGTCGTCGTCCTCGCCTCCCACCAGCCAGATGACCAACCCGTCGCCGGCTTCGGTGTCGCTCTCGTCGTCCTGCCAGGGCAACAAGCCCTCGACGCTGTAGCGGTCGACGGTGATGTCGTCGTCGTCGGCCTCGTTGACCGGGGCGACGATGGCCATCTCCACCTCGGCGTCCTGAGGCTGGTCCTTGAGCATGTCGATCAGTTCGCTGACTCGCATCGTGCTGCCCTTTCTGGTCCTGGTCGTACCGTAGCGAAGATCAGTTCTCGTCCAGCCAATGTTCGGCGTGTTCGAGCAGGAACAGGCTGACGTCACGGCACCGGTCGAGTGTGTCGCAGAAGCGCTTCTCGTTGGGGATGTAGACGTCGGCGAGGTCGACGCTGAGCCGGCTGACGAGCGACAGGCTGCGCTCGGGGGCGTCGGTGACGCTGTGGAAGCTGTCGATGGCCGAGACCTCGACCGGCAGGGCCATGCCGCCGACGCCGGCCAGATCGGTGGCCAGGACCAGTAGGTCGGGCGGGTGGGGGAGCGGCGGGAGGGTCCAGGTGAACAGCAGGGGGAACGAGTAGTCGGTGGGCGGGTCGGCGTCCGGATCGTCCTGCTTGATCACCTCGTCCTCGAAGGAGAGCATGGTGCGCGGGTCCACCTCCAGCGAGAGGTGCAGGTCGATCGGGCCGCTGCAGGCCTCCTCCGGGTGCAGGTCGACCTCCCACAGCTGGCGAAGCGAGTAGGTCTCGACGAAGTGACGCTCGTCGTGGACGTGGAAGCCGTGGTCCTCGGCGTGGCCCTTGAGGTCGGCGACGAACCCTGCGACATCGATGACGGCCACGGGTTCGACACTACCGTTCCACCTCGTGAGCGCACTGCGAGCGGTGGCCTTCGACGTGGGGGAGACGCTGATCGACGAGACCCGTCTGTGGAGCCGCTGGGCCGATCGCCTGGGCGTTCCCCGGCTGGCGTTCCTGGGTGTGCTGGGAGGCGTCGCCGCCCTCGGCCGCCCGCACCGCGACGCATTCCAGATCGTCCGCCCCGGCCTGGACGTCGAGGCGGAGATGCGGGCCTGGGCCGCCGATGAGCCTTCGAGTCTGCGCAACCACTTCGACGGCGACGACCTGTACCCGGACGTCCGCCGGGCGTTCTGCGAGCTGCGCGAGATGGGCCTCCAGGTGATCGTTGCCGGCAACCAGCCCACCGAGGCCGGTCCGGCGCTGTCGGCCATGGATCTCGGCGCCGACGCCATCGTGATCTCCGACGACATCGGTCTGCAGAAGCCCGATCCCCGGTTCTTCGCCCACGTCTGCTCCGTGGCCGGCGCCGCCCCGGCCGAGGTGATGTACGTGGGCGACCGGGTCGACAACGACGTGCGCCCGGCCCGGACTGCGGGGATGGTGACCGTGCTGCTGCGCCGTGGCCCGTGGGGCTACCTGCAATCCGAGTGGCCGGATGCCGCGCTGGCCGACCACGTGTGCGGCAACCTCGACGGTGTGGTCGAAGTGGCCCGCAGCCGCATCGGCCCCGATCGCTAGGCTGGCCGCCCCGCTGCTGCGGGCGTATAGCTCAGTTGGTAGAGCGCTGCCCTTACAAGGCAGTGGTCGGGGGTTCGAGTCCCTCTGCGCCCACCAACCAGTCATTTTCCGAACCCCGGCCTGCAAAGGCCGGGGTTCGTCGTTCAACGCTCCCGACCGCTGTTGCCAGCATCTTCTCCAAGTCGGTGATCATGCCCTCCGCCTGTTCACGCGCGAAGTTTCTGGCGGCTTCCAAGACATCAGCGTGAATCAGGAGTTCATACTCTTCGGCCAGCTTCGGCAGGAGCCTGGCTTGTGCACCGACACCGACTCGTTCGTAGACGGCCTGGTTCATCTCGCGACGTTCCTTCGGTCCTGCAATCTCGTAGCGCTCGGCCAGATCTTCCAGCTTCGACAGCGCTCGATGGATACTGCGCTCGATCTGTTCTTGGCTGACCTCAGCCTTGGCGAGCTGGGCCCGAGCAGCGGAGAGTCCGGCCGTGATTCGTGTCTGCTCGTCACGTAGTTGGTCGAGGCTGATGGCGTCGGCGTAGTGCGCTTGGAGCAGCTTCTGCCGTTCGGCCAGGAGCTGGTCGATCCGGCGCTGTTGTCGCTCGTGTTCCTCAGCGTTGCCCTTCATCGAGACAGACAGCTCGGCGTGGATGAAGGCTTCAACTTCGGCGATCCGCTCCCGCGTGAGTGAGACCTCATGGTGCGCTCGGATCATCTCGTCTTCGACGGCTGGGATCAGGATTGCCTTCATCTGGCAGTCAGTGCGTTTCCTGCCCCGTCCGATGCAGACGAAGTACGGGTATGTCACGCCGTGGCGGTTCTTGGTCATGCTGACCGATAGTCGGCTGCCGCACTCGGCACAGAACACGGTGCCTTTCAGGTAGTGGTGGTACTTGCGGACCTTCTCGCCGCTGGCGGCGTGAGCCGCAAGCACCGCTTGCACCTGCAGGAACAAAGCTTCAGAGATGAGCGGCTTGTGACTGCCGGGGTACTTGACGCCTCGGTAGGTGACGACGCCGATGTAGTAGTCGCTGCGCAGCAGCCGGTTGAAGTTGCCGAGCGAAAGCGGCTTGCTCGGTGTCCGTGGTCCACCGGTCGACAGCAGCCCCTTGTCGGTGGCGGCCTGTAGCAATCGTCGGACTGACCATTCACCGGTGGCGTACTGCTCGAACACCCAGCGCATGAGAGGACCACGTTCCGGATCAATCTCGACCGATCGAACCTCATGATGGTCAACGAGCTTGCGGACGTTGATGTAGCCGGTCGGTGCTTTGCCGATGGTGCCGCCGGCCATTGCCTTCTGGGTCGAGCCCTTTAGGACCTCGTTGGCCAGGTTGCGGGAGTAGAACTCGGCGATCGAGCTCATGATGCCGTGCATCAGAGCACCGGACGGTGTCTCGTCGATGTTCTCGGTGCAGGACACCAGACTCGCGCCGGCACTCTGGATCGCCATGTTGATCGTCACGTCGTCAGCTCGGTTGCGGGCCAGTCGATCGACCTTGTGGACGATGACGTAGTTGACGTGTTCATGGGCGATGAACTCCAGCATCCGCTGCAGTTCGGGCCGGTCGGCGGTCTTAGCGCTCTCACCACGGTCGACGAACTCATCAACGATGTCGGCTCCTAGCGACTCGGCCTTGCGCTCGCAGGCTTGCCGTTGGGCCGGGATCGAGAAGCCTTCACTGGCACCGCCTCGTTCGGCCTGCTCCTTGGTACTCACTCGGAGATAGAAAACGGCCCGCGCGGGGCCGTTTGTCGTTAGGTCGTTTCGCTTGCGCGTGCTCATCAGGATGCCTCCAGCAGAACCGGTGCAGTTGATGGCAGACGATTGAAGATGCGGCGGCGCGGGATCGGTCGGGCGTAGCTCCACGACTTCTGCAGCGGGATGGTGGCTGAGCGTGCTTGGCGGTCAACCAGGCCGAGTGTTTCCAGTCGACGGCGCATGGCGACGGTGCTGACGTCGAAGACGCCAGCCAGCAGGGCGAGATCGTGCTCGCCTTCGCCCCACAGGCGTTTGACCCAGCGCTTCGGCATCAGCAGGCAGGCGGCGAAGTAGTCGCAGATCTGCTCGATCTGCTGAACGGCGTCGATGCGGGACTGCAGGTCACGGTAGGTCGTGGTCAGCAGCGGTGCATCGAGAAGATGCTTGAACTCATGGGCCAGTGTGAAGCGCTGACGAACCAGCGGTTCGGATGCGTTGATGCGGATGCGCCAAGCGCCGTATAGCCACTGCGTAGAGCCCGAGGCGGTAACGGACTTGTCGATCTTGATGTCGACGCGGGGGAGTGCGCCGAGGAGGTAAAGGTCGAAGCCTGGGCGATCGGCGACATCGAGCAGTGTGCGCAGGCGGTTGGCCTGTAGCTCGGCAAGGCGCAGCGCTTCGTGTGGTCGGAGTGACCGGGATGGCATCAGCTGTCGCAGCTGGAAGATGGGACTGCCGCGCGCGGAGGTGACATCTGATGTGTGGTGCTGGGAGGCACCGCTGAGAGGATGTTCACATGCCCAAGCCGTATCCGAAGGAGTTCCGGGAGGATGTCGTTCGTGTGGCCCGGAGTCGTGAGCCTGGTGTGCGGATCAAGGACATCGCGCACGATTTCGGGATCACCGAGTCGTGCCTGACGAACTGGATGGCCCGCGCCGATCGTGAGGACGGGGTTCGGCCCGGCCCGACCACGAGCGAGCTGGCCGAGTTGCGTGACGCGAAACGCCGGATCCGGATGCTCGAGCAGGAGAACGAGGTCCTGCGCCGCGCCGCTGCGTATCTATCTCAGGCGAACATCAGCCCAAAATGATGTTCCCGCTCGTCCGCGAGTTGGCCGTCGACGGTGTCCCCGTGACGGTGACGTGCCGGGTCCTCAAGCTCTGTCGCCAGCAGTACTACCGGTGGCTCGACCAGCCGTTCAGTGATGCCGAGCTCGACGAAGCCTGGTTGGCGAACGCGATCTTCGACGCTCACCGTGACGACCCCGAGTTCGGCTACCGGTTCCTCGCCGACGAGGTCCGCCACGCCGGGTTCGAGGTGTCGGACCGGGTGGTGTGGCGGATCTGCCGAGACAACCGGTGGTGGTCGGTGTTCGGCAAACCCAAGCGTTACAAGGGCGCCAAGCCGGGTGTGCCGGCCCATGACGACCTCGTCCGCCGCAACTTCACCGCGACCGCTGCGAACCAGGTGTGGGTCACCGACCTGACCGAGCACTGGACCCTGGAAGGCAAGGTCTACCTGTGTGCGATCAAGGACCTGTACTCGAACCGGATCGTCGGCTGGGCGCTCGACTCGCGTATGAAGGCACGGCTCGTGGTCGCCGCGATCGAGATGGCCGTCGCCCGACGAGGCGGTGACGTGACCGGCTGCATCCTTCACTCGGACAGGGGCAGCCAGTTCCGCGCGAGGAAGGTGCAACGCGCCCTCACCCGCCACCGGATGGTCGGATCGATGGGCCAAGTCGGCGCCGCCGGCGACAACGCCGCGATGGAATCGTTCTTCGCGCTGCTGCAGAAGAACGTCCTCGACCGGCAACGCTGGAACACCCGCAACGACCTCCGCATCGCGATCGTCACCTGGATCGAACGCACCTACCACCAACGCCGACGACAAGCAGTCCTGGGCCGCTTGACCCCAATCGAGTACGAAGCCATCATGACCCCACAGACGGCAACCGCCGCCTGACCCAATCTGTCACCTCCGCGCGCGGCAGTCCCGATCGTGGTCTGTGTGGTGTTCATGGTTGACCTCCTTTCACGGGGTGTTGGTTTATGCGGGTGGCCGGCTTGGGCGTTGCCGAGGCCTTCGACGGTTGGCGCTTCTTGGCGCTTGCCGTGCGTTCCTGGGCAAGCCGCTGTCTCGTTGGTGACGAGATCGCGGTGGTCGGCTCGGTGCCCGGCTGCTTGGCGGTCACGCGCCGGATGGTGCGTTCGACTGCTGCGATCTGCTCATCGTCGAGCTGGTACTTGGCACGGAAGTAGGTGGGAAGTGGCGGAAGCCCAGGGCCAGTGCCAGCGGTCTTCCAGGCCAGCTCGTACAGCTCCTCGGGATCGATGTCCAGAACCCGAGCGATGGTATTCAGCGTCTCCTCGGTTGGAGCGCTGACCTCACCGGCTTCGAGAACGTAGAGGTACGAACGAGCAAGACCTGTCCGCTTATGCATCTGGTACAGGTTGATCCCGGCCTGCTCACGCAGGGCCTTCAGGGCCTTGCCGAACGGTTCGGTCATTGCAGAATCCTCATTGCCATGACTCTATTGTCCTACAACGTCGGACAGTTGGCAAGGTCATGGATGGTGTGGAATGGACAACACCTACGCGTCACCTGTCACGACCCCCTCGATCTCTCTAAGCACTTCGAGAACCATGCTAAGGCTGGTCCGAGCCCAGTTTTTGGCCTCGTCCTCGTCGGTCGCTATCCAGTCGAGAAGCGCGTCAAGCATCTTTGTCTTCGCGGCCTGTCGCGCCGAACCTTTTGGAATCTCGTCAAGCTTCTTGCCTGCCGAGGCCCGAACGTGACCGGGGTAGATATCCTCGAGGGCGGCGATGCCATGCGTACTAAAGCGGTCGGGGGGCCAGTCCTTGAACTTCGTCTTGAGCTTTTCGACCACTCGTCGGCCCGCCTCATCGTCGTCCAAGATAACCCAAGCGCGCCCGTGAAAGTGTTCGTCGAGATGAGCGAAGGTCACAAGGCGTCGGTAAGTGACGAATCTGGGCTCAACATCGTCTGCACCGTCAGACGCGATCGATCGCAACCGCCCTTGAAGCCTCGGCGCGAACCAGGGCACTAGATGCTCTCGGACCAGCGTTTCCAAGGACGACTCCTCAAGTATCAGCCACGCGTCGTAGATCATCAGGTCCGATGCATCGTTTCCCAGAGCCCGTAGAAGGCGAATTCGTTCTCGGGTCGTCTCAGTAGGCGAAATCGACGTCGTATCGATGCCGTTGTCGTCGCGCGTGCTGGTGACTTCGAAGACGCAAGTATCTATGGCGCTTGCGAGGTGGCTGACTACGATATGGGAGTGAGTGGTCACGAAGATCTGATTTCTGATCGAGACTTCCACCAATACATCCAGCAGTGCCTTCAGAGCAGATGGGTGGAGGTCGGTCTCGGGCTCCTCAAACAGAATGAGCTTGTGCTCCGCGCTGAATAGGGTGGCAAGAGCGCCGAGCGCCGAGTGCACCCCTTCACCCATTGCTTCAATATCTAAGCTCAAGTGCTGATCGACATATCGGCCTAAGACCTGTCCGTCTCCGACGGTAATAACGTCCGGTACGAAACCGATCACATTCTCGCAAGCAAGCTGGAATCGTTCGCGTTCTGGATAGTTGGTCGATAGAAGCCGCTGAATCTTGGCCGTCAGGTTGTGCATTGACGACGATATTTCAGACATCAACGGCTGATTAATTGCCCTTACATACGGTTTCCACCTGCGGCGGCCGAGAATTGGATAGATCGGGGCAGCTGGCTCGTGTCCGGACCATCGGCCATGGGATGTACTTACGCCGCTGCTAATCGTAATCTGATTCTGCTCGCGGACGCCTGAGACCACGATTTCTGGGTCTTGACCCCCAAGGTCACGTACGGCCTGTGTGGGATCGTCAACCGTCATGCGTATTTCGAACTCTGCCGAGCGTAGTCGAGTGAGCTCATCAACCGTGTCCTCCGAAGTGCCAGCCTGAATGGATGCGAGGGCCATCAGCAGCGCCGACTTGCCCGAGTTGTTGCGACCTACGAACACGTTGACGTGGCCCATGCTGAGCCAGCCGCTGTCCGCGATCGACTTGAAGTTCTTGACTCTTAACGTCTTGATTCTCATCGCCCGCTCCTCTCCGCCGAGCATCATCGCGCAGGGGTGCACGGCAGCTGGCGCCTCACCCTCTCGCGTCGAACAGGTACACCCCGCCGTCCTCGGCGTCGGCTGACCAGATGTCGCCGGACAGCTCGAGGTCGTGGGCGAAGCCCTCGATGTCGAGCTTGACGTACGGCCGGAGGTACTGCGGTACCACCCGCTCTATCTCGTCGATGTAGCCAAGGTCATCGAGCACGTGCTCGGCGTAGTCTTCGGTGGACTGCCACTGCCCGTGGTAGTGCTCCTCGAACTGCTCGATCTCGTTGCCTGCTGTGGTGCCGACGTAGCTGATCCAGTGAGCGAACGGCATGCCGTGCTCAGCGATGCCAGCTGCGATGCGGGCAACTCGACCAAGCGATTCGTACTCGTCGATTCGAAGCGGGCCGAAGCCTTCGTAGTCGTGGATCGCCCACTCCTCGGCGGGCAGGCCTTCGGCGGCTGCTGTCGGCGATGCGGCCCGCATCGCGGTGGTTGCGTCGCTCAGCTGCTCGGTGGACTGGGCAGCATCGAGCCATTGGCCGTGCAGGATGCCGTTGTTGTAGTCGCTGAGGGATGCCACGTAGATCCGTGGTCCTTCAGGCAGGTTCGTTTCCGGGTTGGGAGGTAGTTCACCTCCTTTCTCCCTGTCGTTGTTGTTCATGGTTGTTCTCCTTTGGTTGGTTGATGGATTCCTGGTGGCCAGAGCGGTGCGCCGACGATCGGCACTGCGCCCCTCGCGCTGGCGAACGCTTGGCCGGTCGCGTTCAAGCGGCCCGAGGCGCCTGGACGCTTCCCGCGTCGTCAGCCTTGCGACGTTCGGCGACGAGCCGCTGCTCGGCCAGCGCCACGTACGTCGGATTGAGCTCGACACCGAGCCAGGCGCGGCCATGAGACTCGGCCACGATGCCGACGGTCCCAGCTCCGAAGAACGGATCGAGGACCACGCCAGTACGGGCAGGTTGGCTGCAGCTGCACTGCGGTCGTAGCTCACCGACGACGGCCAGATGCCCGAGCGTGCGGGCCGGCTGGCGCTTCCAGGCCACTGCACAGTCTTGGCAGACCCTCTCCGGACAGGTGGCGAGCAGCGGCCGCTCGACCAGCTGCCGTGGAAAGGTGGCGAAGTGCGCACCGCGGAAGTTGGCGGTCGGCAGGAGCCAAACGTCGCCGGGGTTCTTGCCGCGAGGGTGACCGACGTGCCCGGCGCGCTTCATGGCGACAAGGCCGGAGTTGCTTCCAGCCAACGGTCCGGCCCAGTGCGGAATCTCGACCGGACCAGCCGATCCGCGTGCTGCGCCAGTTGACATGGCCGCCTCGCCACCAGGTTGCGCCGTTGCTGCTCTCTGGCTGCGGTGTGGCACGCGGATGGCGTCGAGGTCGAAGAAGTAGTTCGGTGAGCGGGTCAGGAAGTAGATGTACTCATGGGTGCAGGCCAGTCGATCGGCGACGCTGTTGGGTATCGGGTTGGTCTTGGCCCAGATGACCTTGTTGCGGATGATCCAGCCGTCTTGGGACAGTGCCAGTAGCAGTCGTTCCGGTGCGAGCAGCAGGCTCTTGGCGGCAGCGCCGCTACGAGCGTTACGGCTGTAGCTGTCGCCCAGATTCAGCCAGACGGAGCCGTACGGCGTCAGCACCCTGGCAAGTTCGCTGAAGACTGCTCGCAGCTCGTCGACCCAGCCGTCGACGTGCGGTTCCAGGCCAATCTGGCGCTGCTCGCCGTAGTTCCGCAGCCGAAAGTACGGCGGGCTGGTGATGACGCAGTCGACGGAAGCGGTTGGCAGGTTGGCCAGTTGCTCGCGGACGTCGCCCTCGATGATTCGGTTGGTATTCATGATTCACCTCCTTTCAGGTGGTTTAGGGATTGCTCGGTCGTGAAGACCGTGAACAGCTGGCTGTGCGGCGGCGGCAGCCGGCCGATCTCCCGCTCGATGGCCTTCTGCCGTGGTTCGTCCGGGACGACAAACAGAACGTTCGGGAAGGCCGCGCCGCCCGCCTGCTCCACGCCAGCGGCGAAGGCCTGGGCGTAGGTCTGCAGCTTGCGTCGGATGGCCGGCAGGTGCTCGGTTGCTCGGTCGATCTCCAGGAACGTGACCTGCTCGTAGTCGCCAGCTTCCACCCGAACGAAGGCGTCAGGCTTGAGCACGTTACGTCCGCCGCCGAGGCCAGCGAACCGGCGCCAGCAGTCGGGTTCGGCCTCAAAGCCCAGTAGCTCCAACTCGCCTCGCTGGTCGGCTTCGTGCAGTTGGACGTATGTTTCGGCGATGGCCAGGACGTGATCTTGGAAGCGCAGTGACGGTTCCCATGGTCGCCTTCGGCGTTCACCACCAGCTGGACCGCCCGATGCAAGGAGGCGTTGTCCGCTGGTGTCGAGGGTGTAGATGAATCCAGCCGATCCAGCGTAGAGCCCACCAACGCGTCGCTCCAGTCGTGCTAGGAGCCGAAGTGAATGAAGACGGGACAAAGAGCGGCGACAACGACGTGCAGCTGTCAGAGCTGAACAACCATTGAAGTGGAGTCGCTCGATCTGCTGTGTGGTCAGTAACCGGAGCGCTCGGATGTCGCGGAGGATTGCCATGTCTCGTTGGCTCAGCTCGGCCGACTCCGCCGCCCGCCGCCTCGCCGCTGCCCGTGGGGGAGCGGGCTTCTTCGGAAGCGCGATAGTCCTTGGCGTTTTCGCGCTGGATCTGGCCTTCTGCCAGGTCGGACGACGGGACTTCGACGAGGCGAGCGGTACGTCGACCGGTACAGCGCTCATGAGGCTCTCCGGGGTCGGCGACCGCCGCCTTGACGATCATCGGTGCCAAGCTGGCGGGCGCGGATCTGCTCGTCGATGGTTGAGCCCGGCGTTCCGAAGTTCAGACGACTGCGCTTCACAACGTCAGCGAGCGATCCAAGTCCGGGGTCGAATGGCAGGGTGGTCAGTGATCCGGGTGAGGTCGACGTGCCGTCGACCATCATCCGAGCGAATGCCTCGTAACGGGCCAGGCCGCCGATGTCCTCCGGCGTGATGCCACCACCGAGCAGTCGGGCCAGATGAGCCGCGTCTTCGCTGCCACTCTGGAAGACGACACGGGAGCGGGCGTTCTGCAGGACGGCGCTGCGGACCTCTGGGCGGTTGAGCTGACCGAGATGTTGGTGCGCCAGCGTCAGCCCAAGGCCGAGACCACGGGCTTGGGCGAGAACATCGCCAAGGTCGGTTGGTAGGTGGAGATAGTTCTGGAACTCGTCGAGGTAGACCATCACCGGATGGCGGCGTTCGGCTGGAATCGCTGTGCGTTCCTGAGCGGCCTGCCAGAGCTGGGCCACGACCAGACCACCGAGCAGTGCTGCGGTCTCCGGCCCAATGCGACCTGCCTGTAGCGGCACGAGTACGACTCGACGATGCGTGAAGACATCACGCAGTGAGAAGCGTGGTTCGGCCTGGCCGATCATCTGCCGTACGCCGGGCCGCAGCGTGAAGGCGCGGACCTTGTTGAGTACCGGTGCAACGACTTGTGATCGCTCGGCTTCAGACAGGCTCTCGAACCAGTGCCAGAACGGCCCGATAGCCAAATCGTCCCGCGTGGTACCGATGACCGTCGCACGGAAGCGAGCGTCGGTCAGCAGCCGCGGCAGCTCGACCATGGTCATGCCGGGTGAGCGAGCCAACGTCAGGAGTGAGGCATGGAGGACGTCCTGGGTCCGCGGTCCCCACGAGCTGGCGAACATCGAGCGCATCAGGTGCACTAGTGCGTCGACGGCTACATCGGCATCGCGCCCACCGAGTACCTGCAAGCCGACCGGCGCGACGTCGTCGCTTGGATCGAGCAGCACCACGTCGTCACGACGATGGTCAGGTATGCGGTCGAGGATGTCGCGCACGACGTCACCTCTCGGCTCGATCACCACGACACCTCGTCCGGCCTGGATGTCTGCGGCGGCTAGGCGGGTCAGGAGCGTGCTCTTGCCGACACCGGTTGGCCCGATGAGATGGGTGTGCTGCAATGCATCACGCACGGGTTGGATAACCAGCCCCTCACGACCTGGATAGGTCGCCTCCCCGATTACCCGTAGCGGTCGGCCGGCCTCTCGTGCCTTGGTAGCTGCGGTGGACGACACAACCGACGATGACGCGAACGGCAGCTCACGGTGGCCGGAGTAGGTCACGCCGGCGGCCACCGGGCCACCAACCGGCCAGGCCAGCAGCGTGGCGAACTCGACGGCATTCAGGTTGCACGGCCAGGCGATACGAGGCACCAGCAACTTGTCGTAGCCATCCAGGACCCACCAGCTCGGCCGTAGGCGTGGTTCGAGATGAGCACTCGGTTCGCTCGTCAAGCGCAGCTGACCGAGCACGGACGTGGTGAGCGACTTGCGGCGTGCCTTGGTCGCGGCGTGGATGACGATGCGGCCAAGGGCACCGAAGACCGGCTCACGTTGTTTGTCGTTGGCCTTCTTGGCCTCCTCATTGTCCAGCCGTGCTGGCTCGGTCACGCGCTGAATGAAGGGTCGTGCCGAAGTTGAGATGTCGGCCTTGGCGACCCGTCGGGGGAGTGGCGGTCCGAGCAGCCATTGGACCGTGACCTGTTCGTTACCACGCAGGCTCTGGCAGACGCCGAGTAGACCGCGGGCGACTTCCTCGGCCACGTCGGTGCGCAGCGGACGCCGCTGATGACTGAGCTTCAGCTCGATGCCGCTTCTCGGCAGCGGTGAACGGGCGGAGGAGTTGACCTCGGTCGTCCGCACGCTCGGCAGGTGCGCCCGGAGCTGATCGATCACCAGCCGGGCGTGGCGGTCCGCCACGCGCATCGTCCACGAGACTGGGCCAGCTGTCGCCGTCAGCTCGAAGCACAGCGGGAAGCTCGGCCCGAGGAGCCGGTCGTTCGGCCGGATGGTCAGCGAGCGTACGAAGGCGGAGACGTCGTCCACGTCGAGATTGCTCGGGAAGTGCAGGTTCCAGCCAGTCATTACGCGGCCTCCTGATCCGGTGCCGCGGGCGGCGTGGTTGGCTGGTCCTGCACGGATGCCACGCGCTCGGCTTCCAGCTCCTGCATGGCGATTGCGATGAGCGCCCGCGCCAACCGGCGGAGGTCCGGCTCCGTGCGCAGGCGCACGCGAACGACCAGTTGATCGTCCACCTCCACTTTGCTGATTCGTTTGCGTCTGGACATGAAGCTTCCCTCCTTTCTGTTACTGGTGGCGTCGGATCAGGTCGACGGGCTGCCACGCAAGAGTGCCCGGACTCCTGACTTGATATGTCCTGTATCGCAGGACAGTTGACGTGTTCCTTAGTATGTCCTAGTCGTTAGGACGGTGCAATGGTGCTTGTCCATTCCACAACAGCGATCGGTAGGCCGCCGTCGGTGGTGTGTTGCCAACGAGCCGATGCTCAGTGCGGCGCGTCGGCCGGGGCCATGCATGCCGAGCGCTAAGCGGTGGTCGCTGCGGCAGGAACCAACGACGTGAGAGTGACCGTCGCCCTTACCACTCGCCTCGCCGCCGAACCCCACCCACCGCCACCCGCAGCACCAACAGCAAGACGGCCGCAACCATGAGAGCCGGCAGGACTTGTGCCAGCAGCTTCCAGGCGATGTAGACCCCGGCTGCTGTGGCGAGCAGTGTCAGCACTGCCCGCCACAGCTTGGAGCTGAGTCCTTCAGGACTGGGATAGGACATGACCGTGTGTTCCTGCCAAGCACTCGTTGGTTCAGGCGCTTGGGTCCAGGTCGTCGTGTGGCCAGCGTCGGGTGACGATGACGTTCCGGGAACGGTGGGAACTGGCTCGGGTGCTGGTCGAACCGGTGGTGCTCCGTCCGGCTGCCTCAGTCATGGCGACAAAGGCATCACGGGTCAGGTCATGCAGACGACGTTGGGCCTCCAGGGATTGGAGACGCAGCGCTGTCAGCCGAGAGGTGTGCTCCAGCTCATCGTCGTGGTGTCCGATGCCGAAGCCGAACAGGAAGGCTCCGGTCAGGGACATGACGGTGAGCAGCAGGAAGAGGATCAGCAGCATGGCTCGCTCCTTCCTCTCAGCGCCGTGATTCGCGGCAGTAGTCGGTGACGAGATCAGCGATGATCTCGCCCTTGCCCAGGCGAGCCATGTCGCTGAAGAACTTCAGCTCGTCAGCCAGGAAGGGATCGTTCTGTGCCAAGACTGCGCTGTACTTGGACAGCATCGCCTGACCTGTCATTGCTTCCCGGACAACTCGATCCACTTCCTGGCTCTTGACCGTGGCGACGACCGACTCGGCAACGACTTCCGCTGTACGGACAATCTCACGGGCTTGGGTGCGAGCAACACTGAGCTGAACCGCTCGCTGCAGGACGGCCAGCTCCTTAGCTGCCCGGCGGTCCGCCGGACGAACGCTCGGCACTGGCAACGAGGATGCGGCTGGGGCCAGCCGCTGGAGGTTGGTGGATGGGGACATTGGTTCCTCTCTGACCATCGACGGGTGTGTCGGTGGGCAGACATCACCTTCCGATATGTCCGGGTGGTGGGGATAGGCGAACCAATCCCCAAGATGTGGACATGGCAGTGGACATTGATCGGACACTGGAACAGCTGAAGAAGTTGCGGGAAGGCCGAGGCCTTCGCGCTGATCGCCTGGCTGGAAGTCCAGCCGTGCTGTCGTCGCTCGCGACCAGCGACCCGGAAGAAGGGCTGCAGGCCCTGCAGCTGATCGTGCAGCGCATGGGTGACGGTGAGCGCACCCGCGCTCTACGCGTCGACTTCGGATGGGACCTCGACGAGCTGCTCGGCCGGGCACCGTCGAGTCGAGAGCTGGACTACCTAGGCGAACGCCGGCAGACCTACGCCAGCCTGGTGGGCCGTGACGTGAAGACACTGAGCCGTTGGTCAGATCAGACGTTGGCAGAGCTGAGAGCCAAGCTGCTGGCTGACCAGTTCGATGGGAACGTCATCATCACGGCAGGAGTGAAGAGCCGACGGACAGTCGGTGTTGACGTGATTCGATACGAAGCCAGTGACGACGAGTGGCGGCATGGCACTAGCACGGCGTACAAGAACCCGGACGACAGCTCGCTCCCATTGGTGCTGTACGGCTTCCCACGGGACTGGAGACCAAAGAGCATCCGCTTCGTCATCGCCTTCACCGACAAGGAGGACCAACCGAAGGAAGTGTGGGCGCTGGTGGCCGACACGGTGCTCGATGTCGGCTTCGGGCATGAGCGGCATCCCGTCGAGATGGTCGACGGCATGGCTAGGTGCAGGATCGAGAACCCGAGGCGGGACCAGCTTTATGGGGTGTGGTGGGGGTGGTAGCAGACTGAAGTCTCGTACCGCCGCTCGACAGCCGACCGACAATGTATTATATTAGAGATCGAGATGAGAGCGAAGAAAATTACTCCGATAGTAGATCTCTCCGGCGATACGTCCGAAGCTTTCTGCACGGGTCAGAACGATCCGGCTTTGGTCAGTCGCCTGCAAAATCAAATCTCCGAGAAGGGATTCGTGTATGTTCGTCCTTCTTCGGCGACCTTCGCCTCGATTGAAGAGTTGCGACGCTATAGTCTGTCCTTCTTCCTACAGCCAACTCGCTTAAAACGGAAAGTCAGCCTCAGGCCGGGGGCGTATCGAGGATGGACCCCATCTGGCGTAGAGACGGCTGATGGGCGAAGACAGCCGGACATCAAGGAGATACTGTCCTTCGGGAACGGCGGCAAGAATGAGGCCGGATGGTATGCGAAGAACCGATTTCCAGAGGGCCTGCCGGAGATTGAGCGGAGCGTGGGCGAATGTCTAGAAAACCTGTCGCGAACGATGGACGACATTTCCGAGGTTCTGGCGAGCGCGTTTCCCGAGCCGTTCGGACACGCCAGTGATCTATTTCGTGAACCTCTCGATATCTTGAATATTAACTATTACCAGCCGAGCAAAGGCCCCTCATCGCCTACTATGAATGTGGGGAGTCACAAGGACTTCGGCTTCATGACTCTGATTTCTCCGATGCCCGGTGGATCCTCCGGACTACAACTCTCAATCGCTGGTCGGTGGAGGAACGTCAACCTGCCAGCCGGCACCTTGCTGCTTGTATTTGGTGAACTGGCCGAGGCCTGGACGCAGTCCATCATTCATGCCCCGGTTCATCGAGTTAACGGATTTGGTGCATCGCTTGACCGCGTTTCACTGGTGTACTTCAGATCCCCAAATCCTGCCCAGGTAATTCCCACCTCACGACGCTCACGGACCGTCGGCGAGTTTCTTCTAGACCGGCTTCGTTCTGTTCGAGCCGACCGCAGACCTCGTCTCGACGCAAATGTTCGCAACTAGGCGATTAGAGCCTGTTGACAGATGGACCGGTAGAACGCGCACGCTGCATCCCGATGGAAGCTCCCCAGTCCAGCAAAATTCTCAAAACAGATTCCTGAGTTCAACTCGAGCACCATTGTGTCGCCGCCTCTGATCGTTACAACGTCCACGGCGCAGACTGAGAGGCCTACGATGTTGGCCGCGCGCAGCGCCATGCGCATAGCCGCCGAGTCGGGTGGAAACAGCTCGACTGCAGATACCTTGGCGCCTAGGCAAAGGTTAAACATTGGGAGCGCGTTGGTGTCGAGGTTTGCGGTCTTGCGATAGCTCAGGTGGCAAACGTCTGCGAGGATTAAGTATCGGTCCTCATGGATAATGTCCAGTTTCGGCTGCACCAATATTCCGGAGTGCCTTCGAAGTAACTCCAGCCCAGCTTTGTAAGCAGTGTCCAAATCAAAAAAGACATCGACGTCGACACCGGATGTGCCGTCATTTGGCTTTAGGACGACCGGATAGGTCGCCCTTATAAGAGCGTTGAAAAGCACCTCGTTGGAAGGCGTACTGCTAATCCACGCCTGCCGCACCGGTTCTAGGACGAGCTGAGAGTCTACGCACGGAATGCTGCTGCGTCGTAGGAGGTCAGCAGTCGCAGCCTTGTCATTAGCAATCTGCGAAGCCACGCTCGTGTTAAGTGAAAACTGGAAGCCATAGCTGCGGAGAGTGTTCCGGCCAAGGCACGTTTCGGTCATCCAGCCGCCGTAGTAGTCAGAGTAGCGGGCCCCGAGTGTCCTGGCAATGGACTCCAAGGCCACATTTAGGTACCTGCGTGGTCCGGTCGGCGGTATGGCGCTCTCGTGCTGCACCGACTCAGAATAGCTCGTTGCTGAGACGAAGCGGCCGACTGCGAGCTGCGACAATCCAGTTGCGATGTGGAGGCATCCAATGCCAAGTTAGTCGGTCAACGACATCCCGCCGCACGCGTCACAGCTAAGCACCGAGCAGGGCAGCTCCGTGAGCTCAAGCTTCGTTCGCTCTTCGCGATGCGCGCAGTTAACGCTCGTCGTCGCGATCCCGCCGGTGTCGGTGAGCGTCGCTACCCGACATGCTGAGTCAGACACTTCAAGCGACGTGTGCGCCAGACCTGCCACGTACACCGCAGTTCCGCCCAATATTGTGGTCGCGATCGACAAGAACGACGGTCACCACGACCGATCAAGTCCACGTCGGGTAGCCCGAGAAGGATCTCGCGCATCCCCAGAGGAACCCGATTCCAAGACGGCCTCCGTGATCCGGTACGGGCGAGCGGCAGCGGATACGAACCGACATCACTGGTCCGGTGCATCCCTTACGCACGAGCACGAGTCGCGAGTTGACGAGTGATCTAGGGCATTGACAAAACGCGGAAGACGTCCTATGGTCTATGGAATGCCCGACTCTTCGCCGGAACCAGCGCTGTTTTCCGACGGCGACGTCGAATATATCCGACTACGAAGCATGGAGGCTGCATATGACGATGAGTCGATAGCTGTCTTCGGGACGATTGGCGTCTCTGCCGGCTGGCGATGCCTCGACGTAGGCGCAGGTGCAGGCTCCGTCGCGATTGCAATGAAAGAGCGAGCCGGGTCGGTGTGGGCACTTGACATAAATGCTGAACACCTTCGAAAGTTGGAGTCCGTCGAGTTTCGAGTGATTGAGGCGGATCTCACGGCGGCGCTCGCGCAGTCGGACATTATTCCCGACGGGCTGGACTTGGTGCACAGTCGACTCCTGTTCGGTCTCTTTCGAGATCCAGTAAACGAGATTCTTGGTCTTTGTAGTCGCTTGAAACCCGGAGGCTGGATATATATCGAAGAGTTCGACGACATCACCTTCAGTGCAGCGTCTGGAAGCAGACGGTCGATTGACCTACATCGTAAGGTGGTAGATGCCAAGAATGCCGCATGGGCTCGAAAGGGACTCGATAGCTACGTCGGACGCCAAGTCTTGCAGTGGATTCATTTCGCCGGAATCGAGCGTGCCGAAGCATTCGGGAGTTGCAAGGTAAGACTCAGCGGAACCGATCAAATCAGGCCGTGGGCACTATCGCTACCTGGCATGCGCGACGCCCTGATCCGCGAAGGTCTTACAAGCGACGAGTTCGAAGAATATCGGGAGCAGCTCGAACGACCCGGATTCTCCTATCTCAGTCCAACCATGATCCGAACATTCGGGCAGTCTCGTCGCTGAAATATCGTTCAGCATATGCGTCACGTGCGACTTGGTTTGAGCTGTCCATGCTACCGCGCCATCAGCGCGGCGATGCGAAGCATCATTTTGACGTACGGATCATCTTGTGCGGCAGTAGTGACTACTTCGGAGAGTGTGAACGGCAGATTCCCACACGCAATTGCGAACGCGAGTTCCTGACAACTGGCTAGTGGCAGTGGACCTTGAGCCCACTCGCTGATGCACTCCATGAGTTCGGAATCTGCACCCGGTCCGCGAAGTAGTCCTTTTGGGAATGTGCGAAAGAGGCCATACAAGAAGACGTGGTCATAGTAGGCTTCGAGTGCGGCTCTGACGTCCACGACATCGATAGTGCGACCGTTTCTTGAGTCCCTAAACGTCAGAAGTATTCTCTCGGCGGCAGAGGCGGCCGCGGCGAATGCGACCGGCGCGCTGAGTTCGCCGAAGAACGATCCGAAAGTTCGATGCGTTGCAGGATCCTCCATCGCGCTCGTCCAGTGACGATCGTATGCGAAGGTCTGGTTTAACTCACGTATCCGGTCGTTTATTTGTACTCGTTGTGAATCGTTACGATCAAACAGCTGTCTGGCGGATCGTAGGAGTTCGGTTTCAATGCAAAATGGGCAACGACTATCGGGGGCCATGTAGACCCTGTTAGCAAATCCGATCCCGGCCGAGGTCGGCGTTCTGTATCGGCGAGCAAGGCGCTGTTCTGCGCGAGAGTTCGCGCCAGGGTTAGTGGGACTGGATATGTCAGAGCGCGTACCCGACGGCCGCAGCACTAAGACAAACAAGCCGATCGCGGGGTTTGTCCCATTGCCAGGTAAGGCGGCACACCGATAATTGATTCGCTCGCGGAACCTTGCGAGCGTCCATCCGCTTACAGCCACCTCGGCGAGGATTAGAGGTTGTCGAGCCGAAATGATCTTTTCGGCGTCCGCTGCCGAGACGTCGTCACGATCGGTTAGCAGTATTCGCGCTGAAGGCAACGCAAGGGACGCAATCGCGATTCGATGCTCTTGTGCAGACCCGCCCGGTATGACTATGAGGTCTGCGTCGGGACTGTGGGCTGACAGCCGATGTGTCGCGGTCTCAACCATCTCTTGGTCAGAATATAGACGCTCAACGTCTATCCAGTAAGCTCGATGTACCCCCAAAGGGTCCCCTCCGTGGGTGACGAGCGAGTCCGTGCGTTCTACGGCCTCCCAGAAAGGTTTGCCTTCACGTGCGAGCGTGGGCGATACTTTGATGCGATTCCATTCGTAGTGCGATCTAACCTCGTATGTCGCAGTATCGATAGCAAGAAGCCCTTTGCCTGCACAACGGCTACACTCTCCCGTATTCGTCGTCGGCGTGGAAGTGTCCGTCGGGAGCTGAGACGACTTGTGTGAAGACACGGGAAACCGACATAACGAACTATGTTCCTCTCCCTCCTCAGACCCGGTTGCGTCGACGACTATCACAATTAGGTCGTCGACGCCCTTTAGCGCTTCAAGTGCACGCACAGTCGAACCACTAGAACTGACGGACACTATGAAGACAATTCGCTTGTCATCCCCGTGTCGCTCTCGAAGGAGATCGAGCGACTCCGCCAGGTTGCTCGCGGCGGGATAGCCGGCGAAAGCATCTACTGTCAGCGTACAACCGTCGAGCGATGCTTGACACCGCAGATGCTCGAGCAGGCTCAGGATGGATCCCGTGTCCGCCACGACAACGTCATGGTTCTTCAGGAGGGGGAGAATCCAGTCGGCCACCAACGCGATATTCGCCGGTCGGGTCAGCACACTTGCAAATCGTATAAATGAGTCGGCGTGCAAGCCTGATGGTAGTTCAAATACGCAGTCATCAGCGCGGTATATAGCTCCCGACTCTTCAGCAAGGGCGCTGAGCTCTGCGGATCGGACGAACGCGTTGAGCAACGAACCATCCAGTGGGGATTGGTCGGAAGGTCCATGGAGGAGGCTACATCCTATTGGCGAACCCATGGGCGAGCGTCCGACTGCCCAGATGTAGCTATTCGGCGCGAGGGTTTCGAGGGCTGGGGAGCTTTCGAGCCTGCTCAGCGTCTCCGGCGAGGACGTACGCAACACGAGATGCCCGTTGGATCCTACGTGTTGTATTGCTTCCTGGTGTTTTCGAATTTCGTTGACGAGCCACGAGGAGGCCGGTTTCGGGCTTGGTAACTCAACTATCGCGAGTCGGGAATCGCCGACGTTCATGTGCTCTAGCTCGAGTACGCTTCCGTGCGTAGCTCGCGAATATAGAATCATAAAGTTTCAACGCTGCCAATGATCGAAGCGCCCATTTGTGTCTCTTGAATTGGTAGCACTACGCACAGGGTAGTTCCGACAGAATTCGAGAAATGCTCCTCCCGGACACGAAACGATCCGCCAGAGGATGCCGTCGCCAAGCATCCAACAGTACCAGTGCGTATCGTGCACGCTCCACCGAGAGCATTGAGAGCCGAGCTGAGATTGTTCAATCCGTGTCCGGCGAGTCTCGTTGTTCCAAATGAATTCGGTTCAGTCTTCGACGTGGAACCTCGTTGGATCGCGCGATCGACGGCATCGAGCTCGGCAGCATGAGACATGGGATCGAGTGACCATCCCTGATCGTGTCGTCTTGCAATTCCGATTCCGCTGTCGCTCACCACGATTTGTAGGACTTCGCGGGTTCTGGTTCCGTCTAGTTGTGCCAAAAATTGGCGCCAGTACGATGAGAGTGCGTCTGGAGTCGGCCCTAAAGTTGAGAGGAGGCTCCCTATCGGGTATCGTCGAATGCTGAGAATTCCTCTCACCAAAGCCGGGTTTGGGTGTGGCTTTGCTGCGGCATGATCGATTACGTTCCACACGGCCTCCCATATCACGCTTGAGATTTCTCCCCTCAGTCGCTCGGAGTTTCGACTGAGCCCGAGGCCTACAATGTCGAGCCAACTGTCGGTTTCCAACTCGGTGTCCCTCGCAGTAAACGAGAGAAATTCTCTTCGTGTCTGGATGTTCGGTATGAGATACGCGTTTCCGCGAGCTAGAAATGGTTCGTCCAGCGGTTGAGCTTCCAATGCGTATGGCAGCTTGCGGTCGATTGATGAAACGATGCGGGCAAAGCCCGAGGTCAGGTGTAGGATTCCGCTCGTCATTAAGTCCGTCCAGTATTCGCTTCGTAGCCGCGCTGGTCCGACTATTAATTCGCATCGGTCGCCAGCTCGACAGGCAAGTGCGCTACCGAAGAGCGCTGACGCGCCGAATCCGCCTTCTCTGAAATGTTGGAGGTTGATCGACAGCATGGCCCGTCCAGCGCTTTCGACGATTTGCCCAACCAGCTCCTCCATACGTACAGGCGGCGTGTACCGATCGAGATTGATCTTGATTCGCTTTCGTCTCAAATCTGGACCGTCCTAGAGGATTTGCGGTGTCGGTACCCGTGGTTCTCGCGAGGTAGGCAGCCTGCCTGCGCACGCCAAGATCGCCTATGTCCGGCGTCTTTGTGCCGTGAGTGGGAGGTCTGGTCCGGCGCTTTCCGATCGGCATCTTGCGGAGGCATATGACGCGACTGGTCGTCAACGATGTCGCAACCTCGGACGGGTAAACGCCGGTGTCGACGACGAATCTGCCGGTGTCGAAGATCTACCACGTATCCGTAGCGTTCGAGGGCCTCGTCGGCGGCCGCTCCGGTGATGTCGTCTGATGGGGCCATGCCGACGAACTCGAAGGGGTCATGCGTCAGGTACTCACGCAGCGCGACGACAGCAGCCTCATGGACCGTGAGGCCATCCCTGCGGGCGCGGCGTTCGAGATCGTCGGCCACCTCTGACGGAAGGGTCACCGTGATCTCGCTCACGTCTGCATCCTAAGGGACCTCGGTCGGCCGGATGGGCGCAGATTCACGCCGACCTGACTTAGTTCCCGGCCCACTGTCCCGGCGTCGACCCCGTACGTGCGGCCGAGCACGATCAGAGAGTTGCCCGCCCCGTAGAGCTGGGCGGCTTCCTCGACTTGCTGGTCGGTCATCTTGCGCACGTTGGCCCGACGAGGCACGCCGTGTCGCTCCAGGTGATCGAGCACCGTGGTGCGGTGGATCCGCCACGACACTGCGAGCTGCCGCACTGACTGACCGTCGAGGTAGTCGGCTACCAGCTGCATGACTTCGGACTCGGCCAGTCGATGCTGGACCTGTCGGCGGCCGGCGTCGTCGCTAGTCTCTGGTGTTGCGAGCGCAAGCTCATCGGCGTGGGCTCCAGGGTCCTGAGTGCGCGGGTTCAGAAACCGCGCGGCAAGGACCACCAACCCTGGTGCTCGGTCAGTCGCGTCGCCGTGCGGTCAGATCATTGCGTCCTGCACGGGTTGTCCGAGGAGATGCTTGCCGGCGGTCTCGTACATTCGGGGCGACACCATGATGTGCTGCGTGGCGACGTGCACGTCGCGCAGGCAGCGCTGCAGCGGGCTGTCCTCGAAGACCGCCGAACCACCGGCCGAGGTGTACACGGCGTCGACGGCTCGGGCCGCTGACTCGGCGGCGTGGGCACCGGCGAGGCGCATCGCCAACCGGTCGTCGAGCGTCACCGTCCGACCGTCCAGGACGCGCTGCCACGACTCGCCCACCTGGTGGCGCAGATAGGCGCGGGCAGCGCCCACGCGTGCCTCGGCACGGGCGACCTCGGCTTGCACGGTTCCGGTCTGGGCAAGGGTGCGCTGGCTGAACTGCGGTCGCTTGTCCACCGCCAACTCGGTGAAGGCGTCGATGGCGTGGCGGGCGATGCCCAGTGCCACGGAGGCAACGCCGATGGCCAGCAGCGTGAAGCTCGGAAACGCCGCGCTCGGCACGGCCACGTAGCGGCGGCCCTCCGCCGGAACGACACTACGGCCAGCCGGCACGCGGCCGCCTTCGACGCTGAACTCCAGCGAGCCCGTGCCACGGAGCCCGACGGTGTGCCACGTGTCGTGGAAGGTGACGTCGGCGGCCGGGAAGAACATCACGTGCTGGGTCCCGTCGTCGGTCACCACGCCGCCGGCGATCCACTGGCTGTGCTGGGTGCCGCTGCCCCACATCCAGCGACCGCTGACCACCCAGTGGTCGCCGTCGGCGACGGCTCGCCCGTTGGGCGCAAACACGCCAGCGGCCACGTTGCCCGCCGGTTCGAAGATCTCGCGAGCGAACGACGGGGGCAGGAACGCACTCATCGACGAGGTCGTGCAGGCGATCATCGTGCACCAGCCCGCCGCGCCGTCGAACGTCGACACGGTCTCGATCACCTCTATCAGCGTCAACGGGTCGACCTCTGGTCCGCCGTACTCGGCCGGGACGCAGAGCCGCAACAAGCCGGCATCGCGCAGCGCCTCGACGCTGGCGGCCGGCAGCCGGCGGAGCTGCTCACCCGCTGCGGCGTGCGCGGCCACGATCGGGCCGACCCGCCGGGCGGCATCCACCCACGCCGTGATCACGAGCGCCCCTGTGCCAGCTGGGCGTCGGCCCAGGTCATGCCGGTGGTCGGGTCGGTGTCGTGGGGCAACCCGAGCACGCGCTCGGCGATGATGTTGCGTTGCACCGCCCAGGTGCCACCGCCGATGGTGAGCGCCTGGCTGAACAGGTACCCGTCGAGCCAGCCGGGGTCGAGCAGGTCGCGCCGGGGGCGGGCCGGGCCCAGGGCCGCGGTGTCCGTGCCAGGCACGAACCCCTCTCCGTCGGCGCCGGTCAGCATCGCCGGGGCGCCGATCACGTCTCGCGCCAGCTCCATCACCCGCTGGCCGTGGTGATCGGAGAGCAGCTTGCGGATGCTCGCCTCCGGGCCGGGCGGCTCGCCCTTCAACGCCGCAGTCAGGGTCCGCAGGCGGATCAGTTCGAGCACCGTGTGTTCGCAGTACGCCGCAGCCACCCGCTGGCGCAGCACGGCATCCGTCACCGGACCGTGCGCTCGGATGGCGTCGATCGTCTCCAGCGCCGTCGGTCCGTTGCCCCATAGCACCCCGCCGCTGCTCAGCGACACCCGCTCGTTGCCGAGGGTCACCTTCGCCAGCCGCCAGCCATCGTGGAGCTCGCCGATGAGCGAGTCACCCGGCAGCCGGACATCGGTGAAGAACACCTCGTTGAAGGTGTGCCCGCCGGTCATCTCGGTGATCGGTCGGATCTCGATGCCCGGAAGATCCATCGGGCACACGAAGTAGCTGATGCCGCGGTGCTTGGCGACGTTCGGATCGGTCCGGGCGATGAGGATGCCGAACCGTGCGTACTGCGCCCCGCTGGTCCAGATCTTCGAACCGTTGACGACGTACTCGTCGCCATCTCGGACCGCCCGGGTGGCGAGACCGGCGAGGTCGCTGCCGGCGCCCGGTTCGCTGAACAGCTGGCACCAGAACTCGGCACCCGAGAGGATCGGGCCGAGGTAGCGCTGCTGCTGGCCGACCGTCCCGGCGTAGAGGATGGTCGGCCCGGCCCAACCGATGCCGATCGGGTTGACCGGCCGCTTGACCCCGGCGCGGGCCAGTTCGTCGTCGATGATCAGCTGATGGATCGGGTCGGCGTCGATGCCCCACGGGGCCGGCCAATGTGGCGCCACGTAGCCGGATTCGGCGAGCTCCACCGCCGACGGGGATGGATGGGCGCCGAGCCACTCGCGCACGGCGATGCGCCGCGGGTCGTCGGCGGCAGGCAGCTCGAAGTCCACACGCGCGACCCTATTGGCCGCTCGACCACCCGGCGAGGCGCCGCCGGTCAGCCGGTCATGTCGATGGTCATGTCGTACCCGGTCAGCTCTCGACCACGGGGCAGCTGGATCTTGCGTGCCCCGTCGCGGGTCGGCGAGTCCGGCCAGTACCGAACGGTGAAGCTGTCCGTGGCCTCGTCGTAGTAGCTGAACGTCAGGTAGAACGTCCCGTGGGGGATCCCGGTGATCGTGAAGGTGCCGTCCTCCTCGATCGCGCCTGCGGCACTGGCCTCCGTCTTCGGGTCGTACACGCTCGGCGTGAAGTAGTTGGCTGGAACGTCGCCGGTCACCGTCAACCTGCCCGAGATCGTGCTGGTCCGATCGAGGCGGGCATCGAGGCGTGTCCACGAATCGGCGCGGAACTCGACGTCCTTGGCCTGGGCCGGGTCGTGCGTGTTCGGGTAGTACTCGTCGACGTAGCCGCCCCACGGCTGGGCGGCGTACGGCGTGAACCAGACCACGTAGCGGCCCGGCACCACGGAGCCCTCGTACCAGCCGTTGTCGTCGGTGTGCTCGAAGCTGACCATGCCGCTCGGGTACCCGTTCGCGTCGCGCAGGTACAGCACGGCTTCGGCGAACGCCAGCGGGTTCCCGCGCTCGTCCACGATCCGGCCGCGCCAGTGGGCCAGGCCGTCGGTGGGGTGCCCGGCTGCTCGGGCGGGTGAGGCGGTGAGCGTGCCGGCTGCGGCCAGCATCACCACCGCCAGCAGGCGGATGGGTCGACGGATCATGGATCCTCCCAGGTCGGAGTGACGAGACCAGCGTACTCCCGCGGGTCGCCGGTCGCCTGGGCCGCACCCGTCCGATACAGTCACGCCGTTCTTGTAGTCGATGTCAAGTAAGTCGCCGAGGGGGTCACGGATGAGCGAAGCGCCGCAGCACTGGGACGTCGAGGCCGACGTGGTCGTCCTCGGCAGCGGGGGAGCGGCGCTGGTGGCCGCCCTGTCCGCCCACCACCACGGCGCGGCCGAGGTGGTGGTCCTGGAGAAGTCGGGCATGGTCGGCGGGACCACGGCGATGTCCGGCGGCATGTTGTGGATCCCGCTCAACCACCACCAGGCAGCCCACGGGATCGAGGACTCCGTGGACGAGGTGGTCGACTACCTCGACGCCATGGCCCCCGGCCTGCTCGACCCGGACACCGTCTCGGGATTCCTGGAGGGTGGTCCGGAGATGGTTCGCTTCCTGGCCGAGCACACGCCGGTCCGGCTCCGCCTGTTCACCGGCTTCCCCGACTACCAGCCCAACCTGATCGGCGCCAAGGCCCATGGCGGGCGATCGCTCGACCCCGAGGCCTACCCGTTCGACGAGCTCGGTCCCGCCGCCAGCCGGGTCAACCCGCCGAAGGCCGGCCTGCCCAAGCTGACCAGCCGGATGGAGGACTACTACGGCGAGGTGGGGCCGGAGGAGCTCGAGGAGCGGAGGCGGCGCGACTTCCGCGGTCAGGGTCAGGCATTGATCGGCTCGTTGTACCGCGGCATCCTCGACCGCAACATCCCCGTGCACTTCGAGACCCGCGCCCGCCAGCTGTGCACCGAGGCCGGGCGTGTCGTCGGCGTGACCGCCGAGCAGGGCGGGCGGATCATCCGGGTCCGCGCCCGCCGGGGCGTGATCATCTGCACCGGCGGCTTCGAGTGGAACGAGCAGCTGGTCAAGGCGTTCCTGCGTGGCCCGATGACCGGGCCGATCAGCGTGCCGGAGTGCGAGGGCGACGGGTTGCTGATGGCCATGGAGGTCGGCGCCAGCCTCGGCAACATGTCCAACGCGTGGTGGATGACGTCCAGCAAGGAGTCCTCCGCCACCCGCCGGGGCAGCGTCAACAGCTACCTGCCCAGCCAGGTCGAACGGACCTATCCCGGGTCGATCATGGTCAACCGTGCCGGGCGCCGGTTCGTCAACGAGGCCTTGAACTACAACGCCATCGGCTTCGTCCTGCACAACTACGACGCCGACCGCTACGAGTTCCCCAACCTGCCGTTCTGGCTGATCTTCGACAGCCGCTTCGCCAGCCGCTACCGCCTGTTCACCAGCCGGCCCGGTGAACCGGTGCCGTCGTGGACGGTGAGCGCCGACACCCTCGACGAGTTGGCCGCTGCCGTGGGCCTCGATCCCCACGGCCTGGTGCGGACCGTCGCCCGGTTCAACGCCGACGTCGCCGCCGGGCACGACGACGAGTTCGGCCGCGGCGACAACACCTACGACAACTTCTGGGGTGACCAGTCGTTCCCGGCGCCGTACTCGACGCTGGGCCCGATCGATCAGCCGCCGTACCACGCGATCCTGATGGAGGCCGGGGTCAACGGGACCTGCGGCGGTCCCCGGGCCAACGGGGATGCTCAGGTCCTGGATTGGACCGGCCGGCCGATCCTCGGGCTGTACGTCGGCAGCAACACCATGTCGGCGGTGACGGCCGGCGGCTACGGCGGTGCGGGCGGCACCATCGGGCCGGGCATGACCTTCGGGTACCTCGCCGGGCGCCACGCGGCGCGGCAGGCCTGACCCGTCACACGAGCGGCGGGCGGGTGAAGCCGTGGAGATTCAGCATCCAGGTACGAGGTGCCACCGTCCGCATCGCCGCCGGGTAGCCCTGGACCGGCGCGGCGCCATCGCCCTTGGGGATCTGCGGGTGGCCGCCGGCCAGCAGCCTCACCGCGGGATCCATCGTCAGCTCCGGTAGTCGTAGAAGCCGCGCCCGGTCTTGCGGCCGAGGAGGCCGGCCTCGACCATCCGGCTGAGCAACGGCGGCGGGGCGTACAGCGGTTCCTTGAACTCGGTGTACATCGACTCGGCGACCGCCATCGTGGTGTCCAGGCCGATCAGGTCGGTGAGCGCCAGCGGCCCGAGCGGGTGGGCGCAGCCGTGGACCATGCCGGCATCGATGTCGGCCGAGGTGGCGAACCCCGACTCGACCATCCGGATCGCCGACAGCAGGTAGGGGATGAGCAGGGCGTTGACCACGAAGCCGGCCCGGTCCTGGGAGTGGATCACGTTCTTGGACAGGTCGTCACTGGTGAATGCCTGGGCCCGAGCGACGGTGTCCTTCGACGTCATCAGCGACGGCACCAGCTCGACCAGGGGGAGGACCGGCACCGGATTGAAGAAGTGGATGCCGATCACCTGCTCGGGACGCGTCGTCGCCGTGGCCAGCTTCATGATCGGGATCGACGAGGTGTTCGACGCCAGGATCGCCGTCGGCGAGGTCAAGGTGGCGTCCAGCCGCTGGAACGCGGCGACCTTCAGGGCCGGGTCCTCGGCGATGGCCTCGACCACCAGCTCGCAGCCGGCCAGCTGATCCCACTCGTGGGTGAAGTCGAGCCGCTGGCGGGCCGCGTCGTGGTCGGCCTCGGCCAGCTTGCCGCGGCGCAGCGCGCCGGCCAGCGATCCCTCGACGCGAGCCTGGCCGCGCTCCGCCGCGCCCGGATCGGCCTCGACCACCACCACCTCGTGACCCGAGCGGGCGCAGACCTCGGCGATGCCCGAGCCCATCAACCCGCAGCCGAGCACGCCGACCCGAGTGATCCGGTGGTCGACGGTTGGCGCTTCGGCGGTCGCAGGCATCCGCTCAATCTAGGTCGGTGGCGCACCACCGGGGACGGGTCAGCCGCCCCCGATCAACTGGCGGAGCGAGTCGTCGCGCCCGCCGAGGACCGTGGCCGCGTCGGCGCCGATCCAGTCGGCGCAGGCGGTGAGCAGTGCGGCGGTGGGCACCACGGGAGCGACATCGCCGTCCAACAGGCTGCCGAAGTCGACGCCGCCGTACAGGCCACCATGCACCGCCGGCCCGAACGCCAGCGCCAACCCGCCGGCACCGTGGTCGGTTCCGCCACTGGCGTTCTCGGCCACCCGGCGGCCGAACTCGCTGATCGCCACGGTCACCACCCGGGCGGCGTCGCCGGATCGGTCGAGCGCGTCGAGGTAGGCGGCGACGCCGGTGGCCAGGTCGGCGAGCAGGCCCTTCTGCTCGGCGAGCTGATCGGCGTGGGTGTCGAACCCGCCGGCATTGACCACGACCAGCCGGGTGGTGGGCGAGTGGGCGATGATCTGGGCGGCGGTCTGCAACGTGGCGGTGATCCCCGCGGCACCATCGGTCGGTGGCACCTCGGTGTCCTCCTCCGGGTCGGCGGTGACGATCCGGTCGAAGGCCTGCACGGCTCCGACCGTGCGGGTGTACGCCTCCTGGATGGCCGCGACCAGCTCGTCGGCGGCCGGTGGCGTGGCCATCGCCTGCAGGGTGGCGGCGTCGAGCGCAGCGGGGAAGCGTAGGCCGGCCGGCGTCAGGACGACGGCCGGCTGGATGCGCGCCCCGACCGCCACCGGGGCACCACCGGCGAGCGCCACGGCGTCCAACGGGCCGAACCCGCCGGCCAGCGTGTCGGCCCACCGTCCCAGCCAGCCGGTGGTCAGCTGCATCTGATCGGCGCGTGCCCAGCGGTCCATCGACACGAAGTGCGAGCGATTCGGCTCGGCGAACCCCACGCCGTGCACCGCGGCGACCTGGCCGCGACGCCACCGGTCGACGAGCGGGGCCATCGCCCCGTGCAGGGCGTAGCCGTCGAGGCCGACATCGATCACCTCGTTGTCGGCCAGCGCCAACGTCGGGCGGGCGTCGTGGTAGGCGCCCGCCGCGGGAACGAGCGTGTTCAGCCCGTCGTTCCCACCGTTCAGTTGGACGAGCACCAGCACCCGCTCGCCCGTGGCGCCACCGCGGCGTGCCGGCCCGGCCGCGCTCATCGGCAGGTGACGGGTCAGCGCCCCGCTCACGACCAGCCCGCCCGTCCAGGACAGGAAGTTCCGTCGAGTCAGTGGCGTGCTCATGACAGCAGGAACTCCGGGCTCACCAGGGCGGCCGCCAACCGGCGGGCCGGCTCGCGTACCGTCGACAGGGCCGACCACGTGGTCGGTGACAGGGGTCCGGGCAGCCCCAACTGCCGGGCGACATCCGCGGCCGAACCGTCGGCGCACGCCGCCAGCACCGGCGAGTCCGGCGGCGTCGCTCGGGCCACCAGCGCGGCGAGCTGGGTTCGAGCGACCATCGTGCTGGTCGCCAGCCAGGCCCGCCCTCCCGGCCATCCGGCCACGTTGGGCGGCAGCAGCGGCACGTGCCCGGTGGCGACGATCACCTTCGGTGGCACGGGCGGCGCGGCCCCGGTGACTCGCCGGGCGGCCAGCAGCCAGGTCATCGGAGCCAGCAGGATCGGGGATCCCCGCCCGGCGAGACCGAGGCGCAGCGCCGCGCCGACGGCCGCCGGGAGGCGATGGCCGGACGACACGTAGGCGTCGGCGATGGTGGCGACGTCGTCGTCGTGCGCCGCCCCGAGGTACTCGGCGGCGATCCGCGTCGCCACGAACGTGGCGTGGGCCGGGTGCGCGACGATGGCATCGACGACGCCGTCCACGTCGTGCACACCGCTCACGCCGAGCAGCGTCTGGGGGCGGTCGTCGTGGCTGCGGCGGTCGAAGCCGACCTGCCCGACGCGCCGTGGGGCGCGCACGTACCAGCCCGTCAACGCCCGGGATGCGGCCTGCACGTCGGCCTCGGTGTAGTGGCCGACCCCCAAGGCGAACAGCTCGAGCAGCTCACGCCCGTAGTTCTCGTTGGGATGCTCGGCGGTCGAGTCTCGGCCATCGAGGTACCACAGCATCGCCGCGTCGCGGCTGACCGCCTTGAGCAGCTCCGGGAACGGGCCGTCGGTGGACGCTTGGTACAGGCGGATCTGGCGGGCCATCAGCTCGAGGTTGCGGACCTTGTCGAGCGAGCTGACCAGCCAGCCGTGGAGCGTCATGGTCAGCCGCTGCTCGAGCGGGCGGGGCGAATCGAGCTGGTGGGTCAGCCAGGCGGCGATGATCCGCCCGGCCTCCCGGCGCGGCTTGTCGATGGTGGCGAAGTCCTCGCCGGCCCAGGGGATCGGGGTGGTGGCGACGCCGGCCGCGTCGGGATCGGTCAACCGGCGGAGCGCCGCCTCGATCCCGCCGCCGACGTGGCCGGACAGCTCGGCGGCCGTCGCCCCGAATCCGGCGCGGCGGTACAGCCAGGCGATGGCCTCGATGTCCGACCTGGTCGCCGGCCCGGTTCCGGCCGTGCCCGGCCGAGGGTGCGTGGTGATGATGCCCATGACCAGGATCCTCCATCATCCAGGTAAGAGCCGGTCATGACTGCGGTGTACATCGGGTAGGTGGGTCGCGGCTAGCGTGTAGCGGACCGCGCAGTCTGCGGTCCGAAATCGGGAGAGACATTCATGGAAACCGGCACCGTCAAGTTCTTCAACGCTCAGAAGGGCTACGGATTCATCTCCCGCGAGGGTGGAAGCGACGTGTTCGTGCACTTCTCGAACATCGACATGAAGGGCTTCAAGACCCTCGAGGAGGGCCAGCAGGTCGAGTTCGAGATCGGCCAGGGTCGCAAGGGCGACGAAGCGCTGAACGTCCGGGCGGTCTGACCGCCCCGCGGCGTCACCCGCCGCGCCACCACTCCAACGGCGTCCGGTCACGCCGCCCGCTGAACGGCAGGGGCTCGGCGCGCCCGGAGTTGGCCGCCGAGGCGTACGCCGCGCAGGTCACGTCCAGGACCAGCCGGCCGAACGCTGCGTCGATCAGCGGGGCGCGTCCCCGCGCCACGTCGTCGACCAGCGCGGCCATCTGCTGGGCGTAGCCGAACGCCTCGATCTGCGGCAACGGTCCCGCCGGCTCGGGCAGGTGCACCGGCGTTCCGTCGCGCTCCAACGTCGGCAGCGGCTGGAGCTCGGCGCGGACCACGCCATGGTCGCCCGCCACCTGGACGTCCCACTGCGGATCGCCGGGGTGCTGCCAGCTGCTGACCACCTGGGCCCGGCGGCCGTCGGCGAACGACAGGGTCACCTCGGCGTGCTCGTCGCTGCCGTGGCCGGGCCCGCCGCGCAGGTCGGCGCGCACCGCCACGGGCTCACCCAGACCGCCGAGCCGGGCCACCAGCAGGACCACGGCCAGGGGGTGGGCGCCGAGGTCGAACAGGCACCCGCCGCCCCACTCGGGAGTGGTGAACGCGCCCCAGGTGGGCAGCGGCTGCAGCGTTCGGGCCTCCAGGTGGCGCAGCGGACCGAGCCGGCCGACCTGGCCGAGCAGCGTCACCACCGCCGGAGCGAAGGCCAGGTTCTCGGCGTACAGCAGTCGATCCCCGTGGATCCGGGCGGCCGCCACCAGCCGATCGGCGTCGGCCAGCGTGGTGCACAGCGGCTTCTCCAGCAGCACCATGGCTCCGGCCTCCAGCAGGCGCACGGCGTCGTCGGCGTGCTGGGCGGGCGGGGTGGCCACCACCACCAGGTCGGCGCCGCCCGGCAGTTCGCCGTAGTCCACCACGGCGGCGCCCGGACACCACTCGGCCACCGCCCGGGTGGCCCGCTGGCGGGTCCGCGAGGCGACGGCGACCACGGCGTAGCCGTTCAGCCGCGCCGCGGCGGCGTGGGCCCCGGCGATCATGCCCGCGCCGCACAGGGCGACGGTGGTCACCGGGTCACTTCCCGGCCAGCTCGGCCACCACCGGGGCGAGGCCGTCGACGTCCTCGGCGCCGACGATCACGTAGCTGAACCCCCACCGCTCGCGACGCGCCAGCAGATCCTCGACGATCGACGCCGGGCTGCCCACCAGGGCGAACGGGGTCTGTTCGACCATCGATGCCTCGGCGCCGATCATCGCCGCGATCGCCGAGCAGGTCCCGGCGCGGTCGTCGGTGAGGTTGACGATGAAGGCGCGGATGTTCCACTCGATCTCGTCGGCGCGCCCGCCGGCCGCCGCCCGAGCCACGGCGACCTTGTCGTCGACGGCCTCGGCGGTCATCGTGGCGAAAGCCTCCGGGCCCACTCGGCCGGCGTGCATGGTGGCGTTGATCCCGACGATGTCGGCCTGGCGGGCGGCGATGCCCAGCACCCGCTTCCCGCCGCCCCCGATCAGGATCGGTGGGCACGGGCGCTGGACCGGCACGGGCGAGCCGGTGTACCCGGTGATCCGGTAGTGGGTCCCGTCGTGGTCGAAGCGCTCGCCGCTCATCGCCCGGCGGATGATCGTCAACCCCTCCTCGAACCGGTCGACGCGCACGCCGGGGGCGTCGTAGGGGATCCCCGACTGCTCGTAGTCCGTGGCCATCCATCCGGCACCGATCCCGATCTCGAGGCGGCCGTCGCTGAGCAGGTCCAGCGTGGCCAGCTCCTTGGCCAGGACGACGGGATGCTTGTAGTCGTTGTCGAACACCAGCGCCCCGACGCGCAGGTCCTCGGTGACCGCGGCAGCCACCGACAGCGCCGGCATCGGCGCCAGCGAATCGTCGAAGTGGTCGGGCATGGTCAGCACGGCATAGCCGCGGTCCTCGCACCGCCGGGCGAGATCGCGCCACTCGGCGGCGGTCGTGGCCTGACGGGCCTGGACGCCGAAGCGGAACGGTCGGGGAGCGGGGGAGCTGGTCGCGGGCATGCGCCGAACGGTACTCGGGGGTGCCGTCCCCCCGACGTGACGCACCAGTAGCCTCGCCGTCGATGCGCCCGGTGGCCTGGATCTCCCGCTCGGTGCTCACCGTCTTCGCCGCGGCGGTGCTGCTGGCCGGCACGGTGGTCGGGGTGCTGCCTCGGGTGTGGCGGATCGCCAACGCCCACACCCAGGTGCCCGTGGTGCTGCCGGACTTCGCCCCGCTCTCGCAGCGCTCGATGGCCTACGACGTCAGCGGCAAGACGGTGATCGCCATCTACGAGCGGGAGAACAGCCAACCGGTCAAGCTCAACCAGGTGCCCCGGGACGTCATCTCGGCATTCCTCGCCGTGGAGGACTCGGAGTTCTACCACCACAACGGGTTCAACCTGCGTGGGTTCGTGCGCGCCGTGCTGTCCAACGTGTCCTCCGAGGCGCCGACCCAGGGTGCCAGCACGATCACCCAGCAGGTGGTCAAGAACGAGTACCTCGCCGGCCTGCCGCGCGACGGGCGCTACAAGATCCTCCAGGCCAAGTACGCGATGTCGCTGGAGAACAAGCTGACCAAGAGCCAGATCCTGGAGCGCTACCTCTCCACGGTCTACTTCGGCAACAACGCCTACGGGTTGCCGGCGGCGGCCGAGACGTACTTCAACAAGGACGTCAGCAAGCTCACGTTGCTGGAAGGCGCCTTCCTGGCCGGGCTGGTCCGCTCACCGAGCGGCTACGACCCGATCCGCCGCCTGGAGCGCTCCCGGGCCCGATTCCGTCAGGTGATGGACCGCCTGGCCATCGAGCAGCTGGTGCCCGAGGACCAGGCCAAGCAGATCGCCGAGACCTTCCCCCTGCCGGAGACCACCTATGCCCCGTCCACGCTGGCCGGGGTCAAGCCGACGTACTTCAGCGAGGCGATGAAGGACTTCCTGCTGACCCGCTCGAACATCCTCGGCGACACCGAGCAGGAGCGGGCCAACCAGCTGTACCGCGGCGGGCTGCGCATCCAGACCACGCTGAACCCGTCCCTGCAGGCCGCCGCCGAGCAGGCCCGGCTGGTGCTGCCGGCCACCAAGCAGGGCTTCGACGCGGCCATCCTGTCGCTCGACGTCTCCTCCGGGGCGATCCGCGCCATGGTCGGCGGTCCGGGGTTCCAGCGCGGCACCAGCGAGGTCAACATGGCCCTCCAGCCGCGCCAGACCGGGTCGAGCATCAAGCTGTTCATCCTCGCCGCGGCCCTGCAGGCCGGGGCCACACCGAAGGACATCCTCGACGGGCAGAAGCCGTGCTCGCTGCCCAGCGAGGCGGGCAAGCCGTTCGTCATCGAGGGCGGTGTGGCCGGGTTCGTCGGACCACTCGAGCGTCAGACCTGGCTGTCGGTCAACTGTGCCTTCAGCCGCTTGGCGCAGATCGTCGGGCTCAACCGGGTGGTCGACACCACCTACCGGATGGCCGATTCGGCGTACCTCAACCGCACCCTGCCGCGCAACGTGCGTACGCCGATCATGCCCTACGCCAGCTTCGCCACCGGGGCCAACGAGATGAGCCCGCTGGACATGGCCTCGGGCATGCAGACCCTGGCCAACCAGGGCCTCCACCACCAGCCCTACTACGTCGAGGTGATCAAGCGGGTCGACGGCTCGGTGCTCTACCAGCACGACGACCCCGGCACCCAGGTGCTCGACCGCGGCGTGGCGCTCACCGAGATCAACATCCTCAAGGGCGTGCTCACCCAGGGCACCGCCCGCTCGCTGGCCTCGTTCGCCCGCACCCGGCCCTCGGCCGGCAAGACCGGCACGCAGGACAAGAACACCAACTCGTGGTTCGTCGGGGCCACCCCGCAGCTGGCCACCGCGGTGTGGGTCGGCGATCCGAAGGGCTACACGCCGATGGACGGGATCCCCGAGTTCGTCCGCGCCGGGGTGCGCAAGGTCCAAGGCGGCACCTTCCCGGCCAAGATCTGGGGCACCTACAGCGCCACCGCCCTGCAGAACGCCCCGGCGCTGGACTGGCCGGCCCCACCGGCGTCGGCTCGCGGGCCGGCGCGGTTGTACCTCCCCGGCAACGAGTGCCTGGCCCGCTCGGTCGGCCCGGCGGCCCCGGCCGGCCCGACGCCGACCAGCAAGCCGGCCGCCCAGCCGTTCCGGGCCACCCGCCAGACCACCCCGCCATCCACCACCGTGCCCACCGGGACCACCAAGCCCGGTCGGCCGGGCCGCCCGCGGACGCCCACCACCGCACCCCGGCCGGCACTGCGCCCGCTGCCGGGCGGGACCACCATCCCGCCCGACATCCTCGACCCGCGGGCCCCGCTGCCGTCGGTGGACCTTGGCGTGATCGTCTACCCATGCGGCCAGGTGCCGTAGGGCGCGGCGCGGCTAGAAACGTGTCGTGAACGGACCTGCGCTGCTGGCGCTGCAGACCATCGACTCCCATCTCGACCAGATCGAACATCGCCGCAAGCGCTTGCCGGAGGTCGCCCGCCACCAGGACGCGATGACGGCGGTCTCCGCCCTGCAGCGCCGCCTGGCCGAGCTGCGCCAGCGGATCGAGGCGGCCGAAGCGGCCATCGGCGCAGCCGAGCGGGAGTCGGCGTCGATCACCGCCAAGCGGACCCGCCTGGAGGGCCAGCTGAAGACGGTGATCTCACCCCGCGAGGCCGAAGCGCTGATGCACGAGATCGAGGTCCTGACCGCCAAGCGCGGCGAGCAGGACGACCTCGAGCTCGCCGCCCTCGACGACGCGTCCGCCGCCGAGGCCGAGATCGCCACCGTCGAGTCCGAGCTGCACGAGGCCGTGGCCGCCGGCGAGGTTGCCGCCGCCGAGCTGGCCGTCGCTCACCGGCAGCTGGACGACGAACGGGACACGACGGCTGCCGAGCGGCCCGGAGCCGTGGCCCGCCTCAGCCCGACGGAGCTGGCCACCTACGAGCGAATGCGGCCGCAGTACGACGGGGTCGCCGTGGCCAAGCTCGACGGCCAGCGGTGCACGGGCTGCCACCTCGACCTGTCCCGCGCCGAAGCCGATGCCGTGCGGGCCCTACCCGCCGACGAGGTCGGCGAGTGCCCGCAGTGCAACCGGCTGCTCGCGCGCTGACGGGCCGGCCGTGTTCCTGTGGTTCGTGGCCACCGCGGTCGCGGCGGTGTGGTTCGTGTTCCGCGACGAGCGCTTCGACTACCGCCTGCTGGCGGTCGGGGCGGTGCTGCCAGGCTCGATCGACATGATCGGCGGCGTCGCCCGCTGGGCCCACAGCCTCACCGTCGCCGTCATGCTGCTGGCCATCGTGATGGTCAGCACTGGTCGGCGCCCGGTTCGCCGCCTGGCCCTCGGCCTGCCCATCGGCATGCTGCTGCATCTGGTGTTCGACGGGGCGTTCGCCAACACCCGGGTGTTCTGGTGGCCGTTCTCCGGCGGGTGGGGGCACTCCCGGACGCCCGAGCTGGCTCGCGGCTGGTGGAACCTCGTGCTGGAGGCGGCCGGTGCGCTGCTGATCTGGCGCGGGATACGGTGGTTCGGGCTGGCCGATCCGCAGCGGCGCGCCGCCCTGGTGCGCCACGGTCGGCTGACCCCGAGCGGAGCGCACCGATGACCAAGCTGTTCCTCCTCCGACACGGGCGAACCGCGGTCAATGCCGACGGCCGGATGCAAGGACTGATCGACGAACCGCTCGACCAGGCCGGACGGGCCCAGGTCGAGGCGGCGGCGCGGCACATCGGCACCCCGGATCTGGTGGTGTCCAGTCCGTTGCTGCGCGCCCGCCAGACCGCGGAAGCCTTCGGCGTGCCCTACGAGGTCGATCCGCGTTGGGTGGAGATGGACTACGGCGTGCTCGACGGGCGACGCCTGGCGGACATCGACCCGATGATCTGGGTTCGCTGGCGGGAGGACCCCTCGTTCCGTCCGGACGGCGGCGAGAGCCTGGTCGAGCTCGACCAACGGGTGGCCGCGGCCTGCCAGTCGCTGTGCCTGCAGGTCCCCAACGGCTCGGTGGTCGTCACCACCCACGTCACCCCGATCAAGTCGGCCGTGGTGTGGGCGTTGCATGCCTCGGCCGACCTGCACTGGCACCTCCGTGTCGATCAGGCCACCCTGACCCGCATCGAGGTCGGTCCCGGCGGACCGGTGCTGGTCAGCTTCAACGAGACGATGTGATCGGCTCCTAGCATGGGGGCCGACGGTGAGTCGGTCGGGTGACCGCGGCGTGGCACGACCACGCCGAGGAAAGTCGGGACTTCACAGAGCAGCGTGCTGGCGAGAGCCAGGTCGGGGCGACCTGACGGACGTGCAACAGAGAGAGACCGCCGATGGGTGCTCGCACCACAGGCAAGGGTGAAACGGTGCGGTAAGAGCGCACCAGCGTGCCGGGTGACCGGTACGGCTCGGCCGGTCCCACGCGAAGCAAGGCCAAGCAGAGGACACGGGCTGCTCGTCCGCCCCGACCCCGGTCGGGGCACCCTCGGGTAGGCCGCACAGATGGATGGTCACCAGCGCTCCGGCGCCACAGGATCCCGCTTACAGGCCGACTCACCGTCACCGCGCACCCGCCGCGGTGGCGACTGGGTCAGCAGGCGGGGGTCAGGTACTCGTAGACCAGGCTGTTGTCGTGCGGGGTCTCCATGTTGGTCTTGAAGCGCACGCCGTTCTCGTCGCCGCCACCGACCACCAGCAGCTGGGCGCCGAGCAGGCCGAACTGGCTGGGGATGGCCGTCACCACGGGGATCTCGGTCAGCGGCGGCCCCGCCGGGGCAACGGTGGTGGTGCTCGACACCGGGAGCGGCACGCCGGCGTTGGTGGCGTCGGCTGCGCTGACGTACCCGCCAGGGCGGGCCGTGTTGGCGTGCAGGGCCAGCAGGGCGGCGTGGCGGGAGGCGTTGAGGGCCACGGCGACGACCTTGCCACGCAGGTCGACGGTGTTCAGCGTGCCGACCATCTCCTGGCAGGTTGCTGCGGCGAGCGACTCCAGGCCGTACAGCAGGTTGAGCACGTCCCGCTTGGGATCGTCGCTGGCCGGGATCTTCTTGGTTGGATCGCCCGTGGTGATGCGGGCCATGGCCGGCCCGGTGATGGTGGCGGCGAGGCGCGGGTTGGCGCACGTCCACGCCGTGCCGCCGGCGGCGGTGGTCAGGGCGCCGAGTGCCGTGACGTGGGCGGCGTGCTCGTCACGCAGCCGCTTGGCCATCTCGTCGTTCGACGCGTCGAGCAGCTCGGGCTTGCCGATGACCTGGTCGTAGACGTCGACCAGCGACTGCGACACCGAGGCCGCGGTCCGCAGGCGGACGACATCGTTGATCGTCGCCGTGGGCAGATCGGTGCCGGACGGGGCCTGGCCGACACGGGTCGGGGAACCGCTGAGATCCTCGCCGCAGGCGGCGACGATCACCGCGGCAGCGGCGGACAGCCCGCCGAGGGCGAGCAGGCGCCGGCGGCTGACCGGCGTGGCGAGCGGGTTGGCGGGGTTGGTCACGGTCATCCCTTCGTGGCCACCGCAGCGGCTTCCTTGGCGACGAGCAGTTCGTCCAGCGAGGTCGAGCCCATCAGGTCGGCGAGCACGACGCCGTGGCGGGCCTCGGCGACGGCGATGGAGGCCACCAGCGTGCCGGCATCGGTGGATGCCAGGGTGGTCAGGGCCTGCTGATGGGTGGCGACCAGCTGCGATTCCAGCTGGTAGCCGGCGGCGGCGAGGGCCTTGGTGTCACCGGTCATGGTCGCCGCGCCGAGGCCGGTCCCCGGGGTCTGCCCGGCGTTGCGCCCCAGCATCCCGGTGATCGACTGGGCGTAGGCGTCGTGGGCGTCGCGCAGCACGCTGAACACGGTGACGGCCACCTCGTCGGTGCCCTTGACGGCGAGCGCCGCGGTGTACAGGTCGCGAGCCTGCAGCTCCAGCCCTTGCAGCACCGCCAGGGTGGCGGTGTCATCGCCGGTGGGACGCTGGGGTGGGGTGGTGGTCGAGGTGGTGGTGGGGCCGCTGCCGTTGGTGGTGTCCGGGGTGCTGACCCCGGCCACGCGGGCACCTGCCATCGCTTCGTGTTCCACTCGTCGGGTCCTTTCGAGATGCACGTCGTCTCGGCCCACCAGCCTGCACGGTGGCGGTGGAGCAGAGCAATTCTAGAAGTCGAGGGCGGAGAGGTCGGGGATCCAGCGCCGGCTGCGGGCCACCGCCTCGTGCCACTGCTGGCGATCGAGAGTCCCGTCGGGTTCGACCACCCGATCGGCCTGCCAGGCCGCGGCGACGTCGTCGAAGCCGTTCCACATGCCGACCGCCATGCCCGCCAGGAACCCGGCCCCGAGGGTGGTGGCATCGAGGTAGCGGGCGACCTCGACCACCCGGCCGGAGGCATTGGCCACGGCGCGCACGAACGTGGGGTTCGCCGCCATCCCACCGTCCACCCGCACCCGGTCGATGGACGAGCCGAGATCGGCAGCGGCCGCCTCGATCAGATCGGTGCCGCGATGGGCGACGCCTTCCAGGACGGCGCGGACGACTTCGGGCCGGCCGCTGCCGCGAGTCAGCCCGAACAGCGCCCCGCGGGCCCCGTAGTCCCAGTTCGGCGTGCCCAGGCCGAGCAGCGCCGGCACGTAGACCACGCCGCCCGTGTCGACGCACTGGGCGGCGACGTCGTGGCTGGCCGCCGGGTCCTCGAGCAGGCCGAGGTCGTCCACCAGCCACTCGACGTTGGTTCCGGCCGACAGCATGATCGCCTCGATGCCCCACACCCGCTGCCCGTTGCGGCTCCAGGCGACGATGGGAAACGTGCCCTGGCCGCTGCGCCCGGCGGTGTGCGGGGCACCGCCGCCGGTGACCGTGTCGAGCATGCCGCCGGTGCCGAAGGTGATCTTGGTGGCTCCGGGTCGCACGCAGCTCTGGCCGATCAGGCTGGCCTGCTGGTCACCGATCAGCGCGGCGATCGGCGGGGCACCCGGCAGCGCGGTGGCCTCGCCGATCAGGCCGGTCGAGTCGACCACGGTGGGCAGCATCCGTCGGGGGATCCGCAACGCGTCGCACACGCTGCTCGACCAGTCCGAGGCGTCGGGCTCCAGCAGTCCGCTGACCGCCGCGTTGCTCGGGTCGGTCACGTGCACCGCGCCGCCGGAGAGGCGCCAGGCCAACCAGCTGTCGACGGTGCCGATGCACAGGTCGGCCGTGCGACCTGGATCGTGCTGGTCGAGCAACCAGCGGGCCTTGGTGGCCGACTGGTTGGGAGCCACGGCGATGCCGTGCTCGGCCTTCAGCGTGATGCAGTCGAACACGGTGCGCAGGTCCTGCCAGCCCAACGCCGGCCCGACCGGCACGCCGGTGGCCCGGTCCCAGACGACGGTGGAAGCCCGCTGGGTGCTGATGCCGACGGCCTGCACGGGGCCCCCTTGGCGAGTCAGGGCCTCCGTCGCCAACTCGACGGCCACGTCGGCCAACTGAGCGGCGTCGAACTCGACCATCCCCGGGAACGGGCTGTCCGGTGCCAGCCGCCGGGCGCAGAGATGGTGGATCGTGGCGTCGTGGTCGACCACGCCGGCGCGCAGTCCGGACGTGCCGACGTCGATGACCAGCACGCTCACGGCGCGCTCCGCTCGGCGCTCGGGACGAAGCCGCGGCGGCGCAGCAGCCCGCCCAGGAGGCCGCCGAGCAGCCCGGCCCCACCCACGAGGGTCAGCTTCAGCACGATCCCCAGCCAGTTCACCGATCGGCCGCGGGCCAGCTTGATGGCCACGAACACCGCGTCCGTGAGCACGTACGTGCCCACGGCGGTGACGATGGCGTGACTGAGCGGGAGGTTCTTGCGCTGGGCCCAGGCGGCCAGCGCCCCGCCGAGGACGAAGCCGAGGATGGCGAGGATCACCAGCAAGGAACGCACCGGCGACGAGCTGACCAGCAGCTCGGCGATCCCGGTGGCCAGCAGGCCGATCACCAGGGCGACGACCCCACCGGACACGATGGCCGGGACGTCCCATCGGCCGGCGGGCGGCCGTTCGGCGGTGGTCACGGCCACGCTGCTCCTCGCGTCGGGGTGGTGGTCAACCCGAGCTTGCCCGGGTTGAGGATGCCCGCCGGATCGAGGGCGTCCTTCAGCTTCTGTAGCACGCCCAGCGCACCCGGGTGGGCATCGGCCACGAACCGGTGGCGGTTGAGCCCGACGCCATGGTGGTGGGAGAGGGTCGCGCCGGCCGCCAGCGCTGCACCCTGGCCGGCATCCCACATGGCCACGTAGGTGGCGTCCACCGCGCCGGGCGGTGGCGTGGCGACGAAGGTGAAGTACAGGCAGGCGCCGTCCAGGTAGCTGTGCGACAGGTGGCACGAGGCCAGGCGGGCATGGTCGACGGAGCGCAGCGCCGAGGTCGCCGCGTCGACGACGTGATCGAGGCGCGACCACGGCGCGGCGACCTCCATCGTGTCAACGACGAACCCCTTGCGAGTCAGGGCCTGCAGGGCGCTGGTGTCGTTGCGGTGCGCCAGCCAGGCGTCCACCGGTGCACGGCCGAGGTCACGCCATGGTGCGCACTCCTCGGCGACCACCTGCATCGTCGCCTCGACCATCACCCGGTCACCCTCGTCCAACACGATCAGGGCGCACCACGAACCGTCGCCACCGTGGCTGCGCTGGGTCTCGGTGGCGTCGTACAGGCGCAGCACGGCCGGCGTCGCGCCGCGCCGCAGGATCCGCCGGCAGGTCTCGACGCCGGCCGACCAGGTGCCGACCGCGTAGGCCGCCCGGCGCTCGACCTCCGCCACGGGGTGCGCCCGCAGCGTGACGGACGTGATGATGCCCAAGGTGCCTTCGCAGCCGACGAACAGCTGGGTCAGATCGGGGCCCACCGCGGCGGCGGGCGGGTCGCCGACGCGCACCACCGACCCGTCGCTGAGGACCACCTCGAGGGCGGCCACCATGTCCTCGATCTTGCCGTAGCGGGTGCTGTACTGGCCGGCGCCACGGCAGGCGACCCACCCGCCCACCGTCGCCAGCTCGAAGCTCTGCGGGAGGTGCCCGACGGTCAGGCCCCAGGTGGCCCGCAACTCGTCCTCGAGGTCCGGTCCGAAGGTGCCGGCGCGGACCTCGACCAAGCCGGACGGCTGGTCGACGGCCACCACCCCGGTCAGCCCGGTGAGGTCGAGGATCACCCCGCCCGCCGCGGGCACCGAGCCGCCGGACACCCCACTGCGCCCACCGGCGGCGGTGACGGCGACGCCCGCGCCGTGGCACGCCCCGACCACCGCGGCCACCTGGGCGGTCTCGGCGGGCCGGCACACCGCCGCGGCGCGGTGGGCGACCTCGCCGGCCAGCGCCCAGTGCATGGCCAGCGGCCACCAGTCCCGGCTGGCCTCGGCGGTTTCCCGGACGTCGGTCGACGTCGGGCAGATCGCCGCCAGCCGACCGAGCAGTTCCCAGGGGAGCGCGGCCGGCTCGCCGAGGCGCGACCGGGTCCCCGCCAACTCGATGGGCGGCACGGGTCGGGCTGAGGCCTCGGTCATCGCTCGGCCGCGCCGGGTTGCACGGCGGCCTGCTCGGCTGCGCCGGGTTGCATGGCGGCCTGCTCGGCCGCGCCGGGTTGCACGGCGGCCTGCTCGGCCGCGCCGGGTTGCACGGCGGCCTGCTCGGCCGCGCAGTGATCGACGTACGCGGCGACCTGCCGGGCGGTCTCGGCCTCGTCCCACCCGAGCTCCACGGCGAGCAGCGCGGCCACGTCGGGCGCGGCGCGCACCGTGGCGGCGCGGTCGAACAACCGGGCGCGCGTCCGGCGGGCGAGCACGTCGTCCAGCGTGGTGGCCTGCTCGGATCGCACCGCGTACACCGCCTCGGCACGCCGGTAGGGAAGGCCGGGCACCAGCGGCTCGGCCAGATCGGGTCGTTCGCCGGCGATGGCGTCGATCTCGGCCGCCAAGGTCCCATACCGCCCGGCCAGGTGGGCCTGCGGCGAGTCCGGTGGGGGAGCGGTGAAGCCGGCACCGCCGAGCAGGGTCAGGCGCTTGGTGCGGGAGCGGCGCCGCCACCGAGCGAGCCGTCCCCCTCCGTGCAGCAGCTCCACCACCCGGTCCACGGCGTCCTCGGCCATCTCGCGGTACGTGGTCAGCTTGCCGCCGGTGACCGTGACGACGCCGCGATCGACCGAGACCCGGTGCCGCCGGGACAGGTCCGCCGTGCGCCCCGACGTGTCCGACCCGGCCACCAGCGGGCGCAGCCCGGCCCAGCTGGCGCTGACCTCCGCCGGCGACAGCGGCTCGACCAGCGAGGCGTTCAGCGCGCCGAGGACGTACTCGACATCGGCGGCCGTGCAGGCCGGGTCGTCGAGCGGGCCGTCGTAGTCGGTGTCGGTGGTCCCCACGTAGGTGTGGGTGAAGGTCCCGTCCGGCCGAGCGCCCGTGGGCACGACGAACAGGCTGCGCTTGTCCTTCGGCACCGGGACCACCACGGCGATGTCGTTGCGGACCCGGTCCCACGGCACGGTGAGGTGCACGCCCTTGGCCGGGCGCAGGGCGGTGACCTGGGCCGTGCCGCCGATGGTCTCGACGCCGTCGGCCCACACCCCGGCGGCATTGAGCAGGCACCGCGTCCGAACCACCAGCTCGCGCCCGTCGGTTCGAACGACGGCACCCTCGATCCGCCCGGACGCATCCCGGCGGACCCCGGTGAGCTCGGCCCGGTTGACGACGGCCGCACCGCGGTTGGCTGCCGTGCGCGCCACCGTCAGGCACAGCCGGGCGTCGTCGGCCGTGGCGTCGTAGTACAGGTAGGCCGCGGCCACCCGCTGGCGGGGCATGGTCGGCAGGTGGCCCATGGCCGCCTCGGCACCAATCCGCCGGTGGAACCGCCCGATGCGCCACCCGCCGGTCAGGTCGTACATCCACAGTGCCGACCCGAAGGCCCGGGCGATCTTGCGCGACACCACGCCGTGCTTGGTGAGCACCGGGATCATGAACGGCAGGACGCGCACCAGGTGCGGGGCATTGCGCATCAGCCGGCGGCGCTCGTGCAGGGCCTCGTACACCAGCCCGATCTCGCCCTGCTGCAGGTAGCGCAGGCCACCGTGGACCAGCTTGGAGCTCTTCGACGACGTCCCCGAGGCGAAGTCGTGGCGCTCGACCAGGGCGACGCGCAGACCGCGGCTGGCGGCGTCCAGGGCCGCTCCGGTCCCGGTGATCCCACCCCCGACGACCAGGACGTCGAACGAGTCGCGCTCCAGCCGGCGGACAGCCGCGGCGCGGTCGAACGGGCCGGTCATCGGCCGCCCAGTGTAGGGAGCGCGGTCACCGCCCTCGCCTAATCTGCACGAGTTGCGAACTCGCAGATCGTGCGAGTACGGTCGGGGTCGTGCGCAACCCGGCTGAGCTGACCGATGCGTTCCGGGCCAAGGGGTGGAAGGTCACCCCGCAGCGCCAGCTGCTGTTCCGCCTGCTGCACGACACCGACCGCCACCCGACCGCCGACGCGCTGTTCGTCGAGGCCAGCGGGCAGATGCCCGGCATCAGCCTGCGCACCGTCTACCAGACCCTGAACGACCTGGTCGCCATGGACGAGCTGCACGTCGTGAACATCGGCGGATCGACCCGCTTCGACCCGAACACCGCGGCCCACCAACACGCCGTCTGCTCGGCCTGTGGCACCATCCGCGACGTCTACCTGTCCGGCGTCGACGGCCTCGGCGTCGCCGAGGTCGACGACTTCCACCCGCAGCGGACGCGCATCACCGTCACCGGTGTGTGCGGTCGTTGCGCCGATCTCACACCAACCCGTCGGCCCACCGGGTCGCACCACAAGGAGAACCAGCAATGAGCCTGCACGGCACCAAGACCCACGAGAACCTCAAGGAAGCGTTCGCCGGCGAGAGCCAGGCCAACCGCCGCTACCTGTGGTTCGCCCAGAAGGCCGACGTCGAGGGCTACCCGGACGCCGCCGCCCTGTTCCGCAGTGTCGCCGAGGGTGAGACCGGCCACGCCCACGGGCACCTCGAGTACCTCGCCGAGGTCGGCGATCCGGCAACCGGCGAGAAGATCGGCGACACCGAGGACAACTTCCGTTCGGCCGTCGCCGGCGAGACCTACGAGTACACCCAGATGTACCCGGGCTTCGCCAAGACGGCCCGCGAGGAGAACCTCGACGAGATCGCCGACTGGTTCGAGACGCTGGCTCGCGCCGAGAAGAGCCACGCCGGCCGGTTCCAGCAGGGCCTCGACGCGCTCTGATCCACCCCACCACGTGATCCATCGCCGCGAGGGTCGGGGCCGCCGGGCTCCGACCCCGCGGCGCGCCACGCCCGCCCACCACCGCCGCACGGAATCGACATGACCACGATCTACGACCCGAAGAACCCGCTGTACACCGACGAGGCCGACGTGCGCGCCGAGCTGACTCGCGTCTACGACCTCTGCCACGGGTGCCGGCTGTGCTTCAAGTTCTGCACGTCGTTCCCGTCGCTGTTCGAGATGATCGACCAGCACGAGGACCAGGACGCCGGCCGGTTGACCCCCGCCCAGCAGGACCGGGTGGTCGACGAGTGCTTCCAGTGCAAGCTCTGCTACATCAACTGCCCGTACATCCCCGAACTGCACGAGTGGGCGCTGGACTTTCCCCGGCTGATGCTCCGAGCCGACGCCATGCGCCACGCCACCAAGCAGGTGTCCGTCCGCTCGCGGCTGACCGATTCGATGATGGGCCGTACCGACATGATGGGCAAGGTCGCCACCGCCGCCGCCCCGCTGGCCAACCGGGTGGTCGGTGCCAAGCCCGGCGGTCTGTTGCGCAAGGTCATCGAGAAGACCGCAGGCATCTCCAGCGTCCGGCTCCTGCCGCCGTACGCCAAGCAGCGCTTCAGCACCTGGTTCAAGAAGCGCCCGGCCGTGCGCCTGGAGCGCCGCCAGGGCACGGTCGCGGTGTTCCCGACGTGCCTGGTGGAGTACCAGCAGCCCGCCATCGGGCACGACCTGGTCAAGGTCTACGAGCGCAACGGCATCGAGTGCACGCTGGCCGGCAACACCGGGTGCTGCGGCGCGCCGTGGCTGCACGCCGGCGACGTCGCCCACTTCACCAAGGTGGCCACCGACAACGTCGCCGCCCTGGCCGACCACGTCCGCGCCGGCAACGACATCGTCGTGCCCCAGCCGACGTGCGGGTACGTCCTGAAGAAGGACTACGTCGACTACGTGGGCGGGGCCGACGCCGAACTGGTGGCCCAGCACACCTACGACGCCGCCGAGTACCTGATGAAGGTGCACAAGGGCGAGGGAACCGCCCTGGACACCGAGTTCCCCGGCGAGGTCCCCCAGACCATCGCCTACCACACGCCCTGCCACCTCAAGGCACAGAACATCGGCCTGAAGAGCCGCGACCTGATGAAGCTGACCGGCGCCTCGATCAAGCTGGTCCAGCAGTGCAGCGGGATCGACGGCATGTGGGGGCTGCGCGCCGAGAACGCCGGGATCAGCGTGCCGATCGCCAAGAAGCTGGCTGCCGAGCTGGACAAGGCCGGCTGCCAGCAGGTGGCCGGGGACTGCCATCTGGCCAACACCGCCATCGCCGAGCAGACCGGCGCCCACCCGCAGCACCCCCTGCAGGTGATGGCCCGGGCCTACGGCATCCCCGAGGAGCCGGCCGGAGGCCACGCGTGACCCGGGCGCTGACCATCGACGACATCGCCGACCTGCGCGCCTACGAACGGGAGCGGGCCGAGCTGCGCCCGCGGATGATCGAGCTGCGCCGGATTCGCCGGGTGGCGCTCGGCACGCTGGTGTCCGTGGCCTTCGAGAGCCGCGAGACGATCCGCTTCCAGATCCAGGAGATGGCTCGCGCCGAGCGGATCGTCACCGATGCCGGGATCGCCGAGGAGCTCGACGCCTACAACCCGCTGGTCCCCGAGGCCGGTCAGCTGCGCGCCACCCTGTTCCTCGAGCTGACCAGCGACGAGCAGATGCGCGAGTGGCTGCCCAAGCTCGTGGGCATCGAGACCCATCTGGTCATGGAGCTGGCCGACGGCACGGCGGTGCGCTGCACCGTCGACCCGGGCCACGCCGCCCAACTGACGCGCCCGCACACCACCGCAGCGGTGCACTACGTCGGCTGGGAGTTGACCCCGCAGCAGGTCAGCGCGTTCGGCCCGGGTGCCCGGCTGGTGGTCGACCATCCGGCGTATCGCGAGTCGGCCGAGCTGCCGGCGAGCACGATCGCCGAGCTGGCGGCCGACCTGGCCGCCGACCGACCCGGCGCCACGTCCGCCGAGAAATCCGCCTGAACCCCTGGTCAACGGGTCCGGAGCAGACCTAGATTCGATCCCGCGTGTCGACCATGGGGGTCGCCAGGCGATGACAGTTGGGGGCGTGAGTTCGTGTCTGCCAAGCAGATCCAGTGGCGTGAGCTCGGTGCGTGTCGCGGCCTGGAGCCGGACATCTTCTATCCGGACGACGAGGACGACGGCGTGACGGCCAAGGCGGTGTGCGCCGAGTGCGGCGTGCGCGTCGCCTGCCTGGAGTACGCCCTGGCCAGCCGGGAGAAGTCGGGCATCTGGGGCGGCGCCACGGAGCGGGAGCGCCGGCGGATGATCCGTCAGCGGCGCCGCTCGGCCTGACCTGCCGGGGGAACGGACCCGTAACCTGTCGGCCATGCCGACGCTGGAGGACCTGGGTGGGTGGCCGGAGCTGCTCACCACACTGCTGAACCGCCAGGACCTGGCAGCGGGCCATGCCCGCACGGCGATGGCCACGATCCTGGCCGGCGAGGCCACCCCGGCCCAGCTGATCGGGTTCGTCGTCGCCCTGCGCGCCAAGGGGGAGACGCCCGAGGAGATCTCCGCGCTCCTCGACGCGGTGCTGGAGGTGGCCACGATCGTGCCGCTCGGCGACGAGCTGCGTGACCGGGCCGTCGACATCGTCGGGACGGGCGGCGACCGCAGCCACTCGATCAACGTCTCCACCATGGCCGCCCTGGTGGTGGCCGGGGCCGGGATCCCGGTGTGCAAGCACGGCGCCCGGGCGGCGTCCTCGCAGTGCGGCACCGCCGATGTGCTCGAGGCCCTCGGCGTCGCCGTCGAGCTGGCGCCGCTCGGTGTCAAGCAGTGCGTCGACGACGCCGGGTTCGGGTTCTGCCTGGCACCTCGCTATCACCCGGCGTTCCGCTACGCCGCGCCGAGTCGCAAGGAGATCGGCATCCCGACGGTGTTCAACCTGCTCGGCCCGATGGCCAACCCGGGCCGGGTCCGCCGCCACGTCATCGGCACCGCCAACCCGGCGGTGGCCGAGCGGATGCTGGCGTCGCTGCGCCTCCACGGATCGCGGCGGGCCTGGGTGGTCCACGGTCAGGGGCTCGACGAGTTGACCACCACCGGCCCGTCCACCGTGCTGGCGCTGGACGACGACCGGGTGCGCTCCTTCACCGTCGACCCGATCGCCCTCGGGTTGGCCCCGGCCGTGCCGGAGGAGCTGGTCGGCGGGTCACCGGCGCACAACGCCGAGGCGGTGCGCCGCGTGCTGGCTGGCGAGCACGGCGCCCACCGCAACATCGTGCTGCTCAACGCCGCAGCCGGGATGATCGCCGGCGGCCGGTGCGAGACGCTGGAGGACGGCCTGACCCTGGCTGCCGACTCGATCGACTCCGGAGCTGCGGCCCGGGTGCTCGCCCGGGTGATCGAGGTGTCCCAGCAGGCTGCCGTCACCATCGGCACCTGATCCTGCGGGCCATGGCCGTCATCAGCGTGCCGGCGTCCACGGCGAACCTCGGCAGTGGCTTCGATGCCCTCGGCATGGCGCTCGAGCTGCGCGCCGTGATCGGGCTCCCGGGGTCCGTGCCCGGGCCCGGCGGTCGCCTCGTCGAGCCCGGCCACCCAGCGGCCGTGGCCTTCGCGGCAGCCGGGGGTGAGGGGGTGCCGTGGGTTCGCTCGCCGATCCCGGCTGGGCGCGGCCTGGGCTTCAGCGGAGCGATGCGCGTCGGCGGGGTGGTCGCCGCTCACCACCAGCAGCATCCGGATCGCCCGCTGCCGGCGGCCGAGCTGCTGGAGATCGCCGTCCGCTTGGAGGGACACGCCGACAACGCGGCGGCGTCGATGCACGGTGGCGTGGTCGTCGCCGCCGGCGATCGCGTCGTGCGGGTCCCGCTGGCGCTCGACCCGGTCGTGGTGGTGTGGGTGCCCGATGCCGCCCAGACCTCCACCGACCACAGCCGGCGAACGTTGCCGTCCACGGTCAGTCTGGCCGAGGCGACGTTCAACGTCGGGCGGGCGGCGTTGCTGGTCGCTGCCCTGGCAACCGGGCGCACCGCCGACCTGCGCGTGGCCACCGAGGACCGGCTGCACCAGCAGATCCGCCTGCGCGCCGTGCCGCACAGCGCCGCGGCCCTCGACGCCGCCCTGGCCGGTCCGGCGTGGGCTGCGTGGCTGTCGGGCAGCGGTCCGAGCGTCGCCGCGCTGTGCGATCGGCGCGACGCGCTCATCGTGGCCGACGCGCTGCCCGCCACCGGGAGCACCAAGCTCCTCGACGTGGCGGGCGACGGCGTCACGCTGCTCGACGACGCACCGTGAGCAGTGGGTGACTTGACGGCGAACGAGCGTTCGGTGTTGAATCGAACAGACGTATGGCCGGCTACGTCCAAGCCTCCCTCGACGACCTGGGGACCCCGCTCGCCGACGTGACCTTCTGCGTGCTCGACCTGGAGACCACGGGCGGCGACCGGGGGACCGACCGGATCACCGAGATCGGCGTCGTGAAGGTCCGTGGGGGCGAGCTGCTCGGCACCCTGCAGACCCTGGTCCACCCGGAGGTACGCATCCCCCCGGCCATCACCGTGCTGACGGGGATCACCGAGGCGATGGTCGCCGAGGCGCCGCGCCTCGACGCCGTGCTGCCCACCGTGCTCGAGTTCCTCGAGGGGGCCGTGCTGGTCGGCCACAACGTCCGCTTCGACGTCGACTTCCTCAACGCCGCGCTGGCCCGGCGCGGCGACCCACCGCTGCGCGGCCGGGTGGTCGACACCCTGGCACTGGCTCGCCGCCTGGTGCGCGACGAGGTGCCCGACTGCCGGCTGGGCACGCTGGCCACCCGCCTCCGACTGACCACCCGGCCCACCCATCGGGCCTTCGACGACGCCATGGCGACCACCGAGCTGCTGCACCTGCTGCTCGAGCGGGCCGCCACCTGGGGCGTGCTCGGCCTGGACGACCTGCTGGCGCTGCCGCGGCTCGGTGGCCACCCGCAGGCGGCCAAGCTGCGCCTGACGCGCGGCCTGCCGCGCGCCCCGGGCGTCTACCTGTTCCGCGATGGCCGCGGCGAGGTGCTGTACGTGGGCAAGGCCACCAACCTGCGCGACCGGGTGCGCAGCTACTTCGGCAGCGACGACCGCCGCAAGATCGGAGCGCTGCTGCGCGAGACCGCGTCGATCAGCGTCGAGGAGACCGCCGACGTCCTGGTGGCCGAGGTCCTCGAGGCCAGGCTGCTGCGCCAGCTGCGGCCGCGGTACAACCGCGCCGGCACCCAGTGGCCCATGTACTGCTACGTGCGTCTCACGGTCGACGAACCGTGGCCGCGCCTCGTCGTCTCGACCAGTGCGGCGTCGGCCGGGTTGGTGCTCGGCCCGCTGCCGTCCCGGCAGGCGGCCACGTTGGCCGTCGAGGCCTTGCACACCGTGTTCCCGCTGCGCCGGTGCACCGCCCGGCTCGGCCCGCGCCGGCGCGTTCCGGCGGATGCCTCGCCGTGCACCGCCCACCAGCTCGGCCGGGCCTACTGCCCGTGCTCGGGCACAGCCGATCCGGTGGCCTACCGGGCTCTGGTCGACGAAGTCGTCCGAACCCTGCGGACCACCCCGCAAACCGTGATCGACCGCTTGGGGCGGCGGATGGCCGATCTGGCCCGCCAGCGGCGCTACGAGGAGGCCGCCGCCGTGCGCGACCGGGCCCAGGCCTTCGCCGGGCTGGTCCAGCGGACCTCGACGATCGACCAGCTCCGCCGAGCCGGGCGGATCGTCGCCCGCCTCGGCGACACCACCGTGGAGATCGTCGACGGGGTCCTGGCCCGCTATCAACCCGCCGGGCGGTTGGCCGCCTCGCTCAGCGTCGCCCCGCCACCAACCGGTACCGGCCCGGTTGCGAAGGAGGCGGTCGACGAGATGCTGGTCATCGCCCGGGCTTTGCAGCGGCGGGCGAACGGCCGGGTGCTGGTCTGCGACGGCGAGTGGGCCAGCACCGTGCCGCGGGTCGAACCGCCGACCCGGCTGGCCCGGGCCGGCTGAGGGCGAGCGGCGAGCCGCGCCGGGGACGCGGCGATCGGTACCGTGGCGGTGTGGCCCGGCCCGACGAGCACCCACCCACCGCGGCGCTCGGTCGAGCCGTGGAGTTCGCCGTCTCCGCCGTGGCGGCCCGCCGCGGCACGCTCGACGAGCAGTCGGTCCCGGCCGAGCTGCGCCCATGGCTGCGCCGCGCCCACCTCGGCACCGCCGGTCGGCGCGCCGTTCGGCGGATCCTCGACGCCGACGACGACCTGCGCCGCACCGTGGCCGCGCTGGCCTCGCCGGATCTGGTGGACGAGATCGGGTTGCTGTGGTTGCGCCGGCCGGCGGGGTGGGAGGACACGGTCGACGTGCTGCTGGGCGAGGGGGGCGGCGGCGCCACGCCGTCCGAGCGTCGCCGCCGCCAGCGGGCCGAGTCGGCCGCTGATCGCTGGCAGGCCGAGGCCGAGCGGCTCCGCCGACGGCTGGTGGCCAGCGAGGCCGGGCGCGACGATGCCCTTGCCGGTCTCGCCGCGACGGCCGCGCAGCTGGACGCCCAGCGTGCCGAGTGGGCCGCGGCGATGTCCGCCGCCGACCGCCGGCTGGCGGAGGCCATGGCTCGCCATCAGGTGCTGGCGGTCGAGCGCGATGCGGCCCTGGCCCGCCTGGCAAGCTCCGAGGCTGCGTCGGCGGCCGCGGTCGACGGGTTGCGCCGGGCGGTGACCGAGGCCGAGTCGGCGCGCGACGCGGTCCTGGCCGAGCGGGCCGCCGGTGAGCTGCCGTTGCTGGCCCGGGTGCTGCCCGGTGTGTCCCGGGCGCGCCCGGCGCGCCGCCACCCGATCGGCCTGCCCGGTGGGCTGCGCGCCGATGCACCGGCTGCCACCGAACACGTGCTGCGGACCGCGCAGGTGGTCGTGCTGGTGGACGGGTACAACGTGGCCAAGCTGGCGTGGCCCGAGCACCGCCTGGACGACCAGCGCGAGTTGCTGGTCGAGGCGGCCGAGCGCGTCGCCCGCCGGTGGGGAACGGAGATCGTCGTGGTCTTCGACGGCGCCGAGGTGGTCGGCGCGGCGACGGCGAGCCGGCGGGTGGTGGCGGTGACGTTCTCGCCCGCCGGGGTCACGGCCGACGACGTGCTCCGCCGGCTGGCCGCAGCCCTGCCGGCCGATCGCCCGGTGGTGGTGGTCACCGACGACCGGGCGATCATCGCCGACGTCCGCCGGCTGGGCTGCAACGTGCTGCCCAGCGCAGCGTTTGCCGCCACCGCCAACCGCTGAGGCGCGCAGCCGGCGGAACCGCGTGACACCCCTCGTGGACGATGACGAGCGAGGCACCGACTCACTCGCCGAGGAACACGACCATGAACCACCACGTCACCCCGCCATCCGCACCGGCACCCCCGCCGTCCGTGCCGCCGGTCAGCACCACGATCAGCTGCGCGACGTGCGAGCTGCGCGACTCGCCGGCGTGCGCCGACTGCGTGGTCAGCTACGTCCTGGATCACGACGTGCCGGCGCCGCTCACGCTCACACCGGACGAGGCCCGGGCCGTGGCGCTGCTGTCGGCCGCCGGGCTGGTGCCTAGCCTTCGCCACCGTGAGGCCGCCTGACCCACCGCCACCGCCGGTGGACCACGCCTACCTGAGCGGGCTCGGCCACCTGGCGGTCGATCACGGGGTGACCCACTGGGGCGTGGCCCCGGCCGGGATCCTGCAGCGCGCCCGCCAGGCGCTGGTCGACCGGGCCGAGGCCGGCCTGGCCGACACCATGCAGTTCACCTACCGCAACCCGCAGCGCTCGACCGACCCGAGCCAGGCGGTGCGCGGCGCCCAGGCCGTGTTCGTCGCTGCGCTGCCGTACCCCGCCGACGCCGACGAGCACGCCCCCACCGGGCAGTCGGGACCCGACGGTGCTGGCCCGTCGGGCCCGCCGTGGCGGGGGGAGATCGCCCGCTACGCCTGGGCCGATCATGGGGGCACGCTGCGGCGTGCGCTGGCGGCCGTCGTCGAGCGCCTGCGTGCCGATCGGTTCCGGGCGGTGGCCGTCGCCGACGACAACAGCCTGGTGGACCGGGAAGCCGCCTACCTCGCCGGGCTCGGGTGGTACGGCAAGAACGCCAACCTGATGCTCCCGGGCGCCGGCAGCTGGTTCGTGCTCGGCAGCGTGATCACCACCGCCCCGCTGCCGGCGAGCCACGCCCCGGTGGCCGACGGGTGCGGGTCGTGCCGCCGGTGCCTCGACGCCTGCCCGACGGGCGCCATCATCGCCCCCGGGGTGGTCGACGCCCGCCGGTGCCTGTCGTGGGTCCTCCAGCGGCCCGGCGATCTGCCCACCGATCTGCGCCCGGCGGTCGGGACGCGGCTCTACGGCTGTGACGACTGCCAGACGGCGTGCCCGCCCACCGTGGTCTTCGGCCGGACCCGGGACCGCGACCGGGCATCGGCGCAGCGGCCCGACCTCGCCGACCTGTGCACCTCGCTGCCGCTCGTCGAGCTGCTCGAGTGGGACGACGACGCGATCCTGGCCGCGTGGGGACGCTGGTACCTCGCCGACCGGGACCCACGATGGGTCCGCCGCAACGCCATCGTCGCCCTCGGCAACGCCCTGGCGGGAGCGGGACCCGCGCCGGCCGGAGACGGTGCCCATCGGGCACGCGCCCGCTCCGTGCTGGCTGGCTACGTTGACGGGATCGATCCGTTGCTCGCCGACCACGCCCGCTGGGCCATCGAGCGCGCCGGTTCGGCGGGTCTTGCGTGAAGCATCTCCTGGTCACCAATGACTTCCCGCCGAAGATCGGCGGCATCCAGTCGCTGCTGTGGGAGTGGTGGCGGCGCTTGCCGGCCGATCGATTCGCCGTGCTGACCAGTCCGTACGAGGGGGCGGCGGCCTGGGATGCCGCCCAGCCGTACCACATCGAACGTGTTCCAGAGCCGGTGCTGCTCCCGCATCCCCTGATGGTCCGGCGGGTCAACGAGCTCGCCGAGCGGGTCGGTGCCGAGCTCGTCGTGCTCGACCCGGCGGTCCCGCTCGGGATCATCGGTCCGTCGCTGAACCTGCCCTACGACGTCGTCGTCCACGGGGCGGAGGTGACCGTGCCCGGCCGCCTGCCGGGGTCCAAGCAGGTGCTCGGCCGGGTGCTGCGTCACGCTCGCCACATCGTCGCCGCCGGTGGGTACCCCGCGGCCGAGGCCGTCCACGCCGCCGGCCGCCCGTTGCCCATCACCGTGGTGCCACCCGGGGTCGACACCGATCGCTTCGTGCCGCTCGACCAGGCCGAGCGGCGTCGGGCGCGGGCCCGCTTCGGGCTCGACACCGACGCCGAGCTGATCGTCGGCATCAGCCGGCTGGTGCCGCGCAAGGGATTCGACACGGCCATCCGCGCCGTCGCCAAGTTGGCCGTCCGCCGCCCTCGGCTGGTGCTGGCCATCGCCGGAGCCGGCCGCGACCGCCAGCGCCTGGAACGTCTGGCCACCCAGCTCGGTGCGCCGGTGCGCTTCCTCGGTCGGGTGGACCACGACGACCTTCCCGGCCTGTACGGCTGTGCCGACGTGTACACGATGCTGTGCCGCAACCGGTGGGGCGGCCTCGAGCAGGAGGGCTTCGGCATCGTCTTCCTGGAGGCTGCGTCGTGTGCCGTGCCCCAGGTGGCCGGACAGTCCGGTGGGGCAGCCGAGGCGGTGGTCGACGGCCAGACCGGGATCGTCATCGACCAGCCCGACGACGTCGACGCCGTGGCCGGGGCGTTCGAGCGGCTGCTCGACGACCCGGCGGCGGCCCGGGCGATGGGCTGTGCCGGCCGGGAGCGGGCCGTGGCGGAGTTCTCCTACGACGTCCTCGCCCACCGGCTTGGTGTGGCCCTCGGCGCCTTGCCAGCATGAACGGACGATGAACCCACCCCCCGGCGGACGCGACCCGATCGTGGTCACCGATCTGGCCGGCACCTGCCTGTTCGCCGTCGCCGGTGCCGTGGCCATCGCCAGCCGCCACGGCTGGTCCGATGCCGTGCTCGTGGTCGTCTCCCTCGTGCTGTTCGCCGTCGGGGTGGGTGTCGCCCTGTGGGCCTACGCCGTCGCCGTCGAGCGGTCGCGCACCGACGAGATCGCCGTGGCCGGGCTGTACCTGCTGGCCGGACCGGTGGCGCCGCGGTCGGTCAAGGTGCGGATGAACCTGGCCGTCGTGGCGCAGGTGATCATCGCCCTGGTGGTCGCCATCGCCGGGGCGTCCGGGTTGCGCCACGGCCAGAAGAACGTCCTCGCCTTCGCCGCCCTGGTGCCGATGTTCGGGGTCGGGATGAACGGCCTGTGGGCAGCCAAGCGGGGCTCGTTCGGTGCTCGGCAGGTGGTCGAGAGACGGCGCAGCGGCCGAAAAATCGGCTAGAACACAGGTATGGCCGAAACGGCAACGCAGACCATCTCGATCGCCGCACCGCCCGACCGGGTGTGGGCCATCGCCGCCGACGTCGAGCGCTATCCGGAGTGGGCCAAGGACGTCAAGGACGTCACCGTACGCAGCCGCGATGACGACGGCCGGCCGATCGACGTCGAGTTCCGCGCCTCGGCCCTCGGGCGCAGCACGCACTACACCCTGCGCTACGACTACACCTCGGCTCCGGGTTCGCTGGCCTGGAACATCGTCCGCGGTGACATCACCCGACGGATCGACGGGGCCTACACCTTCAGTGCCTCGCCCACGGGCGGCACCGACGTGCGCTACGACCTGATCATCGAGCTGGCCGTCCCGCTGCCCGGGTTCGTCAAGCGGCGGGCCGAGGTGCGCATCCTCAACACCATGCGCGAGCTCAAAGAACGCGCCGAGTCGTGAGCCTGCCCCGCCTGGGCATCGACATCGGCGGGACCAAGTGCCTCGGCGTGGTGCTCGGCGAGGACGGGATGCGCCTGGCCGAGAGCCGCCGCCCGACGCCGCGCGGCGCGGCGGCCATCGTCTCCTCGCTGGCCGCCCAGGCCGAGGAGCTGGCTGGCGAGGTGGGCGGGGTGGCCTCGGTCGGCATCGGCATGCCCGGGCTGGTCACCCGCGACGGGGTGATCAAGGCCTCGCCGAACCTCGTCGACGTAGCCGACTTCCCGGTCGGCCGGATGCTGTCGGAGCGCCTCGGTCGGCCGGTCGAGGTGGACAACGACGCCACGTGTGCGGTGGCCGCCGAGTGGCGTGTCGGGGCCGCGGTCGGCCGGACCGACGTCATCATGGTCACCCTCGGCACCGGCATCGGCGGGGGCATCGTGGCCAACGGGCGGCTGGTCCGGGGGGCCAACGGGTTCACCGGGGAGATCGGCCACGTGGTCGTCGACCCCGACGGCCCGCCCTGCCCCTGCGGCCGCCGCGGCTGCTGGGAGCGCTACGCCTCGGGCTCCGGCCTGGCCCGCCTGGCGCGCGAGGCGGCCGTCGGCAAGCGCTTGAAGCGGATCGTCGAGCTGGCCGGAGGCGATCCGGAGAACGTCCGCGGCGAGAACGTCCAGGCCGCGGCACGCGAGGGTGATCCCGACGCCCTGGCCGTGGTCGACCTGTTCGGCAAGTGGGTGGCGCTCGGGCTGGCCAACCTGACCAACGTGCTCGACCCGCAAGCGTTCGTGCTCGGTGGCGGCCTGGCCGCATCGGCGGACCTGTACATCGGCCCGATCCAGAAGTGGTTCACCCGCCTGCTGTACGCGCCGGAGTTGCGCCCCCATCCGGATCTGACCTTTGCCGTGCTCGGCGAGTACGCCGGCGCGGTCGGCGCCGCGCTGCTGGCCGAGGTCCATCACTGACGGCCCCACCGATGACCGTCAACGGCTCGTCGTGGCCGCCACCGCCAGGCGCCCAGGGGGCCGACCGCCTCGACATCCGCCGGCACAACCTGTCCGTGGTCCTGCGCCTGCTGGCCGCCGGCGGGCCGCGTTCCCGAGCCGGTCTGGCCACGTCCACCGGGCTCACCAAGGCCACGGTCTCCAGCCTGGTGGGCGAGCTGATGTCCCGCCGCCTGGTCCGCGAGCGGGGGCCGGAGGGTGGTCAGCGGCTCGGCCGCCCGGCGACGCTGGTCGAGCTGGACGGCTCGCACGTGGTCACCCTGGGGGTCGAGCTGAACGTCGGCCACGTCCGCGTGCTCGGGGCCGATCTGCGCGGCCGGTCGGTGTACGAGCACCGTCAGGACCTGCACGGGGACACCCGCCGGGTCGACGAGGTCGTCGACCAGCTGGTCGTCCAGGTCAACCAGGCCGTCGACGACCTCGTCGCCCGGCAGTGCATCGTCGCCGGCGCCAGCGTGGCCATCCCCGGCATCGTCGACGGCGAGCGTGGCGTGGTCACCTTCGCCCCGAACCTGGCCTGGCGGGGTGTCCCGCTGCGCCAGCTGCTCGCCGGGCGGCTGCGGCTGCCGGTCGAGCTGGCCCTGTTCAACGAGGCCAACCTCGGTGCCGTGGCCGAGCATCGCGCCGGCGGTCACGGCGCGGCCGACGACCTCGTGTACATCCTCGCCGCCGACGGGGTGGGGGCGGGCGTGATCGTCGGTGGGGCCCTGGTGCTGGGGGTCGGTGGCGCCGCCGGGGAGCTGGGCCACACCACCGTCCAGGCCCGCGGTCGGCGATGCACCTGCGGGAGCCGCGGCTGCTGGGAGACCTTGATCGCCGCCCGCGGCCTGCTGCACGAGACGATGCCCGACCGGGCCGACGGCCTGCTGAGCGGTGGGCGGCTGAGCGCCGACGACGTCGTCGCCGCGGTCACGGCCGCGGCGCACGCCAAGGACGGAGCGGTGCTCGAGGGGCTGCGCAGCTACGGGCGCTGGCTGGGGATCGGGCTGGCCAACGTGATCGACACCTTCAATCCGGGGGTGGTCGTCCTCGGCGGGTTCCTGCCGGACATCGCCCCGTGGGTGCTGCCGGCGGCGCAGGAAGCGGTGATCCGCCACTCGCTGGCGGACTCGGCGCGGGCCTGCCGGATCGAGCTGACCCGCCTCGGGTTCTCCCCGTCGGCCAAGGGCGGGGCGATCGTGGCCGCCGAGCGGATCTTCGCCGACCCGACCGTCGTGGCCGCCGCCGGTGGGCGTGTGCCGGTTGACACACCGAGTTAGTTTGGACTATGAACTAACTGCATGATCGGCACGCCGCGCCCCGTCACGGCGCGGCTGGCGGCCGCCCCGATCTCATGGGGGATCTGCGAGGTCCCCGGGTGGGGTCCGCAACTCAGCCCGGAGCGGGTCCTCGGGGAGATGCGCCAGCTGGGCATCACCGCCACCGAGCTCGGCGCGATCGGCTGGCTGCCCACCGACCCGGCACGAGCCCGGGACCTGCTCGACCGCTACGGGCTGTCGCTGATCGGCGGGTTCGTCCCGCTGGTCCTGCACGACCCGGCGCGTTCGGCCGAGTCGCTCGAGTCGGCCCGGGCCACCGCGGCGACGCTGGCCGCGGCAGGCGGGCGGTACTTCGTCACCGCGGTGGTGTCCAGCCTGTCCAGTTGGGACCGTCCGGCCCTCGACGCGGCGGCCTGGTCCCTGCTGCTGGCCAACCTCGACGCCGTCGACGCCGTCGCCGCTGACCACGGGCTGGTGCAGGCGGTGCACCCGCACGTCAACACGCTGATCGAGACCGCCGAGGAGTTCGAGCGGTTCGTCGCCGGCTGCGCGGCGCGCTTCACCCTGGACACCGGGCACCTCCTGCTGGGCGGCGCCGACCCGCTGGACGTCGCCCGTCGTCATCACGATCGCACCGCCCTGGTGCACATCAAGGACGTCGACGCCCGGGTCGCGGCGCGCCTCGGCGGCGGTGAGCTGAGCCTGATGGAGGCCGTCATCGCCGGGTTGTTCCCGTCGGCGGGCCAGGGCAGCGCCCCGATCGCCGCCACCGTGACCGCGCTGGAGGACGCCGGATACGACGGGTGGTACGTGCTCGAACAAGACGTCTCGCTGACCGAGATCCCCGCCGAGGGTGCCGGGCCCTCGACGGGGGTGCAGGCCAGCATCGAGTACCTTCAGTCTCTGGATGCGTGACGCGCGCCAGTGAAACCGCCGGCTCGCCGGCACCCAATCCACATTCCACAAGGGGGAACGATGAAGACAAGCCGGCTCGCTCTGGCTTCCGTAGCAACTGCCGCGGTGGCACTCGCCGCCGTCAGCACCGCGTCGGCAACGACGCCGCCCACCACGCCGGCCAGCGGGGGTTCGGGCAAGATCACCATCGCCATGGTCACCCACAGCGACGACGGCATCTTCTGGTCGGTCGTCAAGAAGGGCGCCGAGGCTGCCGCCAAGAACCTGGGCGTCGACCTGAAGTGGGAGGCCTCGAACAACGACAGCGCCAAGCAGGCCCAGATGGTGGAGGCCGACGTCGCCGCCAAGGTCAGCGGCATCGCCGTCTCGCTGGCCGACCCGGCAGCGCTCTCCGGCCCGGTCAAGGCCGCCGTCGCCGCCGGCATCCCGGTGGTCACGCTGAACTCCGGCTCGGACAAGTTCAAGGAACTGGGCGCCATCACCCATGTCGGCCAGGACGAGAAGGTGGCCGGCAACGGCGCCGGCGAGAAGTTCAAGGCGGCTGGTGCCAAGAAGCTCCTGTGCATCATGCAGGAGCAGGGCAACGTCGGTCTGCAGGCCCGTTGCGACGGCGCCAAGGAGACCTTCGGTGGTGACGTGACCATGATCAACACCTCCGGCGACGCCGACCAGACCACCTCGCAGAGCGAGATCAAGGCCGCCATGCAGGCCGATTCGTCGATCGACGCGGTGTTCGCCACCGGGCCGGTCGGCGCGGTGCTGGCCGTCAAGGCCGCCGAGGAGTTGGGCGTCAAGCCGATGATCGGCTCGGTCGACCTCAGCGACGAGCTGCTCGCCGACATCGCCGACGGCAAGGTGGCCTTCACCATCGACCAGCAGCAGTACCTCCAGGGCTACCTGTCGGTGCTGTTCCTGTACCTGTACATCACCAACGGCAACACCGTCGGTGGCGGCCTGCCGGTCTACACCGGCCCCGGCTTCGTCACCAAGGACAACGTCGCCCAGGTGAAGGCGCTGGTCGCCTCCGGTACCCGCTGAGTCGGGTGATCTGACCGGCTCCACGGAGCCATCACACGAACCGGCCGGGGATCCTCAGGGGTCCCCGGCCGGTGCCGTACCGTGCGCACAGAACGACAGGGGGATGGGATGAGCACGACGGAAGCAGCTGCGGCACCGGCCGACTCCGAACCGCGTGACGAGCGCATCGCCTTTCGCGGTCCGATGCAACGCCTGCTGATCTCGCCCGAGATCGGCGCGATCGTCGGCGCCACCTTGGTATGGGCACTGTTCTGGGCCACCGGCCAGCAGTTCGGTGAGGCCTCGGCCACCCTCAGCTGGCTCGACGCCGCCGCCCCGTTCGGCATCATGTCGGTGGCCGTCGCCCTGCTGATGATCGGCGGCGAGTTCGACCTGTCGTCCGGCGTGATCGTCGGATCGACGGGCATCTTCGTGGGCATCTTCGCCCAGCGGTTCATGGGCAACGGTGGGCCGCTGTGGATGGCCATCGTCCTGGCCTTCCTGGCCGCGGCCTGCATCGGCTGGATCAACGGCTGGTTGGTCAACCGGACCGGGCTGCCGAGCTTCATCGTCACCCTGGCCACGTTCTTCGTGCTCCGCGGCGTCAACCTGGTGTTCAGCAAGCGGCTGATGAACAAGGTCATCGTCGAGAACATCAACGGCGAGACCATCAAGGACATCGCCGGGTTCCAGTGGTGGTTGTCCGACAAGTGGAACTACAAGGCGGCATCGTTCGGCTGGCGCAACCAGGTGTTCTTCGGCCTCGTGCTGGCCGGAGCCGTCCTGCTGGTGGCCGGGCTGCTGGAGCAGTCGCTGAAGCGCCGCACCGACCGCCCGCCGGCGTGGGCGCCGGTCGGCACCGTGGTCGGTCTGGCCGCCACCGTGCTCGGCATCGTCCTGGCGCACACCACCGACGGGGTCGGCGCCAACCTGCTGGCCGGGCTGGTCGGCCTGCTCGGGGCCGTCGTCGCCACGGTGTCGTGGGCGGCATGGCGCTACGAGACCCACGGTCCGACGGGGACGTTCTCCCTGACCGGTCGGGCGCTGCTGCTCACCATCGTGGGCGCGGCCTGCGTGCTGCTGGCCTGGCTGGTGACCCGGCCCCTGAAGCTCGACGATCGCCGCCAGCTGCTGTCGATCCCGCCGCACGCCATCAAGGTGCTGATCGGTGCGGTGGCCGCCGTGGTGGCCGGCGGCCTGGCCCTGCGCTACGCCCTCGGCAAGCTGCTGCGGGCTCGTTCCGGTGGGCAGACGGTCGGCGCGCTGGCCGTGCCGCGCGTCGCCGTGATCACCGCCATCGCCGCCGGCCTCGGGCTGACCACCGTCATCGTCTTCCTGCAGATGGCGACGGTGCAGGGATTCCGGGCCATCGTGCTGATCGGGCTCGGTGTCCTCGGCATCGTCCTGCTGCTGGTGGCCAAGGGTGCGGCGCGCAAGACCTCGACACGCGCCCAGCTGCTCCCTGGGCTGATCGCCGTGGTCGCCATCGTCGGCTACGCCGTCGTGCTGCGCGCCGACTCGCACGCCGTGCGGTTCCGCGCCGGGCTGTTCACGGTGCTGCTGCTTATCGCCGCCGCGGTCCTGGCGAACACGATCATCGAGCTGCACCAGGTCAAGCGGGTGGCGTTCGAAACCCGACCGGACCGCGTCGGTCGTGGTCTGGCCAGCCTCGGCGTGTTCCTGGCCGGGGGCGGCCTGGCGCTGCGCCTCCTGTTCAGTGGCCAGAACATCTACCGCTGGATCGTCTGGTGGCTGGTCATCACGGCCGTGGCAGCCTTCGTGCTGTCGCGCACCAAGTGGGGCAACTGGATCTTCGCCGTCGGTGGCAACAAGGAGGCCGCCCGGGCGGTGGGCGTTCCCGCCGATCAGGTCAAGGTCGGCCTGTTCGTGATGGTCTCGCTGCTCGGCTGCCTGGTCGGGGTGATGACCGCCCTGCGCTTCGGCAGCGTCACCGCCGCCGCCGGGGTGGGCAAGGAGTTCGAGTACATCATCGGCGCGGTCGTCGGCGGCTGCCTGATGACCGGCGGCTACGGCTCGGTGATCGGCGCCTCGGTGGGGGCGATGATCGCCCCGATCACGCTGAACGGCATCCCGCTGTCGAAGTGGAACTCGGACAACCGGTTCATCTTCCTCGGCGTCGTGCTGCTGGCCGCGGTCCTCGTCAACCAGAAGATCCGCAAGAAGGCACAGGAGGCCCGCTGATGTCCGCGCTCTTGGAACTGGAGAACATCTCCAAGTACTTCGGCAACGTCACCGCCCTGGAGGGCATCTCCACCCAGGTCGAGGCCGGCTCGGTGACCTGCGTGCTCGGCGACAACGGCGCCGGCAAGTCGACGTTCATCAAGATCCTGTCGGGGCTGCACGCGCCCAGCGGGGGCGAGTACCGCATCGACGGCGTCCCGGTGCACTTCGCCTCGCCGCGCGACGCTCGCGCCGCCGGCATCGCCACCGTGTACCAGGACCTGGCCATGGCCCCGCTGATGAGCGTGTGGCGCAACTTCTTCCTCGGCAGCGAGCCGGGCAGGGGCGGGTGGTTCGACACCAACTGGGCCAAGGCCACGGCCAAGGCGGAGATGGCCAAGATGGGCATCGACGTGCGCGACATCGACCAGCCGGTCGGCACGCTCTCGGGTGGGGAGCGCCAGTCGGTGGCCATCGCCCGTGCCGTGTACTTCGGGGCACGGGTGTTGATCCTCGACGAACCGACCTCGGCGCTCGGTGTCCGCCAGTCGGGCGTGGTGCTGAAGTACATCCGCGCCGCGGCCGAGCGCGGCCTGGGCGTGATCTTCATCACCCACAACCCGCACCACGCCTACCCGGTCGGCGATCGCTTCCTGCTGCTCAAGCGCGGTCGCTCGCTCGGCGACTACGCCAAGTCGGAGATCAGCATCGACGAGTTGACCCGGCTGATGGCGGGCGGCGCCGAGCTGGAGGCCTTGCAGCACGAGTTGCAGCGCCGCTAGCCGATGACCGAGCTGGACCTGCTGACCGTCGGGCGAATCTGCACGGATCTGTACGCCGAGCAACTGGGGGTGCCGCTGGCGGAGGTCCGCTCGTTCCGCAAGTCGGTGGGCGGGACGGCGACCAACGTGGCGGTGGCGGCATCCCGTCTCGGACATGCCGCCGCCGTGTTCACCAAGGTCGGCGCCGACCCGTTCGGGGACTACGTCGTCGGCGCGCTGGCCGGGACCTTCGGGGTCGACACCCGCTTCGTCGGCCGCCACGACACGCTGCGCACGCCCCTGGCCTTTGCCACCATGGAGGATCCGGCCGAACCGGTGCTGATCTTCCGACGCGAGCCGCAGGCCCCGGAGATGACCATCACGCCCGACGAGGTCGACCTCGACCTCGTCGCCGCGGTGCCGATCCTGTGGATCCCGGCTGGGACGCTGGCCGAGGAGCCGAGTCGCTCGACCGTCATGACCCTGCTCGGCCGGCGGGCCAGGCGGGCCCACACCATCGTCGACCTGGACTGGCGGCCGGTGCTGTGGGGTGGCGACGTCGACCGCGCCCACCTGGCCGTCGAGGAGGCACTGGCCCACGCCACGCTGGCCATCGGCAACCGGGCGGAGTGCGAGATGGCGGTGGGGACGCCAGACCCCGACGCGGCTGCCGACCGCCTCCTCGATCGCGGCCTGGACGGGGCGATCGTGAAGATGGGCGGCGACGGCGTCCTGGTCGCCACCGCCGACGGTGCTCGGCGGCGGGTGCCGCCGCGGCGGGTCGAGGTGGTCTGCGGCCTCGGGGCCGGCGACGCCTTCGGTGGGGCGCTGTGCCACGGCCTGCTGTCGGGCTGGGACCTGGCTCGCTGTGTCGAGGCGGGCAATGCCGCGGGGGCGATCGTCGCCTCCCGACTGATGTGCGCCGACGACATGCCCACGGCAGCGGAGATCGACGAGGTCCTCGGCGGTGGCTGACGTGCGGCTGACCGACCAGCAGTGGCTGGGCCTGATCGAGCAACGCGCCACCCAGCCGGCGGCCGCCGTGCAGCGGCTGCGTAGCCGGCCGCGCCGCCCGCTGCTCACCGACGGGCGGCTGTTCGTCATCGCTGCCGACCACACCGCCCGGGGCATGCTGGGCGTTCCCGGCCAGCCGCTCGTCATGGCCGACCGGCGGCGGATGCTCGACGCCCTGCTGACCACGCTGGCCCACCCGGGGTGCGACGGGGTGCTGGGCAGTCCCGACGTGCTGGAGGAGCTGGCGCTGCTCGGCGCCCTGGACGGCAAGCTGGCCTTCGGCACCACCAACCGCGGCGGGATCATGGGCGCGGCGTGGGAGCTCGACGACCGGCCAACGGCCTACGCCCCGCAGGACCTGGCGGACTGCGGGCTGGACGGCGGCAAGCTGCTGCTGCGCATCGCCGACGACGACGCCGGCACCGCCACGACCCTGCAATGGGCGGCCGAGACGGTGGGCCAGTGCGCCCGCCTGGGGCTGCCGATCATGGTCGAGCCGTTGCCGTACCACCATGTCGCCCACCCGGCGGCGCCCGGGACGGCCAAGCTGCTGGACGACGACGACGCACTGATGCGCGCCGTGGCCATCGGCGCCAGCCTCGGACACACCGGCTCGGCGACCTGGCTGAAGGTCCCCGCCGGCCGCGACCCGCACCGGATGCTGGCGACCACCACGTTGCCGGCACTGATCCTGGGCGGGAGCCCGGGTCCCGATCCGCAGGCCACCTACGCCAGCTGGGAGGCGGCCATGGCGGTGCCGAACGTGCGCGGCCTGGTCGTCGGCCGTGCGCTGCTGTACCCGCCCGACGGCGACGTGGCCGCAGCCATCGACCGAGCGGCCCGTATCGTGAGGCCGAAGGGAGACTGGTGATGGCCGGGACACGCTTGCACCACCCGGCCGGGTCGCTGGCCGACGGCTCGTCCAGCGTGGTGTTGACCCCGGAGGCGGCCGGGTGGACGTACTGCGGGCTCGAGGTGATCGAGCTGGCGCCGGGCCGGCGGCACACGATCTCGCTCCAGGGGCGGGAGGCCGCGGTGCTGCCACTGTCGGCCACCGACGTGACCGTGACCATCGACAGCGAGGAGTTCCGGCTGGAGGGGCGGAGGTCCGTGTTCGCCCGCGTCACCGATTTCGCCTACGCCCCACTGGGCGCCGACGTCACGCTGCGAGCACCCGGTGGGGGAGCGGTGGCGCTGCCCTCGGCGCGCTGCACGGAGCGGCTGACACCGCGCTACGGCGCGGCCGACGGCGTGGCCGTGGAGATCCGCGGCGCCGGCCCGGCCACCCGCCAGGTGACCAACTTCATGAGTCCCGAGGTGTGGCCGCACGCCAGCAAGCTGATGTGCGTCGAGCTGCTGACCCCCGACGGCAACTGGTCGTCCTACCCGCCGCATCGCCACGACGACTCGGTGGAGTGCCCGGTGAACAACGAGGAGATCTACTACTTCCGCATCGGCACCGCCGGGACCACCGACTACAGCGCCGACGGCTTCGGCCTGCACCGGACCTACACGCCGCCCGCCGCCGACGGCACCGTCGAGATCGACGAGCACGTCACGGTGGCCGACGGTGACGTGTTCTGCGTGCCACGCGGCTACCACGGCCCGTGCGTCGCCGCGCCCGGCTACCCGATGTACTACCTGAACGTGCTGGCCGGTCCGGGCGGCCAGCGGAGCATGGCGTTCTGCGACGATCCCACCCACCACTGGGTGCGCGACACCTGGGCGTCGATGCCCACCGACCCGCGTTGCCCGATGACCACCAGCCAGGGAGTGTGCCCATGACGACATCGCCGCGAGCACCGCTGCGGATCGGCGTGATCGGATTCGGCTGGATGGGTCAGGCGCACAGCCGCGGCTGCCGGCGAGCGCCCAGCTACTTCCACGACGGCGCCTACCAGCCGGTGCTCAGCATGGTCAGCGACACCGTGGCCGAGCGGCGAGACCTCGCCGTCGGCTCGTTCGGGTTCGCTGCGTCGACGGCTGACTGGCACGAGCTGGCCAGCAGCCCGGAGGTCGACGTGGTCATAGTCACCGCGCCGAACATGATGCACGTCGAGATGGTCGAGGCCGCGGCAGCAGCCGGCAAGCACGTGTTCTGCGAGAAGCCGGTTGGTGGGACGCCGGCCCAGACGGTGCGCGCCGAGGCGGCCGCCCGGCGAGCCGGGGTGAGCTCGGGTGTCGGCTACAACTACCGCTGGGCGCCGATGGTGCAGTACGCCCGCCACCTGGTGGACAGCGGCCAGCTGGGCACGATCACCAACTACTGCGGACGGTTCTTCTCGATGTACGGCAGCGATCCGCTGGGGTTGCTGTCGTGGCGGTTCCTCGTCGACCAGGCCGGCCACGGCGTCTCGACCGACATCCTCAGCCACTCGGTCGACCTGGCCCACTACCTGATCGGGCCGATCACCCGGCTGGTGGGCACCGGCGAGACGTTCATCCGCCAGCGCCCCCTGCCCACCGCCGGCGGGACGCACTACGACCGCGGCAGACCGGGCGACCCCACCGGCGCGGTGACCAACGAGGACTACGCGGCGATGATGTGCGTGTTCGCCAACGGCGCCCGCGGCACCTTCGAGACCTGCCGCTCGATGGTCGGACCGGAGAGCCAGAACGCCTTCGAGATCTACGGCACCCTGGGCAGCGTCACATGGAACTTCGAGCGGATGAACGAGCTGCGCGTCTACCTCGCTGGCGATCACCGCCATACCGGCTACACCACGGTGTTCGGCGGTGACCGCTTCGCCCCGCACGGCAACTTCGTGCCCGGGTCGGCCAACGGCATCGGTTTCGAGGACCTCGTGTGCATCGAGGACCACGAGTTCCTGCAGGCGGTGGCCACGGGCACGCCCTATGTACCCGGGTTCGCCGAAGCGGTGCAGTACGTCAGCGTCCAGGACGCCCTGCTGCGCAGCTGGCAGTCGGGTGCGTGGGTCGACGTCACGGATCTCCGAGAGGACTGACATGCGAACCGTCCGCCTGACCACCGCCGGCGCCATCGTCCGCTGGCTGCTGGCCCAGCGCACCGTCGACCACGACGGCGTCGAGGTTCCCGTCTTCCCGGGCGTGTTCGGCATTTTCGGGCACGGCAACGTCACCAGCCTCGCCGTCGAGTTGCAGGCCGTCCAGGACCGCCTGCCCACCTGGCGCGGCCAGAACGAGCAGGGCATGGCCCTGGCCGGGGTGGCGTTCACCAAGGCTCGCCGGCGGCGCCAGATCATGGTGGCCACGTCGTCGATCGGGCCCGGGGCGCTCAACATGGTCACCGCGGCCGGCGTAGCCCATGCCAACCGCCTGCCGCTGCTCCTGCTGTGCGGTGACACCTTCGCCAGCCGGATCCCCGATCCGGTGCTGCAACAGACCGAGCACTTCCACGACCCGACGATCACCGTCAACGACGCCTTCCGCTCGGTGACCCGCTACTGGGACCGGATCACCCGGCCGGAGCAGGTGGTGTCCTCGCTGCCCCAGGCACTGTCGGCCATGTTGGACCCGGCCACGTGCGGGCCGGCCATGATCGCCCTGCCCCAGGACGTCCAGGCGATGGCCTACGACTTCCCGGAGGCGTGCTTCGCGGTGACCGTGCACGAGCCGCGCCGGCCCCGGCCCGACGTCGCCCAGCTGCGTCGCGCCGCCCAGGTGCTGGCCCAGGCCAAGCGACCGTTGATCATCGCCGGCGGCGGCGTGCGCTACAGCGGCGCCGAGCACGCCGTGGCCGCCTTCGCCGCCGCCCACCGGGTGCCCGTGGTCGAGACGGTGGCGGGCAAGGCCACGCTGCTGGCAGCGGACCCGCTGAACTGCGGCCCGGTCGGCGTGACCGGGTGCGAGTCGGCCAACCACCTGGCCGCCCGCGCCGACGTGGTCCTGGCCATCGGCACCCGGCTGCAGGACTTCACCACCGGATCGTGGACGATCTTCGCCAACCCGGCGACCACGTTCGTCGGCGTCAATGCCGCGCCCTTCGACGCCGTGAAGCACCGGGCGATGCCGGTCATCGGCGACGCCCTGGTGGCGGTGGAGGAGCTCGACGCCCTGCTCGGCGACTACCGGGCGCCAGTGGGGTGGGCTCGGGAGGCGACTCGCCAGCGCCGCGGCTATCACCAGTACATCGACTCGATCGCCGCCCCCTCGGCCCTGGCGCCGAGCGGCCTGCCGACCTACGCCCAGGTGGTCGGGGTGCTCGACCGGGCCCAGCAGCCCGGCGACTACGCCCTGACCGCCGCCGGGGGGTTCCCCGGGGAGCTGAACAACGGCTGGCGGGCCCGGCAGACCCACAGCTTCGACTGCGAGTACGGCTTCAGCTGCATGGGCTACGAGCTCTCCGGGGCCTGGGGGGCGAAGATGGCCCTGCCCGACCACGAGGTCATCACGTTCTGCGGTGACGGGTCCTACCTGATGATGAACAGCGACCTGTACAGCAGCGTGCTGGCCGGACACAAGCTGATCGTCGTGGTCTGCGACAACGGTGGCTACGCGGTGATCAACCGGCTCCAGGTGGGTCAGGGCGGCAAGCCGTTCAACAACCTGCTGGCGGACACCCGCCACGTCGGCCGCCGGCCGGCGCGGGTCGACGTCGCCGCCCACGCCGCGTCGATGGGCTGCCTGGCCGAGCACGTCGGCTCGCTCGACGAGCTCGATGCGGCCGTCCAGCGCGCCCGCCAGGCGGACCGGACGACGGTCATCGTGATCGACACCGACCCGTACTCGTGGACCGAGGGGGGCGCGTTCTGGGAGGTCGGTGTGCCCGAGGTCAGCACCCGGGCCACGGTGCGCACCGCCCGCCGGGCGATGACCGAGGGCAAGCGCGCCCAGCGCGTCGGGCATTGAGCGCCAGCGAGGTGGGACCGGTGGCCGGCGTCGGCGCGGATGGCTCGGGTGGTGCCCCCGGTGAGTCCTCGCGGCGGGCCACCAACCTCGAGCTGTTCCTCGACCTGGTCTTCGTCTTCGCCGTCACCCAGATCGCCACCACGATCGAGCACCACCTCACCGTGGGCGGTGTGCTCCAGGGTCTGCTGGTGGCCTTCCTGGTGTGGTGGCTGTGGACCCAGTTCGCCTGGACGGGAACGGTCGTCGATCTCGACGGGCGTGGCCTGGCCCAGCTGGTGATCGTCGTCGGCATCGCCCCCACGCTGGTGATGGCCGCAGCGATCCCGCGCACGCTGGACGGCGATGCCGGGGCGTTCGGGGTCAGTTACGTGTGCGCCCAGGCCGTGGCCCTCGGCCTGCTCGGGTGGAACATGCGCCGCACGACCCACGAGCGCCGCACGTTCCTCAGCTACGGCGGCCTGGCCGGCATCGCGCCAGTGGTCGTGCTGGCCGGGGCCCTGCTCGAATCGCCGATGCGCTGGTGGTTGTGGGGTGTCGCAGCCGCGCTCGGCGTGGGTGGAGCACTGGCGACCGGGCGCTGGCAGAGCGGGCCGGGCTGGGCGGTGGACCCCGGGCACTTCTCCGAACGGCACAGCCTGTTCGTGATCATCGCCCTCGGCGAGGTCCTGGTGGGCGTGGGCACCGTCGTCGTCGAGCAGGACCTGCGCGCCGGGGAGATCGCCGGGCTGCTGGCCAGCGTGGCCCTCGCCGGAGCGCTGTGGTGGACCTACTTCGCCTTCGTCCCGCGTGTCGTCGAGCACAGCCTGGCGCGGGCCGACGGTCCGCAGCGCAGCCGGGTGGCCCGCGACCTGTGCTCGTTCCTGCACTTCCCGCTGGTGGTCGGCGTGATCCTGACCGCCGTCGTCGTCCATCGGGTGATGGAGGGTCCCGGGGTGCCGCTGGATGCCCCGCACCGCTGGCTGGGGGTCGCCGCGGTGGCGCTGTTCCTCGGCGGGTTGATGGGGATGCACCTCCGGGTCAGCCGCGGGGTCGCCCCGGAGCGGATCGTCGCCCTCGTGGTCGTCACCCTGCTGGCGCTGCTGATCGGACCGCACCTCGCAGCTGGCTGGGCGTGCGTGGCCATCGCCGCCGTCCTGGTGGCGACGCACCTGGTGACGCTGGCCCAGTTGGAACGCCGCCAGCGGCGCGGTGAGATCCGCGCCCGCGCCCGCTCGGCCTCATAGGACCGCCCCCGGCCCGCTCAGCCGGCCGGACTCGCCCGGAAGTTGGCCCGAGCTTCCTCGATCTCCTGCCAGGCGGCCTCACGCCCGGCCAACCCGGCGGTGGCCGAGGACTTGCCCGGCTCCAGCGCCTTGTAGACCTCGAAGAAGTGCTGGATCTCCTCCACCAGCTGCGGGGTCAGATCGGCGAGGTCGCGCACGTTCTCCCAGCGCGGCTCACGCGGCGGCACACAGATGATCTTGGCGTCCTCGCCGGCCTCGTCCTGCATGTACAGCACGCCCAGCGGGCGAGCGGCGACCCACACCCCGGGATAGACCGGGTCCTCCAGCAGCACCAGGGCGTCGAGCGGATCGCCATCGCCGCCGAGCGTGTCGGGGATGTAGCCGTAGTCGGCCGGATAGGTGGTGGCCGTGAACAGCCGCCGATCGAGGAACACCCGGCCGGTGTGATGGTCGATCTCGTACTTGTTGCGGCTGCCGCGGGGGATCTCGATCACCACGTGGATGCTGTCGGCGGGCAGGGAGTCCATCCATCCATCGTGGCAGACGGCCGTCGGCGTCCCGTCATGGCGGCGGTCGATCGAGAGCCGCCGACGACCGCAGCGCACGGTGGGTCACGCCTCGGACGCACCCGGGCTCCACGCCGGGGCTGCGCCGTCGTGGCAATGCGCCGGGCCGCGACGGGGAGGCGGCGTTAGCCTGGACCCACTATGGAGTTCCGTCGCATCAGCAACCTGCCGCCGTACGTGTTCACGATCATCAACTCGCTGAAGATCGAGGCACGCCGGGCAGGGGTCGACGTGGTGGATCTCGGCTTCGGCAACCCGGACATCCCGTCTCCGGAGATCGCCGTGGAGAAGCTGGCCGAAGCGGCGCACATCGCCCGCAACCACCGGTACTCGCTGAGCCGGGGCCTGCCCAAGCTGCGCGAGGCCTTCGTCAGCATGTACCAGCGCAACTGGAACGTCGAGCTCGACCCGGAGCTGGAGGTGACCAACACCATCGGCTCCAAGGAGGGCTTCAGCCACCTGATGTGGGTCCTCCTGGACCGGGGCGACGCGGCCATCGTGCCCAGCCCGAGCTACCCGATCCACATCTACGGTCCGCTGTTCGCCGGGGCCGACCTGCGCCAGGTGCCGATGCGCCACCTCGCCGACCCACGGGTGCAGGACTTCACCAGCGACTTCTTCGACAGCCTGACCACGGCGTACGAGGTCGGCTGGCCCAAGCCGCGCGTGCTGGTGATCAGCTTCCCGCACAACCCGACGGGCGCCGTGGTCGACCTCGACTTCATGCAGAAGGTCGTCGACTTCTGCCGGGAGCGGGGGATGATCGTGGTCCACGACTTCGCCTACGCCGACGTGGGCTTCGACGGCTACGTCCCCCCCAGCATCCTGCAGGCCGAGGGCGCCAAGGAGTGCGCCGTCGAGCTGTACAGCATGACCAAGAGCTTCTCGATGGCCGGGTGGCGCTGCGCCTTCCTGGCCGGCAACCGTGAGGTGGTCCAGGCGCTGGTCAAGTTGAAGAGCTACCTCGACTACGGCAGCTTCCAACCCATCCAGATCGCCGCCACGGTGACGATGAACGAGGCGGCCGACTACCCGAAGGAAGTGTGCGCCATCTACCAGGGCCGCCGCGACGCGCTGATCGACGGGCTGGGCCGGATCGGCTGGGACATCCCCAAGCCGAAGGGATCGATGTTCGTCTGGGCCCCGATTCCCGAGCCGTACCAGGAGATGGACTCGGTCGAGTTCTGCTCGCACGTCGTCACCGAGTGCGAAGTGGCCCTGTCCCCGGGGGTCGGCTTCGGACCGGGCGGCGAGGGCTTTGCCCGCTTCGCCCTGATCGAGAACGAGCAGCGCATCGCCCAGGCCGTGCGCAACCTGAAGAAGGGCCTGACCAAGCTTGGCTGACGGCGCGCCGGGTGCCGTGCCCGGCGAGGTTCCGTCCGCTCAGCTGTACGAGGTGCGGGTGTGGTTGCCGGACCGGCCGGGCGCGCTGGGCGACGTCGCCGGGCGGATCGGGTCCGTCGGGGCCGACGTCGTCGGGATCGAGATCCTCGAGACCGGTGGCGGGAGCGCGATCGACGATCTCACGGTTTCGCTCCCGGCCGACGTGTCCGTCGACCGCCTGCTGGAGGCCATCGGCCGGGCTCATGGGGTGGCGGTCGAGGAGATCGTCTGCCTGACGCGGCCGCGGCCCGACGCCGCGGTGGCCGCCCTGGAGGTGGTCGCCGCGGTGGCTGCCGCGCCCGCGGCGGAGCGGTTGGCCCGGCTGTGCGACGAGTTGCGCACGTTCATCGACGGCGAATGGGCCGCGGCGATCGACACCGCCGGAGCGGGGGCCTTGGCGCGCAGCGGTCAGATCCCCGACCTCAACTGGCTGGTGGCCTTCCTGCGCGGTGCCCGGCATCTGGGTGCGCCGCTGGGCTCCGACCGGCGCGGGAACCGGGGCGGCGATGCCGGCGGTCCGGCGGGCGGTCCGCCCGGCGGCCAGGGTGGCAGCCGGGATCACCGCGGTGGCCCTGGCGGTGCCCCGCTCGACAGCCTGGGTGACGGTGCCGGTTCGGCCGAGACGACGCCGGGCGACATCGTCTGGTGCGAGTTGCCCCGGCACGGCGCGGCGGTCGCCAGCGGGCGCAGCGGCCGCGTGTTCCACGCCCGGGAGCGGGACCTGGTGCGGCGGATCGGCGAGATCGTCGACCGCCTGGTGTAGGCCGCCGGCCGGCGGCGCCGCTCAGCGGGCCAGGTCGGAGGCGGAGACGAACTCGAGGCGGCGGGCCTCGGCCATCAGGGCGTCGCGGTGATCCGGATGGGCGATGCCGATCAGCGCCAGGGTGCGCTCGCTGACCGTCTTGCCGCGCAGCTCGGCGACACCGAACTCGGTGACCACCTTGTCGACGGTGTTCTTCGAGGTCGTCACCGCGTCGCCCGGGGCCAGCTGGGGCACGATCCGGCTGACCGTGCCACCCCTTGCCGTCGAGTGCAGCACCATGAAGCCCTGGCCACCGTCGCTGTACATCGCCCCACGGGCGAAGTCGACCTGACCGCCCGACGACGAGTAGTACCGCCCACCGATCGTCTCCGACGCGCACTGCCCGAGGAAGTCGACCGCCAGGGTGGCGTTGACCGAGACGAAGTTCCGCTCCCGGGCGATGATCAGGGGGGAGTTGACGTAGCTGACGCTCCACAGCTCGACGGCGGCGTTCTCGTGCAGGAAGTCGTACAGCCAGTGGGTCCCGAGGGAGAAGGTGCCGATCATCTTCGTCCGGTTGTGCACCTTGCGGACGCCGTTGACCACGCCGAGCTCGACCAGGTCGACCATCCCGTCGCTGAGCAACTCGGTGTGGATGCCCAGATCCCGGTGATCGCGCAGCGCCGACATGATCGCGTTGGGGATCGCCCCGATCCCGGTCTGCAGGCAGGCCCCGTCGGGGATCCGTTCGGCGACGTAGGCGGCGATGCGGTGGTCGGCGTCGTCCATCGGCGCCGGGGGGACCTCGACCAGCGGTCGGTCGACCAGCGTCCAGCCCTCGACCTGGCTGATGTGCAGCTGGTTGCGGCCGAACGTCCGCGGCATGTTCGGGTTGGCCTCGAGGAAGAACCGGGCTCGGCCGATGAAGCTGCTCGTGTAATCGGCGCTGACCCCGAGACTGAAGTACCCGTGACGGTCGGGCGGCGTGGAGGCGGCCAGCACCAGCGGATCGGTGGTCCGCGAGCGCATCAACGAGTAGACCTCGCTGAAGTGGTTGGGCACCAGCTCGACCTGGCCACGCTCGTAGTACGGCCGGGTGACGTGCGACAGGAAGTACGACAGGTGGCGCATCGACCGGCCGTAGCGACCGTCCAGGTAGCCGCGGTCGTGCAGGGCGTGCATCTGGTGGACATCGATCGTGCCGTCACGCCCGGCAGCGACCGCGCCCTCGACGATGTCGAGCAGCTCGACGGGCTCACCGTTGGCCAGCGGGATGACGATGTCGGTGTGGCCGCCGGCGTCGCCAGCCAGCAGATCGAGGACGTCCTCGGCCGGGCGGGCCCGGCGGGAGACCGCGGTGGCGGCCGGGCTCATCGGGTGGCCCAGCCTCGCGACCGGCCGACGGCCTCGCGCCACTGGGCGTGGGCCAGGTCCACGAGCTGGCGGCTGGTCGGATCGGGGTTCGGGGCGAACGAGCGCTGCTCGACCCACTCCGCCCTGATCGCCTCGAGGTCCGGCCAGACGCCCTCGGCCAGCCCGGCCAGGTAGGCCGCGCCACGGGAGGTCGTCTCGTGATCGATGCCGCGGCGAACGGTGACACCCAGCTGGTCGGCCTGGGTCTGGAGCATGTCGTCCATGACCGAGGCACCGCCGTCGACGCGCAGATCGGCGATCGCCACCCCGGACGCCGCGGTCATCGCTTCCACCACGTCGCGGGTCTGGTAGGTCATCGCCTCGACGGCCGCCTTGGCGATGTGCGCGGCCGTGGTGCCGCGGGTGATCCCGATGATCGTTCCCCGGGCGTGCGGGTCCCACCACGGCGCGCCGAGCCCGGTGAACGCCGGGACCAGGTAGACCCCGCCGTTGTCGGGCACCGTGGCCGCCAGCGGGCCGATCTCCGCTGCGGCCGAGATGATCCCCAATCCGTCGCGCAGCCACTGCACCGCCGCACCGGTGACGAAGATCGCCCCTTCCAGGGCGTACGCGGTGCTGCCGTCGGCCAGGGTCCAGGCCACCGTGGTCAACATGCCCTCGGTGGGCGGGGGGCAGCTCGACCCGACGTTCAGCAGGACGAAGCTGCCGGTCCCGTAGGTGTTCTTGGCCATGCCCGGCGTCAGGCAGGCCTGGCCGAACAGCGCGGCCTGCTGGTCGCCGGCGACGCCGGAGATGGGGATCCCGGCCGGAACCCCGCAGGCCGCCGAGGTCAGCCCGAGTCGTCCGCTCGACGGGCGGACCTCGGCCAGGGCGTGCGCGGGGACGCCGAACAGGTCGCACAGCTCGCCGGACCAGCGCAGCTCGCCGATGTCGTAGAGCATCGTCCGGCTGGCGTTGGTGGGGTCGGTGGCGTGCACCTCGCCGCCCGTCAGGTTCCAGATCAGCCACGAGTCGACCGTGCCGAGGGCCAGCTCCGGGCCGGTGGGCAGGTCGCGGTGGCGCAGCATCCACTCGAACTTGCTGGCCGTGAAGTACGGGTCGAGCACCAGCCCGGTGCGCGCCCGGACCACCGGGAGCAGGCCGAGGTCGTGCAACTCGGCGCAGCGCTCGGCCGTTCGCCGGTCTTGCCAGACGATCGCCCGCCCGAAGGGTTGGCCGGTGCGGCGGTCCCAGGCCACGGCGGTCTCCCGCTGGTTGGTGATCCCGATGGCGGCGATCCGGCCCGGCCCGACCTGGGCGGTGACGTCGTCGACGACGGCGTTCAGCGTGGCCACCACGGCCTGCCAGATCTCCCCGGCGTCGTGCTCGACCCAGCCGGGCTGCGGGTAGTGCTGGGTGAACTCCTGGTAGCGGGCGGCCAGCTGGCCGCGGCCCGGAGCGATGGCCCGGGAGCGGACCCCGGTGGTGCCGGCGTCGATGGCGATCACGACGTCCGCTGTTGCCGGCTGCCCGGTGGCCGCGCCGGGTCCCGGCCGGCGCACCGTGCCGGGCACCTGGTCGCTCACCTCGTCGGACAGGACCTCGGTCACGTCGCCGCTCACACCGAGCACGCTACTGGCCGGGTCCGCGGAGCACGTGGGTGACCTGGGGTGACGCGAGTCAACTGCCGAGACCGGGGGTCGGCGGTGGGGCGGGGCGCGGTCCGCCGGTCAGCGCCGCGAGCCGGGGGAGCGGGTTCCCTTGGGCGTCGTCCGCCGGGTCGGGGCCGGACCCGGCCGGTGCCCCGTCGCGGTGCCGGATGTCCGCCCGCTCCCGCCGCCGGCCGCGGCCCGCTTGGCCGCCTCCCGGGCCGCGGTCTCCGCCCGCAGCTGGCGCAGCGACTTGCGCTGGTAGCCGAACTTGGCCAGCACCGCACCCATCGCCACGTAGAACGACCCGCCGACCACCACGGCGATGGCGTTGGCCAGACGCTGCTCGGGCTTGGAGAGGGCCACGAGCACCGGCCCGGCGATGGCCGTCAGCAGGGCCCACTCGATGAGCAGACGCCGCCACGGGATCGGGCGGGAAGCATCCCACGCCATCGGCGATCGTCCCCGGAACGGTCTTGGCTCGGCCGCCGGTCAGTGGGCCGGTCCGGTCGCCGCGCCGAGCGGCTGGCCGATCGAGGCGAGCATCTCGGTGAACCACGGCTCGTCGACGTCGAAGTGCTTGCCGCCGGCAATGCGCTCGAACTCGATGGCCCGCAACTCGCCGCCGCGCTCGATGTCATGGCCGATCACCCCGGACACACCGGCCAGGGCCCGGTCGACGGCGAGTGCGGTCATCTCCTCGATCAGTGCCAGGTCGGCGGCGTTCGAGGCCGCCGAGCGGCTGAAGTAGCCGGACTTCTGGACCATGTGCTTCTGGGCGCCGAGGCGGGCGCTGAACTGCTTGGCGAACCACGAACCCGGGTTGATCGTGTCCAGCTTGACGTGGCCGAACGCATCGCGCTGGATCTGAGCGCCTTCGGCCTCCAGCTCGGCGATGACGTCCTCGACGCCGGCGCCCTCCGACAGGAAGATGTTCACCGAGCCGATCTCGTCCATGATCGCCTTCAACCGCGCCGCCTCGGCGGCCAGATCGATGTGCAACTCGGGCACGTAGACCGCGTGGATCGACCACCGCTGCGGGGTCAGGCCGATCGAGGGCACCCACTGCTGCTCGGCGTGCCAGGCCAGGTACTTGCGGGCTGCCGCGGCGGTGAGCCACCCGCAGTTGCGACCCATCACCTCGTGGATGATCAGCATCCGCGGGTTGGCGCCGTGCTCGGCGAGGATGTTGCGGGCGAACAGCGCAGTCTGCTCGGCGGCGGTGTCGGCGCCGAGGGTCTGGCGGATCGGCACGACGTCGTTGTCGATGGTCTTCGGCAGGCCGACGACGGTCAGGCCGTAGTCGTGGCGGGCGAGGAACGCCGCCAGGTCGGCCGCCGTCGTGTTGGTGTCGTCCCCACCGATGGTGTGCAGGACGTCGACGCCGTCGGCCTCGAGGCGCTCGGCGGCGACCCGCAGCGGGTCGTCTCCCTCGGACACGAGACCCTTCTTGACGCAGTCCTTGACGTTGGTCAGCTTGACCCGGCTGCTGCCGATCGGGCTCCCGCCGAAGCCGTACAGGCGGTCGATCGATACCCGCGCCGCCTGGTCGACCACGATCGAGTCGCCCGCCAGCAGGCCGTGATAGCCGTGGCGGTAGGCGATGATCTCCACGTCCGGGGCCAGCTCGGTGTAGCGCCGGACCAACCCGGCGATGGCACTGGACAGGCATGGGGCGTAGCCGCCACCGGTCAGCAGGGCGACCCGCCGCACCGGCGACGACGCAGACGATGGTGACGACGATGGTGACGACGATGGTGACGACGCAGGTGACGGCGAGGACGTGGACGACGGCGACGACGAGGGGGCCATGGCGGCCATGCTAGGAGATGGGGCTCGCGCCGGGAGCGGGCCGGTCACGCCGATGGGCCGGCCGTCGCCGGGTAGTCGGGCTGGCTCGACTCCACCAGACCGGGGAAGTCGAAGCGGGTCAGCGGATCGCTGCGCAGCTCGCCCGATCCGTCCGGCCACTCGGTGGCCTGCCCCTCGACCAGGAGCCGGACCGAGCGCACCGTGGGGATCTCGGTCATGGTCAGCACCACCTGGGCCACGGCGTCGATCAATGTCTCACCCGTGAGCTGATCGAGGGCCCCGGACAGGTCGACGTCGGCGACGCCGCCGCCGAGGCGCACGCCGCGCAGCTTGGTGCCGGCGGGCAGCGCCGTGCTCAACTGCGCCGCCTGCTCGCCGGCGTTGGGTCCGCCGAGCAACGCGGTGAGCAGGTCGGTGGGGGTCTCGTCGACGTCGCGGGTCACCGCCCGCAGCTGCCCCGGTGCCCCGGCCTGGCCGGGCAGGACCAGGTAGATGCGCGACGACCCGCTGGTGGCCCCGGCGACGTTGGCGTCCACCAGCAGGTCGCGCCGGGCGGCCCCGGTGATGTCCCGCGGGGCGTCGTCGGTGGGCACGCCGCACCCGGCCAGGATCGCCGCCACGGCGAACAGCCAGCCGCGAGTGGTCATGCGGAACCGACGGGTGGAGCGAGGGCCGGTCATGGTTCCAACTCCTCGGCCGGGAGCTCGATGACGAACCGGGCGCCGGGGGCACCGTCGCCGCGGTCCTCGACCCACACCCGCCCACCGTGCATGCGGATGTGCTCGTCGACCAGGGCCAGCCCGAGGCCGGCACCATCGCTGGTCGCTCGCCGCCCGGCCATCGCCCCGCGGGCGAAGCGCTCGAACACCAAGGCCCGCTCCTCGGCCGGCACCCCCGGACCGTGATCCTCGACGGCGATGCGGACGTGCCCGGGCGAGACCCGGCGGCCACCGTGGGCCATCGCCTCGCCGTCGTCGATGTCCGGGCAGTCGACGGTGACCGCGGCGTCGCCACCGCCGTGGTTGCGGGCGTTGTCGATCAGGTTGGCGACGACCCGGGCCAGGCGGCGGCGATCGCCCTGGATCAGCAGGGCCTCGGCCGCCGGGGCGACGCGGACCGGGGTCGCCGGGGCCGACGACACGGCCACCGCCTGGCGGACGAACTCGGCGACGAGCAGCTCCTCGAGGTTGAGGCGGATGGCGCCGGCGTCGAACCGGCTGATCTCCAGCAGGTCCTCGACCAGACCCTGGAAGCGGGTCACGTCGGCCACCAGCAGGTCGAGCGCGGCCTGGGCCCGTTCCGGCATCTCCTCCCGGCGGGCCTGCATGACCTCGACGCTGGCGGCCAGGGTCATCAGCGGGGAGCGCAGCTCGTGGCTGACGTCGCTGGCGAAGCGCCCCTCCCGCTCCACCTTGGCCTGCAGGGTGGCGGCCATCTCGTTGAACGCCGTCGTCAGGGCGCGCAGGTCCTGGTCCTCGGGTGGCTCGAGGCGGGTGTCGAGCCGCCCGGCCCCGAACGCCCGGGCGGCGCGGGCCGCGTCGGCCAGCGGGCGCACCGCTCGCCCGGCGGCCAGGGCCCCGAGGAACCCCCCGATCATCGTGGTGATCATCCCGCCGAACAGCAGGCTGAGCCGCACGGTGTTCAGCGTGCCGGCGCTGTCGGCGAGGTCGATGAACTCGAAGTAGGCACCGTTGGCCACCGTCAGCGGGATGCCGATGACCAGTACGGGCGTGCCGCCGATGCTGGTGGTCATCCGCGACGGAGTGCCTTCGTCGATCACCCGCTGGCGCAGCGCCAGCGGGATCGTGTCCTGGGTGAACCGGTTCGAGCTGCGCGCCCAGTCGCCGCGGACGAACGCCACCGAGCGGTTCAGCCCGAGGGCGCGCAGCTTGGCGATCACCGAGGAGGCGTTGGCCGACGCGGCGAGCAGCTCGTTCTGGGCGACCTGGGCGTTGCGGTAGGCCTGATCGACGCCACTGCGGTCGCGCTGGTTGAGCAGGCTGCTCCGGCTGAACGAGTAGGCCGTGGCGGCCAGGAACCCGGACAGCAGCAGGGCGCCGAGGGAGAAGACCAGGATCATCCGGGTCCGCAGGCCGAGGCGGCGGGGCCGCCAGCCGGCCAGACGATCGCGCCAGCGGTTCACGGTCGGGGGTCGGTGGCCGGGCTCGGCGCCGGGCTCTCGGTGGCGCGCACTCGGCCGGCTCGGCTCAGGACTGCAGGCGGTAGCCGAGACCGCGCACGGTGACGACGTGGCGCGGGTTGGCCGGGTCGGACTCCACCTTGGTGCGCAACCGGCGGACGTGGACGTCGACCAGGCGACCGTCACCGAAGTAGTCGTAGCCCCACACCTTGTCGAGCAGCGCCTCACGAGAGAACACCCGGCCGGGGTTCTGGGCCAGCTCGCACAGCAGGCGGAACTCGGTCTTGGTCAGGTGCAACTCGGCGCCGGCGCGGGTCACCTTGCCCTCGTCGGGCACGATCTCCAGCTCGCCGAACACCAGCCGGGCGTGGGTCGGGCTGGCCGGGCGGACCCGGCGCAGCAGCGCCCGGATCCGGGCGGAGAGCTCCTTGGGGGCGAACGGCTTGGTCAGGTAGTCGTCGGCGCCGGCCTCCAGCCCGGCGACCACGTCGTGGGTGTCGTTGCGCGCCGTGACCATGATGATCGGGACCGCCGAGTGGCGCCGCAGCGTGCGGCACAGTTCGAACCCGTCCATGCCGGGCAGCATGATGTCGATCAGCACGACGTCGGGGTTGACCCGGTGGAAGGCCTCGATCGCCTCCTCCCCGCTGGCGGCGACCTCGACCGACCAGCCCTCGTCCTCGAGGGCCAGCTTGACGGCGGCGCGGATCCGCTCGTCGTCCTCCACCGAGAGAATCCGAGTACCCACGCTCACAGTGTGCCAGGAACGTCATCGGCGCGGGACGTGGCCTCGGCCAGCAGCCGCTGGAGGTCGTCGTACACGCCGGGCGCCGCGGCGACGACGCTGTCCGGGCGGAGCGGCCCGCCACCCACGGCGCCGAGCCGGCAGCCGGCCTCGGCGGCGATCAACGAACCGGCGGCCATGTCCCACGGCGACAGCCCGACCTCGTAGTACGCGTCGACCCGCCCGCAGGCCGCGTAGCACAGGTCGGTGCTGGCCGCCCCGAGCCGGCGGATGTCGCGCACCCGCGGCAGCAGGTGGGCGACGACGGCCAGCTGGGTGCGACGCCGCTCCGGCCGGTAGCCGAACCCCGTGGCGACCAGGGCCAGCTCGAGGCGCGACTCGGTGGCGCAGCGGATCGGCTGGCCGTTGCGCGTCGCCCCGCCACCGCGGCGGGCGGCGAACAGCTCGTCGGTGGCGGGCACGTACACCGCCCCGGCCAGGGATCCCGAGGGGTCGGTGGCGGCCACGCTGACCGCGTAGCCGGGCAGGTCGTAGACGAAGTTGGTGGTGCCGTCGATGGGATCGATGACCCAGTCGATCCCGGTGGTGCCGCGCACCGCCGAGCCCTCCTCGGCGACGATGCCGTCGTGCGGACGTCGCCGAGCCAGCTCGCCGACGAGCAGGGCCTCGGCGGCCCGGTCCCACTCGGTCGCCACGTCGGTGGCCGTCGACTTCGTCCGGGCGTCGTGGACGCCCTGGCGGCGACCGTCGCGCACGAACCGCCCGGCGGTGGTGGCCAACTCGACCGCCAACTCGAGCAGGGTCGCGTCGCTCACGGGCGCCGCTTCCGGACCGGAACCTCGAGCTCGCGCCACTCGCCCACGGCGCGCAGGACCAGGACGGCGACCACCGCCATGCCGAGCGCGGTGACCACCGCGCCGACCAGTGCCCCGACCCCCCGCTGCACCGCGCAGCCACCGCTGCACTGCAGTCGCACCAGGGTGTAGCCGATGGTCCCGCCGGCGAGGCCGGCCAGCAGGATGGCGGCGAACGCCACGGCTCGCGCCGCCGAGGAGGGCAGGGCCGACAGTGGGCGGTGCTCGGCAGGCCGGGCATCGCCGCCGGCGGGGTGCTGCGCAGCCGGCTCGTCCATCGCCGTGGCAGCGTAGCTGGCGGCCTCGGCGAGGAGCCGGTGGCGGGACCCGCCAGGCCGTCCCGCTGGCTGGCGCCCGGCGCCCGGCGCCCCGCCGACTGCACCGGACCGCGGCGGAGCCGTTCGAACCCGCTCGGTAGGCTGACGCCGATGCGCGCAACCGTGGTGGTCCCGACGTACAACGAGTCGGCCAACCTCCCCGCACTGGTCGATCAGGTGCGTGCCGCCGTCCCCGGGATCCGCATGCTGATCGTCGACGACGGGAGCCCGGACGGCACCGCCGATCTCGCCGAGCAGCTCGGACGGGAACGCGGCGGGATCGACGTGCTCCGGCGAACGTCGAAGGACGGCCTCGGCGCGGCGTATCGGGCCGGCCTGCGCCGGGCGATCGACGACGGTGCCGAGCTGTGCGTGCAGATGGATGCCGACCTGTCCCACCCACCCTCGGCGCTCCCGGGCATGCTGGCCATCGCCGAGCACGACATCGACCTGGTGATCGGCAGCCGCTACGTGCCCGGGGGGCGCACGGTCGACTGGCCGTACACCCGCCGGCTGCTGTCCCGCTGGGGCAACCGGTACGCCTCCGGCGTGCTGGGGTTGGCGGTCAACGACGCCACCGCCGGCTACCGGGTGTACCGCACGAGCATCCTCACCCGGATGCAGTTCGAGACGGTGCAGGCCAATGGGTACGGGTTCCAGGTGGAGATGACCTACCGGTTGATCAACGCCGGAGGCAGCGTCGTGGAGTACCCGATCGCCTTCCGCGACCGCACCGCCGGTCAGTCGAAGATGTCCGGCGGGATCATCCGGGAGGCGTTCGGGCTGGTGCTCAAGCTGCGCGCCGAGCACTGGCGGCGGCGCCATGAGCGCCGCAGCCAGGGCGGCTGACGCCCGGCGGGACGCGTCGCCACCGTGCCCACCAGCGCGCCGCGTCGGGTCATCCTGCACGTCGACATGGATGCCTTCTACGCCAGCGTCGAGTTGCGCCGGCACCCTGAGCTGGCCGGCAAGCCGGTGGCGGTCGGTGGCACCGGGCGCCGCGGGGTCATTGCCGCGGCCTCCTACGAGGCCCGCCGCTACGGCGTGCGCTCGGCGATGCCGACGGTCACCGCCCAGCGCGCCTGCCCCGGCCTGGTGCTCCTGGCCGGCGACCACCAGCACTACGCCGAGGTCAGCGAGCAGGTCCAGGCCATCTTCGCCACGATCACCCCACTGGTGGAGCCGTTGGCCCTCGACGAGGCGTTCCTCGACGTCACCGGTTCCCGTCGTCGGGCCGGATCGGCGGCTGCGCTGGCGGCCGAGCTTCGCCGGCGGATCGACGCCGAGCTCGGCCTGGCGTGCTCGGTCGGGGTGGCTCCGAACAAGTTCCTCGCCAAGCTGGCCTCCAAGGCGGCCAAGCCGGTGAGCACGCCGACGGGGGTCCGAGCCGGTCCTGGCGTGGTCGAGATCCGCCCCGGCGAGGAGCTGACCTTCCTGCACCCGTTGGCCGTCGAGGCACTGTGGGGCGTCGGGCCGGCGACGCTGGCCAAGCTCGACCGGCTCGGGGTCCGCACCGTCGGCGACCTTGCCGCTCTCGATCGACGCGCCGTGGTCGCCGCCCTCGGGCGGGCGGTCGGCGACCACCTCCACGACCTGGCCTGGGGGCGCGACGAGCGCCCGGTCGAGCCGCAGCGGGTGGTCAAGTCGATCGGTCACGAGGAGACCTTCGCCACGGATCGGTTCACGGCCGACGAGCTGCGGGTCGAGCTGGTCCGCCTGGCCGACGGGGTGGCCGGCCGGCTGCGTGGGGCCGGACTGGCGGCGCGAACGCTGACGCTGAAGGTCCGCTTCGCCGGATTCGACACGATCACCCGCTCGGTCACCGTGACCACGCCCGTGGACACCGCCCATGGGGTGGTCCGTGCCGTCGACCCGTTGCTGGCGGCGATCGACCCGAGCCCCGGGGTGCGCCTGCTGGGGGTCAGCGCGGCGAACTTCACCGCCCCGCACCAGCAGCTGCAGTTGGGCCTCGACGCCACCCCCGGTCGGGCAGCCGCCGAGGCATCCGGGTGGCACGACGCCGAGCAGGCCGTCGATCGCATCCGGGCCCGCTACGGCAGCACGGCGATCGGCGCGGCCAGTGCCCTGGAGGCGGCGCCGGGCGCCGCCGGACCGGGCTCCGGTCGGGCCCGGCGGGCGCTGCGCGTCGTGCGCCGTGGCGCCCAGCAGTGGGGTCCGGACGGCTGAGTCGTCGCGTTGTCCGATCCGGTGATTCGTGTCAAGATGAGCGGGTGGCGGGGTCACCCGCTCAGCCGTGGGACTGCTGGAGGGTCCATGCCGCTTTCCGAACACGAACAGCGCATCCTTCGCCAGATCGAGGAGCACCTCCAGCGTGACCACACCTTCGCCCGCGACCTGCGCCCCGGCAGCCCGGTGGTCCGTCATCGGCTGGTCGGCTGGATCGCCGCCACGGTCGCGCTGTTCGTCGCCGCGGTGTTCGGGATGATGGTGCACCCGCTGGTCGGGTTCGCCCTGTTCGTCGGGGCGGTGGCCGCGGCGCTGATGGTCGAGGCCCAGGTCCGCGAGGTCGCCGATCAGCGCCTGGCCGGTCTGGCCGAGGCGGCCCGGGCCCGGCGGGCGAAGTCCAACGCCCCGACCGATCCGGACTGAGCGGACCCGGCTCGCTGGCCGGCTAGAGGACCTGGCGGGGGTCCAGCAGCCCGCGCAGCCGCTGGCGCCACGGCAGTGCCCGGCGGCAGTCGTCGCGGATGTGCGCGGCGAGGGCCTCGCTCTCGGCCACCTGATCCGGGGACGGCTCGCCGCCGCTGTACATCGCCACGGTGACCTGATCGGCCAGACGGGCAACCGCCCGGGCGTCGACCGTGCGGGCGTGCAGGTTGGCGCACGACTGGGCGACCGACGGGGCCGGCAGGCCGGGATCGTGCCCGGCACCGACGCGCGACATCGCCCGCTCGGCCTCGTGCCAGGCCGCCAGGATCCGGTCGGCCGGGTCGGGGCCGTACCGGGCCCGGCGCCGGCGGCGAACCAGCTCGGGCATCGCCAGCAGCCAGCCGGCCACCGCGGCGGCGGCGATGGCCAGCCACCACCATGGGCTGAAGCTGCTGTCGTGCGCCGTCGCCGGGTCGGCGGCGACCGTGGGTGGGGTGGGCGGGTTGGCCTGGTCGGGCGGCGGCTCCGCCGCCTGGGGCGTCGAGTCCGCCGGCACGCTGTCGGGCGGCTGGGTGTCGGCCGTCTGCTGATCGGGCGGCGGCGCCTGGCCGTCCTGCTGGGCGCTGATCCCGGTCACCGCCTCGTTGCCGGGTTCACCGCGACCCGGTGTCGGTTCGAAGGCGACCCAGCCGATGCCGTCGAACCACACCTCCGGCCAGGCGTGGGCGTACCGGCCGGCCACGTGGTACAGGCCGTCGGCGCCCAACTCGCCCGGGGTGAAGCCGACGGCCACCCGGGCGGGCAGCCCCATCATCCGGGCGATGGTGGCGTAGGTGGCCGAGAACTGCTCGCAGTACCCGGTGCGGATCTCCAGGAACTGGCGCATCGCGTCGGCGCTGTGGCCGCGGGGCACGTTGACGCTGTAGGTGAAGTGGTCGCGGAAGAACGACTGCAGGGCGAGGGCCTCGTCGTAGGGCGTCGAGGCGCTGGCCGCGATCTGCCGGGCGATGTCGGCGGCCTCACGCGGCAGGCCGTCGGGCAGGCGGAGGTAGATCGGGTCGGGGGGTCGTGACGCCGTGGCCGCGGCCAGGCGGGCAGGGTCGGTGGACGGTTGCACCGAGTCGACGACGAAGCGATCGCCGCGCTGCAACGGCTGATCGTTGAGGGTCAGGAGCGACTGCGAATCGCCGGCCCACTGCAGATCGACGGCGGTGTCCACGGCGACGGCGTGGAACGCCGCCGGCACGATCTTGCCGCGCAGCGCGCCGATCGTGATGGTCTGCTCGATGTGGTGACCGTCCGGGCTCCCGCCGAACTGCCCTGTCGCGTCGGACAGCGACTCCGGTGCCGGGCTCCAGGTGTTGCCGTCGAACTCGGCGAGCCCCATCAGCCGCCAGTAGGCGGCGTGGTCGGCACGCACCGAGAACATCTCGACGTTGGACTGGTTGACCAGATGGGGGCGGACCTCGACCAGTGGACTGACGATGGTGGTGGTCTCGGCGTGCCGCCGGCGGGTGTCGAGCAGGCTGCGCTGGCGGGCACCGGGCAGGTGCGGGGCGGCGGCCGCCGCCGCCGTGGCGCACAGCGCGGCGATGGCCACCACAGCGGGCGCCAGGCGGGCCAAGCGTGGCCGTCGCCCGCCGACCCACGGTTCCTGCTGGGCGCGGTGGGCGCTGCGCAGGATGGCCGTGACGACCACGGCCGAGGCGATCCACGCCGCGGCCATCGGGATCCGCAGGCGATCGGCGCCGAGTGCCGAGGTGAACACGAAGACGACGAGCGTGGGCACGACGGCTTCGCCCCGACCGTAGGCCCGGAAGGCGAAGGCGTCGGCCAGCGGGGCACACACCCCGACCAGCGCGGCGGCGGCCGTGGCGAAGGCGCCACGGCCCACCACCGGGGCGACGGTGGCCGAGAACTGGTCGAGGACCAGGCGCAGGTCGGCGCGCAGGGCCGAGATCGTGTCGGCCGAGGGCAGGATGCCGCCGAGCGCCGTGCGCGGGTGGAAGACCACGCCGGCGGCGGCCACCGTGCCGGCCACGGCGATCGGCAGGGCCAGGACGATGGGGACGCGCAGCGCCCGCCCGAGCGCCGCCAGGGCGTGCCCGACGACCACCACGGCCAGCATCGGGGCGAGGTACGACCAGCCGGTGAACAGCCGGCACATCGACACCGCGGTCACTGCGGTGAGCCCGGTGAGGGCCAACGTGGCCCAGGTGTGGAACGGCCGGCCGCCACCATCGACGGCACCGGCGCCGGCGCGACCGCTCACCGACCCGCTCCCGGGCGGGACCGCATGGCACCGAGCGAGACATCCCCGACCAGGCGGTTCCACGATGCGGCCAGGTTGGCCAGCGACGAGCCGTCGACCGTCAGCGCGCCACTGGCCGCGCCGGCGACCGCAGCGGAGGGGCCGGGGGCGCCGGCCCCGGGCCCGCCGGCCGCCGGCGAGCCGGCCGCAGCGGTGGTGATGGTGACCACGGTCTGGTTGCGGCCGAGCTGGGCGCGTGCCGCTCCGACGAACGCGCTGGCGGGCTGATCGGTGACCAGGACGACGACTCCCAGGCCCTCCGGCGTCGACGGACCGGGCGGGACCGGCGCCGGGCCGCGCGCCGGCTCGATCAGCGCCAGGCCGCGCATGGCCACCCGCAGGACGTCCGGCCCCCGCCAATCGGCGTCCTGGCTGACGACCCGCAGCTCCAACTCGGTGGGGGCGCAGGCCGCCAGCACGCTGGCCGCGGCCGACACGGCGCGCTCGAAGGCGTCGTGATCGGCGATCAGCGCGTCGAGGGCGATGGTCACCCGGCGCAACTCGTCGTCGGCGTGCTCGCGCACCAGCAGGTTGGTCGACCGGGCGCTGTGCTTCCAGCTGATCTTGCGCGGTTCGTCGCCGGGGGCGTAGTCGCGCAGGCCGTGGAAGTCGATCCCGCCCTGGGCCACGGCCTTGGCCTTCAGCAGCTGCCCGAGCACCCCGGGCGAGCCGATGCGCGGTGGGGCGAGGGTCACCGTGACGGGCAGGACGACGACCTCGTCGACCTCGGCGAGTCGATGGGTGCGCGACGCCAGACCCAGCGGGTCGGTCCGCCGGGCCTGCAGCGGGCCGCAGCGCAGCACGCCGCGGCGGGTTGCCGGGATCGAGTACGTCGCGTCGGTGGACTGCCCGGCGCCGAGCGGGGCCAGCGTCATCGTCGCCCCGCCCATGCCGTCGACCCGTTCCCACAGGGACAGCTCGGGGGAGCGATGGGCGCCGCGCTGAGTGACGGTCATCGTCACCGAGATCGGCGAGCCGGCCACCGGCGACGGCGGGTCGGTGGCGCGCGAGACGGACAGTCGCGGGCGGCGGGTGTTGGCCACGACGACGGCCACGAGCACGGTGGCGACCAACGCCGCACCGATCACGTACATCTCGATCAGCCCGAAGACCCGGCCGGTGGCGAAGGCCGCGGCAGCGGCCAGCAGTGCCGCCACGCCGTGGCGGCCCGGCATCAGCGGGCCTCCGGCACCGGCACCCTGGCGAGGATCTCGTTGATCGCCGAGGCGCCGGTGAACCCGCGCCCGGCCGCGTCGCCGCGGACGATGACCCGGTGGGCGAGCACCGCCTGGGCGACGTCGTGGACGTCGCCGGGCACCACGAAGTCGCGACCGCGGGTGGCGGCGCACGCCTGGGCGGCACGGGCCAGCTGCAGCGTGCCACGGGGGGACACCCCGAGCAGGAACGCCGGGTGACGCCGGCTGGCTTCGGCCAGGTCGACCAGGTAGGCCTTGACGCCCGAGGCCATGCGGACGTTGCGCACCGCCCCGATCATCGCCCGGACCTCGGCGGCCGACACCACCGGGCGGACCGTGGCGGCCGCCGTGGTGGTCGAGCCGAGGATGTCCAACTCGGCGCTGCGATCGGGGTAGCCGAGCGACAGGCGCATCAGGAAGCGGTCGAGCTGGCTCTCCGGCAGGCGGAAGGTGCCCTCGTGCTCGACCGGGTTCTGGGTCGCCACGACCATGAACGGGCGGGACAGCGGGTGCGAGGTGCCGTCGGCGGAGACCTGACGCTCCTCCATCGCCTCGAGCAGCGCCGACTGGGTCTTCGGCGAGGCTCGGTTGATCTCGTCGGCCAGGACGATGTTGGCGAAGATCGGGCCGGGTTGGAACACGAAGCTGTCCGTGGCCCGCTGCAGGATGCTGACCCCGATGAGGTCGCCCGGCAGCATGTCCGGGGTGAACTGGACCCGCTTCCAGGTGCACTCGATCGAGCCGGCCAGGGCCTTGGCCAAGCTGGTCTTGCCGACGCCGGGAACGTCCTCGATCAGCAGGTGACCTTCGGCCAGCAGGCACACCACGGCCAGGTCGACCTGGGACTTCTTGCCGAGCAGGACCGAGCAGATGTTGCTGGTGATCGCCTCGAACAACGAGGAGAAGGTCCGTGGCGGTGCCGAGGGGGGCGCGGTGGTCGGCGCAGCGGTCGGCGCGGAGGACGGGGCGGTCACGGCCAGACAGGGTAGACGTCGCCGGTGGGGATTCCCGTGCAGTCGATCGGCCGCGAGCCCACGTGACGGCGAGGACTTGTACGGTGTCGGTCGTGAGCCGCTGCTACCTCGCCGTGGTCATCGGGGGGACTCGGCTCCTGGCGGGCGTGGTCGACGACACCGGTCAGGTGGTGGTCCGCGATCGCATCGGGACCCCCCAGCGCGACGTCTGGTCGGCGCTGCGCCGCCTGGTGCTCCGGGTCATCGCCGCCGCCCCGGAGCCTCCGGTGGCCTGCGGGATCGGCTGTGGCGGACCGATGAACCCGGTGGACCGCACGGTCAGCCCGCTGCACATCCCGTCGTGGGTCGACTTCCCGCTGGCGGACCAGCTCGAGGGTGCCACCCAGCTGGCGGCCGTGCTGGACAACGACGCCAAGGCGATGGCGCTCGGCGAGCGGTGGTGCGGGGCCGCGGTCGGCATCGACGACTTCGTCGGGGTGGTCATCGGCGCCGGAGTCGGTGGCGGCATCGTCAGCGGTGGGCGCCTGCTGCGTGGCCGGATGGGCAACGCCGGGCACATCGGCCACGTGATCGTCGAGCCCGGCGGGCGTCCGTGCCCGTGCGGGGGCACCGGATGCCTGGAGGCCTACTGCAGCGGGTCGGCGATCGAGCAGGAGACCGGACGCTCGCCGCTGCGCGCCTCCGCCGCCATCGTCGAGCGCACCGGGTTGCTGGTCGGGCGGGCCGTTGCCAGCGTGGCGCCGCTCCTCGACACCCGCCTCGCCGTGGTCGGTGGCACCATCGCCCTGTCGTACGGCGAGCCGTTCTTCGCCGCGGCCAACGCCGAGCTGGCCGGGCGGGCCAAGCTGTCGTTCCTGGCCGGCCTGCAGGTCGTCCCGTCGCTGCTCGGCACCGCGGCACCCCTGGTCGGTGCGGCGTCGCTGGCCCGCTCGCTGGCCGACGGCACGCCCACGCCGGCGGCGGCCGGCCCGGGAACTCCGCCCAGCGCTCCCGGCGGGGCGCTCTAGTCTGACCGCCGTGTGGCTGCGGATCGCCTGGGCAGTGGTGCGCCGCCCGCGGTTGTGGCCGACCGCGGTGCGCCAGGTCCGCCGGCTGGCCCCGACCGGGTGGTGGCGGCGACGCCCGTTCCTGCCCGTCCCGTCACCCGCCTACGTGGCCTTCCGCGCCGTCACCCAGCACGGTGGTGACCCGCCGTCCGGCACCGCTCGGTCCGCCGCCGCCACGATGACGGCGGACGACGTCGTCGACTACCTCCGCTGGTGCCGGCTCGGAGCCCGATCGTGACCAAGGCATTGGTCCTCAACTCGACGTACGAGCCGCTGTCGGTGGTGCCGACCCGGCGAGCGGCGTGCCTGGTCCTGCTGGACAAGGCCGAGTTGGTGGCCGACGACGGCAGCGTGCTGCGCTCGGCCCGGCTGGCCATCCCGGCCCCGTCGGTGGTCCGCTTGCGGACCATGGTGCGGATCCCGTTCCAGCGAGCGGTGACGATGTCCCGCCGGGCCGTGTTCACCCGTGACGACCATCGCTGCCAGTACTGCGGCGGGCCGGCCGACTCGATCGACCACATCGTGCCGCGGTCGCGAGGCGGGCTGCACGAGTGGGACAACGTCGCCGCGGCGTGCCGGCCCTGCAACCTGTCCAAGCGCGATCGGACCCCACGAGAGGCCGGGATGGTCCTGGCCCGTCCGGCGCGGGCGCCGCGCCATCCGTCGTGGGTGGTGGTGGTCGCGGCCGGTGTGGTGCCCGAGGCGTGGAAGCCGTACCTGGCGCTGGCCAGTTGAGCGTTCCGGCCCGCCTGGTCGAGCTGCCCGGGACGGTCGGCGAGCTGCACGACCGACGGGCGGACGACGCCGATCTCGCTCGATGGCCGGTGCAGTGGTGGTGGTGCCGGCCGCGCACCGCGGCGCTCGTGCTCGGGAGCGCGCAACCGGTCGAGGCCGTCGACGGCGAGGCCTGCGCGTCGGCCGGCGTCGAGGTCGTCCGCCGGCGCAGCGGCGGCAGCGCCGTGCTGGTGGTGCCGGGCGAGGTGGTGTGGGTCGATCTCGTCGCCTCGACCGCCGTCGCCGACCGTCTCGGATGGCTCGCCGACCTGCGGGCGACGATGATCGCGGTCGGCGAGTGCTGGGCTGGCGCCCTGGAGTCGGTTGGTGTCGCCGGGGTGGTGCACCGCGGCGGCATGGTCCGCCCGCCGGCCAGCGAGCAGGTGTGCTTCGCCGGCGTCGGTCCCGGTGAGGTCCTCGACCGGCGCGGCGTCAAGCTGGTCGGCATCTCTCAGCGGCGGACCTCGTCGTCGGTGCGGGTCCAGGCGATGTGCCATCGGGTGTGGCGGGCCGAGCGCTATGCCGCCCTGCTGCGCGGCGGTCTGGCCGGCACGACCCCGCCGGTGACCTCCACCACCGCCGCCGTCGTCGACGTCGCCGAGGAGCGGCTGGTGCGGGCGCTGGTCGCCGCCGCCACCACCGTGCTGGACGTCGTCACCGTCGACGGCTGATCGCCCCCGGCCACGGGTCGGGACCGGCCCGCGGCGCTGACCGCCTGACCTCCCCACGTGTGGTGATCCTCGACGACCGACGGACCCGCCGGCCCATCGTCCCGCCCGCACGCTCCCGCCCATCGGCCGGGCCGGCCGCGCCGGCCCCATCGTCCGGCGCGCGCGAGTGCCCGTTCGACTGCCGCTGGTGGGCGACATCGCCGCGATCGCCGGTGATCGGGGGTGACGTGGGGGATTGGTGGGGAGAAGTGGGTCGAAATGGTTGACAGTGGGGAGAAGTGGGGACAGAATGGCGCCCGGCGGGGAACGCGACTGGTCGCGGCCCTCGTCGCCGGGGACGCCGCTGGCGGTGTCAGCGGATGTCCGACACACACACGCCGAGAACCACGCAGGGAGGTGAGCGCAGGTGGCTGCTGGTCTCTTGATCGGCACGTTCGAGCGACAGCTCGACGCCAAGGGCCGCCTGGCCCTGCCCTCCGATCTGCGCCGCCTGCTCGGCGACGACTGCTACCTGGTGCGCGGCGAAGCCCGCTGCGTCGACGTCGTTCCCGCAGCCGACTTCGAGCGCCAGGTCGACGAACTGATGGCCGCCGTCCGCCAGGGCGACCGGACGATGAACGAGCGGCGCGCCGTGGCCGGCTCGGCGACCCACGTCATCCTCGACAAGCAGGGCCGGGTGACCATCGACGAGCGCCTGCGGAACTACGCCGGGCTCAACCTCGGCGACAGCCTGGTGGTCGCCGGCAACCTCGACCGGGTCGAGATCTGGTCGGTCGAGCGCCATGAGCGGATCGACGCCGCCGGCACCGAGCGTCTGGCCGGTGACGAGTGACCCGGCCGACCCATCTCCTTGCCCGCCGCCCGGAGGGACCGGCGCGGTTGTGCACTCTCCCGGGGCACCGGATGGACAGCCCCTTCTCCGCCCGCTTCCGTCTTGCCGACCGGGGAGACATCCCGGCGGCGCACGTGTCCCGGGGGAGTGCACAGTCGCGCCAGGAGCGTGCCCGGTGAGCGCCGTCGCCCCGGAGCCGTTCGAGCACGACCCGGTGATGGTCGAGGAGATCACCGCGGCGTTCGCCCCGGTCCCCGACGGCGTGGTCGTCGACGCCACCCTCGGCGGTGGCGGGCACAGCCAGGCGTTGCTCGAGCGCTACCCCGGGCTGTCGGTGCTGGGCCTCGACCGCGACGCCGACGCGCTGCGCGCCGCCACCTCCCGCCTCGCGCGCTACGGCGACCGGCTGCGGACCCACCAGTGCCGCTTCGACGACCTCGACGAGGCACTCGAAGCCCACCGGGTGGCCCAGATCTCCGGAGCGGTCTTCGACCTCGGCGTCAGCTCGCCGCAGTTCGACCGCGCCGAGCGAGGGTTCTCGTACCGCCACGACGGCCCGCTGGACATGCGCATGGACCGCAGCCAGACCTGGTCGGCCGACGACGTCGTCAACGGCTACGACGTCGACCGCTTGGCAGCGATCCTGGCCCGGCTGGGCGACGAGCGCTTCGCCGGGCGCATCGCCCGGGCGATCGTCGCCGCCCGGCCGATCGAGTCGACCACCCGGCTGGCCGAGGTCGTGGTCACGGCGATCCCCGCCGCTGCCCGGCGGACCGGGGGGCACCCGGCCAAGCGGACCTTCCAGGCGATCCGCATGGAGGTCAACGCCGAGCTCGAGGCGCTGCCCGCGGCCCTCGACGCGGCCATCGAGCGCACCGTGCCAGGTGGGCGCATCGCCGTGCTGGCCTACCACTCCGGCGAGGACCGGATGGTGAAGCAGCGCTTCACCCAGGCTGCGACGGGCGGCTGTCTCTGCCCACCCGAGCTGCCCTGCGTGTGCGACGCGGTGCAGACCGTGCGCGTCGTGCGCGGCCTCCCCAAGCGGCCGTCGGCGGGGGAGCGTCAGCGCAACCGGCGTGCCGCCAGCGCCCGGTTGCGGGTCGTCGAGCGGATCGCGCCGCAGCGCCGCCCCGACCGTGACGGCCTGGTCGTCGATCGCTCGACGTCGACCGAGACCTCGACCTCGACCAGGGCCTCGGCCACCACGACGGCCAGCCGGGCGGCCACGGCGGCACCCCGCGGCGATGGGCGGCACTGATGGCCGTCGTCCAGCACGTCCGCCACAACGCGCCGCGACCCCTGGCCCGCCGGGCCGATGCGGTGCAGCGCGACCTGGTGCCCGACCCGCTCCTGCGCCGCGCCGGTGTGGTCACCGGGGAGACTCGCCGTCCACCGCTGCACATCGTCCAGCGGCGCCAGCGGGCGCTGCACTGGCTGGTCGCCTTCGGCGTCGTCGTCGGCTCGATCATGATCGGATCGGCGTGGTTCCAGACCCGTCTCGCCCAGCGCCAGAAGGTCCTCGACCAGATCGACCGCCAGGTGCGCATCGAGGCCCAGCACCACGACGAATTGGTCGAGGCCCGCAGCGCCCTGCTGGCACCGGCGCGGCTGATCAACCGGGCCGCCCAGCTGGGCATGAGCCCGGGTGTCAAGGCGCGGATCATGCACATCGGTGCCGAGACCGCTGCCTACCTCGAGCTGTTCGCCCCCGAACCGTCGCCACAGCGCCCCGCCGGTGATCCGCTCGACGACGGCGGGGCGGTCAAGGCCGCGGTCGGGGCCAACCGGTGAGCCGAGCCGACCGTCACCTGCACCTGGTCGGCGGCGAGGAGCCCAGGCCGCGCCGCCGCGGTCGCCACGCGGCCCCGCCGCCGCGCCCGCCGCGCCGCGCCGGGCGGGCCGACCCTCGCCCGGCCCCACCCGTGATCGGGCGCACCGGCTCGGCCCGGGCCCGGCGGGCGTCGGCCGGACGGTCACCGGGAGGCCAGGCGTCACCGGGTCGCTCGCCGAGCGGCCGGCCGCGCTCGACCCCGCGGGTCGCCCCCGTCGCCGCCGCAGGCCGCCGCGCCCAGCGACCACCGCGCCGGGTCCGACGCCACGACGCCGGCCCGGTCACCTCGCGGCGGCGATCGGCGCCGGATCGTCGCATGCACGCCGAGCGCCGCCCGCTGGTCCGCCGGGTCCGCCGCCCACCCCGCCCGGCACGAGTTCGCTTCCGTGCCGGGGACCTCGCCGGACGGATGCGCGCCGTGTTCGTGGTCAGCGCGGTGCTCCTCGCCGCGGTCATGGTCCGGGTGGTGCTGCTGCAGACCGTGCAGGCCGACGGGCTGCTGCGCGTCGCCCGCTCGCAACGGTTCACCGAGCGGATCCTCCACGCCCGGCGGGGCACCATCTACGCGGCCAACGGCACCGCGCTGGCCGTATCCGTGCAAGCCCCCACGGTCGTGGCCAACCCGCAGCTGGTCCTCGACCCGCCCGGGGTCTCGGCGGCGCTGGCCAGCGTGCTCGACCTGCCGCCGGCTCGGCGCGACGCGCTGCGCGTCGCCTTCGAGGCCAAGTCGAAGAGCTTCGTCTACGTCGCCCGGCAGGTGACCCGCTCGGCCGCCGACGCGGTGATGGCCCTCAAGCTGCCGGGCATCGACGTCTACGACGAGCCCAGCCGGGCCCATCCCCAGGGAGCCCTGGCCAGCAGCGTGGTCGGGCTGACCGACACCGACGGCACCGGGATCTCCGGGCTGGAGCTGGCCGACCAGGCGGTGTTGGCCGGCAAGGACGGGGAACGCACCCGCTTGCACGACAAGGACGGGCGAACCATCGCCGGGCAGGTGACCACCCAGCCGTCGCAACCCGGCACCGACCTGATGCTGACCATCGACCCCGTCCTGCAGTACCTGGTGGAGGACGCCCTGCTGTCGCGCGTCGACGCCCTGAAGGCCCGCGGTGGCACGGTGATCGTCATGGACACCCGCAGCGGGCAGATCCTCGCCCTGGCCAACGCCCGCCGCTCGGCGACTGGCGCGCCAGCCATCACGGCCGGCAACCTCGCCGCGGTCGAGGCCCACGATCCCGGGTCGGTGGCCAAGGCGTTCAGCCTGGCCGCAGCCGTGGACCAGGGCGTGGTCGACCCGACCACCATGTTCTACGTCCCGAGTACGTGGGTGTTCGACCCGGGCAAGCCGTACTCGAAGACCATCCACGACGCCGAGAAGCACGCGCCGAACCTGTCGGTCCGCCAGATCGTGACGATCTCGTCGAACATCGGCACGATGCTGATCGCCGACAAGATCGGCAGCCAGAAGCTCAACGAGTACCACCGCCTGTTCGGCTTCGGTGCGCCCACCAACGCCGGCGTCCCCAACGAGACCAAGGGCCTGCTCAAGCCGTGGGACAAGCTGCGTGGCTCGGAGAAGGGCACGGTGGCCTACGGCTACGGCTACTCCGTGTCGTCGCTGCAGCTGATCGCGGCGATGAACGCCCTGGCCAACGGCGGGACGTACGTGGCGCCCAGCCTGGTTACCGCGACCCGTGACGCCAACGGAGTCACCCACCGCCAACCGGCCCCGGCCACCCGCCGGGTGGTGTCCGCCGAGACTGCGTCCACCATGGCCGGGTTGCTGACCAGCGTGGTCTGCTCCGGCACGGCCAAGGCCGCCCAGCTCCCGGGGATGTCCGTGGCCGGCAAGACCGGCACGGCCTACAAGATCCAGGCCAACGGGACCTACGCGGCCGACGACGGCAAGACGCGCAGCTACTTCTCCAGCTTCGTCGGCTACTTCCCGGCGGGCAACCCGCAGCTGACCATCCTGGTGTCGATCGACGAGCCCGACGCCAACAGCAACGAGCGCTTCGGCGGGACCGCGGCCGCGCCGCTGTTCAAGCAGGTCGCCCAGATCGCCCTGCAGCGCACGGACGTGACCCCGGTCGACGGCGACCGCGGCTGCCCGCGAGGCAAGTGATGAGCGCCGGGTCGTCGGGTGTTGCCCTCGATGCCGTGGTCGGCGCCGCCGGGTACGGGGCGCGGGTCCAGGGCGACGGGTCCGTGCGGTGCACGGGGGTGACCCACGACTCCCGCCGGGTCGAGCCGGGCTGGCTGTTCTGCTGCGTGCCCGGGGCCACGGTCGACGGGCACGACTTCGCCGAGACCGCGGTCCGGCGCGGCGCAGCCGCCCTGCTGGTCGACCACCCGCTGACCGACCGGGCGGTGCTCGGCACTCCCCAGCTCGTGGTCGGCTCCGTCCGGGACGCCATGGGGCCCGTGGCCGCAGCCATCCACGGGCACCCCGCCCGGCGCCTGACGATGGTCGGGGTCACCGGCACCAACGGCAAGACCACGGTGACCCAGATGATCGCCACGGTGCTGCGCGCCACCGGCCGGCATCCCGGGGTGATCGGCACCCTGACCGGCACGCACACCACGCCCGAGGCCCCCGACCTGCAGCGCCGCCTGGCCGAGCTGGCGGACAGCGGCCACGACGCGGTCGTCATGGAGGTCAGCTCCCACGCCCTCGCCCTGCGGCGGGTCGACGGGGCGCGGTTCGACGTTGCCGTGTTCACCAACCTCGGGCGCGATCACCTCGACCTGCACGGCACCGTCGAGCGCTACTTCGCCGCCAAGGCGCTGCTGTTCCGGGCCGGGCTGGCCGAGCGGGGCGTGGTCAACCTCGACGACCGTCACGGCCGGTTGATCGCCGATGCCGCCGACATCCCGGTGGTCGGGTACCGCCGCGCCGATGCCTCCGAGGTCGAGGTGTCCGCCGAGCGGATGCGCTTCACCTGGCGCGGCCAGCGCCTGGACGTCCCCCTCGGTGGCGACTTCAACGTCGACAACGCCCTCGCCGCGGCCACGGCCTGCGCCGAGTTGGGCGTCGCCGAGGCGGAGATCGCCGCCGCGCTGGCCACCCTGGACCCGGTCCCCGGGCGGTTCGAGGCGGTGCGCGCCGGGCAGGACTTCGACGTCATCGTCGACTTCGCCCACACCCCCGACGGCCTGCACGCCAGCCTTGCCGCAGCCCGCCGGGCGGCCCGCGAGCGGGTGGTGGTCGTGTTCGGAGCGGGGGGCGACCGCGACCCGGACAAGCGCCCGCTGATGGGCGCGGCGGCGGCCGCGTGGGCCGACGTGATCGTCGTCACCTCGGACAATCCCAGGTCAGAGGACCCGCAGGCGATCATCGATGCCATCCGATCGGGCATCCCGGGCGATTACCCTGGCCAGGTCGTCACCCAGCCCGACCGCCGGCGGGCGTTCATCGAGGCGTGTGCCGTGGCTCGACCCGGCGACGTCGTGGTGATCGCCGGAAAGGGCCACGAGACGACGCAGACCATAGGGAACACCGTGTACGAATTCGACGACCGCGCCGTGGCGCACGAGGTGCTGCGCCAGCAGCTGGAGGCCGCCCGATGATCGCCTTGATGATCGCCGGCGCGGCATCGATGGCCCTGTCGCTGGCCCTGACCCGGTTCCTGGCCCGCTTCTTCCGCACCCGGGGCCGCGGCCAGCCGATCCTCGGCAAGGAGGACCTCGGGCCCGAGCACCACATGCACAAGCAGGGCACCCCGACGATGGGTGGGCTGGCGATCATCACCGCGGCCTTCTTCGGCTGGGGAGTGGCCCACGTCCGCCCCGGGCTGGCGTTCTCCAACCAGGCCCTGATCATGTGGATCGGGGTGCTGGCAATGGCCGCGATGGGCCTGCTCGACGACTACATCAAGGTCACCAAGCGGCACAACCGCGGGATCTTCTGGAAGAAGAAGAACGTCCTGACCTTCCTGATGTCGATGGGCCTGGCGTGGTGGCTGGTCTCGGTGACGAACATCTCCAAGACGCTGTCGCTGACCCGCGCCGACCTGCCCGGCTGGCGGCTGCCGACGATCGTCTACGTCGTCCTCGCCGGGTTGATCATCTGGGCGACGACCAATGCCGTGAACGTCACCGACGGCCTCGACGGGTTGGCGGGCGGATCGGCGCTGCTCGGCTTCCTGGCCTTCGCGATCATCGCCTACTGGTCGTTCCGCTACCACGACGTCGCCGCCTACCGCTTCGCCTACGGCGCGACGGTGAACCCGCTCGACCTGGCCGCCACCGCGGCGGCGTTCGCCGGGGCGTGCGGCGGCTTCCTGTGGTTCAACTCGGCCCCGGCCAGCATCATCATGGGCGACGTCGGCGCCCTGGGCATCGGCGCCGCGCTGGCCCTGCTGGCGCTGACCACCAACACCCAGCTGTTGCTGGTGCTGATCTGCGGCCTGAACGTCATGGAGGCCGGTTCGGTCGCCGTCCAGATGGTGGTGTTCAAGGCGTCCGGGCGCAAGAAGCGGCTGTTCAAGATGTCGCCGATCCACCACCACTTCGAGCTCTCCGGCTGGCCGGAGACCAAGGTGATCATCCGCTTCTGGATCATCTCGGGCATGTGCGTGGCCGCCGCGCTGGCCCTGTTCATCGGCGACTTCACCCGTCTGGACAAGTTGCGCCGGTGAGCGCGAGCGCCATCGACGCGCGTGGCATGACCACCCTGGTCTACGGCCTGGCCCTCACCGGCGAGGCCGTGGTGGCCGAACTGTGCCGTCGCGGCGACGAGGTCCTCGTCGCCGACGACGCGGCCGACGAGGCGAGCGTCGATGCCAAGCGCCGCCGGGCCGCCGAGTTGGGCGCCCGGTGGATCGAGCGCCCGGCCACCGCAGCGGCCGACGCCGTCGACCAGATGCTCGACGGGGTCGACCGGCTGTGCCCGGCGCCGGGCGTCCCGGAAACGCACCCGGTGATCGTCGCCGCCGAACGGCGCCGGGTCCCGATCCGCACCGAGATCGACCTGGCCTACGAGTTCGAGCAGCACCGCCCGGGCGGACCGCGCCCGATCCTGGCGGTCACCGGCACGGACGGCAAGACGACGACCACCGAGCTGGCCACCCACCTGCTGCGCCGGGCCGGCCGGCGGGCGGTGGCCGTCGGCAACACCGAGGTGCCGTTCCTGGCCGAGCTGGGTGGCGACGCCGAGGTCTTCGTCGTCGAGTGCAGCAGCTTCCGGCTGAACTGGCTGGACTCGTTCCGGGCCGAGGCCTCGGTGTGGCTCAACCTGGCGCCCGATCACCAGAACTGGCACCGCAGCCTGGCGGCGTACCGGGCGGCCAAGGCGCGGATGTGGTCGCACGTCCGCCCCACCGACGTGGCCATCGGGGCGCTGGACGAGGCCGAGGTCCTCGACGAACTGGCCCGGGTCGCGTGCCGCCGGGTCACCTTCGGGCTCCACGCCCACGGCCGGACCGTGCCCGACTACCGGCTGGCGGGCACCACCCTGGTCGGCCCCCACGGGCCGATCATCGATCGGGCGTCGATGAGTCGCGACCTGCCCCACGACGTCAGCAACGCCCTGGCGGCGTGTGCCCTGGTGGTCGAGTCCGGGCTCCTGGCGACGGATCAGCTGGCGGCCGGCCTGGCCGACTTCCGCCACCCCGACCACCGCATCCAGCTGGTCGGCGAGGCCGACGGCGTGCGCTGGTACAACGACTCCAAGGCCACCAGCCCGCACGCCGTCCTGCCGGCGATCCGCAGCTTCCCCTCGGTCGTGCTCATCGCCGGCGGGCGCAACAAGGGCCTCGACCTGGGGGAGTTGGCAGGCGCGGCCGGCCACGTGCATGCCGTGGTGGCCGTCGGCGAGGCCGCGGCCGAGGTCGCCGCGGCGTTCGCCGGGACCTGCCCGGTGACCACCGTGACCGCGCCGACCCGCGCCGGCATGGCCGAGGCGGTCGACGCCGCCGCGGCCCTCGCCCGACCCGGCGACGTGGTCCTGCTGTCGCCCGGGTGCGCCAGCTTCGATTGGTATCCCGAGGGCGGGTACCCGGCCCGCGGCCGCGACTTCGCCCGGCTGGTCACCGACCGCCTGCAGCGCTCGGGGGCCGGCCGATGACGGCGCGCACCACGGTGCTCGGCGACCGCCGGCCGCGGGCGGCCGAGCGGGCCGGCTCGCGCCGCCGCCACCCGGCCCGTGGCGGCGACCACGTCCGCCCGCCGGCGCGCACGCCGACGGTGTACTTCTTCGTCCTGGCCGCGGTCGTGACCGTCTTCCTGTTGCTCGGCCTGGTCATGGTCATGTCGGCCAGCTCGATCAGCGAGGTCAACCGGGGTCGCTCCCCATGGCGGATCTTCCAGCGCCAGGCGATGTGGGCGGCGTTCGGCGTGGTGGGGATGTGGGCGACGATGCGCGTGCCGATGCACGTCGTCCGCCGGATCGTCCCGCTGCTCCTGGCCGGCTGCGCCGGGCTGATGCTGCTCCCGTTCGTCCCCGGCCTCGGGTACGCGGTCAACGGGGCCCGGGCCTGGGTGTCGGTCGGGCCGATCACCTTCCAACCGTCCGAGTTCGCCAAGCTCGGGGTCCTGCTGTTCACCGCCCACCTGCTGTCCAAGCGGGCGACGGAGATGCATCTGGTCAAGCGGACCCTGGTGCCCGTGCTGGTGGTGGCCGGCGCCGGTGCCGGGATGTGCCTGGTCCAGGGTGACCTGGGGTCGGCCATCGTCCTGGCCGTCATCGTCTTCGCCGTGGCCCTGGTGGCCGGGGCACCCCTGACCCCGCTGGGCCTGTTCGGTGGCGCCGGCGCGGCGGCTGCCCTGGGCTTCGCCCTGTCCACGCCGTACCGCCGCGACCGGTTCACCGCCTTCCTGGACATCGCCGCCCACAAGGACTACCTGAGCTATCAGACCTTCCAGGCGATGATCGCCTTGGCCAACGGAGGCTGGACCGGCCAGGGAGTCGGGCGCGGCGCCAGCAAGCTCGGCGACTACCTGCCCCTGGCCTACAGCGACTTCATCTTCGCGGTCATCGCCGAGGAGCTCGGGTTCATCGGCATCTTCGCCGTGGTCGGCGGCTTCCTGGTCATCGCCTACTGCGGCATGCAGGTCGCCCTGGCCGCTCCCGACCGGTTCAGCAAGCTGGTCGCCGGCGGGGTGGTCAGCTGGTTCGTCGTCCAGGCGTTCATCAACATCGGCGGGGTCATCGGGCTGATGCCGGTCACCGGGCTGACCCTGCCGTTCTTCTCGTCCGGCGGCAGCAGCCTGTTCGTCACCCTCACCGCCAGCGGGTTGTTGCTGAACGTCGCCGGCAACCTGAAGTGAGGGCTCGGTGAGCTCCGGCTGCGTCGCCGTGGTCACCGGTGGGGGAACGGCCGGCCACGTCCTGCCCGCCCTGGCCATCGCCGAGGGCCTGATCGACGCCGGGGTGCCGGCCGACGCGGTGCACTACGTGGGCACGACCCGTGGTCAAGAGCGCACCCTCGTGCCCCCATCCGGGCTGGCGGCGACGTACCTCGACGTCGTCGGGGTCCAGCGCAGCCTGAGCCGACGCAACCTGGCGGTGATCCCCAAGGCGGTCGGGGCCACCTGGGCAGCCCGTCGCCTGCTGCGCCGGCTGCGCCCCGGTGTGGTCGTCAACGTGGGCGGCTACGGCTCGTTCCCGGCCACCCTGGCGGCCCGTTTGGCCCGCATCCCCACGGTGGTGGTCAGCTACGACCGGCGACCCGGGCTGGTGTCCAGGCTGTTCGCCCGCGGCGCCCGGCTGGTCGCCGTCGGCTTTCCCGACTCGACCCTGCCCAACGCCCGGTTCACCGGCCCGCCGGTCCGCCGCGCCGTCCTGGCCGTCGACCGGGCCACCCAGCGCACGGGCGCCCGCGCCGCGCTCGACCTGCCGGGCGATCGCTTCGTGGTCGTCGTCGCCTGCGGGTCGCTCGGCTCGCAAGCGGTCAACCGCGCGGTCGGGGCGATGGTCGAGCTGTGCCACGACCGGGACGATCTCGCCGTCGTCCACCTCGTCGGCGAGCGGAACCTGGCCGATGCCGCGCCCGAGCGGGACGGATCGGCGGGCATCCTGTATCGCGTGATCGGGTTCAGTTCGGACATGCCCCGGCTGTATGCCGCGGCCGACCTGCTGGTCACCCGCGGCGGCGCCGGGACCGTGGCCGAGCTGGCCGCCACCGGGTCACCGGCCATCGTCGTGCCGTGGCCCGGCGCTGCGGCCAACCACCAGGTCGACAACGTCCGCCAGCTCGTCGAGCGTGGTGGGGCCGTGCTCGTCGAGGAGGCCGACCTGACCCCGGCGCGCCTGGCGGCGGAGATCGACCGGCTGGGCGGCGACCGTCAGGCCCTGGACGCAATGGCGGCTGCCGCGAACGCCGTCGGCGCCGCGCACCGCAGCGGGGCGCTGGTCGCGGCGATCCTCGAGGTGGCCCGGCGGTGAGCGGTCGCCCCGGACTCCTCCGCACCGTGCCGGTGGACCTCTCCCACCGGCAGCGGCTGCACCTCGTGGGCGTCGGCGGCCCGGGCATGAGCGCCATCGGCATCGTGCTGGCGGAGATGGGCCACGAGGTCACCGGCAGCGACATCCGCGAGCGCCCGATCCTCGACCGGCTGCGCGCCGCCGGGGTGACGGTCAACGTCGGCCACGATCGTCGGGTGGTCCACGGTGCGGCGGCGGTGACGGCCTCGACGGCCATCCCGCCGACGAACATCGAGGTGGCCGAGGCCGAGGCGATCGGCGTGCCGGTCCTGCGCCGCGGCGGCATCCTCGGGTCGATCTGCGCGATGGCCACCAGCCTGGGTGTCGCCGGTACCCACGGCAAGACGACGACGACGTCGATGCTGATGTTGATCCTCGCCGAGGCCGGGTGGCGGCCCAGCTTCGTCATCGGCGGGGACGTCACCGACGCCGGGACCGGTGCCCAGTGGACGGGCGGGCCGTGGCTGGTGGTCGAGGCCGACGAGAGCGACCGGACCCACGAGGACCTCCCGCTGCACGGCACGATCCTGACCAACGTGGACGGCGATCTGCTGGACCACTACCAGTCCAACGCCGAGGTCGTCGACAGCTTCGCCGCGTACCTCGACGGCATCGCCGGCCCGAAGGTGCTGTGCGCCGACGACCCGACCTGCGCCCGGCTCGCCGAGCGCTGCCGGGAGCATGGCGACCCCTCCACGACGATCACCTACGGGGCGAACGCCGGGGCCGACGTCGTGGCCGACGAGATCGTGGCCGACCGCGGCTCGATGCACTTCCGGATCCGCCGCGGCGAGCGGGTGTGGGGGCGGATCGACCTGCCACTGCGTGGCGTGCACAACGTGCTGAACGCCACGGCGGCCGTGACCATGGCCGAGGCCGTCGGCGTCCCGTTCGACGCCGCCGCCCGGGCCCTCGCCAAGTTCGGCGGCGTCGCCAGGCGCTTCGACATCCGCGGTCACGTCGGCGGGGCGACGTTGGTGGACGACTACGCCCACCTGCCGGCGGAGATCGCCGCCGTGCTGGCCGCGGCCCGGCGCAGCGACGACGGCTGGTCGCGCTGCATCGCCGTGTTCCAGCCGAATCGCTACAACCGGATGAGCGAGATGTCCGCCGACTACGCCGACTCCTTCGTCGACGCCGACGTCGTGGTGCTCACCGACATCTACGCCTCGGGGACCACCCCGATCCCCGGGGTCACGGGCAAGCTGGTGGTCAACGCGGTCGCGGACGCCCACCCCCGCCAACGGGTGGTGTGGCTGCCGCGGCGCCACGACCTGATCGAGTTCCTGGCCGGCGAGCTGCGGCCGGGCGACGTGTGCGTGTCGATGGGCTGCGGGGACATCGCCGATCTTCCCGACGAGATCCTGGCCCGGGCTGGGGCGAACGGATGAGCGCGCTCGTCTCGACGGCGGCGTCGGACGATGCACTCGGTGCGCAGCTCGCCGCCGAGCTGGGAGCCATGGCTCGCCCGAACGTCGCGCTGGCCCCGCTGACCACCTACCGGGTGGGCGGCGAGGCCCTGGCGCTGGCTGCGCCGGCCTCGATCGACGACCTGGCGCGCATCGCCGAGGTCGCCCGCCGTCACCGTCTGCCCACGATGGTGGTCGGGCGCGGGTCGAACATGCTGGTCGCCGACTCCGGTTTCCACGGCATCGCCTACACGCTGAACGCGATGGGTGAGCACATCGACATCCACGGCACGACGGTGATCGTCAGCGGAGGCTCCGCCCTCCCGGTGGTGGCCCGGCGGGTCAGCGCCGCCGGGCTGACCGGCTTCGAGTGGGCCGTCGGGGTACCCGGCAGCATCGGTGGGGCGGTGCGGATGAACGCCGGCGGTCACGGCTCGGACATGGCCGCCTGCCTGACGAGGGTCCATCTGTTCGACGTGCGCATCGGTCAGCATGGGTGGGTGCCGGTCGAACGCCTGGGGTTGCGCTTCCGCGCCAGTGATGTCGCCGACCACCAGGTGGTCATCGAGGCCGAGCTGCACCTCCGCCCGGGCGACCCGGCGGCATCGGAGGCGGCGATCGCCGAGATCGTCCGTTGGCGGCGCGAGCACCAGCCGGGCGGGCAGAACTGCGGCTCGGTGTTCGTCAACCCGATCCCCGGCGAGCTCGCCGCGGCGCAGCTGATCGACGGGCTCGGCCTGCGCGGCCGGCGGGTCGGCGGGGCGTACGTGTCGGAGAAGCACGCCAACTTCATCCAGGCCGGTGACGGGGCCACGGCCGCCGACGTGCGCGCCCTGATCGAGGAGATCCGCGGCATCGTCGCCGCCGAGCGCGGCATCGTGCTGCGCAGCGAGGTCCGCCTGGTCGGCTTCGACGATGCCGACTCGACCGACGTCGGATCGGGTGTGGCGCTGTGAGCGACCACCAGCCCGACGCACCGGATCCGGGCACCCACCCGGACGATCACGTCCCGCCGGAGGTCCTCGACGAGCTAACCGCGGCCTTCGCCGAGCCGCCGGCCGACGTCCCGGCCGACCTCGACGACACCCGGGGCGCGATGCCCGGCGAGCCGAGCTCCGCGACCGTGCACGAGCCGGCCGCCGTGCCACCGGCCCGTCCGCCCGGCGACCCGGTCGGCGACCCGGCCGGCGGGGGGGAGGTGCCGGTGTACGACCTCGACGATCCGAACATCGATGCCCTGCTCGGCATTGCCCCCGAGCAGGTCCCGATCGACGCCGCTACCGCTGCTGCTGCTGCCGCCGCCGCCGGTGCCGACGTCGCGCCGCCGCCCGCCGATCCGCCGGACCAGCCTGGCGTCCCGCCCGCCGACCCGGCCCTCCGCCCGGCCATCGATCCTGGACTGGTGGGAGCCCCGGCGGGGGCGGCCTCCGGCGCGGGCGTCCCGGCGGGGACGGGTGCCACCGCCGGGCGGGATCCGTCGGGTGAGTCGGGACCGCGCCGGATCGTCATCGAGGAGACCGACCTGCCCGATGCGGTGTACCTCGACGAGGAGGCCGAGACCCGCCTGCGCCAGGTCCACGGGCACCTGACCGAGGATCCGGTCACCACCATCGTCATCGGTGACGCCGACACGGACGCCGGGCGGCCGATCGAACAGGTTCCGACGACCTCGCGGCCGACGATCGACCCGCGGGTCCGGGCCCGGCGGATCGCCGTCGGCCGGGCGCGCGGCCGCCGCCGGCTGTGGGTCGTGCTCGCCGCCCTGAGCGTGCTGGCCGTGCTCGTCGCCGGGCTGGCCGTGCTCGGATCGTCGTGGTTCGAGGTCACCCAGGTGGACGTGCAGGGCTCGTCCTACAGCAAGCCCGACGTCGACCAGGTGCTGGAGTCGGTGCGCGGCCGTCCGGTGCTGCTGGTCGACACCGTCCAGCTGGAGCATCGCCTCGAAGCGACGCCATGGGTCGAGATGGCCTCGGTGTCGACCGACTTCCCGCACGGCCTGTTCGTCGACATCCGCGAGCGCCGTCCGGTGGCCTACTACCTCGGCTCGGATCACCGCGCCCGGGCCATCGATCGCGACGCCCGGGTGATCGCCGTGCTCGATGGCGTCCCCCTCGACTATCCGGAGATCACCGGCTCGGCCCCCGATCTCGGTCCGGGCCAGTCGGCCGGGGCGACCTTCGCCGGGGCGGCCGAGGTGATCCTGTCGCTGCCCCCGGAGCTGCGGGCGCAGATGGACACGGTGGGGGCCGACGCCTCGGCCGGGGTCGTGTCGCTGCGGCTGAAGACGGGAGCCATCGTCCGGCTCGGTGCGCCCACCGACCTGACCCGCAAGCTGGCCCGGTTGCTGATCGTCGTCCGCCTGCCGGGGTTCAAGAAGCTGCGGATCATCGACGTCAGCACGACCGACGTGTCGACGTCCTGAGCGGCCCCGTTCCACGGATCACCCGTCGGGCCTGGCTACACTTTCGCCGAGGCCCGTCGCCGGTCGTCGAGCCCAGTTCACCATGACTCTCGCGCCCACGACTCTCGTGTCCCTGTCACGCCGCATGCCGACAGCACCCGGCCACCGGCGGGTGGGCTCGTCTTCACCTTCGGAGGATTCCTGATGGCCGCCGCCCCGCAGAACTATCTGGCCGTCATCAAGGTGATCGGCGTGGGAGGCGGCGGCGTCAACGCCGTCAACCGGATGATCGATGCCGGCCTGAAGGGCGTGGAGTTCATCGCCGTCAACACCGACGCCCAAGCGCTCCTGATGAGCGACGCCGACGTCAAGTTGGACATCGGTCGTGATCTCACCCGCGGGCTGGGCGCCGGCAGCGACCCGGAGGTCGGACGCAACGCCGCCGAGGCCCACCGGGAAGAGATCGAGGAGATGATCAAGGGCTCGGACATGGTGTTCATCACCGCCGGCGAGGGCGGTGGCACCGGGACGGGCGCGGCCCCGGTCATCGCCGACCTGGCCCGCTCGATGGGCGCGCTGACCATCGGTGTGGTGACCCGGCCGTTCAGCTTCGAGGGTCGCCGCCGGGCGGTGCAGGCCGACAGCGGCGTGCAGCGACTGAAGGAGAAGGTCGACACCCTCATCGTCATCCCCAACGACCGCTTGCTCACCGTGGCCAACGAGAAGACGAGCGTGCTCAACGCGTTCAAGATGGCCGACGAGGTCCTGCTGCAGGGCGTGTCCGGCATCACCAACCTGATCACCACGCCCGGCCTGATCAACACCGACTTCGCCGACGTGAAGATGATCCTGTCCAGTGCCGGATCGGCGTTGATGGGCATCGGCCACGCCAGCGGCGAGAACCGCGCCGTGACCGCGGCGAAGGCGGCGATCTCCAGCCCGCTGCTGGAGGCGGCCATCGACGGCGCCCGCGGCATCCTGCTGAACATCACCGGCCCGTCCAGCATGGGCCTGTTCGAGATGAACGCCGCCGCCGAGATCATCCACGGCGTGGCCCACCAGGACTCCAACATCATCTTCGGCACCGTCATCGACGACGAGCTCGGCGACGAGGTCAAGGTCACCGTCATCGCCGCCGGCTTCGACCGTTGGGACGGTCCGGCCGGGTCGGCCCCGGGGACCCGGCCGCAGCTGCGCCCCGTGGAGCCGCCCCCCACCACGTCGCTGAAGGACCTGTTCGCCGAGCCGGCCGCCCCGGCCGATGATCCGCTCGACGACGGCGACGACGACTTCGACGTCCCGTCCTTCCTGCGCTAGGCCGGCGATCTAGTCTGGCCCGGCGGACGGTATCCGCCGTCGCACGGGCAGGGGCCTCGGCCCCGAGAAGGACGGACAAGATGGGAACGATTGCTCGCCGGGCGCGGCGCGCCCTGGTCGCCGTGACGATGGTGGGGGCCCTGGGCGTCGCCCAGGATGCGTCGGCCGCGACACGTGAGTGGCACAACATGGTCGACCCGACCCACAGCCTGCCGGTGAACGTGCGCGGCACGGCCTGCACGGCGCCGTTCACGGTGTCGCGGACGAAGTGGAACACGATCATCGGGTGCAACCCGTACTTCACCTCGACGGGCACGGTGGCCATGCACTGGTCGTTCCTGCGCATCGACGTCAACTCCGGCGACCTCTGCACGTCGGACGGCTGGTTGTACCCGGCGTCTTCGCTCACCCGCACCTACATGGGGAACTGCGCCGGGATCCACGGGCCACGGGTCCCCTGGCCGCCGATCACTTGAGCGACGCCGACGATGGCGATCCCCGGCGGGAGGAACCCGCCGGGACCATCGCCGATCGGCTGGCCGCCATCCACGAGCGGATCCGGCGCGCCGGCGGAACGGACGTCCTGGTGGTCGGGGTGGCCAAGGGCCACCCGATCGGCCAGGTCGAGGCGGCCCTGGCCGCCGGGCTGACCACGGTGGGGGAGAGCTACGTCCAGGAGCTGGTCGGCAAGTACCCCTCCGGCTGGGCGGCGCAGGGCGACGCCGCGGTGGAGATGCAGTTCATCGGCCACCTGCAGACCAACAAGGTCCGTGCGCTGGCCGGCCGGGTCGACCTCGTCGCCAGCGTCGACCGGCCGGCGCTGGTGGCCGAGCTGGCCAGGCGGCTGCCCGGCTCCCGGGTGTTGGTCCAACCCAATCTGACGGGCGAGGCCAGCAAGACCGGCTGCCGGCCCGAGGATCTGGACGGACTGGTGGAGTCCTGCCAGGATGCCGGCCTGGTGGTCGACGGGCTGATGACCATCGGTCCGGCGTCGGGTGAGGGACGCGAGACCCGCCGAGTGTTCGCCGCGCTGCGCCGCTCCGTGGACCGCCTGGGTCTGCGGCACTGCTCGATGGGCATGTCCGACGACCTCGAGATCGCCGTCGGGGAGGGGTCCACGCAGGTGCGCATCGGCACCGCGCTGTTCGGCCCCCGGCCCGGGGTGCGCCCGCGCCCGGGCCGATCCGGCTAGCATTTTCGCCCGAGGAGGCATCGCCCATGTGGAAGAAGGCCATGGACTATCTCGGGTTGGGGCCCGACGACGCGTACGACGACTACGACGCCGAGCCGGAACCCGCACCCCGTGGTCGCGGTCGTGGTCCTCGGGAGCGTGACAGCCGCGATCCACGCGACGCCCGCGACTACGACACGGGCGCCCAGCCGCGCTACGCCGACTACGACGAGGCTCCGAGCCGCTCCTCGCAGCGCCCCAGCTTTCCCCAGCGGGAGAGCGACGTGGTCGTCCGCCGCCCGGCGCCGGCCCCGGACGACTCCTCGGTCCAGCCCCGACCGCTCAACCCGCCACCGGTGCGACCCCAGCCGGTGCGCAGCTCCCCGGGCCCGATGGCCGAGCCGCACTCGGTCCGGCCGCGCCGCTTCGACGCCGCTCAGGAGGTGGCCGACAAGTTCAAGGAGGGTTCGCCGGTCATCATGAACCTGGAGGGGTGCGAGCGCGACGTCGCCCGGCGGTTGATCGACTTCGCCAGCGGCATCTGCTACGCCCTCAACGGCAGCATGGAGAAAGTCGCCACCGGCGTCTACCTGCTGAAGCCGTACGGGTCGAACCACCACGGCTGACCGTCAGCCCGCGCGCTGACCACCGGGTCCGGACCGGCGTCCGGCGCGTCTCGCTAGTGTGTCGCCCATGGAGTTGAGCCCCCACCTGGCCCGCACGATCGCCTTCCGCACCGTCCGCAAGGGCTACGACCCGGCCGAGGTCGACGCCTTTCGCGAGCAGGCCGCGTCGGCCATCGAGAACGCCCAGAACCAGGCCACGGCCATGGAGGCCCGCGCCCGGGCGGCCATCGCCAAGCTGCAGGAGGCCACCCAGGCTGCCGCCGAGCGACCGGCCGCCGCCGCCGTTGCACCGGCTCCGGCTGCCGAGCCGGCCGCCGCGCCGGATCGAGGGGCGACGCCCGAGCGCCCGCCCGCCCGCGAGGTCGCGGCCACGGCGAACGATGCCGAGACGATCAGCCGGACCCTGCTGCTGGCCCAGCGGACCGCCGAGAACACCGTCGCCGAGGCCAAGTCCTCGGCCGAGTCGATCGTCAGCGAGGCCCGGGCCACCGCCGCAGCCGAGATCCACGAGGCCCGCTCGGAGACCACTCGGCTGATCGACGAGGCCAAGGCCGAGGCCCGCCGCCAGGCCGAGTCCGAGCGGGTCGCCGCCGAGAACGAGGTCCAGGCGCTGCTGGCCCGGCGCGAGTTCCTCCTGTCCGACGTGGAGTACCTCGAGCAGCACATCGCCGCGCAGCGCCAGCGGGTCAAGGGGGCGGCCGATTCGCTGCTGGACATCGTCGAGCGCCAGCCATCCGGGCTGGCCGAGGCCCGCCGCCCGCTGCTGTCGGCCTCGGCCGATCCCGAGCCGACGCCTGCCGGAGATCGTGGTCCCGCCGCCACGCCGCCGGGCTGGGACGGCAACGGCACGATGCCCGACGAGGAGGTTGCCGTCGACCACGGGGCGCCCGGCCAGGGCGGTGGGGAGCTGCTCGAGCCGACCCCGGTGCACCAGGAGGCCCTGCTCGAATTCGGCGACGAGGACTCGACCGAGCACTAGGCTGAACGGTCCCCAGCCCGCCGTCGCCTGAGCTCCCATCGTGGGTCGCACGAGGTGCGGCCGAAGAGTCACCGTGCCGTATCCCACCATCCCCGCGCAACCATCGTTCCCCGAGCTCGAGCGTCAGGTCCTGGCGTTCTGGGATGCCGATGCCACCTTCGAGGCCTCGATCGCCGAGCGCCAGGGGGACGACGAGTACGTCTTCTACGACGGCCCGCCGTTCGCCAACGGGTTGCCGCACTACGGCCACCTGCTGACCGGGTTCGTCAAGGACGCGGTCCCGCGCTACCGGACCATGCGCGGCCAGCAGGTCCATCGCCGGTTCGGCTGGGACTGCCACGGTCTGCCGGCCGAGGTCGTCGCCGAGCAGGAGCTGGGCATCAGCGGCCACCCGGCGATCACCGCCTTCGGCATCGATCGGTTCAACGACGCCTGCCGGCGCAGCGTCCTGCAGTTCACCGATGACTGGCACCGCTACGTCACCCGCCAGGCCCGCTGGGTCGACTTCGCCCACGACTACAAGACCCTCGACACGGACTACATGGAGAGCGTCATGTGGGCCTTCAAGTCGTTGTGGGATCGCGGCCTGATCTACGAGGGCCACCGCGTCCTGGCCTACTGCTGGCGGTGCGAGACCCCGCTCAGCAACACCGAGACGCGGATGGACGACGTCTACCGCGATCGTCAGGACCCGGCGGTCACGGTCATGTTCACCCTCGACAACGGCGACCAGTTGCTGGCCTGGACCACCACCCCGTGGACGCTGCCGTCGAACCTGGCGCTGGCCGTCGGCCCGGACATCGACTACGCGGTGATGGAGGAGCACGGACGGCGCTACATCCTGGCCGATGCCCGGGTGGGGGCCTACGAGCGCGAGCTGGCTGGCGCGACGCGGGTGGGCACTCTCACCGGTGCCGAGCTGGTCGGGCGGACCTACACCCCGCTGTTCCCGTTCCTGACCGAGACCCCCAACGCGTTCCGGGTCCTGGCTGGCGACTTCGTCAGCACCGAGGACGGCACGGGCGTGGTGCACATGTCGCCAGGCCACGGCGAGGACGACCAGAACGTGTGCAACGCCGCCGGCATCCCCACCGTGGTGCCGATGGACGAGCACGGTCGGTACACCGCCGAGATCACCCCGTGGGCCCACGTCCACGTGTTCGACGCCAACCCGCTGGTGATCAAGGATCTCAAGCAGCGTGGGGTGCTGGTCCGCCACGACAGCTACGTGCACGCCTACCCGCACTGCTGGCGCTGCGCCGAGCCGCTCGTCTACCGGGCCATCGGCTCGTGGTTCGTCCAGGTCACCGCGTTCCGCGACCGGATGGTCGAGCTCAACCAGCAGATCACCTGGGTGCCCGAGCACGTCAAGGACGGCAGCTTCGGCAAGTGGCTGGCCAACGCCCGGGACTGGTCGATCAGCCGCAATCGCTTCTGGGGCTCGCCGATCCCGGTGTGGAAGAGCGACGACCCGGCCTACCCGCGCGTCGACGCCTACGGGTCGATCGCCGAGCTGGAGCGGGACTTCGGGGTCGCCGTCGCCGACCTGCATCGCCCGTTCGTCGACCAGTTGGTCCGACCGAACCCCGACGACCCGACCGGCCGTTCGATGATGCGCCGGGTCCCCGAGGTGCTGGACTGCTGGTTCGAGTCCGGCTCGATGCCCTACGCCCAGGTGCACTACCCGTTCGAGAACCGCGAGTGGTTCGACAGCCACTACCCGGGCGACTTCATCGTCGAGTACATCGGCCAGACCCGCGGCTGGTTCTACACCCTGCACGTCCTGGCCACCGCCCTGTTCGACCGGCCGGCCTTCAGCACCTGCGTCAGCCACGGCATCGTCCTCGGCGACGACGGCCAGAAGATGTCGAAGAGCCTGAAGAACTACCCCGACCCGATGGTCATGTTCGACACCTACGGCAGCGACGCGATGCGCTGGTACCTGCTGTCCAGCACCATCCTGCGTGGCACGGACCTGGCGGTGACCGAGGACGGCATCCGCGACAGCGTCCGTCACGTGCTCCTGCCGATCTGGAACACCTGGTACTTCCTGGCGCTGTACGCCAATGCCGGCGGGTGCACCGGGACCTGGCGGACCGATTCGACCGATGTCCTCGACCGCTACGTGCTGGCCAAGACCGGTGCGCTGATCCGCCAGGTCACCGCGGCCATGGACGACTACGACCTGTTCGCCGCGTGCGGAGCGATCCGCAGCTTCCTCGACGCCCTGACCAACTGGTACGTGCGCCGCAGCCGGGAGCGGTTCTGGTCCGCCGACCAGCAGGCGGTCGACACGCTGCACACCGTGCTGGCCACGCTGTGCCAGGTGGCCGCTCCGTTGCTGCCGCTGACGGCCGAGGCGGTCCACCGTGACCTGACCGGCCAGCGCAGCGTGCACCTCACCGACTGGCCCTCGGCGGACGCCTTCCCGGAGGATGCCGAGCTGATCGGGTCGATGGACCTCGTCCGGGACGTGTGCTCCTCGGCGCTGCGGGTGCGCAAGTCGCACCAGCTGCGCGTCCGCCAGCCGCTCGGGGCGATGACCGTGGCGGTGGCCGATGCCGACCGGCTGGCCCCCTTCGTCGAGTTGATCACCGACGAGACGAACATCAAGCGCGTCGAGCTGACCGGTGACGTCGATCGGGTGGCCCGCTACGACCTCCAGCCCGTACCAGCGGCGCTGGGGCCGAGGCTCGGTGGAGCGACCCAACAGGTGATCAAGGCGATCAAGTCCGGCGACTGGCAGCGCACGGCCGACGGGGTCGTCGCCGGCGGCGTGGCGCTGCTCGACGGCGAGTACCAGCTGCGCCTGGTGGTCGACGGCGACGGCGCCAGCGGGGCGCTGGGCGCTGCCGATGGCGTGGTCGTGCTCGATACCACGGTGACCGACGAGCTGCGCGCCGAGGGCGTGACGCGCGACGTGATCCGTCTGGTCCAGCAGGCCCGCCGGGATGCCGGCCTGCACGTCAGCGACCGGATCGCCCTGACGCTCGTCACGACCGACGAGCTGGGTGCCCAGATCGAGGCCCATGCCGACCTGCTGCGCGCCGCCACCCTGGCGACCGCGCTGCACCTCGACACTGCCGGTGCGGCACCAGCGGGCGACGACCGCCCGGTGGGCGCCGGCTCGGTCCAGGCCGAGTTGGACGGGGTCCCGATCGAGATCGGGATCACCGTCACGGCCACTCCCTGAGTCTTCCCCGGTAGCATCCCCCGATCGTCGTCCCCGGTGGTCCGCCACCGCGGCCGGCACGTCCGAGGATCACGTCGAGGGAGGAGCGTCGATGGCGTCCAAGCAGGTGGCCAGGTCCACGTCGAAGCCGGCCGGCAAGCCGAGCACCGCCCGCGCCGGCGCCACGGCGGCGACGGCAGCCAAGGCGGCCAAGCCGGCGACCGGCCGGGCGGCACCGGCGTCGTCCGCCCCGGCGTCCGCCCCGACGTCCAGGGCCGGATCCAGCGCGGCGTCGAAGGGGGCGTCCAAGGGGGCGTCCAAGGGGGCGTCCAAGGGGACGTCCAAGGGGGCATCGACGTCGGTCCCCACGGCCACACCCAAGCCGTCCGCCTCCCCGGCGGCGACCCAGAAGACCGCCACGTCCACGTCGGCCGCGTCGAAGACGGCCGCGTCCACGTCGGCCGCGTCCAAGACCGCAGCGCCCAAGTCGGTCGCGTCCAAGACGGCCGCGTCCACGTCGGCCGCCTCCAAGCCGGCCGCGTCCAAGACCGCAGCGTCCAAGACCGCAGCGTCCAAGACCGCAGCGTCCAAGACCGCAGCGTCGAAGTCGGCCGCGTCCAAGACGGCCGCGTCGACGAAGGCCGTGGCACCCAAGCCTGCCCCATCCAAGACGGCGGCTGCCAAGACGGCGGCTCCGAAGACGGCGGCATCCGAGACGGCGGCTGCCAAGACGGCATCCAAGGCCGCAGCGGCGAAGGCGGCGGCATCCCAGCACGTCGCCACCACGAGCTCGGCCAGCAAGCGGTCGGCGGCGGCGACGGCACCCACGGTCACCCGCGGGTCCTCCAAGACCGATGCAGCGACGGCCACCACGACGGCGGCGACCAAGCCGACCAAGCCGACCAAGCCGGGGGCGGCCACGCCGTCGGCTGGATCGCCGGCAGGGGGAACGACGCCGGCCAGGCCGGGCTCGGGAGCCTCGTCCGCTGCGGCGCCAACCTCCACCTCGGGCCCGGCGGCGGCCCCCACCGCCCGTCCGGCCAAGGCCCCGGCCAAGCCGGCCCCGGCCGGGCCGCCACCGGTGAAGGGGGTCACCAAGGACGGCATCGCCTACACCAAGGACTTCGACGCCAAGTTCCTGAGCGCCCAGCGTGACGCCCTCCTGGCGCAGAAGAAGATGCTGCTCGGCCAAGCCGATTGGCTGGAGGCCGAAGCCCATCACCTGATCGAGGAACAGGAGATGGGCGACGTGCAGTTCGACGACGAGGGCGGAGAGGGGGACGCGATGGTCATCGAGCGCGAGCGTGACCTGGCCCTGTCGGCCCAGGCCCGCCAGGAGATCGAAGACATCGACGCCGCCCTGGCCCGCCTCACCGCGGGCACCTATGGCTACTCGGTCGAGTCGGCCCGGCCGATCCCGCGAGAGCGACTCGAGGCCATCCCGTGGGCGACGGTGCTGGTCGAGGAGAAGGCCGGCGGGATCGGGCGTCGGTGAGTTCACCGGCGGCCGGGGCCGCGCCGGGTCGGGCCCTGCGGGTCGCCGTTCCCGTCGCCGCGGGTGTGGTCGTCGTCGATCAACTGGCCAAGCACTGGGCGGTCGGCTCGCTCGGGGCGAGGCCCCGTCACGTGTGGTGGACCCTGCAGTGGAACCTGTCCTACAACCGGGGGATGGCCTTCTCGACCGGGCAGAACGCCGGGGTGCTCATCGGCCTGGTCGCCCTGGCGGTAGTGGCCGCGGTCGTCGTGGCCCTCGCCCGGCAGCGGGTCACGCCGGGCGTGGTGGCGGTCGCCGCCGGGCTGGTGATCGGTGGCGCGCTGGGCAACGTCGCCGATCGGCTGTTCCGCGGTCGCGGCTGGTTGCACGGCTCGGTGGTCGACTTCATCGACTTCCAGTGGTTCCCGATCTTCAACCTGGCTGACGCGGCCATCAACGTCGGCGCGGCCCTCTACCTGATCTGGGCGGTCGTCGCCGACCGGCGTTCCCCCGCCCGGTCGGATGCGCCGTGATCGACGAGACCATCCCGGCCGCGCTGGACGGCGAGCGGCTCGACCGCATCGTCGCGCTGTCCACCGGGTGCACCCGTGCCGAGGCTGCCGCGCTGGTCCGTGACGGGGGAGCGGAGCTGGACGGGTGCGTCGTCACGGTGGGCAAGCAGCGGGTCCGCGCCGGCCAGCAGATGCGCATCGATCCCCGGCTGATCCCCCGGGCCGTCGGTCCGCAGCCCGATCCGACCGTTGAGGTGCCGGTGGTGTACGAAGACGCTGCGGTGATCGTCGTCGACAAGCCGGCCGGCCTGGTGGTCCATCCGGGCTCGGGTCGCCCGGATGGCACCCTGGTCAACGGACTGCTGGCCCGCTATCCCGAGCTGGCCGGGGTCGGCGAGGAGCATCGGCCGGGCATCGTCCACCGCCTCGACGCCGGGACGTCGGGGCTGATGGTCGTCGCCCGGACCGCCGCCGCGGCCACGGCACTGGTCGACGCCCTGTCCCGGCGACTGGTCCGGCGGGTCTACCGAACCCTGGTCTGGGGCCACCTCGCGCATGCCAATGGGGTGATCGAGGCCCCCATCGGCCGCGACCCGCGCCTCGCCCAGCGGATGGCGGTGGTGGTGGACGGCAAGCCGGCGCGCACCGAGTACGCCGTGGACGACTGCTTCGACGTGGTGCGTGGTCCCGACGGCGAGACGCCGCTCGACACGGCGTTGCTGACCTGCCGGTTGGAGACCGGGCGGACCCACCAGATCCGGGTTCACCTGTCTGCCGCCGGGCATCCGGTCGTTGGCGACCCAACCTATGGCGGTGTGCGCCCGGGGCTGCAGCTCGACCGCCCGTTCCTGCACGCCGCCGAGCTGAGCTTCGCCCACCCGACCGACGGCACGATGTTGTCCGTCGTCTCGCCGTTGCCGGCCGACCTCGTCGCCGTGCTCGACCGGCTGGGACGCGGCCCGTGACGCGCTGGCCGACGTCGCTGGCGCGCCGGTGGGGCCGATGGAGCGCGTCGTCGCCGGCGAGGGCGTCATCTACTGGCGATGCCCGGTCGGTTCGACACTGACCACGCCGTTCGCCGCCGTGCTGGCCCATCGGCGGCTGCGGGCGCGGACCACGACGCGCAACCTGACCACGCTGGAGAAGATGGTCACGCCGGTGGGTTGACCGGTGCCGCAGCCGGTCCGGCGCCGTCCCCGGCGACCCACGCCCACTCGTGCTCCCCGTCGACGGAACGCCCGGTGGGCCGCATCCCGCACGCCGCAGCGACGCGCTCGGACGGCACGTGTCCGGGTTGGACGTGGGCGAGCAGGCGAGGCGCGCCACCACCACGGAGCTCGCCGGCCAGTGCCTGCGCCGCCTCGCTGGCGAACCCTCGTCCCTGCCATGGGGTGCCGATCACCAAGGCGAGCTCCACCGCGCCCGTGGCACGGTCACGCGTCGCCTGGACGTACCCGACGGCCCGGGGCGCGTCGGTGGTGCGAACGATCCAGTTGTGCCAGTCCTGCCGGCCGCGGGGATCACCGGCGAGCTGCCGTTCGTAGCGACGCCGCAACGCCGACAACCCCGGTGGGTCCCCGCCGATGACCGAGTAGAGCGCCGGGTCGCCGAGCACCTCGACCATCTCGTCGGCATCCTCGACACGGAGCGGATCGAGTTGCACCCGCCGGGCGACGATCGACGCTGGGGAACGAGCCGTCACGTCGAGCTAGACCGACGTGACCAGGTCGGCCACGGACAGGTCCGGGAGGGCCGCCCGACCCTGGGCGGCATCGGCCACGGACTGCAGGGTGTAGCCGTCGAGCAAGCGACGCATGTGCTCGCTGGCGGCCTTCCAGATGGTCAGCAGCACGCACTGGCCCTCGTGGTTGCACGACCCGTCCTGGTGGGGTTCGCCGAAGTCGCCGACGCTGATCGGCCCGTCGACGGCGCTGAGGATCTCGCTGAGCTTGATGTCCTGCGGGCTCCGAGCCAGGACGTACCCGCCGCCGACGCCGCGTTTGGAGCGCACCAGGCCGGCGCCCTTCAGGGCGAGGAGGATCTGCTCCAGGTACGGCTGGGGGATCGCCGTCCGTTCGGCGATGTCGCGCACCGACGTGGGCCCGCCGTCGTCGAGATGGAGCGTCAGGGACAGCAGGGCCCGGCAGGCGTAGTCACCCTTGCTGGAAACCCTCACGCCGCCATCGTAGGGTGCGCCCCCTTGGATCCGATGCACGCCGCCGAGCCCCGGCCGCTCCTGGCCCGCTACACCGGCGACTGCGTTCGCGGCCTGGTGCCCGATCTCCTGGCACCCCACCGACCGGCGTGGTGCCCGCCGGGTCCGGTCGTGCTGCTGGTGCTCGACGGGCTGGGGTGGGAGCAGTTCGACGCCCGCCGCCGGCTGATGCCCACCCTGGCCGGCTTCGCCGGATCGCCCCTGGTGACCGTGGCTCCGTCGACGACGGCGACGGCGCTGACCTCGATCACCACCGGGCTGACGCCGGGCGAGCACGGCCTGGTCGGCTACCGGGTGCTGCTGGGTGGCGACGTGGTCAACACGCTGCGGTGGTCGAGCGGCCGCGGCGACGTGCGCACCCTGCACCCACCGGCCGCGGTCCAGCCCTTCGACCCGTTCCTCGGCCACGACGTGGTCGTGGTCACCCGCCGCGGCTTCGAGGGCAGCGGGTTCACCGAGGCCCACCTGCGCGGCGCCCGGGCCCGGCTGTGGTCGGAGCCGTCCAACCTCGCCGTCCACGTCGCTCGGGCCCTGGCCGAGGGGGAGGGCTTCGTCTACGCCTACTACGACGGCATCGACCACGTCGCCCACGAGTACGGCTTCGGCGAGTTCTACGACGCCGAGCTGCGCAGCGCCGACGCCGTGGTGGGCGCCGTGGCCGAGGCGCTGCCCACGGGGTGCTCGCTGGTGGTGACCGCCGATCACGGCCAGGTGGAGGTGGGCGAGCGGGTGCTGACGCTCGATCGTTCCGTGGGCGGCCTGGTGCGGACCATGTCCGGCGAGGGCCGGTTCCGCTGGCTGCACGCCCGCCCGGGCGCCGCCGCCGACCTGCTGGCTGCGGCCACCCACCGGTACGGCGACGTGGCCTGGGTGGTCAGCCGCGAGCAGGTGCTGGCCGACGGCTGGTTCGGGCCCGTGGTCAGCCCCCCGGTGGCCGCCCGCCTCGGCGATGTGGCCCTCGTGGCCCACCAGCCGGTCAGCTTCGAGGACCCGGCCGAGCGCACCGCGGTCCCGCTCGTGTGTCGACACGGGTCGCTCACGTCTGCTGAGATGCTGGTTCCGCGACTCGTGTACACCCGTCCCTAGGAGATCTCATGCGCGATGCCCCCGACCCGACCGCCGACCGACCGGACGACGGCGGTGAGGTGCTGGTCCCCGGTGAGGTCCTGGTGCCCGAGGAGGTGACCGCTCCGGGTGAGGCGGCGGAGGCCGAGCCGCCCTCGCCCACCGAGACGATCACCGAGCCGGCCAAGGTGATGCGCATCGGCTCGATGGTCAAGCAGCTGCTGGAGGAGGTCCGTGGCGGCACCCTCGACGAAGCCAGCCGGGAGCGCTTGGCGGAGATCTACGAACGCTCGATCGTCGAGCTCTCCGAGGCCCTCTCCCCGGACCTCCAGCAGGAGCTGAAGATGCTGGCCCTGCCGTTCCGTGACGACGCCGTGCCCAGCGAGGGCGAGCTGCGCATCGCCAAGGCCCAGCTGGTGGGCTGGCTGGAGGGGCTGTTCCACGGCATCCAGGCGACGCTGTTCGCCCAGCAGGCCATGGCCCGCCAGCAGCTCGAGCAGATGCGCGGCCAGCTCATGCAGGGCCAGGAGATGCCGCCCGGCCAGCCGCCGCGGCCTGGCGACGGCAGCGCCGCCGATCGCCCCGGGACCTACCTCTAGCAGCGTCCCGGTCGACGGCTCGTTTTCCCGATCGCCTCGGTGCGGGTAGGGTCGAAGAACTACATCGCTGTGATCCGCCCGGGGCCGGGTGATCACTCGGCCGGGAGGATCCTTCGACCGTGGGCGACAGCTTCACCCACCTGCACGTGCACACCGAGTACTCGATGCTCGACGGTGCGGCGCGGCTGGAGGAGCTCGTCGCCAAGGCGGCCTCCGACGGCCAGCCGGCCCTCGGGATCACCGACCACGGCAACATGTACGGGGTCCTCGAGTTCTTCAAGGAGTGCAACAAGCAGGGCGTCAAGCCGATCCTGGGGACCGAGGCCTACCTGGCCTACGAGACCCGCCGGGAGCGCCCGGCCCGCCGTGGCCGGCTGGACGACTCCGGCGGCGACACCGAGGGTGGCAAGAAGCTCTACTACCACCTGACCCTGCTGGCCGAGACCAACGAGGGCTACCGCAACCTGATCCAGCTGGCCAGCACGGCCTTCCTGGAGGGCTACTACTACAAGCCGCGGATGGACTGGGAGCTGCTCGAGCGCCACCACCACGGGCTCATCGCCACCACCGGGTGCCTCGGTGGGCACGTCCTCCAGGCGCTGATGCAGGGCGACCGCAAGGGGGCGCTGGAGAAGGCCGCCCGGCTGCAGGACATCTTCGGGCGCGACCATCTGTTCGTCGAGCTGCAGGACCACGGTCTGGAGGCCCAGCGGCACACCAACCCGCAGCTGCTGGAGATCGCCAAGACCATCGGGGCGCCGATCCTGGCCACCAACGACTCGCACTACGTCCAGCGCAACGACCACGAGGCCCACGACGCCCTGCTCTGCGTGCAGACCGGGGCGTTGCTGAGCGACAGCAACCGCTTCAAGTTCGAGGGCCAGGAGCACTACCTGAAGTCGGCGGCGGAGATGCGCCACCTGTTCCGCGACCTCCCCGAGGCCTGTGACAACTCGCTGTGGATCGCCGAGCGGGCGGACGTGACCATCGAGTTCGGCAAGCCGCAGCTGCCCAACTTCCCGCTGCCCGAGGGGTTCACCGACGACGCCCACTACCTGGAGCACCTGACCTGGGAGGGGGCCGCCAAGCGGTGGGGGGAGCAGCTCCCGACTGCCGTCAAGGACCGCCTGCGCTTCGAGCTGAACACGATCACCTCGATGGGCTTCGCCTCCTACTTCCTCATCGTCTGGGACCTCATCCAGCACGCCCGCGACGTCGGCTGCCGGGTCGGTCCGGGGCGTGGCTCGGCGGCCGGGTGTGCCGTGGCCTACTGCCTGTGGATCACCGACCTCGACCCGATCAAGTACGACCTGCTCTTCGAGCGGTTCCTCAACCCCAGCCGGATCTCGATGCCGGACATCGACATGGACTTCGACTCCCGCTACCGGGACGAGATGATCCGCTACGCGGCGGAGACCTACGGCCGCGACCACGTCGCCCAGATCATCACGTTCGGCACCATCAAGGCACGCAACGCGGTACGGGACGCGGCCCGCGTGCTCGGCCTGCCGTACGCCGTGGGCGACAAGATCGCCAAGGCCATGCCGCCGCTGGTCATGGGCCGGGACACGCCGCTGCGCTACTGCCTGGAGGAGCACCCCACGTATCTCGACGGCTTCAAGGCCGCCGCCGAGCTGCGGGCGATGTACCAGGCCGACCCCGACGTGGCCCGGGTGGTCGACGTGGCCCGTGGCCTGGAGGGCCTGAAGCGCAGCGACGGCATCCACGCCGCAGCGGTGGTGATCACCAAGGATCCGCTGACTACCTACCTGCCGATCCAACGCAAGCCGGAGTCCGGCGCCAACCCGGAGGACGCCCCGGTCGTCACCCAGTTCGAGATGCACGGGGTCGAGGAGCTCGGCCTGCTGAAGATGGACTTCCTCGGGCTGCGCAACCTCGACGTCATCACCGACACGGTGGAGATGGTCCGGGCCACCAAGGACCCCGAGCTGGACATCGACACCGTCCCGCTCGACGACGCCGAGGTCTTCGCCCTGATGGCCAGGGGCGACACGATGGGGGTGTTCCAGCTGGAGTCACCGCCGATGCGGGCGCTGATGCGCTCGCTGGCGCCGACCAGCTTCGACGACGTGGCCGCGCTCGTCGCCCTGTACCGGCCGGGGCCGATGGCGGCGAACATGCACAACGACTACGCCGACTACAAGAACGAGCGCAAGCCACGCAAGGAGATCCATCCCGAGCTCAGCGAGTTGCTGGCCGACACCTACTCGTTGATGATCTACCAGGAGTCGATGATGCGGGTGGCCCAGAAGTTCGCCGGCTACTCCCTGGCCGACGCCGACAACCTGCGCAAGGCGTGCGGAAAGAAGGACCGGGCGCTGATCGCCAAGGAGCGGGCCAAGTTCATCGCCGGCACGGCGTCCACCGGGTACGGGGAGCTGCTCGGCAACCAGCTGTTCGACATCATCGAGCCCTTCGCCGACTACGCCTTCAACAAGAGCCACGCCTTCGGCTACGGCCTGATCGCCTACCAGACCGCGTACCTGAAGGCCCACTACCCGGTGGAGTACTTCGCCTGCCTGTTGACCAGCGTCAAGAGCAACCTCGACAAGGCAGCCGTCTACCTGGCCGACGCCCGGGCCAGCGGCGTGAAGGTGCTGACGCCGGACATCAACCGTTCGGTGACCAACTTCGCCACCCTGGCCCCCGACGAGATCCCCGCCGATCTGGCGCTCCCGGCGGACAGTCCCGGGGTGATCACCTTCGGCCTCTCGGCGGTGCGCAACGTCGGCGAGGCGCTGGTCGAGCTGCTGCTGCGCGAGCGTGCCGAATACGGCCCGTACGACTCGTTCCACCACTTCGTCGAGCGGGCCCCGGAAGCGGTGCTGAACAAGCGCACCGTCGAGTCCTTGATCAAGGCCGGGGCGTTCGACAGCCTCGGCCACCCGCGCCGCGGTCTGCTGGTCGTCTTCGAGCAGATCATCGACGCCACCCTGGTCCGCCGTCGCGAGCGCGACCAGGGGGTGATGAGCCTGTTCGGCGACGTCGGCGACGCCGGCACGGCCTTCGACGAGCGGGTGGCGATCCCGCCGGTCGAGTTCGACAAGGGGGACCGGTTGCGCTTCGAGAAGGAGATGCTCGGCCTGTACATCTCCGATCACCCGCTGATGGGAGTGGAGACGGCCGTGCGCCGGCGGGTGGACTGCAGCATCCTCGGCGGCGTCGAGCGCGACGACGGGGCGATGTTCACCCTCGGCGGGGTGATCACCGGCCTGGCCCGCAAGGTGACCAAGCGTGGCGACCACATGGCCACCTTCGTCCTCGAGGACCTCGAAGCCTCGATCGAGGTGACCGTGTTCCCCCGCTCGCTCCTCGAGCACGGCCACAAGCTGCGCGACGACGCCATCGTCACGGTGCGCGGTCGTCTGGACAAGCGCGACGAGGCCCGGGTCGGGTTCATGGCCCAGGACATCACCGTGCTCGACGACCTGGTCACCGGCACCGCTCCACCGCTGCGGCTGAAGATCCCGGCCCACGCGCTGAACGAATGGAAGGTCCATCAACTGCGCCGAGTGCTGCGCGACCACCCAGGCGATTCACCGGTGTTCGTCAACCTCGGACCGGGCAAGGTGCTCCGCCTGGCCGACGAGTTCTGCGTCGATCTGGACCGGGTGGTCGGCGAGTTGCGCATGGTCCTCGGGCACGACGCCGTCGATCTGTGAGCCACGAGCGGCGCGCTGCGCCTATCCGATTCGGCCGATTTCCTGGCAGACTGAGGAGCCCAGTCACTGCGCACTGATCGCCCGACCCGACGGAGGAGTGTTCCGGACATGCCGATCCAGGTGGAGACCAGGGACTGCGCGGCGCTGACCGACACGGACCTGGACGAGATGGCCTCGATGGGCGGGGCGTTCGACATCGGCGCCCTGTCGAAGGCCAAGGAGGATTGGGTGCTGTGCACCACGGCCCGCTCCGAGGGCAAGCTCCACGGGGTGATGTTCGCCACCCTGGAGCGCATCGGCGGCACGCCGTGCGTGCTCATCGGCCTGCTCAGCGTGAAGCGCTCGGCCAAGCGCGACCAGGCCCTCAAGGGGCTGATGGGCGAGGCCTACCACCGGGCGCTGATGGCCTTTCCCGACGAGGACGTCGTCGTCGGCTCGCGCTTCGTGCGCCCGGACGCGCTCGAGGCCGTCAAGCAGCTCGACGAGCAGATCCCCCGCCCCGGTCATCGCGCCGTCGGGGAGGAGCGAGCCTGGGGCCGGCGCCTGGCCAAGCGGTTCGCCGTCGACGGCCAGTACGACGAGCAGACCTTCGTCGTCAGGGCCAACGGCCAGGCCGGGTTCATCGACCACGAGTCGACCAAGGCCGATCGCATCGCTCCGGGCGTCGCCCAGCTGTTCGAGCAGGTCCGCCCGGACAAGGGCGGCTCACTGATCCTCCACGGCTGGGTGATGACCGAGGACCTGGTCAAGCTCGGCGCCCGCTGAACCGGGCGGTCCGGGTGACGGCCGACCCGCTGGCCGGGCTGACCCGGATCATCGCCGCCCGGCGGATGACCCGCCGCTTCGACGGCTCGCCGCTGCCCGACGGGCTGCTCGACCGGCTGCTCGACACCGCCCGGCGGGCGCCGACGGCCGGCTTCAGCCAGGGCTGCCACTTCCTCGCGCTGCAGGGGCCGGCGCTGCAGCGCTGGTGGGAGCTGACCGTCGAGCCGGGGTGGGCCGACCGGATCGCCGCCGGCGTCGGCCGAGCCGGCGCGGTGGTCATCCCGGTGGCCGACCCGGTGGCCTACACCACCCGCTACGCCGCGCCCGACAAGCAGCACACCGGGCTGGCCGAGCGATCGGCCTGGCCGGTCCCGTTCTGGTTGACCGATACCGCGATGGCCACCCAGAACCTCCTGCTCCTGGCCGAGGCGGCCGGACTCGGCGCCCTGCTGTACGGCCTGTTCGGCACCGAGCGGGCCGTGCTCCAGGACACCTTCGGCGTGCCCGAGACGATGGAGCCGCTCGGGGTGGTGGCCCTCGGTGGGCGGTCCGGCGACGATCGGCCGAGCGGCTCGCCGACCCGTCGGCCGCGCCGGCCGACCGCCGAGGTCGTCCATCACGACCACTGGTGAGCGCAGCTCGGGGTTCGGCCCGGCCGATTCGCCGGGCCCGCCGCCCCGTCCGTACGCTCGACGGCATGTCCGCCCAGATCCCCCTCGTCGACTACCTGGCGCTCGGCGACCGGCCGCACCTCGTCGCCCACGAGTGCACCGCCTGCGGCGCCCGGTTCTTCGACCGGCGCAATGCCTGCGCCTCGTGCTCGGCCACCGAGTTCCGTGACGCCGACGTGGCGACCGACGGCGAGCTGCGCGCCTACACGATCGTCAGCTTCGCCGCCCCGGGCATCCCCGTGCCGTTCGTCGCCGGCGTCGTCGACTGCGCCGGGACCAGCGTGCGCAGCAACATCATCAACGTCGACCCGACGCCCGAGGCGGTCCGGCTGGGCATGCCCGTCCGCCTGGCGACGTACTCCCTCGGCATCGACGACGACGGCGTCGAGGCCATCGGCTTCGGCTTCGAGCCGGCGTGACCGACCGACGAACACCCACCAGCACAGGAGCAGCACGACGATGAGCGACGCAGTCTGGATCCTCGGGATCACGATGACCAAGTTCGGCAAGCACGCCGACAAGGACGTCATCGACCTGGCCGCGGAGGCCGCCCTCGGCGCCCTGGCCGACGGTGGGGTGTCGATGACCGACATCGGCGTGCTCGCCGCCGGCAACCTGATGGGCGGCGGCGCCCCGACCGGCCAGCTGATCCAGAAGCAGATCGGCCAGACCGGGATCCCCGTGTTCAACGTATCCAACGCCTGTGCCACCGGCGCCACCGCACTGCGCACGACGATCATGGCGATCAAGGCCGGCGAGTGCGACATGGGCTTGGCCGTCGGGGTCGAGAAGCTGGCCGGCGCCGGGCTGCTGGCCGGTGGGTCGGCCAAGACGGACGGCAACCACTGGACCCCCAGGGGGCGGTACGGATCGGTGGCCGGGGTCGACGGTCGGATCGGCACGGACACGATGCCGGGCACCTTCGCCCAGATCGGGATGGAGTACGGCCACCGCTACGGTGGCGCCAGCTTCGAGCTGTTCGCCCGGATCAGCGAGAAGAACCATGCGCACAGCACGCTGAACCCGCTTGCCGCCTACACCAAGGCGATGAGCCTCGAGCAGATCATGGGCGACGTGATGATCGCCTACCCGAACACCCGGCCGATGTGCAGCGCCAACTGCGACGGCGCGGCGGCCGCCGTGGTGGTCAGCGACGCCAAGCTGAAGACCCTGTCCGCCGAGCAGCGCCGCCGGGCGGTCAAGGTGGCCGCCTCCGTGCTGACCTCGGACCCGTGGGAGGAGGCCTGCCAGATCCTGCCGAACGTCAACACCCTGACCCGCAACGCCGCCCGCCAGGCCTACGAGCAGGCCGGCGTCGGCCCCGAGGATCTCGACCTCGTCGAGCTGCACGACTGCTTCGCCACCGCCGAGCTGGTCCACTACGACAACCTGATGCTGTGTCCCGAGGGCGGGGCGGTCGACTTCTTCAACTCCGGCGCCCCCTGGCGCGACGGGTCGACCCCGGTCAACGTGTCCGGTGGGCTGCAGTCCAAGGGCCACCCGATCGCCGCTACGGGCATCGCCAACATCTGGGAGATCTGCCACCACCTCCGCGGCGAGGCCGGACCCCGCCAGATCGAGGGCGCCCGGGTCGGTCTGGCCCACGTCATCGGCCTCGGCTCGGCCTGCGGCGTGCACATCCTGGAGCGCTCGGCGGCCTGACCCGCGGCCCGCGGCAGCGGGGTGCGCCAGTCGGTGCCGCTAGTCTCCGGCGATGCCCGAGCTGCCGTCGTCGGCCCAGGTGGTGGTCGTCGGGGGCGGGATCGTCGGCTGCTCGACCGCCTACCACCTCGCCCGGCTCGGCCTGACCGACACCGTCCTGGTCGAGCAGCACCAGCTGACCTCCGGTTCGACGTTCCACGCCGCCGGTCTGGTCGGTCAGCTGCGCACCTCGGCCAACATCACCCAGCTGCTCGGCTCGTCGATCGAGCTGTATCGCACGCTGGAGGCCGAGACCGGCCAGGCGACCGGGTGGAAGATGAACGGCGGGCTGCGCCTGGCGTGCAACCCCGAGCGGTGGACCGAGGTCCGCCGCCAGGCGACCACCGCGGCCAGCTTCGGCTTGGAGATGCACCTGCTGTCCGCCGCCGAGGCCCAGGCCCTGTGGCCGCTGATGGAGGTCGACGACGTCGTCGGCGCAGCGTTCCTGCCGACCGACGGCCAGGCCAATCCGAGCGACATCACCATGGCCCTGGCCCGCGGCGCCCGCCAGGCCGGGGTGACCATCGCCGAGCACACCGAGGTCCGCTCGATCGAGGTGGAGCGCGGCGTGATCCGCGCCGTCGTCACCGATCGCGGCCGGATCGAGTGCGAGAAGGTGGTCATCTGCGCCGGGCAGTGGACCCGGGCGCTGGCTGCCACCGTGGGCGTCAACGTCCCGCTGGTCAGCGTCCAGCACCACTACCTGATCACCGAGCCGTTCGACCCGCCGGTGCCGCGAACCCTGCCGACGCTGCGCGACCCGGACCGGCTGACCTACTTCAAAGAGGAGGTCGGCGGGCTGGTGATGGGCGGCTACGAGCCCGACCCGGTGCCGTGGGCGATCGGCGGGATCCCCCGGCCCTTCCACTTCCAGCTGCTCGAGCCGGACGTCGACCACGTCGCGCCGATCATGGACGCGGCCTGCCGGCGAGTCCCGGCCCTCGCCGACGCCGGCATCCGCCAGCTGATCAACGGTCCGGAGAGCTTCACCCCGGACGGCAACTTCATCCTCGGCGAGGCCCCCGAGCTGGCCAACCTGTTCGTCGGCGCCGGGTTCAACGCCTTCGGCATCGCCGCCGGCGGTGGGGCAGGCATGGCCCTGGCGGAGTGGGTCCAGACCGGCCGACCACCGTACGACCTGTGGGTGGTGGACATCCGCCGCTTCGGCAGCGGGCACCGCGACACGGCCTGGGTGCGGTCGCGCACGCTGGAGGCCTACGCCAAGCACTACACCATGGCCTGGCCGTTCGAGGAGCACCGCAGCGGGCGCCCGCTGCGGACCTCACCGCTCTACGAACGGCTGGCCCGGCGCGGGGCGTGCTTCGGCGAGAAGCTCGGTTGGGAACGGCCCAACTGGTTCGCCAATCCGGCCCGCGGCGAGGAACCGGTGGACCGCTACACGTACGGCCGGCAGAACTGGTTCGATGCAGTGCGCCGCGAGCACCTGGCCTGCCGGGAGGCGGCGGTGCTGATCGACCAGACCAGCTTCGCCAAGTACGTGCTGCGCGGTCCGGATGCCGGCGCGGCGTTGCAGTGGGTGTGCGCCAACGACCTCGACAAGCCGGCGGGCGCGCTGACCTACACCCAGCTGCTCGACGAGCGCGGCGGGATCCAGTGCGATCTCACCGTGGCCCGGGTGGCCGACGACGAGTGGTACCTGGTCACCGGCACCGGCTTTGCCACCCACGATGCCCACTGGATCCGCACCAACCTGCCGGCCGGCGCCCGAGCCGAGCTGGTCGACGTGACCTCGGCGTGGTCAGTGCTGAGCCTGATGGGCCCGAACAGCCGGTCGATCCTCGCCGGGTTGCTCGATGCCGGCGACGAGCCCGGCGATCAGCTCGGCAACGAGCGGTTCCCCTTTGCCACGATGCGCCACCTGGGCGTCGCCGGGTGCCCGGTGCGCGCCCTGCGGATCACCTACCTGGGCGAGCTCGGCTGGGAGTTGCACGTGCCCGTCGAGTACGCCCCGCGCCTGTACGACGCGCTGATCGATGCCGGCCGGGACCACGGTCTGGTCGATGCCGGCTACCGGGCGATCGAGAGCTGCCGGCTGGAGAAGGGCTACCGGGCGTGGGGCAGCGACATCGGCCCCGACCACACCCCACTGGAGGCCGGACTGGGCTGGGCGGTCCGCCGCCGCGGCCCGGACTTCCTCGGCCGAGCGGCCATCGACGCCCAGCGCGACCACGGGATCGGCAAGCTGCTGGCCACGTTCACCACCGACCCGGACGCCGTCCTGCTGGGCCGGGAGACGATCCTGCGCGACGGCCAGCGCGTCGGTTGGCTGACCAGCGCCGGCTACGGCTACACCGTCGAGCGCTCGATCGGCCTCGGCTACGTCCGCCGGCCGACCGCCCCGGCACCGCCGGCCGAGTTCGCCCGGTGGGTCTTGGCCGGCGACTACCAGCTGGACGTCGCCGGCCAGCGGGTCCCGGCGCAGGTCACCCTGCGCCCGCTGTACGACCCCGAGCACACCCGGGTCCGTGGATGAACGACGACGGCCGCCATCACCCGGAGCCGGCGCTGCCCGATCGGGCGCGCCTCGTGATCGTCGGCGGGGGGATCCTCGGCTGCTCGATCGCCTACTGGCTGACGGCGTACGGCGAGACCGACGTGGTCCTGCTGGAGCGCCACCAGTTGACCGACGGGGCCACCTGGCACGCCGCCGGGCTGGTGGGCCAGCTGCGCTCGTCGCGCAACACGACGCGCATGCTGGAGATGTCGGTGGAGATGTACCGCGGCCTGGAGGCCGAGACCGGTCAGGCCGTCGACTGGCACGAGACCGGCAGCCTGCGCCTGTCGTGCAGCCCGGAGCGGACCATGGAGCTGCGCCGGCTGGCGACGATGGCCAAGTCGTTCGGCCTGCCGATGGACCTCGTCTCGCCGGCGGAGGCTCAGGCGTTGTTCCCGCTGATGAGCACCGACGGGGTCGAGGCGGCCTGCTTCCTGCCGACTGACGGGTACATCGATCCGGCGTCGGTCACCCAGGCCATCGCCCGCGGCGCCCGCCAGCGTGGCGCCCGGATCGCCGAGCACACCGAGGTGACTGCGATCGAGGTCGATGGACGGCGGTGCACGGCGGTGCGCACCGCCGGCGGGCAGCGGATCGAGTGCGAGATGGTGGTCAACGCCGCCGGCATGTGGGGCATGGAGTTGGGCCGGATGGTGGGAGCCCGGGTCCCAGCGGTGGCCGTCGAGCACCAGTACCTGCTGTCCGGCCCGATCGACGGCTGGACCCCGGTGGAGCTGGGCCGGCTGCCGACGATGCGCGACCCCGATCACCTCGTCTACTACAAGCCCGACGGGCCCGGCCTGCTGGTGGGAGGGTACGAGCCGGACACGATCGCCTTCGGGGTCGACCAGGACATCCCCGCGCCGTTCCGCCGCCGGCTGTTCGAGCCCAACGTCGAGCGCTTCGCCCAGCTGGCCGAGCTGGCCGCCCGGCGCACGCCCGTGCTGGAGGCCGCCGGGATCCGCAGCCTGATCAACGGGCCGATCCCGTACTCGGCCGACGCCGACTTCGTCATGGGTCGGGTTCCGGAACTCGACAACTTCTACGCGGCCACCGGCTTCCTGTACGGCATCGCCGCCGGCGGTGGCGCCGGGCGGATGATGGCCGAATGGATGCTGGAGGGCCGTCCGTCGCTGGACCTGTGGCCGCTCGACGTGCGCCGCTTCGCCTTCCACCACACCACCCGGCACTTCCTCGGCCGGCGACTGGTGGAGCTGTACGGCCATCACTACCGGCTGGCCGCCCCCGGGACCGAGCACGTCACCGCCCGGGGCATCCGCCGCAGCCCGTTGCACGACCGCCTCGCCGGACGCGGCGCGGTGTTCGGTTCGCGCGGTGGCTGGGAGCGTCCGAACTGGTTCGCCCCGCCCGGGGTCGAGGCCGTCGACCGCCCGTCGTTCACCGGCGGCAACTCGTGGGAGCACGTCGCCGCCGAGGCCATCGCCGTGCGCTCCGGCGTCGGCCTGATCGACCAGACCAGCTTCGCCAAGTTCGAGCTGAGCGGGCCGGGTGCGCTGGCGACGGTGCAGTGGCTGTCCGTCGCCGACATGGACCGCCCGGTCGGCACGGTGACCTACACCCAGCTGTGCAACGAGCGCGGTGGCATCGAGTGCGATCTCACCATGGCCCGCATCGCCGCCGACACCTGGTACGTCGTCACCGGTGCGGCGTTCGGCGCCCACGACATCGGCTGGATCCGCGCCCACGCCCCGACCGACGGTTCGGTGCAGATCCGCGACGTGACGTCGGCCCACGCGGTGCTCAACCTGTGCGGGCCACGGGCCCGGGACGTGCTGGCGGCGGTGTGCGAGGACGACGTGTCCAACGCCGCCTTCCGCTATGGGCAGGCCCGCCGGTTGACGGTCGGGTCGGCGCCCGTCCTGGCGCTGCGGGTCGGGTACACGGGCGAGCTCGGCTGGGAGCTGCACGTGCCCACGGAGTATGCCGGGCACCTCGACGAGGTCCTGCGCGCCGCCGGCGAGGCCCACGGCCTCGTCGACGTCGGCTACCGGGCCGTCGACCGGCTGCGGGTGGAGAAGGGCTACGTCTACTGGTCGACCGACGTCACCCCGGACACCACCCCGCTGGAGGCCGGCCTGGGTTGGCGGATCGCCTGGGACCGCGGCGACTTCTGCGGGCGGGAGGCGCTCGTGGCCCAGCGGGCCGCCGGCGTCACCCGCCGGCTGTGCACCTACACGCTGGAGCTACCGCCCGGGGAGATGGCCCACCCGGTGGGCGGCGAGGCGATCCTGTCGGGCGGCGAGGTCATCGGCTTCACCACCACGGCGAACTTCGGCCACGCGGTGGGCAAGCCGGTGGTCTATGGCTACGTGCCGATCGAGCAGGCCGTGGCCACCGACGCGGTCGTCGAGGTGTACGGCGTGCCGATCCCGGCTCGGCGCCATGACGGCCCGCTGTACGATCCCGCCGGGGAACGACTGCGCGCATGAACGATTCGGCCGACACGTGGGACGAGGTGCTGCGGCGCGTCCCGTGGCTGGCCGGGCTCGGCCACCGGCAACGTCTGGCCGGGCTGACCAACGTCAACCATCGGGTCGGGCCGTACGTCGTCCGCCAGGCCGGGGCCGGCACCGCCGAGTACATCGATCGCCGGGCCGAAGAGGTCGCCGCCCGCTCGGCGGCGGCCGCCGGGGTCAATGCCGAGGTGCGGTTCTTCGACCCGTCGGACGGTCTGATGGTCACCGCGTATCTGGAGGGGACGCGCCCGATGACCGTCGACGCGTTCCGTGCCGACGACGGAGCCGTGGCCCGTGCCGCCGACGTGCTCCGCCGGCTGCACACCCGCGCCGCCCCCTTCGCCATCGACTTCCGGCTGTTCGAAGCGATCGACGAGTACCGGGCGCTGCTCGACGCCAAGGGGGCGACGCTGCCCGACGGCTACGCCGAGGTGCGCGACGCCTCGGAGACGGCCCGGGCCGCCCTGGCCCGCCACCCGGTCGCCGCGGTCCCGAGCCACTGCGACCCGCTGTGCGAGAACTTCCTCGACGACGGGACGCGCATGTACCTGATCGACTACGAGTACGCCGGCAACTTCGACCCGATGTGGGACCTCGGCGACCTCAGCGTGGAGGCCGGGTTCGACGAACGCCAGGACGACCTGCTGCTGGCCGCGTACTTCGACGGGGCGGTTCCCGCGCCGGAGCGGGCCCGGATGGTGGTGTACCAGGCGATGTGCGATCTGCTGTGGTCGCTGTGGGGCATCCTCCAGCACGTCAACGACAACCCGGCCGAGGACTTCTGGGTCTACGGCTGCGGGCGCCTGGCGCGCTGCCGGACCCTGATGGCCACGACTCGCTATGCCGACAGCATCGCCACCCTGGAGGCCGGATGAACCGCCGCGTCGGCCGGACCCGGCGGGTGACCCACGTCTCCGACCTCTCGGCCGTGGTCGGGGGACGCGGTGCGCCGATCGAGGTCCGCAACCTGTGGAAGGTCTACGGCCCGCACCCGCAGCGCATCGTCGGCGCCGCCGAGGCCGAGCTGCCGCGCGACGAGCTGGAGCAGCGCACGGGCAACGTGGTCGCCATGGCCGACGTGTCGATGGACGTCGCCCCCGGCGAGGCCTTCGTCGTGATGGGCCTGTCCGGGTCCGGCAAGTCGACGCTGGTCCGCTGCCTGACCCGACTGATCGAGCCGACGGCGGGATCCGTGCGCATCGGCGAGACCGACGTGACGGCCGCCAACCAGGACACCTTGCTGGACGTCCGCCGCAACCGGGTGTCGATGGTGTTCCAGCACTTCGGCCTGCTCCCGCACCGCACCCTGGTGGACAACGTCGCCTTCGGGCTGGAGCTGCGCGGCATGGCCAAGGCCGCCCGGCGCGAGCGTGCCGCCGAGCTGCTGTCGCTGGTGGGACTGGGGCGGATGGGCGGGTACAAGCCGCACCAGCTGAGCGGTGGCCAGCAGCAGCGCGTCGGCCTGGCCCGGGCGTTGGCCACCAATCCGCAGGTCCTGCTGTTCGACGAGCCGTTCTCCGCCCTCGACCCGCTGATCCGTCGCGACATGCAGGACGAGATCATCCGCCTGCGCGGCGAGCTGTCCACCACGATGGTGTTCATCACCCACGACCTGCAGGAAGCCCTGCGGATCGGAGACCGCATCGCCATCATGCGCGACGGCCGCTTCGTCCAGGTCGGCACGCCCGAGGACGTCGTCGGGTTCCCGGCCGACGACTACGTGCGCAACTTCGTGCGCGACGTCCCCCGGTCGCACGTCGTGTCCGTCGAATCGGTGATGGGCCCCCCGGCCGAGCACCACGGAGCCACCGTGCCGGCCTCCACCAAGGTCCGTGACGTGATGCGGGTCATGCTGCACACCGACCTGCCGGTGGCGGTCACCGCCGAGGACGGCTCCATCGTCGGCAGCATCGACCGAGCCGGGGCGTTGGCGGTCGTCGTCGGCGAGCCGGACGGATGACCCGCCGCCGGCCGATGGTGGCCGCCGGGGTGGCCGCGGCCATCGTCGTGGCCGCCGTGCTGGCCAGCTGGTGGCTCGGCAGCGAGGTGCCGACGTGGTGGAACAGCCACCTGCAGCCGTGGGCCCGGGACACCTTCCGCTGGATCAGCCGCAATCGAACCCACCACTGGCTGTTCGTCGACGTCTTCACCCCACTGGCCCGGGCGATGAGCTCGATGGTCGACGCCGTGCTGTGGACGCTGCGCTCGCTGCGCTGGCCGGGACTCGCCGCCGTCGTCGGCGTGGTCGCGTGGCGAACCGGCGGATGGACGGCGGCGGCGGTCAGCCTCGGGTCGCTGGCGGTGATCGGTGTCGTCGGCTACTGGAGCCTGACGATGATCACCCTGGCGATCATGATCGTGGCCATCGTCGTGGCGATGCTGATCGGCGTGCCGCTCGGCATCTGGAGCGCCCGCTCGCCGCGTGTCAGCGCCCTGCTGCAACCGGTGCTGGACACCGCCCAGGTGATCCCGGCGTTCTCCTACCTCGGCCTGTTGACGTTGGCCTTCGGCATCAAGTCGCCGCCGGTCATCGCCGCCACGGTGATCTACGCCGTGCCTCCGGCGGTGCGGATCACCGCCCTCGGCATCCGCCAGGTGCCCGTCGTGCTGAACGAGGTCGGGTCCAGCTTCGGCGCCACGCCCCGCCAGCACCTGCGCAAGGTGCAGTTGCCGGTGGCCCGCCGAACCCTGCTGCTCGGGCTCAACCAGGTGATCATGATGGCCTTCGGCATCGTCGTCATCGGCTCGCTGCTCGGCACCGGCGACACCGGCAACGAGGTGCTGCGCGGCCTGCAGAAGCTCGATGTCGGCAAGGCCACCGCCGCGGGTCTCGCCATCGTCGCCGCCGCCGTCATGCTCGATCGGGCGACGACCGGCCAGCGCCTCGGGCGCCCGCCGGCCCACGGGCGAGCGATCGTCGGCGGCGGGTTGGTCCTCGCCGTCCTCGGTGCGCTGGTCGCCAAGCTCGGTGGGTGGGCGCCGTTTCCCACCGCCTGGGTGGTCGACATCACCGGCAGCGTCAAGCACGCCTCGACGTGGGTCCAGGAGCACCTGCGCAACGGGATCCCTCTGATCGGCGGCACCGAGGCGATCTCCCGGGTCCTGGTCGTCGACGTGCTCGAGCCGTTGCGCAAGCTGCTCACCTGGTTGCCCTGGCTGGTCGTCGTCGGCCTGTTCGCCGCGGCCGGGTGGCTCAGCAAGGGGTGGCGGCTGGCCGTCGTGCTGGTCGGCTGCTTGGCGGCCATTGCGGCGATGGGTGACGTGGCCGGCGGCGGCGTGGGGCGCAACCCGATGTGGGACCTGGCGATGGACACCCTGAGCCAGGTGGTGGTCGCCGTGCTGATCAGCCTGGTCATCGCCGTACCGCTCGGGATCCTGGCCGGCCGCTCCCGGGTGGTCCACGCCGTGCTCCGCCCGGTGCTGGACCTGGCCCAGGTCATGCCGCAGTTCGTCTACCTGGTGCCGGTGCTGTTCCTGTTCAACGCCGGGCGGTCGGCCGGCGTCGTCGCCTGCGTGGTCTACGCCGTGCCGCCCGGCATCCGCCTGACCGCCCTCGGCCTGCGCGAAGTGCCGGTGACCCCGCGTGAGGCAGCGATCTCCTTCGGGGCGACCTCCGGTCAGGAGCTGCGCAAGGTGCAGTTGCCGCTGGCGATGCGCTCCGTCCTCCTCGGCATCAACCAGACGGTGCTCCTGGCCCTGGCCACGGTGGTCATCGCCGCGCTGATCGGTGCGGGCGGTCTGGGGCTGACCTCACTGGGCGGGATGATCAAGCAACAGCAGAACTTCGGTCCCGGCCTGGCGGCGGGGTTGAGTATTGTGCTGCTGGCCGTCGCCCTCGATCGCCTGACGCAGGCGTGGGGCCAGGGCGGGCCAACCAGTTCAGGGGGAACCAACACATGAAGTCTCGTCGTGCCATTCTCGGCACCGCCGCCGCCGTGTGCGTCGCCGGTGCGCTGTCCGGCGTTGCCCGGGCGACCACCCCGCCCGCCGGGAGCACGCCGTCGCCGGAGGCGACGGTGGCCCCGCTGACCACCGAGCAGCCGTTGACCAAGGCCAAGGTGACCCTCGCGGTCAACCCGTGGACCGGGTCGGCGGTGAACGCCAACATCGCCAAGGTCGTCCTGGAGTCCAAGCTGGGCACCCCGGTCGAGCTGGTCGACATCGACGAGAACGCCTCGTGGCCGGGCCTCGACGACGGCTCGATCGACGCCAATCTGGAGATCTGGCCGTCCGGCCACGCCGCCGACTACGAGACGTACATCACCCAGAACCAGTCGGTCGTCGACCTCGGCCCGCTCGGCCCGCAGGCCAAGATCGGCTGGTACGTGCCCAAGTTCGTGGTCGACGCCCACCCCGAGTTGGCCACGTGGGAGGGGTTCAAGGATCCGGCATTGGCCAAGCTGTTCGCCACGCCGGAGACCGGAGAGCTCGGCCAGTTCCTGATGGGCGATCCCTCGTACGTGACCTACGACGAGCAGATCATCAAGAACCTCAAGCTGCCCCTGAAGTACGTGGTCGGCGGCTCCGAGGCCGCGCTGCTGTCGGCCATCGACAAGGCCGTCGCCGATCAGACGCCGCTGCTCTTCCAGTTCTGGAAGCCGCACTGGAAGCAGCTCGAGGTCCCGCTGGTGGAGGTCAAGCTGCCGGACGTGACCCCGGAGTGTCTCGCCTCGGCCAAGGCCGCTGACGGCAACTATGCCTGCGACTACGCCCCGGACAACCTCTACAAGGCGGCGTCGGCCAAGCTGAAGGACAAGAACCCCGACGCCTGGGCGCTCCTCAGCAACCTGAAGCTGACCACCGAGCAGCAGTCCGAGGTGGCCGGATGGATCGACCGCGACAAGATGAGCCCAGCGGCCGCCGCGGCGCGCTTCGTCACCGCTCACGCCGACGTCGTCGCCGGGTGGTTGGCTGGCGGGTCCACGCCCGGAACGACCGCCGGCACCACCGCCAGCACCGGCTGACTGGCCGCGCCGGGTTGCCGGCAGGTTCGGTCAGCCCGGCAGGGCGATGACGTGCTCGACCACGTCGAGCACCAGGGCGTGCGGGTCGAGGGCCACCAGGACGTCGTGGACCGCGGCGGCGTCGGGTCCCCAGGCCTCCACCACCGCGGCCAGCGGTGGGGCGTCCGCCGTTCGAGCGTCGATCACCCGGTGGACGATCGCGGCGCCGATCCCTTCACGAACGGCCACCAGGGCCGGATCGACGAGCGTCTGCATGCGGGCGACGACCTTGGCCAGCGGCCCGGACCCGGGCGCCGGACGTGAGCCGCCCGGGGCCGTCAGATAGGCGTCCATCCGGCCGATGAAGGTGGCGTGGTCGTCCATCAGCGTCCGGGCGTCCTCGGCACTGGCGAAGGCCCGGCGGGGATCGAAGAAGGCGTCGACGTCGGCGACGTCGATCACAGTGATGGCGTCGTGGGGGTCGTCCAGCAGGGCGTCGTCGAGGTGGCCGACCCGGGCCAGGTTGACCACGTAGCGGCGCATGCCCCGAGTCAGCCGGGCGCCGAGCGGGGCGTGGGTCTCGAGGTAGTGGCGCTCGAAGCCGGCATGGTCGAGGCCGGCGGCCCGCTGGAAGCAGAACACCAGCGTGCCCGGCCGGTTCCCCGAGCCGCTGGCCGGCGGGGTGGCGGCGTGGTCGCCGATCTCGTTCATCGCGATCCTCCCTCGATCCGGGTGTGCTGGCGGGCCTCGAGACCGTCGAGCGCGCCGCGCAGCGCGTCGAGCTCGTGGAACTGGCGGTCCGGCGCGTCGATCACGGTCAGGGCGTTCTCGAACAGCAGGGCCGACACCGAGTCCGAGCCCCCGATCCGCCCCTGCAGCAGCAGCTGGCGGCCGTGGCCGAGGCAGGCGGTCACCGTCTCGTCACGACCGGCAGAGGCCCCGACCGCCCCGCGGCGCAGCGTTGCCGCGACCACCCAGTAGGCATCGACGATGGAGCGCAGGACCACGGGCGCGAGCAGGGGAGTCCAGCCGTCGAGCAGCGTGGCCGCCGCCTCGGCCCGTGGACCGCGGCGCAACCGGGCCCGCCAGGTGCGTGCCCGGCGGGTGAGGGTGGCGTCCAGCCGGCGTCGGCAGGCGGCATCGTCGGGGAAGAAGAACTCGGCGCGCAGCAGTCGGCGAATCGCCGCGGCCCGGGCATGCACGGCGTCGACCGGATCGTCGTCGGCCGGGCCGGGGCCGCCGCCGGCCAGCGCATCGCCGTCGATCAGCTGCTGCAGCGCGACCTGGGCGATGGCCGTGTCGACGAAGTGGTGCAGCACGGTGTTGCGGTAGTAGGAGGCGACCAGCCGTTGGTCGTCGGTGATCGCGTAGACCTCGTGGTGCCCGCCGGTGACCCGGGTCAAGCCGTCGTGGCGCAGCAGCGGTTCCAGTGCCGACTCGACCGCGGCATTGGTGGCCAGCCCGTCCGGGTCGGTGAGGGGCAGCCCGGCGTCGTCGATCTCGGCGACGAGCGCGTCCAGTGCGAGGCGCAGCTCGCCGAGGGTGACGGCGCGCCGCTCGGCCAGCAGGACCAGCGCCACCAGTGCAGTCGGGGTGATCGGGGAGACGTCGTTGATCCGTACGGCCACCTCATGGGCCAGGGCGCGCAACTGGTCGCGGTGGCGATCCGGGTCGACGGCGTGCGGTGGGCCGAGCTGGGCGCGCAGGGAGACCGGGGGAGCGAAGCGGACGTGCATGTCGCCGAGGCCGTAGAACTCGCGGTTGCGGCGGACGTAGCCGACGAAGGAGCGAACCGACTCGGACCGCTTGGTGGAGCCGCGGGCGTAGCGGGCGAACTCCTCGACGTCGATCAGCTCGTCGTAGGTGATCGCCACCGGGATCAGCTGGTAGTCGGCGCAGCGTCCCTCGAGGTAGGCGTCGACCACGTAGGCCAGGAGGCCGAGCTTGGGTGGGCCGAGCTTGCCGGTGCGGCTGCGAGTCCCTTCGATGTTCCACTCCAGGCTGAAGCGCTTGCTGGCCAGGTAGCCGAGGTACTCGCGCAGCACCCATTTGTAGACCTCGTTGTCGCGGAAGCTGCGCCGGATGTAGATGATCCCGTTGCGCCGGCCGATGGCGCCGAACGGGCCGACGGCCATGTTGGCCCCGCCGAGGCGGTGGTTCGGTGGCAGCCCGTGGTCGCGCAGGACGATGGCCAGAACGGTGGCGTCGAGGTACGAGCGATGGTTGGAGAGGAACACCGTCGGGTGGGTGGCGGCCGCCTCGGTGACCATGGCGATCTGCGCCGGGTCGGTGTGCACCCGGCCGCGCATGCCGGTGCGGTGGTACAGCCGGGCCACCTCGGCGGTGATGTCCACGGCGTGGCGGTTGAGCGTGGCGACCATCTCGTCGAGGTAGGCGGTGGCTTCGGCGCGCACCTCGGCAACGGTCCGCCCGCTGGCTGCGGCCAGGCGGGCCACGCCGGCGTCGAACCGACCCTGCTCGGTGACCTCGGCCCGCACCTCGATGGGCACCTTGTGGGCGGCACCGTGGCGGCGGGTGACCTCGCGCTGGAGGGCGACGCGCGCCTGGCGGGACAGGAAGGAGCGGAACCGGCCGGGCCGGGCCGACCCGGGTCGATCGCCGGCGCTCGAGCGATCGTCGCCGGGCGGGTGCGGGCCGGCGGCGCGGTCGGTCTCGATCCAGCGCTGGCGGACCTCGGACAGTCGCGCCGGCTCGGCCACCACCACCTCGGCGCGGTGTGGGTCGGCACGCTGCAGCCGCGGCTGGAGCCACGCCGGCGGGTGGCGGGGATCGCCCGGTGTCAGGGTGTCGCGCAGCCGGAACCGCCGCTCGCCGTCCCGCAACGGCGCCAGCCAGGTGACCCCCAGTGGTTGGAGCAGCGGGTCGAGCCCGGCCGCCTCGGCGTCGGCCAGGATCTGGTCGAGGCGACCGTGGTCGGCGAGGTCGACCACCTGGCCGTCGACGCCGCGCTGGCCGATCCACCCGTGGAGGACGTCGCGCTCGGTGGCCGTGCGTCGATCCAGGAGGTACACCGTGGCCGGGCCGGCGGGCGACGCGTGCCGACGCGCACTCCCACCCGGCGCGGCCGTTGCGCTCACCCGCCCTCGCGTCGCGAATCCGGCTGGGAGGCCGTGGCCAGCTCGTCGGCCAGCTCGGCGGCGGAGCCCACCGGCAGCCGGCAGGCCCCGTCTCGACAGACGTAGGCCAACCCGGCCTGACGGCCGTCCCACAGCGGCGAGTCGAACGGCTCACCCCAGGCGAGCACGACGTTGGGACGCCACCCGGCGCGCACGACGGCCATCAGCTCGGGCTCGCCGCCGGGCACCACGACCTCGACCACCCCGGCGCGCCGGAGATCGGCGGCCGCCATGGCCAGGCCGGCCGCCAGCGGGGCGGAGCTGATGATCCGCGACTGGATCTGCATGATCCGGTCGGCCTGGTTGGCCAGGCGCCGCTCGCCGGTCAGCGCTGCCAGCCGGTACAGGGCCAGGGCGCCGAGCGAGTTGGCCGACGGGGTGGCCTGGTCGAGGAGGTCCTTCTGCCGGACGATCAGCGCCTCACCGTCGTCGGGCGTGGTGAACAGACCGCCGTCGTCGACGTCGAAGAAGTGGTCGAGCAGCACGTCGGCGACGCCGGTGGCCAGCGTGGTCCAGCGGGCCTGCCCGGTCAGCTCGCCGAGGCGGGTGAAGCCGTCGATCAGCGCGGCGTGGTCGGCGGCCAGGGCGTCGTGGCGGGCCGGAGGCATCCCGTCCTGGTGCCACGACCGCCACCACCGGCCGTCCGGTCGGCGGAGGTTGGCGGCGAGGAACTCGCCGGCGCGCACCGCGGCGTCGCGCCAGTCGTCGCGGCCGAAGGCCGCGGCGGCCTCGCACAGCGCCCCGAGCATCAGGCCGTTCCACTCGGTCAGGATCTTGTCGTCGCGCAGCGGCCGGGGGCGGAGCTGGCGAGCGGCGAACAGGTCGGCCCGCCCGGCCTCGATGTCGGAGGGGCGGTCCAGCTGACCCCGATGGTGCAGGCGCGACGGGATCGCCCGGCCCTCGAAGTTGGCCTCGCCGAGCTCGAACCAGTCGATCAGCGCCGCGCCGCGCGCCGGCCCGAGCGTGGCGACGACCTCGGCCGGGGTCCAGGTGTGGAACCGGCCCTCGTGGTTGATGCCGTCCGGGCCGGGCGAGTCGGCGTCCTCGGCCGAGTACCACCCCCCGTCGGGGTGGGCCAGGTCGCGCAGCACGTAGCCGACGGTCTCGTCCACCACCTGGGCCCAGCGGGCCTGGCCGAACACCTGCCAGGCATGGGTGTAGACCCGGATCAGCAGGGCCTGGTCGTAGAGCATCTTCTCGAAGTGCGGGACCAGCCACTGGCGGTCGACGCTGTAGCGGGCGAACCCGCCACCGATGTGGTCGTAGATCCCGCCACTGGCCATGGCGTCGAGGGAGGTGCTGACGATCAGCTCGGCGTTCTCGCTCTGATTGTCCAGCCAGGTGCGCAGAACCATGTCGAGACACATCGTCGAGGGGAACTTCGGGGCCCCGCCGAAGCCGCCCCACTCCTGGTCGTACGAGCCGGACAGGTTCAGCAGGGCGGCGTTGAGCAGGGCCACCCCGGGGATCTCCTCCGCCGGTTGGGCTCGCCCGCTGCGGCCGATGGCCTCGGTCAGGGCAGTCACGTTGCCCTGGACGTCGGCTCGGCGGGTCCGCCAGACGTCGTCGATCGCCGCCAGCAGCTGGAGGAACGGTGGCTTGGGGAAGTACGTCCCGCCGTAGAACGGGTGGCCGTCCGGCGTCAGGAACACCGTCATCGGCCACCCGCCCCGCCCGGTCATCGCCTGCACCGCATCCATGTAGATGGCGTCGACATCGGGCCGCTCCTCGCGATCGACCTTGACGTTGACGTAGCGAGCGTTCATCTCGGCGGCGACCTCGTCGTCCTCGAAGCACTCGTGGGCCATCACGTGGCACCAGTGGCAGGCGGCATAGCCGACGCTGAGCAGGATCGGCACGTCGCGCCGGGCCGCGTCGGCCAGCGCCTCGGGACCCCATGGATACCAGTCGACCGGGTTGGTGGCGTGCTGGCGAAGGTACGGGGAGGTCTCTCCGGCGAGGCGATTGGTCATCGGGCCGGCGGCCCCCCCGGCTAGGCGCCGACGGCGTGATAGCCGCCGTCGACGTGGACGATCTCGCCCGTCGTGGCCGGGAACCAGTCGGACAGCAGGGCGACGATGGCCTTGGCCACCGGGGACGGATCGTGGATGTCCCAGCCGAGCGGGGCCCGCTCGCCCCACACGTCCTCGAACCGCTGGAAGCCGGGGATGCTCTTGGCCGCCATCGTGCGGATCGGCCCGGCGGCCACCAGGTTGCAGCGGATCCGCTTCGGCCCGAGCTCCTTGGCCAGGTAGCGGTTGACCGACTCCAGCGCCGACTTGGCCACGCCCATCCAGTTGTAGGCCGGCCAGGCCACGGTGTTGTCGAAGTCCAGCCCGACGATCGACCCGCCGTCGGTCATCAGCGGCAAGAAGGCCTCGGCCAGGGCCTTCAGTGAGTAGGCGCTGATGTTCATCGCCACCGAGACGTCGTCCCAGGTGGCGGCCATGAAGTCGTCGCCGAGGCAGGTGGCCGGGGCGAAGCCGATGGCGTGGAGCACGCCGTCGACCCGGCCCCAGGCCTGCTGCAGGGCGGCGGGGACCTGGGCCAGGTGGTCGGCGACGGTGACGTCGAGCTCGTAGACCTCGACCGGCTTGGGCAGCTTGCGGGCGGTGCGCTCGGTCAGGCTCAGCGCCCGGCCAGCCCCGGTGAGGGCCACGGTGGCGCCCTCCTGCTGGGCCAGGGCCGCCGCACCGAACGCCAGCGAGGCGTCGGTCAGGACCCCGGTGATGACCAGGTTCTTTCCGTCGAGCAGACCCATGGCCCGCACCCTACTGCCGGGCCGAGGGCGCGTCCGGTGGTCGGCAACAGCCGGCCGGCCGGCGCTGCTCGGGTCGCTCTTCGATCCGGCGAGGGTCGTTGTGTACGGTGGGATCGATGCGCATCGGGATTCTCGGGGGAACCGGACCGGCGGGGAGCGCCCTCGGTGCCCGGCTGGCGTCGGTGGGCTACTCCGTGGTCATCGGGTCGCGGTCGAAGTATCGGGCGATGGAGGCTCGCGACGGGCTCCTGGCCAAGTGGCCCGAGCTCAGCGAGCTGCTGGCCTATGGCGACAACGGTGCGGCCAGCGACTGCGATCTGGTGATCATCGCCACCCCGTGGGACTCGGCGGCCACCACCGCCCAGGAGAACGAGGAGTCCCTGGCCGGCAAGATCGTGGTCAGCATGGCCAACGCCCTGGTGCGCGTCGGGCACGAGTTCCAACCGTTGGTGCCACCGCGCGGCAGCGTTGCCGCCCACGTCCAGGCGGCGGTGCCGCGCTGCCGGGTGGTGGCCGCCTTCCACCACCTGCCGGCCAAGGAGCTCGGCCACCTCGGTGAGCCGATCGACTCCGACGTGCTGATCTGTGGCGACGACGTCAACGCCGTCCGGGCGGTCAGCGACATCGTCGCCAAGATCCCCGGCTGCCGGCCGCTGGACAGTGGGGAGCTGTCCAATGCCACGGCGATCGAGGCCTTCACCGCCGTGCTGCTGCAGCTCAACGTGCGCTACAAGACGCGCGTCGCCCCGAAGCTCAACGGCATCCGCCGCGATCCGCAGCGCCCGTCCGAATCCTGACGGTCCAGCAGGCGAGGCTCGGGTGACGATGCGTCTGTTCGACACCGCTCGCGGCCGGGTGGTGCCGTTCGAGCCGGGGGAGGAGGTGCTGATGTACACCTGCGGGATCACCCCCTACGACAGCACCCACCTCGGTCACGCCTTCACCTTCGTCACCTACGACCTGCTCCAGCGGCGGCTCATCGACCTCGGCCACCGGGTTCGCTGCGTGCGCAACGTGACCGATGTCGACGACCCGCTGTTCGACAAGGCCCGCCAGCTGGGTGTCCACTACCTCGACCTCGCCGCCGGCGAGGAGGCCCGATTCGAGCGGGACATGGAGGCGCTCAACGTGCTGCCGGTGGCCAGCACGCCGCGGGCCTCGTCGGCCATCCCGGACATCCGCGGCTTCATCGGCATGGTCCTGGCCCGCGGCCACGCCTACGAGTCCGGGGGCAGCGTCTACTTCGACGTCACCAGCTTCCCCAGCTTCGGCTCGCTCAGCGAGTACTCGCCCGACGAGATGCTCGAGCTGGCCCGCCAGCGCGGCGGCAACGTCGACGATCCGCACAAGCGCAACCCGCTGGACTTCGTGCTGTGGCACCCGTCCGCCCCGGACGAGCCGGCATGGGAGACGTTGTGGGGCCCAGGGCGCCCGGGGTGGCACATCGAGTGCAGCGCCCTGGCGCTGCGCGAGCTGGGGACCACCATCGACCTGCACGGCGGCGGCACCGACCTGATCTTCCCGCACCACGAGTGCGAGCGGGCCCAGTCGGAGGCGGCCACCGGCGAGCCGTTCGTCCGGCACTGGATGCACGTCGCCATGGTGTTCAAGGACGGCCACAAGATGTCCAAGAGCCTCGGCAACCTGGTCTTCGTCGACCAGCTGCGTCAGGCGTGGGACCCGCGGGTGATCCGCCTCGGCATCATCGACCACCACTACCGGCGGGAGTGGCAGTGGGACGACGAGCTGATGGACCGCGCCGCCGCCCGCTTGGCGCGGTGGTGCGAGGCCGACGACCGCGGCCGCGGCGACGGGGCCGCGGCGCTGGATGAGGTCCGCGCCGCGCTGGACGACGACCTCGACGTCTCCGGCGCGCTGGAGGCGATCGACGCCGCGGCGGCCGGCGGTTGGCGGCTCGGCGCGCCGGCGGCACTCCTCGGCATCGACCTGCCGGGGTGGCGTGGTGCGGAGTTCATCCACCCGTCATCCGCTGCACCCGGCTGAGTCACGCATCGTGCGTAGACTCGGCGGCGTTCGGCGCTGGACGTGGGTGCCGAGCGTCGTCGGACGAGACCAGGGGAGGGACCAACGGATGAAGGCTTCCGGGGCCGGGGCGATGCAACGCCGGCTGCGGCGTGTCGTCCGCCCGTTGGCCAACCGGTTGTGGGACTTCGATCTGCGCGGCTTCGACCGGCTGCCCGCCGAGGGTCCGGCGCTGCTGTGCCCCAACCACGTCAGCTTCCTCGACAGCGCCTTCTTGATGTTGCAGGTGCCGCGCAACATCAGCTTCGTCGGCAAGGCCGAGTACATGGACTCGTGGAAGACCAAGTACCTGTTCCCGGCCATGGGCATGATCCCGATCGACCGTGCCGGTGGGGACAAGAGCCAGGCCGCCCTGGACACCGCCGAGGCCGTCCTGCGCCGTGGGGAGCTGTTCGGCATCTTCCCGGAGGGCACCCGCAGCCGCGACGGCTACCTGTACAAGGGGCGCACCGGTGCCGCCCGCCTGGCGCTGAAGGTCGGTTGCCCGATCTTCCCGGTTGGCGTGGTGGGGACCCGGGAGATCCAACCGCCGGACGCCAAGGTGCCCAAGCTGCGCAAGCCGGTGACCATCGCCATCGGCCGGCCGATCAACGTCGACCGGTACCGGTCACGGGCCAACGATCACCTCGTGCTGCGCCAGATCACCGACGAGCTGATGTTCGAGATCCGTGAGCTCACCGGGCAGACGTACCGCAACGTCTATGCCGGGACGCCGCTGGACGCCGAGCCGCAGCCGGCCAAGGTCGGGGTGCTCGGCATGGACGAGGCCCATCTGGAGCTGGCCGGCTCCGCCGCCGGCTGAGGCCGGCCCGCTCCCGGGTCACGGCTCCCTCGGCGACTGCCGTACCATGCGTCCATGGCTGGCCCGGTCGCTCTCGCTCCGTTCGGACGCACCGGCCACGCCAGCGCCCGGGTGATCTTCGGTGCAGCCGGGTTGGGGTCGATGAGCCAGGAGCGCGCCGATGCGACGCTCGCCGTGCTCGCCGACTACGGCGTCAACCACATCGACACCGCCCGCAGCTACGGCGAGAGCGAGCTTCGCCTGGCGCCCTACCTGGCCCGCCATCGCCACGACGTCTTCCTGGCCACCAAGACGGGTGAGCGTCGCGCCGACGGAGCCCGGCGCGAGCTGGAGGAGTCGCTCGGCCGGCTCGGCGTCGACCGGGTCGACCTGATCCAGCTGCACAACCTGGTCGAGGTCGACGAGTGGGAGACCGCCCATGCGCCGGGTGGGGCACTCGAGGCGCTGCTGTCGGCGCGTGACGAGGGGCTGGTGCGGTTCATCGGGGTCACCGGCCACGGCCTGCGGATCCCATCGATGCACCTGCGCAGCCTCGACCGCCACCCGTACGACAGCGTGCTGTTCCCGTACAACGCCGCGCTGTTGGCCGACCCGGGGTATGCCGCCGATGTCGCCCGGCTGGTCGAGGTGTGCACCGAGCGGGGCGTGGCCATGCAGACGATCAAGTCGGTGGCCCGGCGACGGTGGGCTGCGGACCACCGCGGACCGCAGTACTCGTGGTACGAGCCGCTGCCGCCCGGGCCGGCGCTGGAGCGCGCCGTGCAGGTCGTCCTGGCGCAACCCGGCCTGTTCCTCAACTCGTCCAGCGATGCCCGCCTGCTTCGCCCGATCCTCGACGCCGCCGTCGCCGGAGTCGGCGGCCCGGCGCCCCGAGCCCTGGACCTCCAGGCCGACGCAACGATGTGGGCGATCCGCCCGCTGTTCGACGGCGCCGACCTGGAACGGATCTGACGGTCCGGTCCGACGACCACCCGGAGGTTGCCATGCCCAGCCGTGCTCGCCCGTACGACCTGATCATCCGCGGCGGAACGGTGGTCGACGGCACCGGAGCCCCGGCCGTCGCGGCCGACGTCGCCGTCCGGGACGGGCTGATCGTCGGCGTCGACAGAGCGCTGGCCGGTTCGGCGGAGGTGGAGATCGATGCCACTGGCCGGCTGGTGATCCCCGGGTTCGTCGACGTCCACACCCACTACGACGGCCAGGCCACGTGGGACGACGTGCTCGATCCGTCGGCCTCCCATGGGGTCACCACCGTGGTGATCGGGAACTGTGGGGTCGGCTTCGCCCCGGTGCGACCGGGGATGCAGGAGCGTCTGGTCGAGCTCATGGAAGGGGTCGAGGACATCCCCGGGACGGCGCTGCACGAGGGCATCCGCTGGTCGTGGGAGACGTTCCCGGAGTACCTCGACGCGCTCGCCGCCCGCCAGTTCTCGATGGACCTCGCCGCGTTCGTTCCGCACTCGGCGGTGCGGGTGTACGTGATGGGCGAGCGCGGCATCGCCAACGAGCCGGCCACGGCCGAGGACGTCGCCGCCATGGCCGAGCACGTGCGCAGCGCGATCCGGGCCGGCGCCATCGGCGTGTCGACGTCGCGCTCGCTGAACCACAAGTCGCTGGACGGCGGGTTGGTGCCCGGCACGTTCGCCGACGTCGACGAGCTGGTCGGCCTGGCCCAGGCGATGATGGACGCCGGCGGCGGGCTCTTCGAAGCCGTGCCCACCGGGGAGACCGGGGTCGACCCGGAGCAGGTGCTCGGCGAGGTGGAGGTGCTGGCCGATGTCTCCCGGCGGACGGGTGCGCCGGTGTCGTTCCTGGTGATCCAGGCGATGGGCGCTCCCGATCTGTGGCGGGCTCAGCTGGCCGCGGTGCGCGCCGCCAACGCCAGCGGCGCCCGGCTGATCCCGCAGGTGGCGGCGCGGCCGGGCGGCATGCTGCTCGGTGCCGCCAGCTACCACTTCCTGATGCGCCGGCCGACGTGGCGGCGCCTCGAGGAGTCCCTGCCCCACGAGGAGCTGCTGGCCGAGCTGCGCCGGCCGGAGATCAAGGCAGCAGTGCTGGCCGAGGCCGATCTGCCGCCCGATCCGCGCCGCCAGTTCGAGAGCCTGACGGATCACGCGCCATTCCTGTTCGAGCGGGTCTTCGTGCTGGGTGACCCGCCGGACTACGAGCCGACGCCGAACCGATCGATCGCCGGGATCGCTGCGGCCAGCGGGCGCGATCCGTACGAGGTGACCTACGACCTGATCGCCGACGGCCAGCTGCTGCTCGGGGCGTTCACCAACTACAGCCTCGGCAACGAGGATCACCTGGCCGAGATGTTGGCCGACGAGACGACCATCGTCGGGCTGTCCGACGGCGGGGCCCACGTCAAGATGATCTGCGACGCTTCGGCGCCGACCTACCTGTTGAGCCACTGGACCCGCGACCGCCGCCGTGGCTCCCGGCTGGCGGTCGAGACCGTGGTGCACAAGCAGACGGGAGCGACGGCAGCGGCCGTCGGCTTGACCGATCGGGGCACGATCGAGGTCGGCAAGCGTGCCGACCTCAACGTGGTCGACCTCGACCGGCTGCGCCTCCACCCGCCGCGCTCGGTCGACGACCTGCCCGCGGGTGGGCGCCGCGTTCTGCAGGATGCCACCGGGTACGTGGCCACGGTGGTCGGCGGGGTGGTGACCCGCCGCGACGACCGCGACACCGGGGCCCGTCCTGGCCGGTTGGTGCGCGCCGCCGGGGGATGAGCGACCCGCTGAACGGGCCGGCTGGCGGGTGGCGATTCTCCCGGGGGTCCGGAGGGGTGCCCTCGTAGACTGCCTGGCGCTATGGCTGAGATCTCGATCACCCTCCCGGACGGTTCGCAACGCACGCTTCCCGCGGGCGCCACGGCCACCGATCTGGCCGCGTCGATCGGGTCCCGGTTGGCCAAGGCTGCCGTGGCCGCGGTGATCGACGGCGACGAGCGCGATCTCTCGGCCCCGCTGGCCGATGGCGACACCGTGGCCATCGTCACCGCCGACAGCGACGCCGGCCGCCATGTGCTGCGCCACAGCACCTCGCACGTCATGGCCCAGGCGGTGACCCGGCTGTTCCCCGGCGCCAAGTACTCGATCGGCCCGGCCATCGCCGACGGCTTCTACTACGACTTCGACCTGCCCGGCGCCAAGACGCTGAACGAGGCCGACATGGCCGCGATCGACGCCGAGATGCGCCGGATCATCGCCGAGGACCAGCCCTTCAAGCGGGTGGAGATGTCGCCGGCCGACGCGCTGGAGCTGTTCGCCGCGCAGCCGTACAAGTGCGACATCATCCGCCGGGTCACGTCCGGCGCCGGCGATGCCGACGAGTCGGCGGAGATCGCCGGTGGCGACACGATCAGCGCCTATCGCAATTCGCCCGAGTTCGTCGACATGTGCGTCGGTCCGCATGTGCCGTCGACGGGCCGGCTCGGTCACTTCCAGCTGATGAAGGTGGCCGGCGCCTACTGGCGGGGCAACGAGAAGGGCCCGATGCTGCAGCGGGTGTACGGCACGGCGTGGGAGAGCAAGCAGGCCCTGGCTGATCATCTCCATCGCCTGGAGGAGGCGGAGAAGCGCGACCACCGCAAGCTGGCCACCGAGCTCGATCTGCTGAGCTTCCCGTCCGAGCTGGGCGGCGGCCTGGCGGTGTGGCATCCGAAGGGGGCCATCGTCCGCAAGCTGATGGAGGACTACAGCCGGGCCCGCCACGAGCACGGCGGGTATCAGTTCGTCTACACCCCGCACCTGACCAAGGCGACGCTGTTCGAGACGTCCGGGCACCTGGACTTCTACAAGGACGGCATGTACCCGCCGATGGAGATGGACAACGGGACCTACTACCCGAAGCCGATGAACTGCCCGATGCACTGCCTGATCTACCGCAGCCGCCAGCGCAGCTATCGGGAGTTGCCGCTGCGCCTGTTCGAGCTCGGCACGGTGTACCGCTACGAGCGAGCCGGGACGCTGCACGGCTTGCTGCGGATCCGCGGGTTCACCCAGGACGACAGCCACATCTTCTGCGCGCCCGAGCAGCTGACCGACGAGATCGCCTCGTTGCTCGACTTCGTCCTGTCGGTGCTGCGCGCCTTCGGGTTCGAGGACTTCGAGTTCAAGCTGTCCACCAAGGACCCGGAGAAGTACATCGGGGACGACGAGATCTGGGAGCGGGCCACTGCCGCGTTGCGCAGCGCCCTCGAGCGGCACGGCTTGACCTACTCGGTGAAGGACGGCGACGCCGCGTTCTACGGGCCGAAGATCGACATCGACGTCCGTGACGCGATCGGGCGGACCTGGCAGCTCAGCACGATCCAGCTGGACTTCAACCACCCGGAGCGCTTCGACCTCGAGTACGTCGGCGCCGACAATGCCCGGCACCGGCCGATCATGTTGCACCGTGCGCTGCTCGGCTCGATCGAGCGGTTCTTCGGCGTCCTGCTCGAGCACTACGCCGGGGCCTTCCCCACCTGGCTGGCCCCGGTCCAGGCCCGGGTCCTCCCCGTCGCCGGCGCTCACGAGTCCTACGCCCGGGCGGTGGCGGATCGACTGGCGGCCGAGGGATTCCGGGTCGACGTGGTCGACGCCGCCGACGGCCTCGGCAAGCGGATCCGTGCGGCCAAGCTCGACAAGCTGCCCTACGTCCTCGTGGTCGGCGACGACGACGTCGCCCACGACACCCTCGGCGTCAACCGGCGCGGTGGCGACGTCGAGCGTGGCGTGGCCCTCGACGCGTTCGTCGCCCAGCTCCATGACGAGGTCGCCGCCCAACTCGCCGCGGCCAAGGCCTGACGCCGCCGGTCCGCGCTCCCACGCCCGGTCGCCCCACCCGGCGCGCGCCCGCGCCCGCGGGTTCGCCCGCTCGTTCGCCAGCTCGTTCGCCCGGCCACCCGTTCGCCAGGCGGGCCGACGCATGTTCGCCGTCGTCACACCTAGCCAGCCCGCATGGTCGGTCGTGGAGCGTCGTGGATCACCCGCCCGTCCGGCAGCGTGAGGAGCAGCCGGCGGGTCCCCGGCTCAAGTTCGACCTGCCAGCCGCCCTCGTGCGCGGCCGTGTGATGCATGCCGCACAACGGCAGCAGGTTGTCGAGATCCGTCGGCCCGAAGCGGGTCCACCAGTCGATGTGGTGGACCGTGCACCGCTCGAACGGCGTGGCGCACCCGGGCACCGTGCAGGTGCGGTAGATCGCCCGCAGCGCCCAGCGCTGGGCCGGCGTGGCCAGCCGCTGGGCGCGACCGACGTCGAGCGGCAGTCCGGCTCCGTCGAGCACGACCGGCAGGAGCTGCGCCTCGCAGGCCCACCGCCGCAGCGTGGCGACCGGAACGTGCAGCTCGCCCTCGCCGATGTCGACCACGCTGGCAGCATGCAGTCCCTCGACCAGGGTCCGGTGATCGACCAACACCCCCATGGTGACGCGCATCGACCCGCCATGGGTGATCAGGTCGATCAGTGCCAGGCCGTCGAGATGCCGCTGACGCTCGATCAGGTCGGCGGGCGCGGTGTCCGGGATGTTGCCGTGGAACAGCGCATCGCTGCGCTGGTGCACGGCGCTGAGCAGCATCGCTCCGTACTCCTCGTCGAACTGCCCGGCGATGTGCACCATGTGGGTGACGTGGTCCCGCCAGGTCCGCAGCCGGACTGCGCGCCGCTGACGACGTAGACGGTCGACCCCGTCGTCGGCGGCGATGCGATTGACCTCATCGGCGACGGCCCGGGCGAACTCGGAGGGCTTGAGCTCGGTCGCCCACTGGGCGATCCGCTCGCCCTCGGCGAGCAGGCCCGGCCGATCGCTCGGTTCCATCCGCCGCAGCGCGGAGGCGACGACATCGACGTGGGCAACGGTCGCCGTGCCCGCCTCCAGCACCTGGCCGAGCTGCGGCATAGTGCCGACGGCGAACGCTCGGCGGAACGCCTGCTCGGCCGGACGGAGCTCGGTGTCGGCAGCTCGGGCGAAGGCCATCTCCGGAATGAGTGTGCGATCGACTCCGGCCAGCTGGCGCAGCCGGGCCGCAGCGCCGACCAGCCCGGCCTCGACCCACCGCTGCAGCACGGTGAGATCGGCCACCTGGGCTTCGGCAACGTCACGATCGCCCGCTGCCAGGTCCCGGCTCGCCACCCGTTCCACGAGGTCGATCAGCGCGGCTCGTTCCATGCCAGCAGTGTCGCAAGGGGGTGTGACGCGGTTCGCCAGAGGGGGACGGGTTGGGGAGCCCACGATCGGACTGGTATCTTCAATCCGCTTCCCCAACGGAGTCGTCGGGGCTGTAGCTCAGTTGGCAGAGCGCTTCCATGGCATGGAAGAGGTCAGGGGTTCAATTCCCCTCAGCTCCACAACGAAACCCCAGGTCAGAGCACCTGGGGTTCTTCCATGTCCGGGCGACGGCCGGGGCGGTGGGCTGCGAGGTGGGCGACGCCAGGCCCACGTGAATAGTCCCTGCTGCCACTCCCACCACCGGATAGGCGTCGACGATCCTCGGCGGGCTCGAGGAGACTCCGACGCCGAACTCGTCGATCTCGCCCACCAGCGCTGCGATCGCGCGGCACGCGCTGGACCTCGTTGACAGGACCATCCCGATCGGAACCTGCATCGATCGGCTCCGCCGGTCGATGCAGACCAACACGTTCCAATCCGGGAGCGCCCTTGGCGGCGAATAGGGGGCGTGCTTCGCTCCATCGCTCTCCGTGCTCTGCTCCCACTGGCCCTTCTCGCTGCCTGCAGCGACGACAAGATGGCCGCCCCGGCTCGCCCTGCGTCGACGAACGCCGCCGTCCCGACGACCTCCGCAGCAGCGCCGGCGGCACCCGCCAGGCAGCCAGGCTCGACTGGGGCCGCACCTGCGCAGGCCGCGGGCGCAGAGCTCACGGTTGCCACGTTCCAGTTCAAGCCGTCGCCGCTGAAGGTCGCCGTGGGCACGGTGGTCCACGTGCGCAACTCGGACAACACCACGCACACGGTCACGTCGGGAACGCCTGACGCCCCCACCGGTGCGTTCGACGTCAAGCTCGCCGGCAAGGGCGCGACCGGCTCGTTCACCCTCGACAAGCCGGGTACCTACACGTTCTTCTGCCGGATCCACAACTCGATGACCGGCCAGATCGTCGTCTCCTGACCGCGCTTCCCACCCCACTCGCCTTCACCCACCAACCACCACCAAGGAGTGTTCATGTCTCGTACCCGCAACCTCGCCGTCGCCGTCATCGGCGTCGGTGTCCTCGTCAGCGCCGGGGCCGCCGGCGTCTCGGCTCACGGTGGCCACGCCGCCTCGTCGACACCGCCCTCGACGCCGATGACCCACGACAGCATGCCGATGACCCACGACAGCATGGCCCCCCATGACAGCATGCCGATGAGCCACGACAGCATGGCCCCGCACGACAGCATGCCGATGACCCACGACAGCATGGCCGGTCACGACATGACCGGGTTCTCGCCCGCCGCTGATCTGCGCGCCTCGCTCGAGTTCCTCCTGCAGGAGCACGTCTACCTGGCGGGCATCGCCACCAACGAGGCCCTGAGCGGACGGATGGACGGGTTCCACGCTGCGGCCGCCACCCTCGATGCCAACTCCGATGCCATCACCGCGGCCATCGGGTCGGTGTACGGCAAGGCGGCCGGTGATGCGTTCGGACCGTTGTGGAAGAAGCACATCGGGTTCTTCGTCGACTACACCACGGCCATCGCGGGCGGCGATCAGGCCAAGGCCGACAAGGCCAAGGCCGACCTGGCCGCCTACGCCGGCGAGTTCGGTGCCTTCCTCGAGTCGGCCACCGGTGGCGCACTCACCAAGGACGCCGTCGCCAAGCTGGTCGGGGATCACGCCTCCACGCTGATCGCCGCCATCGACGCGCAGAAGGCCGGGGACGCCACCAAGGCGTTCACCGCCCTCAAGGCCGCTGCCGGGCACATGACGATGATCGCCGAGCCGCTGGCCGCAGCGATCGCCAAGCAGCAGGGCATCCAGGGCGACCCGTCGTCGGCGACATCGAACCTGCGAGCGTTGCTGACCCGCAACCTGCAGGAGCACGTCTATCTGGCCGGGATCGCCACCGGCGAGGCCCTGGGCGGGCGGATGGACAGCTTCCACGCTGCCGCGGCCACGCTGGACGCCAACTCCGACGATCTCATCGCCGCGGTCGGCTCGGTGTACGGCAAGGCGGCCGGTGATGCGTTCGGACCGTTGTGGAAGAAGCACATCGGGTTCTTCGTCGACTACACCACGGCCATTGCGGGTGGCGATCAGGCCAAGGCCGACAAGGCCAAGGCCGACCTGGCCGCCTACGCCGGCGAGTTCGGTGCGTTCCTCGAGTCGGCCACCGCCGGTGGGTTGACCAAGGACGCCGTCGCCAAGCTGGTCGGCGACCATGCGATGACGCTGATCGCCGCCATCGATGCCGAGAAGGCCGGCGACGCCACCGCCGCCTACACGGCGCTGCGGACCGCAGCCGGACACATGACCACCATCGCCGACGCCCTGGCGCTGGCGATCTCCCACCAGCAGGGTCTCGCCGCCTGAGCCATCAAGCCAGCGACTGACCCGACCCCCCAACCCTGCGGTCTCCGGTGCCTGTGCGCCGGAGACCGCATTGTCGCGTCCGGCGGCAATCCGAACGGGCTCGGCCGACGAACGACCGCTCGTGAACCTCACGCTGCTGGCCACTGCCACTCCTGAAGCCAAGCGCACGCTGCTGCTGAGCGGGGTGGTGGTCGCCATGCTCCTCGTCGGCGCCGGCCTGGCGATCACCAAGCACTACCGGCTGCACCAGTGGTGCCAGACCGCGGCAGTGGCGCTGAACGTCTACCTGGTCGTGTCGATCATGCTGTCGTCCTACAACGAGGCCGTCCGCCCGCAGTTGACCGATCGGCTCAGCGACACCTTCGTCCTGGTGAGCACTATCCACGGGATCGTCGGAATCGTCACGGTCCTGATGGGGTCGTTCATGGTCCTGCGCGGCTTCGGCCTGCTGCCCAAGCCGCTGCGCTTCACCAACTACAAACCGTGGATGCGTACGACGCTGGCGCTCTACGTCCTCCAGACCGCCCTGGGCCTGTGGGTCTTCAACCTGTTCTACGGCTGACGCGCCCCATTCACCGGCGCGTCGCCACCAACACCGGGATGACCCGACCGCTGCTGGCGGTGGCCGAGATCTGGTACTCGGCGTAGGTCGGAAACACGGCGACGGCGCGCTCCCACCACTCGGCCCGTTCGTCGCCGAACACCTCACGCACCGAGACCGGGAACGGCGCAGGCCCGTCTTGAACGGTGACGTCGTCGGGATGGGCCAGCAGGTTGCGGTACCACGCCGGGCTGGCCGGCCGTCCGCCGTAGGAGGCGACCAACGCGTACTGGCCGTCATGCTCGACGCGCATCAGCGCGATCTTGCGGATCGCCCCGGTGGCCGCGCCCCGCATGGTCACGACGATGATCGGGATGCCCGTCTCGCGCAACGTCGTGGCCTCGGTGCCGCCGGATCGCTCGTAGGTGTCGACTTGCTCGCGCACCCACGCCAAGGCGCTGGGGATGTAGTCGTGCTCGGTCATGCCCGTCGACCGTACTGCACCCCAGGCGGCCGAACTCGACGTCGCCCGAATAACGTGTCAGACTGTAACGATATGACTGCACGCGTGGTGAGCTTTCCGGGCCGTCCAAGAGACCCGTCCATCGACGCCGCAGTGCGTCGGGCGGTGCTGGATCTGCTGGGCGAAGTGGGGTACGCCCGCACCACGGTGGACGAGGTCGCCCGGCGGGCCAACGTCGGCCGCCCCGCCGTCTACCGGCGCTGGCAGAGCAAGGCCCATCTGGTGCTGGACGTCCTGTTCGAGGTCGACATGGCTCCACAGATACGCCGCAGCGGGGACGTACGCGCTGACCTGGTCGAGCTCATCCAAGGTGTGGTCCGCTCCTTCCGCCGCCCACCGGCGCGCTCCGCGCTGCCCGGGTTGCTCACCGACCTCGGCGACCCGCGCGAACGCGCAGGCATTCTCGGACACCTCGAGCGCAGCCTCGGCGAGCAACTGCTGGAGATCCTGGGCGCGCCAACGACGTCGGTCGGGGTGGCGGTCGACCCGCAGCTGCTCGTGGACGTGCTGGTGGGAACGGTGTTCAACCGGGTCATCGCCCGCGGCGGGTCGGTGAGGGGCTTCGCCGGGCAGCTGGCCGATGTCATCATCGCTGCGGCGGGCCCCGGCGCCCCGGCCGCCTCACCCGACAGGAGCGCTCGATGATCCCGGATGAGTCGGCCAACGCCCCGCTCGACGGTGTGGCCCTGGTGCGCGAGATGGCCGAGCTGGTGCTCGCCGAGGCGCCCGCCACGGAGCGGGCTCGAACGCTGAGTGCCCCGCTGGTGCAGGCGATGTTCTCGACCGGGCTGGCCCAGTACATGAATCCCGCCGAGGCCGGCGGTGCCGAGCCGGACGCCGCCGGAATGATCGAGACGTGGCTGGAGGCAGCCGCCCTGGACGGCTCGTTCGGCTGGACCTGCCTGGCCAACCTGTCCTCCACGGCGGCAGCCGCGGCCTACCTCCCGGCCGGGGGATTCACCGAGATCTTCGGCAACGGCCCGGCAGTGGTCGGTGGCCAGTACGCCCCCAACGGGCGGTCGACCACCGTCCCCGGCGGCATCCGCTTGACCGGCGAGTGGAACTTCGGCTCCGGCACGGGACATGCGGCCTACATCGCAGCCGGGTATCTGGCCGAGCCCGGGGCGGATGGCGCCGCTCCCCAGGGCTACGACCTGTTACGGGTGGCGTTCGTGCCCCGCGCCGAGGTCACCTTCACCGACGGTTGGCACGTCCAGGGCCTGCGTGGCACAGGCTCGTTCGACTACCGGATGACCGACGTGTTCGTCCCCGCCGAGCGAACCTTCCCGTTGCTCACTCGCCAGCCCCAGCGGGGCCGGTCCACCGTGTTCCGGATGGGGCTCCTGCCCATCACCGCGGCCGGACACGCGGCCTGGGCGCTCGGCGTCAGCCGAAGCATGCTGGACGACGTCGAGGCCTTGGCTGCGTCGCGGGTGCGCATGGGCGACAGCACCACACTGGCGCATCGCACGACCTTCCAACGTGGAATCGCCGAGCACCGCATGCGGTGGCGAGCCGCCCACCTGCTGGTCCACGACACCTTTGCCCACGCCCAGCATGCGGTCGAGTCGGCGGACGGGTTCGCCCCGCGCCATCGCGCGGACGTCCGGGCGGCTGCGGTGTTCGCCACGGACGCGGCGCGCCAGATCGCCGAATGGGCTCACCTCGCCGCCGGCACTGCCGCCATCCGCGAGGGGAGCCGGCTGGAGCGGGCGTTTCGTGACGTCTACACCGGGACCCAGCACGTGTTCATCAACGACAAGGTCGCCATCGAGGCGGCCCAGATCTGGCTCGGGATCGTCGACGATCACCCGGGCCTCTAGACAGGAGCGTGCATGAAGGACTTCCGCGACAAGGTCGTGGTGATCACCGGTGCCGGCAGTGGGATCGGTCGAGCACTGGCGCTGGGCTTCGCCGCCGAGGGATCACGGGTGGTCGCGGCCGACATCGACGGCTCGGCGGCGCAGGCCACGGCCGCCGAGATTGGCGACGCGGCGCGTGCCCACCGAGTCGACGTCGCCGACCCGGTTGCGGTGCAGCGCTTGGCCGACGACACCTTCGCCGACCTCGGCCGCGTCGACGTGTTGATCAACAACGCCGGGGTGTTCCAGGGCGGCTACATGTGGGACCGCAGCCTGGACGACTGGGCGTGGATCTTCGGAGTGAACGTCTGGGGCATCGTCCATGCGGTGCGCAGCTTCGTGCCGCGGATGATCGCGCAGGGGAGCGAGGGCCACATCGTCAACACGTCCTCGGTGGCGGCATTCGTCTCGGCGCCGGCGTCCAGCCCGTACGTGGTGTCGAAGTGCGCGGCATTCTCGCTGAGCGAGTGTCTGGCGCACGACCTTGCCGCGGCGGGATCGTCGATCGGGGTGTCCGTGTTGACGCCGAGCGCCTTCGACACCGCCATCGCCACCACCTCACGGGTGCGCGGATCCCAGTACGCCACGGACTCCACCCCCGACGGCGCGTTCACCGCCGAGGCGCTGGCCGCGATGACCGCGGCGGGACGGCCCGCCGCGGAGGTGGTCGCCCCGGTGCTGGCCGGCATCCGCAGCGGCGAGTTCCTGATCGCCACGAAGCCCAGCTACCACGCACAGGTCCGCAGCCGGATGGAAGCGCTCCTGGAACGCCGACTACCGCCCTACGTCACCGTCGACTGACCGCTGGCGGCTGAGCGGCCCGCTGCCTCCACCAGGCCGCGGCGGACCATCACCTGGGCCAGGTGGCGGCGGTAGGCGGCGTCGGCGTTGAGGTCCTCGGGCGGCGAGCACCCCTCGGCGGCCACTGCAGCGGCCTCGGCGGGGGAGGCGCCGCCGGCGACGGCCGACTCCGTGGCGCTGGCCCGCAACGGCTGCATGTCCATGTTGATCAGCGCGACCCGCGGGGTCGGACCGAGCTGGATGGCGGCCCCGACGATGGCCCAGTCCTGGGCCCGGCGGTTGAACTTCTGGAAGCTCCACCCGGCGCCGGCGGTCTTCGGGATGCGGATCTCGGTGAGCATCTCGTCGGCGTGCAGGGCCGTGTCCATGAAGCCGTGGAAGAAGTCCTCGGCGGGGATCTCCCGGCTGCCGCCCGGGCCGACCGCAACGAGCACGGCGCCGAGGGCCAGCACCGCGGCCGGTAGGTCGGAGGCCGGGTCGCCATGGGCCAACGAACCGCCGATGGTCCCTCGGTGGCGCACCGCCGGATCGCCGATCTGGGCGGCCACCGCCGCCAGCAGCGGGGCATGCTCGGCCAGGACCGGGCTGGTCTCCAGGTCACGATGGCGGGTCAGTGCCCCGACGGTGACGTGGGCGCCGTCGTCCCGGACGAACGACCGGTCACGAAGCCGGCCGATGTCCACCAGCACGGCCGGAGCGGCGAGGCGCAGCTTCATCAACGGCAACAGGCTGTGCCCGCCGGCCAGCAGCTTGGCGTCGTCGCCGTGCTCGACCAGCGCGGCAACGGCCGCCTCGGCCGAGTCGGCGGTGACGAGATCGAACGGGGCAGGGATCACGAGGCACCTCCCGTCGTGGCCCGGGCGGACTCGACGGCCCGCCACACGGTCTGGGGACTGGCGGGCATGGGCAGGTCGGCGATGCCGAAGGGACTCAACGCGTCGCAGATCGCGTTCATCACCGCTGCGGCCGAGCCGATGGTCCCGGCCTCGCCGACGCCCTTGACCCCCAGCGGGTTGCTGGTGCTCGGCGTCACCGTCGAGTCGGTGCGGATGCTGGGGACCTCGGCGGCCGAGGGCACCAGGTAGTCCATCAGGGACGGGTTCTTGATGATCCCGTCCTCGTCGTAGTGCACGCCCTCCCACAGGGCTTGGGCGACCCCCTGGACGATGCCGCCGTGGACCTGGCCCTCGACGATCAGCGGGTTGATCTGCGTGCCACAGTCGTCCACCGCCGTGTACCCGACGAGCCGGACCCCGCCGGTCTCGGTGTCCACCTCCACCACGGCCACATGGGTGCCGAACGGGAAGGCGAAGTTCGGCGGGTCGAAGGTGACCTGCTCCTGCAGGTTGGGCTCGACGCCGTCGGGCAGGTTGTGGGCGGTGAAGGCGGCGAACGCCACGGCCTGGATCGGGGTCGATGCCGCCGGCGTGCCGGCCACGCTGAACGCCCCGTTCTCGAAGACCAGGTCGTCGACGTTGGCCTCCATCAGGTGGGCGGCGATCACCTTGGCCTTGTCGACCACCTTGTCACAGGCCATCGAGATGGCCACCCCGCCGACCGCCAGCGAGCGGGACCCGTAGGTGTCGAGTCCCAGCGGGCTGATCGCCGTGTCGCTGTGCAGCACCGTGACGTCGGCCGGGTCGATGCCGAGCTTGTCGGCGACGATCTGCGACCAGGTGGTCTCGTGTCCCTGCCCGTGCGGGGTGCTGCCGGAGACCACCTCGACCTTGCCGGTGGGCAGCATCCGCACCACAGCGTGCTCCCACCCGCCCGCCCCGTAGTTGAGCCCGCCGAGCGCCCGGCTGGGGGCCAGCCCGCAGATCTCCACGTAGGTGCACAGGCCGATGCCGAGCTGCACAGGTTCGCCGGCCGCCCGGCGCCGCTGCTGCTCGGCGCGCAGGCCGTCGTAGTCGGCCAGCTCTAGCGCCCGGTCCAGGTTGGGTCCGTAGTGCCCGCTGTCGAAGACCAGGGTGGAGGCCACCGTCAGGTTCTCGAACCGATCGCCGCCACCGAGGAAGTTGCGCCGGCGGATCTCGTCCGGGCCGACCCCGACCTCGGCCGCCAGCAGGTCCATGGCCCGTTCGATGGCATAGCTGGCCTCCGGGCGGCCGGCGCCGCGGTAGGCGTCGGTCGGCGTGAGGTTGGTGAACCACCCGTCGCAGGTGAAACCGAACGCCGGCACGTCGTACACACCGGTGTACAGGAAGCTCCCGAGCAGCGGCACGCCAGGGGTGATCAGCATCATGTAGGCGCCCATGTCGGCATCGATGTGCACCCGGCAGCCGAGCAGCTTGCCGCCGGCGTCGGCAGCCAGCTCGATCCGCTGGTGCTGGCCACGACCCTGGTGGGTCGAACCGGCCGCTTCCGTGCGGCTCTCCGTCCAGCGCACCGGCCGGCCCAACCGGTGGGCGAGGGCAACGGCGAGCATCTCGTCGGGGTTGATGTTCAGCTTGGCGCCGAAGCCGCCGCCCACCGACGGGGCGACCACCCGGATCTTGGCCTCGCTGATGCCGGTGGTGGCGGCCACCATGACCTTGAGGATGTGCGGCACCTGGGTGGAGCTGTACAGCGTGATGTCCCCGCCATACGGCGAGGGAACCGCCAGCACCCCGCGGGGCTCCATGGCCGCGGGGATCAGTCGCTGCTGGACGAACTCGGCCGTCACCGTGTGGGCGGCGTTGGCGAAGGCCGCCTCCAGGGCGTCGGGATCCGGGACCAGTGGCCAGTGGTAGGCGTGATTGGTCGACAGCGACGAGTGGGCGACGGCCGCGCCGGCCATCGCCGCGTCGAGGTTGGGCACGGCCGCCAACTCGGCGTAGTCGACGACCACCGCCTCGGCGGCGTCGGCGGCCCGGTAGCGGCTGTCGGCCAGCACCACGGCGACGATCTCCCCGAGGTGATGGACCTCGTCGACGGCGGTGGGGTAGTGGGCCGGGTTGGCCATGTCCGGGGTGACCACCCAGGCGCACGGCAGCGGGGCGCCCCACAGACCCATCTCCTGCAGGTCGGCGCCGGTGTACACGGCGAAGACGCCGTCCATCGCCTCGGCGGCCGAGGTGTCGATGGCGGCGATGGTGGCGTGGGCGACCGTGGCCCGGACCATGCCCATCCACAGCTGGCCGGGCACCTGGATGTCGTCGACGTACTTGGCCTCACCCGTGAGCAGGCGCGGATCCTCGCGCCGCTTCATCGGGGTTCCGATGGCGCTCATGCCCCGCCTCCGGCGCAGGCCAGCACGGCCTTGACGATGTTGTGGTAGCCGGTGCAGCGGCACAGGTTGCCCTCCAGACCGAGGCGAACCTCGTCCTCGGTCGGGTTGGGGTGCTCGCGCAGCAGCGAGGTCGCCGCCATGACCATGCCCGGCGTGCAGAACCCGCACTGCAGGCCGTGGCAGTCCATGAACGCCTGCTGCATGGGATGTAGCCCGTCGGCGGTGGCCAGGCCTTCGATGGTGGTCACCTCGGCGCCCGCCACCTGGGCGGCCAGCACGGTGCACGACTTCACCGCCTCACCGTCGACGTGCACCGTGCAGGCGCCGCACGACGAGGTGTCACAGCCGATGTTGGTGCCGGTGAGCCCCAACGAGTCCCGCAGGTAGTGCACGAGCAGCGTTCGCGGCTCGACCTCTGCGGCGCGAGGCTGACCATTGACGGTCATCTGGACCTTCACGAGATCCCCCTGGTGTTCGTGCCGCGACAGGCGCCGCAGCGGAGTCGACTGGTGTCTGGCTCTCCCCGGCGCCGACACTACCCCCGTTCCTCCGCGAGGTTGACACACGTCACACCCCGACGCCCTCGTTTGACTCGCCCGCACGGCGCGAACTTGGCAGAATTGCCGGGCGGTGCGACGGCGGACGGCGGCTGCAAGGCTTCCGTGCGCACGTCCTCCTGCCTGTCGAGTTCCCGCCGGATGCCCGCCCGGCGGGGACTCCAGGCCATGCTCGCTCAGGCCGGGGAGGTCTCCCCGAAGTACAGCTCGGTGAGGTCCCGCCCGGCCAGCTCGGCCGGCGTGCCGTCCCAGCGGACCCGACCGCCGGTCATCAGCACGACCCGCGAGGCGACGTGCTCGACCGTGGCGGCGAACTGCTCGACGAGCAGGATGGCCACCCCCTCGGAGGCGATCTGAGCGACGTGGTGGTACAGCTCGGCCACGATCATCGGGGCCAGGCCCATGGACAGCTCGTCGAGCAGCAGGACCTTCGGGCGCCCGACGAGCGCGCGGGCCAGCGCCAGCATCTGCTGCTCACCGCCCGACATCGTGCCGGCCAGCTGCTGGCGGCGCTCCCCGAGGCGCGGGAACCGCTGGTAGGCGATCTCCTCCACCTCCTCCAGCCGGCTCGATCCGTACGTGGCCATCCACAGGTTCTCGCGCACCGTCAGGTTGGGGAACACGCCGCGGCCTTCGGGGATCGTGCACATGCCCGAGCGCACCAGCCGACGCGGTGTCACGGTGGAGACGTCGTGGCCGTCGAACCACCGGCTGCCGCGCAGCAGCGGCAACTGGGCGCACGCCGCCCGGATCAGGGTGGTCTTGCCGGCGCCGTTCGGGCCGAGGATGGCCAGCACGTCGCCGTGGCCGAGGGACAGGTTCACCCCGTGGAGCACCTCGATCGCCCCGTATCCGGCCACGGCGTCGTCGAGGGCCAGGAGCGCCGAACGGTCCGCCGGAGCGCTGGGTGAGGTGGTGATCGAGCCAGCCGTCGCCGGGACCTCCGCGGGCGGCAGTGCCCGACCCGCGTCGGCCGTCGCCGGCGCCGATGCCGCCGGCGACGGGTGGGCGGGCGCAGCGCGGCCGGCCACGAGCCGCCCGGCGACGACGATGACCACGGCCAGCGCGGCGATGATGGCGACCAACCGCCAGCCGCTGGTGTGGATCACCGTGCGCCAGTGGACCAGCGCGGCGACCGCCACGCCGGCAGCCAGCACGACCAGCAGCGCGCCGCGGCGCGGCGTGGACCGATCGGCGATCGCCGGCAGCAGCGGGACGACACCGAGCAGCCACATCGCCAGGGCGGCGACGAACGACCAGCGCTGGACGAGACCACCGGTGGTCAGGGCCCACAGGGCGACCGGCCCGGCGAAGGCCACGGCGATCAGGTCCCAGCGGCCGATCAGACCACGGAACCCCGCCGAGCTGTCCTCGGCGACACCCGCCGGGCTGCGTCCGAGGGTGATGCCGATGGTGCCCGGCAGCACCTGGAGGATGTTCTTCACCAGCTTGGAGCCGACGATGCCGCTCAGCGCGCTGTTCCCGCCGAGCAGGAAGCCGCCGAACAGGGCGCCGGACACCGCGGCCACGCCGCCGAGCACGGTCAGCATGACGACCGGGAGGCTCTGGAGGAAGTCGTACTGCTGGGGGCTGACCTTGGTGCCGGCCAGCGCGCCCGAGCAGGCGGCGATGGCGGCCGAGATGGCGAAGGCGGCCACCTTGGTGACGGTCACGTTCATCCCCAGGGTGGCCGACGCGGCCGGCGAGTCCTTCAGGGCGATCAGCCGCCGTCCGAGCCGGCTGCGGCGCACCGCCACCACGGCCAGCCCGAGCACGCAGAACGCCACGGCCAGCAGGATCAGCCGTGAGCGCGGCGAGCCGATGTGCACGCCCGGGATCTTCAGCGGCGGGACGGCGATGTTGCCGGAGTAGAACGTCTCCTTCTGGTTGAACACCAGCTTGGTGACCAGGACGGCGAACGCTGCGGTGGACAGCGCCAGGTAGACCCCGGACAGACGCAGTGCCGGCAGGGCCACCAGCGCGCCCACGGCGCCGATGATCAGCATGGTGAGCAGCAGACTGCCCAGGTTGCCGTGCCCGGGGACCTTGGCCATGGCGATGGCCCCGAGTCCGGCGAAGGTCAGCGGGGCCAGCGACACCTGTCCGGCGTAGCCGGTGAGCGGGACGAGCGACAGGGCGGCGATGGCCAGGATCAGGGCGTTGATGAACAGCAGCTGGTTCGGTCGGGTGAGCATGCCCGACACCGCCACGGTGAACCCGACGAGCGCAGCCACGCCGACCAGCGCCGTCGACCAGCGCGGTTCACGGTGCTGCTCGCGCAGGCGGACCACGCCGGTGCGCAGCCGGGCCACCGGCATCATCACCAGGGCGATGAACAGCACCAGGGTGGGGATCGCCGGGCGCAGCCCCGCCAGGCTGAAGCCGAGGAAGGTCTTCGGGAAGTGCTTGGCGTCGGAGTACGTCAGGTAGTACGAGTCGAGCAGACCCAGCAGCAGGGCACCGGCGAACGTGCGCGGCAGGCTGCGCAGCCGACCGATGATGGCCGCGGCGTAGGCGTTGATCGTCAACATCACCAGCGGTTCGACCTGCAGACCCTGCTCACCGGCCAGCAGGATCCCGGCCAGGCCGGCCAGGGCCGCGCTGACGGCCCAGGCCATGCCGGCGACCCGGTCGGGGTTGGCGCCGTTCAGCTCGCTGAGGTTGCGATCGTCGACCACGGCGCGCATCGCCACCCCCGACCGGCTGCGGTACATCAGCAGCCGCAGGAAGATCGCCACGACGATGGCGCAGCCCATGGTGATCAACTTGTGGTAGGCGACGTTGATCCCGCCGATCGACAGCTGGTGGCCCTCGAAGAACCGCTGCATCGCCGGCCCCTGCTTGTCCGCCGGCCACAGCCAGTTGACCAAGCCCATGATGGCGGCGAACAGGGCCACGGTGACCGACAGGCGGACGACCTCGGTGGTGTCGCGCAGGCCGCGCATGATGAACCGTTCGACGAACCACCCGTACGCCGGGCAGCACACGCCGAGGACGAACAGCAGCGCCAGCCACGTCGGCCAGTGCCAGATGTAGTGGAACTGCCAGTAGGTGAACGCGGCCAGCACGCCGGTGGCCCCGTGCGACAGGTTGAACAAGCCGCTCGTCGTGTAGGTGACCACCAGGCCGCTGGCGATCACCGCGTAGATCGCGCCGGTACTGATCCCGATGATCGTGGCGATGAGCAGTTTGTCGACGTTGAAGGCCAGCACCGCCATGTGGTTCGACCCTAGTCGTGCGCGTCGCTGGGCCAGTCCGCCAGCGTGTCGACGAACTGCTGGCGGACCTCGGCGATCTTCCCGGCGTAGTTGCGGATCGTCCAGTCGTCCACAGGGATCGGTGGGAGGACGGCGACGTCGACCGTTCCCGGGTTGACGGCCGTGGCGTTGCGGCCGGCCACCAGCTCGGCGTTGCGGATCACGATGGGAACGATCGGGATGCCGGCGGCCATGGCGATGCGGAACGCGCCCTTCTTGAACGGACCAACGGTGGTCGTGTCCACCCGAGTCCCTTCCGGGGCGATCAGGACCGAGAGGCCCTTGGCGGCCATCTCCTCGATCGGCTTCAGCGCGGCGACGGCCTTGGCCGAGTTGGCCCGATCGACGAAGGCCACGTCGAGGAACCGGCCGGCCGTGCCGATGATCGGATCGCTGCGCAGCTCGCCCTTGGCGACGGCGGTGAAGTCGCGCTCGACGATGGCCGTGGCGATGAAGGCGTCGAAGTTGTTGCGGTGGTTGAAGATGAACACGGCCGGGCGAGCGGCGAAGGCGTTCTCCCGGCCGACCACGTTGAGCGTCACGCCGTTGATGGCCAGCATGGTGCGGGTCCACAGCGTCGTGCCGAGGTTGACGGCGAGGCGCTTGTTGCGGGTCAGCAGCCCGGCGCCGAGGGCCAGGCCGCCGATCGGCAGCATCGACCCGAAGCCCAGCAGCGAGCGGACCTGGGAGGCCCGGCCGCGGCTGGTGAAGCGCAGCACCGGCCAGCCGCGGCGCTTGGCGACGGTCTCCATCTGCTTGCCCGGGTTGGTCGGGCGCGGCTGGCCGACCAGGTACATCAGCGAGGTGTCCTCGTTGCCGTCGGCGTAGAAGTAGCTGGCCGACAGGTCGATGCCGTGCGTCGCGGCGAACTGCTGGGCAGCCGCAGCCTTGCCGGGCCCCCACAGCACCGGGGTGACGACCTGGCCGGTCAGCACGCCGTCCTCGTCGGCGAAGCGATTGCACAGCACGTGCTCGATCCCCAGATAGCGGGCCACCGGCTCGACCTGGAAGGCCGTTGCTGAGGAGGTCAGCACGACGGTGTGACCACGCCGCTGGTGGGCGCGGACGATGGCGCGCATCTCCGGGAACAGCAGGTCGGACAGCTTCTTCTCGAACAGCCGCAGCCCCATCTCGTCGAGGTCGTCGACGGTGCGACCCTTCCAGCGTGCCGCGGTCAGCGCCAGCAGCTGTTCGAAGCTGCTGGGGTTCAGCCCGCCGCCGCCGATCACCGCCCCGAGGGCCTTGACCATCTGCGACGGATCGAGGTCGCGGGCCTTGGCCTGGTCGGTGGCCATGTGCCGCGCCGAGTAGCCCGAGATCAGCGTGCCGTCGAGATCGAAGAAGGCGGCGACCTGTGGCCCGGCCGGGGCGGCCTCGATCTCGGCCACCGTGCCGGGGCGTCGCTGCTCGCTCATCGTGACGTCCTCCGCCTCGATCGGGTGGTGGTTCGGGTGGCTCCCGTCGCCTGCCTGGTGGCTCCCCGTTGGGCGGCCTTGACGGGCTTGGCGGGCTTGGTGGCCTTGGTGGCGGTCTGCTTCGTGGCGGCTCGCTTGGCGCGGTGCCTGGACGACGTCCCGGCCGGGTCCGGGGCGCGCACCGGTTCGGCGGACCGCCCGGCGGCGACGACCTCGTCGAATCCGGCACGCAGGCTGCTGCGCAGCAGCTCGGCGTCGGTGAAGGCTGCCGGGTCGACGTTGAACCCGAGGAACAGCCGGCCGGCCATCGAGGTCATCGTCGCCATCATCGCCACCCCCGGCAGGGGACCGATGGGGATCTGGCGGACGATGCGCGCCCCGGCCATGTACCGCGGCACCGGGCTGCCCGGGACGTTGCTGGCCTGCAGGTCGATGCCGACCGACCCGACGTTGATGCTGGCCAGCACCGAGCGGGGCAACCACGCGGTGACCGGGGAGACCAGGCCGATCAGGTTGAACCCGGCGTCGCTGCGCGCCGTGATGACCCGCTGGCGGATCGTCGCCATCCGGCTCACCGGATCGGTGTCGGCCACGGGCACGGTGATGGCGGCCGCCGACCACTGGTTGCCGCCGGCCGGGTCCGTGGCCGAGCGGACGTTGATGGGCATGCCGACGGTGATGGCGTCGATGTCCACGCCCATGCCCTCGTGGTAGTGGCGCATCGCGCCGCCGATGGCGGCCAGGTAGGCGTCGTTCAGGGAGCACTGATGGGCGCGGGCCGCGTTGCGCAGGTCGGCGAGCGGGAGGTCGTAGATCTCGAAGCGCCGCTGCAGGCTGCGGCCGCGCAGGATCGGCGACGGTTCGGTGCCGCTCGGCAGCGCGTGGCGGGCGGCGTGCACCGCCTGCTGCACGGAACCGAGGGTGCCTGCCGGATCTCGCATCGCCCGGCCGGCCAGACCGCCCGCGGCTCGCATCCGGCGCACGGCCGAGGCGGCGAGTCCGAGCGGCAGCCGACGCACCGCTCGGCGGGTCAGCTCGACGGACGTCAAGTCCTCCGGCACCGGGAGGGGCGGCATCGCTGGGCGCTGGGTGTCCCGGTGATCGGTTCGCAGCAGGTGATCGATGACCATCCCGCCGACCCCGTCGATCGTGGCGTGGCTGAGCTTCCAGATCATCGCCGCCCTGGCGCCGTCGTCGTCGAGGCCTTCCACCAGCACGGCCTCCCACAGCGGCCGGTTCGGGTCCAGCGGATCGTGGAACATCGTCTGGGCGAAGTCCAGCAGCTGGCGGATGGTGGTGGTCCCCGGGAGCTGGACCCGGCGGAGGTGATAGTCGAGGTCGAAGTCCGGATCGACCACCCAACGCGGCGCGGTCAGCGGGATCACCGGGGCGACGACCCGCTGGCGCAGTCGCAGGGCGACGCGCGAGACCCGGTCGACCTCCCACCGCAGGCGGTCCCAGTCGGGCACCACGTCGAAGGTCTCGATCGACATGACCGTGGTCCGCGAGCGCACGTCGAGATCGGAGCGGAACATCAGGTAGTCGAACGAGCTGAGCTCGGACCCCCAGTCCAGTCGGGCGTCGATGTCGGTCATGGTGGTGATCTCCGTGGGTGGTCGGGTGGGACGTCCGGTCGGGTCAGCGGGTCGGGTCAGCGGGTCGGGTCAGCGGGTCGAGTCCAGCAGCTCGGCGAGGGTGCCACCGGCACGCCCGGCGAGGGCGTCGAGATGATCGAGCACCGTGCGCAACCGCTCCACCAGCTCGGCGCGGGCGGTTGCCACGTCGGCGCCGGACTCGATGAGACCGAGGTGGGTCGCCAGCTGCAGGCCGGTCTCGAACAGCGGCTTGGACACGGACTCCGGGCTGTGGATCCGCCGCTGCAGCAGCAGCTGGCGACCGAGACCGGTGCAGGCGCGCAGTACGGCCTTGCGATCCTCGGCCGGGGCGTCGTCGCGCCGGGCCAGCTCGGTGGCGACCACGAAGTAGGCCTCGACGAACGAGCGCAACGTCAGGTGGGCCACCACCGGCTGGCAGGCGGCGAGCACCTCGGCGGCTCCCCGAGGGCCGTCGGCCAGCCGGGCCTCCCAGTCGGCCACGTGGTCGGCCACCCGGGCGGCCAGGTGCTGGCGGAACGCGGCCTTGTCGAAGAAGAAGAACTCGAACTTCAACAGGTCCCGCACGTCCATAGCCGTGGACCAGAAACGTTCGCGGGCGTCGCCGGCACCATCCGGCTGGGCCGCGGCATGGAGGGCCAACTGGGCGATCGAGTCGCCGAGGAAGTGGTGGACGATCGAGTTGCGGTAGTAGGCGGCGGCCAGGTGCTGGTCCGGGCCGATGGCGTAGACCACGTCCGGACCGCCCTCCCAGCGAACGACGACGTCGTTGGCGACCAGCGCGTCGAGGGCGGCGCGCACGCCGTCGTCGGTGGTCAGCGCCCGGGCGCTGCTGGTCATCGGGAGCCCGCGCCGCTCAGCATCGGCATAGGCGGCGCGGACCACGGTGAGCACCTGGTCGAAGGTCAGGGCCCGGCCCATGCCCCCGAGCAGCGCCAGGGTCACCAGCGCGGCGGCGGTGATCGGGGTCACGCCGTTGATCCGGGTCGCCACCTCGAAGGCCACCTTCTGCAGGGCCAGCCCCTCGTCGGCCATGGCCAGCCGCCCCGGTGGGCCGATCGCGGCGCGCAGCGACACCGGTTCGCCGAAGCGCACGTAGATCCGCCCGTAGCGCCTCGGCTGGCGGCGCCAGTAGCCGAGGGCCCAGGCCAGACCCTCGGCCGGCTTGGCCTGCCCCCGCGCCAGCGCGGCGTAGTCGGCGACCTCACGCAGCTGGTCGTAGGTCATCGACGCCGGGATGAACAGCACGTCGTCGGTCCGCCCCTCGCGGTAGGCGTCGAGCACGTATTTCAGCGCACCCATCTTCGGTGGGAGCAGCTTGCCGGTGCGCGACCGGCCGCCTTCGATGTACCACTCCAGCGGGAACCGCTTCTCGACCAGGTAGCCGATGTACTCACGGAGGGCGTAGCGGTACACCGGGTCGCCCGTGGTCTCCCGGCGGATGAAGATCGCCCCGGCCCGGCGCATGATCGCCCCCATCGGCCAGAACGCCATGTTGATCCCGGCCAGGGTGTGGGTGGGTGGGAGGCCGAGCTGGTGCCAGGCGGTGGGCATGACCGAGGCGTCGAAGTTCGAGCGGTGGGTCGGCAACACGACCGAGGACGTCGTCCTGGCCCGCTCGGCCACGTCCCGCGCCGCGTCGAGGTCGAGGTCCAGATCGGGGTCGTAGCCCTGCCGGCGGATCGAACGCCCGAGGGCCATCGACACGTCGAGGCGGGCCCGGCCGTACCCGGCCACCATCTCGGCCAGGCAGGCTCTAGCCTCGACCAGCACCTCGGCCAGCGGGCGACCCTCGCGTTCGGCCAGGTCGGCCAGCCCGGCACGGAACCGCGGCAGGGCGAAGATCTCCTCGCGCACCAGCCGGGGGATCTTGTACTGCGGTCCGTGGACGCGCACGTCCTCGCGCTCGAGGGCCAGCAGCGCCCGGCGAGCGACGTATCCGGCGAACCCGTCCGACGGCGGCCCGGCCGCACCCGGGCGCACCGCATCACCTGGCGCGTCGAATCGTTCGGCGAGGTCGGCCACGGTGGCCGGTTCCCCGATGGTCACCTGGGCCCGGTGCGGGTCGGCGCGGAGCAACCAGCCGTGCTGCAGTGGCCGCGGCGCACGGGGATCACCCTCGGCGACGACATCGCGCAGCTTGCTGTCGCGCCGACCGTTGCGCTGGCGGGGCTGCCAGGCGACGCCCATCGGCTGCAGCACCACGTCATGGTCTCGGTCGACGAGGTGCTCGGCCAGGGCGGCCTCCGTGGCCGCCCCACGGTCGAGGACCACCACCTGCGGCGGGCCCTCGGCCACCGGGTGGGTGGTGGCGATCCAGCGGTCGAGCATCGAGCGCTCGGCCCGGCTGCGGGCGCGCAGCAGGTACACCAGGCGCTGCCGCCGGCCGAGGTGCTCGGTCACGCCGCGTCGGCCCCCACCACGTCCGTGGCGCGCATCGCCTGCTCGATGAACCGGGCGACGTCGCGGGAGTAGCCGAGGGCGGAGTGCCCGCCGTTGTACCAGAGGGCCTCGGGGCGCTCCCAGTGCTCCCAGATCCGCCCACCGTGATAGCGGTGATGGACCATCTTGTCGACGATGCCGGCGTAGATGAACCGTCGGTCGCGAGGCGTCTTCGGCGAGAGCGACAGCGGGGAGATGATCCGGTCGAGTTGGCGAGCCAGCTCGAGGTTGCGGGCCTCGCCCGGATCGAACGGCTGGGCCTTGTGCCGCTCGATCAGGGCACCGAGCTCGGCGACCGGCGCACCGAGGATCACGCAGTTGAGGTCCGGGTCGAGGTCGCCGACCAGACCGGCGATCAGCCCGCCGAGGGAGATGCCGAGCACACCGAGGCGGGTGTTGCCCTGGGAACGCAGCGAGGCCAGCATCCGCCGAACGTCCCACACCGCTTGCAGCGTGCCGTGGAAGTTGTGCAGGGCGTCCTCGCTGGGGTAATGCACGTCCGCCGGGACGCTGGCGCGCCGCGGCCCGTGCAGGGGCAGCACCGGGCAGGCCACGTTGACGCCCATGTGCCGGTACAACCAGTTGGCCCGGAAGAGGCCGAGATCCATGAGCGGCCGGCCCATGCCCGTGCCATGCAGGCACACCAGCCACGGGCGTTGCGGGCCGGGATGGCGCATCACCCAGGCGTGGACGGTGCGGTTGCTCTCGTAGGAGAGCCAGCGGGCGCCGGCCGGATCGTCCGCCGGTGGCTGGTAGTCGCTGGCAAAGGTGATGTGCTGGTAGTGGAAGCGCGCCGCTCGCTCCGGCACCGAGTCGTAGGTGGTCGGCGGCGGGGGAGCTGCGTAGGCGAGCTCGGGACGGTCGAACCACCCGAGTTCGCGGTAGTGGGCGACGGACTGCTCGATCTCGTGCTCGATCCGGGACAGCTCGGCATCCGGGCGTGGCGGCCGCCGCCGACGCATGGCCAGCATGGTGATGTCGTCAATGATGCTGTGGTGCCGAAGGGCTGCATGCAACACGTGGTTGCGGCCGAGCTTCGGCGGGGGGGACACCGAGTTCTCGCTCATGTTCGAACTGTAGAACCCCCTGCCGGTGACGTCACGGGTCGTGGACGAGAAATCTGACGAGTCGTCAGATTGTTGCAGGCATACGGGTTACAGTGGAACGGTGACCGTGACGCTGCTCGTGTTGGGAAGCCTCGCGCTGCTGTCGACCGTGGTGGCCGGAGTCCGCGTTCGCCGCCCGGCGTGGTTCAGCCTGCCGATCCAGCTGGTGAGCATGTTCGTCGGCGAGACCGCCGTGTTCCACGCCGCGGCGCAGGCCGTCGTCACGGCCGCGCTCGTGGCCGGTGGGGCGCTGCACGGACCGTGGGGCTGGGCCGGGTTCGTCGCGATGGTCGCCAGCATGGTCGGTCTGATCGGGGTGCAGCTCGGGGCCCGCGCCGCGGCACCCACCCTCGTCGCCGCCGTGGCCCCGCTGACCGGGCCGGTGACGATCACCCGCCCGCCGCTTCGCCGCCTGCTGCGCCCGCTGCACATGGACCGCACGTGCGTCGAGGTGATTCGCGACATCCCCTATGGCCCGGACAAGCGCCAGCGTCTCGACCTGTACCGGCCGACGGGTGCGGGCGGGCCGTGGCCGGTGCTGTTCCACATCCACGGCGGCGGCTGGGTCAGTGGGGACAAGCGCAGCCAGGGCCTGCCGCTGCTCCACGAAGCGGCGCGTCGTGGCTACCTCGGGGTCAGCGTCAACTACCGCCTGGCGCCACGCCACAAGTACCCGGCGTGGATCCACGACGTCAAGGCCGCCCTGGTGTGGGTTCGCCGGCACGTGGCCGAGCACGGCGGCGATCCGTCGTGGATCGCCACCACCGGCGGGTCGGCCGGCGGTCACCTGGCAGCGGTGCTGGCGACGACGCCGAACGAGCCATCGCTGCAGCCCGACGCCATCGACGTCGACACGGCGGTGGATGCCTGCGTCCCGGTGTACGGCGCCTTCGACTTCACCGATCGGTGGGGCATCCGGGCTTCGACCTCGATGGTCGGGTTCCTGGAGAAGATGGTCATGTCCTCGAAGCTGGCGGCGGACCGGGCCACCTGGGAGTTGGTGTCCCCGGCCTATCGCGGCGACGCCGCGACGCCGCCGTTCTTCGTCATCCACGGGGCCATCGACGTGCTGCTGTACCGGGAGGAGACCCGCGCCTTCGTCGAGCACCTGCGCGCCGTATCGGGCGCCCCGGTGCTGTACGCCGAGATCCCTCACGCCCAACACGCCTTCGACCTGATGGTCTCGGTGCGTGCCCTGGCGATGGCGCAGGCCGTGGTGGCCTTCCTCGATGCGGTGCGCGCCGGGCGCGCTCAGCCCGGCTCGGACTCGTGGCCCGGCCGGATGGTCAACCCGCGATAGGACGCGATCGGCGGGTTCTGGCCGGTGACCACCTTGTACATCTCCTCATGGACGGGCATGAACACGTCGTAGCGGGCCGCCAGCTCGTGGGCGGTGACCGCGGTGGTCAGTCCCTCGGCCACCATCTTCATCTCGCCGGTGATCTCCGCCAGCGAGCGGCCCAGGCCGAGCTGCTCGCCGACCGTGCGATTGCGGCTGTTCGGGCTCATGCAGGTAACGATGAGGTCGCCCATGCCGGCGAGCCCGGCAAAGGTGATCGCCTCGCCGCCCATCGCCACGCCGAGACGGGTCAGCTCGGCCAGGCCGCGGGTCATCACCATCGACCGGGTGTTGTCACCGACGCCGAGGCCCTGGGCGATGCCGCAGGCGATGGCCACCACGTTCTTCAGCGCGCCACCGAGCTCACAGCCGACGACGTCGTGGTTGGTGTACACGCGGAACAGCCCGCTGGACAGCACGCCCTGGATCGCCCGGGCCACCGACAGGTCGTGGGTGGCGATGACGCTGGCCGCAGCTTGCCCGGCGAGGATCTCCCGGGCGATGTTCGGTCCGGTCAGGGTGGCCACCGGATGATCGGGCAGCTCGTCGGCGATGACCTCGGTCATCCGCAGCAGCGAGCCGCGCTCGAACCCTTTCGACAGGCTGACCACCGGGATCCACGGGCGGACGTACGGCTTGGCATCGGCCAGGGTGGCCCGCACCGCCGTGGTCGGCACGCCCACGATCAACAGCTCGGCGTGGTGCACGGCCCGTTGCAGATCGTCGGTGGCGGCCAGCTGGTCGGCCAGGTTCAACCCGGGGAGGTAGGCCGTGTTGCGGTGCTCGAGATTGATCTCGGCGACCACCTCGGCGTTGCGCGCCCACACCAGCGTGTCGTGCTTGCGGGCCACCATGCTGGCCACGGTGGTCCCCCACGAGCCGCCGCCGAGGACGGTGACGCGCATCAGCCGGCGCCCAGGTAGGCGTCGATCACCGCGGGGTGCTCGCGCACCTCGGCGGGCGGGCCGCTGGCGATGATCCGGCCGAGGTCGAGGACGAACAGGCGGTCGCAGATCTCCATGACCAACTCGACGTCGTGCTCGACGAGCAGCACGGCGATGGCCTCGGCAGCCAGCTGGCGGAGCAGGGCGCCGAGCCGGGAGCTCTCCTCGTGGCCGAGCCCGGAGGCCGGCTCGTCGAGCAGCAGCACCTGCGGTTCGGTGGCCAGCGCCCTGGCCACCTCCAGCAGCCGGGCGGTGCCGGTGGGCAGGTCACCGGCGGCGACGTCGGCAACGTGGCTGATGCCGACCCGCTCGAGCAGCTCGCCGGCGACCCGGCGCGGCGCCGCCCGGCGGGCGATCTCCGCGGCGACCTGGACGTTCTCGAACACGCTGAGCGAGGAGAACAGCTCCAGGCGCTGGAACGTGCGGGCGATCCCGCCGCGCGCCCGCCGGTGGGTCGGCAGGCGGGTGATGTCCTCGCCGCCCAGGGTGACCCGTCCGCTGGTCGGTGCGATCATGCCGGAGACCACGTTGAACAGGGTCGTCTTGCCGGCCCCGTTGGGACCGATCAGCCCGGTGACGTGGCCGGCGGCGGCCGCCAGCGAGGCTTCGTTAACCGCCAGGACCCCGCCGAAGCGAACCGAGACGGAGTCGACGGCGAGGGGCATCGGGCGCCAGGCTAGTCGTCCGGGTGTGCCGGACGACACAGGTCGCGTCCGCTGGCGGCCATCGGCCAGGCGGTGCGGCCGGTTCGGGCGAGCACGCGGGTCTGCTCGGTCGCCGTCTCCGCTGCGGCGACCCCCGGGCCGAACACCCCCGGCGAGCGGGCCACCTCGGTATCGGCTCCTCGTGGCGCGGTACCGTGGATCGATGGACGCGGACGCCGCCGGTGAGCCGGCGTCGTCCGGTCGGCCGGCGCTGCGGATCGACCGGGGCGCGCGGGCGACCCGCACCTGGCTGGATGGCGAGTCCTGGGTCGACCTGGTGACCGGTTTCGCCATCGACCCGCCCGCGCTGCTGGACGAGCTCGTCGCCGGCACCCGGTGGGAGCAGGGCGAGGTGCTGCGCTACGACCACTACGTCCCCGAACGCCGCCTCGGCGCGATGCTGCACCCGGACGCTCACCCGCTGCTCCGCCAGACGACCATGCACCTGCAGTCCGTCTACCGGGTGCCGTTCAGCGGGGTCACGGCCCTGCAGTACCGCACCGGCGCCGACTTCCAAGGCCTGCACAGCGACCGGGAGATGCGCTGGCTCGACGACACCCGGATCGCCATCGTCGTGCTGGGTGTCCGCCGACCGTTCGTCATCCGCCCGCGAGGGCCCTGGACCCGGGCCAAGGCCGATCCGGTGCCCGCCGGACAGGGCCCCGATGATCTCGTGCTGATGCCGGGGGAGGGCGACCTGCTGGTGATGGGCGGGGCCTGCCAGCGGTCGTGGCTGCACGGCATACCGGCCGCTCCCACCACCGACGTACGCGTCTCGCTGACCTGGCGGTGGACCAGCCGGAAGGGCCGACCGGACACGAACCCGGGCTACCTCGACGGCTTCCAGTTCGGCGATCGGCGGACCCGACCGGGGTGGCGATCCGGCCCCGGCGGTGGGCCCCGGGCGTAACGTTGGCCCGTGCCCTCCCGCTCCGTGCGCACCGTCGACTACCACACGGCCGGCGAGCCGTTCCGCATCGTCGTCGAGGGGTGCCCACCGATCGAGGGCGACCGCGTCCTGGACCGGCGGCAGTCCGCCATCCACGGACCGGCCGACGCCCTGCGCCGGTTGCTGTGCAACGAGCCGCGAGGCCACGCCGACATGTACGGCTGCTTCCTGGTCCCCCCGAACGACGAGGGTGCCCTGCTCGGCACGCTGTTCTGGCACAAGGACGGGTTCTCCACGGCCTGTGGCCACGGGACCATCGCCCTCGCCGTCCACGCCGTCGACAGCGGCATGGTGGACGCACCGGACGACGGTGAGCTCGCCGTGGCCATCGACGTTCCCTCGGGTCGTGTGTCCGCCACCGTGCATCGGCGGGGCGGCCGGACCACGTCGGTGGCGTTCACCAACGTGCCGGGGTTCGTCATCGAGCGAGGGGTCGAGGTGCCCACCTCGGCCGGCATGGTTCCCGTCGACGTCGGCTACGGCGGCGCGATCTATGCCACCGCCCGCGCCGGGGACGTCGGGGCGTCGGTGAGTCCGGCCGACGTCAACAGGCTGATCGCCATCAGCCGGGAGATCAAGTCCGCGCTCGCCGGCACGACCGCAGCCCGTCACCGGAGCGACGAGCGCCTGTCCGGGGTGTACGGCGTGATCTGGTACGACGACCTCGGTGACCTGCCCGATGGGCCACATCAGCGCAACTGCACCGTGTTCGCCGACGGCGAGGTCGACCGCTCACCGTGCGGGTCGGGAACCTCGACGCGCCTGGTCCTGCTGCACGACGAGGGCCGGATCCGCCCGGGACAGGTGTTGCGCCACGACAGCGTGGTCGGGTCGACGTTCCTCGGCCGGGTGCTGGGCGTCGGGCCCCACGGCGTGATCACCCAGGTCGAGGGGATGGCCTATCGCACCGGCGAGCACCACTTCGTGCTCGACCCGGCCGACCCCCTGGGTGACGGCTTTCAGCTGCGCTGACTCGCGGCCGCGGGCGGACGGGCTCGGCGTCCGGCCGCTGAGTACCGTGGCAGGCCGTGCCTGCCGCTGCCCTCGACTCCGCCAGCTCCGTCGCCTCGTCCACCGTGCCCCAGCGGGCCCGGGTGGTGGTCGTCGGTGGTGGCATCATCGGCACCTCGGTCGCCTACCACCTGGCCCACGCCGGGTGCCGTGACGTCGTCCTGGTCGAGCGCGACCAACTGACCTCCGGCACCACCTGGCACGCCGCCGGGCTGATGGTCACCTTCGGCTCGCTGTCGGAGACGTCCACTGCCCTGCGCCGGTACACGGCCGAGCTGTACGACCGCCTGGAGGGCGAGACCGGGCTGGCCACCGGGTTCAAACGGGTCGGGTTCATCGAACTGGCCGCCGACCGCGACCGGCTCGAGGAGTACCGGCGGGTGGCCGCCTTCAACCGGTACTGCGGCGTCGAGGTCCACGAGATCTCCCCGGCCGAGGTCGCCGAGCGGTTCCCCCTGGCGCGCACCGACGACCTGCTCGCCGGGTTCTTCGTGCCCACCGACGGTCGGGTCAACCCGGTCGATGTGACCATGTCGCTGGCCCGCGGCGCCCGCCAGCAGGGGGTGACCATCGCCCAGGGGGTCACCGTCACCGGCGTCACCACCCATCGCGGCGCGGTGCAGTCCGTGGTCACCGATCGCGGGACGATCGAGTGCGAGGTGGTCGTCAACTGCGCCGGGATGTGGGCCCGCCAGCTGGGGGCGTTGAGCGGCGTCAACGTCCCGCTGCAAGCCGCCGAGCACTACTACCTGATCACCGACGCCCTGCCAGGGCTCGACCCGTCATGGCCGGTCATCGAGGACCCGGCCAACTACGGCTACTACCGCGAGGAGGTCGGCGGGCTGATGGTCGGGCTGTTCGAGCCGGTGTGCGCCCCGTGGAAGGTCGAAGGCGTTCCGGCGGACAGCTCGTTCACCACGCTGGCGCCGGACTGGGACCGGATGGGCCCGTACGTCGAGCAGGCCATGAGCCGGGTGCCGTCCGCCCTCGATGCCGGGATCCGCACCTTCTTCTGCGGGCCGGAGAGCTTCACGCCGGACCTCTCGCCGATCGTCGGCGAAGCGCCCGAGCTGCGCAACTACTTCGTCGCCGCCGGGCTCAACTCGATCGGCATCCTGACCGGTGGTGGGCTCGGTCGGCTGGTCGCCCACTGGATCCTCGACGGCGACCCCGGCGCCGACGTGACCGGCATGCACATCGATCGCCTGCACCCGTACCAGTCCAATCCGGCCTACCGTCGGTCACGCACCGTCGAGTCGCTGGGCATGGTGTACCAGTGCCACTACCCGAACCGGTCGATGCGCACCGCCCGGGGCGCGAAGGTCTCGCCGTTGCATGACCGACTGGCGGCGAACGGCGCCTGGTTCAAGGACGTCTCCGGCTGGGAGGGAGCCGACTGGTATGCCGGCCCCGGCCAGGTGGCCGACCCTGGGCCGCTCACGTGGGGTCGGCCGGCGTTCTGGGCCCACTGGGCGGCCGAGCACCACGCCTGCCGCACCGCTGTGGTGCTGATGGACATGTCGTTCATGTCCAAGTTCCGCGTCCAGGGCGACGAGGCCGGCGAGGTGCTCGAGCGGTTGTCGGCCAACCAGGTCGCCGCCCGCCCGGGAACCATCACCTACACCCAATGGCTGAACGAGCGGGCCACGATCGAAGCCGACCTGACCGTGTCGATGCTGGGCGAGTCCGACTTCTTGGTGGTCGCCACGGACACGGCTCACCGCCACGTCGAGACGTTGCTGCGCCGAGCCTCGGCCGGCCGTCACGCCATGGTGACCGACGTGACCTCCGGTCTGGCGCAACTCAACGTCCAGGGCCCACGGTCCCGCCAGCTCCTGCAGGCGCTGACCACGGTCGACCTGAGCGACGCGGCGTTCCCGTTCCGCACGGCCCGGGAGATCGACCTCGGCTTCGCCCGGGCCTGGTGCATGCGGATCACCTACCTCGGCGAGCTCGGCTACGAGCTGTACGTGCCCACCGAGCAGGCCGGTCACGTCCATGATCTGCTGGTCGAGGCCGGTCGCGATCTCGAGCTGCGCCATGCCGGGCTGAAGTCACTGTCCAGCCTGCGGATGGAGAAGGGCTACCGCGACTACGGCCACGACATCGACAACACCGACGACCCGCTGTCGGCCGGCCTCGGGTTCGCCATCGCCTGGGACAAGCCCGGCGGGTTCGTCGGACTCGACGCCCTGGGCCGCCGCCGTGCCGCCGGTCCGCCGACCTCGCGCCTGGTCCAGGTCCGCCTGACCGACCCGGAGCCGCTGCTGTACCACGCCGAGGTCGTGCGCCGCGACGGGCGCGAGGCGGGGTACGTGCGCGCCGCCAGCTACGGGCACACCCTCGGCGGGGCAGTCGGGCTGGCGATGGTGGGTGGTGACGAACCGATCGGCGCGGCCTGGCTCGACGGTGGCTCGTGGTCGGTGGACGTCGCCGGGCGCGAGGTGCCGGCCGTGGTCTCGCTGCGCCCGATGTACGACCCGACCAACGCCCGGATCCGCGGCTGAGCGGACCGGGCTCGCTCAGCCGCTCACGCCGAACGTCTGGCGCACCACCGTGGCGGCCCGACCGAGCGAGGCGGTGAAGGCCCCCTGCGTCGCCGTGGCCTCGGCGGCAGCTCGGGCCGTGGCCAGCGCGTCGAGCGCCGCGGCCCGCTGCGCCGCGGTCAACCACGGAGCGTCGTCCATCGCCTGCTGCAGGGAGACCCGCAGCTCGTCGAGCGGGGCCAGCACGCCACGCTCCAGCGTCTCGCCGTCGGTGCCGCTCAGCACCTGCTGGTACTCGATGTCCAGCCGCTCGATGCCGGTGGCGATGAGCGTCGCCCGGTCCCTGGCGGCGGCGACCTGGTCGCCCACCGACGGCACCTGCTGGCGGCCGTACAGCCAGCCGAGGGCGAAGGCGACCACGGCGCAGGCCAGGGCGACGGCGACGATGCGGCGGAGCCGTTCGGACTTGGACACGTATCGGGCCATCAGCGGCTCCTCCCGACGAGATAGGTGACGTCCCGGCCGGCGTAGGGGTTGGTCGACGGGTCGAAGGAGGCCAGCTCCAGCAGGCGGCGACCGTCGATGATCCACACCGACGGGCGCAGCGTCATCGGCCCGCGGTAGCGGGTCAGCTCGTCGATCGTCGCGGCCAACCGGTCGGGCTGGACCCGCCGGCCGTCGATCGCCTGCAACTCGTCGCCGTAGCGATCGAGGACGTGCACGGTGCGGTCACCCTCGCCCAGCCAGTACCCGCCCACCGGAGTGAACTGGGACAGGTGCGGATGCATCGTCGCCAGGGTGTGGGCGTCGGCCACCTCCCGCCCGGGGAGGGCGCCGGCGGCCAGCCCCACCGCGCCGGTGGCCACGGCGCGCACCAGGCTGCGCTCGGGCACCTCCTCGAGGCGCACCTCCACCGTGGCCGGGCTGGCCCCGGCGGCGACCACCTCGTCGTGGACCTCGGCCATCAGCTGCTCGACCACCGCCGGGTCGATGGGCGCCATCGTCCGTTCCCGCTCGGCGCGCAGCAGCGACAGGGCGTCGCCGATCGAGCTGATCACCTCGGCCCGCTCGGGGATCTCGATCGACCACCCGAGCATGGCCGCCACGTGGCGGGCCAGCCCGCCGGCACCGCCGCCGACGCCGATCAGGGTCGGGTTGGTCAGCTTGGCCGACCGGGCCACCTGCAGGGCCAGCTCGCAGGCCTCCTCGCCGGCGGCGAGGAGCATCTGGCTCGGGATCGCCTCGGCCGAGGTGCGCATCGACGCGGCCGCGGCGGCGAACGCGGCGCGCGCCGCGTCGGGCGCGGCGTAGGCGTAGTCGCCCGTCCGGGTGATGCCGAGGGCGTTGGCCGCACACGTGGTGGTCAGGGCGACGCGGCGGCCGTCGGGACAGCGCAACGTGGCGTAGTCGGCCGGATCGCCGGGCAGCGCCGGTCCGGTCTCGAGGACCGCGCCGGCCAGCGCCGCGGCGTCGGTGAAGCAGGCGTAGGGCAGCCCGGCGATGTGGGCCGAGCGTGGGCCGACGCCGTAGACCCGGCCGCGGCGGACGCGCAGCATCGACCCGCCGGCCACGCCGACGACGCGCACGTCGACGCTGCGCAGCGCGGTGGCGTGGGAGGCGACGCGCACGTAGGACAGCGCCGGGCGCCCGTTGCGGATGGCGGCGATGTTGGTCGAGGTCCCGCCGACCTCGACGACGATCGCGTCGGCGACGCCCGTGTACCGCAACGCCCCGGCCACCGAGGCCGAGGGACCGGAGTACAGCGTGCGTACCGGGGCGGCGCTGAACCCGGCGAGGTCGGTCGCCCCACCGTCGCTGCGCATCACCATGACCGGGGCGTGGATCCCGGCGGCGCGTACGCCGTCGGCCACGAACGAGGCGGTGGACACGGCGATCGGCACGATCGAGGCATTTAGCGCAGCCGTCACCGTGCGCAGTTCCAACCCGTACAGGCCGCTCAGCTCGGTGGACGGGCACACCGCCAGACCGGCCTCGACGGCGAGATCGGCGACGGCCTGCTCGTTGCTGGTGTCGTCCGGCGAGAACGCTTCGGCCACGGCGACGGCGGCGATCCCGGCCTGGCGCATCGCCGCCAGCTCGGTGCGGATCGCCGCCACCGGGAGCCCGTCGGTCACGTCGAAGAATGCCTGGCGGACCCGGAGGCGCTTGCCGGGGGCCACCTCGACCTTGCCCAGGCGGGTCAGCCGGGCGACCCGCTTGAGGTCCGGGCGGCGGCCCATGCCGATCACCCCGACCTCGCCGACGTCGCCCTCCAGCAGCGCGTTGACCGCCTGGGTGGTGGAGTGGGTGACCATCTCGATCCGCTCGGCACCCACGTGGCCGGCCACGCCGGCCACCGCCCGGACCACGCCGTCGGCCACCCCGCCGGGGGCGTCGTGGGTGGTGGGCAGGACGGACTCCGCCACCACCTGGCGGTCGGCCAGACGCACCGCCACCGCTTTGGTGAAGGTGCCGCCGACGTCGACGCCGACGCGCACACCCATCAGGCGGGTGCCGCGTGGGGAGGCGTCGGGGACGGTGACGCCGGACGGGCCAGGCGGGCGTGCAGCCGGGGGCGGATGACGAAGGCGTACACCGCGCCCAGCACGTACACCGAGGCCAGGGCGACCTGGGCCACCAGCGACGGGACCGTCGGCCACACGCCGGTGGCCTCGGCCAGGAAGATCGGCAGCCGCGGGCCGCTGGTGCGGTGGATGTCGATCACGTCGGCTGCCTGCAGGGCGTGCATCGCGTTGCCCAGGAATGCCACCGAGGTGACCATCACCATGGCGACGGCGGTGTTCATGAACACCTTGATCGGCAGCTTGCGACCGAGGCGGAACACGGCCCAGGCGACGAGGGCCAGGGCGACGACTGCTGCCCCGATGCCGGCCAGGATGGCCCCGCCGAGGCCGTGGCCGAAGCTCAGCAGCGACTGGTAGAACAGGGCGGTCTCGAAGCCCTCGCGGTACACCGCGGTGAACCCGACGGCCACGAGCGAGGCCGTCGACCCGACGGAGATCGCGCTCCACAGGCGGGCGCGGACGAACTCCATCCAGCGCTTGTTGTCCATCCGGGCGATCAGCCAGAACGACACGTAGAACAGCACGGCGACGGCCAGGAGGGCGACGACGGCCTCGAGGACCTCGCGGCTGATCGGCAGCACCCGGAAGATCGTCGGCATCAGCATGACGGTCAGCACGGTGGCCGCCGCGGCGAGGGCGACCCCACCGAGCACCGGCTTGATGAAGTGTGGGCTGCGCGCCGCTTCCAGATAGCCGAGCAGCGCCGAGAGCAGCAGCACCACCTCGAACCCCTCGCGGAACAGGATCAGGAACGACTGCCCGGCCACCAGCACCGGCGCCCCGACACCCGTGTCGGTCAGTTTGCGCTCGGCCTGGTCGATCAGGTTGCGCAGCTCGACGATGGCCGAGCGCACGGTGTCCACCGGCGCCCCGGCGCGGATCACCCGGCGGACCTCGGCGAACTGGAACTCGGTGGTCAGGGTCAGCTCGTGGTCGACGATGCTGAGCGGCGGCTCGACCAGCTCGAAGTGCGCCAGGTACCCGGCGCTGGCCTCCTTCAACGCCTGATCGGCGTGGCCCGACTTCAGCAGGGCGAGGGTCTCGTCGATCGACTGGCGGGTCTGGTCCAGCAGGCGGATGGCCTCGGCCCGGCTCACCGAGGCGGCGTCGGCCGGCCGACCGGTCAGCGCGGTGACGACGAGGGTGCCGACGAGCGCGGCGAGGAGGGCCAGCGCAGCGACGGCGGGCCACCTGCGCACGGCCGGCTCAGGGGTGCGCAGCCAGGTAGGCGTCGGCGACCTTGGCGAAGTCGCCGGCGGCGGTGGTCATGGTCGCGCCGTCCTTGGCCTTGCCGGCGGCGAAGAAGGCGTCGAGGGCCTCCTCGGCGCGCAGGTAGAGGTCGGCGTCGTTGCGCTTGACGGTGCCCTCGAACGCGTGCCAGGCCTGCTCGACCAGGTCGAGATCGGCCTGGGTCACCGTTGCCGGGCGGGCGGCCGTGGTGGTCAGCAGGGTCGACAGGCCGCGGAACCCGGTGGTGACCGCGGCATCGGGGACGATCGCGTACGTCCCCGGTGTCGTCCCCGCCGAACCGGGGTTGGGCTCGCCGGTGGCCACGGTGGCCGGTCCGGTGCCGGTCGGCGCCGCGGTGCTGGGGGTCGTGGTCCGGGCATCGTCGCCGCACGCACCGAGCACACCGAGACCGGTCAGACACAGGGCGGTGAGGGTCAGGCGGGTCGCACGGGAGCTCATGGTCGGAGACAGTAGCGAGCGATGTTAGGCATGCCTAATTCGGTGAGCGGAGATGCCCGGTGAATCCTGTCACGTGACGATGTTGACCATCCGGCCGGGCACCACCACGACCTGGCGCGGCGCCGAGCCGCCGAGCACGGCGACCACCCGCGGGTCGGCCAGCGCCGCCGCCTCGAGCGTCGCCGGGTCGGCACCGGCGGCGACCGACAGCCGAGTGCGGACCTTGCCGTTGACCTGCACGGGGATCTCCACCGTCGAGTCGACCAGCAGGGCCGGGTCGGCGACCGGATACGGCTGGCTGCAGACCAGCGAGGTGTGCCCGAGGCGGCTCCACAGCTCCTCGGCCAGGTGCGGGGCCATCGGTGCCAGCAGGACGACGACGTCGTCGACGATCGCACCGGGGCACGCACCCAACTTGGTGAGGTGGTTGGTCAACTCGATCAGCTTGGCGATCGCCGTGTTGAACCGCAGGTGGTCGAGCTCGTCGCGCACCCCGGCGATCGTCCGGTGCAGCAGGCGGGTGGTGGCCTGGTCGACCTCCCCGTCGGTGACCCGCACGGCGCCGGTCTCCTCGTCGACGATCGAGCGCCACAGGCGTTGCAGGAAGCGGTGCATGCCCACCACGTCCTTGCTCTCCCAGGGTCGCGAGGCATCGAGCGGACCCATGCTCATCAGGTACAGCCGCAGCGTGTCGGCGCCGTACTGCTCGACGAAGTCCAGCGGATCGATCGAGTTCTTCAGGCTCTTGCCCATCTTGCCGAACTCTCGCCGGACCGCTCGGCCCTCGTAGCGGAAGCCGTCCTCCACCGCTTCGACGGCCGCAGCGTCGACGTAGGCGCCACGTTCGTCGGTGTAGGCCGCGGCCAGGATGTAGCCCTGGTTGAACAGCCGGTGGAAGGGCTCGACGGAGGAGACATGGCCGAGGTCGTGGAGCACCTTGTGCCAGAAGCGGGCGTACAGCAGGTGCAAGACGGCGTGTTCGACGCCGCCCACGTACAGGTCGGCGCCGCCGGTGCCCCCGGTGGAGGGGGGCCCCATCCAGTAGGCCTCGTTGGCCGGGTCGACGAAGCGCTCGGTGTTCGTCGGGTCCAGGTAGCGCAGCTCGTACCAGCAGCTCCCCGCCCAGTTGGGCATGGTGTTGGTGTCTCGCCGGTACGTCTGCGGGCCGTCGCCGAGGTCGAGGGTCACCGTCACCCAGTGGCCGAGGCGGTCCAGCGGGCTCTCCGGGTTGCTCTCGGCGTCGTCAGGGTCGAACAGCCGCGGGGCGAACTGGTCGGTGTCGGGCAGCTCGACGGGCAGCATCGACTCCGGCAGGGCGTGGGGATGACCGTCGGCGTCGTAGACCACCGGGAACGGCTCGCCCCAGTACCGCTGCCGGCTGAACAGCCAGTCGCGCAGCTTGTAGGTGACCGTGGCGTGGCCGTGCCCGTTGGCGGCCAGCCACTCGTTGGTGCGCCGCACCCCGTCGGCCACGTTGGACACCCCGTCGAGGCTCAGCGTGGCGTTGGCGCTGTGCACGTACGGGGCGTCGCCCACGTAGGCGTCGGCCCAGCTGGCGGTGTCCGTGCCGCGCCCGTCGGCCGGGTCCTGGATGGCGACGATGGGCAGGCCGAACTGGCGGGCGAACTCGAAGTCGCGCTGGTCGCCGCACGGGACGGCCATGATCGCCCCCGTGCCATAGCCCATCAGCACGTAGTCGGCGATCCACACCGGGATGGCCTGGCCGTTGACCGGGTTGGTGGCGTAGGCGCCGGTGAACACGCCGGTCTTGGCCCGGTTCTCGTCCTGGCGGTCGACGTCCTTGGTGGATTCGGCGTTGCGCCGATAGCTGGCCACGGCGTCGGCCTGCTCGGTCGTCGTCAGCGCCCCGACCAGCGGATGCTCCGGCGCCAGGACCATGAATGTCGCCCCGAACAGGGTGTCCGGGCGGGTGGTGAAGACCGTGATCGGCCCGGCGGGTGAGTCGAAGTGGACGGTGGCCCCCTCGCTGCGACCGATCCAGTTGCGCTGCATCGACTTCAGCGCATCGGTCCACTCCAGGGTGTCGAGGTCGTCCAGCAGTCGCTCGGCATAGGCGGTGATCCGCATCATCCACTGCCGCATCCGCCGCTTGAACACGGGGAAGTTGCCGCGCTCGCTGCGGCCCTCGGACGTGACCTCCTCGTTGGCCACCACCGTGCCGAGTCCGGGGCACCAGTTCACCGGGGCGTCGCTGACGTAGGCCAGCCGCCAGCGATCCAGCTCGTCGGCGCGTTGGCCGGCGTCCATCGTCGCCCACTCGCCACCCTGTGCGCCACGGGCGCCCGCGTCGAGTTCGGCGATCAGCTCGGTGATCGGCCGGGCCCGGTTGGCGTCGGGGTCGAACCAGGCGTTGAAGATCTGCAGGAAGATCCACTGCGTCCAGCGGTAGTACGCAGGATCGGTGGTCTCGATGCTGCGTCGCGGGTCGTGGCTGAAGCCCAGGCGGCGCAGCTGGCGGCGGATGTTGGCGACGTTGTGGGCCGTGGTCACCGCCGGGTGCTGACCGGTCTGGACGGCGAACTGCTCGGCGGGCAGGCCGAAGGCGTCGAAGCCCATCGTGTACAGCACCTGGTGGCCGGTCATCCGTCGGTAGCGGGCGACGATGTCGGTGGCGGTGAAGCCCAGCGGGTGGCCCATGTGCAGCCCGGTGCCACTGGGGTACGGGAACATGTCCATCACGTACACCGTCGGCTGGCCGCTCGACGCCCCCGGACCGGCCAGCTGGCCCACCGGGTTGTCGACCAGGAAGGCCCCCTCCGCCTCCCACCGGTCCTGCCAGCGGATCTCGATCTCGCCGGCGAGCGCTGCCGAGTACCGGAACGGCGGGGTGTCGGCGGCGGGGGCGGTGGTCGGCTGGCTCATAGCGCGGAGCAGTCTACGAGCGGGCCCGCGCCGCTACCGTGGACATTCGTGCCCGACGAACCGGCCGACTCGATCATCCAGCGGCTCATCGATGCCGCCCAGCGTCCGACGGGGGTCCGCTTCGTCGGACAGTCGGTGGCTCCGTCCGTTGGCGACGGGTTCGTCGCCTGGTCCGACCTGCACGCCGAGGCCCGGGCGGTGGCCGCTGCCCTGCAGGCACGGGGTGTGATGCCCGGGGACCACGTCGCCATCCTCGGGCCGACCTCGCGCCCCCTGATCACGGTCATCCAGGGATGCTGGCTGGCCGGGGCGGCCAGCATGGTGCTGCCGCTCCCGATGCGGATGGGCTCGCTGGAGGCCTTCGTCGAGTCCACCCGGGCGCGGATCCGCCACGGCGAGGCGACCCTCGTCCTGGTCGACGATCTGCTGGCCGCGTTCTACGAATCGGTCCCCGGCGATCCGCCCACGCTGGCGATGGGCGAGGTGCTCGGTGCCGCCGATCCGGCAGCCTGGGTGCGCCCGCCCGACGACCCCGAGCGGCTGGTGATCCTGCAGTACACGAGCGGCTCGACCAGCGAGCCGAAGGGGGTGATGCTCCCCGACCGTGTGCTGCGGGCCAACATCGACGCCTGCTACGACGCCGCCGACCTGACCGAGCACGAGGTCCTCGTCTCCTGGCTGCCGCTGTACCACGACATGGGCCTCGTCGGCCTGCTGGCGATCCCGATGAGCCGCGGCCTGCAGCTGGTCCTCGCCGCCCCGCAGGACTTCATGGCCAAGCCCGGCCATTGGATGCAGTGGATCAGCGACTGGCGCGGCACGGTCACCGCCGGACCGAACTTCGCCTGGGTCCTGGCCACCCGGGCCCTCGGGCGGATGGAGGGCATCGACCTGTCCTGCCTGACCCTGGCGCTCAGTGGCGCCGAGCCGGTCGACCCGGCCGCGGTGGAGTCCTTCGTTGCCGCGGCCGGGCGCTTCGGGTTCCCGCCCGGTGGGGTGTTCCCGGCCTTCGGCATGGCCGAGCTGGCCATCGGTGGGTCGTTCCCGCCACGCGGGCGCGGCCTGCGCTGCGATTCCGTCGACCGCCTGGTGCTGGAGCGCGAGCGGGTCGCCAAGCCGCTGGACGTCGCCGACGCCGACGAGGAGCTCGACGTCCGCCGCCTGCCGCTGCTCGGCGCACCGGTGCCGGGTCTGGAGATGCGCGTCGTCGATCCGGCCACGTTCGCCGACCTGCCCGAGCGTCACGTCGGCGAGTTGCTCATCCGCGGCACCTCGGTGACCTCCGGCTACTACCGCCGCCCGGACGCCACCGCGGCCCTGTTCCACGACGGCTGGCTGGTCACCGGCGACCTGGCCTACCTGCTCGACGGCGAGCTGGTGCTGTGCGGGCGGATCAAGGACGTGATCATCGTCGGTGGGCGCAACGTCTTCCCCGAGGACATCGAGCGGGCCGTGGGCGGCATCGACGGCGTGCGCGCCGGCAACGTCATCGCCGTCGGGGTCGAGGGCTACAAGGGCAAGGAGAGCGTCGTCGTGGTCGCCGAGGTGCGCACCGAGGACCCCGACGCCGTCCGCCACGCGATCCACCACCGCACCCTCGACGTCTGCGGCCTGCCGCCGCGGGACGTGATCCTGGTCAAGCCGGGAACGCTGCCGAAGACGTCGTCGGGCAAGCTCCAGCGGGCCAGGTGCCGCGAGCTCTACCTGGCCGAGGAGCTCGAGCTGCTCGACTGATCGTCGGCGACGATCAGCCCGACGATGTCCAGGGCGGCCCCGAGGTCGGCGGTGGTGACGTTACCGAACCCGATGATCGCTCCCTCGTGGTCGGGTCGGCCGAGGAGCGCGGTCACCGTCAGCGAGTTGGGTGACCCTCGGCGGCCAGGAAGGCGGTGAACGACTGGTCGACCTTGGCCCGGGCTCCGCCGATGAGGTTGAGCCCCCAGGTGAACCCGTAGAGGTCGTCGAACTCGACGCCCCGCAGCCGGTCACGGATGCCCTCGATCCGATCGGGGTGCATCGGCACGTGGTTGGGCACGCTGTGGACGAACGACACGCCGGTCAGGTCGAGGCGCGGGTGCAGGCTGTCGCCGGCCAGCAGCGCCTGGCGCCCGGCCGGTGCGTCGCTCCAGTGCAGCACGCAGCTCCCGGGGAAGTGGCCGGGGGTGTGGATCAGGACCACGTCGTCGGCCAACCGCAGGCGGTCACCGGACCACAGGTCGATCGCCGGGGAGGATCGCTGGATCCAGTCGCGGTCGGCCTCGTGGAGGAGCACCGGCACGCCGCCCAGCGCCTCGCTCCACTCGACCATCGACGAGTAGAAGTGCGGGTGGGAGATGGCGATGGCGCTGACCCCGCCGCGTCGGCGCAGTGCCACGACGGCTTCGTCCGTGACCAGGCTGGTGCAGTCCCACAGCAGCCCGCCGGCCCGGGGAACCAGCAAGGCTCGCTGGGGGATCGACATCGATGGCGTGACGCCCACGCCGAACAGGTCGCCATCCATCTCCAGCCGGGCGGCGTGACCGGCGGCGAGCTCCGGATGGGTGGTCCAGCGCTGCCCGCTGGCGGGAACGAACTGGCGATCGTCCGTGCAGATCGGACAGCTCGCCGGTGGTTGGTCGGAGTCGGGCATCTGCGTGGCGCAGGCGGCGCACAGGAACACGGTCATCGCTGGCTCACCTCACGACCAGGCGCTCGTCGGCGCGGCGGTGGTTGGCCGCGCACCATTTTCGGTAGGCGGCCAGCAGTTCGGGTGTCCCGGACGACGAGCGCACCTCGCCATCGGGGCCCAGCGTGTCCATCGGCCCGTCGATGGCGATGTGGACGATGCACGGTTCGTCACCGAAGGCCATCCACGAGTCGACATTGCCGGCGGGTTCGTAGACGTAGTCGCCGGGGCCGATGTCGACGGGGCCGGCCGGGTCGAGCAGTCGCCGCTGCCCGGACAGCGTGTAGGCGTGGACTTCGCCGTGGTGGCGGTGCAACCCGACCACGACACCCGGCTCGACGCGCAACACCAACTGGCGGGCCCGTCCCGGCCCGAAGGCGATCGGCCGGAACGACTGCCCGTCACCCAACGGAATCCAGGCCTGCTCGACGGTCCGGGTGATTCGACCGTGCACCGGGCTCACGCTGTTCATGGGTCCGACGGTACGTGCTCACTTGGCCCGCGAAAAGGTCCAATTGAACGGCCCATCGACCAGACCAAGTGCCAAGCTGGGACGGCCTCCGGTTCCGTGTCGACGGGAGCCCGGTCGACACGCATCACCATCTGGTTTGACATGGCCGGGGCCCGTCGCCGTCGACTCATCCGTCACCCACCCCCACCGACTGAAGGAGCATCCGTGCCCATCGTTGCTGTCAACTCCGACCCGTCGACGCTCACCCTGACCGTGGTCGGCGAGTACGACGTCCCGGTCGAGCGTCTCTGGGAAGCATGGTCCGACCCGCGCCAGATCGAGCGCTTCTGGGGCCCACCTCAGTATCCGGCGACGTTCACCCGACACGACCTCGCCGTCGGGGGACGCTCCGAGTACTTCATGACCGGCCCGGACGGTGACCAGCACGGTGGCTATTGGACCTACCTCGCCGTCGAGCCCGGTCGGTCGTTCACGGTGCGCGACGGGTTCGTTGCCGCTGACGGACGCGACGACGATCAGATGCCCGCAACGGTCATGACGATGTCGTTCGAGTCGCGTGACGGCGGGGGATCGCGGTTCACGTCGATGACCAGGTTTCCGACCCTGGCGGCGATGGAGCAACTGGCGGCGATGGGCATGGTCGAGGGAACCACGTCGGCACTCGGTCAGATGGACGACGTGCTGCACGAGCTGGGGACGTACGCGGCGAGCGCCGGCTCGACGCTGCAGGTGCTCGACGACACGCGACTGCGGGTCAGCCGGGTCATCGGTGGGACGGTCGATCAGGTGTGGCGGGCGCACAACGATGCCGCGCTGCTGCAGCGTTGGCTGCTCGGTCCCGACGGGTGGTCGATGCCAGTGTGCGAGATCGCCACCCGCGTCGGCGACCGCTACCGCTACGAGTGGGAGTCTGCTGACGGTTCGATGCGCTTCGGGTTCGAAGGGGAGTTGCTCGCCTGCGAGCCGCCGCGCCGCGCCGTGACCTCGGAACGCCCGATCGGATCCGGCGCCGCCGGAACGACGAACGACCTGACCCTTCGGCCGGTGAGCGGCGGGACCCTGCTCACGCTCGTGATCACCTGCCCCGACCGGGATGTCCGCGATCAGATCCTGGCCACCGGCATGGAAACCGGTATGGAGGCGTCGTACTCCCGCCTCGAGTCCGTCCTCGGCGAGTGAGTTGGCCCGCCAGGGTGCGTCTGACGAGGCCGCCGAGTGGGGGGTGGGGCGAGGTCGCGGAGCGTCACCCGGCCTGGATGGCCGAGATGATCGGGCGCCAACGGTCCGGGTCGGCGCGGTAGGGGGCGTAGAGGGTGATCCGTTGGATCACGTCGCCGTAGCGCTCGGCCAGCTGCCCGGCGATCTGCTCCGGCTCGCCGACCACGGCGAAGGCGTGCAACACCTCGTCGTCGATCAGGGTGCCCATCTCCTGCCACCGACCCTGCTTGGACAGCCGGTTGAGCTCGTCGGACAGCGCCCCCCAACCATGCCGTTCCAGCACCGGGCGGTAGGCCGGGGTCGAGCCGTAGAAGGCGATCTGCTGGCGGGTCCCCTCCGCCGCGGCGCGCCGCTCCGTGTCGTCGTTGCCGGTGACGACGAAGCTGGGTCCGACGATCTCGAAGCCGTCCATGGTCCGCCCGGCGGCGGCCCGGCCGCGGGCCAGGGTCGGCAGGGTCACCTCCCGGAGGTAGCGCTCGGTGGTGAACCCGTGGCAGATGAACCCGTCGGCCACCTCGCCGGCCACCTCGGTCATCCGCTCGCCGACGCCTGCCAGGAAGATCTTGGCGTCGGCGACCCCGTCGAGATCAGCGGCGGCCGGGGTGAAGAACGGGGTCATCAAGGTGTGGCTGTAGAACTCGCCGCGGAACCGCAACGGCTCACCCGTCCGCCAGGTGTGCCAGATCGCCCGGATCGCCAGGATCAGTTCACGCATCCGCGCCGCCGGGTGGCTCCACGGCATGCTGAAGCGCTTGGTGATGTGCGGGCGGATCTGGCTGCCGAGGCCGAGCACGAACCGGCCGCCGCTGTAGGCCTGCAGGTCCCAGCCGACGTTGGCCAGGGTCATCGGGTTGCGGGCGAAGGCGACGGCGATCGAGGTGCCGATCTCCAGCGTCGAGGTGTGCTCAGCCGCCAGCACGCACGGCAGGAACGGGTCGTGGTTGGTCTCCGCGGTCCACGCACCGCTGTATCCGGCGGCCTCCAACTCGGCCGCGCCCGTCCCGGCGCGGTGGAGATCCAGGGGGATGCCGCCGTCGACCTTCATCGGGTCAGTCTGTCCGGTCGCGCAGGAACCGCTCGACCTCGGCGGCCAGCTGGTCGGCGCTGGGCAGGTCGGCGCCGAAGCTGGAGACGTCCGAGGTGGCCTCGTCGTGGGCCAGCTCCAACTGGTGGAGCATGGCGACGTGCTCCGGGTTGGCCTGGATCAGCTCGTCGATCCGCTGGCGTTGGGCCAGCGCCGCGGCGGCCAGCTCGTCGGTGGGCACGCCGACCCCGGTGAGCTGGCGGAGCATGTCCAAGAGGGCCACCGACGCCGCCGGATAGGGCATGGCCGCCACGTAATGGGGCACCTGCACCCACATGCCCAGGCAGGGGATGTCGGCGGCGTGCAGGGCCTGCTCGAGGGCGGCCATCACCCCGGCGGGGATGTCCAGCGAACTGGTCAGGAAGGCCATGCCGGCGAAGGACTCGCGCGACGGGGCGGTGCAGCTGAGTCGTGGCTGGCGGGTGTGCGGGGCGGAGAACGGGTAGGCGCCGAAGCCGATCATCCGCACGACCCCGAGGCTGACGGCGAGCTCGGTGACCGCGTTGCAGAACCGATGCCACTGCGAGTCGGGCTCCGGCCCGCCCAGCAGCACGATGTCGCGGCCTTCCGGCGTGCGCCCCGTGCTGAGCACGATCTGCGGCCAGACCAGGCGGGTGTTGACGCCGTCGCGCAGCTCCATCGTCGGGCGGCGGGCGCGGTAGTCGATGAACGCATCGGTGTCGAAGTTGCACAGCGGCTCGGCGTTGCACGCCGCCGACAGCGAGGCGAAGGCGGCCTCGGCGGCGCCTGCGGCGTCGATCCATCCGGTGAGCATCACCACGAGCAGCGGATCGGTCAGCTCCGGGAGCTGGCGGTGCAGGTGGTAGTCGGTCACGCTTGCACGGTAGCGGCGCCGGCCGGACACACCCCGGCGCTCCGGCCCGGCGGCCTCGGTAGCCTGGCGCCCATGGCCATCGACGTCACCGACGCCACCTTCCAGACCGAGGTCATCGACCGCTCGCACACCGCCGTCGTCGTGGTCGACCTGTGGGCGCCGTGGTGCGGCCCGTGCCGGACGCTCGGCCCGATCCTGGAGAAGGTCACGGCGGCCACCAACGGGCAGGTGGTGCTGGCCAAGGTCAACACCGACGAGAACCCGGGTGTGGCCCGGGCCTTCCAGGTGCAGTCGATCCCGGCGGTGTACGCGCTGAAGGACGGTCAGGTCGTCGACGGGTTCGTCGGCGCCTACCCCGAGCACGTCGTCCAGGAGTTCGTCGATCGTCTCCAGCCCAGCGAGTCCCAGCAGACCGTGGCCAAGCTGCTCGCCGAAGGCACCGAAGGTTCGTACCGGGCGGTGCTGGAGCTCGAGCCGGGCAACGAGGACGCCATCGTCGGGCTCGCCGAGTTGCTCGTCGCCCGCGGCGAGAACCACGAGGCCCTGGCCCTCCTGGCCCGGATCCCCGAGACCGACCGCACCCGGCACGTCGCCGCCCAGGCGCGTGTCCAGCAGCCCGACGACGACTACGACGCCACGCTGACCGCCCTGCTCGACCGGGTCCGCGGCGACGACGAAGCCCGCCAGCAGTTCGTCGACATCCTCGAGCTGATGGGCCCGCACGATCCGCGCACCGCCGGCTATCGCAAGCAGCTCACCGCCCGCCTGTTCTAGGTGCCACGATCTACGCTGGGCCGATGGCCCTGCTGCGCCGCCACGGCTTCGTCGTGTGGGAGGGCGGTTGGGTGCCTCGGGGCGTCGACGGCATCGCCCTCGGCCGGCTGGTCATCGTCCGCCGCGGCCGGTTGACCCCGTACGTCGAACGACACGAGGCCGTCCACGTCCGCCAGTGGAAGCGCTTCGGCTGGATCGGCTTCCCGACCCGGTATGCGGCCACCTATCTGCGCTGGCGGCTGCGCGGCAAGGACCACCGTGGTGCGTACCTGCGGATCCCGATGGAGATCGAGGCCGACTGGGTGGCTCGCCGCTCGCTGGGGACCGCTGCGACGGAGGTCCGCGGCCGGGTCGGCACCGGCTGACCGGCGGACTGGTCCGGCCGGGTTGGTCCGGTCCTCCCGGTCGATAAGGTCGGCGGTGCTTCCCCCAGCGTGATCGTGCCGCTCGTCGCGGCCCAGTGCGCGGAGGTGGCCGTGTCAGCACCCACGGTGGACCAGCAGACGGCGCGGCCCGAGGATCGCTCCTGGTGGGCGCGGGGCCGGGCCTGGATCGCCTGGTTCGGGGCCGGACGGCTGGCCGGCGCGGCCCTGTCGGTCGTGATCGTCGCCGCCGGGGGATGGTGGTTGGTGCACCCGCCGGCCACCCCCGTGGAGCAGACGCTGCCCCGCGCCGGGGCCGCGTCCGCTCGACCTGCTGCCACCTCCGTACCCGGCGGGAGCACCATCTCCGGGCCGCGCCTGGCCCCCAGCACGATCGTGCCGCCGTCCCTCGTCGTCCATGTCGCGGGCGCGGTGCGCCGGCCGGGCCTGTACGCGGTGCCGGCCGGGGCGCGAGTTGCCGACGCCGTCGCTCGCGCCGGTGGGGCCACGCCCGGTGCCGAGGTCGACGCCCTCAACCTGGCTCAGCCGGTGCTCGACGGTCAGCGGATCTACGTGCCCGCGCTCGGCCATCCGGCGCTGGCCGAGGTGGGTGGCGCCGGTCGGGGGAGCGCGGCGCTCAGCGGGCCGGTCGATCTCAACCGCGCCGATGCCGTCGAGCTGGACGGCCTGCCGGGGATCGGCCCGGCGACGGCCGCGGCGATCGTCGCCTACCGCCAGGCCAACGGCCCGTTCGCCTCGGTCGACGACTTGACCAAGGTGCGCGGCATCGGACCGGCCAAGCTCGGCGCGCTGCGCGCCCTGGTGACCGTGTGAGCGGTGCTCACCGGACGGCCTGGCGCCGTGCATGGACCGATCTCGACATCGTCGTGGTCGTCGCCGGGCTCGTGGCCGGCACCGTGGCCGGCACCGTGGCGCGGCGCGCTGGGCTGGCGGTCGCCCTCGGCGTGTCGCTCGGCGCCCGTCGACGGATCGCCGTTGCCGCCCTCGCCGTCGTGATGTGCCTGGTGGGCGCCGGGCGGAGCGATGCGGCCTGGCGGGCGGTGACCACGCCGCGGCTCGGATCGGTGACCGGGTTCGTCGAGGTTGCCGCCGATGCCGTGCCGGTGGGACGTGGCGTTCGTGTCACCGTGGTGGTCGACGGTCAGCGCTTCGACGCCTGGGCCTTCGGCAAGTCGGCCCGGCGGGTCGGTCCGTTGCAGGTCGGCGATCGGATCTGGGTCAGCGGCCGCCGGCGTCCGCTCTCGGCGGCCGGGCAGCGGGCCCGCCTGCGTCACGTGGTCGGCGTGGTCGAGGTGCAGTCGTGGGGCGATGTCGTCACGGGCAGCCCGGCATCCGTGTCCGCCGAGCGGGTCCGCCGGCTGGTGCGGACCTCCGCCGAGGTGACGATGGACCCCGACGACGCCGCGCTGTTCAGCGGGCTGGTGCTGGGCGACGACGCCCGCCAGTCCCCGGTGATGGTGAGCGACTTCCGCCGCAGCGGCCTGTCCCACCTGACCGCGGTCTCCGGCCAGAACATCACCCTGCTCCTGGCCCTCGTCGGTCCGATGCTGCGGCGGCTCCGGCCACTGGCTCGCCTGGCGGCGACCGTGGCGCTGATCGCCTGGCTGGCGGTGGTGACGCGCCTCGAGCCATCGGTGCTGCGCGCCGGGCTGATGGCTGGGCTCGGTGCGGTCGCCTTCGCCGCCGGGCGGCAGGCCACCGCGATCCGCCTGCTGGCCCTCAGCGTCGGTGTCGTGGTCCTGGCCGACCCGCTGCTGGTCCGCTCCATCGGGCTGTGGCTCTCGGTGGGAGCCACCGCCGGGGTGATCGTCGTCGCCCCCCGGCTGGCACCCGGTCTGCCCGGGCCGGACTGGATGCGCACGGCGGCGTCGGTCACCCTCGGCGCTCAGATCGGGGTGGCGGTCCCCAGCCTGGTGGCGTTCGGCCGGCTGCCCGTGGTGGCCCCGCTCGCCAACCTGCTGGCCGTGCCGGTGGCGGCCGTGGTGATGACCGCCGGGGTGCCCTGCGCCGTGGCGGCGAACCTGCTCGGCCGGTTCGGCTCGCTGCGCCGGCTGGTGATGGCGCCAATGCTGGCCGGGTGCGGTTGGGTGCGCCACGTCGCCGCCCTGGCCAGCCGGGTCGAGCCAGGACCGGCCGTGGGTGGGGTGCTGTGGGTCGCGGTCCTCGTCGCGGTGGTCTGGCGCGCCGGCCGGGTCGGCCGCGCTCGCCCGGACGGGGATGTGGCAGCCTGAGGCGGTGGCCGTGCACCTGATCACCGGTGAGGACCAGTCCCTGGTGCTCGACGCGGCCACCTCGCTCGTCCATCAGCTGGTCGGCGACGGGGACCGTTCGCTGATGGTCGACGACTTCGACGGCGAGGAGTACGACCTGGCCCAGGTGGTCGACGCCGCCCAGACCCCACCGTTGCTCACCGAGCGACGGGTCGTCGTGGCTCGCCAGGTCGGGCGGTTCAACGCCGAGCAGGCCGAGCCGCTGATCGACTACCTCGGCGATCCGCTCGACTCCACCGATCTGGTGCTGGTGCAGGACGGCGGTCGGCTGCCGAAGCCGGTCGCCGATGCGCTGAGGGCGGCCAAGGTGGTGACCCACGCCACCGCCCCGCCGCCGCGGGCACGGGAGCGGGGCGAGTGGTACGCCGGGCACATCGAGGCCGCCGGGTTGCGCCTCGACCCCGCCGCAGTCACCCTGCTGTCGGGCTGGTTGGGGGAGGACGCCGGGCGCCTCGGCGGGATCCTCGACACGCTGGTGTCGGCCTACGGAACCGGCCGGCGGCTGGGGGTCGACGACGTTCGCCCGTTCCTCGGCGAGGCCGGTGGCGTGCCCCCGTGGGACCTGACCGACGCCATCGACCGCGGCGACACTCGCGCCGCCCTCGACGTGCTGACCCGGATGACCAGCGCCGGCGAGCGGCACCCGTTGCAGGTCATGGCCATCCTGCACAGTCACTACGGCAAGCTGCTGGCCCTCGACGGCTCGGGGGCCCGGGACGAGGCCAGTGCAGCCGCGGCCATGGGGATCAAGCCCGGCTTCCCGGCGCGCAAGGCCCTGGAGCAGTTCCGCCGCCTGGGCCCGGCCCAGGTCGGGCGCGCCATGGCGCTGCTGGCCGGCGCCGATCTCGACCTGCGCGGGGAGAAGGACTGGCCCGACGATCTGGTGATGGAGGTATTGGTCGCCCGGCTGTCGAAGCTGGCCGGGCAGCGGGCCTCCTGAGCGGGCGCGATCGGACCGGTGACGGTCCGGCGATCAGCCGGCCTGGGCGGCGGCGATCTTCTTCACCAGGCGGCTCTTGCGACGGGCAGCCTGGTTCTTGTGGATCACGCCCTTGGCGGCGGCCATGTCGAGGCGCTTGACCGCCAGCCGCAGGGCCTCGGTCTCCTGATCGGTGCCGGCGGCCTTGGCGGCGGTCTTGACCCGGGTCTTCAGTTCGCTGCGGACCGCCTTGTTGCGCAGGGCGCGCTTGGCGTTGGTCAGGTTGCGCTTCTTCTGGCTCTTGATGTTCGCCACGTTCGTCCCTTCGAAAACTGCCGGGCAACGCTACCAGCGCGGCGGGGAGCACCCCAACCCGCCGCCCCGGGCAGGGCTCGATGCGGCCAGTAGCATGGACCGTCGCCCATGGACCTCGCCCGAATCCGCAACTTCTCGATCATCGCCCACATCGATCATGGCAAGAGCACGCTGAGCGACCGGATCCTGGAGCTGACCAAGGCGGTGGACGCCCGGGAGATGCGCTCGCAGTACCTCGACTCGATGGATCTGGAGCGTGAGCGGGGCATCACCATCAAGGCCCAGAACGTGCGCGTCGACTGGAAGGGCCACACCCTGCACCTGATCGACACGCCCGGGCACGTCGACTTCGGCTACGAGGTCAGCCGCAGCCTGGCGGCCTGCGAGGGGGTGGTCCTGGTGGTCGACGCCGCCCAGGGGATCGAGGCCCAGACGCTGGCCAACTGCTACCTGGCGCTGGAGCACGACCTGGAGATCGTCGCCGCGCTGAACAAGATCGACCTGCCGGCAGCCGACCCGGAGCGCTACGCCCAGGAGATCGAGACGGTCCTCGGGATTCCTGCCGAGGACATCCTGCGGATCAGCGCCAAGACCGGCGAAGGGGTCGACGACCTGCTCGATGCGGTGGTCGCCCGGATCCCGGCGCCGACCGGCGACCCGGACGCCCCCCTGCAGGCGTTGATCTTCGACAGCCAGTACGACCAGTACCGCGGCGTGGTCAGCAGCATCCGGGTGATGAACGGGCGGATGGCCAGCGGGTCGAGGCTCAGCTTCATGCAGGCCGGGAGCACGCACGAGGCGATCGAGATCGGGGTCCGCCGCCCGGCGCCGACGCCGGTGGCCGAGCTCGGGCCCGGCGAGGTCGGCTACCTGATCTCCGGCATCAAGGACGTCGGTCAGGCGCGCAGCGGCGAGACCATCACCACGGTCAGCCACGGTGCCACCGAGCCGTTGCACGGCTACCGCGACCCGAAGCCGATGGTGTTCTGCGGGCTGTTCCCGATCGACGGGGACGACTTCGAGAACCTGCGCGAGAGCCTGGAGAAGCTCAAGCTCAACGACGCGTCGATCAGCTACGCACCGGAGACGTCGGGGGCGCTCGGGTTCGGGTTCCGCTGCGGGTTCCTCGGCCTGCTGCACATGGAGATCGTCAAGGAGCGCCTGGAGCGCGAGTTCAACCTGGCCCTCATCGCCACCGCCCCCAGCGTCGAGTACCGGGTGCACAAGACCAACGGCGAGGTCGAACTGGTCGACAACCCGGCCGATCTGCCCATGCCCCAGGCCATCGACCACGTCGAGGAGCCCTACTTCCGGGTCAGCATCATCACGCCGAAGGACTACACCGGGGCGCTGATGGACCTGTGCCAGACCCGCCGCGGCGAGCTGAGCAAGCTGGAGTACCTCTCACCGGAGCGGGTCGAGTTGCACTACCAGATCCCCCTGGCCGAGGTGGTCGTCGACTTCTTCGACCAGATGAAGAGCCGCACCCAGGGCTACGCCAGCCTCGACTACGAGTTGAGCGGGTACCAGCGCAGCAACCTGGTGAAGGTCGACCTGCTGCTGAACGGTCAGCCGGCCGACGCATTTTCCACCATCGTCCATCGCGACAAGGCCTTCGACTACGGCCGGCGGATGTGCGAGAAGCTCAAGGAGCTGATCCCCCGGCAGATGTTCGACGTGCCCATCCAGGCGGCCATCGGTGGCAAGGTCATCGCCCGGGAGACGGTGAAGGCCAAGCGCAAGGACGTGCTGGCCAAGTGCTACGGCGGCGACATCACCCGCAAGCGCAAGCTGCTCGAGAAACAGAAGGAAGGCAAGAAGCGGATGAAGAACATCGGCCGCGTCGAGGTGCCCCAGGAGGCCTTCATCTCAGCGCTCCGGTTGGAGGAGTAGCGTTGCTGGCCGCGTCGTGGTGGGCTGGCGATAAGCCCGGCGACGAAAAGCTCGACGGGGCTTGCGCAGGACTGGACGCGATGAAGCAAGCATGCGACACCGGAAGCGAGCGGCGTGCGGAGGCGAAGGCAAGCCCGCCCACGGTCACCGTGGTCGCGTTAGCGTTCATGCATGAGAGCTGGATCGAGCAGGCGCTCAAGAGCGTTGTCGAACAAGTCGGTGTGCAATTCGACATCGTTCTCGTTGACGACTGCTCGACGGACAACACCTTCGGTGTCGCTCAGTCCGCCTTGTCGGATGCCGACGTCCGCGTCACGCTGCTCAGGAACGAGGAGAATCTGGGGGTCCCGCGTGCGCTGAACAGGGCCCTCGACTACGCCACTGGTGACTACATCGCACTCATCTCCTGCGACGATTGGTGGGATCCTGGGCACCTCGCCGGCTTGGTTGGCCGCCTCTCCACTGAACCGAGCTCGGTCGGGATGGTGTATGGCAACGCTCGCCTGGTGGATGTCGCCGGGCACCCGATGGGCCGAAAGGTCACCGACCCCGTTTCGGCAGTCAGCTTCGTCGCGCCTTCGCCCGGTGCCCTGCGCGAGGTCATCGAGCGTAAGAACCTGGTGCCGATCGCCACACTGATCCGTCGGTCGGTATTCCGGGTGATCGGCAGCTTCGACCCCGATCTCTGGGCCGAAGAGCCGGACATCCACCTCCGCATCGCTTCTCGCTTCGGCATCGTGTTCGAGGACTCGACCACGGTGAACTACCGGCAGCACGGGAGATCGATGTCCGCAACCATGACGGCACGCCGAGTCGAGTCTCGGTGCCGCACCTACGCGAAGTGGATTCTCTTCGACGATCAGGTCGACCAGGCAGTCGCGGCCCGTCTCCATCAAGGTGCACAGCAGCTCTACCGGTTGGGCGAGCGATCCGCAGCCCGTCGGTACCTCCGACTCGCACTCGGGTTGCACGCAACGCCATCGTCCGTGTGGACCGCTGTTTCGATCTGGACGCACCGGTCGCCTCGCGTCGTCGAGCTCCCGGATCTTGCACGGAAGCGGGTGCGGAGGATGGTGGCCGGATGAGGTGTCGCCGGTGCCGTCACCCACGCCGAGATGGCTTGCTGAGCGGCGCGTCTCCCGATCGGCTCATACAGAGCGGCGCCCTGGATCCGAGGCCCGCGAGGCCCCGCCCATCATGAGGAGACGCTGAGGTGGCCGGCGAGTGGGATGCTCCAATGGTCTCGGTGGTCATGCCAGCGTTCAATCGACAGGGCCTTCTCCTACGCGCTGCGATGAGCGTCCTTGGACAGACCTACCCGGCGCTCGAGCTCATCATCGTCGACGATGGGTCGACAGACGCGACCGTCGAGGTGGCTCGATCCATCGCCGATCCCCGAGTCCGTGTCGAGGTGCTCCCGACGAACTCCGGTGCCCCGGTGGCGCGGAACCGAGGTATCGACCTTGCTCAAGGTGAGTTCGTCGCGTTCATCGATAGCGATGACGAGTGGCTGCCGGCAAAGCTCGAGAGGCAGGTTCGCGCTGCGTTGGCCACTTCACACGCATCGCTTGTCGTGTGCGGTCGGAAGATCGTCGATCCAGGGGGTGAAGAGCTCGGCAGACGCGGCACTCCGGCGTCGGGTTGGAGCTTCTTCGCCACCCTCCGCGAGACGTGGTCGCCCTCGACCGTGACCTTTCTCGTGCCCCGATGGGCGATCGGAACCGTTCGCTTCGATCCTGAACTCCCATGCCGTCAAGACTTCGACCTCGCCCTGCAGCTCCTCCGGCGAGGCGAGCTGTGTGCGGTTCCGGAATCGCTGGCGATCGTTCACCACCACCCCGGCCCTCGGGTCCGCATGGCCTCGATCGCGGCCGCCTACCGGCGTCTGGCGGTGACCTATGCCGACGATCTGGAGGCTGACACACGATCGTTCGTGCAGTTCCACCTCCGCTGGGCCAGGGCCCTCGCGAACGAAGGCAACCGCGCTGAGGCAGTCCGCATCCTCCTCCGCGCATGGAGGCGGGACCCGCAGAACCCGAAGCCGCTCCGGGCCTTGTTCCGGCTGTTCGTCGTCGGTGGCTCTCGACGGGGTGTCACCCGAGCGTGAGCCGGGCCATGCCCTTCTCAGCAGGGAGTCGGGTGCATTCCAGTTCGGGGAACCGGGCGAGCCACAGCTCCAGGGTGCGGAGCTCAGACGGTCGGTCGGCGTCGTCGAGCACGATGGTCGAGCCCGCTCGGAGTCGGGAGCGGAGAAGCGGCAGCGCCGGATAGCGAGCCAGGTCGCTGGTTGCAGCCGGCGGCCCGTCGACGAACAGGAGGTCGACCGTCTCGATCCCGTTCAATGAGCCGAGGGAATACCAGGGTTGGCCGCTGAACAGGCCCGGCGCGTCCGGCGGGAGCGGTTCAACCCGCGCGTAGCGCACGTCGACATTGGCCCCGAGCCCCAGAGAAGTCAGCAGAGCTCGCGTCTTCGCAGCAAACTCGCGGTCGTGATCCAGGCTGACGATGGTGGTGTCGAGCCCAAGAGCATCGACGGCGAGGGCCATGACGGCAGTGGACAGACCTGAGCCGAGCTCCACCACCGTGGCGGGCTTCTCGGCTGCAACGACGTCCCAGAGATGAAGGCATGCGTCGGGCGAGGCCGCCCAGCCCCGGAACCCCCGAAGTGCGGGTCGGTCGGAGATGCGCGCCGTCAGGCTGACCAGCGCCTCCGCCTGTTCATAGGCAGTCGCTGCTTGTGCGGCTGCGGCAGACGCAACCTGCAGGGCTCGTCGTTCCGCGAATGCGGCCGCCGCGAGCGCCGATGCTGCCGCTACGCCTGAGGTCGCGACCGTGCGGAGTCGTGCTGAGCGGCTCGTGGCGCTCACGCTGGCGGCGACGAAGCCCACCACTCCCGCCGCCGCCAGCGTCGTACGTGGCGGGAGGCCCCGGCCCTTCAGCAGCCGGGAGCTTCGGGGGATGCGCTGGGGCGTTGAAGCGCTCGTCCTTCGGCTCAAGGCCCAGGAGGGTTCACGCAGGCAACGATGAGCGAGACGTTGTCGACGCGGAACGAGGTGCGGTTGGTTCGCATCCTGATCGTCACCGAGGTGACCGGACTCGAGATCACCAGCGCATTGCTGAGAGAGAACCGCTGGTTGATCACCGTCAGGTTGGTGCTGTTGCCCGTCACGGTGAGGACCTGCCCGTTCGAGAAGGCGGCCTCCACCACCACCTGCTGTCCGGGCGACAACGTCGCGTTGGTGCCCATCTCGCACGCCAATGTCGCTGGATAGCCGACGAATCGGCTCGGGCAGGATCCGCTGATCGTCTGCGTCTGTTCGCATCCGGCGTTGGCGCCCGTGACGCTGGTGGCCCGGAAGGCCCGCTGGCCGGCGAACGTGGAGTTGGCGACCTCCATGGAGTTCAAGCCGGCCGAGGTCGACCACGGGGCGCCGCCTGCGCCGTTGAGCACCTGCGTCAACGGGTAGTTGTCAGCATCGCCCGATGAACCTGCATTCGGCGCCAAGCCCAGCAGCTGCCGACCACAGAGCGGGCAGCGGGTCGGGTTGTTCTGCGTGCTCGCGGCGAACGCCGGGGAGCTTGCGATCGTCGGTGTCAACCACGCAACGCCGGCTCCGACGCCGATCTTCTTCAGCGCCGACCGCCTGGATTCTGCCTGCACGTCCCGCTCCCTCATCGCCCGGCTGCGTCCGGCGGCAACCTAGCACATGCGGGCCATCAGAACCAGGGACACAACCGGCTGCCGGTCGTCGCTCGTTCGACGTTCCCTCGCAACAGGACCCGTCGTTGTCCCCGGTTCCCCCCTTGCCCGACAGCCGGCGAGTGTCAACCGCTACAGGATCGCTGCACGTGATCCGACAAGAAGATAAGGTCTCGGCTCATCTGACATGTGAACTGCCAGGGTCACGTCGGCCAAGATCGCTGCGGGAGAGGGGTGTCGTGGTTCAAGACGAGCAGTCCCACAACGTCGAGGTACCGCACCGGCGCGCTGCGCTCAAGCAGATCGGAGTCGGGCTCGGCGTGGCGTGGGTCACGCCCGTGATCCTGGCGTCCCCGGCGCTGGCAGCCGGGACGACCTGCACGTCGTGCGGCGTCAACCTCCTCGGTACGGCGCCAGGTGGCGGGTCGTCAGGAGATGCCGACAGCTACGCATTGACCCAGGTGCTGAACGGCGCCGGCGGAGCGCCCTGGTCCACGTCTGCGGGATTGAACGCGGTCTCTGTCGCCAACTCGACCTTCGCTGGGCAGCAGGCCTTCCGAGCGGTGACGGCAGCGTCAGGTCCGGCACAGTGTGAGCAGACCGTGGCCATTCCTGTCCCATGTCAGTCGCTCTTCAATGGCAAGACCGCAACGCTGTCCGCAGAGCTCGGGCGGAACGGATCTGTCTCGAGCTCGCAGACCTGCGAGGTGCGGGCGCTGTTCAACACGGGCGACGTCGTGGTGCTCACCGGCAACGGAACGACCATCCCGGTCATCAACGCGCGGTACAGCCTGACGAGCGGCGTTTCGCTGACCGCAGCGCCGACGTCGGTCCTGATCACGATCCGCTTCGTCGGGACAACCGCCTATCGAGTCGACAACATCTCGCTGAGCGTTGCCTGCTGAACCGGCCCTGGGAAACCAGGCGGCGCCGTTGCCTACGCTGATCTTGGCGGGCGCCATGCGGTCGGGTACCACCTCCCTGGCGCGCCTGCTCGGCGCCCATCCCGATGTCTTCATGGCCCCTGCCAAGGAGCTCCACTTCTTCGATCGGAACTTCGAGCGAGGCACCTCGTGGTATCGGGACCAGTTCGGAGGTTGGCACGGCGAATCCGTCGTCGCGGAGGCGACACCGGCCTACATGGCAAGTCCTCAGGCGATCGATCGGCTGTCGGTGCTCCTACCGGATGTGCGTCTCGTCGTGTCGCTCCGCAACCCCATCGACCGCGCCTACAGCCACTACTGGCAGAAGAGGGCAGGGGGTCGGGAGTTTCGCACGTTCGAGCAGGCCGTGGACGACGAGCTCGAAAATCCGCCCGCCGGTGCTTTCGACGAGAAGGACTACGTTCGAAGGGGAGTGTACGCACCACAACTCGAGCACATCTTCGATCGGTTCCCACGTGAGCGGGTCCATGTCATCTTCTTCGAGAGCTTCAGTGCCCGGCCCAACGAGGTCGCGGAGAACCTCTTCGCGTTCATAGGTGTGGGGCTCGACCCAACAATCGACGCCGGGCCGCACCTGAACGAATACACCTCCTTTCGGTCGCTCAAGCTTCGCAGGCTCGGCAGCGCGCTGCCGACGCCCGTGGCGAAGCTGATCGCTCGAGCGAACCAGCGCCACGACAGCTACC
>JAKOUY010000028.1 GCA_029782355.1 Actinomycetes bacterium
ATCAGCGAGCCGGCAGATGTGATGTTCACCGCGTCGACGACCGGCACCTGCCGCATCAACACCGTTCGATCGCCGATCGCTGTCTGGCCGGGGGTCAGCGGCGGGGGGGGCGTCGTGCCGCCGGATCCGCCGTCATCGCCGCCCGCATGGCCCGTGCCGCCGTCGCCGGTGCCTCCGGTGCCTCCGGTGCCTCCGGTGCCTCCGGTGCCACCCGTGCCACCCGTGCCACCCGTGCCACCCGTGCCACCCGTGCCATCCGTGCCACCCGTGCCACCCGTGCCACCCGTGCCACCCGTGCCACCCGTGCCACCCGTGCCACCCGTGCCACCCGTGCCGGAGTCGCCCGTGCCGGAGTCGCCCGTGCCGGAGTCGCCCGCCCCGCCGGTGCCTCCAGTGGTTCCGGTGCCTCCCGAGCCACCCGGGTCTCCAGTGCTGCCGGTGCCGTCGGTGCCGGATGACCCGCCGGGTCGGGCCCCGGGAGCCAGGTCGGACACGGCGAGCAGCGAACCATCGGGGCCGCGATGCTCGTTCGACGAAATCGATCCGCCCGCCCCGGGAAGCCACGCATCCTCGGAATCGGATTTCCCGGGTTTGCGGGAGCGTCCGCTACCGGCACCGCGATCCCCGTCGATCACGATCGGGGGCAGGTCGGCCAGAGGACCGGCGCCGACGGCGCTGTCCGCGCCCGCGGTTTCGGAGGGACGCCCGCCTGCAGCAGACGATCCTTCCGACCCGGTCGCCGTGGCCGAGCCGGTCGGTCCTGTCGCATCCGCAACCGCGCCGGAGGTGGCACTGGGGGCGGAGCCGGGACCGGCGCCGTCGGGCGCGCTACCGGCGCCAGGGGCCGCGGCACTGCCCGGAACGGCCACACCGGCCGAAGCGCCCGCGTCGCCCACGTCGCCCGAGGTGCTCGTGCCGGCCGCTGTGCCGCCGGCCAAAGCACCGGCGCCCGAAGCAGTGCCCGCAGCAGCAGTGCCCGCAGCAGCAGTGCCCGCAGCAGCAGTGCCCGCAGCAGCAGTGCCCGAAACACCGGCGCCCGAAGTGACGACCGCTGAAGTGTCAGACGCCATCGAGCCGGCTGGCGTGCTCGAGACGATCGGCGTGCCGGCGCCTGCCGCCGGTGCGAGCGAACCCGAAGCGCCGGCACCCGCCGAAGCGCCGCTGGTTCCGGTCGCACCGCTCGTGCCGCCACCGGTGGCACCCGCAGGCGAAGCCGATCCCGCAGACGGACCGCTCGCTGGAGGCGACGTCAGGAAGACACCGGCCACGACCGCGGGCGCACTGCCGGCTGCGGTGGTCGCCGATGACGACGTTGCGGTGGCGCTGCCGGGGGGCGCCGTTGTACCGCCGCCGCCTGCGGTGGTCGTGCCGCCCGGAATCGCTGCCGGCAACGTGGCCGAACCGTCGACCGCCAGGGCCTTCGTGGTCACGCCGCCATCGGCCGGCGAGGTCGCCGCGACAGCCACCCGAGTCGCCGCGTCCTCGCTGTCGGGCAGGCGGAAGTAGCTGATCGGGGCGAGCACCGGTCCCTGGTCGGTCATGCGTGGCGCCGCATCCGGGCTGTCAGCCGCCGCAGATTCGCCTTCGCCGACCTCGACCGCGCCGCCGCGCGTGGTGACGACGATGCGACCGCGCGTCACGGACACGCGCAGGCCTTCGCGAGGGCCGGGCGCGCATCGCGGGTCGCAGGCCGTCTGCTCGGCGACGTACTCGGTGCCGCGGACGCCGACCGTTGCCGTGGGAGTCTGCATCCGGTAGTCGTCGTGGTTGCGCTTTCCGATCGCCCCGGAGATCGTGCGCAAGGCGCCCCGCACCAGGAAATAGAAGCCGCGCTGGCTGTTCGCATCGAACCGATAGTCGTCGATGCGGAACGTGGTGCCCGGCTGCAAAGAGAAGATCGCACCGTCGGTGAAGCGGATCTGCACGCGACCGTCGGCGCCGGTGCGGATGACGTCGCCGCTTTCGAATTCGGTCCCGGTGGAGACCGGTGCCGGCGCTACCGGGCCACGCTGGACGGTGACGCTTCCCGAGGCGACCAGCGCGCGACCGTCGGCCGCGATGGCCGGCTGGGCGCCTGCCGCCCAGCCGAGCAGCACGAGGCACAGCATCGCGAGCCAGGTGGCGGGCCCGCGGCGCGCGTGCGCGCTGCGCAGGGATGCGTCGAGGGCGGCCATCGTCACTGGAACCTGTAGCGAAGCGTCACGCCGGCCTGCGTGCGCCGGAAGTCGTTCGGATCGAGTGTCGACCGGTTTCGGGTGAACGTGATGGCCGGTGCGACCGACCA
>JAKOUY010000013.1 GCA_029782355.1 Actinomycetes bacterium
TGACCGCGCTCAGGTGAATCTCCCCGGAGTTGCTCACTGAAGTTCCCCACCCGTAGGGCTCCACCAGATGGGGTGGGGCTCCCTCGAAGCTGACGGTCTCTGACCACCACCAGCTGACGAAGGAGCCCCGGCTCATGCTCACACGGGAGGACGACGTGGACGCACACAAGCTCCACGCGAAGGGCTGGACGATCTCCGCGATCGCCCGGCATCTGGGCCATGACCGCAAGACGATCCGCGCGTACCTGCGCGGCGACCGAGTCGCGGGAGAGCGGGCGCGCAGCAGCGACGACCCGTTCGACCGGTTCGTTGACTACGTGGCGGCCCGCCTGGCCGAGGACCCGCACCTGTGGGCCACGACCTTGCTTGACGAGCTCGAGGCCCTTGGCTTCGAGCAGAGCTATCAGACCCTGACCCGCCAGATCCGCAACCGCGGGCTACGCCCGGCGTGTGAGGCGTGCCGGCCTGCGAAGGGCCGGGCGGTCGCGGTGATCGATCACCCACCGGGCGAGGAGACCCAGTGGGACTGGGTCGAACTGCCCGACCCGCCCGCCGCGTGGGGGTGGGGCGCCACCGCCCATCTCTTCGTCGGAGCGCTGTCGCATTCGTCGAAGTGGCGGGGACGGCTCGCCGAGTCCGAAGACCAGGCCCACGTGATTGATGGCCTGGACCGGGTCGCCCGCGAGCTGGGCGGGCTGAGCGACGTGTGGCGCTTCGATCGGACGGCCACGGTCTGTCACCCGGCGACCGGCAAGATCACCGCGAGCTTCGCCGCTGTCGTGAAGCACTACGGCGTCGGGTTCGTCACCTGCCCGGCGCGGCACGGCAACCGCAAAGGCGTCGTGGAGAAGGCCATCCACACAGCCGCGCAACGGTGGTGGCGGACCCTGGGCGACGACGTCACCGTCGAAGAGGCCCAGGCGTCGCTGGACCGGCTGTGCGCCACCAAGTTCGACATGCGTATCACCGTCATTGACGGCATCCGGGCCAGCGTCTCTGAGCACGCGCAACGAGAGCGGCTGCGAACGGTCCCAGTCGCTCCGTTCCCCGCCACGATCACCGCCGAGCGGCGAGTCACCGCCAACGGCCGGGTCGCGTACCGCGGGAACTTCTACTCGGTGCCACCCGAGCTGCACCACAGCGCGGTCACCGTCACCGCCCGCCTCGGCGACCCACACATCGACATCGCCACCGCCGACGGGATCGTGATCGCCCGGCACCGTCTCGCCGGCGACGGGCTCGGCGCCGTGATCGCCGAGCACCGCCACGTCACCGCCTTGAACAGCGCCGCGCTCGCCGGGTTCAACAACGACACCCCGCACCGACCCAAGGTCCGGATCCCGCCCGGGCCCGCTGCCTGCGCTGCTGCCGCGGTCCTCCGCGGCGAGAGCGACCACGACGACGGCGGCGTCGTGATCGACCTGTCCGTCTACGCGAAAGCCGCCCACGAAAGGAACACCCTCCCATGACCACCAGACCGGCGACGGTCGGCGAGAACAGCCTCTACCAACAACTCCGAGGACACCTCGCCAACCTCAAGCTCACCGCGTCGGCCGAAGCGCTCCCCAGCGTCCTCGACCAGGCGCAGGCCGAAGGACTGTCGGTGACCGCGACCCTCGAACGGCTCCTCGCGATCGAGGTCGACGCCACCGAAGCCCGCCGCCTCGCCGGCCGCCTCCGGTTCGCGTCGATCCCCACCCCAGCCACCCTCGAGGACTTCGACCACGACGCCCAATCCGGCGTCGACCCCGCCCTGCTCGCCGAGCTCGGCACCTGCCGCTACATCGAGACCGCCACCAACGTGCTGCTCATCGGACCACCCGGCGTCGGCAAGACCCACATCGCCGCCGGCCTCGCACGCCGCGCCGCCGAGATCGGCTACCGCACCTACTTCACCACCGCCGCCGACCTCGCCGCCCGATGCCACCGCGCCGCCATCGAAGGACGCTGGGCCTACACCATGCGCTTCTTCGCCGGCCCCACCCTGCTGGTCATCGACGAGCTCGGCTACCTCCCCCTCCCCGCCGAAGCCGCCTCCGCCCTCTTCCAAGTCGTCTCCCAGCGCTACCTCAAGACCTCGATCGTGATCACCACCAACCGAGGCGTCGCCGCCTGGGGCGACATCCTCGGCGACACCACCGTCGCCGCCGCCATGTTGGACCGGCTCCTGCACCGCTCCGTCGTCATCAACCTCGACGGCGACAGCTACCGCCTCCGAGACCACCACGCACGCACCGACACCCTCCGCCGCACCACCACCGGCAACCGCAACCCGCTACCTTGACCACACCTCACAGGTGGGGAATCTCGATGAGCACACCTGGGGAACTTCGGCGAGCGCCATCAGC
>JAKOUY010000020.1 GCA_029782355.1 Actinomycetes bacterium
GTCGACAACCAGGGGCGCGCCCCCAGCCCCGACGCACTCGACGTGTCCGCCGCCGGCCTGCTGGCCGACCTGTGGGCCCTGGCCGCCGCTGTCGGCGACCTCGGCACCGCCGCCGCCGGATCGTGCGACGACTTCGTCGCACAGTCGGCGCGCCCGCTCGGCCCGTTCGGTGGGGCCGCCGGCTGGGACCTGCCGTTCACCGTCACCGTCACCGGCCTGCCGGCCGGGTCGTAACCCACCCCCCCCAGGAGGACGCATGGGGAAGAACAGCAAGCCCGACGTCGACCGTGTCGACGCGAAGCCCAACGGCACCGTCGAGTTCGTGCTGGCCGCCGACACCTACACGCTGCGCCGGCCGACAGTCGGCCAACTCCGGGCGTTCGAGGAGTCGCTGAACGCCGTCGCCGAGGACACGAAGGACGCCGACCTCGACGCCCAGCAGGCCGCCCTGTTCGGGTGGTGGCGGTCGGTGTTCCTCGCGATCGGGTCGAGGCCCCTCGACCTCGACGACGACGACCTGCCGCCGTGGATGCCGACGGCTGCCCTGATCGTCGAGGTCCGGCACCACTGGCGCTCGGTCCCTTGGGGCCCTGGCGGTCAGCCGACCACGCGGATGATGCAGGAGGCAGCGGCACCGCTGGCGAACCTCCTGGGCCGCCAGGGCTAGTCACCGATCCGCTGCTGCAGTCGTACGCCGACCTCTACGCCGTCGCGATCCAACTGCGGATGACGCCGGCCGACGTCGACGCGATGGAGGTCTGGCAGGTCGCCGCCGCGCTCGGGCTCGGGCGCGAGGTCCCTGTCGCCGACGCCGCCCCAGCGGTAGGCTCGACGGACGACCTGCTGGCGCAGCGTGTCGCCGCCTCGAAGGGGTTGGCCCCACCACCGGTGGCGGCCCCGGTGGGCGCCGACGGGACGAACCTGCTGAACGCGTTGAGGGTGTGACCGGGTGGCGCTAGAGGAAGAACTGCGGCTCAACATCGACGGCGCCCTCGGCGAGGTCGACCGCCTCGGCGCCGTCCTGACGCAAACCGCCCAGCAGTTCTCGGCTGACCTCGCCGCCGCGCTCGACCCGCTGCAGTCGGTCCAGGTTGCCGTCCCGGTCACCGCCGACACGACCGACTTGACGACCGAAGTCGAGGCGGCCGCCGCCGCCGCGAACCCGACGGTCGGCGTCACCGTCGACGGCGGCGAGGTCGCCACCGAAGTCGAGGCCGCCGTCGTCGGCGCTACCCCGCCGCCCGTCACCGTCACCGCCGACACCAGCGAGGCGCAGGCTGCCGTCGACGACCTCGCCGGGTCGGCGTCGTCCGCGCTCGACTCGGTCGGGTCGACCGCCCAGACCGCCCTGTCGGGCGTCGCGTCGACGGCGACCGCCGCCGGCACGAACGTCACGTCAGTCGGCGGCGCGATGGGTTCGTTCGGCGACGCCACCAACTCGGCGACCGGCGCCGTCCAGGGGCTCGCCTCGTCCGTCGGCGGCGAACTGGACCCGGCGCTCGGTGCGATCATCGGCACGATCGGCGGCGTCACCGCAGCGTTCGGCACGATCGGCGCCGTTACCGACTTCTTCGTCGGCAAGGCCACCGAGTCGGTGTCGGCCGCCCAACGGTTCGACCAGCAGTTCGGCAACCTGGCCGGCAGCGTCGAACGGTTCGACAACCTGAACCTCGGCGGCACCCTCGGCGAGGTGACGAACCAGTTGGGTTCGGGCGTCACCGCGATCCGCAACGCCGACTCGAACTTCGCTGCGTTGGGCAACAGCGTCGGCGCGTCCCGCGAGCAGATCGCCCTCACGTCCCAGCAGTTGAACGCCCTGGCGACCCGGGCCGTCGCGCTCAACCCGTCGCTCGGTTCGGTCGGCGACGTCGTCGACCAGTTGCAAGCGCGCATCGCTCGCGGCGGCCGGTTCGTGTCGCAGTTCGGCCTGTCGCTCAACAAAGCCGAGATCGACGCCCGCGCCGCCGACGTCGCCCTGCAGCGCGGCTCCAAGACGATCGAGCAGTACGACCGCACCGTCGCCGCTACGCAGTTGTCCGTCGAGAAGTTGGGTAGCCGCCTCAACACCGACATCGCGACCGGCGCCCAGAACGTCGCCTTCGACTTCAAGCAACTGCAGTTGGAGGTCAACAAGGCGTTCACCGAGTTCGGCAAGCCGTTGATCGCACCGGCGCTCGACGTGCTGCGTGCGTTCTCGCCGATCGCTGTGTCGATCGGCAAGCAGTTGGCGGCGCTCGCCCGGGTGTCGTTGCCGCTCATCGAAGCCGGATTCAAGGCCGTCGGCCCCGTCGTCGAGGCGTTCGCCGCCGCACTCGAACAGCAGTTGCCGACGATCCTGCCGGCCATCGAAGAACTCGCTCGGTCCCTTGTCGACGCGTTCCAGCGGTTCCGTCCGACGTTCGACGAACTGATCAAGCAGGCCCCGTTCCTGGCGTCGGCGTTCGCCGACATGGCCGAGGCGAGCGCGACCCTGCTCGACTTCCTTGGTCCGCTCATCGACGGACTCGCGTTCTTCAACAGCGCGCTGTTCAAGTTGTCGCCCGCCGGGTTCATCACGACCATCGACCAGATCGTGAACGGCACCGACACCGCCACCACGTCGACGTCGCAGTACGCCACCCAGCAGAAGGAGGCGGCCGCCGCCGAACGGCAGCGGGCGCAAACGGCGTCGTCGCTTCAGGCGACGTTCGACGGGCTCAACGCCCAGGTCGCTGCCCTGTCGACGTCGTCGACGTTGTCGACGGAGCAGGTCAACTTCCTGGCGCTCGGGATCGGCAACCTCCGCACGAAGTCCGACGTCGAGTTGACCGCCATCGCGAACCGGCTCGGCGTCAACGCCGACGCGTTCAAGACGTGGCGCGACGCGGTCGTGCAACGCATCGCCGAGTTGACAAACGAGGTCAGCGGCAAACTGCCGTCGGTCGCGTCGATCATCAACGGGCTCGGCGACAACGTGTCGCCCCAGGGGCTCATCACCGGCCTGCAGTTGTCGACGACGGCGGTCGACAACTTCCAGAAGAACATCGAAACGATCCGCCAGCAGGCCGGCCCGAACGTCGACGCGCTCATCGCCGAGATCCTGAAGTTGGGTCCGATCGTCGGCGGCAAGTTGGCGCAGCAGATCGTCAACGGCGGCCCGTACCTCGCGAAGTCGCTCGCCGACCAGTACGCCGCGCTTCGGGCGGCGAACGACCGGCTGCTGAAGTACGTCAGCGACGAGTTCGGGCCGCAGTTCGTCGTGTCGACCGGTGGCGCCGCCCAGGATGCTGCCACCGCGTTCGGTGTCGGGCTCGGGACGATGGCGCCCGAGGCGCGACGGCAGGCTGCTCTCGCGTCGATCGCGTTGCTGCAGGGGTTCTCGAACATCGCTCAGACGTTGGGCGTGCTGGCGCCCGAGTTGGGGGCGCAGTTGTCGGCCGGCATCGCGCTCGGCGTCAGCGCCAACTTGCGGGTCGTCGTCGACTCGACGAACGAGATGATCCAGGCGTCGATCGCTGCGGCCAACGCCGCCGCCGGCGTCAGGTCACCGTCGACGGTGTTCGCGACGATCGGCGGCTACATGGTCGACGGACTTGCCCTGGGGCTCGGCGAGCAAAAGGCCGCCGTTGACGCAGCGTCCTCGCTCGTCGCAAACGTCGCGGGTGCCGCTCGCGCACAAGCGAACCTGTCGCCGGCGAGGTTGCCGGCCGGGTCGCGCATCGTGCGGTTTGAGGACGGATCGCTTGGCGTGATCCGGGTCGACGCATCGGGGCGCGAGTTCAACGACGTAGCGGCGGCACGACTGCTGACGGCCGACACGGAGCGCCTTCGGGCCGCCGTCAACGGACGGCTGGCGGCGCCGCCGTCCGGTGTGCCGCCGCTGTTGCAGACCATGTTCGGCATGACCGCCGCCGGCAACCCGACGTCGACCGTGTCAGGTGCGGTCGCACTGTGGGGCGAGCAGGTCGGCAACCAGATCCTCCGGTCGCTCGCCAACGGGCGCCTCGGGTTGACGCCCGACCAGTTCGCTGGCGCGTCTGTGAAGGCCGCCGACGTCAACATCGGCGGTCAGCGCCTCGGTGCGCTGCCCGGCAACGCGCCCGTCGTCGTCAACGTGACCGCACCGGCCGGCACGGACCCGACGATCGCCCGCGAGTTCGGGAAGGTCGTCGGCAACGAAGTACGGTCCGCTGTCGTGTCGCTCCGAGCCCAGGTGGTCGCGTCGTGACGTTCTTCGATCCCGCTGACCCGTGCGCGATCGGCCCCGAGTGGATGCCGACGATCAACGGGGCGACTGCCCTCAACGGCGACCTGATCGCTGCGGCGGTCGTGGTCGACTCGACCGAGACCGAGACCGTCGACGCGGTCGCTATCGACGTGTCGACCGTGTCGTTGCCGTCGACCGGTCAGGGGACCGGCTGGGACGTCGAGGTCTACGACGCCACCGACCTGCCGTCGACGGTCGTGACGTCGACGGACCTGCGCCCATCGGAGGACGTGCGCGTCGTCGACGTGTACGCCTGGGGGTCGTTCGCCCCGGGCGGCACGCAGACCAACGTGTACCGGGGCGCCGATTCGACGACGTTGACGCCTGGCACCTGGCCGAACACCGGTCAACCGGTCGACAACGACGAGTTCTTGTTCCCGATCTACGGCACCGGCTACGAGGTGTCGTTCCGGTTCGGCAACGCCGTCGGCGACTACGTCGGCAAGCACGTCACCCGCGTCGGGTTGTCGGCCCGCATCCAGGAGTACGTCGACCTGGCGTTCGTGGCTGGCATGACGATCACGCCGTACCTGATGATCGGCGGTGTCCGTTACTTCGGTCCGACGTTCTCGGTGAACGGCGAGTCGCCCGGCGGTCACGTCGTCGAGGCGTCGTGGTACGCCAACCCGGCGACCCGGTCGGCGTGGCGTGCCGCTGACGTCGACGAGTTCTCGGACGCCGGCGGCACGTCCGCTGCCGGGTGGATCGTGCGGCCGACCGGGTCGGCGAACAACCTGGCGACGATCCTGCAGGGCTGGCTCACCGTCGACGACGTCGGCACCGAGAAGCGCGTCGCGATCGGGTCGCTGACGGACCCGGTCGTCGGGTGGAACGAGGTTCCAGTGTCGACCCTCGCCGGGGTGGCCGGCTGGTCGAAGGTTGACGGCGACCGGTACCTGATCGTCGCCCGCCGCCGCGCCGGCGAAGGGTCGCTGACGGCACGGTTCCTCGACTCGGGTGAGGCTGCCCCGTTCTCGGTCACGGGTGCGACTGTCGACGTCGACGCCGCCACGTTCGTCGTCGACGGCTACACCGCCGCCACCCGCACGCACGCCGTCGCCCTCGTCGTCGGCGCCGGCGTGTCGGTCGACTCCCAGCCGTACGCGTTCGCCGGGCTCGCCGACGAAATCGACGTCGCCACCGGGTCGCCGATCACGCAGACGTTCACGCCCGCCTACTCGGACACGTTCGACACGTTGCGGGCCCTGGTCCGCATCGGCGACGACACCCCGACCGCTGACCTGACCGTCACGATCGAACGGGTATCGGACTCGGTCGTGTTCGCGACGTGGACGATCGCGGTCGACGACCTCGTTGCGCCGGCGACCCGCTGGCAGGTCGTCGACGTCGTCGACCCGGCGGCGACCCCGCTGGTGGCGACGACCGCCTACCGGTTCCGGTTCGCGACGACGTCGACGAACCCGTGGCAGGTGCAGGTGTTGGAGTCGTCCGACGCCGCCGCCCCGACCGGGCTCGCCGACGCGACATGGCTGGGCACCGTCGCCGCAGCGTCGGTGTCGGGGACGCTCGCCTCGGCTGACGTGGCCGCCAACGCCTACACGACGACCCCGGCCCCGACCGGATTGTCGGCGGTCGCGTCGTCCGAGGTCGACGGCGTCGCCTACGTCACCGTCGACGCCACCGTCGACGCCCCCGACTGCTCGACGGTCGACTACGTCGAGGTCCAGCGATCCGACACGATCGACACGACCTGGCGCACCGTCGCCCGGGTCGCCGCCGACGCGTTCCCGTGGGACGACTACGAGGCGCGCCGCAACGTCGCGTCGACGTACCGGGCCCGCACCCGCCGCGCCGACGGTGGCGTGTCGGATTGGTCGGCGACCGCGAGCGCGACCCCGACGTTGACGCGTTGCGGGCTGGTGCTCACGTCAAACGTCGACCCGACCCTGACCGAGTGGTTCGACGACGTCGCCGACGGGGTGACGTCGTTCAAGTTCCTCGACAACGTCGACCTCCGCCAGTACCTCGGCCGGCCCTACTCGGTGGCGTTCGTCGATCCCGTCGCCCGCGGCATCGAATACGACCGGGTGTTGCTGGTCGGCGCGACCAACGGCGCCGTCACCGGCACGCCGGCGCCGTCGTCGCCGACGGCCGCCTGGAACCGGGTCCTGGCGATCGCGTCGTCGGAGGTCACGTCCGGGCTTGCCCTGCCGTACGTCTGCGTCTTGAACCGTGACGGCGAACGACACCTGGCGCAGGTGCGGGCCGTCGACGCGACCCGCCGCGAGCCGGCCGGGTCGTATCAGGTGCGGGTCACCGTCACCGAGTTGACCGCCGTGCCGTACGCGGTCGAGGTCCCGTGACGATGGACTCGGTCGCGCTCGGGCCGGGCGTTGGCCGTGTCGCGATCAACGTCTACGCCGAGGTCGTGAACCGGTCGCTGGACGTGCTCGGCGTCGTGTACCCGGAACGACGCGACCTGACGATCGTGAACGACTCGAAGGCGACGATCATGCGCCGCGTCGACGGTGTCGCCCTCACCCGCTCCGACTACAAGTCGCTCAACCCGGCCGCCGACCTGTTGCGCCTCATCGTCGAGGTCGACGGCCGGCGCCGGCCGCTCGGCGCGTTCTACTTCACGACCGACGACGACCCGGTCGGCGTCGACTACGGGCTGGGCGGCCCGATGGTCGACGCCGGGTTGGTGCTGTCGTTCGACACGACCCGGTCGTACAGCCTGCCGCCGGGCGGGTCGATCGTGTCGCTGATCCAGGACGTCGTCACCGACTGCGGGTTCACCCGCCTCGCGATCACCGATACCGGCGCCTACGTCTACGACCCGGTCACGTTCCCGGCCGGTACGACGAAGCGGTCGATCCTCGCGAAGTTGGCAGACCTCGGCGGTTACCTGCCGCCGTACTTCGACAACGACGGCACGTTCGTCGTGCGCCCCGTCGACAACATCGACGACGACCCAACCCCCCTCGACTACACCGACACCCGCATCGCGAAGCCGGTCGCGTCGGCGAACCTGCTGGACGCCCCCAACGTGTACCGGGTCGTCAACAACGGGGCCCCCAACGCCGAGGTCGCTGCGCTCGCGTACGTCGACGCGTCGGCGCCGTGGTCACGGGAGGCGCGCGGGTTCGACGTCGTCAAGACGATCAACCAGCAGGGGATCAAGGACTACGGGTCGGCGTTGCGGATGGCCGAGGCGTTGGCGGCACGCGACGCCGCGTCGTACGCCGGCTGGGAGTTCGACGGGCCCCTCGACGCGCGGCACGACACGTTCTCGGCGGTGCGGCTCAACGACGTCGTCTACCGCGAGGTCTACTGGTCGGCGAACCTGCGGGCCGGCACGATGCAGCACCGTCTCGTCCGCACGATGCCGCTGAAGGAGAACACCGGTGGCTGACGACCTCTACGCCGAACTGGCGCGGCTCATCGGCGAACGCGTCGCCCGCGAGTACCCGTCGGCCCGCCTCATTGGCGGCGACCTGCGGGAAGTGCTCGGCGGTGCCGGCGGCCGCATCGACGACTCGGCGTTGTACGCCCGCGTCCATCTCGACGGCGACCCCGACGACGTGCTGATCGTCGCGACGTTGCTCGGCCGTGCCCCCACCGAACCCGGCACCCGTGTCGCTGTGCTGTTGAACCCGCCGCACGGTGCGTTCGTCGTCGACGGGTTCGGGGCGCTGATGGATCAGGACGCCCACCCGTGCGCCCGCGTCGCCAGCAGCGCTGCCTACACCAGCGGCGTCGTCAACGCCTACGGCGTCGACGCCCCCTTCGAGCCAGGGACGTGGTACGCGCCGAGTGTCGTCACGATCGAACCGGGCCCTGACGACGCGCTCGGCGTTGGGATCACCTGCCAGGCGGCAGTCGATTCGGGCGGGTCCGGCGTCGACGTCCGCGTCTACGCCGTCGTCGACGGCACGATCCTCGACTCGGGGTCAGGGGCGATGCTGTCGTTGCCGGGCGCCACCCAACCGATCACGACAACCCTCACCCTCGTCGGCATCGCCGCCGGACCGGGTGTCCGACGCCCCGTCGAGGTTGGGTTCCAGTTCGAGAACTTCTCGGACACGACGGCGACGGCCTACGTCGGCGTGAACGCTCATCTGGCGTGCCTCAACGACACGTCCGGCGTCACGCTCTTTCACGCCCCACCGAGTTAGGCTGCGGTGCCGTGAACGGCAACGACAACCATCGGCACCTGGCGATGCGTTGGCTGCTCCGCATCGCGGTCGCGTGTTCGCTGGTGGCGTTCCTACTGTCGGTCGCTGCGGTCGTGTGGGTGGTGCGGTCGGCGTCGACGTGGTCGCCGCTCGGGCCGTACGCGATCCAGAACGTCGAGTCGTCCGAGCGCATCACCGTCCCGCTGCCGGGTGCGGCGGTCGGCAGCGGCGCCGACGTCCAGGCGTCCGTCCCGGTCGTGCGGCTGGGTCAGCCGATGCCGGTATCGGGTACGAAGTGCCCATCGGAAACCGTCATCGTTCACGGCACGACCCGCTGGACGTCGGTACAACCACCCGGGTCCACGTTCGTCGGCGGCGATGGGACCGCGAAGCGCGCCGCCGGTTGCGTCGAGTTCCGGTTCCGCAACCGCATCCCCGACGACGTCGCCCGCTGGGCGACCGAACAGTACGCCGCCGGCTTGACGCCGGTGATGACACTCGGCGGGTGCGAAATCCCGACCGACGACGAACACGGCGAGGGCGCATCGCTATGTTGGCAGACCGAACCGTTCGCGATCTTGCCGGCGGAAGGGTGAACGGGTGGCATCACGACGCCAGGATGAACTGCGTTCAGTCGCGCCGGACCAGCACGCCGTCTGGCTGGCCGGCCAGATCGACGAGGTCGAGTCGGTGCTGATCGACCGCATCGGGACGTTGGCCGAAGCCCTCGACCGCAACACCGCCGAGCTGCTCGCCGCGAAGGACCAGATGAACCGCAACACGTCGCGGATCGTGTGGACGATCCTGACGGCGACGATCACGCTGCTCATTTCGGTGCTGGCGTGGGTTGCTACCGTCGTCGTCGTCAAGCCGTAGGAGGGGACGCCATGACCGAGGGGACTGCGACCGTGGACCGGTCGACCGTGCGACTGCTCATCGGGATCATCGGCGTGCTCGCCGCGATCGGGCTCGGCGGCACGCTATGGCTGCTTGGCATCAAGGCTGACGCGTCGTCGGTGGCGGTGTTCGCCGGCCTGACCGGCACCCTGATCGGGGCGCTGACGACCCTGGCGACGAACCGGTCCGGCCCACCGGCCGCTCTGGGCCCCCAGGAGCCCGCCGTCACGCTGCCGGCCCCAACGACCCCCGACGTCACCCCCGAGGCCGGGAGCGGGCGAACTAGCGGCCAATCCGTTGACGTCACGCCGGTCGAGCCGGCGACCGGTCACCAGTGGGCGGCGACGGTGGCGGCGACCGGGCCCGGGATGCTCGGCCTGTGACCTGGCTGACCCGTACCCCTGGCGGCATCGACGTCGAGCGCCGCCCCTACGGCGTCGCGAACTGCGGGCGGACGTGGACCGTGCCGGGCGCCGCTCCACGGGTCACGTTGCACACGACCGAGTCGCGGCGCGGGTCGATCGACGCCGTGCTGAACCTGTGGGACCAGGCCGAACGGAACGGCACGCTGACCGTCCCGCACTTCACGATCGACGCCGGCCCCCGCCGCATCGTCCAGCACCGCGACATGCTCGGCCCGGCGTGCGCCCTCGAAGGGTGCGGCGACGGGCGCGCCTCGACGAACGGTGTCCCGAACGTCCAGGTCGAGATATGCGGGTACGCGACCGAGTCGCCCGGGTGGTCCGACGACGACCTGGCGTTCATCGGCGACTGGTTGGCCGCGGTGCGGGCCGGCGGATTCGACGTCCCGCTGGCGTCGCCCGTCACGTTCTACAGCGACCGGAACGCGCCCTACGTTCTGGCGTCGTACTCGTCGCCGAACCGCATCGGCGCCGCCGCCTGGTACGGCACGGCCGGCGTCATCGGTCACCAGCACGTCCCGTGCAACGCACACTGGGACCCGGGCGGCGTCAACGTCGGCCGCATCCTGTACCACGCCGCCCTCGCGCTCGGCGGTCCGACCAACGGCAAGGAGTTGACCGTGGCCGACATCAAGATCATCACCGACCAGATCGCCGCCCTGTCGGCGCAGGTCGCTCAGATGCAGTCGACGCTCGGCGGGTGGATGCAAGGGGAGCGCATCTACGACGGGCTCGTCCCCGTCAAGACCGCCGACGACCCGCGCCAGTTCCTCGTCGTCATCGTCCCCGGGAAGGGCTACGCCCGGGTCCACCTCACCGGCGAGGCGAAGGGCGTGCTGCAGAAGCAGCAGACGATCCAGGCCGGCGTCGGCGGGTTCGACGGCGGCCACCCGGTCGACTTCGTGACGCTCACCGACCCGGCGCAGGTCGCCTGGTTCAAGTCGCTGCCGGTGCTGTGACGTCATGCCGACGTCGAACCTCGCCATCGCTCCTGCGGTGATCTGGAACGTCGCCGAGGTCGAACCGTCGACCGTTCTCGACGTCGGGCCCGGCTGGGGGAAGTACGCGGTGCTGATGCGCGAGTACCTGAACGTGAAGCCATCGCGCATCGACGCCGTCGAGGCGCACGCCCCCTACGTCGACGACCACCGGCTGCGCGCCCTGTACGACGACGTGATCGTCGGCGACGTCGTCGACGTGGCCGATGACCGGCTCGCCGTGTACGACGTCGTGCTGATGGTCGACGTCATCGAGCACATCGACAAGGCGCGCGCCGTCGACCTGCTCGACCGCATCACCGGGCGAGTCGTCATCTCGACGCCGGTCGACTGGTTCGACACCGGCCCGGGGCTGCCGCCGACCGAGGCGCACGTCAGCCATTGGACGGTCGAGGACTTCACGGCGACCGGTCGGTTGGAGGCTTACAGCGAGGTGCTCGGCGGTCACATCGTCAGGCTCGGCCCGAAGGGGGCACTATGACCGACCTGTCAGCAGACGAGGTGATTGACGCGTGGCGCGACGCCGGCCGCAGCGACGAACGGTCGCTGTTGATCCACCCGGCCGGCAACGACGAACGCGCCTACCGCGAGTCGGGGCGCGCCGCCGCCCTCGACGTCGTGCGCCTGCTTGCCGAGCACGGCGACCGCGAGCCGTCGCTGGTCGTCGACTACGGGTGCGGCGACGGGCGCGTCGCGCACGAACTGGCGCGCATCGAACCGGCGTGGCGGGTCGTCGGTGTCGACGCGTCGCCCGAGATGGTCGACGCGTTCGACGCCCGCGGTGACGCCATCGGGTCGACCGCGATCGGCATGACGTGGCACACCGGTGACGATCGGCCGCCACCGGTCGCCGGCGCCGACGTCGTCTACTGCTACGCCGTGTTGATCCACCACGGCTGGGTCGACGGTGCGGCGATCGTCGCCAGGTTGGCCGATCTGGTGCGGTGGGATGGGCTGCTGTTGATCGACGCCCCGCTGTACGAGTCGGCGCGGGAACGGGTCAACGCCCACGACGTCACGACGTGGACGCGTCCGATGCTCGTCGACGTCGCCGCCCGGGCTGGGTGCGTCGTCGTGGCCGCCGACGTCAACCCGGGCGAGTTCACCTGGGCCGACGGGCCCGGTCCGCGCCACGGCCGCCTACACGTCTTGCGCCGCACCTAGCGGTCGAGTCGTCGCATACCCCCAGGAGGGAGCGTTCTTCCACCGCAGGGGTTGACCCGGGATCGGGTCCCGGGGTATGATGTCTGCATGACGACGACGACCTCCACCCCCGCCCCCCGCACCGCCCGGCAGATCGCAACGCTGCAGGCGTTCGCCGCCGGCGAGCACTACGCCGACATTGAGGCCCGCTTCGGCGGCGACGCTCACGCCATCGCCCGATCGGCTCGCCGCACCCTGGCCCGCCAGGCCGCCAAGGTCCGCTTCGGCGTCGAGGTCGAGTTCACCGGGATCAGCCGGGCCCGTGCCGCCGAGGCGATCAAGGCCGCCGGCCACGACGCCCGGGTCGAGGGCTACAACCACACGACCCGCAAGCACGTCAAGATCGTCAGCGACGCCTCGGTCACCGGCTCGGCGAGCGACCGAGGCGGCGAGGCGGTCCTGCCGCCGGTCGCCGGCGAGGCCGGGCTGGCTATGGTCGCCGACGTCCTCAACGCCCTGCGGGATGCCGGCGCCCGGGTCGACCGGTCGTGCGGGCTGCACGTCCACATCGACACGAAGGGCCTGACCGGCGAGGGCGTCGCCCGCCTCGCCGAGGCGCTGTGGGCCGCCCAGCCGATGCTGCGGGCCTTCGTCACCGCCTCCCGAGCCAGCCAGTACTACTGCTCGCCGACGGCCCGCGGCACCGTCGACCGGTTCGCCGAAGCCGTCCGTGGCGGCTACTACTCGCCCAACCGTGGCGAGAGCAGCGAGCGGTACGCCGCCGTCAACGTCCTCGCCTACGGCCGCCACGGCACGATCGAGTGCCGGCTCCACGGCGGGTCGCTGAACGCCGCCAAGGTCACCGCCTGGATCAAGATGCTTCTGGCGATCCGCTCGACCGTCGAGGCCGAGACCGACCGGGCGTTCGCCGAGGCGGTCGCCGCAAGCGAGTTCGGGCTGACCGCCGGCGTCACCAACGCTGCCTACGTCGCCCCGGTCGGCGCTCCGCTGGCCGCCCTCGTCAAGTTCGGCGGGCTGTACCCCGAGGTCGCCGACCGGCTGACCCGGCGTGCTGCCGAGGTCGCCCGATGAGCGCCCGGGCCGCCGCCCTCGTCGCCCGCTGGCCCGACGGTGTCGAGACCGTCGGCGCCAGCGCCGGCGACCTGCTCGACGCCATCGCTGCGATCCAGTGGGACGCGCCGATGGACCGGCCGGCGATCAAGGCCGTCCTGTCCGACCGCGCGTGGGCGTGGTCGCGCTCGGCGGTCGACCCGCTCGCCCCCGACGGCCGGTTCGTGCTCGACTGCGCCGCCGCCGGCTTGTTCGATCTGACCTACCGCATCGACACGGACCTAGACCCGGGCCCCGATCCCGAGTAAGGTTGCACCGTACCGCCATCGCCACCCAGGAGGGTGACCCCATGACCCCGACGATCTGCCCCGACTGCAACCTCCCGATCGGCAGCGACGACCCGTTCGACGACTGCTGCGCCTGCTGGCCCGACGCGACCGACGAGTGCTGGAACTGCGGGAGCAGGAGGAGGGTCGGGTCCGTCGAATCGAGGCGGCCCTGGCCCTGGCCGACCTGAATGAGAGGGTGATCCGCCATGGTCACCTGTGACTTCTGCTGGGAGGCCCGCCACTACAAGTGCCGAGGCTGCCAGTGCAGCGTGTGCGCTGGGCGCAAGCCGAAGGCCAAGCCGAAGACCAACCCCGCCAAGGCGCACAAGGCCAAGCGCACGGCCGACAAGCGCCGCACCGTGGCGGCCGAGCGCCGCCAGCGGGCCTACGAGCGAGCGGTCCAGCGTGAGCGCCTGATCGACCAGGCCCGAGTCCTCCTGCGGACAGGCATGTCCGACAAGGAGGTGGCCGAGGCCCTGGGCGTCAAGCCCTACTGGGTCAGCCGCAACGTCCACACCAACACCAACACACAGGAGACAGTGCGATGAAGAGGTTCAAGCCAGGCGACACCGTCCGTCGGACCCAGCCGTTCTGCTGGTCCGACGACGATGAGGGGTTCATGTACACGGGCGGCATCTACACGGTCGACAAGGTCGAGGTCCACGGCGGCAACCCGTGGCTCGCCCTCAAGGACCAGCCCTACCCGCTCAACGACACCCGCTTCGACGGCGGCTCGTTCGAGCTGGTGGTGGAGGCCCAGCCCGACCCCGAGGGCCTGGAGCTGCCCAAGTGGGCACAGGACCGCATCGCCGTCCTGGAGCGGGATGTCGAGTACTGGAAGACCAAGGCGGGTCTGCTGAAGGACGTGTCCTCGCCCCGCAGGCAGCCCACCAACAAGCGGGCCACGGACGCCACACGCAAGGCGTGGGGCGACTGGCTGGCCAAGTTCGCCGACGACCCCGAGGGTGCAGCGCTGGCCGCTGGCTACGCCATCGACGTGCTGCAGAAGACCATCGAGGACGTGGGTGAGGTGAGGGCCAAGGCCGTGCGACAGCTGCGGGCCGAAGGCCACAGCCTGGGCGACGAGGTCGCCCGCATGGAGGTCGGCGCCGGCTACGAAGCCGTCACCGTCGACGTCGCCAACGCCGCCGGCCCCGCCACCTACCGGGCGGTCGTGTTCGGTTGGCCTGCCGACCGCCGCCACGGGGCCCCGGTCGAGTCGAACGACTGGCTCGCCCGATGAGCGCCGACCGCGAGTCGGTCGGTGACGCGCTGCGCCGCGAGCGCGTCGCCGCCGAGGCGGCCCGCGCCGAAGCCCGAGCCCGCGACAGGTTGGCGAAGGCGAAGCCGTGCCGCTTGTGCGGCGCCCCGATGCTCGTCGGCCAGAAGGTCGTCCACGTCACCTGCGGCGAAGCCGCCGGCTGGACCCGCGAGAGGTTGCAACTGTGAGGACCCCGAACCTGCACGACGCCAGCGACCGGCGTCCCGTCCACCTCGACGGGTCGGCCGCGCCGGTCGGTGTGCTGCTGAACGTCACGCCGCACTCCGGGCGCGCCAAGATCCGTACGGCCGCTGGCCGACATGAGGTGGTCAACGTCGACCGGCTCACCGTCGACGACGTCGACCCCGACGACGCCGCCCTGCCGGCGCTCGCTGCGCCTACGCCGGTCGACGTCGTCGACGCGATCAGGGCCGCCATCGCTGCCGCGGACGAGACCCGCGCCCGGTTGGAGGCGTTGGGCGACTGGAAGGGGTTGGCGGTCGGGCTCGATCAGGTGCGCGCCCTGAAGCGCGACCTGGCGCTGTTGGAGTCGACCGTGACGCGGTCGCTCGCCGAGGTCATGCCGTCCCGCCAGGAGGAAGTGCCGGGGCTCGGCGTCATCGAACGGCAGCGCGCCAAGTCGCGCCGTTGGCCCGACCCGCAGGGTGTCCTGATGGCGGTCGTACGATCCGAACTCGACCCCGACGGCACCGGCGAACTGCCGGGCGACCCCGTCGAGGTGATGGCCCGGATCGTCGACGCCGTCGCCGAGTGCGCGCCGCTGACGCCGTCGATGAACTGGCGGCTTGGCGCGTTGCGTCGCCGCGGCATCGACCCCGACGCCTGGGCCGAGACGACCGAGTCGCACTGGTCGGTCCGCATTCACCAGGGCGACAAGTCGTGAGCGACGACGGCTACCGCTACGTCGGCACCGACCGCGACGGGTTCGACCTCTACGCCGGCGATTACGGGTTCCGGTGGGGCGCCGTCGAGGTCACCCGCCTGGCGTCGGTCGAGGGTCGCGGCGTGTTGTTGTCGGTCAGTTGCGACGCCGGCGAAGTGATCGTGACGGTGACGCCCGCCGGCCAGTCGATGCACGTCGAGTGCCGCCAGACCCACCCGGTCAAGCCGACCGTCATGCAGACGCTGCACCGGTGGCGGGCCCGCGGCCGTGGCCGCGGGCGCCGCGGCTGGATCGACGCATGGGCCGCCACCGTCACACCTTTCCCCGATGATGACCACCCCGAACAGGAGCAACCCCGATGACCGAAACCCTGCCTGCTGACGCGTCGATCGTCGCCCGCCTCGTCGCCGTGATGGACGACGTTGGCGCGGTCGGCCGCAACGCGCAGATGGAGCACGGCGAACGCTACCGCTACCGCCGCAACGACGACGTCCTCGAAGCGGTCCACCCGGCCCTCGTCCGTCACGGCGTGTTGGCGGTGCCGTCGGTGCTGACCGTCGAGTACCGCGACAAGACGACGTCGCGCGGGAACGCCCAGGTGTGGTGCTCGATGAAGGTCGAGTGGACGTTCTACGGCGCTGCCGGCGACAGCGTCAGCGCGATCGTTGTCGGCGAGGCGGCCGACACGTCGGACAAGGCGACGAACAAGGCGCACACCGCCAGCCAGAAGATCGCCCTCTGCCAGGTCTTGTCGATCCCGTACTCCCAGGACGACCCCGACGACGACCGGCAGGCCGTAGGCGCCCCCGGAGCGGCTCGCCCCTCGCCGGGGCGCCGGTCGCCACAGGGACGGCGTCGAGGGCGGGAGGGCTCAAACGAGGGCCCAACGCAAGCCGATCTGCCGCCCGTGCCCGCGTCGACCGAGGCGGTGGAGGTCGAGTGGGCCCGTCGAGTTCCTGGCGGCCGAGACCGATCGGACGGCGACCGCCTCCAAGCGCGCCTCGACGCGTTGCGGCCCGAGTTGGCCGAGGCGGCGTGCGCGCGCATGTCGGAGAAGGCGAACGGGTTCCCGGTGCGCGACGTCGAGTCGTTGCCGCCGGCGTGGTTGACGGTGTGGCGGCGCGTCATCGAACGGGCCGAGGAAGCCAACGCCCGTCCCGAGCGCGAGCCCGAAACTGTCGTACCCCCGGACGACACGTTGCAGGGCGGCGGCTGACCCCCCGCAAGATTCCTACTTGACTCGGGATCGGGACCAGGGTTACGATGTAGGCATGACGACGACCACCCCGCTCATCACCGCCGACGGCGAGACCGTGTCCTGCCTCGACGAGTTCGACACCGTCCGCATCCCGACCGCCGCCCTCCGGCCCGGCATGATCCTCGTCGACGTCGACGGGTTCGCCGCCGCCGCCCTCGACCACCGCATCGGCGCCCGACCCGGCGGGATCGTCGCCTGGCTCGTCGAGGACTTGGAGACCGGCCGCTACGTCGAGACCACGTTCCCGTCCACCAAGGCGCCGGCCATCAGCGTCGCCGCCGCACGATGAAGGAGACCCCGATGACCGACGAGACCACCGCCCCGATGATGCCGCTGCCGATCACCTGGCAGGTCCCGACCCTGCCGGGCCCCGACGGGCCCGAGGTCAACGTGCGGGACGTGATCGCCGCCGCCGCCAACGCCGTCGGCCGCACGATCGACCCGCTGCGGGCCGCCTACGTCGACGCCCGCCCCGACGCCCTGGTGTTCGGCGAGCCGCCCCTGTCGGCCCTCGCCGCCCAGGCCGTCGACGCCCTCGACGCCCTGCTGGACGCCATCGACGAGGAGTACCCGGCGCCCGCCCCCGCCGACGTGTTCTGACGTCGACGATCCCCTGAACCCCGGCGGGGTCACGACCGGGGCCGCCTGACCGGGCGGGTGCGTCGATGGCGCGACGCCCTGCCCAGCCCGCCCGGTCGCCCAAACCCCGAAACGACCGAACTCAGGAGGTTCACCCGATGACCACGACCCTGCCCCGCACCGAGGCCCGCCACGCCAGCCTCGCCGACCTCGTCACGATCCTGACCGAGCAGGCCGCCCAGCGCCTCGACGTCGTCGCGTCGCCGACGTCGCTCCGGTCGATCGGCGGCGACCTGATCGTCAAGGGCGCCGCCGGCCGCATCGACGAGAACGGCGTCACCCCCGCCGACGTCACGCTGCGCCCGACCGCGATCGCCGAGCGCCACCTTGGCGACCGGCTCGGCATCCCCCCGAAGTACCTGCAGGCCATGCGGGCGTCGTTCACCGTCGACCCCGACCACCCCGCCGCCCGCCCGTTCGTCGACCTCTACGACGCCAACGTCAACACCTGGCTCGACGTGCGCCGCGACTCGCTGCTGATCCGGGCGTTCCACGGCGGCGACCCCGACCAGCCCGGGATGCTGCGGGCCGTCCTGTCGGACCGGTACGCCCTCGGCCTCGACAACTACGACACCCTCGTCGCCGCCCTCGAAGGGGTGCGCGCCGCCGGCGCCACGATCGGCGACGACGTGCGGGTCGCCGGCGCCGACCTCACTGAGCGGTCGATGACGGTACGGATCGACGCCCCGTCGATCGCGGTGGCCGCCCCCGCCCTCGTCGGCAACTACCGGTCGCCGTACACCGGCAACACCGGCACCGAGAACCCGATGGTGTGGGCCGGCGTCGTGCTCCGCAACTCCGAGACCGGTGGCGGTGCGTTCAGCCTGACGCCCCGCGTCGTGTTCCAGGTGTGCAACAACGGCATGACGATGACCCGCGACGCGACCCGCCAGGTCCACATCGGCGGCCGCCTCGACGAGGGTGTCGTCCGGTGGTCGGCCGACACCGAACGGAAGGCCCTCGACCTCGTCAAGGCGAAGGCCGCTGACGCGATGGCGTCGTTCCTGTCGGTCGACTACGTCCAGCGGGTCGTCGACGACCTCACCGAGGCCGCCGGCGTCAAGTTGGACAAGCCCGTCGAGTCCGTCGAGCGGGTCGCCAAGGCCCAGGGCTTCACCGCCGACGAGGCCCAGGCCGTCTTGTCGTGCTTCATCGAGGGCGGCGACACGTCGGCCCTCGGCGTCGCCCAGGCGATCACCGCCGCCGCCCAGCAGGTCGACACCGGCGACCGGGCCTACGAGTTGGAGTCGTGCGCGTTCGACGTCGCCCTCGACCTCGCCCGAGCCTGACCGCTCGCTGACGCTAGCGGGGCGCCTCGGCCTACGGGTCGGGGCGCCCTGACGCGTAGGGGTCGCCGACCCGGGCCCCGAGCCCAGGCTAGGGTCGGCCCGCCCCCGGGGGCCCTGCCGCCGCACCGCGTGCGATCGTCGACCAGCCGGTCGACCACAAGGGAACCCCGCTGCACAGGAGGGTGATCGCGTGAACGAACCTACCACGACCGTCGAGGTCGTCGCTGACCCGGCCCCGTTCGTCCAGATGCCGGTCTGGCTGTTGGAGGCTGACGTGTCGGACCGAGCGGTACGGGTCTACGCCGCGCTCATGTCGTACGCCGGCGCCCGTGGCGGCGAGGCGTGGCCGTCGAAGCGAGCGATCGCCGACCGTTGCCGCTGCTCGCCGGCGTCGATCTGGCGGGCGATCGCCGAGTTGGAGGCTGTCGGAGCGGTCACGGTCGTCGCCCGCCACAACGAGCAGGGCCAGACGACGAACCGGTACGTCATCCACTGGACCCCGTCGCGCCGACGCGACGCCCCCCATCGCGAGGACGCGATGGGCCCCATCGCGGGGACGCGACGCGGAACTAGATCAAGAGAACTAGAAGAAACCCCCCTACCCCCCGAGCCCGCTTCGGCGTCGACGCGCTCGACCGCCGCAAGAGAGGATGAGCCAGAAGGGTTCGCCGACTGGTACGGCCGCTACCCGCGTCACGTCGGCCGGCGCGCCGCCGCCCGCGCCTACCGGGCGGCGCGCCGCCGAGGCGTCACCGTCGAAGCCCTCGACGCCGCCCTCACCGCCTGGCTGCCGGCCCTACGAGAACGCGAGGCCCGATTCGTGCCGTACCCGGCGACGTTCCTCAACAGCGGCGACGGCGACGCCCCGCCGCCTGACGCCGCCGCGCCCGACGCCGGCGCCCCGATGGTCGTGCGCGGCCACCGGTCAACGCCGTCCGAGCGCATCGACCCGACCCTGACGCCGCTGTGGCATCGCATCGAGGCGGAACGGGTACGCGACGATCATGGCCTGTTGGCCGCCCTGTTCGACGAGTACGCCCGCCGAGCCGCCGAAGCCCTCGGCATCGACGTCACCGAGGCGCTGTGAAGCCCTCGACCCGGGCCCGGTCCCGAGGTACGCTGGCCGGGTGGACGTCACCTACGAGGTTCACGCCCGCCGTCGGGCGTTCCGCCGAGGGACCCGCTACGACGTCCTCGACGTTGTGCCGACCGGGTCCGAACGCGACGCGCTCGCCCTGGCCGACCGGCTGCGTTCCGACGACAACGTGGTCGACGTCGAAGTGCGCCGCATCCAGGCGTCGGCCCGCACCCGTGGCGCCCGCTGGGAGTCTGTTGACGTCGACGAGGCACCTGAGGCTGACCGGCGTGGCGGTCTGGCCGGCGTCGCGTCGGCGCGTGCCGCGCTTCGCAACGCCGACCGGCATCGTCTGGCCGGCTGACCGGTGAAGCGGTCGGGGCCGCCGGCCCGTCGCACCCCCCTGAAAGGCGCATCGTCCCTCCGCCGCTCTGCGCCTCTCCTGGGGCGTGCGGCCCCGATCGCCCGCCAGAGCCCGCCGAAGCCGGGAGGCGGCAAACTAGCGGCCCATCCGGGGCCGTCGAGGCGACGGGGCCTCCGACCGTTCTCGTCGAAGCGGGCCGCGCAGTTCGACGCCCGAGCGGCGGTGCGCGCTGAGGTGATCGCCCGCCAGGGCGGCCGATGCGGCGCCATCGGTCGGCTCGACCATCGGTGCGGGCCGATGCCGGGCCGGCCCGGCTTGGAGGTCCATGAGGTCGTCGCGCGCGGCCCGGGCGGCGACTGGCTCGACCCGGAGAACTGCGTCGCCTTGTGCCCCGTGGCGCATGACCTCGTCACGGCCAACCCTCGCCTCGGCTACGAGACCGGCCTGCGCCGGTTGACCGCCGACCTCGGGCTCGCCCGATGAACGCCGCCGACCAGCACGCCGCGATCGCCCGCTACTTCCTGGCGGTCGCCGCCGCCGGCGACCCGACACCGACCGACGACGCGTTCGCCGTTCACCTGGCCGCCGCCCGCCTCGTCGCCCTGCACCGCCGCAACGACGACGCCCACCCCGCCGGCCCGATCGCCGCCTACGGCCACGACGCCCCCGACGACGTCCGCCTCGCCGCCGACCTGTGGGCCGGCGACGACCCCGACCTGTACCTCGTTGTCGCCGCCATCTTGCGCCGATGCAAAGCCGAACGCGCCTACCCCGATCACAACGCCGTGATGGCCGCCGCCGCCATCATCCTCGACATGGAGCCCGCCCGATGATCCCGACCCGCCGACCCTGGCCGCCCGCCGTCGTCGCCCTTGCCATCGTCACCGCCTGCGTCGTCGACTGGCCGACGCTGCTGGTCGCCGTCGCCCGGTTCGTCGGCTACGCGCTGCTGGGCGCGGCGGTCGTCGCCGTCGTCGTCGTCGCCGTGCTGTGGGGCGCCATGTTCTACCTTCGCCCCGACGATGATTGACCCGGGCCCCGGGCCCGAGTAGGGTCCCTGCCGACACCGACTGGACGCACCATGCCACCCGACCTCGCCCTGCTGCTGTACGGCCGCACCGTCGACGCCACCGTCACCCGTTGCCCGACGTGCGGCGAATGGGCGATCGTCGGCCTGCCGTGCGGCACCTGCCCCACGATCGCCGACCTGCTGCACCCGACACCGCAACCGAAGGACGCACCGCCATGCCCCGAGCCCTGAGACTCCCGAAGCGTTACGCCGACGTCGCCGGCGCCCTCGCTACCCGCTACGACGACGTCGACGGCTGGGCGTTCTACGGCCCCGACGACTGGCGCACGCATCTGGCCAACCGCCGAACGTTGGGCGCACCGCCCCGCCGTCGACCGTGACCGCGCCACCGCCGACCCCGGCGACCCCTACACCGACGCCGCTACCCGCTACGACGACGTCCACGGCTGGGCGTTCTACGGCCCCGACGACTGGCGCATCTGGCCAACCGCCGAACGGTGGGAACGCCGCCCCGCCGTCGACCGGAACCGCGACACCGCCGACCCCGGCGACCCCTACACCGACGCCGCCATCCGCGCCTTCCTCGGGCTCGGCAAGCCGGGCCGCAAGACCCGGGCCGTCGCCGCCTCCGAACGGGACGCCGCAATGGCCGCCGTCGACGGTCACGACGCCGACACCGCCTGGCGGGCCTGGGTGTGGCGGTGGATCGCCGAACTCGTCCCCGGCCAGCAGTTCATCGGCGACGACGTCTGGACCGCCACCGAAGCCGCCGGCATCGCCCCACCCCACGACCCCCGCGCCCTCGGCCCCCTCGTCAAACGGGCCCAGGTCGCCGGCATCATCGCCCCGACCGGCCAGTACCGGCAGTCGCCACGCCGGCACCTGTCGCCCGTGATGCTGTGGGAACGAACGACGACCCCCGCCCTCGCCCACGTCATCGGGGGCGCGTCGTGACCGCCATCCCCGCCGACGCCGAGCGGGTCGTGCTCGCCGCCGTGGTGCCGTGCGAAGTTGCCGGCGACCCGTACTACTGCACGGGACGCGACGACGACACGCCCTGCCGGTGGAAGTCCTGCAACGGCGACGGCACCCGCACGGTCGTCACCGACATCGAGGTCGTTCGCTACAAGACCGACGACGGCCAGGCGTGGGGCGCCGACCCCGACCGCGGTTGGGAGCCATCCGAGCACGCCGACGCCGACGCTGGCGACGGGTGCTTGGTGTGCGCCCCCCTGTGGCGGGAGGTCAACGAGCATGGCTGACCGCCCGTACTACCGCCCGTTGTCGCCCGTCGAGGTCGAGGAGCGGATCGTCGCCTTGTCCGACGCCCTCGCCGACGGCACCGCCGCTTACGCCGAGCGCCGGCGAGCCGCCGCCGAGGCCGAGGCCGACTACAAGGCCGCCTACCACCGAGCCGTTCTACGAGCCGCCGCCGAAGCCCGAGGCCGCAACGCCGAAGAACGCAAGGCTTGGGCGTCGACCCGCGAGGACGTCGAACCGAAGTACCGGGCCCATCTCATCGCCGACGCTGTCCTCGACGCCGCCAAAGACTCCCAGCAGACCCTCCGCACCCGCCTCGACGCCGAACGCACCCTCGCCGCGAACCTTCGCAGCCAGACCTGACCCGAAACGAGCCAAGGAGCCTCCTGTGCCCACCCCCAACCCCTACCCGGACGCCGACGCCGAGCAGAAGATCAGCCGGGTCGCGCTACTCACGAAGCAGATGCGTCGCCACCAGTCGTCGATCGACGCCGCCGCCCGCGAGCGCGACGCCCTCGTTGCCGACCTGCTGCACGCCGGCGTCCCGCAGTCCGTCATCGCCAAGCGCGCCGACGTCACGACGCACGCCCTCACGAAGTCGCTCCGCAAGGTCGGCGCGATGCCCGCCCGATGACCGCCGCCACCGCCCCCACCTACACGGCAGCGCTCGACGACAGCGACCTGTGGGACCTCGGCGAGTGCGTCGTGTCCTATGACGTCAACGTCAACGCCCGCGCCCGATCGGTCGTCACGGTGTGCCCGTCGACGACGACCGACGACGACGGCAACCCCGTCGAGTACCGGGCCGAGGTCGTCGCCACCCGCCAGATCGCGCCGGCCCCGTCCCGCATGTCACTCGACGACGACCTACCCGCTGACGTCGCATGGCGCCAGATCCATGTCCACCGCTCCACCCACAACGGCGCGGTCGAGATGGCGGTCGTGACCCGCTACGTCGCCGGGTTCACGACGATCGGCGACGCCATCGCCTGGGTCGCTTCAAGGCAGGCGGCATGACCGCCGGGACCGTCGATTACGCCGAATGGACGCGCCGTCCTGACGAGTCGACGACGTGGCGTTTCGAGGCACGTTTGACGGCTGCTGCGCCTGACCGGCGCAACTACCTGGCGTCGCTGTGCCGGCGCCGTACCCACGACGTCGTCGGCGATGCGGTGCCCGACGTCGACCTCGATCCGCGCCCGATCGGCGCCGTCAACCGCACCGTCACCGTCGCCGTCCGCGACGGGCTGCTGCGGGTGTCGGTCGCCGACGTGTTCCAACGCCGGTTCGACACGCTCGGCGCCGCCGTCGCGTGGGGCGACGAGGTCGTAGCCGCCGGCCAGGTGACGCCATGAGCGGCGAACGCGGCAACGCGTCGATCTATGCCGACGACCCGACGGCCGTGATGACCGCCGACCGGATCGACGCCCTGTGGCGGGTCGCCGAGCGTCACGTCCCCGCCGACGCGGACGACGTCGACGTTTGCTGCGCCCTGTTGGCGTCGTTCGCGTTACGGCGCGGCCTGACCCCGGGACCGGTTCGACGAGTGGTGCCGGGCCCGACGTCGCCGCCCCATATGGGTTGACTCGGGTACTTGACCCGGGTTAGGATGAGGTCATGACGACCTACACCCACCCCAACCGCCCCCGCCACCCCGACCAGCCGGCCACCGACCGCCAGTTGGCCTACCTGCGCCGCCTCATCGCCGCGAACCCCGCCGCCGCCGACGTCGAGAACTACCACCCCGACACGGTCGCCGCGATGACCCGCCGGCAGGCCAGCAACGCCATCGACGTGATGACCGCCCACGGGCCCGCCACCGGCACCGCCGACGAGCCCGAGGCGCACCGCTGGGTCCGTCACGGCGACGCCTGGCTGGTCACCGGCCCCTACGCCGAGCCCGGCGACCTCATCACGATCCGCAAGGCCAACGGCGACACCGCCGCCGCCCGCATCATCGACCTCCACCCGGCATCCCGCCCGAACCGGCCGCTGTGGACCGTTGAGCGGATCGTCGACGCCGCCCCCACCAACCCCGACGCCCCCACCCCCGAGGCCGGCCGCACCTACGCCGCCGCCGACGGCACCCCGATCCGGGTCCAGGCCGCCCGCGGCAGCGGCAACCTCTACGCCAAGGTCTGGAACGGCGCCGAGTGGGAGTACCGGGGCCGCGCCGGCCTGGCCCTGATCGCCCGCCCCCTGACCGCCGACGAGGCGGCGAAGTGGGGCCACCGCCACGGCCGCTGCGTGTTCTGCTCGCTGCCGCTCACCGACGCCCGCTCGGTCGACGTCGGCTACGGCCCGATCTGTGCCGGCCACCACGGCCTGCCCTGGGGCTGACCCCTCACACCGACCCCCCCAACGCGGGCCCCGGGTGATCGACCCGGGGCCCGCCCGCGTCTACGATGAGGTCCACAGACCGACCCCGAGAGGACGCCTCAGTGGACGCCAAGATCATCGAGCCGCTAGCCCCGTTCGCCGTCCCGATCGACTCGATCCGGCCCCGCCAGGTCAACCCCCGCTCGGGCGACGTCGAGGCGATGGCCCGTTCGCTGACTCGCTTCGGTCAGCGCCGCCTCGTCGTCGTCAACGAGGCGACCGGCGAAATCGAAGCCGGCAACCACCTGTGGCTCGCTGCGAACGAACTGGGCTGGTCCCACGTCGCCGCAGTCCACGTCCACGACGACCCCGAGACCGAAGCCGGCTACGTCCTCGCCGACAACCGCATCGCCGAACTCGGGTCGATGCAGACCGACATCGTCGCCCTCATGGTCCGCGACCTCACCGGCTACGACGACGCCCCCGACCTGCTCGATGCCGCCGGCTACGACGCCGACGACGTCGCCGACCTGCTCGCCGACCTCGACGACGTCGCCGACGACGTCGGCGCGCTCGCCGACCCCGGCAAGACCCCCAAGCAGCGCGAGCAGTCCTACGAGTCGAGCGGCGTGCGGTCGATCCTGCTGCCGTACGGGCTCGCCGACTTCACCGACGTCACGAAGCGCCTCGCCGTGCTGCGGGCCCGGTTCGACGTCGAGTCGAACGCCGAGGCGATCAAGGCGTTGCTCGCCGAGACCGTCACCGACGACGACCTGACCGCCCTCGGCTGATGCGGACGATCGTCGCCGCTCGCCGGCCGAGCCCTGTCGAGCAGCACGACCCCGTCCCCGACCTTGGCGAGGACGACGTCGTGCGAGGCGAGTTCGTTGTCGTCGACGCCGACACCGGCGAACCCGTCCTGATTCAAGCGAAGATCGGCGGCGACCTCCGCACCGTGCGGCGCCTCTTGCCGACCGCCAAGTACGAGGGCCTGACCAGCGAAGGTCGACTCTCGGGCCTCCGCTACGCGCACCGCACGTTCGGGTACCGGCCCCGCCTCCCGCTGCGGCGACGCGAGGCGTGCTCGTCGTGCAACCTCGCCCAAGAAACCCCCGACCTCCACGACGCCATCGTCGGGCTCGAACCTGAGATCCAGTCGCTGTTCGCCCGCCACGCGCCCGACGCGTTCGCCCGCCACCGCCAGATCATCGACGACGCCGTCCTCCCCGACTGGCGCATCAACGGCGGCCCCTACACGTCCGGCATCATCAACGCGACCGCCGCCCTCACCTACCACCGCGACAAGAACAACCTGCCGGGCTGCTGGTCCGCGATGCTCGTCGTGCGCCGCCACCTCCGAGGCGGCCACCTCCACATCCCTGAGTACGACCTTGCCGCGTCATGCGAGGACGGGATGCTGCTGATCTTCTCCGGCGAGACCCTGATGCACGGCGTCACCCCGTTCCGCATCCGGCTCGGCGGCTACCGCTACACGATCGTGTGGTACGCCGTCGCCAACATGAAGTCGTGCTTGCCGCTCGCCGATGAACTCGCCTGGGGCGCCTCGCACCGCACCCAACGCGAAGCCGCCGAAGCCGCAGAACTCGCCGAAGCCGAAGCGGCCGCGATCAACGGCGGGGAGGACGAATGAGGCGGATCGTCGTCGAGCCCCACGCCGACGACGCCGCCATCTCCCTCGCCGCCCACCTCCGTCGATGGGTCGACGCAGGCGACGCCGTCACCATCGTCACCGTGTACGGAGCCGAGACACGCCTCTCCGAGGCCCGGGCCTACGCCGAGGCGATCGGGGCCGAAGCCGTCACGCTCGGCGTTCCTGAGGCAGGGGGCGGCCCAGGAGAAGGCGTCGCCGCCCTCGACCCCGACTACCTCGCCGACGCCTTGGCGATCGTCGGCGCCGGCGTCACCTACTGGCCGCTCGGTGTCGGCCACCCCGAACACGCCGCCCTCGCCGCGCTCGCCCCCGCCGGCGCGCCCCGCTACGTCGACAAGCCGTACTGGTACAAGGCGTCCCTCGCCGACGCCTTCGCCGACGCCCTCGCCGGCACGACCGTCGTCAGCGCCGACTACGCCGTCCGACGCCTCTACCGGCCCGCGGTCGCCGCCTACAAGACCCAGGCCCGCTTCTTCTACTTCAACCCGCCGTCTGCCCTCGCCGGGCCAGAACTGGTCGTGAGCCGATGACTCGCCCCGCCCCCGACGACTACGTCGTAGCGATCCCGACGTGGCACCGCGCCGACGTCATCGGCCGCCGCACCCTCACCGCGCTCGCCGCCGGCGGCATCGACCCCGACCGCATCCACCTCTTCGTAGCCGACACCGTCGAAGCCGCCGACTACCGCCGCCTCGTCGACCCATGCCTCTACGGCGACATCGTCACCGTCGGCTACGACCCCTACGACGTCGACGTCGTCACCCCAGGAGACCGCCCCGTCGGTGCCGCCGTCGCCCGCAACGCCATCGCCCGCCACTGGCCGACCGACACGCCCGTCATGAGCGTCGACGACGACCTCGCCGGCATCGCCCTCAAAACCGACGACAAGACCCGCACCCCCATCGACGACCTCCACCGCTTCATCGTCGACGGCTTCACGACCGCCGACCGCTACGGGGCCCGCCTGTGGGGCGTCTACGCCGCCCCCAACCCGTACTTCCAGAAGCACCGCATCCGGCTCGGGCTCTGCTACATCCCCGGAGCGTTCCACGGGATGCGCCCCGCCGGCGACGCCGCCGACCTCGTCGACCTCGCCCACGGCCACGACTTCGCCATCAGCATCCAACGCTTCGTCGCCGACGGCGTCCTCGTCCGCTACGACGACGTGTCCATGCTCACCGAGGGCTACCGCGGCAGCGGCGGCATCGTCGAACAACGCACCCCCGACCTCGTCGACCGCTGCGCCCGCCTCATCGTCGACCGCTGGCCCGACCACGCCACCCTCAACCTCACCAAGAAGTCCGGCTGGACCGAGGTCCGGCTACGGTCCCTCCCGAGCCCCATCCACGGATGCGTCACCATCGACCGATGAGCACCACCACCGACCCCGGCCACGGCCCCCACCGCCACTACCTCACCGACGAACGCCGAGCAGCGATCGTCCGTGTCGTAGGCAACGGCGGCACCCTCAAACAAGCCGCCGCCGCAGCGAACGTCGGCTACCGCACCCTCCAACGCTGGATCGCCGACGGCGAACGAGCCGCCACCTACCTCGACACCGTCGCCCTCGATCCCCAAGCCCCCACCGCCGCCGCCCTCATCAACACCCTGTGGGCAACCTCACCGACGACCCGCCACCTCAACCCCGTCGCCGTCCCCGAAGACAGCCACGACGACGCCTCCGCCAACTGGCTCGCCCCCGGCATCGCGACCGCCTCATGGCGCCTCTGGCGCGACGTAGACCGAGTCCGCGACTCGTTCATGCTCGGCGCCCTCCAAACGATCATCCAGACCGCCCGCGGCTACGACGCCGCCGCCTCCAAGGTCGTCACCACCACCAAGGTCGAGACCCTCACCAACAGCGACGGCGTCGTCATCGGCGAGAACACCGAGGTCACGACCGTCCAGACCGACGAACGCGTCCGGGACTGGAAGGCGGCCGCCTGGTTACTCGAACGGATGGACCCGGCCCGGTTCGCTCGCATCACCCGCCATGAGGTCACCGGCGCCGAAGGCGGCCCGGTCGAGGTCTCGGGGCTCGACGCCCGCGCCGAGGTCGAACGGGTCCTCAACGAGACCGCCGAACGCCTCGGCCTCCCGACCGCGATCGCGCTCGGCCCCGGCGACCTCCCAGCGGCCCTCGACGGCGACGGCCTGTCGTAGCCCCGGATCGGCCCCTAGATCGCCGCCTCCGGGGCTCGGCGGGGGCGCCGGCCCCGATCGCCCGTCTGGCGGGGCGCCGACCGGGAGAGGCCCGCAGAGCGGCCGGCGACCCTCGACGGCCCCGACAGGACCCCCCGAGGGCCCGACAGGGGCTATACTCGGCCCATGCCGCAGATCAAGGTCACGCTCGACTCCGACCTCGTCGCCGCGATCGACGCCGCCCGCGCCACCGGCCAGACCCGCTCGGGCTGGATCGCTGACGCCGCCCGCGTCGCCCTCGACCGCCACACCCCGCCGCGCCCACCCCGACCGCTGCGGCCCGTCAACCCCGCCGGCCCGTCCGGCATCATCGGCCAAGGAGGCCGCCCCCGATGAACGCAGCAGAACGAGCCGCCGAGGTGCTCCGCGACCCGAGGTCCCACCGAGGAGGACCGAGCGCGACCCCCCGTCTGGCCGTCACCCGACAGCAGGCCGAGCAGATGATCTGCGTCCCGAAGAACGGCCAATACTACTCGGCCGACGAGTGGGTGCTGCCCGAGTCGCTCACGCTCCGTCTGCCCGAGCGGCCGACGATGCC
>JAKOUY010000039.1 GCA_029782355.1 Actinomycetes bacterium
GGTGCGGCCACCCTCGCGGATGGCGAAGCGCAGACCCTCGTCCATGGCGATCGGCTTGCCCAGCTCCACCGTGATGGTCACGTTGTCACCCGGCATCACCATCTCGGTGCCCTCCGGCAACTGGATCGTGCCCGTGACGTCGGTGGTCCGGAAGAAGAACTGCGGCCGGTAGTTGTTGAAGAACGGCTTGTGCCGGCCACCTTCGGACTGGGTCAGGACGTACACCTGACCCTCGAAGTTGGTGTGCGGGGTGATGCTGCCCGGCTTGCACAACACCTGGCCACGCTCGACGTCTTCCTTCTTCGTGCCACGCAGCAGGGCACCGATGTTGTCGCCCGCCTGGCCCTCGTCGAGCAGCTTGCGGAACATCTCGACACCGGTGCAGGTGGTCTTCTGGGTGGGGCGGAGGCCGACGATCTCGATCTCGTCGCCGGTGTGGATCTTGCCCTGCTCGACCTTGCCGGTCACCACGGTGCCACGACCGGTGATCGTGAACACGTCCTCGATCGGCATCAGGAACGGCTTGTCCAGGTCGCGCTGCGGCTCCGGGATGCTCTCGTCACACGCGTTCATCAGCGCCAGGATTTGGTCCTGCCACTTCGGGTCGCCCTCGAGCCCCTTCAGGGCGCTGACCCGGACCACCGGCGCATCGTCGCCGGGGAACTCGTACTCGTTGAGCAGCTCACGAACCTCCAGCTCGACGAGCTCCAGCAGCTCCTCGTCATCCACCATGTCGGCCTTGTTCAGGGCCACCACGATGTACGGCACGCCCACCTGGCGGGCCAGCAGCACGTGCTCACGGGTCTGGGGCATCGGACCATCCGTGGCCGCGACCACCAGGATGGCGCCGTCGACCTGGGCGGCGCCGGTGATCATGTTCTTGATGTAGTCGGCGTGACCGGGCATGTCGACGTGGGCGTAGTGGCGCTTCTCGGTCTCGTACTCGATGTGGGCGATCGAGATGGTGATGCCGCGGGCCTTCTCCTCAGGCGCCTTGTCGATCTGATCGAACGGCGTGTACTTGGCCAACCCACGATCCGCCAACGTCTTGGAGATGGCCGCCGTCAACGTGGTCTTGCCATGGTCGATGTGACCCATGGTGCCGATGTTCACGTGCGGCTTGGTCCGCTCAAACTTTGCCTTGCTCATGTTGCGACGTCCTTTTCTCGCAGGATGTTCGTGGTGGGGTTGTGGTAGCGGCGATCGGGATCGAACCGATGACCTTCCGATTATGAGCCGGATGCTCTGACCAACTGAGCTACGCCGCCAGGGCTTTGCCGACGGACGGGACGACCGGCCGCTTGGTCGAGCCCTCTGTGGGAATCGAACCCACGACCTACGCCTTACCATGGCGTTGCTCTACCGACTGAGCTAAAAGGGCGTTGGAGCGCGGCAGAGCCGCGAACCGGGGAGCCAGCATAGCTCCACGCCAGCCGGGCCACCACCCGGCACCGGGGTTCAGCGCCCGATTCTGGTCGCCAGGACCGCTCGCCTGGCGGATACTCTCTCGCCGTGCCCGAGGCCGTCTCCGTCCGACCGGCAGCGATGACCGACGCCGAGGCGATCCGGGCGATCTACAACCACGAGGTCGTCCTCACGACCGCGACGTTCGACCTCGTACCGCGCTCGCTGGAGGATCAGCGAAACTGGCTGGCGGCCCGCTCCGGCGCCTTCGCCGCAGTCGTGGCCGTTGACGCCCGGGACGCGGTCGTCGGGTTCGCCTCGTTGTCCCCGTACAAGGAGCGTGCCGCGTACCGGACCAGCGTGGAGAACTCGGTCTACGTCGACCGGGCCCACCACGGTCAGGGCATCGGCCGATTGCTCCTCACCGGCTTGCTGGAGACCGCAGCGGCGTCCGGCTTCCATGCCGTCTTCGCCCGGATCACGGCGACCAGCGAGGCCTCCCGCGCCCTGCACGCTGCCTGCGGGTTCGAGTTGGTGGGCATCGAACGTCAGGTCGGACGCAAGTTCGGCAAGTGGCTCGACGTCGCCATCATGGAGCGGCTGCTGTGACGGTAGGGCGGCGATGGTGACGGACTGCGCGTGTTGTGGCGGCGAGATCGCAAATGCGTTCAACGTTCCACTTTGGACTCGAGCAAACTGGCCCGAGATTTCTTACGGTACGTGCCGACGCTGCGGCTCAATTTCGCGTGCGGAGGACGTCGGGACCGAGCCGGGTCGGTTCGGGTACACCGTTGCGACGCTCGTCCCCGTTCGTTGCCAAACGGCTGAAGCGATCGCCGGTTCACTTCAGCGAGATCATCAGCCCCTCGCTCAGCTCCATCCTGGCGAATTTCAGTTGGTCTTTGCTTCTGGGTTTGGTTGGGAGGCATATCGCGACAACTGGATCAGCGTGTTCGCGCCGGAGTTGGCCTGGCTTCCCACCCACGACGGAATCCGCGAACTGACTCGTCGGGCGGGTTGTCGGATCAACCGGATCTCCATGCGTCGGAGCGCTCGCGCACTCATCCTGAGCGAGATGGTCGCGCGCCGACAGCCTCCCATTGAGGGCTGTGAAGCGGCTATGTCCCGGGCCGAGATTCGGTATTTCAACGGTCTTGCTCGTCGCCGACGACATGCTCCCTCCATCGGCATCGTCGAGGTCGTCAGGGACTTCTGATGGAGCGCCGGATTGCTGCCACCGTGTTGACCTTCAACAACCACCACGGCCTGGCCGAGGTCATGCGCCGGCTGAATGCTCAGACTCGACCACCCGACCAGATCATCGTCGTCGACAACGGAAGTTTCCCGCCTGCCGCGTGCGATCAACGCCCCGAAGTTCGTCTCATCCGCAACGAAGCCAACCTCGGCGTCGGCGGCGGTCACAACGTGGCGATCCGAGCTGCTCTCGACGGCGGAGCCGACGCCGTATGGATTCTCGAACACGACACCTTTCCTGATTTCGACTGCCTTGAGAGGCTGCTCGACGTGCTCGATGAGATGAGCGCCGGCGCAGTCGCGCCTGACTTGGCGCGAAACAACTGGGAACGTGTGACCTTTCCAGGCACCGGGGACGTGCATCGGACCGAGCGGTTTACGCTGAATGGACTGTTGATCGATCGTCATGTCATCGAGCAGTGCGGCCTGCTGAACGAGCATCTCTTTGTCGGGATGGAAGACTGGGAGTATTCCTCGCGACTGCAGGCTGCGGGGGTCTCAGTCTTCGTCCTCGGGACTCCTGCCGCCATCCACGCGCATCGGGGAGTGGGAAGACTTCCTTCGTGGGAAAGCCCGTCGCGCTTGTACTACGCGGCGCGCAACGCCATTTACCTCTCCGCGCCGGCGAGCAGGCGTCGGCGAATGGCTGGTCTGGAAGTCGCCAAAGGCATCGTCGAGTGTGTCAGGCCGAGACGGGGTGTCAGGTTTGCTCTGGCTCGCTGGTGGGCGGCCTGCGACGCCCTGTACGGACGAATGGGTAGGCGGGCGCACTCTGGTCTGTCTGGGTGAGCCAGTCACCCGGCGAGGAGCCCGTCGGCGGATCGCTCCAACCGACGGGCTTCCCTCCATCTGGACGGAGCTGGCGGCTTGCAGCTCCTCGACGACATCGTTCGAGGTCGTCGCGTGGGCCGAGAAGGATTCGAACCTCCGTAGGCGTTGCCGGTTGATTTACAGTCAACTCCCTTTGGCCACTCGGGCATCGACCCGCGACCGGACACGATAGCGGTCACCAGACTGGAGAGCACAGATTACGGTCATCGTGGTGCCCGTGCTGGTCGAGCGCCGTGTGCGTCTGCTGCCCACTCTGATCCCGATCCTGCTCCTCGGCCTGGCCTGGGCGATGGCTATCGCACCCTCAGGGGCGCCGGATGAGGATTCTCATTACGTACGAATGGTGGGGCTCAGCTCTGGCCAGCTACTCGGACGTCCTGTCCCGGCCGACGCACCAGTCCCGCCCCCGTTCTCGTCCACGACCGGGTTCGCTCGGCGGCGACTCAACCTGGAGTCGGGGATCTACGTCATTCCGGCGAGCGCGCCGGCCCCACCGACCTGCAACCAGTTCCAGCCTCACCGCCCGTACGACTGTGCCATACCCTCGCATACTCGAGGCGCAGCCGAAGCACGGTCGTTCCACGCCCGCACACTGCCGGTGGCTGAGATCTTCCCGGCTGTCGCGTCGAGAGTAGCCGCCACTTCCCTCGCCAAGATGTACACGGGCCGGATCGCCTTTCTTGTCGAGTCGTTGACGTTACTCGGGGTCGGACTCGTGGTGCTTGGCCCAGTCTGGCCAGTGCGTGGCGACGCTTTCACCACGATCCTCTTGCTCCTGTCGACAACGCCGCTCATGATGTTCGGGATCGGCAGCCTGTCGCCGAGCGCAGTCGAGACCCCTGCGACCGTTGCAGTCGCTTGCGTCACGCTGAGACTCTTCATCCAGCCAACCCGACGAGTTGCCCTGGTCGCGGCGTTCGTGAACCCATTCGCCATCCTGACTTGGGATCTGGGGTTCGCCTTGACCTGGTATGCCATCCTGCTCGGAGCGGCGGCCTCCTCCTCCGTGAACGCAGTGGTCGGCAACGCACGAGATCGTCGTCTCCTGGTCATTCCGACACTCAGCACCCTGACGGCTACCGGGTTCGCCGTGACGTGGCGACTCGTCCTACAGGTTCCGGTCGAGGGCGTCACGATTACCGGTTCCTCACTTCTCGCAGCCGTTCGAGCAACTGCCGCTGCGGGGCGTGACTCGATCGCCAAGATCGGCGCTCCGGATGTCGACCCGTTACCGTGGCTGTCGCGCCTCTGGCTCGTTGGCCTGGTGATCGCGATCGCAGCGTTCTCTCTGCTCCGTCGGCGAGTCCGCTTGACGCTTGCGGCGTACATCGGGTGGGCTGCATACAACCTCGCTCTGTACCTGGTTGTGTCACCCACGGGCTTCGGCCTCCAAGCCAGGTACTCCCTACCGATGCTCAGCGTTGCCAGCCTCACGATCGGTCTGAGCTCGACGTACAGATCGCCTGGCGAGCGCGAACGGAGGCACGTGTGGCTCGTTGCGCTCGTCACGAGTGCCGTCGCTCTCGGTCATCTGTCCGTTCTCGTTTTCGCCGTCCACCGGACGGCAAACGGGACAACCGGTCCCTGGTCGTTGTCGAGCGCCCGCTTTGCGCCGCCCGGGGGGTGGTGGATCCCGATCTCGCTCGGCGTCTCCGCCAGCGCCATGCTGCTCATTGCTGCATGGCGACCGATCGTCGCACGGACCCGCTCTGAGACCTCCCCACTCTGACTCACGCGATCTGAACGCTGGTTAGTCTGACGGGATGCCTAGCTTCGATGTGGTGTCCGAGGTCGACCGGCAAGAGATCCGAAATGCGGTGGATCAGGCGCAGCGAGAGATCAACACTCGTTTCGACTTCAAGAACACGGGCTCATCGATCGATCACGACGACTTGGTGATCACGCTGCGAACCGTGAGCGAGGACCGGCTGGATGCTCTACGTCAGGTCCTGGCCGAGCGGCTGGTGAAGCGAGGCGTGTCGCTCAAAGGGGTCGACTACGGAAAGGTCGAGGAGGCAACACAGAACACCGTCCGCCAGGTCGTCACGATCCGCGTCGGGATTGGCTCCGACAAGGCTCGGGAGATCAACCGCCTGATCAAGGACAAGGGCCCGAAGGGCACCAGTAGCCAGACCCAGGGAGACTCCGTTCGTGTAGTGAGCAAGAAGCGAGACGACCTACAGGCGGTCATCCAGTTGCTCAAGTCAGCTGACCTCGGAATACCCCTGCAGTACAACAACTTCCGCGACTAGTCCTCGCTCGGCGCCTCCCCGGCGCGCCGCTGCAGCTCGGCGACGACACTGGAGTCCGCCAGGGTGGTGGTGTCGCCCAGGTTTCGGCCCTCAGCCACATCGCGCAGCAGACGGCGCATGATCTTGCCGCTGCGCGTCTTGGGCAGGTCCGGGGTGAAGTAGATGGTCTTCGGTTTGGCGATGTTGCCGATGTCCTGGCCGACGTGGGTGCGCAGAGCCTGCTCGTCCACCGTGGCACCGCTGCGCAGGATCACATAGGCGATGATCGCCTGGCCGGTCGTGGCGTCGTTGGCCCCCACCACGGCCGCCTCGGCGACGGCCGGATGCGCCACCAGCGACGACTCGACCTCGGTGGTGCTGATCCGGTGACCGCTGACGTTCATCACGTCGTCGACCCGGCCGAGCAGCCACAGGTAGCCGTCGTCGTCGAGCTTGGCGCCGTCGCCGGCGAAGTAGCGCCCCGGATACTGCGACCAATAGGTCCGCAGGTATCGATCGGGATCACCCCAGATCCCCCGCATCATCGACGGCCACGGCCGAGTCAGCGTGAGGTAGCCGCCACCGTGGCGGATCGGCTGGCCATGGTCGTCGACCAGTTCGGCGGAGATCCCCGGCAGCGGGAAGGTGGCCGACCCCGGCTTGGTGGTGGTCGCTCCCGGCAGCGGGGAGATCATCATCGCCCCCGTCTCGGTCTGCCACCAGGTGTCGACCACCGGGCAACGCCCTCCCCCGATGTGCTCGTGGTACCACATCCACGCTTCGGGGTTGATCGGCTCGCCGACCGATCCGAGGACCTTCAGCGAGGAGAGATCATGCTTGGCCGGCTCGGCGTCGCCCCACTTCATGAAGGTCCGGATGGCGGTGGGAGCCGTGTAGAACTTGGTCACCCCGTACTGCTCGATGATCGACCAGAACCGGTCGTTGCCCGGGAAGTTCGGGACCCCTTCGTACATCACACTGGTCGCACCGTTGGCGAGCGGTCCGTAGACGATGTAGCTGTGCCCGGTGACCCAGCCGACATCGGCCGTACACCAGTAGACGTCCGTCTCCGGGTGCAGGTCGAACACGAACTTGTGGGTGAAGGCCGCCTGCACCAGGTATCCGCCGCTGGTGTGCATGATGCCCTTGGGCTTGCCGGTGGTGCCGCTGGTGTACAGCAAGTAGAGCAGTTGCTCGCTGTCCATCGGCTCGGCCGGACACACCGGGTCCGCCGCGGCGATCAGGTCGTGGTACCAGTGGTCTCGACCGTCGACCATCGTCACCTCGTTGCCACCCCGGCGGACCACGACGACGTGCTCGATCGACGGCGTCGAGGTCAGGGCCTCGTCGGCAGCCGGCTTCAGCGGGAACACCTCGCCGCGCCGGTATCCGCCGTCTGCGGTCACCAACACCTTGGCCTCGGCATCATTGATCCGGTCGGCCAGGCTGTGCGACGAGAACCCGCCGAACACCACGCTGTGCGCCGCGCCGATCCGGGCGCAGGCCAACATGGCCACGGCTGCCTCAGGAACCATCGGCAGGTAGATGTTGACCCGATCCCCGCGCTGGACACCCAGACCGCGCAATACGTTGGCGAAGCGCTGGACCTCGTCGAGCAGGTCGGCGTAGGTGATCGTTCGCCTATCGCCCGGCTCACCCTCCCAGTGAAAGGCGACACGGTGTCCGAGCCCGGCCTCGACGTGACGGTCCAGACAGTTGTACGCCACGTTCAACTGGCCACCGACGAACCACGTCGCATACGGCAGGTCCCAGTTGCAGATCGTCGTCCACGGCGTCGCCCAGGTGACCAGGTCGGCGGCCTGACGGGCCCAGAACCCCTCGTCGTCCTCCGCCGCCTCGTCGTACATCGACGTATCGGCCACCAGCGCGTGACGAGCGAACTCGACGGGCGGAGGGAAGCGCCGTGATTCCCAGCTCATCGCGTCGATGGTCTCGTGGGTCTGCTCGGCGTCAGCCATGTGCGGTCCTTTCCCCAGAGGCCGACAGTAGCGGGCAAGTCCCGACTCGTATACTCGCACGGTGCGCGCCGGGACGGTCATTGGATTCCTCGCGGCATGCGGGACGGTTGGGCTGATCACCCTGTCGCAGATCGAGAAGCCGCCCACCCTGACCTCCGCCGACACCGCGCCGGTGTTCCACCCGACCACCACCTCGACGACCACGACGCTGGCGCCCACCACCACCACGACCTCGACCACCCAGCCGACGACGACCACGCTGTCGACCACCGGTTCCACGGACGCATCGACGCCGGGCACCACCGCCGACACGGGACCGATCGTCCCGGCCGACGTCAGCGTCCTCGTGGCCAACGCCGGGGCCAAGAAGGGCAAGGCCAAGACGGTCACGTCCAGCCTCTCCAAGATCGGCTACGACGCGCGACCGGCCGTGGACGCGCCGAACCCGGTGACGGCCACCAAGGTCGTGTACGCCGATGGTCAACTCCGAGCCGCCCAGACCGTGGCCTTCGTGCTGAAGGTCCCACTGGATGCGGTGGTCGCCGCATCGTCGTCGGACACCAACTGGTCGACGCTCGGCGACGGCAAGGTGGACGTCCTCGTGGAGTTGGGTCCCTGACGTGGAGCCGGTCGAGTACCTCCGCGCCCTCGTCCGGCGGTGGCCGATCATCGCCGTGGCCGCACTCATCGGCGCCGCCCTGACCTACGCGGGGACCGACGCTCGCCCGGCACCCATCGAGATCACCTACCAGGCCGTCAACACGCTGCTGGTCACCGACAACGCCAACAACGGCTTCATGCGCGTCGGATCGCTGTCGCTCAACCAGGTTCCCACCTTGGCGACCACCGGCGTCGTTCCCGAGCGCGTCGCCAAGGTGCTCGACTACCAGGGTGCACCGGCGGCGCTGGCCGCCCGGGTGGCCGTCAACGTCGACCCGAACTCGATGACGGTCACCTTCACCTCCACCGGAATCAACCCCGACGAGATCGTTCGCCTTTCGGACGCCTTCAGTGACCAGACCGTCAAGTACCTGTTGGAGAAGCAGCTCTCCGATCGCAATGCCCGGCTGACCAAGATCCAGGACCTCGTCGCCAAGAAGCTGGTCGCCCTGCAGGACGCTCAGGCCAAGGTCCCGCGTGATCCGACCCAGGCCGACCCGGTCGACGTGGCCCAGCGCGACTCGGCCTCCCGGGCCTACCAGACCGCCCTCGATCAACAGACCCAGCTGCTCGACACCGACGCCGGCGAAATCAACCTGACCTTGCAGCAGTCGGCCCAGCCGGTGCAGCTCGGCGGCGGTGGGTTCACCCTGCCGCGCACCCGCAAGCAACGAGTACCCCTCGGGACCGGGCTCGGTGCGTTGTTGGGCGCCGGCCTGGCACTCGTGGTGGAACGACTCGACTCCCGTCTCCGTGAGCGGCGCCGGGCCGAGGAAGCCTTCGCCGCTCCCGTGCTGGTGGAGTTCCCGGTCCTGGCCCGCCGCCAGCGAGGCCGGCGGATCCTGGTCGGCCCGGAACATCACCACGCCGTTGCCGAGGACTTCCGTTCGCTGCGCACCTCGGTGATGTTCATGCAGACCGGGGGCGAGCAAGCCGGCGTCCACCAGAAGTTCGGCGTGATCATGATCACCTCGCCCGGGCCTGGTGAGGGCAAGACGACGACGGCCATGAACCTCGCGGCAGCCTTCGCCGAGACCGGCCGGCGTGTGGTGCTGGTCAACGCCGACTTCCGCCGCCCGACGATCGTCAAGGCGGTCATCGCCGCCGGCCGTCCGCCGTTGCCCGGTGGGCTGATGTCGCTCACCCGGCTGCCACCCTCGGAGTTCCTCGTCCCCACCGATGTGCCCGGGGTCGACCTCCTCGACCTGGCACCACTGGCCGCCAGCGCCGGCGACCTGACCCGCGCAACCGTGAAGATGGCCGCCCAGCTGCGCCACGAGGTCGACGTGGTGGTGGTCGATACGCCACCCCTGGCAGTGACCACCGAGGCACTCGAGTTCGTCCCGATCTCCGAGGTCGTCATCCTCATCGGTCGGATCGGGGTCACCAGCACCGAGGGCGCCAAGCGGGCCGCCGAACTGGTCCAGTTCGCCGGTGCCAAGCGGGTGGGCGTGGCGCTCACGGCGTCGGGATCGTCACGAGTTCGCGGCGCTCGGTACTACGACTACTACTCCGATGCCGGGCCGCGAACCCGCCGCTCGGGGGAGCATCGCCCCTCCGTGCCAGCGGCGATGCCGGCCGATCAGCCGGCCCTGGCCTCGCAGACCGCTCCGCGCAACGTCCCGTTGGATCCGCTGATGGGCGGCCGATCACCCGGCGTCACCGACCAGCTCGACGACCTCGACCTCCTGCTGGCCGACCTCGACGCACGCACCGAGCACGACGACCAGTGACGTGACCCCCTGGTTCGAGGCCCCGACCTGGCGCCAGAGCATCGGCGGACCATGGAAGGTGATGGTGCCGGGCGCCGCCGGCGTGATCGCCTACCTCGGACTCCTCGTCTGGGCGATGAACCACTGGCGCTACACCACCTGGGTGGTGCTGCTGCTCTTCCCGACCCTGGCAATCTCGGGCATCCTCATCCTCCGCTGGGCAACGGCCCGGGACGACGACCCGATGATGGGCGTGCTCGGTCTGGCCCTGGTGGTCAAGCTGGCGGCGGCCTGGGTGCGCTTCTACGTCTCGTTCGAGCTGTACGGATCGGGGGACTCGCTCCAGTACCACCTCGATGCGGTCGCCCGAGCCGATCGGTTCTTCGCCCATCACGTGTCGTTGATCGACCTGGTCACGCCGCGCGCCGGCACCGCGTCGATCACCGATCTGACCGCCATGCTCTACACCGTCATCGGGCCGGCCCGCCTCGGTGGATTCCTGGTGTTCTCGTTCATCGGCTTCTGGGGGCTGTTCTTCTTCTCCCGAGCCTTGCGCACCGGCCTGCCCGAGGCCGATCACGTCACCTATGCCCGGCTGCTGTTCTTCCTGCCGTCGCTGGTCTTCTGGCCCTCGTCGATCGGCAAGGAAGCGATCATGATGTTCGGGATCGGCCTGGCCTCGCTGGGAGCGGCGCGCATCACTCGGCGAATCCCGCAGGGCTGGCTGATCCTGGTGGCCGGGCTGGCGGTCGGCGGGCTGGTCCGCCCGCACGTATCCGCCGTCATCCTCGTCAGCGTGACCATCGCCGTGCTGTTCCGGCGACCGATGGACGAGCGCCGCGGGTTCGGCGCGGCCGGCCGGTTCGGCGGGGTGATGATCCTCATGGTCGGGCTGGCCTTCATGTTCGGTCAGACCGCCAAGTACCTCGTCCCCGGGTCGACCAAGAACGATGTCGCCGTGGTCGGGCAGGTGTTCGACAAGGCCACCGCCGGAACGGCAGGCGGCGGCTCGGTCATCGACCGACCCCTGCCCAACAACCCGCTGCAGTATCCCGGGGCGGCGTTCACCGTGCTGTTCCGCCCGACGATCCTCGAGGCGCGCAACCCCCAGAACCTGGCCGCCGCCGCCGAGACCACGGTGCTGCTCGCCATCCTCGTGGCCCGGTGGCGGCGGCTCAAGCAGCTGCCCAAGCTGGCCATGCGCCGGACCTATGTGCTGTTCGCCACGGTGTACACCGGCGTGTTCTGCTTCGCCTGGTCGGCGTTCGCCAACCTCGGAGCCCTGGCCCGCCAGCGGGTCCAGGTGTGGCCGCTGATGCTGACCCTGTTCTGCCTGCCCGAGGTGATCGACGAGGTCAGGGCCCGACCGTCGGCCGACCGGCGCCGGCGTCCAGCCACGCCTCCAACATCAGCAGCGGCCACAGCCGATGTTCGTGATTCCGTCGACCCGACCGGTGGTCGGCCCACGTGGTCCGCACCGACTCGGCGCTGACCCAGCCACGGCGCACCGCCTCGGACCCGGCCACCAGCTCGTCGGCCCACGGGCGCAGGCCAGCGCGCAACCACTGGGCCAGGGGAGGGTCGAACCCGTGCTTGGCCCGGTGGACCACGTCGGCCGGCAGGACGTCCGCGGCGACGCGGCGCAACGGCAGCTTGCCGACCCCTCCCTTGGCCAGCGAGTCCGCGGGCAGGCTCCAGGCGATGTCCATGACCCGCGGATCCAGCATCGGGACGCGCACCTCCAGCGAGGACGCCATGCTGGCCCGGTCGACCTTGACCATCATCTGATCCGGCACCACCGAGGCCAGGTCGGTTCGCAGGACGGCGTCGAGGTCGTCGTCGGGGACCCCGCTGGACGGCGGGTGGGGGATGCTGCCGAGGTCGGCCTCTGCCCACAACCCGGCCAGTGCCGCCCAGGCGCTCTGCCCACCGTGCAGGACGTGACCGGCCTTGCGAATCTTGTCGACCAGGTTCGGGGAGCGCAGCGCCGTGTGCGGGACCCGGCCGGCGACCCGCCCGAGCGGCTCGAGCAGCGCACCGGGCGCATGCCGGGCAGCACCACTCAGCGCCCGACGCAGTGGCGCGGGCCACGACGCCGATCGCCGGGCCAGGCCGAGTCCGAAGACGTGGCGGTTGTACCCGGCGAACAACTCGTCGCCGCCGTCCCCGCTGAGGCACACCGTCACGTGGCCACGCACCGCTCGGCACATCATCGCCGTGGGCAGCATCGACGGATCACCGAACGGTTCGTCCCAGATCGTCGGCATCGACCGGACCAGCTCGAAGGCCTCGGCGCGGCCCAGCTCGAGGGTTTCGTGGTCGGTCCCGAGCGCAGATGCCACCCGTTGGGCAACGATCCCCTCGTCGGCTTCCAACTCCGGCATGGTCACGGTGAAGGTCCGCAGCCGGGCGGCGCCAAGTGCTTCCTGGGCAAAGGCGGCGACCAACCCGGAATCGATGCCCCCGGAGAGGAACGCGCCGAGCGGCACGTCACTGATCAGCCGTTGGCGCACCGCCTCGCGGAGATCCGTCGACAACCGTGCGACCGCCCCGCCCGGATCGTTCCCCCGACTTCCTCGAGCCCGGGCGATCTCCGCATCGAGATCCCACCACAGCGATTGGCGCGGCGCCCCCTCGGCGTCGATCGTCAGCAACCCACCGGGCGGTAGCTGGAAGACGTCTCGGTAGATGGTGAACGGGTGGGGGATGAACGACCACCGCAACAACGCAGCCACCGACTGCTCGTCGATGTCCAGCGTGCCAGGCACCGCCACCCGCACGCCGCGCAGCTCGCTGGCGAAGTACACCGTCCGCGCCCGCCGGCACCAGTACAGGGGCTTCTCCCCACAGCGGTCCCGTGCCAGGTGCAGGCAGTCGGCGGCGGTGTCGTAGGCCGCCACGGCGAACATTCCGTTGCACCGACGCAACGCCTCGACCAGGCCCCAGGCGTCGATCGCCTCGACCAGGGTCTCGGTGTCGCTGGTGCCCCGGAAGGTGATGCCCGACCTCGCCAGCTCGGCGCGCAGTTCGAGGTGGTTGTAGATCTCTCCGTTGAACACCACCACCCAGCGAGCCGAGGCCGACCGCATCGGCTGGCGGCCGGTGGGCGATAGGTCGATCACCGCCAGGCGTCGCTGAGCCAACCCGACGTGCCCGGCAGCCCACGATCCATGCCCGTCCGGTCCGCGGTGGCGCAAGGTCTCGGCCATGGCCGCGGCCAGATGCTCCCGATCCGGGCCAGCGGGTCCGAACAGCCCGGCGATGCCACACACCGGGCGCAACGGTACCGGGCGGGCCGAACCCCTCGGCACCACTCAGTAGCGTGAGTGGCCGATGGCGGCGCGGCGGATCTTGGTGGTGGTCACCTCCACCGCCCGGCGCGGCGCCGAGATCGAAGGAGTCGCCCTGGCGGATTGGTGGGCAGCGCACGGGATCGAGGCGCAGGCGGTCGCCCTGGCCGCCAGCTCCGGCGATCACCCGCTCCCGATCGACACGCTGGGTCCCGGGCCACGGCGGCCGACCACCTTGGCCGCGCTGCGACGGCGGGCCGCTGGTGTCGACCTGGTGCTCGCCTACGGATCGGCCACCCTGCCCGCATGCAGCCTGGCCCTCGGCCGAGCGGTCCCGTGGGTCTACCGGAGCATCGGCGATCCGGCGGCGTGGTGTGGTGGTCGGGTGCGCCGGTGGCGAACCACCGCCCTCCTGCGGCGCAGCCGCGGCGTGGTCGCCCTCTGGCCCGGCGGGTCGGAAGCCGTCGGGCGGCTCTACCGGATGCCGGCCGAGCAACGGTGGGTGATCCCCAACGCCCGCGACCATGCCCGCTTCTCGCGTGTGACCGGTGCCGAGCGGACTGCGGCGCGCGCCCAGCTGGGCGTCGCTGCCGATGCCCCGGTGGTCGCCTACCTGGGATCGCTCAGCGACGACAAGCGCCCGCTGCTGACCGTGGACGCGGTGGCCGCGTCGCCTGGCGTTCATCTGCTGGTGGCCGGCGAGGGCCCGCTGCTCGCCGAGGTCGCCGTTGCCGCGGCACGGGTCCCCGATGGCCGGGTCCATGTGCTGGGCGAGCTGACCGACGTTCGGTCGGTGTACGCCGCCGCGGACGCGGTCGTGCTGACCAGCCGGACCGAGGGGATGCCCGGTGTGCTCATCGAAGCGGCGATGAGCGGGCTCCCGGTCGTGGCCGCCGACGTCGGGGCGATCGGCTGGATGTTCGACCAAGGTCTGCGCGGTGAGCTCGTCCCGCCAGGGGCCGCCCCGGCAGACATCGCCCGGTCGATCGAGCGAGTCCTGACCGACCGACCGAGCCCCATCGGTGTCCCGTTCGGCTGGGACACCGTCGGTCCGCAGTGGACTCAGGTGGTCGACGAGGTGCTCTCGCCCGCCCGGCGGGCCTGATGCCAGGCCACCTGGCGGGACAGGCCGTGGGCCAGCGGTGTCTCGGGTGTCCAGCCGAGGATGCGCTGCGCCGCTGACGAGTCCCCACCAGTGCGGGCCACGTCGCCGGCCTGGACCGGATGGTGACGGACCTCGACGGGTGCGCCGACCAGCTGCTCGACCGCCTCGACCACCTCGTTGAGCGAGGTTGTCGCGCCACCGCTCACGTTGAACACGGCGAACCCGTCGAGCTCGCCTGCGGCCGCGGCACGCGTCGCCCGGACCACGTCGTCGACGTACGTGAAGTCACGTACCTGGGTGCCGTCACCGAACATGTCGAACGGGTGGCGGTCGAGCGCCGCCTCGATGATCCGGTGCGTGGCCATGTCTGGCCGCTGGCGCGGTCCGTAGACCGTGAAGTAGCGCAACGCCACCGATGCCAACCCGAAGTTCTCGGCATACGCCGCGCCGAGGTGCTCGCACGCCAGCTTGGTGACCCCGTACGGGCTGCGCGGGTGCACCGGGGCCCGCTCGTCGACGCGGTCGGCCAGCAGCGTGCCGTACACGGACGACGACGACGCCATGACCACCCGGCCACAGCGAGCCGCGCGGGCCGCCTCGAGGATCCGCTGGGTGACGACCACGTTGTGCACGGCGTAGTAGCCGAAGCCGTCGGCCCACGAGCCGCGCACGCCCGGCTGGCCGGCCAGGTGGTACACGACGTCAGCGCCGTCCAGCAACGGCTCGAGCGCGGCAACGGACAGATCGACCACATGGGACACGACACCCGCCGCGCCTCGCACTGCCTGCCAGTTGCGTGCCTTCACGGCTGGGTCGTAGTAGTCGGTGAGCGCATCGATGGCCACCACCTCGTACCCGTCAGCGACCAACGACTCGCACAGCGTCGACCCGATGAACCCGGCCGCCCCGGTGACCACGGCACGCACCCCGCCGATCGTAGACCGGTGGGCCGGCGTCACGTCTCCTTGGCGATGCCCGAGAGCTCCAGCGACTCGCGGTAGAACTGATTGTTCGCCGCCAGGCGCTGGGGCGTGTCGAAGCCCTTGACCACGCCGTGCTGGATCACCATGATCCGGTCACAGATCTCCAGCGTCGACAGCCGATGGGCGATGATCACCACGGTCACCCGGCCGCGCAGCTCGGCCAGCGCGTCCCGGATCAGCGCCTCGGAGTGGACGTCGAGCGAGGCGGTCGGCTCGTCCATGATCAGCAGGCGCGGATGACCGGCCAGCGCCCGGGCGATCGAGACCCGCTGGCGCTGCCCACCCGACAGGGACGACCCCCGTTGGGCAACCGGAGTGTGGATCCCGCCCGGGCGGGACTCGATCTCCTCGCCCAGGTTCGCCGCCGACAGGGCGGCGCGCACGTCGTCGTCGGAGATCCCCGAGCGCAGGAAGCGCACGCACTCGGCCACGGTCGTGCCCAACAGCACCGGGTCCTGCGGGACGAACGAGCTGAGCGCCGTCCACGATGCCCGGCTGATGTCCGACAGGTTCGTCCCGTCGATCAGCACGCTGCCCTGGTCCGGGTCCCGGAGTCCGAGCAACAGCTGGACCAATGTGCTCTTCCCGCTCCCCGACGGCCCGATGATGCCGACGATCTCCCCGGCACGCATGTCGAAGGAGACGTCGTGGAGCACCGGCCGGTCCGGCTCGTAGCCGAAGCTGACGTCATCGAAGCGGATCGACTGGAACCCGTCGATGCTCCGACCGGTGCTGGGAACGGCCTGCGACTCGAGGTCGGTCACCGCACCGTCCAACACGTCGATGGCGGGCAGTGAACCGTTGACCAACGCCGAGGAGACCTGCAGCGACTGGCCGTAGCTCAGGCAGCGCATCATCACCAGCAGCACGGCGGCGATGTCGTCGAGCGCACCGGCGCTGGCGAAGGTGGCCAGCCCGAGCGCGGTGACCAACGCCCCGTACGCCAACATCACGTACGTCGGGCTCATCAGCCCGCCCAGTCGTTGGGCGCGCAACGCCGGGCGGCTGACCCGTTCGATCGACCCGTCGAAGACCGCGGTGAACTGTTGGCCGACCCCGAAAGCCTGCATCTCCAAACCCATCGAGCCCAGCTCGGCACACTCGCCGGCGAACCCCAGCTGGGCCACGGCGGCTCGGTGGGAGACCCGGCGGATCCGCTTGCGCAGCGGGGCGAGCACCGAGCTGAGCGCCGACAGTGCGATGAGCACGACCACGGTGGCGATCGGGTTCATCGCCAGCGAGACCAGCAGCAAGGCCATCAGGTTCAGCCCGTACGACCGCCATGCGGCGTACCCGGCCACGAGCGTCGACGAGCTGGCGGCGACGCCGGACATCAGCTCCTGCAACCGGCCGGCCGGCATGCGCTGCAACGTCGGCCAGCCAGCGCGGACGTAGGCCTCCGCCAGACGGTGGCGTTGCTCGGTGACCACCCGGACCGCCAGACGGGACTGCACCCACAGGCCGTAGACCGTCAAGGCGTACCGTGCCGCAAGGATCCCCACGGCGACCAGCACCGCCTGCAGCACCGTGGTGTGGACCCCGGGCGCCAGGGCGAAGACCTCCTTGCGTTTGGTCACCGCCAGCGCCGTCTTGCTGATGATCACCAGCACACCGGCCTCGGCGATGCCACCGAGGAACGCCGTGGCGACGACCACGCGCAAGGATCCCTGCTTGTCGCCGACGAGGCGCTCGATGGCAGCCCGGACCTCGCGGCGCGACGCCGTGGAGGGCAGCAGGCGGGGCACGCCGCAAGGTTACGGCCGGCAACGGCAGATGCCAGTAGCATCCTCCCGGTGATCGGCGGGCACCGAGGCCTCGGACCGTCTGCGCTCGACACCGTCGGCGTGGTGGACGTCGGTGACTCGATCGTCCGGATCCGCAGCAACCGCCCGTCGTTCTTCCTCGACCATCTCCCCGTTCGGGTGGACGGCGACCCGACTCAGCCCGCCCGGCGCACCATCGACGTCGTGGCCGCCGAGCGACCCTGGCCACACTGGTCGCTCTGGATCGACGAGGTCCGACGCTCGGGCACCGAGGGCGACGGAACCGTTGCGGCGCGGGTGATCGCCGAGCTTCAGGCCGCGGCCGCCGAGCTCGCTGGCCTCGGCGTGGACGGAGATTGCCTCGCCGACGGATCGGCGGGCTACGCCATCGTCGGTTCTCGGTTCGGCGGCCGTCCGTCGCTGAGCTCGGCATTGGTCGCCACCGGTTGGACCACCGTGTCGAGTGGCGTGATCGCTCTGACAGGTGAACGCCGAGCGCTCCGGCTGGGAGCGACGGGGACGGCCGGCGAGGCCCCGGCAGGTCCGTCGTCGGTCGACATCGTCGGCGTCGCCATCCATGCCATCGGCGCACCCAACGAGACCACGGTGGAACGCCTCTCCCAGGGTGCGGCCATGATCGAACTGTGCCGCGCCGCCACCGATGCGGGCCGCCCGTTGACCGAGCAGGGGTTCGACCGCTTGGCTCGCCTCGCCAGCGCCGTGCCGACCTGGCAGGTCACGATGGAGAGCATGGATGCCGAGCACGCCGCCACCTTGCTCCGGGTCAGGTCAGGGGGTCGCGAGCCGTGACGTCGATCCCGCGCCCGGCGCCCGGGGTGCTCGTGGCCGAGTTCACCGACGATGGGTACGAGCTGGTCGTCCATCGCACCGGGGAGCGTTCGACCTTTCTGCTCGCCGGCACGGCAGCGGCGCTGTGGCTGATGATCGACGGCACGAACACCACCGAGCAGATCGTCGCCGATCTGGCAGAGGCGTACGGCACCGACCCTGGCTCGATCTCGGCGGACGTCGCCGAGGCGCTCGACGTGCTGGACCACTGCGGCCTCGTGGCCGCCGACATCCCGAAGCCTGCTGCCGACGATCTCGTCCTCCTCCCACGACCGGCCGACCCTTGAGGGTCGCGCATCAATCGCCCGGTCTGGGCGACCACCCTCGACATCGCCACCGGTCCCTGGCGCGTCGGACTGCGAGTCGACCGGCGGCAGCTGGCTGACCAGGTCATCGCCCACCTGGGCAATCGGGCCCGACGGTCGCTCGAGCTCGTGCCCGACCACTACTCGCTGGTCGCTCCGCGCCTGCTCGCCGGGCACGGCACGCTGTATCGGCGCGTCACGCCCATCGCCGAGAGCCGGCGCACGGCCAAGTTGCTCGAAGCCCTGGATGCCGAACTGGCCTCCCTCCAGCCACCGCAGCCGTGCATTCGGGTCGTTGCCGCCTCGCTGTCCACGCTGGATGCGGCCGTGCTGATCGACAGCGGATTCGATCGCCTCCCCGCCGGGACGGGCTTCGAGGCCCACCCGGCGCGGGCGCTGTGGGTCGATCCTGAGCGGATGCAGATCATCGAGCCAGCCACCGGCGAACGCCGATCACTGGCTGGCTTGCTGGCCTCCGGCCTGCCTCGCACCCCACGCCTGGTGATGCAGATGGTCGATCCATCCACGGATGCACTGGCCGACCGTTGGCTCGACGTCGTCAGCCGCCTCGATCACCAGGATCGAGTCCAGTGGACCGACGATCCGCGGACGCCGGCCCGGACCTGGTTGGCAGGCGGTTGACCGTCGACCGAGGGGTCGGCCGAATCAGGCGCTGACGATCGCCCGGCGCCGGCGGGAGGTCCCGACCACCAGCATCGCACCGAGCATGGCGGCGAGGGCGCCGAGCCGCAGCAGCGGACCGGTGGCGTTCGAGCCGGTGCTGGGCAGCGGCGTGCACTCCACGAGCTTGACCTTGCCGCTCAGGGTGAATGGGTTGCCGGCTGCATCGACACCCGTGGCCGTGACCACGAACGAGCCGATCGTCCCCGTCGGCAGGGCGAGGGTGAAGAACGCCTCACCCTTGGCGGTCGCGGTCACGGTGACCGGACCGGCGACCGGTGCCAGGCGCTTCCATCCCGATGCGGCCGACGTGAGCGTGACCGTCACGGTGGAACCGGGCTGTACGACCTCGACCTCACCCGTGATCTTCGTGGCGTTGCAGGCCAGCGGATCGATCTCCAGGATCGGCGCCGACGGCGGGTAGGCCTCCGACGGGGGCTGCTGGGCGGAAGCCGTGCCGGCGAGGCCGACGAGGGTCAAGGCGATGACCCCGAGCACGCTGCTCATTCTCGACATGGTGGCCTCCCAGCTGGCGCGCCCGCGCCCGGTGACCAGCAGCCTAGCCACGCAACGTGACCCGTTCCAGCGCGTCGAACAGGCCGACGCGCTGAGCGCGCAGGACACCACTCGGAGTCGTGATGCGGATGCTCACCGTATCCGGCTGGGCCGAGGGCTGCGGAATTGCCACGACGTCGTAGTCGGCGGGGCGCGCCAGTTGCCCACCGACGTGCAGATGCACGGTCCGTCGGGAGTCCGGAGGAACGTCGAGGTACATCGACGTCACCACCCACCCATGCTCGCTCTGGGTCTGCACGGCGGCGGGTTGGCCGTCCACGGTGGCGGCGTCGACGGGGAAGCGGGTGTAGATCGACAGGTACATCCGGTTGGTACCGACGGGCAGCCCGCGCTGGTTGCCGACGGCGTAGGTGGACAACGACTCGGGGTGTTGGACGGTGTTGTTCAGCGTGACGTCGAGGTCGGCGCTGAGCCGCCGGTTGGCCGAGTCGAGCGTGGCCCGATACTCGACGGTGCGGCGCAGGTAGGCATCCAGCTTGTTCCCGCCGGCGTTGTTGACCACCACGGCGAAGCCGTCGGCACTGGCATCGGCGCGGGGCAGGGCGCCGTCGACCCCGATGGCCGACAGCAGCGTCTGGTCGTCGGGGTGCAGCGACCACACGGTCAGGCGGCGCTGGGCGATGGCCGGGCCGACCGCTTCGGCCACCACCCGGATTCCCGGCAGCGAACCGTCGAACACGGCGGACAGCAGTTGCTTGGTGAGCTCGGCTTGGACCGCGTCGCGCTGGCCGTCGTCACGGAACCGCTCGTACTGGTCGTACAGCAGGTACTGGGTGAGGTTGTCGGCGGTGAGCTGGCCATCGAGGCCGGGCACGGTGAGCGGACCGGTGAGCTTCATGAACCGGGCGATGGTGGGGACGTCGAGGGCGATGACCCCGTCGATCCTCGTCCCGCCGGACACCGGATAGAGCTGAGCGACGACGTCGGCGATCGTCGGCAGGTCGGGCGGCATGGTCACGTTCGACCAGAAGTCGATGGCGACCGGGGTCTGACCGTTGCCCGCGCCGAACGGTCCGTAGCGGCTGACGTACTCCGGCGGCATCTGGAGGGTGCGGCGCGGCGCCCCACCCAGCAGATCGATGGTGCTGCCCGTGCGGGCCACGCGGATGGATCCGTGATCGACATGCAGCTCCGCCCACGACGCCATGTACCCGCCGAGGCCGCGAGCCTCGGCGGGTGTGGTGAAGGCGACGAAGTACGTACGCGGTCCGTCGCGACCCAGCATGGACGGCGCCACGGCCACGGTGTCGAGGCCGATCTTGGTCTGGCGGACCAGCCCATCGACCTCCCGGGCGACCGGGCGGAGCCGGCTGGCCAACGGACCGATCAGCCACGGGTCGGATGCCTCGGCCATGGCGTGCTGCAACTCGACCAGACCGTGGTAGGTGCGCTCGAGGGGCGACGACAGGGCGGTCACCGCGTCCAGGTCGATCACCCCGTTGCGCACCGACAGCGAGTCCAGGCTGATCGACGCCAACGACGACGCCGCCGTGGTGCCGAGGTGCTCGCCGGCCACCGACAGCCGCCCGAGCGCATCGATCTGCTGACCGACGATGGGCACCACCCGGGCCAACCAGCCCCACGGGCGGCGCAGCGAGGTGGCCGCGTCGTGCAGGTCGGTCCGGCTCTCCCCGATCAACGTCGAAGCCCGATCGAAGTCGCCGGAGCGTAGGGCGCTGAGGGCCTGGCGAAGCGTCGTGCGACTGTCGGTCAGTGACGACCTGGCCAACAGGCCGGCCGCAACGGCGCCGACCGCACCGAGCACCATCACCCCGCCGGTCAGCAGCATCGCCCGACGAGCCCGGTGACGGACCAGGCGGGAGCGGCGGGTGAGGCCGGCGATGGACGCGGTCACGGCGAACACCCCCACCAGCAGAGCCGAGTCGCCGTGGAAGGCATGGAGGTGCAGCCGGAGCAACGCCTGGGCGATCAGCGCGGCGCTGGCGGCACGCATGACGGGCATCCGCCGTTGCCCGCTGCCGACGTACATCGCTGCCAGGAATCCGGCCACCGCGCACCCGATCGGCCACGGGTCGCTGGACAGCGGCGTGGCCACCAGGCCGGCAACCCCGAGGATCCACCACCGGGTGGTCGCCGACGCCCACACCACCGCCGCGGTGACGGCCACGGCCCACACGGCGTTGGCGGCGCGCAGTGGCGTGGGGTGCAGGTCGGCCATCATCGCGCCCACTCCTGCCGCCCCGGCGATGAGCGCCACGAGCACGGCTTCGTTGCGGTGGATCCGGACCCGGCGCGATCCGGGGCGGCGCTGCTCGGTGTCGGTCTGCGCCACGGCGGACATTCTTGCCGAAGACCCCCGCCGACCCCGCGCCACCCGGCCCACGCCAGCTCCGCGCGTGCGTGGGCGAACGGGCGGGCGGCCGGCGGGCGGGGTGGGGCGGCGCGAGATGGTCGCTACGGTTGCCGGGGTGTCCGAGTCGGTGCCGTTGGTGGTCGTCGTGTGCACCGGCAACATCTGCCGCTCGCCGCTGGCCGCCGCCCTGCTGGCCAACGGATTCGCCCGGCGCGGGATGGGCGTCGAGGTCACCTCGGCCGGAACGGCTGCTCCGGTGGGAGCGGCGCCAGACCGCAACCTGCTGCGCGTGGCCGACGATCTCGGCCTCGACCTGCGCAGCCACCGCGCCCAACGGGCGACGCCCGAACTGCTCGCCACCAGCGACCTGGTGCTCGCTCTCACGGCCGGGCACGCCGCCGAGGTCCGGGTCCGAGCCGGTCGGGCCGCGATCACCACGCTGCTGGCCGCGGCGCGCCGGGCGCCACACATCCCGGCCCGCTCGTTGGGGTTCGCTGCCTGGGTGCAACGGCTGACGGCCTCCTACGACGAGCAACCGGCGTACGTGGCCGGCGCCGACGACATCGCCGACCCGTACGGTGGCCCGCGACGTGCCTACCGGCGGATGGCTGCCGAGGTCGACGGGGCCGTCACCCAGCTGCTCTCCGCGTGGGACTGATCAGAACAGCTCGACGTCCGCCATCGCCAGCCGCCAGTTGGCCAGCGGCGGCATCGCCGCCTTGTCCAGCGCACGCCACGTCAGCACCGGGCCACCACCGGGCACGGCGATGAAGCCATGGCGGCCGGGCTCGCCGAGGCGGATGGCGTAGTCGCAGCGGGCCACCTTCGCCGAGTGACGGGCCAACCGATCGACCGCTCGCGGAGAACCGAACGCGGCCACCACCACCAGCTCACGAGCCGGTCCACGACGGCGGACGCGCACGACGACTGCCGTGTCGTCGCCGTCGACCACCCGGTAGTGGAGATCTGCCAGGCCGAGCCGCCACCGCCAATAGCCCGCCGACGCATTGGTGGTCAGCTGCCGGCCGTCCCCGACCGTGGCCGGCCAGCGGGTCGTGGGGTCGTTGGTGGCCAGCCACTCGTGGGCGGGCAGTCCGAGGTCGGTGAGCTCGGACCACAGGTCGGCTGGCTGGCGGGCCCGGGCCACCCGTGACAGCCCGACGCCCAGCATCGGCGCCATGGCCGCCGACAGCCGACCGACCTCGTTCCACCCCATCGACAGATAGCCCGGGAGGCTCTGGGCGTTGGGCGTGTTGAACACGAAGTCGGTCGAACCCCGCAGGTCGGCCAGGGCCTGCTCGGTGAGGCGGCGGAACAGGCCGCGACCCTGGTGGCTGGGGAGGGTGGCCGTGTCCACGGCGCGAACGGCGCGCAGGATCTCGCTCCCGCGGCGGAACTCCCAGCGCATCATCATCCGCAGCCCGACGATGCGCTGACCGTCGACCGCCACCAGCGCCGGCGACGCCCCGAACGGGTTGTCGTCGTGCTTCCAGGCGAACAGCGCCCGGTGGCGGGCGTCGACCGGTCCCCCACCCATCGACTCCCACAGCACGTCCAGCATCTCGTGGCGATCCTCCGCCACCGCCGGCCGGATCGTCACGTCCGCTGCCGCCCCGGCGGTGGATCGTCGCACCGGCGTGGCGGCGGTGACCCGGTCGGTGCCGTACAGCTCGGCCAGCCGGCGCATCAGCGGGGCGACGTCGAACTGGGCCGACTTGGCCCGCGAGGCCCGCCCCAACCGGCGGCGCAGCGCCGGATCGCCGACCACCCGCTCGACGGCGTCGGCCAGGGCACGCGGTTGCCCGGGCGGGACCAGCACCGCGTCGACGTCATCGCGCCACTCCTCGGCCATCCCGCCCACCCGGGTGCTGACGATCGGGATCCCGAGCGCCGTGGCCTCCATGGCGGCCACGGGCAACCCCTCGTACTGCGATGCCAGGACGAACACGTCGGCGCCGGCGAGCAGGCGCCGGGCGTCCGGTCGGAACCCGCAGACATCGACGGCGCCCTGCAGGCCCAGCTCGTCGCGCCGGCGGACGATCTCGTCATGCAGTGGCCCCTGACCGACGGCCAGCAGCCGGAAGTCGACCCCTCGGTCGACCAGCACGCGGGCAGCAGCCAGCAGGTTGGGATAGTCCTTCTGCTCGCGATAGTTGGCCACGGTGACCAGCAGTGGCGTTCCTGGGTCGACGCCGAGCGAGGCGCGCACCGCCTCCCGATGGGAGCGGTCTTGCCCGACGGACTCGACGTTGATGCCGTGACGGAGCACCTCGACTCGCCGCGCCGGCCGGCCGCGCAGCGAGCGCGCCGTCTCGGCCGAGACGGCGATGGTGGCCCGGTCACCACGACTGGTCCAACGGTTCAGCCAGCGGGTCAGGACGTGGTAGGTCGGCCAGGCGTTGTGCTCGGTGGTCACCACGGCCGGCCGCCGTTCGGTGTCCAGGCTGCGCACCGCCAGGCGGGCCACCGACCCGGGCAGCGGGGCATGAACGTGGACGACGTCGTATCCACCATGTCGGATCAACCGGGCCAGGCGGAGCGGCCACCGCGGATCGGTCCGGAACCGGCTGACGCAGTGGCTCACCACGCCCAGTTGGGCGAGCTCCTCGGCCAGATGATCCTTCCACGGCACGACGTAGGCGCACTCCACCTCGACCTGCGAGCCCAGGCCGGCGCCGGCCACCTCGACCAGCAACCGCTCGGCACCGCCTGGCCCGAGGCCCTTCACCACCCACAACACGCGACGGGCCACCCGGGCGATGCTACCGAGCACCGTCGCAGCGCCCGGGCGATGCGTTAGCATGCCCGCGGGCGAACCAGGACAAGGAGCAGCGGTGACGGAGCGCATCTCCGCCCTGTGGGCACGCGCGGCGCGGCGAGTCATTCAGATACGCGGCGACTACGTCCTCGCGGCCATGGACCTGGCGATGACCACCGCGGCGTTCGTCAGCGCCCTGGTCCTGCGCTTCGACGGCTCGGTGCGCAGCGCCTACTGGTCGCGGTTCTGGCGGTTCATCCCCGTCGTCCTGGCCATCGTCCTGCTCTGCAACTTGGCGTGCGGCCTGTACGGCAAGCTGTGGCGTCAGGCCAGCATCCACGAAGCGCGCCGGCTGTTCCTGGCCGGGATCATGGCGCTGGTGGCGTTCGTCGGGGTCGAGCTCGTCGATCGCAAGCTGCCGTTCTCCGTCGTGGTCACGGGCACGCTGGGCAGCTTCGCCCTGATGGCCCTGGTGCGCTTCCAGTCGCGGATGTTCTCGTTCCAGCGCAACGAGGCCCAGGCCGGCCTGCGCGTCGTCGTCGTCGGGACCCGGGATCTGGCCGGCAGCGTGGTACGAGAGATGAGCCAGCACCCCGAGGCCGGCTTCCGACCGGTGGCGGTCGTCGACGACCTTCCCGAGTCCAGCGGGCGGTCCCTGGCCGGGGTCGAGGTGGCCGGGCGGATCGACGACCTGGCCGAGGTCGCCCAGCGGTTCCAGGCGCACCTGGCGGTGCTGGCCATCCCCCACGCCAGCCACGACACCGTGCGGCGCGCCGCCAGCGGCGCCGAACGGGCCGGGATCCCGCTCAAGGTCATGCCGGCGATGGCCGACTCGATGCGCCTCGGCGTGGCCATCCGGGACCTGCGCGATCTGCACATCGAAGACCTCCTCGGGCGCGACCAGGTGGTGTCGGACATGGAGCCGGTGCGCGCCATGCTGGCCGGCCAGACCGTGCTGGTCACCGGCGCCGGCGGCTCGATCGGGTCGGAGATCGTGCGTCAGGTGCTCGACTGCGACCCGCTGAAGCTGGTCCTGCTGGATCACGACGAGACCCATCTGCACGACGTGACCAGCGAGTCGCACGGCCCGATGGAGGTCGAACTGGCCGACATCCGCAACCGCCACCAGATGATGCAGGTCTTCGCCCGGCACCGCCCGACGGTGGTGTTCCACGCCGCGGCCCTCAAGCACGTGCCGATGCTGGAGGACCATCCCGTCGAAGCCGCCCACACCAACGTCATCGGCACGTCGAACGTGATCGACGCGGCGATCGCCACGGACGTCGACCGGTTCGTGCTGATCTCCACGGACAAGGCCGTCAAGCCGACGTCGGTCATGGGTGCCTCGAAGCGGATCTGCGAGCAGATGCTGCTCGCCCGGGCGCCGGTCCATGCTGCCTACTGCGCGGTCCGCTTCGGCAACGTCCTCGGCAGCCGCGGCAGCGTGGTGCCGACGTTCATGCGTCAGATCGTGGCCGGCGGGCCGGTGACGGTCACCGATCGCCGGATGACCCGCTACTTCATGAGCATTCGAGAAGCGGTCCATCTGGTGCTCTCTGCCGCAACGCTGTCGGGCTCCTCGGCCCGTGGGGACGTGTTCATGCTGGACATGGGCGAGCCGGTCAATATCGCCGATCTCGCCGAGCGGATGATCCGGTTGTCCGGGCGGGTCCCGGGGATCGACGTCGAGGTGCGGATCACCGGCATGCGACCCGGTGAGAAACTGTTCGAGGAACTGTCCAGCGATGCCGAGCTGCCGACACCGACCACCCACCCGTCGGTCACCCGGTTGTCGCCATCGGCCGTGCCCACCGACGTGCTGGAGCAGGGCGTGCTGATGTTGGGTCACCACGTCGAGACGTTGAACAGCGCCCGCTGCGGGCAGCTGCTGCGCCGCCTGGCCAGCGATGTGACCCACGATCTGCCACCGGCCTGATGAGTCGGGTCACCGTCACCGGCGGAGCCGGTTTCATCGGGGCCAACCTGTGCCGCGAGCTGCTCGACCGCGGTCACGATGTCGTGGTCCTCGACGACTTCTCCACGGGTCATCGCCAGAATCTGGACGGGCTCGACGTCCGCCTCGTCGAAGGCTCGATTCTCGATGCCGGAGCCGTGGAGCGGGCCTGCGGGGATGCGCAGGCCGTCGTCCACCTGGCCGCACTGGGCTCGGTGCCACGCAGCGTCGCCGACCCGCAGCGCAGCTTCGAGGTCAACGCCACCGGAACCCAGCACGTCCTCGAAGCCGCCCGGCACCACGGCGCGCACCTCGTCTTCGCCGGCAGCAGCAGCGTCTACGGGTCCAACCCGGCGCTGCCCAAGCACGAGGACCTGGCACCCCGGCCGATGTCCCCGTATGCCGCCAGCAAGCTGGCGGCCGAGTCGCTGGCCCTGGCCTACGGCGCGTCCTACGGGCTGCCGATCCTGGCCTTCCGCTTCTTCAACGTCTTCGGTCCGTTGCAGCGCGCCGGGCACGCCTATGCCGCGGCGATCCCCGCATTCGTCGACGCCGCGCTGCGCGGCCAGGCGCTGACGGTGTACGGGGACGGCACCCAGACCCGCGACTTCACCGCTGTCGACACCGTGTGCGGTGTGATCGCCGACGCGGTCGGGCGAGGGGTCACCTCGGCCGACCCGGTCAACCTGGCGATCGGGTCGCGCATCAGCCTGCTGGAGGTGATCGACGCCATCGGCCGGGAGCTGGGCCGGCCGTGCGCGGTGACGTTCGGCCCCCGCCGGACCGGTGACGTGGCCCACAGCTCGGCCGATGGCACACGCCTGCGCGCCCTGTTCCCGGACATTCGCACCGTCTCCTTCGAGGAGGGGCTGCGGGCGACGATCAGCTGGATGCGCGCCCTGGCCCCGGCCACCGCCGGCTGAGCACGCCGACCGCCAGGGCACCGGCGGCGCTCAGCGCTCCCCACTGCCCGGCCGAACGGAGTGCGCCGGGCACGCTGGGGCGCAACGCCCCGGTGCGCGCCACGACCAGCGCGGCGACACCGCCGAGGCCGGTGATCACCCAGCCGACCAGCATCGGGGCCCGCCGGACCCACGGGACCACCGTCGCCACCGCGGGCAGGACGAGCAGACCCCAGACCCCGAAGCAGGCCCCGACCACCGCCCGGGGCTGGTACGTGGCCCCGTAGACGCCTGCCCACAGCACCCCGAGGGCCATCAGCAGATGCACGAACCACGGCAACGCCCGCCGGGTGACGAGCTCGCCGGCGCCGAGCACGCCGAGCCACCAGCCCACCAGGGGCACCTGACCGGTCTCGGGCACGCACCCGTACACGGCTGCCAACCAACCGAGCAGGGCGATGCTGACGAACCCGGGCGGGCGCAGCAGGCGGCGCAGCGCCACCAGCGCCCCGGCCGCCAGCGCGCCGGTGGCGACGACGGCGACGACGGTCCAGGCCGCCAGACCGTGGCGGGGCGGAAGACCGAGGTCGCGCCGGGCGATCCACAGGGCCCCAGCTGCACCGCCGGCGACCTGGCCCGTCAGGCGGGCGGCGCGCACGCCTGGCCCACCAGGTCGCAGATCCGCGCCACGTCGGCCTCGGCGACATGGCGACCGGTTGGCAGGGACACCGAGGTGGCGAACAGCTGGGCGCCGACCCCACGACCGATGGTCGGCGCGCCGGCGAACACCGGCTGCATCGACATCGGCTTGAACCCGTGCCGGGACTCGACGCCGTTGGCCTCGAGATGGGCGACGATCCGGTCGGGGTCGGCACCGTCGATGGCCACGGTGGTCAGCCAGTGGTTCGGACGGCTGTCGGTGCCCGGCTGCTGGAATCGCACCCGGTCGATCGACCGGAGACCGTGCTCGTACGCCTGGCGCAGGTGGGCGCGCCAGGCGATCCGCTCGCCCAGGGTGCGCAACTGGCCGCGCCCGACCGCGGCGTTGAGGCTGCCCATCCGGTAGTTGAAGCCGATGTCGCGGTGCTCGTACCACGGCACCGGTTGGCGAGCCTGCGTCGAGCGGTACCGAGCCCGGTCGACGAGCTCGGCGTCGTCGCTGACCAACGCCCCGCCGCCACCGGTGGTCACGATCTTGTTGCCGTTGAACGACAGCACCGCGCACCGCCCGTACCCACCGCCGGGCACCCCGTCGCGGCGAGCACCCAACGCCTCGGCAGCATCCTCCACCAGCGGCACCTCGTAGCGGGCGCAGACCTCGGCGAGCGCCCGCCCGTCGGCCATCGCCCCGTAGACGTCGACGGCCACCACCGCCGCGGGCAGCCGGCCACGGTTGGCCCGGCGGGCCAGTTCGTCGGCGAGCAGGTCGCTGTCGATCTGCCACGTCAGCGGGTCGCAGTCGACGAAGCACGGACGGGCGCCCACGTACGTGGCGGCGAAGGCGCTGGCGCCGAAGGTCAAGTCACTGACCAGCACGTCGTCGCCCGCCTGGACACCGACGCCGAGCAGCGCCAGGTGCAGCGCGGCGGTGCCACTGGAGAGCACGACGGCGTGGGCCCGTCCGGTCAGCTCGGCCAGCTCGCCCTCGAAGGCGGCCAGCTCCGGCCCGGCGGGGGCGATCCACCCCGAGTCGAAGGTGTCGAGCAGCAGCTGGCGCTCCACCGCCCCCACATCGGGCGGCGAGAGCAGGATGCGGCGCGGCCCGGCCATACCGGGCCAGTGTGCCAGGCCCACCCGTATGCTGGCGACGATGGTTCGGGTGGGGGTCGTGGGTGCCGGCTACGTCGGCCTGACCACCGCGGTGTGCTTGACGTCGATCGGCCACGACGTGCTCTGCGCCGAGAACGACCCGGCCCGCCTCGACCGGCTGTCCCGCGGCGAGGTGCCCTTCCACGAGCCCGGGCTGGACACCCTGCTGGCCGGCGCGCTCGGTTCAGGCCGGTTGCGCTTCGTCGCCCGGGCGGACGAGGCGGCCGGCGACCGCGACGTGGTCATCCTGGCGGTTGCCACCCCGCAGGGGGCCGACGGCAGCCACGACCTGTCCGACCTCGACACCGCCGCACGGGAGATCCGCGCCGCGTTGCCGGCCGGAGCCGTGGTGGTGACCAAGTCGACGGTGCCGGTCGGCACGGCCGAGCGGTTGACGGCGATCATCGGCCGAGCGGACATCGACGTGGCCTCCAACCCGGAGTTCCTCTCCGAGGGCACGGCGGTGAGCGACTTCATGCAGCCGGCGCGGATCATCGTCGGTTGCACCAATCGTGACGCCGCCTGGCGGGTGGCGTCGCTGTACGGGCACATCTCCGCACCGGTGGTCGTGACCGATCCGGCGACGGCCGAGCTGATCAAGCTGACCGCCAACTCCTTCCTGGCCACCAAGCTGAGCTTCATGAACACCGTCGCGGCGATCTGCGAGGAGATCGGCGGCAACGTCACCGATCTCGCCGGAGCCCTGGGCCTCGATCCGCGCATCGGGTCGCGCTACCTCCAGGTCGGGCCGGGATGGGGCGGGAGCTGCCTGCCGAAGGACACCAGCGCGCTGGTCCACGCCGCCCAGCGAGTCGGGGTCGACTTCGGCATCGTCGCCGCAGCGATCACCGCCAACGAGGCCCAACTGGCACGCACCACGGCGAAGATCGTCGAGGCCGCCGGGGCCGGCGAACCCGCGGCGCGTGTCGCCGTGTGGGGCCTGGCGTTCAAGGCGGCCACGGACGACCTGCGCGACTCGCCGTCGGTCGAGATCATCCGCCGCCTGTTGGGCGCCGGGCTCGGCGTGACCGCCTACGACCCCACCGTGACGACCACTCGCCCGCCGCTGCCCGGTGGCGTCCACCTGGCTCGTTCGGCGATCGACGCCGCTCGCGGCGCCCACTGCCTGGCTGTCCTCACCGAGTGGGACGAGTTCCGCTGGGCAGTCCCGGCCGACGTCGGTGCGGTGATGGCGGCGCGCCAGGTGGTCGACGGGCGCAACCTGCTGAATGCTGCCGACTGGAGCGCGCAGGGCTTTCGAGTCCGCTCGGTCGGGAGCTGACGTGGGGATCGGCCGCCTGGTGCGCTCGGCCGACCGGCTCGCCGGACGGTTGCACCGAGCCGCTCCGGGGATCACCGTGCTCATCTACCACCGTGTCGGAGCGGGGACCGACAGCGCCGTGGACGTTCCGGTGGACGAGTTCGCCCGGCAGATGGCCTACCTCCGTGCCCACCACCGCGTGCTCGATCTGGACACGGCCATCACCGAACTCCACGCCGGCGGCGAAACGACGGGTGTGGTGGTGACCTTCGACGACGGGACCGCCGACTTCGCCGACCAGGCCGTTCCGGTCCTGGCTGACCACGACGTGCCGGCGGCGCTGTACGTGGCCACCCACTTCGTCGACAGCGGTGAGGCATTCCCGTGGGGCGCCGCCCCACTGAGCTGGCCGGCCCTGGCCGAGGCGTGCGACGCGGCACCCGTGACCGTCGGCTCGCACAGTCATCGACACCTGCTGTTCGACCGGATCGACCGGACAACGGCCGCCGACGACATCCATCGCTCGATCGACCTGATCGCCACCAACCTCGGCGCCCCGCCGCGGCACTTCGCCTACCCGAAGGCGCTGGCCCCGTCGGCCCCCGCCGAACTGGTGGTCCGCGCCTCCGTCGCCAGCGCAGCCCTCGCCGGGGGTGGCGCCAACCGTGCCGGTTGCGATGTGCATCGTCTGCGGCGCACCCCGGTGCAGCGCGGCCTGGGTCCGGAGCGCTTCGCCGAACTGGCCGCCGGTGGCGGGCGGTTGGAGGGTTGGGCCCGGAGGACAGCGGGGCACTGGCGCTATCGGTCGGCGACGTCGTGAGCGGCCCGCGCACCGTGGTCCATCTGACCACCACCGACATGAGCCTCGACTGGCTGCTCGGCCCGCAGCTGGTTGCCTTCGCCGCCGCTGGCTACCGGGTGGTGGGCATGTCCGCCCCGGGGCCGCACGTCGAACACCTCCGGTCGCTGGGCATCGAGCACGTCGCGCTCGACGGGTTGACCCGGTCCAACCGGATCGGCGGTGACCTCCGGGCCCTGGCCCAGATCATCGCCGCCCTGCGCCGTCTGCGGCCGGACATCCTGCACACCCACAACCCCAAACCCGGGGTGCTCGGACGCCTCGCCGGGTGGCTGACGCGCGTCCCGCTGGTGGTCAACACCCAGCATGGCCTGTACGCCCAACCCACCGATCGCCGCCGGCGCCGATGGCCGGTCTACGCCGTCGAGCGCATCGCCGCAGCGTTCGGCGATGTCGAGTTGGTGCAGAACCCCGAGGACGTCGACACCCTCGTCCACCGGTTGCACGTTCCGGTCCGGAAGGTCCGCTGGCTGGGCAACGGCATCGACCTGGCCCGCTTCGATCCGGCCACGGTCACTGCCGAGGAGCGGGCTTCGGTCCGCGCCCAGTGGGGGATCGCTGCTGACGAGATCGTCGTCGGAACCGTTGGACGGCTGGTTGCCGAGAAGGGCCTGATCGAGCTGTTCCAGGCCGCCCACCAGTGGGCCGGCCATCGCCCGGCGATCCGCCTGGTCGTGGTCGGACCGGAAGATGAGGCCAAGCGCGACGCGCTCGGGCACGGGTCGATCGAATCGGCTCGAGCCGACGGCGTGGTGTTCACGGGCGAACGACGTGACATGCCGCGCTGCTACGCAGCCATGGACCTGTTCGTCACCGCCAGTTGGCGAGAGGGGTTCCCCCGGGCGGCCATGGAAGCCGCGGCCATGGGTCTGGCCACCGTGGCCTCGGACATCCGCGGCAACCGCCAGGTGGTCGATGACGGCGTGACCGGCACGCTGGTCGCGGTGCGCGACGCCGACGCGCTGGCCCGTGCCGTCGTCGACCTGGCCGACGACGCCGCACGGCGCCAGCGGCTGGCCGGGCAGGCCCGTGACCTGGCGGTGCGCTCCTTCGACCAAGCCACGGTCATCGAGCGGACCCTGGCGGCCTACGCCTCCGCCGGCTGAGCAGCTCAGCCGGCCAGGCTGGGCCACGCGGCGACGTCCACGCCCCACTCCTCGGACAACCGCCGGGCGTCGGCGCGCCACCGTGCCAGCAACGCCGCGTTCGGGCGGCCCTCGGTCGCCGACCGCGCGTAGGCGTCGATGCTCGATCGGTCGGCAATCAGCCATCGCTTGCCGAGGCGGCGCACCGGTCGCGGCAGCCAGTCGGCGGCGCGATGGAGGTTGTGCTCGAACAGGAACCGCATCGGCCGGGTGTACACCGGGGCACTGGCGCCGTCGTTGATCCGCTCACCCGGGCGCGGGATCGCCTCGAGGCCGAGATGAGCGAGCAGCTTGACCCACTCCGCCTCGCCCGGCCCGGTCAGGGCGGCGAACTCGACGACGGCGAGGTGATCCGGCGCATACGGCTGGAGGCACTCGTCGGCGCAGCTGGCCCGGACGCAGATCGAGTCGGGATCGTCGAGCACCGCCTGGAAGCTGCGCCGCTCGCGCCCCCGGCGCACGTCGTGCAGGTAGTGCGAGCGAGCCCGCTCCAGCGGGTCGCGGGCCACGGCCACCAGCGGGATCCCTCCCAGCGCCTGGCGAATGCGCGGCGCGGCGATCGCGCTCCGTCCCGGATGTGAGTAGCGGGGCGATGCCTCGCCGGTGCAGCAACCGACTGTGGCGGGAAACCGCGACTCGTACCAGGTCAGGCCGCGGAGATACAACCGGTCGTCGGCGAAGAAGCCGATGTCCTTCGCGTCCGGCAGGCACACGTCCGGGTGCGCGCCGAGCCAGGTGAACAGCGACGTCGTCGCCGCCTTCTGAGTCCCGAGGATGAGGAAGTCTGGCCGCCGCCCCACGTACCTTCCGCCTGTCGTGCACCCCGCTGATGCATCCGACGAGCCAAGACTACGCGATCGTCCGATCCGCCGGTAGCTCACGCATCGTGGCCGAACCCGACTGGCTGATGCCCCGGCGGGCGAGCAGCAGCGGCACGGTTCGCACCAGGATCGACAGGTCGCCCAGCAGTGAGCGGTGCTCGACGTAGTCGACATCGTGGGCCAGGCGCTGCTCCCACGTGGTGTCGTTGCGGCCGTTGACCACGGCCAGTCCGGTGATGCCGGGCTTGACCTCCAGGCGGCGGCGCTCACGTTCGGTGTAGCGGTCGAGGTACCGCACCGGCAGCGGGCGTGGGCCGACCAGGGTCAGGTCGCCGCGCAGCAGGTTGACCAGTGACGGCAACTCGTCGATGCTGGTCGAGCGCAACAGGCGGCCGAGTCGGGTCAGTCGCTCGCCGTCGAACTCCGGCGCCTCCCGCCCCGGGACCGGATGGCGCATGGTCCGCAGCTTCAGCACGGCAAACGGTCGGCCACCTCGGCCGCTGCGCAGCTGGCGGAACAGCACGCCCCGCCCCATGGTGACTCGCACGGCGACCGCAGCGGCGGCGACGATCGGCGCGGACACGACCACCCCGATGGTCCCGACGACGACATCCGCGGTGCGGCGCACCGCATCGGCGGCGACGCTCACCGCTGGGCCACCTGCCTGGCCGGCACACCCACCACGGTGGCGCCGTCCGGGACATCGGCGATGACCACCGCACCGGCGCCGACGACGGCCAGATCGCCCACCCGGCGACCCGGCAGGATGCGCGCCCCCATGCCGATGAACGCCCGCGCTCCGACGCTGACGGCCCCGGCGAGCACGGCGCCCGGGCCCACGTGGGCGAACGGCCCGACCTCCCCGTCGTGGTCGACGCTGGCGCCGGTGTTGAGGATCACCCCATCGCCCAGACGCGCCTGGGCGGTGACGATGGCGCCGGGCAGCAGGGCGCACCCGTCCCCGATCCGGGCGGTGGGCGACACCATGGCGAACCGGCTGGTGCACGTGTGCAACTCGCCGCCTGCGGCACGCCATCGCCCGGCAGCTTCGGACCGAGCGAGGTTGTCGCCGATGGCCACATGGGCACGCACGGTCCCGTCGGCGATCAGCGCGGCCAGCCGGGTGTCGACGTCCGTCCCGATCACCGGAACGCCGAGCCGGTCGACACCGGTGCCGTCGCGGCTCAACGCCCCGACCACTTCGACGTCGGCGTCGTCCAGCGCGGCCTCCAGACACACCCGGGCATGACCGCCGGCACCGATCAGGACGATCCGGCGAGCCACGACCGGCAGCGTAGCCAGGTTGCTCGGCTACTGCCCTCGGGTCGAGCGGCAGGCACGGAGCAGGTCGGTCATCGTCCTGCACTTCAGCCCGATGAGATCGGGCGCCATGATCGAGCGGATGTAGACCACATGCGGGTCGAACACCCCGAAGTTGAACCGCTCGGCACCGATCTGGCAGATCTGCCGTTTGGCGTCCAGCGCCGGGCGGGCCGGGTAGCCGCTGTTGACCGGCATCCGCAGCGCCGCGGCGGCGAGGATGAACGGGGCGACCGCGTCGTACTTCAGGTCGTAGCCGGCATAGCACTGGTAGGCGACCCACGGTGGTTGCAGTTGCACCGAGGTGGCACCGTTGGCACGTTCCTCGGCCAGCACCTGGTGCGACTGGTCGTACACCACGGTCGGCAGCGAGGTGATGTGCTCGGGCTTGGTGTCGACGAACTGCACGGTGACCAGGGCGACGACAATGGCGTTCCGCCAGTGGTCACGCCAGGCCAGCACCACGGCGCCGGCGGCCAGGGCGGTCAGCCAGATTGCCGGCCAGATGAACCGACCGTTGACCCGGAACACGTGGCCGATGGCGTTGAGCGCCAAGGGCGACCTGCTCACGTCCAGGATCGTCCAACCGAAGACGCGAATCCGTGGCCAGGTGGCGAACACGGCCAGCGCCCCGCACGCCGCCAGCACGGACCACGCCGCGCCGGGGATCCGCCGCGGCAGCCGGCGCCGGGCGACGACCGCGATGGCCACGACGATCAACGCCAGCACGCCGAGACCGACGAAGCCCAGACCCTCGGTGTTCTTCGGGTGGTGGGGCAGATCAGGGAGCCACCGGCCGTACCCACGCGGCGAGAACATCGTGGTGACGTCGGCCGGGAAGCTCCCGTAGTCGCGTGATTCGGCGCTGAAGCCGTCGCCGATGAACCCGAACAGCGCGGCCACGGCGAAGACACCGACGACGGTGGCGCCGCTGACGAACAGGGTCCGCCAGGCGGCGCGGCGCAGACCGCCGATGACGTAGGGGACCATGGTCATGGCCACCATCGGCACGAAGTACGGCTGGACGACGGGGGCCAGCAACATCAGCCCGACCCGCCAGCCGACGTCGGCAGGCGTGTAGCGCCGGCGGAACAGCGCCAGGTACAGGGCGGCGATGACGATCCACTGGTTGGTCAGCGAGACGTGGATCCAGCGCATCGAGAACATCGGCATGATCAACAGGGCGGCCGCCAGCAACCGGGCAACCGCCCGATCGCCGATGTCCAGCGTCTGGCTACGCAGCCGCACGGCGCCCGTCTCGATGAACCGGGTCGAGGCGACGTAGGCCAGGACGTAGCTGGCCAGGAGCTGCCACCCGACGAACTGGATCGGGTGATCCGGCGACAGGGCGTTGCCCAGCCGATAGAGCGGGGTCAGCAACGGGTTGGCGTCGGCCATGGCCAAGCTGATCCCCGGCGGGGAGATGTACCCGGGGACCCGGCCGAGCGGGAAGGTCAACAGCGGTGCGGTCCGCAGGAAGTTCGGGGCGGCGATGTACGTCGTCCAGTCACCACGCATCATCTCCGTGGCGGCCAGCGGGCGCAGGGTCCACACCCCGATCTGGCGGGCGAAGACGGCGAAGGGGACGAGCAGATCAGCGGCGAGCAACGCCCAGCGGACCCGTGATCGGCCCACCGTCTCCGGCACCGTGCCCAGTTCCGCAACGGCCGTCACCACAGCGGGCCATTCCAGCACACCGCCCGGTCCGATCGCGGGCGACCCCGGCGATTTCCCGCGTGGTGTTACACACGCCACTCCAGCACGTCGAAGCCACCGAGGCCCGCCGGGTCGACGAGCGCCTCGGCTTCGGTGATCCGGCTGCGCATCCGGATGGCGGTGAGATCGGGACGGGCCCGGGCGGCCTCCCACGCCTGGCGACCTGCCTCGACCAGCTCCTCGATCCCCCACCGGTGGAGGAACTGCGCCTGGCTGCGGATCTCGTCGGCTGCGGGGAGTTGGTCGAGACAGACCTGGGCGGTGATGTCCTGGGTGCCCGGGTTGCGCAGGTAGTGCTCGCCACGCTCGTGTCCCCGGTAGGTGCGCAGCCACGACCGCCAGGGGATGGTGGCCAGCTCGGCCGTGCGCGCCGTGCAGTAGTCGATGGCGATCACCCGCCCGGCGCCCAGCAACCGGCGTGCCCGGTCGACCCACGCCGCAGCTCGGTCCTGCAGGGGAACCCGGGCGCCGTGCGGCGGGTGGGCCGGCAGCCAGCCGGGCAGTGGCTCGATCGGCGCCGACAGCACCTCGCTCCACGTCCCGTCGGGCGACGGGACGACGAACGCCTCGCGCCATGCCCCGTCGAACACCGCCAGGCGGAAGGGCAGGTTGTCGAGCAGCTCGTTGGCCAGCACGACCCCGACCACCGGCCCTCGCGGCAGCTCGTCCGCCGGTTCGACCCCGTCAGGATGCCGGGCCCGCTGCCCAGCCGACACCTCGACCGCCACGTACCGCGGGCTTCGGGATGCACCACAACCAAGCCGCTCGCTGCCGGTCCGCCCCAACGCCTGCAGGGCGGGCAGGAGCGAGCGGGCCAGCGTGCCCTGGCCGGCCCCGACCTCGATCACCGTGAAGTCGTCCGGGCGGCCCAGGCGGTGCCATTCGGCGTCGATCGCCCTCGCCAGGACCTCGCCGAACAGCGGGCCGACCTCCGGCGAGGTGATGAAGTCGCCACGCCGGCCCGCAGAACCACCCGAGGTGTAGAAGCCGCTCGGCCCATAGAGCGCCAGTTCCATGAACCGATCGAACGGCAGCGCGCCACCGGCGGACGCCGCTGCGGCGCGCAGCTGATCAGCGGCCGAAGGCACCGGCGAGCCCGGTGATCGCCCCGTAGCCGCTGAAGCCGGGCAGCACACCGAAGGCCAGCGTGGCGACGCCGGTGATCACCAGCGCGGCCACCAGGTTGCGCGGCACGCGCACGGGCGATTCGTCGCCGTCCGGCGCCGGCTTCATCCACATCTCGCGCATCAGGGTGATGTAGTACGCCGCGGACACCACGGTGTTCACCGCAGCGATGACCGCCAGGGTGTAGGCCGCACCGGTGCGGGCCTCGAGCACCGCCTTGAACGCCCCGAACTTGGCGTACCAGCCGCCGAACGGTGGGATGCCGGCCAGCGAGGCGAGGAACAGGGTCATCACCGCCGCCAGACCGGGGGCGTAGTTGAACAGGCCGCCATAGCTGGCGATCTCGCCGCTGTGGGTCTTGCGGCTCACGGCCATGACGACGGCGAAGGCACCCAGGTTGGTGGCGGCGTAGATGATCAGGTAGACGACGACGGCGCGCAGCGAGGTGCGGGCGTCGCCCGTGCCGGCGACGGCCAGCGGCATGAGGATGAAGCCGCCCTGGCTGACGGAGCTGTAGGCCAGCATGCGGACGATGTTCTTCTGCTTGAGGGCCAGCAGGTTGCCCACCGTGATGGTCACCGCAGCCAACACCCACAGGAACGGCTCGTACACGCTCTTGGCAGCGGGGAACGCCAGGAACACCAGCAGTGAGAGGGCGACGAAGCCGGCAGCCTTCGAGGCCACGGACAGGAAGGCGGTGATCGGTGTCGGGGCACCTTGGTAGACGTCCGGCGCCCAGGTGTGGAAGGGCACGGCCGACACCTTGAAGGCGAAGCCGACGATGACGAAGACGATGCCCAGCACCTGGACGCCGACCAGGTGGTCCGTGCCGGTCACCGCCTGGCCGATGTCGACCAGCCGGGTGCTGCCGGTGACGCCGTACAGCAGGCTCATGCCGTAGAGCATCACGGCGCTGGCGAACACGCCGAGCAGGAAGTACTTCATGCCGGCCTCGTTGGACTTGCTGTCACGCTTGCGCCAGGCGGCCAGCATGTAGGCCGGGATCGACAGGAACTCCAGGGCGACGAACACGCTGACCAGGTCGCGGGCCGAGGCCATCATGACCATGCCCATGATGCTGGTGAGCAGCAGCGTGTAGTACTCGCCCTGGTACGGCGTGCGCTCCTCGGTGTCCCGGCTGGACATCAGCACCACCACGTACCCCGACAGCAGGAACAGGGCCTTCAGCACCAGGCTGAAGTTGTCGATGACGTAGCGACCGTCGAACATCGAGCGGACGTCGCTGCCGATGACGCCGAGGGTGACCACCGGCAGGACCGCGCCGAGCAGGATCAGCCCGGCCACCGTGGACACCAGCCACTTGCGGCTCTCCGCCAGGAACAGATCGAGGACGATGAGCAGGCAGATCCCCACGCCGAGGACGATCTCGGGCGCGAGCGCGTGGTAGTCCACGTGCGGCGTGGCGAAGTCGCTGGCTACGAGCGCGGAGATCACCGGGGCATCACTTCCCGAAGACCCGCATCAGGTTGGTCACGGCCGGGTCGATGACCTTGAACATCAGCTGCGGATAGACGCCGAAGACGACGATGGCGATCAGCAGCGGCGTCCAGGCGATCCACTCGTAGGTGTTGACGTCGTGGAGATCGGATCCGTGGTCGTCGCCGTGGTTCGCTGCGGCCGACAGCGAGTGAGCACCGCTGCCGTGACTGGTGAACTCGGGGTTCGGCTCGCCGAACGCGGTGCGCTGGTACAGCCACAGCAGGTACCCGGCGGCCAGCACGGTGCCGAGGGCGGCGACCACGGTGAGCACCCGGAACAGGTCCAGCTTGCCGTCACCGACCAGCGCCTGGGCCGGGTTCCACGAGGAGATGATCGCCGGGAACTCGCCCCAGAACCCGGCCAGGCCGGGCAGGCCGAGCGAGGCCATGGCGCAGAAGCCGAGGATCCATCCGAGCCGGGGGATCTGCTTGAGCATCCCGGACAGGCGACGGATCTCCAGGGTGTGGTACCGCTCCTTCACCGAGCCGGCCAGGAAGAAGAGCATGCCGGTGATCAGACCGTGGGCGACCATGCCGAAGACCGCGGCGTTGACCCCGAGCGGGGTGAGCGTGGCGATGCCCAGCATGACGAAGCCCATGTGGGCGACCGAGGAGAAGGCGATCAGCCGCTTCATGTCGGTCTGGGCCAGGCAGCCCAGGGCGCCGTAGATGATGCCGATGCAGGCCAGCACGGCGATGGCCGGCGCCCACTTCACCGCGGCCTGCGGCAGGAACGGGATGGCGATGCGGACGAAGCCGTAGGTGCCGAGCTTCAGCAGGATCGCCGCCAGGATCACCGAGCCCTGCGTCGGCGCCTGGGTGTGGGCATCGGGCAACCAGGTGTGGAACGGGAACATCGGCACCTTGACGGCAAAGCCGACGAACATGCCGGCGAAGATCCAGATCGCCGTGGTCTTGGCGATCTCCGGGCCGTGGGCCTGGAACCAGGAGAAGGCGAAGCTGCCGCCCTCGGCGGTGTTGCCCTTGGTGACAATGAACAGGGCGATGAACGACACCAGCATCAGGGCCGAGCCGAACATCGTGTAGAGGAAGAACTTCAGCGAGGCGTACTGGCGCTGCTCGCCGCCCCACACGCCGATCATGAAGTACATCGGCAGCAGGACCACTTCGAAGAAGACGAAGAACAGGATCAGGTCCTGGGCCACGAAGGTGCCGGCCATGCCGGTCTGCAGCACCAGCATGAGCATCAGGAACGCCTTGGCGTTGCCCGGGCTGGGGATGTGGTCCCACGAGTAGATGATCACCAGCAGGGTGATGACCATCGACAGGAAGTACAGGGGCAGGCTGATGCCGTCGAGACCGAGGGTGTAGGTGGCCCGGATCGGGCGGATCCAGTCGTGGCTGGTGAAGAACTGCAACTTGGCCGACTGGCCGTAGTCGAACTTGACCAGCGTGTAGGCGCCGACGGCGACCGTGGCGATGGCCGTGACCAGGGCGACCAGCTTGGCCGACTCCTCGTCGCGCTTGGGGATGAACAGCATGATCACCACGCCGGCGAGCGGCAGGAAGGTTCCCAGGCTGAGCAACCAGTTCTGATCGCGGAGAACGTCCATCGATGTCCCTTACCTGTTGACGACGAAGAGTACGAGCGCGGCGACTGCTGCGGCACTGAACAGCAGCGCTCCGTACTGGTTGACCTTGCCGGACTGCACCGGGCGCAACGCGCTGCCGGCACCCTGGGCGGCGGCGCCGCTGCCGTTGACCGCCCCGTCGACGACGCGCTGGTCGATGTTGCGGTACACCCATCCGCCGGTGCGCTTGCCGCCGATGCCGACGGCGTTGACGATGCCGTCGATGACGTGCTGGTTGATCCAGTAGGCGCCCTGAGCGATGGGGTGGGCAATGCCGTGGACGACGACCTTCTCGTACAGGTCGTCGAGGTAGTACTTGTTGACCAGGAAGCGATGCCCGGCGCCGAGCGGGGCGACCCGCCGGGTGAGCCCCTTCCAGGCCGACGCAGCAGCACCGTAGACCTGCCTGCACAGGTACAGGCTGAAGGCGAACCCGGCGGCGACCAGCAGGATCGACGGCAGGGCGTTGAGCCAGCGGAACGCCGGACCTTCCGGCACCATCTCCTCGACCACCTTCGGCGTCACCCAGTGATGGAACTTCTCGATGTGGAACGGGGCAGCGTTCAGGTACCCGGACACCACCGCCAGGGCGGCCAGGATGATCAACGGGACGGTGATCAGCCAACCGCTGTCGTGCGGGGCGAAGGGCAGCGGGCGGGAGTGCCGGACGTCGCCGTGCGTGTCGTGGGCGCCGTGGGTGTCCACCGCCGGATCGGCATGGGCGTCGCCGTGGTCGCCGTGGTCGCCGTGGACGAAGTGGGCCGCCGCGCCGCGCGGCTGACCGAAGAAGGTCAGGTAGGTGGCCCGGGTCATGTAGGCCGTCGTCATGAAGGCGCCCACCAGGCCGACGATCCAGAAGATCGTGTAGTGGTTGTGGTGCGCCGAGTCGATGATCTCGTCCTTGGAGAAGAACCCGCTGAAGAACGGCACGCCGCACAGCGCGGCCGTGGAGAGCAGCCACGTCCAGGCGGTGACCGGCATCTTGCGGAACAGGCCGCCCATGTCCTTCTTCATGTCGAAGCTGTGGTGCGAGCCGGTGTGGCTGACCGACCCGGCGCAGAGGAACAGGCAGCACTTGAAGAAGGCGTGGGTGAAGATGTGGAACACGGCCGCGGTCCAGGCCCCCACGCCGAGGCCCATCATCATGTAGCCCAGCTGGCTCACCGTCGAGTAGGCCAGCACCTTCTTGATGTCGTTCTGGACGAAGGCCAGGGCAGCGGCGATGAGCACCGTGATCCCGCCGATGACGGCGATCAGGTTGACGTGCTGGCCGGCCACGTTGATGTCCAGGCCCTGGTGGAACACCGGATAGATGCGGGCCACCAGGAACACGCCGGCCACGACCATGGTGGAGGAGTGCAGGAGCGAGGACACCGGGGTTGGGCCGGCCATGGCGTCGGGCAGCCAGGTGTGCAGCGGGAACTGGCCGCTCTTGCCGATGCAGGCGATGAACAGCGCCACCGCGGCCAGGGTGAGGGTGCGATGGCTGAACCCGCCACCCTCGGCGACCTTGGCGTTGATGTCGGCGATGTTGAACGTGCCGAGCAGCCCGAACAGCACGCCGGTGCCCACCAGGAGGCCCATGTCGCCGACCCGCACGGTGAAGAACGCCTTGAGCGCCGCCCGGCTGTTGGCCTCCTCCTCCCACCAGTGCCCGATCAGCAGGAACGAGCACAGGCCCATGATCTCCCAGCCGAGGATCAGCTGGACCATGTTCTCGGCGAGGACCATGGTGAGCATGCCGGCGCTGAACAGGGTGAGCGAGGCGAAGAAGTGGGTGAAGCGGCGGTCGCCGCGCACGTACTCCAGCGAGTAGATCTGCACCAGCGTGGAGATGAACGCCACGAGCAGCAGGGCCATCACGGCCAACCCGTCGATGTGCTGGCCGAGTCCGAAGCGGACGTTGCCGCTCTGCCACCACGTCCAGCTGCGGATGACCGGCGGCGCCTCGTGACCGGTGTAGCGGATCCACTGCACCGCCGTCCCGGCGGCGATGACCAGCGCGGCCACCATGCTGGCGATGCCCACCTCGGCGCCGTGGAAGCGCATCCGCTTGCCGAACAGGATGATCACGAAGAAGGCGATCGCCGGGATCAGCGGGATCAGCCAGGCATGGGTCAGGAACCACCCGGCGGCGTGGGTGGCCTCGGCGGCGGCGTCTTCGGCGGCGAGCAACATCAGCCCTTCATCTCCGACAGCTCATCGAGGGCGATGCTCCTCCGGTTGCGATAGATCAGCAGCACCATCGACAGGCCGACCCCGACCTCCGCCGCGGCGACGGCGATGATGTACAGGGCGAAGACGTTGCCGTCGGCGTTGTGGTGCATCTGGCTGAACGCCAGCAGGTTGAGGTTCACCGAGTTGAGGATCAGCTCGATGGCCATCAGCACCATGACCGCGTTCTTGCGGGCGATCACGCCGTAGACCCCGATGCAGAACAGGATCGCTCCGAGGATCAGGAAGTTGTTGACCCACATGGTGCTCAGTCCTTCCGGGCCAGGACGATGGCGCCGATGGCGGCGATCAGCAGGACGAACGACAGCGCCCAGAACGGCAGCAGGTACGGCTGGAAGATCGAGTCGCTGACCGCCTTGGTGCTGACCGGGCCACGATCGGCGGGCAGGGTGGCGTCCTTCCACCCGTCGAGCACCGCCCAGCTGATGACACCCAGCATCAGCACGGCCACCGGGATGCCGAGTCCCCAGTTGCGGTTGTTCAGATCGCCGTCGCGTCCCAGCTTGGCCCGGGTGAGCATCACGCCGAACAGGAACAGGACCATCACCGCGCCGATGTAGACCAGCACCTGGGTGACGGCCACGAACTCGGCGGCCAGCAGCAGGTACTGGGCGGCCGCCCCGGCCATGACCAGCACCAGTGACAGGGCGGCGTGGACCACGTTGCGGTTGGACACCACGCTGATGGCCGCGCCCACCATCACCGCGGCGATCAGGTAGAAGCCGACGTTCTGGGCGACGTTGATGGACGAGGCGACCATCACTTGCCCTTCTTCTTCTCGGCGCCGGCTTCCAGATCGGGGGCCGCCGGAACGGTCTCCATCCATTCGCCGAGCTTGCTCTTGTCGTGCAGCAGGTCGGCGATGTGCGGCTCGCTGTACTCGTACTCCGGGCTCCAGAACAGGGCGTCGAACGGGCACACCTCGACGCAGATGCCGCAGTACATGCACAGGGCGAAGTCGATGTCGAAGCGGTCGAGCTTGTTGACCTTGCGCGGCGCACCGCCGGCCCGGCGCGGTGGGGCCAGGTCCTTGTGGCCCTCGATGAAGATGCACCAGTCCGGGCAGCTGCGGGCGCACAGCATGCACACCGTGCAGTTGTCCTCGCGCAGGGCGATGACGCCGCGGGCGCGGATGGGCGGGGTCTCCTTCTCGTGCGGGTACTGCACGGTCTGGGCGCCGCCGCCCAGCTTCTTCGGCTTCACCGTCTGGGCCAGCGTGTTCAGCGTGACCCCGAGCCCCTTCAGCAGTCCGGGTGCCTTCGGCTTGGGCGGCTTCGGCAGGGCCATCAGAACACCACCTTCAGGATCGCCGTGAGCATGATGTTCACCAGCGACACCGGGATCAGCACCTTCCAGGCGAAGCGCTGCAGCTGATCCTCACGGAACCGGGGGTAGCTGAAGCGAGCCCACATGATCAGGAAGGCCAGCACCATCATCTTGACGAACATGATCAGCGGGCCACCGACGTTCATCCAGTTGGCGATCTCGTGCGAACCGTTCGGCGCCCAGCCGAACCAGCGGAACGGCACCCCCCACCCACCGAGGAACAGCACGCTGGCGATCAGGGCGAACACCCCGGCCGTGGCGAACTCGGCGATGAAGAAGATCAGGAAGCGGAACCCGCTGTACTCGGTCATGTAGCCGGAGACCAGCTCGGACTCGGCCACCGGCATGTCGAACGGCGCCTGGGTCAGCTCGGCCTGGACGGCGATCATGAACACGAGGAAGCCGATGAACTGGGTGAGGATGTACGGGTTGCCGATGCCGTCCCAGCCGAAGATCGAGTCGCTGTTCTGCTTAACCACGATGGTCTGCAGGTTCATCGACCCGGCCTGGATGACCACGCCCAGCACGGCCAGCACCATCGGCAGCTCGTAGGCGATGAGCTGGCCGGCGGCACGCAGGCCCCCGAGCATCGAGTACTTGTTGGCGCTGGACCACCCGGCGATCAGGATGCCGAGGGTGGACACCGAGCTGACGGCCAGCATGTAGAACACGCCGGCGTCGAAGTTGGTGAAGTACGCCTCGGGACCGAATGGGACCACTGCGACCAGCAGGAACGTGCTGACCAGGACCAGCAGTGGGGCCATCCGGAAGATCCGCCGGTCGGCCCGCTCCGGGGTGATGTCCTCCTTCTGCAGCCACTTGCCGACCTCGGCGAAGAGCTGCATCGAGCCGTACGGTCCGGCCTCCATCGGGCCCAGGCGGCTCTGCATGAAGGACATCATCTTGAACAGGAAGACATAGACGATGGTGCCCGCAGGCAACAGGACGGCCACCGCCCCGCCGAGGACGCGGAAGATCGACTGCAACCAGTAGGGAACGGACGCCAACATCATCGAGACCAGGCCCTCAGCACACGCGCATTACCACAGATCTGCCGGGACATCAGGCCGGACGTTACCAGGGGACCCGGATCGGCCCGAAACCAACGCCGGGGCCGGACGCCACCGACCGAGCCTCTACTGGATGCGCTGCCGATCCGGGCGGATCTGGTAGATCACACGACTGTCGGTGGGCCCGAAGGCGTAGTCGGCTCCGGTGTACTTGCGGGCCAGCGCGTTGATGTGGGCTGCGGCCTCGTCGCCCGTGACCGTGCCGACCACGTGACCGCGCACCTCGGCGTAGTGGTACGGGTTCTGTGCATCCCACACGGCCACGGTGACCCGCGGGTCGTGGTCCATAGCCGTAGCCTTCGCCCGACCGAGGTCGGTGTTGATCAGCATGTGCTCATCGTCGGCGTCCACCCACATCACGTGGGTCATCGGATGACCGGACGCCGGGATGACGGTGAGCGCTGCAAAATTGGGCGCCTGGGCAAGAGCCTTGATCGCATGGTCGAGCATGATCGTCCTCCTGATGTGCGGGTGGCAGTGCAGGCTACGAGCCAACCGACAACCTGAAGTCCGCCGATTGTTGGTCGACCTGGCCGACCCCCCCCGACGACTCGGTCTCGATGACCGCAAACGCCGAAGTACCCTGTTCGCCGCAATGACGTCGGGGGCCGAAGCCCCCGATGACCGGGCGAGAATCCGCGCACACGCTTTCGGGCTCAGCGAGCCGCAATGAAGTCGGGGGCCGAAGCCCCCGATTACCACCGCCGACAAGGTGTACCTCGACGCCGGCACCGCCTGGCCGCGATGAAGTCGGGGGCCGAAGCCCCCGATGACGGCGATGCGATTCGGGATCGACACTCGGCTGTGGTCGCCGCAATGAAGTCGGGGGCCGAAGCCCCCGATGACGGTCGAACAGGGCGAAGCGGGAGGCGACGGTGTTGCCGCCGCAATGAAGTCGGGGGCCGAAGCCCCCGATGACGCCCAGGTGGCGCACGTCCGATGGCCTTTCGCGTTGACGCCGCAATGAAGTCGGGGGCCGAAGCCCCCGATGACTCGTCGAGCCGCCCAAGCCGGTCCGCTGGATGAACCTGCCGCAATGAAGTCGGGGGCCGAAGCCCCCGATGACAAGAACTGATGGCCAGCGGTCTCGACGGACAGGTCATGCCGCAATGAAGTCGGGGGCCGAAGCCCCCGATGACGACCACCGGCCCTGCAAGAAGACGGACGCCACCCACTGGCCGCAATGAAGTCGGGGGCCGAAGCCCCTGATGACCGTAGGCGATCCCGGCCACCTCGCACTCCAACACGACGCCGCAATGAAGTCGGGGGCCGAAGCCCCCGATGACCCAGCCCCGACCGAGTTGCGGACGTACTCGCCCTGGTTGCCGCAATGAAGTCGGGGGCCGAAGCCCCCGATGACCGGGGACACGTCATCCGGGCACAACATCGGCTGCTACTTGCCGCAATGAAGTCGGGGGCCGAAGCCCCCGATGACGACGGCCAGGCGGCGTCGTGCTCGGCGAGGTTGGCGAGGCCGCAATGAAGTCGGGGGCCGAAGCCCCCGATGACCACCACCGGGCCGTTCCCATGCGCCGGCGATCACGTGGCCGCAATGAAGTCGGGGGCCGAAGCCCCCGATGACGTGACCGAGTTGGTAGCCGGGACGGTCGCGAGCGCACCCTGCCGCAATGAAGTCGGGGGCCGAAGCCCCCGATGACCAGACCTACCCGGGTCTGCCGGGCAGAATCCTGGAGCCGCAATGAAGTCGGGGGCCGAAGCCCCCGATGACAAGCTGTCCAGCCCGACCGTCTCGTGACGGCCGTTGTCGCCGCAATGAAGTCGGGGGCCGAAGCCCCCGATGACCCGGCCAGCCGCCGTAGGCGACGTCGCTGCGGGTGTTGCCGCAATGAAGTCGGGGGCCGAAGCCCCCGATGACCACTGCCGTCCCCCGACCACCACCGACGGCCGCCGCGCCGCAATGAAGTCTGGGGCCGAAGCCCCCGATGACTCCCGAACACAAACCCGCCGTTGGGGGTGACACCGTCGGCGCCGCAATGAAGTCGGGGGCCGAAGCCCCCGATGGCCCGTAGCACCCGCAACGGCGCATCAGTCGACGTGCCGTCGCCGCAATGAAGTCGGGGGCCGAAGCCCCCGATGACTGGTCGTCGTCTGGCCTTGTCGCATTTGGCCCTGACGCCCAAAGTGCGAGCGCTGATGTAAGAGTAGGCGCATCTCTCCAGTTGTCAAACGGCTCCAACAAGGTCGACCAGCTCAGAGGGGTGCGAGCGCTCTGCCGAAAATCGGACGCGCGACCACCGCTCGCATCTCCTACACGATCATTGATCGTTCACTGGGCATTGGAGTGACCCCTGGATCACGGACGGATTGGTTGTTGGATCATGCCACGGTAGTGGCTTCGAAGTCTGCGGGGCTGAGGTAGCCAAGGGTGGAGTGGCGTCGGGTCGGGTTGTGGAACGCTTCGATCCAGTGGAACATCGCCTGGGCGAGCCCGGCGCGGGTCGGCCAGCGATGCCGGTCGAGCAGCTCGCATTGCAGTGAGGCGAAGAAGCTCTCGGCGACGGCGTTGACGCCCCTATATGTCAAGAGTGTTCATGCGGCGCCGCTGGCGAGTTGTCGGGCGCGGTGGTCGGTCATGACGCGTTGGTAGACCTCGCGGGCGACGAAGCGCTTGAGACAGCGGATGATGTCGCGCTTGGAGAGCCCGTCGCTGGTTCGGCGGGCGACGTAGTCGATGGTCGGTTGATGGAATCGCATGCGGAC
>JAKOUY010000034.1 GCA_029782355.1 Actinomycetes bacterium
CAGGTAGAAGGCGTTGCGCGTGTGGCTCTCGGGAACGAGCAGCAGGTTGCGCGCCTCGGGGCAGTACTTCTCGATCGCCGCCATCGCGGCCTGCACCGCCAGCGGCAGCATCTCCTCGGTCAGGTTGTTGAAGCCGCCCGGGAACAGGTTGGTGTCGACCGGTGCGAGCTTGAACCCGGCGTTGCGCAGGTCGACCGACGCATAGAACGGCGGCGTGTGGTCCTGCCACTCCATGCGGAACCAGCGCTCGATCCGCGGCGTCGCGTCGAGGATGCGGCGCTCGAAGTCCTGCAGCGGGGCGGACATCGCGGTGACGAGATGGGGGGTCATGGGAGCACGGGCAGGTCGACCGGAGAATTGTAGCGCCCGAACGAAAACGGGGCGGACCCGAAGGCCCGCCCCGTCGCGGTCCCGCCCCTGTTCGCGGCAGGGCGGGGGTGTGGAGGTCAGTGGTGGTAGGCGGTCTCGCCGTGCGAGCTGATGTCCAGCCCCTGGCGCTCTTCCTCTTCGGGCACGCGCAGCCCGATCATCAGGTCGACCAGCTTGAAGGCGACGAACGCGACGACGCCGGACCAGACGATCGTGAGCAGCACGCCCTGCAACTGCACCCAGACCTGGCTGGCGATCGAGTAGTCGGCCGCGACCGCGTTGGCGACGTAGTCGTAGACGCCGGTGCCGCCGAGCGACGGCGCCGCGAACACGCCGGTGAGCAGCGCGCCGGTGATGCCGCCCACGCCGTGCACGCCGAACACGTCGAGCGAATCGTCGGCGCCCAGCATCCGCTTCAGGCCGTTGACGCCCCACAGGCAGACGACGCCGGCGACCAGGCCGATGATCAGCGCGCCCATCGGTCCGACGAAGCCGCAGGCCGGCGTGATCGCCACCAGCCCGGCCACGGCGCCCGAGGCCGCGCCCAGCATCGACGGCTTGCCCTTGCCCATCCACTCGCCGAGCGTCCACGAGACGGTGGCGGCGGCGGTGGCGATCAGCGTGTTGATGAAGGCGAGCGCGGCCACCCCGTTGGCTTCGAGGTTCGAGCCCGCGTTGAAGCCGAACCAGCCCACCCACAGCAGCGACGCGCCGATCATCGTCATCACCAGCGAGTGCGGCGCCATCGACTCACGGCCGTAGCCGATCCGCTTGCCGATCACGTAGGCGCCGACCAGGCCCGCCACGCCGGCGTTGATGTGCACCACGGTGCCGCCGGCGAAGTCCAGCGCACCCTTGGCCCACATGA
>JAKOUY010000011.1 GCA_029782355.1 Actinomycetes bacterium
CATCAGTGCCAAGACCGGCGAGGGCGTGCCCGAGCTGCTCGATGCGGTCATCGAGCGGATCCCGGCGCCCTCGGGCGACCCGGACGCGCCGTTGCAGGCGCTCATCTTCGACTCGCACTTCGACCAGTACCGCGGCGTGGTGTCGAGCGTCCGGGTCATGACGGGCACCATGCGCACGGGCGACAAGCTCCGGTTCATGCAGGCCGGCGCCACCTACGACGCCGATGAGGTGGGCGTCCGGACCCCCGAGCCCACGCCGGTGCAGCAGCTCGGCCCCGGCGAGACCGGCTACCTCATCGCCGGCATCAAGGACGTGGCCGAGGCCCGCTCCGGCGAGACCGTGACCACGGCCCGCAACTCGGCGACCGAGCCCCTGGAGGGCTACCGGGACCCCAAGCCGATGGTGTTCTGCGGCATCTACCCGGTGGACGGCGACCAGTTCCCCGAGCTGCGCGAGGCGTTGGAGAAGCTGCGGCTCTCCGATGCCAGCGTGACCTACGAGCCCGAGACCTCGGGCGCCCTCGGCTTCGGGTTCCGCTGCGGGTTCCTCGGCCTGCTCCACATGGAGATCGTGCGCGAGCGCCTCGAGCGCGAGTTCGGCCTGTCGCTCATCTCGACCGCGCCGTCGGTCGAATACCGGGTGCACAAGGTCGGCGGCGAGCTCGTCGTGGTCGACAACCCGTCGCAGATGCCGAACGCCGGCGAGATCTCCTCGATCGAGGAGCCGTACTACCTCTGCACGATCCTCACCCCCAAGGACTACACGGGCACCCTCATGGACCTGTGCCAGAGCCGGCGGGGCGAGATGGTCAAGATGGAGTACCTCTCGCCGGAGCGCCTCGAGCTCGTCTACCGCATGCCGCTCGCCGAGGTCGTCATGGACTTCTTCGACCAGCTCAAGTCGCGCACCCAGGGCTATGCCTCGCTCGACTACGAGATGGCCGGCTACGCGCCCGCGAACCTCGTCAAGGTCGACGTGCTGCTCCACGGCGACCCGGTCGACGCGTTCAGCGCCATCGTCCACCGGGCCAACGCCGAGACCTACGGGCGGCGCATGGTCGAGAAGCTGCGCGAGCTGATCCCGCGCCAGCAGTTCGACGTCGCGATCCAGGCCGCGATCGGCGGGCGCATCATCGCCCGCGAGACGGTCAAGGCGCTGCGCAAGGACGTCACCGCGAAGCTCTACGGCGGCGACATCACCCGCAAGCGCAAGCTGCTCGAGAAGCAGAAGGAAGGCAAGAAGAAGATGAAGTCGATCGGCCGGGTCGAGGTCCCGGGCGACGTGTTCATCTCCGCCCTCAAGCTGGACGACTGAGCGCTACCGGGCGCGCAGGTTCCACCCGGACAGCACCGGCACGCCGCGGCGCCACTCGACCACCGCCACAGACGCCGTGCCGTTGTAGATCGATGCGGCCGCCGACGCCGGCCAGCCGAGCAGTTGGGTGGTCAGCACCCGGCTGACGTGGCCATGGGTGAAGGCCACCACGGTGCCACCGGCGGCGACCCGCTCGACCTTGGCGACGAACGAGTGGCAGCGAGCGACGACCTGGCTGAGCGACTCGCCGTCGGGCGTGCCGTCCTCGAACAGGTCCCACGCCGGGTTGGCCCGGCGGACCTCCTCGGTGGTCCGTCCCTCGATCGAGCCGTAATCCCACTCGACCAGGGCGTCGGACACCACCGGCTGTGCGCCGGGCATGACGATGGCGCAGGTGTCGGCGGCGCGCGCCAGGGGACTGGTGAACACGTGGACCGGCCCGGGCGGGATGACCGACATCAGGACGCCCTTCAGCCGGGCGGCCTCGGTGCGCCCCTCGGCCGAGAGGGGCACGTCGGTGCGCCCGGTGTGGCGGCCGGCCGCGGACCACTCGGTGGCCCCGTGACGGACGAGGACGACCGCCAGCGGGGCACCCGGCCCGCCGGCTGCGGGTGCCGCGGCAGCCGCGGCCGTGGTCGACGTCGGGGGCGGTGCGGCCATGGATCCACCGTAGGGCACACTGGCGGGGTGGCGCGCCCGGTCGTGATGTGGTTCCGCCGTGATCTGCGCCTCGCCGACCATCCGGCCCTCTGCGCCGCGGCCGCCGAGGGCCCGGTCGTGCCGCTGTTCGTCGTCGACCCGGCGTTCGCCGGAGCCGGCGCGGCCCGCCAGCGGGCGCTGGCCGTCGCCCTGGCCAACCTGTCGGCCTCGATCGACGGCGGCCTGGTCGTCCGCCACGGCCCGCCTCCGCGGGTGGTCGCCGAGGTCGCCGCCGAGGTCGGGGCGGGGGAGGTGCTGGTGACCCGCGACGCCGGCCCGTACGGGCGGCGTCGGGACGCCGCGGTGGCCGAGGCGCTGCGCGCCGACGGGCGGGTGCTGCGCGGGGTCGGCTGGAACACCATCGCCGCGCCAGGGTCGATCCGCAAGGCCGACGGTTCGCCGTACGCCGTGTTCACGCCGTACCTGCGCGCCTGGCGGGCGGCCGTGGGCCGGGCGGACCCGATCACCGTGCCCGATGTCCGCTGGCACCCGGTGACCAGCGAGGTCCCGCCGTCGGCGGACGACCCGCGTCGGGCCTGGCCGGGGGAGCAGACCGCCGCTCGCCGATGGGCCTGGTTCGCCACGGAGGCGCTGGACGTCTACGCCACCAACCGGGACCGCCCCGATCGAGACGGCACCAGCCGGCTGTCGGCCGACCTGCGCTGGGGCACGGTTCACCCCCGTCGGCTGGTCGCCGACCTGCCGGAGCCGGGACCGCCCGGGTCGGCCGACTCGGCGTCGCGCTACCTGGCCGAGTTGGTCTGGCGGGAGTTCTACGCCGACGTGCTGCACCGCCGCCCGGACGCCGCCACACGCCCGCTCGACCAGCGGTTCGAGCGGCTCGCGGTGGACCGCGACGGCGACGCCCGGCGCCGCTTCCAGCGCTGGGCCTCGGGCACCACCGGCTTCCCGATCGTCGACGCCGGGATGCGCCAGCTGACGGCCACCGGCTGGATGCACAACCGGGTGCGGATGCTGACCGCCAGCTTCCTGGTCAAGGATCTGCACCTGCCGTGGCAGTGGGGCGCGGCGCACTTCCTGGATCGCCTGGCCGACGGCGACCTGGCCTCGAACAGTCTCGGCTGGCAGTGGGTCGCCGGCACCGGCACCGACGCCGCCCCGTTCTTCCGGATCTTCAACCCCACCACGCAGGCCCGCCGGTTCGATCCCGAGGGGGACTACGTCCGTCGCTGGGTGCCGGAGCTGGCCGGCGTCGCCGGCCCGGCGGTCCACGATCCGGGTCGAGGTCGTCCGAGCGCATACCCGGCGCCGATGGTCGAGCACCTCGCCGAGCGGGCCGAGGCGCTGGCGCGCTACGCCGCCGTCACCGCCGGCGGGCGGGCTGGCCACGGCGACTCGCCGCAGCCCACTCGGTAACCTGTCGGCACATGCTCGACGAGCGGAAGACCGCCATTCTCCGGGCGATCGTCCAGGAGTACGTCGCCACCGGGCAACCGGTGGGGTCGACGCACGTCTCCGCGTCGGCCGGGCTGCACGTCAGCTCGGCGACCGTGCGCAACGAGATGGCGGTGCTCGAGCAGGAGGGCTATCTGGTCCAGCGGCACACGTCGGGCGGGCGGATCCCCACCGACAAGGGCTACCGCTTCTTCGTCGACCATCTGACCGGTCCGGGCAGCCTCGACGGTGCCGCGGCCATGCGCGTCGGCGAGTTCTTCGATCGGGCCTACGGCCGGCTGGAGGAGCTGCTGGCCCGGACCACCAACCTGCTGGCCCAGGTCACCCGGCACACCTCGGTGGTCATCGGCCCCAGCCCGGAGCGATCCACGGTCCGCAGCATCCAGCTCGTGGGACTGTCCGACCATCACGCCGTGCTGGTCGTGGTGCTGTCCAACGGCACCGTCGAGCACGTCACGATGGAGCTGGCGGGTCCCACCAGCGACGCTCGGCTGGCCGCCGCCGGCGCCCACCTGACCGCCACGCTGGTCGGGCGCACCCTCGACCGGGTCACCGCGGCCCCCACCGGCGATCCTGAGCTCGATGCGCTGTGCACCCGGGCGGTGGACTCCCTGGGTGGACGGCCCAGCGGTGAGCCGCTGTTCGTCGGCGGGACGGCCGCCATGGCCGAGGCCTTCGACGCCACGGAGACGGTGCGCGGCGTGCTGCGGGCCCTGGAGGAGCAGTTCATCGTCGTCTCGCTGGTGCGCGACATGGTCGATCGCGGCCTGGCCGTGGCCATCGGTGCCGAGCACGGGGTCGAACCGTTGGCCGCCTGCTCGGTGGTGGTCGCCCCCGTCGTGGTCGACGGTGAGCAGATCGGCACCGTCGGGGTGCTCGGGCCGACGCGCATGGACTATCCCCAGGCTCTCGCCACCGTCGATACCGTCAGCGTCCGCCTGGCCCGGCGCCTCGGGGACGGGGCCTAGCCGTGGCCGACTACTACGACCTGCTGGGTGTGGCGCGCACGGCCACGCCCGACGAGATCAAGCGGGCCTACCGTCGCTTGGCGCGCCAGCTGCATCCCGATGCCAACCCCGGGGACGCGGCGGCAGAGGAGCGGTTCAAGCAGGTCGCCAAGGCCTACGAGGTGCTCGGCGACGCCGAGGCCCGGGCCCGCTACGACCGCTTCGGTGAGGCCGGGGTCCAGGCCGGGCAGGGGGCCGGCGACGTGTTCGGTGCCGGCCTCGGCGATCTGTTCGACGCCTTCTTCGGCGGGTCGAGCCCGTTCGGCGGGCGCGGCTCGTCCGGCGGTCCGCCGCGTGGCCAGGACCTGGAGTCGATCGTCAACATCTCCCTCGAGCAGGCCGTGTTCGGCGCCACCGTGCCCGTCCAGGTGCGCACCGCGGTGCCGTGCGAGGAGTGCGGTGGCAGCGGGGCCGGTCACGGCACCCAGCCGGTGACCTGCGCCGACTGCAACGGGAGGGGTCAGATCCAGCGGGTCCGCCAGAGCCTGCTGGGCCAGATGATGTCGACGACGATGTGCCCGCGGTGCAACGGGATCGGCAAGGTGGTCGTCACCCCGTGCCCGACGTGCCACGGCGAGGGTCGCCAGAGCAAGGAGACCACCTATCAGGTCGACGTGCCCGCCGGGGTCGACACCGGCTCGACGCTGCGGTTGACGGGCCGCGGGGCGGTCGGGGCCCGTGGCGGGTCGGCCGGGGACCTGTACGTGCACGTCCGGGTGCTCGACGACGAGCGCTTCCACCGCGACGGCGACGACCTCGTCGCGGTGATCCCGGTGTCGATCGCCCAGGCCGCCCTCGGGACCACGCTGCGCCTCGAGACCTTCGACGGCGACCTCGACATCGAGGTCCCGCCCGGAACCCAGCCCGGGCGGGAGCAGGTCTTCCGTCAGAAGGGCGTCCACCACCTGAAGGGCCGCGGCCGGGGTGACCTGCGCGTCCACGTCGACGTCGTCGTGCCCACCAAGCTCAGCGAGGCCGAGGCCGATCTGCTCCGCCAGCTGGCCAAGCTGCGCGGCGAGCACGTCGGGGCGGCCGAGCAGGGCCTGTTCAAGCGGATCAAATCGGCGTTCCAGTGAACCCGGTGCGGCGCGCCAGCGCGGCACACTGCTTCGTCGACGACCTCGCCGTCCCGGCGCTGTCCGACGAGGACGCCCACCACCTGCTGCGGGTGCTGCGCATCCGACCGGACCAGCCGATCACCGTGAGCGACGGTCGCGGCGGCTGGGCCACGGCCACGATTGCTGCCCCGCTCGGGCGCGGCCGCGGCGCCGAGCTCGGTGTGACCGGTCCGGTCGAGCTCGAGGCGGCGCCGGCGGCGATGGTGATCGCCGTGGCCACGCCGAAGGGCGAACGGGCCGACCTGGTGGTCGAGAAGCTGACCGAGCTCGGCGCCTCGTCGATCCTGCTCGCCGAGCTGGATCGCAGCGTGGTCCGCGCCGACCCCGGCCGCGCCGCCCGCCAGGTCGAGCGGCTGGCGCGCATCGCCCGGGGGGCGGCGATGCAGAGCCGCCGGGTGTGGCTGCCGACGGTCGAGGTCGGAGTGCCCTTCGACGTGATCCTCCAGCGCTTCCCGCACGCCGCCCTCGCCGAGCCGGACGGGGGGCCGATCGACCCGGTGCGCGACGACCCACTGGCCTGTGTGGTCATCGGGCCGGAGGGCGGGTTCTCCGAGCGTGAGCGAGCGGCCACCCCCCGGCGCGTCGGGCTCGGCCAGCACATCCTCCGGGTGGAGACCGCGGCCCTCGCCGCCGCGGTGCGCTGGGCTCACACTGCGTAACCCCGACTTGACGCTCCGTGGGGTACAGTGGCCCGCAGTTGGGTTCATGGGCACAACAGGAAGGCGGAATCCAGATGAAGGACCACGATGAGCACGATGACGTGCCGTCCCCGTACACCCTCAAGGTCGGGGACCGGCTGCGGGTCATCCGGCGACAGAAGCGGATGTCGCTGCAAGACGTCGAGGCTGCGTCCAACGAGGAGTTCAAGGCGTCGGTCCTCGGCGCCTACGAGCGAGGGGAGCGGGCCATCTCGGTGCCGCGCCTGGCCCGGTTGGCGGCGTTCTACGCCGTCCCGGTTCGCCAGCTGCTGCCCATGGACGACATCCCGGTGTCCGACCTCGACGGCGCCCAGCCGCGCAAGCTGGCCATCGACCTGGTCAAGCTGTCCCGCCATCGCGAGCCACCCTTCGATACGGTCGCCCGCCTGCTGCGGATGATCCAGGTCCAGCGCCAGGACTACAACGGCAAGGTGATCACCGTGCGGGTCGACGAGGCCCGGGCGATCGCGGCGATGCTCGACGTCCCGGTCGACGAGGTCGGGCCACGCCTCGACACGCTCGGCCTGCTGTACAAGCCGGAGAGTCCCACCGGGTGAGCCGGCGCGGCCCAGCCGTGGCCGATCCGTTCGGGGTCTATCTGCACATCCCGTTCTGCCGGCATCGCTGTGACTACTGCGCCTTCGCCACCTGGACCGATCGCGACCACCTGATCGGCCGGTACCTCGATGCGTTGGCGGCCGACATCGCCCGTCGCGTCGACCGCCCGGTCACCAGCGTGTTCGTCGGCGGGGGGACACCCTCTCGCGTCCCGGCAACGCAGCTTGCCGACGTGCTGGCGGCCATCCCGCTGGTCGACGGTGCCGAGGTCACCGTCGAGTCCAACCCGGACGACGTCGACGACGCCCTGGTGGCGGCATGGGCGGCCGGCGGGGTCAACCGGATCAGCCTCGGCATGCAGTCGGCGGTGCCCGGCGTCCTGGCCGCCCTCGGCCGGGAGCACACCCCGGACAACGTGGTGCGCGCCGTGGCGGCGATCCGCGCCGGCGGGATCCCGACGTTCAACCTCGACGTCATCTACGGGGCGGCGGGCGAGCGGCTGGCCGACTGGCAGGCGACGCTCGAGGCCGTCATCGCCCTCGACCCGCCGCACGTCTCGGCGTACGCCCTGACCGTCGAGGCCGGCACCCCGCTGGCTGCCGACCCGCCGCGCCACCCCGACGACGACGACCTGGCCGACAAGTACGAGCTGGCCGACGAGGTGCTGGGTGGGGCCGGCCTGGCCAGCTACGAGGTCAGCAACTGGGCTCGTCCCGGCCACGAGTGCCGGCACAACCTGCTCTACTGGCGCCAGGGCGACTACCTCGGGTTCGGTTCGGCGGCGCACAGTCATCGCGCCGGGCGGCGGTGGTGGAACGTGCGCACGCCGGAGCGGTACATCGATGCCGTCGAGCACGACCGTCCCACCGAGGCCGGTGGCGAGGACCTCGACCCGGAGACCCGCCGATTGGAGGGTCTGCAGTTGCAGCTCCGGTTGGCCGACGGGGTGCCCGCCGCATCGATCGACACGGACGGGTTGGACGACCTGGTCGTCGAGTCCGCCGGTCGGGTCCGTCTCACCCGCCGGGGCCGCCTGCTGGCCAACGAGGTGTCCCTGCGCCTGCGCTGACTGGTAGCCTGCTGGCCGCTGCACGGGCGTGTAGCTCAGTTGGTTAGAGCGCCACCATGACACGGTGGAGGTCTCGGGTTCGAATCCCGCCACGCCCACCGCGCTGGTGGTGTGGCGTCGACGAGCGACCGGGACCGAGGTTGCCGGGTACCGCCGCCTACGATGAGTGACGTGTCCGCCGCGCTGACCCTCGACCCGGCCGTGGTCGAGCGGTTCCGCAGCGGCGACGAGGGCGCCGTTCGCCAGGTGTACCGGGCCTACTCCGGCATGGTCCATTCGATCGCCCGCCGGGTGTTGCACGACCAGGGCCTGGCCGACGAGGCCACCCAGCAGACCTTCCTGCAGGCCTGGCGCTCGGCGTCCACGTTCGAGGGCGGACGCGAGCCGGGGCCGTGGCTGGCCACCATCGCCCGGCGGGTGGCCATCGACATCTACCGCCGCGAGCAGCGCCGCCCGGCCAGCCGGCTCGACGACGTCCACCCGGGTACGGCCGCGCTGGCCACCCTGCCACCGAACCCGGAGCAGGCCTGGGAGGCGGCCCAGGTCCGCCTGGCGATCGACAGTCTCGGGCCCGACGAACGCATGGTCGTCCGCCTCCAACACCTCGATGGGCTGACCCACGCCGAGATCGCCGAGCGCCTCGGGATCGCTCTCGGGACGGTCAAGTCCCGCTCGTTCCGTGCCCACCGAGCCCTGGCGGCTCGCCTGGCCCACCTCCGGGAGGTCGAACCGTGAACCGCCGACACTGCTCCGGCGTACATCGGACATGCCTCGCGCCCGAGGTGACCGACGATGAGTGACGCCGACATCTACGCCGACCTGACCGACGACGAACGCCGCCTGCTGGCATCGGTCGACGGGCTCCTCGGCGCGCCGGAGACGTGGGTGGAGGCATCGCTCGGGGTCGAGCAGTCACTGGTCGACGCCATCCATGCCGAGCGACGCCTCGCCGGTGCCACGATGTCGCCTCCGACCGTCGCTCCGGTCGCCCCGCTGGCCCCCAATGTGGTGCCACTGCGCGGTCGCCGGCGATGGGGACCGCTGACCCTCGCCGCGCTGGGTGGTGCGGCCGCGGCAGCGTTGGTGGCCGTCGCCGTGACCCGCTCGACCGACGACTCGGCGCCGGCCACGGCGGACGCACCCCTCGCCGCCACAGCGCTCGGCGCCCAGGCCACGGGAACCGTGACCGCCGCGCCGCAGCGCTCCGGCGTGCGCTTGCACGTGCGCGCCGACGGCCTGCCGCTGCGCACCGGCGAGGAGTTCTACGAGCTGTGGGTCAAGTCCTGCGCCGGCGACCGGCTCGTGCCAGCCGGCACGTTCCACGACCTGTCCGACGTGGTCGGCTGGGTCGGGGTGAGCATCGACGACTTCCCCGTGGTCACCGTCACCCGGGAGCGGGTCGCCGGGCCGCAGGACCCGGCGCAGGGGTCGTCCGGCGAGGTCGTCCTGACCGCTCAGCTCGGTCCGGCCTGCCCCGGCTGAGCCCGGCGGAGCTGCCCAGCCGGTTCGCCCTGACCGGTGACGTCGACCAGGCGCTGGTCGAGGTCGGGATCGACTCGACACTCACCGCCGCATCGGCGGCCGACCGAGCCGGCCCGGGATCTCGCGACCTCGGATCAGCCGGCGTGCTGCGGCGCAGCGTCGGCCGCGAGCTGCGACTCGCGGGCCGCAGCGGCGTAGATGCCCTTGGCCATCAGGCTCGGCTCGGCGGCCCGGCGGGCCAGGTAGATGCGCGCCCGGGCGCGATGCACGCCGCCGTCGCCGGGCGCCGCCCAAGCGGCGAGGTCGGCCAGGTGGCACGCCAGGCGCAGGTCGCCGGCGGCCGCTTCCGCCTCGGCCCGCTCGACCAGCGGGAGCACCCCGCCGGCCAGCTCGGCCACCACCGCGGCCAGGCGGGCGTCGGGCGACGGCTTGAGCCGCGACGCGGCCCCGTCCCACCACCCGCCGTACTGGCGCCAGATGTTGCGGACCACGAACTCGGGCTCGTCGTACAGCGGGCGCAGGTACGGCTTGGCCAGCTCGGCCGGATCCGGGCGGACCCCGTGGATCACCTCGTCCAGCGTGGCTCCGGCGTTCATCGCCGCCAGGACGTCGGCCACCAGCCGCTCCAGCACCATGGCGACGTCGCCCAGCACCCGGGCGATCCGCTCGCGCCCGGCGATGGGCAGGCCATGGGCCGGAACCAGCAGCTCCGGCTCGACGGCCAGCATCGCCCGCAGCGCGCCAGCCCACTCGGCCGGGTAGCGCTGGACCTTCTGCGGGTTGCCGGCGTTCGGGAAGTTCCAGATCAGGAAGTCGCCGGCCATCACCCAGCGCCGGTCCGGCAGGTGGGCCCACAGGTGGTCGTCGGTCTCCCCACGGGCATGGTGCAGCTCGATCGACGCCTCGCCGACGGTCAGCGTGTCGTGCTCGGTGAACTGACGAGTCGGCCACAGCGTGTCGTCCGGCAGGAACCGCTGGGCGGAACCAGTGGGCACGGACACGCCACCCGACGCCGAGCCGATCGACAGGTTCAGCTCGCCCGGTACGCCCCCGAACTGGCGGGCGTTGATGATCAGGTTCCACTCGTTGGTCAGCCGGTAGCGCTCGAGGCGGCGGGCGACGTGGTGGTGGGCGACTACCGCCGGATGGTCGCCGGCGAAGTACCGGCTGCCGCCCACGTGGTCGGCGTGGCCGTGGGTGTAGACCACGTGGCTGACCCGCGCCGGGCGCCAGGCGCGCACCGCCTCGGCCACGGCCTGGCCGGTCAGCACCCCGGAGGTGTCGAAGCACACCAGCCCGTCCCCGGTGTCCAGCGCCACGCAATGGCTGAAGCTCTCGACGATGGCCAGGTCGTCGGCCAGCTCGCTCAGCTCGTTGGTCACCCGGTTGACCGGCTCGTCGACCACGCCCGAATCGATGATCCGGCTGGACAGCGTCAGCAGGTCGGCCATGGTCAGCGCGGCAGGCCGAGGACCCGCTCGCCCAGGATGTTGCGCATCACGTTCGACGTCCCGCCCATGATCGTGTAGCCCGGCGCGTAGGTCAGGCCGCGGCCGACCTGCGTCCACAGCATCGCCTCGGCACCCAGCACCCGGGCGACGAAGTCGGCGACTCGTTGCTCGTGCTCGGTGCAGAAGCACTTCGTCGCCGCGCTGAACCCGGCCGGTGCCTGGCGCAGGACCTCGCGGATCACCAGGATCCGGCCGATGGCGTCGGCGGTGTGCAAGGTGGCGATCTCCTGGCGGACCAGTGGATCGCCGTGGTCGGCTCGTTCCACGGCGAGGCGGAACAGGGCCCGGTTGCTGACCAGCCGGTCGATGCCGCCGCGCTCGTGCTCCAGCTGGGCCATCGTCTGCTTGAAGGCGGCACCCTCCGTCCCCACCAGGTTGGACTTGGGCACGCGCACGTCGGTGAAGAACACCTCGCAGAAGTGGCGGTTGTCGGTCATGTCGCGGATCGGGCGGACCTCGATGCCCGGCGTGTCCATCGGCACGATGATCTCGCTGATGCCGCGGTGCGGCGGGCCCTCGCTCGAGGTCCGGCAGATCAGGTAGCAGTACTCGGCGACCTCACCGAAGCTGGTCCAGATCTTCTGGCCGTTGATCACCCAGTGGTCGCCGTCGTCGGTGGCGGACGTGGCCAGCGCGGCGAGGTCGCTGCCGGCGTTCGGTTCGCTCATCCCGATGCACCACGTCGTCTGCCCGGAGAGCATGCCCGGCAGGAAGGCGGCCTGCTGGTCGGGGCGGCCGTAGCGGATCAACGACGGGCCCATCTGGCGGTCGGCGAACCACATCGCCGCGATCGGCGCCCCGGCGTCGATCAGCTCCTCGCCGATGATCAACCGGTCGATCGGGGAGCGCCCGCCACCGCCGAACTCGGTCGGCCAGGTCAGCCCGATCCAGCCGCGCTCGGCCAGCTCGGCGGCGAACTCCTTGGAGAACCCGTTGATCCACGAGTCGTTGGACCGGCCGTAGCGGGCCACCGCGTCGGCAGCGACGGCGCGGGCCTCCTCGCGCAGTGCCCGTTGCTCAGGCGTCCAGTCGAAATCCACCGGGCGATGGTAGGCCGGCCCTCCGAGCTCGGCGAAGTGCGGCGCCGGCGGACCCCGCCGGGCATTTCGTCAGCCGTGGACCGGCTGCTATGGTGTACAAGTCCGATACAAGTTCCCGAGGCGACGTCAGAGGTGCATGGTGGCGAAAATCAAGGTCGACAACCCGATCGTGGAGATGGACGGCGACGAGATGACCCGGATCATCTGGGCGTTCATCAAGGACAAGCTGATCCTGCCCTACGTCGACGTCGAGCTCGACTACTACGACCTCGGCATCGAGCATCGTGACGCCACCAACGACCAGGTGACCATCGACTCGGCCGAGGCCACCAAGCGGCACGGCGTGGCCGTCAAGTGCGCGACCATCACCCCCGACGAGGCCCGGGTCAAGGAGTTCGGGCTGAAGAAGATGTGGAAGAGCCCCAACGGGACCATCCGCAACATCTTGGGCGGGGTCATCTTCCGCGAGCCGATCATCATCTCCAACATCCCCCGCCTCGTGCCCGGGTGGACCAAGCCGATCGTCGTCGGCCGTCATGCCCACGGCGACCAGTACAAGGCCACCGACTTCAAGGTCCCCGGCGCCGGCACCGTGACCATCACCTACACACCCGACGACGGCGGCGAGCCGATGCAGATGGAGGTCGCCCGCTTCGGCGCCGACGGCGGCGTGTCGATGGGGATGTACAACTTCAACGAGTCGATCCGCGACTTCGCCCGGGCCAGCTTCCGCTACGGCCTGGCCCGCAACTACCCGGTCTACCTGTCCACCAAGAACACCATCCTCAAGGCCTACGACGGGCAGTTCAAGGACCTGTTCCAGGAGGTCTTCGACGCCGAGTTCGCCGGCGAGTTCCAAGCCGCCGGGCTGACCTACGAGCACCGCCTGATCGACGACATGGTCGCCGCCGCGCTGAAGTGGGAGGGCGGCTACGTGTGGGCCTGCAAGAACTACGACGGCGACGTGCAGTCCGACGTCGTCGCCCAGGGCTTCGGCTCGCTCGGGCTGATGACCAGCGTGCTGATGACCCCGGACGGCAAGACCGTCGAGGCCGAGGCCGCCCATGGCACGGTGACCCGCCACTACCGCGAGCACCAGAAGGGCAACAAGACGTCCACCAATCCGATCGCCTCGATCTATGCCTGGACCGGAGGGCTGAAGCACCGCGGCAAGCTCGACGGCAACGACCAGCTGATCGGCTTCGCCGAAGCCCTGGAGCAGGTCTGCATCGAGGCCGTCGAGGCCGGGGAGATGACCAAGGACCTGGCCATCCTGATCAGCAAGGACGCCCCGTACCTGAACACCGAGGACTTCCTCGACACCTTGGACCGCCGCCTGCAGCACCGCATGGGCTGACGTGCGCGCCGTCGTCCTGCGGTCAACGGGTGGGCCCGAGGTCCTGACCATCGAGGAGGTCGCCGACCCGCTGGTCGGCGCCTCCGAGGTGCTGGTCGACGTGGCCGCCACGGCGCTGAACCGGGCCGACCTGCTGCAGCGGATGGGCCTGTATCCCGACCCACGTGGCGTCCGCCCGGAGATCCCCGGGCTGGAGTTCGCCGGCACCGTGGCCGCCTGTGGGCCGCGGGTCACGCTGTGGCAGCCGGGCGACCGGGTCATGGGCATCGAGGCTGGCGGCGGGTATGCGACGCGCATCGCCGTCCACGAGCGTCAGGTGATGCGGATCCCCGATCACCTCAGCACGGTCGACGCCGCGGCCATCCCCGAGGTGTTCCTCACCGCGTGGGATGCGCTGGTGGTCCAGGGCGGGCTCACCAGCGGACGCTGGGCGCTGGTCCACGCCGGAGCCTCCGGCGTCGGGACCGCGGCGATCCAGATCTGCCGGGCGATCGGCGCCCGGGTGGCCGTGACCTGCTCCACCGGCAAGGCCGGGCTGTGCCTGGAACTCGGTGCCGACGTCGTCCTCGAGCGCTCGCCGCACGACTGGCAGGCCGAGGCTGCCACGGTGGTGCCGGGCGGCTTCGACGTCATCCTCGACGTGATCGGTGGCGACGAGGTGGCCCGCAACCTGGCGGCCGTGGCTCGCCGGGGCACCATCGTCCAGGTGGGAACCATGGGTGGTGGGTCGACCGCGGTCAACGTCGGTGTGCTGATGACCAAGCGGGTCACCTGGATCGGCACCACGCTGCGGGCCCGGCCGATCGAGGAGAAGGTCGCCCTCACCCAACGCTTCGCCGCCGAGATCCTGCCGCTGTTCGAGACCGGCCGGCTGCGCCCGGTGATCGACAGCCAGTTCCCCCTCGACGAGGTGGCGGCCGCCCACCAACGGATGGCCGCCAACGCCAACGCCGGCAAGATCCTGCTGACCATGTGAACGGCCCAGGGCCCTCGGTCATGACGACCACCTGGCGTCAGCGGCCCCCGCCACCCACATCCGCTGGGCCACCGAGCAACTGGTCAGCGAATCCGGGCGAATCGCCCGGAAACGCTGACCAGTGAGGTGTGCGGGGTCGGTGGGGTGGGCGGGGTGCGGGGTGGGTGGACTCGGTCAGCGGATGGTGATGCCGCGGGAGTGGTAGCCGGTGGCGCCGTCCGGAGCCGGCTCGGCGCGCTCCTCGGTCTGGGTGGAGCCGGCCTTGTCGGTGGCCCGCACCTCGGCCACGTAGCGGCCGGGTGGCTTGCCGGTGGCGTCCCAGTCGACGACCCACTGGCGCCAGGCGTCGTCGGTGACGTCGGTGGCCAGGCGGGCTTCCATCCACTCGCCGCCGTCGATGCGCACCTCGACCTTGGCCACGCCGGTGTGCTGGGCCCAGGCCACGCCGGCGATGCGCACCGGCCCGGCCGGGAACGACTCGGTGTCTCGGGGGACGTCGATGCGCGACTGGGTCTTGATCGGCGCCTCGCGAGCCCAGCCACGCGGCACCCAGTAGCCCTCGGCGTCGGTCCACCGGTTCAGCTCGATCCGCGAAAGCCACTTGGTCGCCGACACGTAGCCGTACAACCCCGGCACCACCAAGCGGGCGGGGAAGCCGTGCTCCAGCGGCAGCGGCTTGCCGTTCATCCCCACGGCGATCAAGCAGTCGCGCTGCGGGTCGGTGGCCACGGACACCGGGAACCCGCAGGTCCAGCCGTCGAGCGACGTGCTGAAGACCTGCTCGGCGCCATCGGCGACCCCGGCCTCGGCCAGCAGGTCGCGCAGCAGCACCCCCTGCCACACGGCGTTGGAGATGTACGGCCCGCCGACCTCGTTGGACACGCAGGTCAGCGTGACGGTGCGCTCGACCATCGGTCGGGCGAGGAGCTGGTCGTAAGTGATGGTCAGTGGACGGCGCACCCGACCGTCGATCCGCAACGTCCAGCGGGCCGGATCGACCGAGGGGAACGACAGGGCCGTGTCGATCCGGTAGAAGCGATCGTTGGGGGTCAGGAAGGGTGTCTGGTCGAACAGCTGGGCGCCGTCCGGGGTCACCGGGCCGGACGGCGGCGCCGGCCTGGTGCCCGGCGTGCTGCCCGCCGGGCTGCCCGGCACGGTGACCGGTGCGGTGCCCGGTGTCGGCGAGACCGGCGGGAGCGAGTCGGGGATCGACTGGCGGATCCGTGCCACCCGGCCGCGCTCCAGCGAGATGCCCGCTGCCCCGGCGGCGACGGCCCCGGCCGCCAGCCCGGCGGACGAGGCCAGGAAGCGCCGGCGATCCCACCCGAGTGGGGCCTGCGACGGACCGGGCACCTCGATCGGCCGGGGTCTGGTCAGCCACCACAGCCCTCCGCCACCGGCGATGGCGCCGACGAGCGAGGGCCAGGCCGCGCCGCCGGTTGCCGCGGGTCGGGACACGGCGGCGGCCGCGCCGATCACGCCGAAGGCGCCGATGCCGGCCACGCCGAGCGCCCGGTGCCGGCGGGCCGCCAGCCCGATGGCCACGGCCACCCCGGCGAGCACGGTGTAGATCCCGATCCGCAAGGCCAGCTTGTCGTGAGTACCGAACCAGCGGATGGCCAGCTCCTTGAGCCACGGCGGGACGTGATCGATCACCACCGCCCCGACGGCATCGATCGGGGAGGGCGTCTCCTGCGCGCCGGCAACCGCCAGCCCGACACCCACGGCGACGGCCCCGGCGACGAGACCGGCCGCGGCGGCGGCTCGGCGGGGTAGCGGTCGGTTCATGGTTCGCTCACGCCGGTGGTTCGGAGCACGGCTGGCGGGGGATTGGAGCTGTCCGGTCCGTCCCCCGGCGCGACGCTGAGACATGGGAACAGCGCGTCGGTGATCGGGCTGAGTCGCGGATCGGTGGTGCCTGACGCCAGGTCGGCCAAGCGGCGCAGGGACTCGTCGCTGAACTGGCCGAGCACGCCGCGGGCGCAGGATTCGTCGAGCACCGCCCCGTCGAGGTCGCGACGGGCCTCGGTCAAGGCCCGATCGAGCAGCGGTTGGTTGGTGTTGTGGACCACCCGCTGGCACCCGGCGAGCTGAGCCACCACGTCGGTGCCGGCCGGGGACAGATCGGGGAACGTTGGCGACGGCGACTGGTCGCCGGACACGGCGGCCATGATGATGAGATCGTCCGAGGACAGGCTGTCGACCAGCCGGCTGACGCACGCCGGGTCGAGCTCGTACCCGTAGTGAGCGCCGACCCGCCCGATGTAGGTGCGGACCTGCTCGGCCGGATCGACCCGGACGGCATCCCCCGAACACGCGGTCAGCACGACCACGCCACCAGCCACGAGCGCGCCGACCGCAGCCCGCACACCCCGCCAGCCTGGCAGCCGGCCGGCGCTCACCGAGTCGGTCAGCGGTCGCTCATCGGCACGTAGTCGCGGGTCTCGCTGCCGACGTACCACTGCCGCGGCCGGCTGATCTTCTGCTCCTTGTCGCCCAGCAGCTCCTGCCAGTGCGCCAGCCAGCCGACCGTGCGGGGGATGGCGAAGAGCACGGTGAACATCGCCACCGGGAACCCGAGCGCCTGGTAGATCAGCCCGGAGTAGAAGTCGACGTTGGGATACAGCTTGCGCTCGATGAAGTACGGGTCGCTGAGGGCGGTCTCCTCCAGCTTGAGGGCGATGTCCAGCAGCGGGTTCTTGCCGGTGACCTCGAAGACCTCGTCGGCGGTGCGCTTGATGATCTTGGCTCGGGGGTCGTAGTTCTTGTACACCCGGTGACCGAAGCCCATCAGCCGGCTGCCCGTGCCGCTCTTGACCTCGGCGATGAAGTCGTCGACCTGGTCCATCGAACCGATGTCGGTGAGCATCCGCACCACCGCCTCGTTGGCCCCACCGTGCAATGGTCCGTAGAGCGCCGCGGCGGCAGCGGCCGCCGACGAGTACGGGTCGGCGTGGCTCGAGCCGACGACGCGCATGGCCGTCGTACCGCAGTTCTGCTCATGGTCGGCGTGGAGGATGAACAGCACGTCCATGGCCCGCTCCAGGCGCGGGTCGATCTCGTAGTCGCCGATCCGCCACATCATGTTCAAGAAGTTGGCCGGGAAGCTGAGGTCGTTGTTCGGGTAGACGAAGGGCAGGCCCACCGAGAAGCGGTAGCACATGGCCGCCAGCGTCGGAGTCTTGGCGATCAGCCGGAGGATCTGCTTGTCGCGGCTGGCCTTGTCGTGGATGTCCTTGGCGTCGTTGTAGAAGGTGCCGAGGGCGGCGAGCGAGCTGACCAGCATGCCCATCGGGTGGGCGTCGTAGTGGAAGCCGTCGACGAAGCGCTTGCGCATGTTCTCGTGGATGAACGTGTGGTTGGTGACGTCCTGGCGCCACTGGGCGAGCTGGGACGCGCTGGGCAGTTCGCCGTTCAGCAACAGGTAGGCGACCTCCAGGTAGGTGCTCTGCTCGGCCAGCTGCTCGATGGGATAACCGCGGTACCGAAGGATGCCGGCGTCGCCGTCGAGGTAGGTGATCGCGCTCTTGCAGGCCGCGGTCTGCATGTACGCCGGGTCGTAGATGTACAGGGACGGATCGAGCTCGCGCACCGCGGTGGCCGGGAAGACGCCGCCGGTGATGGGCACGGTCACGGTCTTGCCGGTGCGGTCGTCGGTCAGCGTGATCGTGTCGGCCATGTGCGTCCCTTCGTCGCCGGGGAATTCCCCGGGCAGGACACTACAGGCGGGTGCGTCAGCCGACCACGGCCGCCACAGCGCCGCCCCGCACTACAGCGGGCTGTTGTCGTGGCCGCGCCGGGCGAAGCGTTCGCGCTTGTCCTGCAGGACGTCCAAGGCGTTGGTGATCGCCCGGCGGGTCTCCGACGGCTCGATCACCGCGTCGATGTAGCCGCGCTCGGCGGCCACGTACGGGTTCAGCAGGCGGGCGGCGTAGTCGGCCTCGAACGCTGCCTTCTGCTCCGGCGTGGCCCGCCGCTGGAGGATCGCCGCGGCCTGCCCGGCACCCATGACGGCGAGCTCGGCCCACGGCCACGCCAGGCACAGGTCGTTGCCCATCCGCTTGGAGTCCATGACGATGTACGCCCCGCCGTAGCTCTTGCGCAGGACCACGCAGATGCGTGGCACGGTGGCCCGGCCGTAGGCGAACACCAGCTGGGCGCCGTGGCGGATCATGCCCCGCCACTCGAGATCCTTGCCCGGGTAGAAGCCGGGCGTGTCGACCAGGGTGAGGATCGGCAGGTTGAAGGCGTCACACGTGGCCACGAAGCGGGCGGCCTTCTGCGAGGCGGGGATGTCCAGCGTGCCGGCGAGCGCCAGCGGTTGGTCGGCCACGACGCCGACCGGACGGCCGTGGAAGGTGGTCAGCGCGGTGACCACGTTGGCCGCCCACCGTGGACGGAGTTCGAGGTACTCGCCGTCGTCGCACAGCGCGGCCACCACCTGGCGGACGTCGTAGCTGCCGGTGGAGCTGGGCGGGATGAGCGTGCCGGCCTCGGGAGTCGCTCGGTCGGGCGGGTCGTCGGTCGGCCAGCGCGGTGGTTCTTGGTCGTTGTTCGAGGGCAGGTACGACAACAGCTGGGCGACCGCGGACATGGCCGCGTCGAGGTCGGGACACACCAGGCTGGCCGCCCCGCTGTGCCGGGCGTGCATCGCCGGTCCGCCCAGCTCGTCGTTGTCCACCGGGACTCCGGTGAACTGGGCGACCATCGTCGGTCCGCTGACGAAGGCGTAGGACTGCTCGGTCATCACCACCGCGTCGGCCAGGCCGAGCAGCAGGGCGGGACCGGACACCGCCGGTCCGTCGACCACCAGCACCACCGGGACGATGCCCGAGCAGTTGGCCAGCGCCCGGGCGGTTCGACCCCAGCCGTGCAGGGCGCTGAACCCCTCGACGATGTCGGCGCCACTCGACCGGATCACCGCCACCAGCGGGATCAGCCCGGCGAGGGCGGTCTCGGCGGCCACGGTGAGCACCGCCGAGGCATCCGAGCTCAACGCGCCGCGCCGCTCGGTGCCGTCGACGTCGGCCACGACCACCGGGCGACCGTCGATCTGCGACACCACGGCCCGGGCCGCTCCGGGGATCTTCGCCGACAGCCGGACCTGACCGGGGGCCGCGGCGAGGCTCATCGGCGGCACCTTAGCCGGAGGTGCCGCCACCCGATCCGGAGCGGGACGACAGCGGGAAGGCGCTGGCGCCGATGTGCACGCCGGGCTGATCCTTGGTGATCTCCGCCAGTGCTTCGCGCAGCACGCCGAGCGTGGCGCGGGTGGCCGCGCTGGGGGAGGGTCGCCGGCGCTGCACCCAGACGACCACCCGCCGCGGCAGGTCGGCGATCTGGAAGCGGGCGGCGCCGGCCGGCAAGCTGCGCGACACGGCCGTGGCCGGCACGATGGTGGCCCCGAAGCCGTCGGCGGCCAGCGACGCCATCAGCCGGACCCCGTCGATCTCCGCCGCCGGCACCAGCTCGATCCCGGCGGCGGCGGCCGCCCGGTCGAGCACCCGGCGGAACGCCGCGCCCGCCGGCGGCAGGATCAGCGGTTCCCCGTCGAGGTCGCCCAGCGTCAGGTTGGCTCGCCCGGCGAGCGGGTGCCCGGAGGGGGCCAGCAGCACGAGGTCCTCGGCGAACAGCGGCTCGACCAGCAGGTCGGTCTCGTCGATCGGGAGGTGGACGATGGCCGCGTCGAGGTGGGCGCCGAGCAGCCGGGGGAGCAGGGTCGTCGAGGTGCCCTCGTGGATCAGCGGATGGACGCCCGGATGGTGGTGGCGCAGGGCGCCGAGCAGCGCCGGCAGCATCCACCGGGCGGTGGTCCCGATGATGCCGATGCGCGTGTCGCCGCGAACCTCGTCGCCGCGCGAGGCCATCTCCGCCGACAGCTCGTCGAGGTCGCGCAGGATTCGCCGGGCCCGACCGACGACGACCACGCCGTCGTCGGTCAGCCCGCCCCGCTCGCGGTCCACCAGGCGTACTCCGAGGTCGCGCTCCAGGCGGGCGACGTGGGCGCTGACGTTGGACTGCACCGTGTACAAGGCCCGGGCCGCGGCCGAGAACGACCCGTGCTCGGCGACGGCGACGAGGGTCTCGAGCTGGCGGACGTCCATCTGGAAAAACGATAGCGACCATCGCCACGAACAGCTTGAACGATCACAGCTTCACGTGCATACTTTCACGTAGTTCGAGGCGCCTCGACCCCCAACGAGGTGCCCGACGAACCGACGTGGTTCCCCCAAACCACCAGGTTCCAGGTTGAGAGGCCCGGCTTCCCCCAAAGCCGGGCCTTTCCCGTTCTCCGCCTCGCTACCGTCACGGACCATGTCCGGACCACGAGACCGGCGGTGAACCGCTACACCCACGGGCACGAGCCCGCCGTGGTGGCCGCGCACGCGGCGCGCACGGCGGCCAACTCGGCGCCACGGTTGGTCCCCCTGCTCCAGCCCGGCTGGTCGGTGCTCGACGTCGGCTGCGGTCCCGGTTCGGTCACCATTGACCTGGCCCGGCGGGTGGCACCGGGCCGGGTGGTGGGCGTGGACCGCTCGGCCGAGGTCATCGAGGCGGCGCGCCGCTCGGCCGAGGCGGCCGGCGTCGAGGTCGGCTGGTGGGTCGGCGACATCGCCACCCTGCCGTTCGACGACGCCTGCTTCGAGGTCGTTCATGCCCACCAGGTGCTGCAGCACCTCGCCGACCCGGTGGCGGCGTTGGCCGAGATGTCGCGGGTGTGCCGACCAGGCGGGTGGATCGCCGTGCGCGACGCCGACTACGGGGCGATGACCTGGTACCCGGACCGCGCCGAGCTGTCCGACTGGCGAGACCTGTACCGATCGATCGCCCGGGCCAACGGTGCCGAACCGGACGCCGGACGCCGGCTGCACCAGTGGGCCCGGGCCGCCGGACTGACCGACGTCGACGCCGGGGCGACGGCGTGGTCGTTCAGCTCGCCGGCCGAGCGCCGTTGGTGGGCCGAGCAGTGGGTCGCCCGGTTGCAGACCACGAGCTTCGTCGAGCAGGCGGTGGTCGCCGGACGGGCGAGCGCAGCGCGCCTGGCCGAGTTGGCCGGCGGCTGGCGGTGGTGGGCGGACCAGCCGGACGGATGGTTCCTGGTGCCCCACGGCGATCTGCTCGCCCGTCCCGCCCCCCGGTGAGCGGCGCGCCCCGTACAGTTGGTCCGATGAGCCGACGCGGCGCCGCTTTCTTCGACCTCGACCGCACCCTGCTCGCCGGGGCGTCCGGTGAGGTCTTCGCCCGGGCGATGCGCGAGGCGGGGGTGACCAGCCGGGAGTTTCCCGGCGAGCGCCTCCTGTTCTCGCTGTTCAACACGGTCGGCGAGACCCTTCCGTCGATGCTCCTGACCCGCCAGGGCGCCCGGGTGGCCAAGGGCCGCCGGCAGGCCGACGTCCAGCGGGCCGCCCTGCACGCCGCCCCGGAACTGGCCGCCCAGCTCCAGCCGATGGCCGGGCGGCTGTTCGACGAGCACCGCCGAGCCGGCCGGCCACTGGTCCTGGCCACCACCACCCCATACGACATGGTCGCCCCGCTGGCCGACCTGCTCGGTCTCGACGACGTGGTCGCCACCCGCTACGGCGTGGCCGCCGACGGCACCTACGACGGCAGCCTCGCCGGTCCGTTCGTGTGGTCCTACGGCAAGCGCGACGCCGTGGCCGACTGGGCCCGGGCCAACCGCGTGTCGCTGGCCGACAGCTACGCCTACAGCGACAGCTTCTACGACGCCCCGCTGCTCGGAGCGGTCGGTCACCCGGTGGTGGTCAACCCTGATCCGCGGATGAAGGTGCTGGCCACCCTGCGGCGCTGGCCGGAGGAGTCGCTGTCCGCCTCGTCGGGCAGCGTGGTCATCCCGTTCCTCAACCGCGATCTGGCCAGCCTGTCGATGGAGCTGGCCAACCCGCTCTTCTACCCCTACGCCCGCTTCGATGTCGCCGGCAGCGAGCACATCCCCTCCAGCGGGCCGGCCATCCTGGTGGGCAACCACCGCAGCTACTTCGACCCGGCGGCGATCATGATGGCGGTCGGCCCGAGCAAGCGCTCGCTGCGGTTCCTCGGCAAGCGCGAGGTGTTCGACGCCCCGATCATCGGGCCACTGGCCAAGGCGGCCGGGGGCATCCCCGTCGATCGGGGCACCGGCAACGACGCCCCGCTGGAGGCCGCCCAGGCGGCCATCGAGCACGGCGACATCGTCGGCCTGATGCCCCAGGGCACCATCCCGCGGGGTGCGGCGTTCTACGACCCGGTGCTGCGCGGCCGGTGGGGTGCCGCCCGCCTCGCCGCGGCCACCCGTGCCCCGGTCATCCCCGTGGGCATCTGGGGGACCGAGCACGTCTGGCCGAGGTCGTCGCGCCTGCCACGGGTGTTCAACGTGCTCACCCCGCCGGAGATCCGCGTGCGCGTCGGGCCCCCGGTGGAGCTCAAGTACCGCAGCCCGGACGCCGACACCAAGCGGATCATGGCGGCGATCACCGCCCTGCTGCCGGCCGAGGCCCACCTCGCGCACACCCCGTCGGCCGAGGAGATCGCCCGGGCCCTGCCACCCGGGTACCACGGCGATCCGACGGCCGAGCGCGACCGCCGCCCGGGCACCGACTGACCGGCGTCAGCTGCGCTTCGGCGGGCGGGGGACGAACGGCGACGTCCGGGCCACGTAGTCCTCGTAGCCGGCTCGGCGCTTGACCAGCGAGCGCTCCAGCAGGGTGACCCCGCTGACCCGGCGCAGCAGCACGGTCATCACCACCGCCCCGACCAGCCCCCAGGCGCCGAGCCCGGACTCGGCGGCCACCAGGGCGATGCCCCACCACACGCAGGCGTCGCCGAAGTAGTTGGGATGGCGGGTGTAGCGCCACAGGCCACGGTCCATCACCGTCCCGGCCGTCGCCGGGTCGGCCTTGAACCGGGCCAGCTGGAGGTCCCCGATGGTTTCGAAGGCCAGGCCGACGCCCCACACGGCGACACCCAGCCAAGCCAGCCATCCGACATCTGGCGTCGACGGCACCTGGCCGAGCTGCACGGGCAGGGACACCACCCACATCAGCACGCCTTGGACGACGAAGACCCGGAGCAGGCTGCTGAGCCAGAAGCCACCGCCGGCCCGGCGGCGCATGGCCCGGTAGCGGAAGTCCTCGCCGTTGCCGTGGTTCCGCCACCACAGGTACGCGGCCAGGCGCAGTCCCCACAGGGTGGTCATCGCCACCAGCAGCCATTGGCGGTGGTCGTTGCCGTCGACCAGCCAGCGCACCACCCAGGCGACGGTCACGAAGCCGAGACCCCAGACGATGTCCACGATCGAGGCGTTGACCAGCGTGACGCTGACCGCCCAGGTGGCGATCATCAGCATGGCGATGGCGACGGCAGCCCCCACCATGGCCGTGGCCGTCGGGCTCATGTCCGACCGCCGTCGATCGCCGAGGCGACCCGTCGATCGAGGGTCAGCCAGTGCTGGTCGAGCCACGGCCCGAACCGCTCGCCACGGGGCACGTCGGCGGCGGGGATGCGCTCGACGGCGAACGACACCCGGCGCGGTGGGCCGGCCAGCGCCTGGCGGATGCCGGCGACGGAGTCCATGCCCTCGAACCCGGTGTGCCACGCCAGCAGCACGTCGGCGTCCGGCCGGGCATCGACGATGGCGGCGCTGCCGGCCAGGCGCACCGGGAGCAGCTGGGTCAGCGCCCCCAGCCGCTCGGCGCGCTGCGGGTCGCGTTCGGCAATGCGTGCCAGGGCCCGTTGGCGCTTGTGCGCGTTGGCCCGGGTGCCCTCCGGGAAGATGACCATCACGTCATCCTGACCCAACCGCGCCGCCGCCTGGCGGATCCGTGCCAGTTCTGGCGCGGCGTCCGGCGCCTGGCGGTCGACGAACACGTTCGGCAGGCGGTTGCCGACGATGTCCAGGTTCGGCACGCCGAGCAGTTCGCGCTTCAACACGTAGTGCGGGTTCATCCCGGCCAGGTCGCTGATCACCCAGGCACTGACCAGCGAGTCGGCCAGGCTGGCGTGTCGGCACAGCATGACGGTCGGGCCGGGGGCGAGCAGGTCGGTGCCCGCCGCGGTCACCTGCACGCCGGTGGTGCGGTGCAGCGCGGCCATCAGCGTGTGCACCCACCAGCGCTGCAGCCGGTAGTGGGCCGCCAGATCGTGCGACCGCCCGGTGGCCCACAACCCGACGGCACGCCCCACCCCGATCACCTCGAGCCAGCACCACGCCGTGGCGAAGGCGCCGAGGCGGACGTCCGGAAGCCGCCAGCGGCGCCGGCCCACGTCGGCGAGCGCGACGAGCGGCACCCACAGGGGGGCGAGGACCGTGAGGCCCAGCGCACCGATGCCGACTGCGCCGACACTGATCGATCGGCGTCGTAGGCGGGTGAGCCAACCATCGGGCATCGCCGGACTGTAGTGGCCCCGGCGATCGCCCCGGTGGGTGAACCCCTGGCCTACCGACTGGTCGGTAGAGTGCTGGCATGTCGACTGCGCTCGCCGAACGGGATCTCCTCCACGAACTGACCCCGGTCGCCGAGCAGCTGGTCCACCGCCACTACGACACCTGCAAGCCGTGGTATCCGCACGAGTACATCCCGTGGTCGGAGGCCCGCGAGTTCCCGCCCCGCGGCCAGTGGAACCCGGCCGACACCCCCCTGCCGGACGAGCTGCGCAGCGCCCTGTTCGTCAACCTGCTCACCGAGGACAACCTGCCGTACTACTACCACACCCTCGATCGGCTGTTCGGCCGTGAGGGCGTGTGGCGGGAGTGGTCGCACCGCTGGGTGGCCGAGGAAGCCCGCCACAGCCAAGCGCTGCGCGACTTCGCGCTCGTCTCTCAGGCCCTCGATCCGTGGGAGCTGGAGGACGGGCGGATGGCGCAGATGTCGGGCGGGCAGGTGCCCAACCCGCGCTCGGCCGTCGACGGGTTCGTCTACGTGTCCCTGCAGGAGCTGGCCACGCGCATCGCCCACCGCAACACCGGCAAGTCGTTGCAGCTCGCCATGGCCGATCACCCGCTCGGGCAGGCCGGCTATCAGATCATCAACCGAGTGGCCACCGACGAGAACTTCCACTTCCTGTTCTACCGCGACCTCACCACCGCTGCCCTGGAGATCAACCCGTCGGTCGTCCTCCCGGCCATCGAGCGCCAGGTCCGCGACTTCGCCATGCCGGGGACCGGCATTCCCGGGTTCCGCCGCCACGCCGAGGCCATCGCCAAGGCCGGCATCTACAACCTCGACCAGCACCACGGCCAGATCCTCCAGCCGGTGGTGATGACCTGGTGGAAGGTCGAGTCGCTGCAGAACCTGTCGGCCGAGGCCGAGGCCGCCCGCGAGGCGCTGCTGCGCCAGATCCAGCGGATCGGCACCCTGGCCCGGCGGCTGGCCGAGCGGGCCCGGGACGCCAAGGACCGGGCCAAGGACGTCAAGGAGCGGGCCCGGGACGCCAAGGACCGCGCCGTCGCCCGCCGGACCAGGCCGTCGTGAGCCCGGACCCGGGCCGGGTCAGCCCAGCGCCGCAGCCACGAGGGTGCTGAGCGAGCTGCGCTGCGCGCCGGAGGCGTCGAAGTTGGCGTCGTCCAGCCACCGCTCGTAGGCCGGGCGCAGCCGGCGCCAGTCGGCGTCGGTGATCGCGTACCAGGCCGAGTCGCGGTTGCGTCCCTTGTACATCGTGGCCTGGCGGAAGGTGCCCTCGTAGGCGAAGCCGAGTCGGGTCGCCGCCCGGCGGGAGGGCTCGTTCAGCGCATCGCACTTCCACTCGTAGCGGCGGTACCCGAGCTCGTCGATGGCGTGGCGGGCCATGAGGTACATCGCTTCGGTTGCTCCCCGGCTGCCGGCCAGCTGCGGGCTGTACATGATCCAGCCGACCTCCAGCGTGCCGACGGGCGGGTCGATGCGCAGGTAGGTGGCCTGTCCGACGGGAGTTCCGGATCCCTGCTCGACGATCGCCAGGGCCACCCGGTTGGGGTCGGCGTGGGCCATCCGCTCGACGTGGGCGGCCAGTGCGGCCCGGTCGGCGAACGGTCCGTCCGGCATGTACGTCCAACGCGACTCGGTGCCCGGGGCGCACATCGTGGCCAGCAGGCCGTCGACGTGCTCGGGTCCGAGGGGCTCCAGGCGGACGGTGCGTCCGGCCAGGACGGTCGGCGCCGGGAACGGCCGGGTGGTCCAGCCGTCCACCGGCTCACCGACCGGTTGGCCGAACTCGTTGCGGCGCACGCCGCCCGCGCCGGCTGCTCCGCTCACGATTGGCCTTCGGCAACCTTGCGCTTGACGACGTTGAGCGCCGACCCGGCGCGGAACCACTCGATCTGCTCGTCGCTGAAGGTGTGCAATCCGTCGAAGTCGATGACCGTACCGTCGGGCTTGACGATCTGGCAGTGCACCGGTTGGCCGGGCACCGGCGGCAGGCCGAGGACGTTGATCCGGTCGTCCTCGCCGATCTGCTCGTAGGTGTCCGGGTCGGCGAAGGTCAACGGGATCAGGCCCTGCTTCTTCAGGTTGGTCTCGTGGATGCGGGCGAAGCTGCGGGCGAAGATGACCACCCCGCCGCGGAACCGCGGCTCCATCGCGGCGTGCTCGCGCGACGAGCCCTCCCCGTAGTTGCGATCGCCGATGGCCACCCAGCGGATGCCGGCCTCGCCGTAGCGCTTGGCCAGGTTGGGGTAGGTGTCGACGGTGCCGTCGCGGACGTCGCGACCCTCGCCGGCCCTGCCGGTGAAGGCGTTGACCGCTCCGAGGAACAGGTTGCCGGAGATGTTCTCCAGGTGGCCGCGGTAGGTCAGCCATGTGCCGGCCGCGGAGATGTGGTCCGTGGTGCACTTGCCCTGGGCCTTCATCAGCACCGGTAGGCCGCGGTAGTCCTGGCCGTCCCACGCCGGGAACGGTGCCAGCAGCTGCAACCGGGTGCTGGTGGGGGAGACCTCGACGACCACGTCGCTGCCGTTCGCCGGTGGGGCGGTGAAGGTGTTCTTCCCCCGCTCGTAGCCACTGCCGGGCAGGACCTCCCCGACCGGCGCCTGCAGGCGGACCTCGCTGCCATCCGGTGCGGTGATCGTGTCGGTGGTGGGGTCGAAGTCCAGCCGGCCGGCCAGCGCCAGGGCCACCACGGTGTCCGGGCTGGTCACGAACGACAGGGTGTTGGCCGAGCCGTCGTTGCGCTTCGGGAAGTTGCGGTTGAACGAGTTGACGATGGTGTTCGGGCCGGCATTGGCATCGGCGGGGCGGTCCCACTGGCCGATGCACGGCCCGCAGGCGTTGGCCAGCACGGTGGCGCCGATGGCTTCGAGGTCGGCGATCAGCCCGTCGCGCTCGATGGTCGCCCGGGTCTGCTCGCTGCCCGGCGTGACCAGCAGCTCGGTCTTGGCCCGCAGCCCGTGCGCCGCGGCCTGGCGGGCGATCGACGCGGCCCGGGTGATGTCCTCGTAGCTCGAGTTGGTGCAGCTGCCGATCAGCGCCGAGCTGATCTCCAGCGGCCACCCGTTGGCCGCGGCCTGCTCGCCCACCTGGGTGCCGACCCGGTTGGCCCGGTCCGGGCTGTGCGGACCGTTGATCAACGGCTTCAGCTCGTCGAGGTCGATCTCCACCAGGCGGTCGTAGCGGGCCCCCTCGTCCGGGCGGAGGTGCTCGGCCACGGCGTCGGCGGCGTCGGCGATGGCGTCGCGGCCGGTGGCCTTCAGGTACTGCGCCATGTTGTGGTCGTACGGGAACACGCTGCAGGTGGCGCCGATCTCGGCCCCCATGTTGCAGATCGTCGCCTTGCCGGTGGCGCTGATGGTGTCGGCGCCGGGCCCGAAGTACTCGACGACCGCCCCGGTCCCGCCCTCGACGGTGAGCACCCGGGCGACCTCCAGGATGACGTCCTTCGGCGACGACCAGCCGCTCAACGTGCCGGTCAGGCGGACGCCGATGACCTTCGGCCAGCGGACGTTGAACGGGAAGCCGGTCATCACGTCGACCGCATCGGCCCCGCCCACCCCGATGGCCACCATGCCCAGCCCGCCGGCGTTCGGCGTGTGGCTGTCGGTGCCGATCATCATCCCGCCGGGGAAGGCGTAGTTCTCCAGGACGACCTGGTGGATGATCCCGCTGCCCGGCCCCCAGAAGCCGATGCCGTACTTGGCGCTGACCGAGCGGAGGAAGTCGTAGACCTCCCGGTTGGTGTCGACGGCGACGTCGAGGTCGATCCGTGCCCCGACCTTGGCGGAGATCAGGTGGTCGCAGTGGACGGTGCTGGGCACGGCCGTGGTGGGCAGCCCGGCGGTCATGAACTGCAGCAGGGCCATCTGGGCGGTGGCGTCCTGCATGGCCACCCGGTCGGGATGGAAGTCGTTGTAGGTCTCGCCCCGCTCGATGTCCACGTCGACCGAGTCGAGGTGGTTGAGCAGGATCTTCTCGGCCAGGGTGAGCGGCCGGGCGAACCGCTGCCGGCCGGCGGCGACCCGCTCGGGAAGGGTGCGGTAGACGCGCTCGACGAGTTCGATCGGGGTTCCTGCGGTGACGGTCATCCTGGCTCCTTGCGCTGCGAACGGTTGTAGACAAGTATATGACAAGTTCACCGGGCGCCGGCAAGTCCCCGGTGACCGCTCGACAGGAGGTGCAGCGGCGTGAGTGACCGGACGATTCGTTACCACGTGATCGCCGACGAGCTGCGCGCCCGGACCCTGGCGATGGGCGCCGGGCGGGTACTGCCGAGCGAGAGCGACCTGTCCGCCGAGTTCGCCGTCAGCCGGGTCACCGTGCGCCGAGCCCTGGAGATCCTGCGCGCCGAGGGCTTGGTCGACAGCCGCCAGGGGTTCGGCTGGTACGTGGCCACCCGCCCCGTCCCGCAGCGGCTGAACTCGCTGGCGACCATCGAGACCCAACTCGGCGACCGTGGCCTGTCCGCCGACCGCAAGGTGCTCGAGTACGCCTTCGTTCCGGCCTCGGGGCGGGTCGCCGAGGTCCTCGGCTGCGACAGCGTGCTGCGCGTCAAACGGCTCAACCTGGCCAACGGCGAGCCGTTCGCCGTGGTCACCGTGTGGTGCCCGGCGGAGATCGGCCAGCACCTCAGCCGGCGCGACGTCGAGCGCAAACCGTTCTACGAGCTGCTCGGCATCGAGCTGCGCGGCGCCACCCAGACCATCGGCGCCGACCTCGCCGACGAGGGCGATGCCGCCCTGCTGGACGTGCCCGCCGGCGGTCCGGTGCTGCGCTGCGAGCGGATCACCACCGACACCGCCGGGCGTCCGGTGTTGCTCAGCGAGCACGTCTACCCGGCGTACCGCACCCAGTTCGTCGTCGACCTGCCCACCGCCGAGCCGAGCATCAACCCGGCCGGCCTGCGTCTGGTGGAGTAGCCGCTACCAGCGCTCCCAGTGGACCAGGCCATCGAGGTCCAGGCGAGACGCCGGGCGGAACTCGGTGCCCTTGGTGTAGGCGATCGGGAACATGCCGGCCTGCACCCAACCGGTGGGGATGCCCAGCACGTGCGCGGCCTCGTTGTCGCCGTTGTTCAGCAGGTGGATCGTGGTCCACGCCGTGCCCAGGCCACGCTCGCGCGCCGCGAGCATGAAGCTCCAGACGGCGGGGAGCAGCGATCCCCACATGCCGGCACTGGCCGCCGCCGGGATCGGGTCGCGGGTGCCCTCGATGCACGGGACCATGATGACCGGAACGCGGTGGAAGTGCTCGGCCAGGTAGCTGGCCGAGTCGTAGACCTTGGACAGCCGGTCGCCGCGCACGTCGCCATCGTCGTAGCGCACCGCGGCCACGGCGTTGCGGTAGCGCTCCCAGTTCGGCCGGTAGATGTCGGCGAGGGCCAGCTTGGTGTCCGGGTCGGTGACGAAGATCCACTGCCAGCCCTGGCGGTTGGAGCCGGTCGGCGCCTGCAGGGCGATCTGCAGGCACTCCTCGACCACCTCGCGCTCGACGGGGCGATCGAAGTCGAGTCGCTTGCGGACGGCACGCGTGGTGGTCAGCACCTCGTCGGCGGACAGGTTCAGTCGCATGGGCCATGATCGCATGCCGGTTGGGTCCGGGCACACCACGACCTGCCAGACTCCGCCCATGACGGAACGGGTGACGGTCGAGGTGACCGACGGAGTGGCCGACGTGCGCCTGGCTCGGCCGGACAAGCGCAACGCCTTGGACATGGCGATGATCGACGGCCTGATCGACGCCGGCGCCGAACTGGCCGGGCGCGCCGACGTGCGCGCCGTGGTCCTGGCCGGCGACGGTCCGTCGTTCTGCGCCGGCCTCGACCTGGCGGCGATGGCCGGGCTGGCGGACGGATCGGGCGGGTCGGCCCTCGGCGAGACCGGCGCGGGCATCACCCACCGCGCCCAACAGTGCTGCTGGGCGTGGGCCGAACTGCCGGTACCGGTGATCGCCGCCGTTCACGGTCACGCCATCGGTGGCGGCATCCAGCTAGCCCTGGCGGCGGACGTCCGCATCGTCCACCCGGACACCAAGCTCAGCGTGCGCGAGGTGTACTACGGGCTGGTGCCGGACATGACCGGCACGCTGACACTCAGCCGGCTGGTGCGCTCCGACGTGGCTCGCGAGCTGGTCTACACGGCACGGATCTTCGACGGCCGCGAAGCCGTGGCCCTCGGCGTGGCAACGCGGTTGTCCGACCAGCCGGTGGACGAGGCCCGCATCCTGGCCCGGGAGATCGCGACACGCAGCCCGCACGCCGTGCGCGGCGCCAAGGCCCTGTTCCACGAGTTGCACTACGGCGGCGCGGCCGCGGCGTTCGCCGCCGAGCGTCGCGAGATCGGGGCACTGGTGGCCACCCCGAACCAGCGTGAGGCGGTCGTCGCCCACTTCGAGCAGCGCTCGCCGGTCTTCACCGATCCGGGTGCCGGTCGTGGCTGAGATCGATCCGATGGCGCTGAAGCTGTACAGCTTCAGCCTCTTCTCCCAGCTGCAGGGTGCGGTCACCGCCGGCATGGTCCACCTCGGTGACGCCCTCGGCCTGTACCGGGCCCTGGCCGCGTGCGGCGAGCCGACCTCCATCGCCGATCTCGCCGAGCGCACCGGACTCCACCCACGATGGGTTCGCGAGTGGGCCCACAACCAGGTTGCCGCCAAGCTCGTGGAGGGCGACGCCGAGCGCATCGGCCTGTCGCCAGAGGCCGTCGCCGTGCTGGCCGACGACGACCATCCGGCGTTCGGCATGGGCATGTTCCACCGCCTGCCCCAGACCATGGCCGCGCTGGAGCACGTCAAGGACAGCTTCCGCACCGGTCTCGGCCACGACTACGACTCGCACGGTGCGGAGGGGGCGGTCGGCATCGAGCGCAGCTTCGAGCCGTGGAACCGGTCGTTCCTCCTGCCCGCCGTGCTCCCGGCGCTGCACGGAGTCACGACCAAGCTCGCCGCGGGGGCCCGGGTGGCCGATGTCGGGTGCGGCGCCGGCGGGGCGCTGCTGCTGATGGCCGACGCCTACCCGCAGTCCCAGTTCACCGGGTACGACGTCTCCGCCCATGCCCTGGCCCGCGCCCGCACCAAGCTGACCGAGCTCGGTGCCGGCAACGTCGAGTTCCACGACCCGCGGGTCAGCCCGCTGCCCACGGATGGCTCGCTCGACCTGATCACGACCTTCGACTGCATCCACGACATGACCCATCCGCGCCAGGTGATCGAGGCGATCCGCGACGCCCTGGCACCCGACGGAACCTGGCTGCTGGTCGACATCAAGGCGCTGGACAGCTTCGAGGAGAACACGGCGCGCAATCCCATGGCGGCGCTGATGTACGGCATCAGCGTGTTGTCGTGCATGTCCTCGGCGATGAGCGCGCCCGACGGCGCCGGCCTCGGCACGCTCGGCCTGCCCGAGTCGCTGGCCCGCCAGTGGGCGGCCGACGCCGGGTTCACCCGCTTCCGCCGCCTGGACATCGACCACGCCACCAACGCCTTCTACGAGATCCGCCCCTAGCCCAACCCGCTCCGCGCCGCTCGAGTCGCCCGCCTGGCGTCGCCCGCCTGGCGTCGCCCGCGTCGCGTCGCCGCGTCGAGCCCCCGGTGGTGCCATCACGCCGCGCCCATGGGTCCGCTGGCGTGCAAGTGTGCGATTTTCCGCGCCCATGGGGCTGGTGGGGGTCAGGTGGTGGGGTGCGGGCTGCTCGGGCCGTCAGTGAGGTCACTTCGCGCCCATGGGGGCACTGGGTTGCAAGTGTGCGAGGTTCCGCGCCCATGGGGCTGGTGGGGGTCAGGTGGTGGGGTGAGGCCCGCTCGGGCCGTCGGTGAGGTCACTGCGCGCCCATGGGGGCGCTCACTTGCAGGTGTGCGAGCTTCTGCGCCCATGGGGCTGGTGGGGTCAGGTGGTGGGGTGCGGGCTGCTCGGGCCGTCGGTGAGGTCACTTCGCGCCCATGGGGGCCCCGGCTTGCAAGTGTGCGAGTTTCCGCGCCCATGGGGCTGGGAGGGGTCAGGCGGGCGGGGAGAGGGGTCAGCCGCGGTCGAGGATCTCGACGCGGCGGTCGGCCAGGCGCCAGACGCCGCCGGAGCGGATGAACTGGTCGTGGTTGACGGCCACGGTCTCGACGATCTTGCCGGACAGGCGCTTGGAGGTCTCGCGCACCGTGCCCCGGCCGATGCCGGTGCCGGCGTGCTCGTCGACCTCGAACACGTACTGGGGGGCCGTGGGCGAGATCCAGGCGTGGTCCTTCAACAGCTTGGTCAACCCGGCGGCGATGGCTGCCCGGCCCTCGTGGCGACCGCGCCCGCTGTCCCACACGCCATCGTCGACGAAGCACCCGGCGAAGGCCTGGGCATCGCGGCGGAGCACGGCGTCGTTCGCCGTGGCCACGACCCGCCGCAGCGCGGCCTCGATGGCCGGCGACGGCGGGCGAAGGCCTCCGGCGACCGGCCGGACGACGCCGGCGAAGGCCTCTACCGGCACGCCGACCTCCGAGGCGGCGAGTCGGCGGACGCTGGCGATGACGTCCTCGCGGGTCAGCACGTGATCGTGGGCGGCGAACTGCACGGCGAGCCCGTCGATCAGCGCGGTGAGCCGCAGCGCCGTCCCGGTGGGGTCCGGGCAGTCGAACTCCTCGGTGGCGACGCCGTACTCGAGGACCTTGGTGACCAGGCGCATCGACTGGTCGTCGAGCTCCTGGCTGATCGTGCGCATCAACGGGTTGCGCAGCGCTTCGCCCCAGGCATCGATCCACAGCATCCACTCCATGTCGCCGCTGCCCTCGGGCACGTTGTCGTGGATGATCCGGTCGAGTTGTTCGAGGGCAGTCGGCGCGGCGTCGATCTCGGCCTCCATCGCCGCCAGATCCTTGCGGGCGTAGTGGGCGAAGGCCTCGGCCAGCAGCTGTTCCTTGGAGTCGAAGTGGTAGTGGATCAAGCTGGTCGACACGTCGAGGCGCTTGGCGACGTCGCTGATGCGAGTGCCGGCGAACCCGCGCTCGATCACCACCTCGCAGGTGACCTCGAGGATCTCGGTGCGACGCTCGGCGACGCTCGGCTTTTTCACCGGAGCAACGCTACCCCTGGTACGGATCGAGGATGCCGGTCAGCCCGGTGTAATGCGCGCCGACGGCGATCTGCTCGAGGATGCCGCGGCCCTGGCGGACCTCGCCGGAGGGGCCGCGGTACGTCGCGGCGCACGGCGCCTGGACGTGCAACGCCGTCCGGTCGCACGGGTTGGCCACCGGCAGATCGAGGCGTTCGCCAGCGGTGACCTGCTCGCCGTTCCACGTCCCGTGGTTGAACCGCGGGTGGCCGTAGCCGATGCCGACCATGTGGAACGGCTGCTCCGGGTGCAGGGCCACCGTGTGGACCGATCCGTCCCAGTCGATCAGGTCGTACTCGAAGCTCGCCGCCAGGCGGGTGCCCGGCGTCCAGGTGATCCGGTAGTCGATGGTCCGCATGGTGCGCGGCTGCTCGCCGTCGATGGCGAGCACGGCGGTCTCGTGCCAGCGGCGACCGTCGGCGAACTCGTTGACGTCGAAGTGGGTGGCAAGTCCCGGGAAGTTGACCGGCCCCCACAACCAGAAGAACTGCGGGACGGTGTGCGACGGCGCACCGCTCGGCGCCGGTTCGCCGACCGGGCGGATGCCCCACGAGCGATCCCGTGATCCCCAGATGCCCTCGCCGAGGTCGAGGCGCTCGCCGTCCATCTCGACCCAGCCGGTCCAATGCCCGAACTGGGTCAGCCGGGTGTAGTCGAACACCACCCGGGCGCCGGTGCGCTGGAAGAAGTGTGGCTCCTCGATGGGTGCCGACCGGGCGCAGAACTCGAGGTCGGCGCGCAACCCCTGTTCGGCTGCCTCGACCTGCAGGCGCAGGCGCTGCAGTGGCTCGACGATGGTCACGGTGACCGCTCCGACCGCGGTGGCCTGGCGTGGATCGCGCGGTGCCCGGCCCGACGAGTACACGCTGGTCTGGCGACCGCCGCGCATCACGCAGAACGCCGCATCGATCACCTGGCGGTTGGGATAGAGGCCCATGGCTGCGGCCAGGTAGTAGCTGCCGTCGGCCGGATAGCCGTTGAAGTAGTAGCGGTCGTAGTGGTTGAGGTCGGCGGTGGCCGTCTCGTTGATCGGCGCGGTTCCCGGATGCAGCGGGTAGTCGTCGAAGCTGGTGATCATGGGCGCACCGTAGGGGAGCGGCCTGGGTGGGGCCGAGCCGTGACTCGTAGGCTGGTTGCCGTGGCACGCACGGATGGCGACGGCAGCGCGCTGGCCCGCTTCCGCCGGGACGGGTTCTCGCCGAGCACGTTCCACCGGATCTGCGTGGCGGCGCTGGTGGCCGTGTCGGCCATCGTCGTCACCGGAGCCGCGGTGCGCCTCACCGGTTCCGGTCTGGGATGCGTCGATTGGCCGAACTGCAATGCCAGTCACCTCGTCGATGTCGGCTCCAAGCACGCCGCCATCGAGCAGCTCAACCGGCTGTTCACCTTCGTCGTCGGCCTGGCGGTGGTCCTCGCCGCGCTCGGTGCCTGGTTCCGCCGGCCGCGCCGGCGCGACCTGACGGTGCTCTCCATGTTGCTCGTGGCCGGGATCCCGGCCCAGGCGCTGGTCGGGGCACTGGTCATCTGGACCAACCTCAACCCGGCGTCGGTGCAGTTGCACATGGTGCTCAGCCTGGTCCTGGTGGGCATCGCCGTCGCCCTGGTGATCCGCTCACGCTGGCCGGACGATGCCGCCCGGGTGGCGGTGGTCGGCCCGACCACCCGCCGTTGGGTGCAGCTCCTCGCCGGGTGGACGGCGCTGGCGCTGCTGGCCGGAACGGTGGTCACCGGCACGGGCACCCACGCCGGCGACGCCACGGCCAAGCGCTTCTTCGGCAGCGCCACGCACGTCAGCGGCACCGCGCTGACATGGGTGACGCGCATCCACAGCGTCGTCGTCTGGATCACGCTGTTCGTCGCCCTCCGGCTGCTCCTGCGCCTCCGCCGCTTCGCCAGCGAGCGCCAGGCCCTTGATGCCCCGCTGTCGGCCTGGCTGTTGACCGCCGCCCTGCAGGGCATGGTGGGCTACTGGCAGTACGCCACCGGGGTCCCGGCCGGCTTGGTCGCCGTGCACGTCCTCGGTGCCACCACCCTGGCCGGGCTCACCGTCTGGTTGGTGATGTCGACCACACGGACCGCCCCGTCGGCGGCCCACCTCGTCTCGCAGGCCCTTAGCGAGGCGCGCGCCGCCCGCTGAGCACCGTGGTCCCGGCTAGTGCCCACCGAGGTAGGCGGCCCGCACCGCCGGATCGTCGAGCAGGTTGGCGGCGACGTCGGTCTTGACCACCCGCCCGGTCTCCAGCACGTAGGCCCGGTCGGCGCGCTTGAGCGCCTGGGCGGCGTTCTGCTCGACCAGAAGGACCGTGGTGCCCTGCTGGTTGATCTCGGTGACGATCTCGAAGATCTGCTGGATCAGCATCGGGGCCAGGCCCATCGACGGCTCGTCGAGCAGCATGATCCGTGGCTGGCTCATCAACGCCCGGCCGATGGCCAGCATCTGCTGCTCGCCGCCGCTCAGCGAACCGCCGGCCTGCGACTTGCGTTCGGCCAGCCGGGGGAACAGCGAGAAGACCCGTTCAAGATCCTGGGTGCGGGTCGAGACCACGCCGCGACGGCGGACGTAGCAGCCCATGTCGAGGTTCTCCAGCACGGTCATGCCCGGGAAGATGCCGCGTCCTTCCGGCGACTGGACGATGCCCATCTCGGTGCGCTTGTGGGCGGGCATCTTGGTGATGTCCTTGCCCTCGAAGCGAATCCGGCCCTGCGCAGCCGGGCGCACGCCGGACACCGTCTTCAGCGTCGTGGTCTTCCCGGCGCCGTTGGCCCCGATCAGCGTGACGATCTCGCCTTCGTCGACCGTGAACGAGATGCCCTTGATGGCTTCGATGCGGCCGTAGAAGACGTGCAGGTTGTCGACCTCAAGAAGCATCGCTGTCGACCCCCAGGTAGGCGGCGATGACCGCCGGGTTGGCGCGCACCTCGGTGGGGGTGCCCTCGGCGATCTTGCGGCCGAAGTCGAGCACCACGATGCGGTCGGTGACCCCCATCACCAGGTTCATGTCGTGCTCGATGAGCAGGACGGTGTACCCCTGGTCCCGGATCTTGCGGATCAGCCCCATCAGCTCGATCTTCTCGGCCGGGTTGAACCCGGCCGCCGGTTCGTCGAGGCACAGCAGCTTCGGGTTGGTGGCCAGTGCTCGGGCGATCTCCAGGCGGCGCTGGTAGCCGTACGGGAGGTTCTTGGCAGCGTCGTTGGCGCGGTCGGCGATGCCCATGAAGCGCAGCAGGTCCATCGCCCGCTGGCGGCCTTCGCGCTCCTCACGGCGGTGCACCGGGAGGTGCAGCATGGCGGCGACGACACCCGACTGGGAGTGCGCTTCGTAGCCGACGATGACGTTCTCGAGGGCGGTCATCTCCGGGAACAGGCGGATGTTCTGGAACGTGCGGGCGATGCCGAGCCGGGTGATCTTGTAGCGATCGATGCCGCGCAGGACCGTGCCGTCGAAGGTGACCTCGCCGGACGTCGCCTGGTACACGCCGGTCATGACGTTGAACATCGTGGTCTTGCCGGCGCCGTTGGGGCCGATCAGCCCGAGGATCTCGCCGGGACGGATGTCGAAGGTGACCTCGCTGAGGGCGGCGAGACCGCCGAAGCGCATGGTCACGCTCTGAACGGACAGCAGGGCGTCGTGGCCGGCGGGATCAGGCGAGGGCGCCATGGGCACCTCCCTCCAGGTCGGGGTCGCCTTCCTTGACGTCCTCGAACGTCGGAGGGTCGGGGGGTTGGGTGCGGCCGTGAGCCCGGCGGGGGAGCAGACCCTGCGGGCGGAAGATCATCATGATCACCAAGGCGATCCCGAACCACATGTACCGGCTGGTGTTCAGGAAGCGGAAGCGCTCCGGCAGGTAGCTGACGACGATGCCGCCGATGACCACGCCGGGCATGTTGCCGGGCCCGCCGAGGACGACGGCGGCGATGAACAGGATCGACAGGTTGATCTTGAATCCGTCGGGGTTGATGAACCCGGCCTTGCCGGCGTACAGCATGCCGGCCAGTCCGCCGACCGCGGCACCGATGGCAAAGGCCCACAGCTTGAAGCGGAAGGTGGGCACGCCCATCAGCTCGGCGGCGTCCTCGTCCTCGCGGATCGCCGTCCAGGCCCGCCCGACGCGGCTGTTCTCCAGCCGCTTCAGGAAGAAGTAGACGACGATGATCACGGTCAGGCCGAGGTAGAAGAAGCTGTTCTTGTTCAGGACGCCGAACTTGAACGGTCCGACGTTGGGCGGCGGCCCGATGCCCTGGATGCCGTTGATCGTCCCCAACCAGTCGAGCCGCTCGGCCAGCAGGCGGATGATCTCGCCGAAGCCCAGGGTGACGATGGCCAGGTAGTCGCCACGCAAGCGCAGCGTGGGCGCGCCGAGCAGGACGCCGACGACCATCGAGACGACGATGCAGATCGGCAGGCACAGCAGCCACGGCAGGTTGGCGTGCCGCGAGGTCAGCACGCCGAGGGTGTAGGCGCCGACGGCGTAGAAGCCGACGTAGCCGAGATCGAGCAGGCCGGCCATGCCGACCACCACGTTGAGCCCCAGCGCGACGACGACATAGGGAACGACCGTGCCGCCGAGGACACCGGCGAGATCCGTCCCCGGGGTGTCGATCGGCCACGGCTTGGTCAGCGGCAGGGTGTAGAGGAACACGAGGAGCAGCCCGAGCAGGCTCCAGCGCACGACCGTCGGCAGGCGAGCCCAGGCGTCCGACCACCGCCGCATCGTGGCCGAGGCCGCGGCCATCCGCTGGCCGAAGACCTGCTTGGCGGCGGCGGTTGGCGGACCGGCGTGACTGGCGATCCGGTCCGGATCCTCGGTGGGCATGGGCGGCGCGCTGCTCATGCCTTGCTCCTGCCGAGCGCCTCGCCGAGCAGGCCGGTGGGCCGGAACATCAGCACCAGCACCAGCACGGAGAAGGCGACGACCGAGCCCATCTTCTGGTTCGACTGGAAGATCGCCGTCCCCCAGTTCTCGATGATCCCGAGGACGATGCCGCCGAGCAGTGCGCCCTTGATGTTGCCGATGCCGCCGAGCACCGCAGCGGTGAACGCCTTGACACCCAGCTCGAACCCGAGGGTGTTGCGCGCCGTGCCGTTGTAGATCTCGTACAGGAAGGCTGCGCCGCCGGCCATCAGCCCGCCGACCAGGAAGGTGATCAGGATCACCCGGTCGACGTTGACGCCCATCAGCCGGGCGGTCTCCATGTCCTGGGCGACGGCGCGGATGCCGCGTCCGATGCGCGTCCGGTTGACGAACAGGACGAGCACGGTCATCATCAGGAGCGCACCGACGACGACGATGATGTAGTCGTTGCGCACATCGGCGGAGAAGATCGAGAACACCTTGCGCTTCTGCAGGACGCGCTGGATGCCGTACTCCTGGCGGCCGCGCGGTCCGAACTCGCCGACTGCCTCGGACATCGCGAAGCTGGCGCCGATGGCCGAGATCAGGAACACCAAGCGCGGGGCATGCCGCTTGCGAAGTGGCCGGTAGGCGATCCGCTCGAGGCCCATGGCGACCGTGCCGCCCACCACCATCGACACGAGCATCATGAAGCCCAGCGTGCCGACGAGCGCCAAGCCGGTCTTGTACGGATCGTCGCCGTTGCCCAGCCGGTACGGGACCCCGAGGATCTGCAGCGCCCAGAACGAGCCGAACGCCGACAGCATGAACACCTCGGAGTTGGCGAAGTTGATCAGCCGGAGCACGCCGTAGACCAACGTGTAGCCGAGGGCGATCAGGGCATAGATCGATCCGAGGACCAACCCGTTGATCGTCGACGGCCAGAACTGCTCGATGAAGTTGGAGAAGGTCAACGCGCCCCCCGGTGCGTGCGAGTGATCGGCCCTACCCTACGCAAACGGGGGTCGTGGCCGAAGCCACGACCCCCGTTCAGGTCACGTGCGGAGCTGAACGATCAGCCGGGGATCAGACCCTGGCCGGCCAGCTTGCCGTCCTTGACGATGGTGTAGTACACCGCGTTGCCCGACGGCTCGCCCGTCGAGTCGAACTTGATCTGCTTGGTGATGCCCGGCTGGTCGTAGCTGGCCACGAAGGCCGCCATGTCGGCGCGGGTCACCTTGCCGGCGGCGATCCCGGCCAGGAAGACGCGGGCGCAGTCGTAGGCCTCGGGCGAGTACAGCGCCGGGTCGGCGTTGAACTTGGCCTTGAAGGCCGCCTGGAACGCCGGGTTGACGTCGCCGGGAGCGCCGGTGGCCGTCAGGTAGGAGCCCTCGGTGGCCGAGCCGCCGTTCTTGATGAACCCGTTGTCCAGCGAGCCGTCACCGGACACGAACGTGGCCTTCAGCCCTGCGTCACGGATCTGCTTGACCAGCTTGGCAGCCTCGGCGTAGTACCCGCCGTAGAAGATCGTGTCGACGTTCTTGTCCTTCATCGCCGTGATGGCTGCCGAGTAGTCGCCGGCCTTCGGGTCGATGGTGGCGTTGGCGACGTCCATGGCGGCCAGGCCGGAGCGGACCGAATCGGCCAAGCCCTTGCCGTACTCGCTGGCATCGTCGATCACGCCCACGGCCTTGCCCTTGATCACGTTGGTGATCAGGCTGACCACGCCAGGAGCCTGCTTGTCGTCGTTGGCCAGGATGCGGTGGAACATCTTCCAGCCGTTGGTCGACAGCTTGGCGTTGGTGGCGCCAGGGGTGATCATCGGCAGGCCGGCGGCCTCGAACTTCGGCATGGTGGCCTTGGTCTCGCCGGAGAAGCCCGGCCCGATCAGACCAATGACCTTGGCGTCACCGACGATGGCGTCGGCCAGCGGCGAGGCCTGGTCGGCCGCACCCTGCGAGTCGTGCTTCGAGTCGAAGGTCACCTGGCAGTCCGGGTTGGCCTTGTTGAACTCGTCGAAGGCGATCTGGGCGCCGTTGATCATGTTCGTGCCGAGGGCGCCGTTGTCGCCCGACAGCGCGCCGAGGAAGGCGATCTTGATCCCGGCATCGCACTTGACACCGGTCGGGATCGGGGCGATGGCTGCCGCCGAGCCGCTTCCGCCCGCGGCGGTGCCGCTGGAGGCCGTGGTCCCGGCCGAGCTGGAACCCGCCGAGGTTCCGGCCGACGCCGTGGTGCCAGCGGAGGCGGTGGTGCCAGCGGAGGCGGTGGTCCCGGCCGAGGCCGTCGTGCCGGCCGAGGCGGTGGTCCCGGAGGACGCCGTGGTCCCTGCCGAGGCCGTGGTGACCGCGGTGGTGGTCTTGGTGTCCTTCTTCTTGTCGTCTCCGCACGCACCGGCCACGACGGCCAGGCTCAGGAGCAGCGCGCCAGCCTGGCGCACTCGGGTGGTCTGCATCTGGGTGTCTCCCCCTCGGTCGTCCGGCACAACGGCGTGCACGGGTGATGTCGGAAGCCCACAGTATGTCACCACGGCCTCACCGATGCGCGACGCCTCGCCGGTCTGATCCGCCGTCGAATACTCGGTTGCGAATATTCACCATCGGATCTACCGTGCGGCCATGCATCGGGTCCGGCGCTCCAACCCCCTGGCGCTGGCGGTCATGGTCACCCTGGCCGAGGGCCCGCGGCACCCGTACGAGATCGCCCAGACGCTGAAGCGTCGCCATCACGACGAGAGCATCCGGCTCAACTTCGGCTCGCTCTACAGCGTGGTCAACGTGCTGGAGCGCGCCGGGTTGATCGCCGCCGAGGGCGTCGAGCGGGACCAGCGCCGACCGGAGCGCACCGTCTACGCCCTGACCCCGGCCGGCCATGACGAGGCGGACGACTGGCTGGGCGAGCTCCTGGCCACCCCGGCCAAGGAGTACCTGCAGTTCGAGGCCGCCCTGACGATGGTCGGCGCCGTGGCGCCCGGGCGGGTGGTCGACCTGCTCGGGGATCGGATTGTCGCCCTCGACGCCGAGATCGCCGGTGGCGCGGCCCGCCTGGCGTTGCTGGTCGGGCGGCACGAGCTGCCCCGTTTGTTCGTCCTCGAGGCCGAGTACCAGCAGGCCCTCCTGGTGGCCGAGGTCGCCTTCGTCCGAGCACTGGTCGCGGAGATCACCGCCGGCACCTTTCCCGGCTTGGCCCAGTGGCAGGCCTGGCACGACGGCCGCTCCACCGCCGTGCACCCGCCCATCCCCGTTTCCGCCCCCCGGAGGACACCGTGACCGACATCATCGAAGCCCGCGGGCTGACCAAGCACTATGGGGCGACCCACGCCCTCGACGGCTTGGACCTCACCGCCCGCAGTGGCCAGCTCACCGCGCTGCTCGGCCCCAACGGGGCCGGCAAGACCACGTTCGTCAGCGCCGTGGCCACCCTGCTGCGTCCCACCGCCGGAACGCTGCGCGTCGCCGGGATCGACGCCATCGCCGAACCCCACCTGGTTCGCCAGGTGATCGGACTCGCCGGGCAGTACGCCTCGGTCGAACCAGCCATGAGTGGGCGGGAGAACCTGGTGATGGTCGGCCGGCTGTTCGGCTTGGACGCGGCCGAGGCCCGCCGGGCCGCCGACGCGGTGCTGGAGACGCTGCACCTGACCGACGCCCGCGACCGCTTGGTGCGCGAATACTCCGGCGGCATGCGCCGGCGCCTCGACCTGGGTGCCAGCCTGGTCGGGCGGCCCAAGCTGCTGCTGCTCGACGAACCGACCACGGGACTCGACCCGGGCAGCCGGCTGGACCTGTGGGAGGCGATCCGGGCCCTGGTCGCCGACGGCACCGACGTGCTGATGACCACCCAGTACCTCGAGGAAGCCGATCAGCTGGCCCGGGACGTGGTGATCATCGACCACGGCAAGGTCATCGCCGCCGGTTCGCCCGATCAGCTGAAGGCCGAGGCCGGCCGCGACGTGATCGAGGTCCGGCCGCGGTCGGCCGCCGACACCGAGGTGGTCGAGCGGATCCTCGGTGAGGTGGCCGGTGCCGAGGTCCGCCGCGACCCGCTGACCAACACCGTGGTGGCCGGCGTGGACGGGTCCCGCCAGCTGGCCGAGACGGTCCGCCGTCTCGACGACGCCGGCGTGCACGTCGACGACATCGCCCTGCGTCGCCCGACCCTCGACGAGGTCTTCTTGATCCTCACCGGCCACCGCGCCGCCGACCCGGCGCCCAGCGCGCCCCCCACCCGCCGCACCTCCGGAGGCCACCGATGACCGCTGCCACGATCACTGCCACCCGACCGGCCACTCCGGCGGCCCGGCGCACCGCCTCGTGGGCCACCACCGCCATCGAGGTGGCCAAGCGGACCCTCAAGCAGTTCTTCCGCACCCCGCAGGTGCTGATGATGGGCACCGTCCAGGGCGCCCTGTTCCTGTTCATGTTCCGGTACGTGTTCGGCGGGGCGATCAACCCTGGTGGGGCGATCCGCTACGTCGACTTCCTCGTCCCCGGCTTCCTGACCACCGTCATCCTGTGGACGGGCATGGGCTCGGCGTCGGGTGTCGCCGAGGACGCCAACAGCGGCCTGTACGACCGGCTGCGCTCGCTGCCGGTGCCACGCAGCGCGGTGATGTTCGGCCGCTCGCTGGCCGACGCCGGGCTCGTTGCGTGGGGCGTCCTGACCACCGCGATCATCGGCTACCTGGTCGGCTTCCGCACCCACGGCGGGCTCGCCGCGGTCGTCCTGGCCTATGCCCTGATCGTCGTGTTCGGGTGGGCCGTCGCATGGGTGTTCATCGTCATGGGCCTCGTGTCGAAGAACGCCCAGGCCGCCCAGGGCCTCTCGATGCTGATCATCCCGTTCAGCTTCGTGTCCAGCGCCAACGTGCCGATCCGGTCGATGCCCGGGTGGATGCAGCCCTTCGCCGCCAACCAGCCGATCACCGTGATGATCAACGCGGTGCGCTGCCTGATGCAGGGCGGCCCGGCGCCGGTGGGCATCGAGCACACCACCTCCTACTGGGTCGTCCTGGCACTCGGGTGGAGCGCGCTGATCACCGCCGTGTTCATGACGCTCAGCACCCGCCGCTTCGGCCGTCGCCGCTGACCCCGGCCCGGCCGCCGGGGGCCGGGGTAGCGTGCCGCCATGACCCCGTATCAGCCAACGCCGGACGACCACTTCACGTTCGGGCTGTGGACCGTCGGCAATCCGGGGCGTGATCCGTTCGGCCACGAGACCCGTCCGCCCATCGACCCGGTCGACGCCGTCGTCCGGTTGGCCGAGCTGGGCGCCTACGGCGTCAACCTGCACGACGACGACCTGGTGCCGTTCGGTTCTCGCGCGACGGAACGCGACCGCATCGTTGAGCGCTTCCGGGCCGCCTTGGCCGACACGGGCATGCACGTCCCGATGGCCACCACGAACCTGTTCAGCCAACCGGTGTTCAAGGAGGGGGCGTTCACCGCCAACGACGCCCAGGTGCGGCGCTTCGCGGTGCAGAAGACGATGCGTGCCATCGACCTCGGTGCCGAGCTCGGGGCGACGGTGTACGTGATGTGGGGTGGTCGTGAGGGCGTCGAGGCCGACGCGGCCAAGGACGTCGGTGCCGCGCTCGATCGCTACGCCGAGGCGGTCAACCTGTGCTGCGCGCACATCCGCGACCGTGGCTACGACCTGGTGGTGGCCCTCGAGCCCAAGCCGAACGAGCCACGCGGCGACATCCTCCTGCCCACCGTCGGCCACGCCCTGGCGTTCATCGACGAGCTGGAGTGGCCGGAGATGGTCGGGCTCAACCCCGAGTTCGCCCACGAGACGATGAGCGGGCTGTCGTTCCACCACGCGGTCGCCCAGACCCTGTGGCACGGGAAGTTGTTCCACATCGACCTCAACGGACAGCGGATCGGCAAGTACGACCAGGACTTCCGGTTCGGCAGCGAGGGCATCCGCGACGCCTTCCACCTCGTCCGGCTGCTCGAGGACGCTGGCTGGACGGGCATGCGCCACTTCGATGCCCACCCCTACCGCACCGAGGACCACGACGGGGTGTGGGAGTTCGCCCGCGGCTGCATGCGCACGTACCTGATCCTCAAGGAGAAGGCCCAACGGTTCCACTGCGACCCGGAGATCGCCGAGGCCCTGGCCGCGGCCAAGGTCGCCGGGCTGCGCGAGCCGACCTCGCCCGGCGGGTTGGGAACCGCGTCACTGGATGCCCTGCGCACCGCCGACATCGATCCCTCGCCCCTCGCCACCCAGGGGTACGGCCACGAGCGCCTCGACCAGCTGGTCACCGAACTGCTCCTCGGGGTGCGCTGATGGAGCTGATCGCCGGCGTCGACTCGTCGACCCAGAGCACCAAGGTGCAGGTCCGTGAGCTCGAGCGTGGTGCGCTGGTGGGCCAGGCTGCGGTGGCCCATCCGGTGACCACCCCGCCCCGATCCGAGCAGGATCCGGCCGCCTGGTTGGCGGCGTTCCGGCAGTGCTGGGCGGAGCTCGGCGAACCGCCGGTCCGGGCCATCTCCGTGGCCGGCCAGCAGCACGGCATGGTCCCGCTGGACGCCGAGCGGCAGGTGATCCGCCCGGCCAAGCTGTGGAACGACACGGAGAGCGCGCCGGACGCCCGGTGGCTGATCCAGCAGTTGGGCGGCGCCGGGGCGTGGGCTCGGCGGGTGGGAACGGTGCCCGTGGCCTCGATCACGGCCACCAAGCTGTCCTGGTTGCACCGCAGCGAGCCGGCGGCGTGGGAGCGCCTGGCCCACGTGGTGCTGCCCCACGACTGGCTGACCCTGCAGCTCACGGGCGAGCTGGTCACCGACCGCGGCGATGCGTCGGGCACCGGGTACTGGTCCCCGGTCGACGAAGCCTACTGCACGGACGTCCTGGCGATCATCGATCGCGACCGGGACTGGTCGGCGGTGGTGCCGCGCGTCGCCGCGCCCGGCGAGGTGGTCGGCCGGTGGAACGGTGTGGCCGTGGGCTGCGGCACCGGCGACAACATGGCCGCAGCCCTCGGCCTCGGCCTGGCGCCCGGCGTCGCGGCCATGTCCGTCGGGACGTCGGGTGTGGTGTCGGCGGTGGCCGAGCGCGCCGTGGCCGACCCGACCGGCGCCGTCGCCGGGTTCGCCGACGCGACCGGTCGGTTCCTGCCGCTGGTGTGCACGCTGAACGCCGCCCGGGTGCTGGACCTGGTGGGCCGGCTGACCGGCGTGACGCCCGACCGTCTCGGCCCGGCCGCGCTGTCGGTCGAGTCGGCGGGTGAGCTGGTGATGCTGCCGTACCTGGACGGCGAACGCACCCCGGACCTGCCCACGGCCAGCGGCTGGCTGCGTGGCCTGCGCTCGGACACGACGCCGGCCCACCTGGCCCGCGCCGCGGTGGAGGCGGTGGCCTGTGGGCTGCTCGACGGTCTCGACGCCCTGCGCCGCGTGGCACCGGTCGAGCGGGTCGTGCTCACCGGTGGGGCGGCGCGCAACGAGGCCCTATGCCGGGTGATCGCCGGCCTGGCCGACGTCGAGGTCACCCGCAGCGCCGAGGACGAGGCCGTGGCTGCCGGGGCCTGCGTCCAGGCCGCGGCGGCCTGGACGGGTCAGGACCACGCCGCCGTGATCGAGCGCTGGGGGCTCGGTCGCACGGACCCGGTGCACCCGGCGGTGGTCAGCAGCGACGTCCGCCAGCGGTATGCCGAGCTGCGCCGCGCCGCCTATCCGGACTGACCCACGGGGCCTGCCGTGACCACCCCCGACCCCTTCGCCGTGCTCGGTCTGGCGCCGGGGGCGTCGCTCGACGAGGTTCGTGCCGCCCGTCGCCGCCTGGCGCTGGACGCCCACCCCGATCGGGGCGGCGACGGGGCCCGGATGACGGCCATCAACGCCGCCTTCGACGCCGCAGTCCGCCAGCTCACCGGGCGCGGCCCGCGCCCGTCGCCCCCCGATCCGCCGCCGCCACCTCCGGGTCCGGCCCGGCGGGAGCGCCGCGATCTGCGCTTCGGGGTGGAACACGACGTGCCCTCGTTCGTCATCGACGCGTTGCCCGCGGAGGCGTTCGAGGCGTTGTTGGTCGTGGCCAGCTGGATCGGCGACGTCCTGGTGGACGACCCGCCGTACGTCCTCGAGGTCCATCTGCACGAGCCGTCTCCGTGCTGGTGCCGTCTCGATCTGGTCCCCGACGCCGGCGCCAGCACGGTCAGCCTGATGGTCGCCCGGGCCGGCGGCACCCCGGCGCCGTCGGCCGAGGCGGTGCGCGACACCTGGGTCGCCCACCTCAATCAGCTGGGCGGCGAGCCCTAGCGCGGTCCCGATCCGGCGGCGGCTTTGAGCAGTCGGTCACGGATGGCGTGGCCGAGACCCTCGGGGGGTGGCATCAGCGCCACCACGGTGGAGGCCCCGCGGTCATCGGCGGCGCGCAGCCAGGCGTACAGCAGGCGGGCGTAGCGGGCCAGGTTGCCGAGGTCGCCGATGACCAGCCCGTCCGACCCGGCGTCGGCGGCCAGGCGCCGGGCGCCGCCGGGGTCGTCGGCCAGCAGGACGCGTGCGCGTGGGGCGTAGTGCGCGGTGAGCATCCCCGCGGCGCGCGACGGTCCGTCCGCCGGGTCGAGCGGGCCGTCCAGCACGGCGGCGACCTGCTCGTCGGTGATGCCACCGGAGCGCAGGATCTGTGGCGGCTCGACGGTGCAGTCGACGATGGTCGACTCGACCCCGACGGGGCACGGACCACCGTCGAGGATCAGGTCGACGGCATCGCCGAGATCATCGGCGACGTGCGCCGCCGTGGTGGGCGAGACCGCGCCGAAGCGGTTGGCCGACGGCGCAGCCAACCCGCCGCCAAGGCGCGCCAGCAGGTCCAGCGTCAACGGATGGGCCGGCACGCGAAGGCCCACCGTGTCCCGCCCCCCGGTCACCGCGTCGATCACCCGCGGGGCGCGCCGCACGATCACCGTCAGCGGCCCCGGCCAGCAGTGCTCCGCCAGCGTCGCCGCCGACGGAGGGAGCGACGAGGCCCAGTCAGCGACCCGGTCGGCGCCGGCCAGGTGGACGATCAGCGGGTGGTCGGCCGGGCGACCCTTGACGGCGAAGATCCTGGCCACGGCCGCCGGGTTGTCGGCATCGGCGGCCAGCCCGTAGACGGTCTCGGTGGGGATCGCCACCAGCCCGCCACGGCGGAGCACGTCGACGGCGTGGTCGAGCTGGTCGCTCACCCGGGAACGGCCCCGATGAACTCCAGGGCGGCATCGATGAACCCGAACGACTCCGGGGTGGCGAAGTGGTCGACGTTACGCAGGACGCACAGCCGGGCGTCGGGCAACGCCTCGACCAGCGGATCACCCGGCCCGGCGACGTCCCGGTCGCCGATGACCACCAGGGTCGGGCAGGTCACCGTGACCAGGTCGGTGGGAGCCAGCCGGGCCGACTGGCCGCGCAGCACCGCCGCCAGGGCCACGGGGTCGTTGCCCGGCTGGTGGGCATGGGCGGCGAAGGCGCGCAGCAGGGTGTCGGTCTCCTCGGCGGGTCCGTCGACCGCTGCCGCCATCGCCTGGCGGTGGGCCTCGTCGGTCTCGAACACGTTGCGGCCGATGCCGGCGAGCACCAGCCGGCGGAAGCGGGAGGCCTGACGGGTGGCCAGGTGCAAGAGGGTGATGGCGCCGAGGGAGAAGCCGATGGCATCGACCGGCTGGTCGGGGAGGGCTTCGGCGACACGCGTGGTCAGGTCGGCGTAGGCGTCCGGATCGTGCGGGGCTGGCGCCGTCCCGTGTCCGAGCAGGTCGACGCCGATCACCGGGCGCCCGGCGTCGGCCAGCAACTCGGTGAACCCGCTGGCCCGCCAGGTCCTGGCGAAGGATCCGGCCCACCCGTGGACGAGGACGACGGGGGTCGCATCGGTCGGGGCCACACCCGTACGGTATCGGGGCGCCGTGGCGGCGGCCGGCGCCGTAGCCTTGGTGGGCCGATCCGCCGAGCCGTGGGAGCGAACCGGGTGCGATTCCTGAACGACCGACAACCACCGTACGAGCTGACCTACAGCGACGTGTTCATGGTGCCGTCGCTGTCGTCGGTGCCGTCCCGCTTCGACGTCGACCTGACGACCCCCGACGGCGTCGGCACCTCGATCCCGGTCGCCGTGTCGAACATGACGGCCGTCGCCGGCCGGCGGATGTCCGAGACCGTCGCTCGCCGCGGCGGCATCGCCGTCCTGCCCCAGGACATCCCGGTGGGGGTCCTGGTCGACGTCATCGCCCGGGTCAAGTCCAGCCACCCGCTGTACGAGACGCCCATCACCCTGGCCAAGGATCGGACCATCGGCGATGCGCTGGGATTGATCCACAAGCGGGCCCACGACGCCGTCGTCGTCGTCGGCGAGCACGGTGAGCCTGCCGGTGTGTTCACCGAGCACGACGCGGCCGGCTTCGACCGCTTCACCCAGCTGCGCAACGTGATGACCGAGCATCCGGTGGTGCTGGAGGAGGGCGTCGAACCGGCCGAGGTCTTCGAGCGGCTGTCCGGCGAGCGGCTGTCGATGGCCCCGGTCGTCGACCGTGACGGCAAGCTGCTCGGCTGCATGACCCGCACCGGGGCCCTGCGCAGCACGATCTACCGACCGGCGCTGGACCGGGCGGGCAAGCTGATGGTCGGCGTCGCCGTGGGGATCAACGGCGATCCGGCCGCCAAGGCCAAGACCCTGGTCGCCGGCGGCGCCGACGTCCTGGTCATCGACACCGCCCACGGCCACCAGATCCGCACCCTGCGGGCCATCGAGAAGGTCCGGGCCGTGGCCCCCGAGGCGCGCATCGTCGCCGGTAACGTGGTCACCGCGCCGGGCACGGCCGACCTGATCGAGGCCGGAGCCGACATCGTCAAGGTCGGTGTCGGGCCGGGGGCGATGTGCACGACGCGGATGATGACCGGGGTCGGTCGGCCGCAGTTCTCGGCGGTGCACGAGTGCGCCGAGCAGGCCGCATCGCTGGGCAAGCACGTCTGGGCCGACGGGGGTGTCCGCCACCCGCGTGACGTCGCCCTGGCACTGGCCGCCGGGGCAGCCAACGTCATGTTCGGCTCGTGGTTGGCCGGCACCTACGAGTCGGCCGCCGACACCCTGCGCGATCCCGACGGGCGGCTCTACAAGGAGAGCTTCGGGATGGCCAGCAACCGGGCGGTGAAGAGCCGCAACCGCACCGAGACGGCCTTCGAGCGGGCGCGCAAGGAACTGTTCGAGGAGGGCATCAGCTCGTCACGGATGTACCTCGACCCGCTGCGCCCCGGCGTCGAGGACATCCTCGACGACATCGTCGCCGGCGTCCGCTCGGCGTGCACCTATGCGGGCGCGGCCGACATCGCCAGCTTCCAGGAGCGCGCCGTCGTCGGCGTCCAGAGCATGGCCGGCTACTCCGAGGGGCTGCCGCAGGGGACCAGCTGGTGAGGGTCATCGCCATCGACGGACCGGCCGGCGCCGGCAAGAGCACCGTCGGCCGCGCCCTGGCCGAGCGCCTCGGCCTGCGCTACCTGGACACGGGCGCCATGTACCGAGCCGTGGCCTGCGCGGCGCTGCGCCGCGGCGTCGATCCGGGGAATGCCGACGCGGTGGCCGACATGCTGGCCGATGTCGACATCGAGGTCGGCGACGGTCGCGTCACCATCGACGGAGCCGACGCCACCGCCGAGATCCGCGGTCGGGCGGTCACCCAGGCGGTCACCCCGGTGGCGGCCAACCCGCAGGTCCGCGCCGTGCTGCGCGCCCGTCAGCGGGCCTGGGCGGCGTCCCACGGCGGTGGCGTGATCGAAGGCCGGGACATCGGCTCGGTGGTGTTCCCCGACGCCGAGCTGAAGCTGTTCCTCACCGCCTCGCCACGCGTCCGCGCCGAGCGGCGTGTCGCCGAGGTCGGCGGCGACGTCGAGGAGGTCGCCGCGGCGATCGCCCATCGAGACGCCAGCGACGCCGGGCGCCACGACGGGCCGATGGTCGAGGCATCGGGTGCGGTGGTCGTCGACACCACCGGCTTGGGCATCGATCAGGTCCTGGCCGTCATCGAATCCCTGCTGGAGCGGACGTGACCGCCATCGACACCAAGCTGGTCGGCTCGACCTGGTTCGACCGCTTCGCCTACGGCCTGGTCCGCTTCCTGGTCACGGCCTTCTGCCGGACGTGGTGCCGGATGTCCATCGAGGGCCGCCAGCACATCCCGGCCGACGGCCCGTTCCTGCTGGCGCCGGTCCACCGCAGCATCCTCGACACCCCGATCTCGTCCGGCATCACCCGCCGGCGGCTGCGCTACATGGGCGCCGACAAGTACTGGAAGGGGTGGTTCGGACGGTTGCTGACGGCGCTGGGGGCCTTCCCCGTGACCCGCGGCTCGGCCGACCGGGAGGCGCTGAAGCGGTGCATCACCATCCTGCGCAACGGTGAGCCCCTGGTGCTGTTCCCCGAGGGGGAGCGCAAGGTCGGCCCGATCGTCCAGCCGCTGTTCGACGGGGCGGCCTACGTGGCCTCCAAGGCCGGGGCCCCGATCATCCCCGTGGCGATTGCCGGGTCGGATCGGGCGATGCCGAAGGGGGCCCGGTTCATCCGGCCGCGCAAGGTCCACGTGATCGTCGGCGAGCCGATCCCGATCGCCCTCGACGGCCGCGGCCGGGCCAGCCGTGAGGAGCTCAGCCGGGTCACCGCCCAGGTCCACGACCACCTCCAGCGCCTCTACGACGCCGCCCTGGTGAAAGCCGGCTGACCTCGCTCCGCCCATTCTGGGGAGGAACAGAACGGTACGTCGCGTGCTGTTCCTCCACGGAACGATCAGGAGAGGAACTGGGTGAGGGCGCGCTGCAGCCAGGGTGGGTCGTCGACGCCGCACAGCTCGCGGGCGGAGTGCATCGACAGCTGGGGGACGCCGACATCGACCGTGTCGATGCCGAGGCGGGTGGCGGTGATCGGCCCGATCGTCGACCCGCACGGCATGGTGTTGCGGCTGGCGAAGGTCTGCACGGGGACCTCGGCCGCACGGCAGACGTCGATGAACCACCCGGCCGATGCCGCCGAGGTGGCGTAGCGCTGGTTGACGTTGACCTTCACCGCCGGCCCGCCGTTGACCAGGGGCCGGTGGGCCGGATCGTGGCGCTCGGGGTAGTTGGGGTGCACGGCGTGGGCGTTGTCGGACGAGACGCAGCGCGACGCCCGCAGGGCCGCCAGCAACTCGCCCCGCCCGCCCCCGGCTGCCAGGCACAGCCGTTCGAGCACCTGCTCGAGCAGCGGCCCGGCGGCTCCCGTGGTGGAGGCCGACCCGACCTCCTCGTGGTCGAACAGGGCGATCACCGCCACGGTCTCGGTCGGCCGGGCCTCGACCAGCGCCGCGGTGGCCGCCCAGCAGGAGAGCTGGTTGTCCAGCCGGCCGGCGGCCAAGAGCGAACGGTCACGGCCGAGCACGGCGGCGGGCGTGAGGTCGTACAGCCCGAGATCGAAGGCGACGATGTCGGACTCGGCCAGGCCGAGCCTGGCTGCCAGCCACCTGCCGAAGGGCTCGGCCGGTTCGCCGCTGCCCCACACCGGGACCAGATGCTGCTGCTTGTCCAGCACCAGACCGCGCTCGTTGACGTCGCGGTCGAGGTGGATGGCGAGTTGCGGGATGCGACACAGCGGCTCGCTGACCCGCACATCGACGTGCCCGCCGCCCGCCAGCACCGCCCGCCCGGCGAGACCGAGGTCCCGATCGAGCCACGAGTTGAGCAGCGGGCCGCCATAGACCTCGACGGCGAGCTGCTGCCAATGGAGCGTGGCGAGGTCCGGGTTCGGCTTGAGGCGCAGGCCCGGTGAGTCGGTGTGCGCCCCGACGACGCGGAACGGGGCGGAGGCCGAGGCGGCCGGCGGTCGCCGCCAGGCGACCAGTGAGCCGTCGCCGCGGATCAACCCCGCGCCGTGCAGGGCGGTGTCCGGGTCGTCGGCGACGTCGACGAACCCGGCGGCGACCAACCGCGACGCCGCCGTGGCGACGACGTGATACGGCGACGGCGACGCGTCGAGGAACTGGCGCAGGTCGTCGACCGGGGCGCTCACCGGCGCGCCTCGGGCGTCCTGCCAGCGCAGCGGCACGTCGGGCACCTCACGGTCCACTATGAAAGCACCCCATGGAGACGCGCACGAAGATCGTGGCCACCCTCGGGCCGGCCTGCGACGAGCCGGACGTCCTCGACCGGATGATCCTGGCCGGTGTCGACGTGATCCGTATCAACCTCAGCCACGGCAGGATCGAGGAGCACGTCGCCCGGGTCGCCGCGGTGCGGGCCGCGGCGGCGCGCACCGACCGGGTGGTCGCCGTCCTGGCCGACCTGCCCGGACCCAAGGTGCGCGCCGGGCAGTGTCCGGTCGAGGGGATCGACCTGCGCACCGGCGGGCGGGTCGTGCTGGTCCCGGACACCGATCACGGGCCGTCGGTGCCCGGACGGATCACCGTCGACTACCCGACGCTGCTCGACGACCTGGGCGAGGGGGACCGGGTGGTGATCGGCGACGGGGCGATCACCCTGTCCGTGCTGTCGGCCGACGACATCGGCGTGCACTGCCAGGTGCAGACGGGCGGCGTGGCTCGCGGTCGGCCCGGCGTGCACCTGCCGTCCGAACGGCTGCGCCTGTCGACGCCCACCGACGAGGATCTCGTCCTGGCGGCGCGGATGGCCGAGGCCGGGGTCGACTTCCTGGCGGTGTCGTTCGTCAAGGCGGCCAACGATCTCCGCCTGGTCCGGATGTCCCTGGCGCCGGCCTCGGTCCGCCTGGTGGCCAAGATCGAGACGATGGCGGCAGTTGCCGACCTGGATGCGATCCTCGGCGAGGCCGACGGCATCATGGTGGCCCGCGGCGACCTGGGCATCGAGTGCCCGCTCGAGGACGTGCCCCACCTGCAGAAGCAGATCGTGCGCAGCTGCGTCGAAGCCGGTGTCCCGGTGATCACGGCCACGCAGGTGATGGAGAGCATGATCACCGCCCCGTCCCCGACCCGGGCCGAGGTTGGTGACATCGCCAACGCGGTGTTCGACGGCACCGATGCGCTGATGCTGTCGGCCGAGACGGCGGTGGGCATCGATCCGGTGGCCGTCGTCGAGACGATGAACCGGGTGGCCGGGCGGGCCGAGCGCGAGGCCAGCTACACCAAGTGGGCCGACCGGCTCGGTCGCTGGCAGCGTCGGCAGTGGCCCCACGGCCCCGACCGGATCACCATGGCCCTGACCCACGCCGCCGGCATGGCTGCCGTCGACGCCGGGGTCGACGCCATCCTGTGCTGCACCCACTCCGGGCGGACCGTGCAGGCGATGGCCCGCTTCCGCCCGACGCCGACCCTGATCTCGCTGTCGCCGGACCCGCAGACCGTGCGATCGATGGCGCTGTCCTGGGGGGTGGTGTCGCTGCAGGTCGACACCTACAGCAGCACCGACGAGATGGTCTGGTACGCCGTCGAGCGGGCGGTCGCCGCCGGCCACGTCTCCCACGGCCAGACCGTGCTGGTGCTGGCGGGTGCCCCCCAGCAGCAGAGCGGGGCGTCCACCGACGTGCTGCGCATCGTGCGCGTCCACTGAGTCAGAGGTGCACCGACTTCCCGAAGAACGTGCAGGTCAGTGGTCCCGAGGCGCCCAGCTCGATGCGGGTCTGCACCGCCTTGCCGCAGTCGCGGACCTCGGTCCGCTGACTCCAGACCACCAGCGCCAGGGCCACCAGGAGCGCGACGGTGACGATGCGCTTGAGCACCGCGGTGATGGTCCACAGGGCCACCACGGCCAGCACGACGAGGCCGATCGTGGTCAGCAGGCCGACGTTCTTGGCCGCATCGATGGTCAGCGCCGACATGGACGGACACCGTAGATGAGCGCGACGCCGTAGGGTTGGACACCGTGAGTGGTCAACCGATCGGCCTCCAGCCGCACGGCACCCCGGAGACGGTCCTGCCGGAGGAGGATGCCGAGTTCGTCGCCGCGGCCGCCGCAGCCGCCACCGCGGCCGCCGCTGCCGAGCTGGTCCGCGCCCGGCCGCGCTCGCTGGTGGCCTGGGCGACGTTGGGGGACCTGGCCGGCGACGACGTGGCCCGCTACGCCGCCTATCGCGTCGGCTACCACCGCGGCCTCGACGCGCTGCGGGCCAACGGGTGGCGCGGGGCGGGGCAGGTTCGGTGGTCGCACCCGTCGAACCGCGGGTTCCTGCGCTGCCTGCGCGGCCTGGGCGACATGGCCGCAGCCATCGGCGAGACCGACGAGCACGAGCGCATCGTCACCTTCCTCGGCTTGCTGGATCCACGTGGCTGAGCGAGGCGGGGCCGGCCCAACCGGCGTGCCGCCGACGGTGTGGATCGACGACGAGGATCAGCTGCACCGGCTGATCCACCGGCTGACCGGCATCGAGCGCTACGCCCTCGACACCGAGTTCCACCGAGAGCGGACCTACTACCCCAAGCTGGCGCTGCTGCAGTTCGCCACCGCCACCGAGGTCGCCCTGGTCGACCCGCTGGCCGTCGACGTGCGCGCCCTGGCGGCGGTGTTCGCCGGCCCCGCCGAAGCCGTGCTGCACGCCGCCCAGCAGGACCTCGACGTCCTCCAGCACGCCTGCGGGGCCGCCCCGGCGAACCTCTACGACACCCAGCTGGCGGCTGGATTCCTCGGCTACGGGACGCCCTCGCTCAGCGCCCTGGTCCACGGGGAGCTGCGGATCACCGTCGCCAAGGGTGACCGGCTGACCGACTGGTTGCACCGCCCGTTGACCCCAGCCCAGCAGGCCTACGCGGCGGCCGACGTCGCCCACCTCCTCCAGCTCCGCGACGTGATCGACCGCCAGCTCGGGGCGCTGGGGCGGCAGGCATGGGCGTACGAGGCCGTCGCCGAGCTGCGCAGCCGGCAGTCGGCCGGTTCGGCGCCCGAGGACGCCTGGACCCGGTTGAAGGATGCCCGCTCGCTGAAGCCGCGCGGCCGCGGCGTGGCCCGAGCGGTGGCGGCCTGGCGGGAGCGCCGGGCGATGGCCGTCGACCAGCCGGTGCGCCAGATCCTGCCCGACCTCGCCGTGTTGGGCATCGCCCAGAAGGTCCCGACCTCGATCGGCGAGCTGGCCCGCTGCCGGGGGGTCGACGAGCGCCACACCCGCGGGTCGATCGGCCGCGAGCTGCTCGAGGCAGTCGCCGCCGGATCGGCCGACGACGTTGCCGTCCCGGCCACCGAGGGCGAGGACCTCGACCGGCACCTGCGCCCGGCGGTCACCCTGGTGAGCGCCTGGATCGCCGACCTGGCCCGCCGCCAGCGGATCGACACCTCGCTGCTGGCCACCCGCGCCGACCTGATCGCCCTGCTGCGCGGCGAACCGGGAGCCCGGCTCGCCGACGGATGGCGCTCGGAGCTGATCGGCGACGGGGTGCAGCGGCTGCTCGCCGGCGCCGCGGCGCTGACCTTCGACGGGGAGCGTGGCCTGCGGCTGATCGACTGCAACGCACCGTGATCCATTGCCGCACAACGTGGCGGAATCGGCGGCTGCGCCATCCGGAGCGAGCGCCGTTCTGCCAGCTAGAGTGGCACCCAATGTCAACTCTCTAGATGTTCGGGAGCCCTACTGTGAAGAAGGGTCGTCACCGCCGCTTCGAAGAAGCGCGGAAGCTCAAGCAAGCCGGTCCCAGCGCCTTCGACCTCGGATTCGGCGGCAACGACACGCACGCCGTCAAGACCAAGGACGACGAGTACGCCGCCCTGGCGGAGAAGTACGGCGTCGTCTTCGATGACGACGCCGACGACGACGACTTCGACGACACGCTCGACGACATCGACGACTGAGCCCCGGCGGGAGCCCCCGCCACCCCCCGGATCATGCCAACCGAGCTTCGCAACGTCGCCCTGGTCGCCCATGTCGATCACGGCAAGACCACCCTCGTCGACGCGCTGCTGCGCGCCACCGGAACCTTCGCCGCCCACCAGGCGGTGGTTGAGCGGGTGATGGACTCCAACGACCAGGAGCGCGAGCGGGGCATCACCATCCTGGCCAAGGCGGCGTCGGTCACCTGGAGGGGGGTGCGCATCAACCTGGTCGACACCCCCGGCCACGCCGACTTCGGCGGGGAGGTCGAGCGAGCCCTGACCATGGTCGACGGCGTCCTGCTGCTGGTCGACGCGGCGGAGGGCCCGCTGCCCCAGACCCGCTACGTGCTGCAGAAGGCCCTGGCCCGCGACCTGCCGGCCATCGTGATCATCAACAAGGTCGACCGGGGCGATGCCCGGGCCGACGAGGTCCTCGACGAGATCTATCAGCTGTTCATCGACCTCGACGCCGGCGACCACCACATCGACTTCGAGATCATCTCGGCGGTGGCCCGCGAGGGCCGGGCCATGCGCGGCGTCGGCATGCCCGACGAGGACGCCGACCTCGCCCCGCTGCTGGACACCATCCTGGCGGCGATCCCGGCCCCGACCGGCGATCCCGGCGCCCCGCTGCAAGCCATGGTGACCACCCTCGACGCCAGCGAGTACCTCGGTCGGTTGGCCATCGGACGAGTGGTCAACGGGACGATGCGCCGGGGCGAGACGGTGGCCCTGCTGGAGGAGGAGTTCGCCGAAGGTCAGCCACCGCTCAAGCGACGCCTGACCCAGCTGATGGCATTCGACGGGGTGACCCGCAGCGAGGTCGACGAGCTCGCCGCCGGGGACCTGTTCATCGTCGCCGGGTTCCCCGAGGTCGAGATCGGTGACACGATCGCCAGCGTCGAGGATCCCCGTGCCCTGCCCCGGCTGGTCGTCGACGAACCGGTGCTGCGGATGACCTTCGGGGTCAACACCTCACCGTTCGCCGGGCGGGACGGCAAGTATCTGACCAGCCGGCATCTCGTCGACCGGCTGAACCGCGAGCTGCTCGGCAACGTCTCGATCAAGCTGTTCGGCACCGACTCGCCGGACGTCATCGAGGTGGCCGGTCGCGGCGAGTTGCAGCTCGCCGTGCTGATCGAGTCGATGCGCCGCGAGGGCTACGAGCTGCAGGTCAGCCGGCCAGAGGTGATCACCAAGGAGATCAACGGCAAGCGCTTCGAGCCCCAGGAGCGCGGCGTGTGCGACGTCCCCGACGAGCACGTCGGCACCGTCACCCAGGAGCTGGCCCCACGCAAGGGTCGGGTCACCGACCTGCGCCCCGGCGACCCGGGACGGACGATCGTCACCTTCGAATGCCCGAGCCGCGGGCTGATCGGATTCCGCTCGCTGCTGATGACCGCCACGCGCGGCACGGCGCTGCTGCACCAGCACCATCTCGGCTGGATGCCGTGGGCCGGCGATCTGCCCGACGACCGCGGTGGGGCGATGGTGGCCGATCGGATCGGTGTCACGACCGGCTACGCCCTCGACAAGTTGCAGCTCAGTGGGCAGTTCTTCGTCGACCCGGGCACCGACGTCTACGAGGGCATGGTCGTGGGCGAGTGTGCCCGCGAGGACGAGATGGTCGTCAACGTGGTCCGCGCCAAGGAGAAGACCAACATCCGGACCCACAGCCACGACGACGCCGTGAAGCTGCCGGCGCCGCGCCTGCACACCTTGGAGTCGGCCATCGAGTGGATCGCCAACGACGAGTTGGTCGAGGTGACGCCCAAGCACCTGCGGATCCGCAAGCGTCACCTCGGCCTGGAGGACCGCCGCAAGGCCAACAGGCGGGTCAAGCCGTCCTGATCGGACGGCCCGACCCGCTGCCTGGCCGGCCGGTCAGCGCACCGCCGCGGCTGCGTTGACGATGCCCGCCCCGAAGGCGTCGCGGTTGGAGATCAGGCCCGGGCCGTACCGCAGGTGGCAGAACCCGGTCGTGCACGGCCCGCTGAGCAGGCTGGGGGCCGTGTTCGTCGGGTCGTTCGGTCCGACCTGGTTCGGGCTGCGCGGCGCCCGGGCGGTGCGCTGCAGACGGCGCTTCAGGGCGTCGGGGTGTCCCTGCAGGTTGTGGTGGGCGGCCAGCACCAGGGCGGCGACGCCGGCGGCGTTCGGCGAGGACATCGAGGTGCCCTGCAGCCAGCCGAAGGTCTGCCCGCCGAGCTGGAAGCAGGCGAAGGACAGGGGCGACCCGGACGCGGTGCAGATGTCGCCGCCGGCGGACAGCGCGCCGAGCTCACCCCAGCCGCCGTACAGCACGTCGTCGTTGCCACCGTCGTAGCGCGGGATGCCCAACTTGCGCGCCCCACCCGGAGCACCGATGTCGACCCGGCTGCCGTAGCTGCTGTAGTAGGCCAGCTGGTCGCGCAGACCGACGGTGGGGTGGTCGTAGCCGTCCGGCAGGGCGTAGCCGTCAGGTGCACCGTTGGCGTTGTTCGACGACGACACCATGATGACGCCGGGCAGACCGGCGGGCGTCTCCACCAGACCGCGCAGGTCGTGAGCGGACAGCGGGTCGCCGGGGATCACCGAAGAGATGCCCTCGTTACCACGGTCGACCACGCCGACGCCGGGGAAGGCCACGCCGGCGATGGTCACCGTCTCGGTGTTGACCCGGACGTGGTCGTTGCCGGCCGAGGCGAAGATGGCCGTGCCCTTGGAGCGGCAGTAGTTGATGGCGGCCATCCACAACAGCAGGTCGGTGTCGTCGGCGCCGATGGCGTCGTAGCCGCCGAGCGACATGTTGATGATGTCGGCCTTGCGGTCGCAGGCCTGGATCATCCCGGCGGCGATCCACGAGGTCAGCCCGCCGCCGGCGGCGGCCGAGAGCACCTTGATGCTCATCACCTGGACCTTGGGAGCGATGCCGTTGGAGGCGAAGCCGTTCAGCGCTCCGGCGATCCGGCTGGCCACCCAGGTCCCGTGGCCCTCGTAGTCGTCGGGCTCGCAGTCGAGGTCGTACACCGTCCCCTGGTACTCGAACTGGCACGGGACGGTGCTCCCCGACATCGCCCGGTTCACCGTGGTCAGCTCCCGATGGTCGAACTGGGCCCCGGTGTCGAGCACGGCGACGCGCACGGTGCGGTCGCCCTTGGTGCGCGACCACGCCTTGCGGGCGCCGTTGGCGTCGTCGTCCCACTGCAGGACGCCTGGGGCGTTCTCCGCGCCGTAGGGGTCCGGGAAGGCGAAGGCATCCAGGTCGTGCAGCGGATCGGTGCGCGTCGCCGAGCTCCGCGCCGCCAGCGCCGTGGCCCGCTTGCCGCCGGCGCTGTCCGGCAGGCGCAGCGAGATCATCCGGTCGAGTTCGGTGGCGGTCACGCCATCGGCGGCGTCGATCCGCTTGTCGAAGATCGCCGGGGTCACCTTGGCCGGGATCACCGCCATGCGGTGGATCGCCGACAGGTCGGTGACCACCTTGCCGCCGGACGCAGCCACCTGGGCCAGCATCTGGGCACGGGTCAGCGAGGGATCGAAGGTGATGATCCGCACGCCCATCTTGTTCTTGGCCGCGGCATGCCCCTTCTCTGGCGCCGGCGCTCGTCCTGGTCGTTGGGCGACGGCCGGTGCCGCCACCCCGACCAGTGCACTCGCTGCCAGGACCAAGCCGAACGCTGCGCTACGCCGACGATTCATGGGTCTGCCCTCCGGACTCCGTGTCGAGAGTCGGCAGCGTAGCCAACGGCGCGCGCTGCGTGAAACGGACGACCACGGACCGCGCCGCGGGCGCCGATGGATCAGTGCAGGCCGGCGGCGCGGGCCAGGGCGGCCACCGCCGCCGCACCGACGATGACGACCAGGAAGTTGGCCCGCCGCCACAGCAGGGCCACCGCGGCAGCGAGCCCGAGGGCCCGGGCGTCGACGGTCAGCCGACCGCCGTGGGCACCGTCGACGAAGGTCTGCGTGGCCACGAGGGCGGCCAGCGCGGCCACGGGGATCAGTGCCGTGGCCCGGGCGATGCGCTCGCCGGCCAGCCACCGGGCCGGGACCAGGTACCCGAGGACCTTCAGGGCCACGGCGGCGATGGCCGCGCCGAGGATGGCGGTCCACTGGCGACTCACCGCGTCCCCCTCCGGAACACGACGACGGCCAGGGCGCCGAGCACGGCGACCACCACGGGAACGCCCGGGCGGACGAACGGCGCCGTCCCGAGGGCGATGACCGCGGCCAGCGCGGCGGTCGTCGGCGCCGGCGACTGGCGCAGCCGCGGCCAGACCAACGCGGCGAACGCCGCCGACGATGCGGCATCCAGCCCCCAGCGTCGCGGGTCGCCGATGGCGTTGCCGGCCATCGCCCCGACGAACGTCATCAGGTTCCACCCGACGAAGATCGTCGCCCCGGTCATCCAGAAGCCGCGCCGGCGAGCGGCGTCGTCGTGTTGGGCCTCGGCCACGGCCGTGGACTCGTCGATCGTCAGGTGCGCAGCCGCCAGGCGGCGCCAGCCGCCGGCCTCGAGGAACCGGGCGGTGCGCAGCCCGTAGAAGGTCAGTCGGGTGGCCAACAGCGACGAGGTGGTCACCGCGCTGGCGGCCGACCCGCCGGCGCCCAGCACGCCGGCGAGGGCGAACTGCGACCCGCCGGTGAACATCGCCAGCGACATCACCTGGGCTTGCAGCACCGTGAGTCCACTGGCCACGGCGATGGCCCCGAAGCTGATGCCGTACAGGCCGGTCGACAGTCCGACGATCAGCGCCTGGCGGGTGGCCGTGCTCCGGCGGGCGTCAGCGGTCGTCATCGTCCGTCGCGGTCACCGGCGACGGACTGCCGGGTGGGGGAGCGGGACGGCCTCGGTGAGCAGCTGGCCGATGCGCCGGTAGGCCCACGCTCCGACCAGCTCGGTGATCTCGGCGGCAAGGGTGACGTACACCGACCCGGCGCCGACGAAGGCGTCGGGCGCGTCGGTGCACCACCAGTGGAACTCCTCGCCGCCGGCCCCCCAGTCGCGCCGCTTCCACTCTCGCAGGGTGGAGGTCAGGTGGCCGTTGTCGTCGGTGTGGTGCTCGAGGCGCAGCGGGACCTGCCAGCAGACCTCCGGCTTCCAGTCCATCGGCCGCTCACCGGCATCGAGGGCGGCGACGTGCAGGGCGCAGCCCGGCCCGGCCGGGAAGCCCGGTCGGTTGAGGAAGATGCAGGCCTCGTCGACCAGGCGGGTCACCGTGGTGCCGTCCTCGTCCCCGAGCACGCCGTGGTTGCGGCCCTCGCGGTGGAACTGCCAGTGGCGCTTGCGCAGCCGGCCGACGGCCTCGACCACCGTGCGCACGTCGGCCTCGTCGACGAAGTGGGCCCCATGGCTGCAGCACCCCTGGGCCAGGTCGGTGGCGTCGCCGTCCAGCACCCCCTGGCACCCGGCGCCGAAGATGCACGTCCACGGCGAGCGCAGGAACGTGGCGTCGACCATCCAGGTGCGCTGCTCGTGCTCGTCCTCGAAGCTGATCCACTCGTGCACGTCGTCCGGAGATCCCTGGAACCGCTCCACCCGCCGGAGGGTAGCGGCGCCGGCCATCGGCCAGAATGTCCAGCCTGGTGGTCTCACCACCATCGGTAGGCTGGGCGACCTCATGGGAACCTCGCCTCAGACCGCCGACCAGCTCCGCGCCGCGTTCATCGACTTCTACGCGGCACGTGGGCACACCGTGGTCCCGTCGGCCAGCCTGATCCCCCACGACCCGACGGTGCTGTTCAACGTGGCCGGCATGGTTCCGTTCAAGCCGTTCTTCGTCGGCGACGAGGTCGCCCCGTACCGGCGCGCCGTGAGCAGCCAGAAGTGCGCCCGCGCCGGTGGCAAGCACAACGATCTCGACGACGTCGGGCGCACCTCGCGTCACCTGGTGTTCTTCGAGATGCTCGGCAACTTCAGCTTCGGCGACTACTTCAAGGCCGACGCCATCCCGTTCAGCTGGTCGCTCGTCACCGAGACCTTCGGGCTCGACGGTGACCGGCTGTGGATCACCGTCCACGACAGCGACGACGAAGCCGAGGCGATCTGGCACGAGCAGGTCGGCGTGCCCATGTCGCGCATCCAGCGGTTGGGCGACAAGGACAACTTCTGGCAGATGGGCGAGACCGGCCCGTGCGGGCCGTGCAGCGAGATCCACATCGATCGCGGCCCGGCGTTCGGCCCGGACGGCGGGCCGCTCGGCGACCCGGCCGGCGAGCGCTTCATGGAGTTCTACAACCTGGTCTTCATGCAGTACAACCAGGCCCAGGACGGCACCCGCACGCCGCTGCCCAGGCCGTCGATCGACACCGGTCTCGGCCTGGAGCGGATGCTCTGCCTGCTGACGGATGTGCCCTCGGTGTGGGAGACCAACCTGATGGCCCCGCTCATCGACCAGGCCTGCTCGCTGACCGGCAAGCGCTATCTGGCCAACGACTACGCCGATCGGGACAGCTTCGCCATGCGGGTCCTGGCCGAGCACGCCCGCAGTTCGTCGATGCTGGTCAGCGACGGGGTGTTCCCCTCCAACGAGGGACGTGGCTACGTGCTGCGGCGGATCATCCGGCGGGCCGTGCGCTACGCCTACCTGCTCGGTACCGAGCGGCTGGTCATGCCGGCGCTGGCCGACACCGCCATCGGCATCATGGGCAACGCCTATCCCGACGTGGTCAAGAACCGTGACTTCATCCTCGGGGTGCTGACCCGCGAGGAGGAGCGCTTCCGCCAGACCCTGAAGACCGGGTTGGCGATCCTCGAGTCCGAGCTCGCCGGGGCGGACGGGGCGCTCGGTGGCACTGCGGCGTTCACCCTGCACGACACGTACGGGTTTCCCCTGGAGCTGACCGAGGAGATCGCCGCGGAGCGCAACATCGCCGTGGACCGGACCGGGTTCGACACCGAGATGGCCGCCCAGCGCACGAGGGCCAAGGCGGCGCGCAAGGGCGCCGGGTCCGACGGCGAGCGCCAGGACGCCTACCGCGAGCTGGTCGAGCAGTTCGGGACCACCGAGTTCGTCGGCTACCAGCTGGACCAGGCCGCGGCGCGGGTCCTGGCGGTGCTGCCCGGATCCGCCGAGGGGACGGTCGAGGTGTTCCTCGACCGCACCCCGTTCTACGCCGAGGCCGGCGGCCAGGTCGGTGACACCGGCACGATCCACACCGACGCCGCCGAGGTCGAGGTTCTCGACACCACCTACGCCGTGCCCGGTCTGCGCCGGCACATCGGCCGGCCGACCCGCGGCGAGCTGACGCCGGGCGCGTCCGTGACCGCGGCCATCGACACCGCCCGGCGTGCCGCCGTCCGCCGCAACCACACGGCCACCCATCTGCTGCACTACGCCCTGCGGACCGTGCTCGGCGAGCATGTCAAGCAGGCCGGCTCGCTGGTGGCCCCCGACCGGCTGCGCTTCGACTTCAGCCACTACGCCGCCTTGACGGCCGACGAGATCGCCCGCATCGAGGAGCTGGCCAACGCCGAGACCCTGGCCAACGCCCGGGCCCGGGTCTTCGAGACCACCAAGGACGAGGCCGAGTCGCTCGGCGCCATCGCCTTCTTCGGTGACAAGTACGGCGACCTGGTCCGGGTGCTCGAGGTCGGCAACTCGATCGAGCTGTGCGGCGGGACCCACGTGTCCGCGGCCGGCGACATCGGGCTGATCAAGGTGGTCAGCGAGGCCTCGATCGGCTCCAACCTGCGACGGATCGAGGCGGTCACCGGTACCGCCAGCCTGCACCTGCTGCAGCGCGACGAGGCCCAGCTGGCGGGCGTGGCCCGCCTGCTGGGAACGGCGCCCGACGACGTGGTCGGCGGCGTGCAGCGCCGCCTCGACGAGGTCAAGGCCCTCCAGGACGAGCTCCGCGCCCTGCGCGCCAAGCTGTCCAGCGGGCAGGCGGCCGACCTGGCCGCCGCGGCGGTCGACGGCGTGCTGGTCACCCGCGTCGACGGCCTCGCGCCGGCGGCCCTGCGCGAGCTGGCGCTGGCCGTTCGCCAGCGCCCCGGCGTCGACGCCGTCGTGCTGATCGGCACCTCCGACTCGGGCGGGGTGTCGCTGGTGGGTGCCCTGCAACCGGGCAGCGCCCGCCCGGCCGGCGATCTGATCCGGGACGCGGCCAAGGCCGTCGGCGGCGGCGGGGGCGGCAAGGGCGACATCGCCACTGCCGGGGGGACCCGCGCCGAGGGCATCGACGAGGCGCTGCGGATCGCGGCCGAGGCAGCCGCCACCCTGCGGGCGGAGGTCGCAGCCCGGTGACCCGGGCGCTCGGCGTCGACCTCGGCGCCCGGCGGATCGGCATCGCCGTCAGCGACCGCAGCGGGACCATCGCCACCCCGTTGACCGTGCTGACCCGCGCCGGGTCGGCCTCCGCCGACCATCGGGCGCTGGCCCGTCTGGTCGACGAGGAGGACGCCGAGCTGATCGTCGTCGGGCTGCCCGTGAACATGGACGGCACCGAGGGCCCGGCGGCCACGGCTGCCCGGATCGAGGCCGCGGCGCTGGCTAGCGTGGTCGCCGTGCCCGTGGTCCTCTCCGACGAGCGTCGTTCGACCGTGACCGCCGCTCGGGCGATGCGAGCCAACGGCCGGCGAGCCGCGGCCCGCCGCCAGACCATCGATCAGGCGGCCGCCGCCGTCATCCTCCAGCACTGGCTGGACGGGCCGCGCACCCAGCCAGCCGTCGTCCCGAGGTCCGACCGGTGAACCGCCGGGCGCCGGTGGCCGAGGCGTGGCGCCACGACCCGTGGGACGATCCGGACGGGACCGGCGAGATCCCCGTCGAGGACGTCCGGGCCAACCGGCGTCACCTGCGCTGGTACGTCTACGGCGCAGCCGCGCTGGTCATCGTCGCCGTCGTGGTGCTCGGGGTCGTCGGGCTGTGGTACGTCCGTCGGGTCGATCCGCCGGGCGACCCCGGGGCTGCGGTCAACTTCACGGTCAACAAGGGCGACACGCTGGACCGCGTCGCCCAGCGGCTGCAGGCCGCCGGGCTGGTGAGCAGCAAGGACCTGTTCGTCTGGTACGTGGACCACCACGGCGGACTGGTGCTGACCGAGGGCTACTACCGGATCCGCAGCCACGACCACATGGGCAACGTCATGCGCGTCCTGAACACCCCACCGTCGGAGACCTTCACCAAGGTGTTGTTCCCCGAGGGGTTCACCGTGGCGAAGATGGCCGCCCGGCTGCACGCCAAGATGCCCCAGCTGTCGGCGGCGGCGTTCGAGGCCGCCTCGACGGCCGACCAGCTGCGCTCGAAGTACCAATCGCCCGAGATCAAGAACCTCGAAGGCCTGCTGTTCCCGGACACCTACCAGGTGTCGAACATCGAGACCGTGACCATGCTGATGCGCCGGATGATCAAGCAGTTCGACCGGGTCGGGGACCAGGAGAAGTTGGCCGACAAGGCGACCGCCCTGGGGATGACTCCCTACCAGGTGGTGATCATCGCCTCGATGATCGAGCGAGAAGCCAAGACCGACGTCGACCGGCCGCTGATCGCCCGGGTGATCTACAACCGCCTGGCCCTGGGCATGAACCTGCAGATCGACGCCACGCTGTACTACGGCCAACCGCCGGACACGCCGTTCGACGTCCTCAAGGCCACCGACACGCCGTACAACACCTACCTCCACGCCGGCCTGCCGCCGACGCCGATCGCCAATCCGGGCCGGGACTCGCTGCACGCCGCGCTGAACCCGGCGCCGCCGCTGAACCCCAACGACCCGCTGTGCAAGGGCCTGCCCAAGGGGGAGTCCTGCGCCCTGCTGTACTACGTGCTGAAGGACGACCTCGGCAACCACGCCTTCGCCGTCACCGCCGCCCAGCACGAGCAGAACGTGCAGAACGCCCGCAATCTCGGCCTGCTGAACTGAGCGACGCGTGATCACCGCCCGTTCCCGGGTGGCCGCGGTGATCGGCCACCCCATCGCTCACAGCCTGTCGCCGGCACTGCACCAGGCCGGGTTCGCCAGCCTCGATGCCGACTGGGTGTACGTGGCCTTCGACGTCGCACCGGGGCAGGGTGCCGCGGCGCTCACGGCGATGCGCACGCTCGGTCTCGGCGGGCTCTCCGTGACCATGCCGCACAAGCAGGACGTCGCCCGGGCGGTGGACCGACTCGACCCGGCGGCGGCCGCGCTCGACAGCGTCAACACCGTCGCCGTCGCCGACGACGGCGCGCTGGTCGGCTCCAGCACGGATGGCGCCGGCTTCGTCGCCTCGCTGGTCGCCGCCGGCCACGGCGTCGAGGGCCGGCGGGTGTGCATCATCGGCGCGGGTGGGGCGGCGCGCTCGATCGTCGACGCGGTGGCCCGGGCGGGCGCGGCGTGCATCCACGTGGTCAATCGGACCGTGGCGACGGCCGAGCAGGCTGCCGCCCTGGGCGGGGACCGTGGCTTCGTGGGCGGCGAGCGTGATATCGCCGACGCCGAGGTGGTGGTCAACACCACCCCACTCGGCATGCACGGCGAGCTGGCCTGCGATCCCGCCCTGCTGCACGGCGGCCAGGTGGTGGCCGACATCGTCTACCGCCCACGGCGCACGCCGTGGCTGGCCGACGCCGCCGAGCGCGGTGCGGCGACCGTGGAGGGCCTGGGCATGCTCGTCCACCAGGCTGCCCTGCAGCAGCAGATCTGGCTCGGCCGGCTGCCGGACATCGCCACGATGACCGCAGCGGCCATGGCCGCCGTCGAACCCTCCCGTTAGCCTGGGCCAATGCTCCGCTTCCTGACCGCCGGCGAGTCGCACGGCCAGGCGCTCGTGGTCATCGTCGAGGGGTTGCCGGCCGGGCTGCCGATCACCGTCGAGGAGATCCAGGCCGAGCTGGCCCGCCGCCGGTTGGGCTACGGGCGCGGCCCGCGGCAGCGTTTCGAGCAGGACGAGCTGACCCTGCTGGGCGGGGTCCGCCACGGCCGGACGCTGGGCTCGCCCGTCGCCGTGGAGATCCGCAACAGCGAGTGGTTCCGCAGCGACAAGTGGCACGAGGAGATGTCGCCGGCGCCGGGACGGACCAAGCAGCCCCTAACCCAGGTTCGCCCGGGTCATGCCGACCTCGCCGGCATGCAGAAGTACGGGTTCGACGACGCCCGCGACGTGCTCGAGCGGGCCTCGGCCCGGGAGACGGCGGCGCGGGTCGCCGCCGGGGCGCTGGCCAAACGGCTGCTGGCCGAGCTCGGCGTGGCGGTCGTGTCCCACGTGGTGCAGATCGGGGCGGCGTGCACCAAGGCCGCCGACCGGCCGACTCCGGACGACCTGGGGGTCGTCGATGCCTCGCCGGTGCGCTGCTTCGACGCCGCCGCCGAAGTGGCGATGGTGGCCGAGATCGAGGCGGCCGCCAAGGACGGCGACTCGCTGGGGGGCGTGGTCGAGGTCCTCGGGTACGGCGTGCCGGTCGGGTTGGGCAGCCACGTGCACTGGGATCGCAAGGTCGACGCTGCGCTGGCCCAGGCGGTGATGAGCATCCAGGCGGTCAAGGGCGTGGAGATCGGTGACGGCTTCGAGGTCGCCGGGCGGCGCGGCAGCGCAGCCCACGACGCCATCGTCTGGGACGACGGCGCCGCCGACTACCGGCGGACCAGCACCCTGGCCGGTGGTACCGAGGGCGGGATGACCACCGGCGAGCTGCTCGTCGTGCGCGCCGCGATGAAGCCGCTGGCGACCTTGAACCGACCAACGCTGGCCACCGTCGACGTGGTCACCAAGGAGGCGACGGTCAGCTTCAAGGAGCGCACCGACGTGACGGCGGTGCCGGCCATGGGCGTGGTCGCCGAGACGATGGTCGCCCTGGTGCTGGCGGGGGAGGCCCAGCGCAAGTTCGGCGGGGACTCCGTGGCCGAGTTCGTCCGCAACGCCCAGGCGTTTCGCGACACCCTGCGCCCGTCGTGATCGCCGCGGACCAACACGTCGTGCTGGTCGGGATGATGGGCGCCGGCAAGTCCACCGTCGGGCGGGCCCTGGCCGAGCGGATGCATCGCCCGCTGGTCGACACCGATCAGCTGGTCGAGGCCTCGGCCGGCCGCAGCGTGCGGCAGATCTTCGCGGCCGAAGGGGAAGCGGCGTTCCGCGCCCGGGAGTCGGCGGCGCTGACGGAGGCCCTGGGCAGTGCCCGACCGGTGGTGATTGCCGCGGCCGGCGGGGTGGTGCTCAGCGAGGCCAACCGGGCGGCACTCGCCGCCAGCGGTGCCCGGGTCGTCTGGCTGTGCGCCACGCCGGCGTTGGTGGCCAGGCGCACGGCTCGCGGCAGCCATCGTCCGTTGCTGGACGGCGACCGGCACGGCACCTTGGCCCGCATGTTCGCCGAGCGCGAGCCGCTCTATCGGCAGGTCGCCGATCAGATCGTCTCGGTCGATCATCGGTCGGTCAACGACGTGGTCGAGGCGGTCCTGCGGTGAAGCGGGTTCGCGTCCCCCTCGGCGAGCGCAGCTACGACGTCGTCGTCGGTCATCGGGCCGTAGCGGAGCTGGCCTCGATGGTGCCGGCGGGGTGCCGCCGGGCGGCGATCGTGACACAGGCCGGTGTCCCCCTGACCGTCGACCCCGGCGTCCCGGTGACCCGCCTGGAGATCGGCCACGGCGAGCAGCACAAGACGATGGCGACGGTCGAGCACCTGTGCCGCCGGTTCGCCGAGATCGGCCTGACCCGTCACGACCTGGTCATCGGCCTCGGTGGCGGCATGGTCACCGACGTGGCCGGGTTCGCCGCGTCGGTCTGGCACCGCGGCGTGCCGGTGGTCCATGTGGCCACCTCGCTGGTCGCCATGGTCGATGCCGCGATCGGCGGCAAGACCGGGGTCAACCTGGTGGAGGGCAAGAACCTCGTCGGGGCCTATTGGCAGCCGCGCGGGGTGATCTGCGACCTCGATGCCCTAACGACGCTGCCGGCCCGCGAGCTGCGCTGTGGCTCCGGCGAACTGGCCAAGTACCACTTCCTGACGGGTGACGACCTGCTGGCGATGGACGAGACCGAACGGATCGCCCGCTGCGTGCAGATCAAGGCCGACATCGTCGCCGCCGACGAGCGTGAGGGCGGGCTGCGTGCCCTGCTCAACTACGGCCACACCCTGGCGCACGCCCTCGAGACGGCCACTGATCACGAGCTGGCACACGGCGAGGCGGTGGCGATCGGGCTGCTCTACGCCGCCCACCTGGCCGAGTCGATGGGTCGGATCGGTGCCGAGCGGGTCGAGCAGCATCGCCGGGTGTGCCGGTCCTACGGGCTGCGCACGGCGCTCCCGGTGGGACTCGACCCGGCCGACCTGGTGAGGCTGATGGGACGGGACAAGAAGGTGGTCGGTGCCGGGTTGACCTTCGTCCTCGACGGACCGTCGGGGGTCGAGGTGGTCGCCGATGTCGACCCGGCGGTGGCCGAGGCCGCCCTGCGGACGTTTCGCGGCTGAGATCCCTGGGCCGGTCCGGCTCGATCAGCCGTCCATCAGGGACACCGTGTTGGTGCCGGCCTCGACCGCGTAGGTGGCGACGGTGCTCACCGCGCTGGACTGGTCGGTCACGTCGGCCACGATCCGGTAGGCGGCAGTCCAGCGCTGCGGGGTGACGGTGTGCAGGACGTAACCGCGGTGGGCCAGCTCGGCGCCGACCATGGCCGGGAACCGTCGCAGGATCGGGGCCAGGTCGGTGGGGACCAGGCCGGGGGAGCTGATCGACGTGCTGACGAACTCGACCCCGATCGGCGGCCCGCTGCCCGGATCGCCCTGGCGCAGCTGGGCGACGGCCGCCAGGTGGATGTCGCCGGTCAGGACGACGACGTTGGCCACGTGGCGGTCGGCCAGGATGGCGAAGATCCGCGACCGCTCGTCGGGGTAGCCGTCCCACTGATCGAAGTTCAGGACCGAGCCGTTCACTGTGGCGTCGGCCATCACGGTCTGGTTGCCGATCACCCGCCAGCGCGCCGTCGAGGCCGACAGGCGCTCCTCGAGGAACTGCTCCTGGGCCGAGCCCAGCATGGTCCGCCCCGGCTCGTGCAGCGCCGCGCACGGGGGATCCAGGCTGAGCGCTCGATCTCCGCAGGCCTGATCGGTGCGGTACTGGCGGCCGTCCAGCAGCACGAAGCTGGCCAGGTCGCTCCAGGCCGCAGTGCGGTACACGCGGTACTCGGTCTCGGCCACGGGTGGAGCCAGCCGCGTCGGGGTGTGCTCCCACCACGCCTGGTAGGCCGCGTCGCGGCGAGCCGGGAAGGTGGCCGCCTCGGCCGGTGACGTGGGGGTCAGCCCGGCGTAGTTGTCCTCGACCTCGTGGTCGTCCCACATCACCAGCCAGGCGCAGGCGGCGTGGGCGGCCTGCAGATCCGGGTCGGACTTGTACTGGGCGTAGCGCGCCCGGTAGTCGGACAGCGTGCGTGCCTCGCCGCCCTCGTGCCGTCGCACCGCCGGAGCGCCCTGGCGGGCGGCGGCGTCCTCGTAGATGTAGTCGCCGAGCCACAGGACCAGGTCCGGTCGCTGGGCAGCGATGTCGCGGTGCGCGGCGTAGTACCCGGACTCGAAGTGCTGGCACGAGGCCGCGGCCAGTCGCAGGCTGGTGGCCCCCGCGGCCGGGGCGATCACTGTGCGACCCACCGGGCTGGTGAACCCGAGCGCCCGGAACCGGTAGTACCACTCACCCGGACCGGGCTCGGCAACGACGTGGATGCAGTGGGCGTGGTCGGCCGTCGTGGTGAACTCCCCCGAGCGGCGCAGGGTGGTGAAGCCGGGGTCGGCGGACAGCTCCCAGACCACCTCGATCGCCGCGACGGCCGAGTCCGGGAACACCCGGGTCCACAGCACGACGCCGAGGTGATCGGGTTCGCCGCTGGCCACCCCGGCGCGGAACGGGCTGAGCGGGACTCGTCGAGCACCCGCTCGGCGGGCCAGCGGATGGGCGGCCGCCCAGGCCAGCGCACCGCGCTGGAGCAACTGGCGGCGGGTCACCTGCAGCATCACGCCAGTCTGGCAGGGTGACGGCGTGGCAGGATGGCCGCCGTGGCGTCGATCCTGCTCCTCCACGGGCCGAACCTCAACCTCCTCGGGCAGCGTGAGCCGGAGGTCTACGGCACGGCGACCCTGGAGGACTACGTCGCCGCGGTCACCGAGGCCGCGTCCCGATACGGGCACACCGTGGAGGCCGTGCAGTCCAACCACGAGGGTGATCTGGTCGAGGCGATCCACGCGGCACGGGGCCGGCACGCGGCGATCATCCTCAACCCCGGGGCCTTCACCCACTACGCCTGGGCGATCCACGACGCCCTCGCCGCCTACGAGGGCGTCGTGATCGAGGTGCACATCTCCAATCCGAACGCTCGGGAGCCGTGGCGGCACACCAGCGTGGTCGCGCCGGTCGCGACCGGCTCGATCGTCGGTCTCGGACGCCAGGGCTACGAACTGGCCGTCGAGGCGGTGGCGGCGCGGGTGGCTCGATGATCGACGTCGGCGGTCGGGCCGAACGCATCCGTTCCCGGTTCGAAGGCATCGAGGCGCTGATCGTCGGTGACCTGTCCAACGTCCGCTGGCTCACCGGCTTCACCGGATCGAACGGGTGGGTGGTGCTCGGCCCGGACTCGCTGGTCCTGGTCACCGACGGGCGCTACGGCGAGCAGGCCGCCGCCCAGCTCGACGCAGCCGGCGGGCGAGGACGGATCCGGGTGGAGACCAACGGCCCGGCGTTGCTGCGAGCGGTGGCCGAGGAGACGGGGACCTTCGCTGCGACCGGGTTCGAGGCGACCCACCTCACGGTCGCCCAGCACGGGGCGCTGCAGGACGCCGGGTGCACCAACCTGCGAGCCACCACCGGGCTGGTCGAGGCCGGGCGGCGGACCAAGGACGACGCCGAGATCCGCCGAATCGCCCGGGCCTGCGCCATCGCCGATCAGGCCCTGGCCGAAATCGCCCCGACCCTGACCCCCGGGCGGACCGAGGCCGAGGTTCGCAACGACCTGGAGCTGCGGATGCGCCAGCTCGGGGCCAGCGGACCGAGCTACGACACCATCGTGGCCACCGGACCGGTGAACGGTGCCCTCCCGCACCATCGCCCGGACGACACCCCGCTGGCCGACGGTCACCTCGTGGTCATCGACGTCGGCGCGCTGGTCGACGGCTACCACAGCGACATGACCCGGACGTTCTGCGTCGGCCGGCCGACCGCTGAGCAGCAGGACCGCTACGAGCTGGTGCTCGCCGCCCAGCTCGCCGGTCTGGCGGCGATCAGGCCCGGCGTGGCGGGGCGCGACGTCGACGCGGCCAGCCGGGGCGTCATCGCCGCGGCCGGATACGGCGAGTGGTTCACCCACGGGACCGGACACGGCGTCGGACTGGTGATCCACGAGGATCCGTTCAACACCGCATCGAGCAACGACGTCCTGCAGGTGGGGGACGTCGTCACCGTCGAGCCCGGGGTCTATCGTGGAGGCTTCGGAGGCATTCGTGTCGAGGATCTGGTGGTGGTCACCAGCGACGGGTGCCGCGTACTCACCACATCGCCCAAGGATTCACTGTGCCCGCCATCACCACCAACGACCTGAAGAACGGCATCACGCTGGAACTGGACAACGGCCTGTTCCAGGTCGTCGAGTTCCAGCACGTCAAGCCCGGCAAGGGCGGTGCCTTCGTGCGCACCAAGCTGCGCAACCTGCGCAACGGCAACGTCTTCGACAAGACCTTCAACGCCGGCGTGCGCGTCGAGCAGGCCATCCTCGAACGCAAGGACATGCAGTTCCTGTACCGCGACGGCGACGACTACGTGTTCATGGACATGGAGAGCTACGACCAGCAGCACGTCTCACCGGTGGCGCTGGGCGACGCGGCCGACTACCTGGTCGAGAACATGACCGCGATCATCGCCTTCCACAACGGCGACATCGTCAGCGTGGAGATCCCTGCCTCGGTGGAGCTGGACGTCACCGACACCGAGCCCGGCATCCAGGGCGACCGGGTCAGTGGGGCGCGCAAGCCGGCGACGGTCCAGACCGGGCTGGTGGTCCAGGTCCCCCTGTTCGTCAACGTCGGCGATCGGATCAAGGTCGACACCCGATCCGGCGACTACATCACCCGCGTCTGACGGTGAGTGCCCGCCGCCGCCCGCTGGTCCACGAGGACGCTCGGACCGACGCTCGCGAGCGGGCGATGATCCTGCTGTACGAGGCCGACAACCGGCGCATCGGACCGTCGGAGGTGCTCGCTGCCCAGGCGCTGGCGGTCGATGCGCTGACCACCGAGCTGGTCACCGGCGTCGAGCGGCATGCCGCACGCCTCGACGCGGCGATCGGCGCCCACGCCACGGGGTGGTCGCTGGCGCGGATGCCGGCCATCGATCGGACCGTGCTGCGCATCGCCGCCTACGAGTTGGCCGAGCGGCCGGACGTGCCGGTGGCGGTGGTCATCGACGAGGCGGTCGAGCTGGTCAAGACCTACAGCACCGACGACTCCGGGCGGTTCGTCAACGGGGTGCTGTCCGCGCTGGTACCGGTGCTGCGCGCCGGCTGATGAGCGACACGGTCGCGCCAGCCCCGGCCGGGCGGGGTGCGGCGCGGCACCGGATCCGCCGCGCCGCCGGGCGCGCCGTCCGAGGTGGATGGGCGCGGCTGACCCCGTGGCGAGCGTTGTACGCGGCCATGGTGATCACCTGGACCTGGTACTTCAGCTGGTTGACGCTGCAGGTCCATCACGGGCTGGGGACCTCGAGCTACGACCTCGGTCTGTACGACCAGGGCGTGTGGTTGCTGTCCCGGTTGCGGGCTCCGTTCGTGACGCTCATGGGTCGCAACCTGATGGGCGACCACAGCTCGTTCATCCTCGTGTTCCTGGCGCCGATCTACCGGATCTGGCCGGCGGTCGGGGTGCTGCTCGGGGCGCAGAGCCTGATGGTCGCGCTCGGCTCGTTGCCGGTGTTCCTGCTGGCCCGGGAACGCTTCCGGCGCGAGTCGGTTGCCGTGGCCCTGGCTGCGGTCTACCTCCTGCATCCGGCCGTTGGGTGGACCAACCGGGAGGGCTTCCATCCCGATTCGTTCCTCGGCTGCTTCGTCGGGATGGCCATCTACGGCGCGTTGCAGCGCCGGTGGCGGGTCTACGTCGTCTTCGTCGTCCTCGCCCTGCTGGTCAAAGAGGACGTCGCCCTGGTGCTGGTCCCGCTCGGCATCTGGGTGGCGTTGAAGCGCGACCGGCGCATCGGCATCGCCACGATCCTCGGCTCGGTGGGCTATGCGGTGTTCGCCATGTACGTGGTGATGCGCAGCCTGATCGGTGTGCCGACCCGCAACGGCTGGCGGATCCCCTTCGGCGGCCCGATGGGACTGTTCCGCGAGACCGTCAGCAGACCGGGCAACGTGTTCGAGTACCTGCGCAGCGAGCGCCGGCCGTTCTACCTGTGGCAGATGACCTTCCCGGTGGCGTGGGTGTTCGCCCGCGCTCCGGGCGTGGCCCTGATCAGCGCCGGGGTGCTGTCCGGCAACCTGATCAGCACCTTCTGGTACCAGTACCACGTCGAGTACCACTACTCGATGATCGCCGTGCCGGCGCTGGTGCTCGGGTCGGTGCACGCCCTGACCCGGGTCACCCGCACCGTCCGCCACTGGCTGGTGGCGGCGATGATCCTGGCGGGCGTGTGGTCGGCCCTGATGTGGGGGCCGCTCCCGCTCGGCGACGTGCTCTGCGCGCCGGTGCGGGCGGTGGGGGCGTCGTGCGCACCGGTCGGCCGGGCCCCGGCCGGGTACTGGACGCCGGAGGTGCCCCAAGCCGTGGCCGCCCGGGCGATCATGTCCGAGATCCCCGCCGATGCGGTGGTCTCGGCGTTCCACGCCCTCGACCCGCACCTGTCGCACCGCCGGTTCATCTACCAGTTCCCCAACCCGTTCCGGGTCAGCCTGTACGGCCCGGACCTGACCCTGGAGCAGGCCCGGGCCCGCCTGCCCATCGCCGACCGGGTCGACTACGTCCTGCTCCCGGTCAACAAGGATCCGCAGATGCTGGCCGACTGGGCCGGCGAGCAGGCTCGCTACCGGCTGGCCGACCACAATCAGTACTGGGAGCTGTACCGCCGGATCGGTGCTCCGTGAGCGGCCTCGGGGACCGCTAGGGTCGTTCCATGTCCCCGCCCCTGCGTGACGTGCTCGGGGCGGTCCTGCGCGACGAGCGCCACCGCCAGCAGCGCTCGCTGACCGACGTCGCCGGTGCCGCGGCCGTCAGCGTCGCCTACCTCTCCGAGGTCGAGCGGGGTCGCAAGGAGGTCTCCTCCGACCTACTCGGAGCGATCACCGATGCCCTCGACCTGCCGTTGGCCGACGTCCTCGACGAGGTCTCGACCCGCCTCCGGGGTGGCGCCCAGGCTCGCGCCCGGATGTCCGGGATGCAGCGCGGCCTGCGCCTCGAGCTGCTCGCCGCCTGACGACGCCGGGCGCAACACCCGATCGACCAGCCCGTAGGCCACCGCTGCGTCGGCGCGCAGCACCATCGCCCGATCGGTGTCGAGGCGGATCTGGGCCGCGGTGCGCCCGGTGTGCCGAGCCAGCAGGGCGTCCGACTCGGTGTGGATCGCGGCCAGCTCGGCGGCCTCGTGGGCCAGGTCGGTCAACGAACCGCGACTGGTCGGCGCCTGCGGCTGGTGCAGCACGACCCGGGCGTGCTCCAGCACGGCCCGTGTGCCGGCAGTGCCGCCGGCCAGCAGCAGTGCGGCGGTGCCCGCCACCTGGCCGATGCCCAGCGTGGCCACGTCCGGGCGGACGAACTGCATCGTGTCGTAGATGGCCAGGACCGCACCGAACGACCCACCGGGGGAGTGCAGGTAGAGGCTGATCTCCCGATCGGGGTCGGCGGCGGCGAGGTGCAGGAGTTGGGCGACCACCACGTTGGCCACCCCGTCGTCGATCTCGGTCCCGACGAGGACGATCCGCTCGGCCAGCAGCCGGCTGTACAGGTCCGAGACCCGCTCGCCGCGCGGCGTCGACTCGATCACGTTGGGGATCAGGTAGCTGCTCACGAGGACGCTGCCAGGCCGACCCGCCGGGTGGAAGGCACCGGGCGGACCTCGTCGAGCGAGCGGACGACGTGGTCGACGAATCCGTAGGCCCGGGCCTCCTCGGCGTCGAACCACCGGTCCCGGCCGACGTCGGCGATCACCTGGTCCAGGGGTCGACCGGTGTGCCGGGAGATGATCGCCCGCAACCGCTCGAGGGTCCGCACCAGGCTGGCCGCCTGGATGGCGACGTCGGCGGCACTGCCGCCGAGCCCGGCAGAACCCTCGTGCATGATCACCTGGGCGTTGGGCAGGGCGAAGCGCTTCCCGGGTGCGCCGGCGCACAGCAGCACCTGGGCCATCGACGCGGCCAGTCCCATGGCCACCGTGACCACGTCGCAGGGGATCAGCTGCATCGTGTCGTAGATGGCCAGGCCGGCGACCACCGACCCGCCGGGTGAGTTGAGGTACAGGGTGATGTCGCGGCGCGGGTCGAGGGTCGACAGCAACAGCAGCTGGGCGACGACCCGGTTGGCCGACTCGTCGGTGACCTCCTCGCCGAGCACGACGATGCGTTGGTCCATCAGCCGGTCGGCGAGCGTGGGCGCGGATGCAGGCATGCCCGCATGCTGGCGGGTCGGCGGGGTTCGCCGGCGCGTCTACGCCACAGGCAGAATGCCGGCGGTCACCCGGCGACCGGGCGGCGGGCCACCGCCACCAGGTTCTTGCCGAACGGCGGCCGGGGGACCACGCGCTGGGCCAGGCGGCTGACCGGCACGATCAGCTGGTCGTAGATCGCCGAGGATCCGGAGTCGAGCGTCGGCACGTCGAGCAGCCGATACATCACGAAGTAGGGGAGCGCACCGGCGACGTCGAGGTACTTGACGTCGACGACCTCCAGCCCGGCGTCGGTGATCGCCTCGACCAGCAGGTCACGGTCGTAGCGTCGGTAGTGACCGGACTTGTAGTCCAGGCTGCCGTACAGCGCGGCCATCGCCGGCACGAACAGACCGACCGTGCCACCCGGCGTGACCAGCTGGGCGGCGGTGCGCAGCTCGGCGACGTCGTCGTCGATGTGCTCGAGGACGCTCACGTAGACCACCGAGTCGAAGCTCGACGGCCCCTCGGTGGCCAGCACCTCCTGGGAGGTGGCCTTGCGCGCCTCGACATTGGGCAGGCCGGCGACTCGCCGCGCCAGCTCGGGGAACACGTTGTCCGCCGGCTCGACGGCCACCAGGTGCCGGTCGGGCGTGGCCAGCTTCATCGTCACCGACCCGACCCCGGCCCCGATCTCGGCCACGCGGCGGCCGAGGTGCGGGCCGAGCTCATCGGCGATCCAGGTCAGGAAGCGGTCGGCGTCCGCCAGGGCGGTCATCTCCTCGATCGCCCCGAACACCGACTCCCCGGTCACCGCCTGGGCGCGCAGCCGGGGGTTGCGCTGGGCCCATACCGCCTGGTTCTTGCGCATCTCCCGGCGGGTCTGCTTGACCGTCCGGCGGATCCGTCCGAGGCTGCCGAGGAACTGGGGGAGGTCGTGCTGGTCGAGCTGCGTCGCCGGCAGGAAGCGCGGCCGGAAGGTGATCGGGACCTCGTCGACGCCGAAGCCGTGGGCCTGGACGATGGCCACCATCGCGCTGAAGAAGCCGTAGGTCTCGCTGGGCAGCGGCTCGTCGAGCAGGAGCCGGGCGACGTCGGGGCGGTACACGCGGAACGAGGTGGTCGAGTCGCTGACCCCTCGAGCGCCGGTGATGGCCTGCACGGCGGCGTTGCCGGAGCGGCTGACGGCGCGGCGGACGAGCCCGGAACCGGGCGCCGAGCCCCGCGGCTCCAGCGCGATCCGATGGTCAGCCCGCTGCCGCGGGCGAGGTGGCTGCGGACGAGATCGGGGATCTGTCGCGCATCGTGCTGGCCGTCGGCGTCCAGCGACACGATCAGGTCGACCCCGTCCTTCAACGCCTGCTGGAACCCGGCCTTCAGGCTCTGGGCGAAGCCGCTCGGCGCCCCGCTGTCGATGGTCAGGGCGAGGCCCAGCTGACGGGCGGTCTCCTGGGCCGCGCCGGGATCGGCGAGCTCGCCGAGGAGCTGGGCGTCGACCAGCAGGCCGCTGGGTGCCAGGGCCCGGCGAGCCTCGTCCAGCTCGGCCAGCACCGGGTCGACGGCGGCGAAGTGGGCCTGGGAGGCCAGAAGCACCCGCACGAGCACGTCGCCACGCTATCGTCGGCCCACGACCGTGAAATGGGTCCCGTGAGGCCCATACGGGAGGAGCGAGCCGTGACGAGCGTCGGGCCCAGCCGTAGGCTGGCCGTATGTCTATGCAATCAGATGCATACTCATGCAGCCGGGACCCTCGATTCGAGGAGCCGAGATGACCGTCCGTGAGGCACTGCTGGTGCTGGCCGACGGGTCGACGTTCGAGGGCGAGCTGTTCGGCGCCGAGCCTGCCGGCGGCGTCGTATCGGGCGAGGTGGTGTTCAACACCGTGCTGTCCGGCTACCAGGAGGTGCTCACCGACCCGTCGTACGCCGGCCAAGTGGTGACCTTCACCAACCCGCACATCGGCAACTGCGGCGTCAACGCCACCGACTTCGAGTCCCGCCGGCTGTTCTGCCGTGGCCTGATCGTCCGCCAACCGGCCCGCCGGCACAGCAACCACCGGGCCGAGGCCGGCCTCGACGCCATGCTGACCCGTTACGGCATCACCGGCCTCGGCGGGGTCGACACCCGCCGGCTGACCCGCACCCTGCGCGACACGGGGGCGATGATCGGGGCCTACGGCACGGCCGGCGAGCACGCCCTACGCGCTGCCATGGCGGCCGAGCCCGGCACCGACGGCGTCGACCTCGTCGCCACGGTCACGACGAGCCAGCCCTACACCGCCGGCCAGGGTGCGCGGCACCTCGTCGCCTACGACTTCGGCGTGAAGCGCTCGATCCTGCGTGACCTCGCCGGCTTGGGTCGGGTCACGGTGGTGCCGGCGTCGACCCCGGCGGCCGACGTCCTGGCCCTGAGACCCGATGGGGTGTTCCTGTCGAACGGTCCGGGTGACCCGGCCGAGGTCGGCTACGCCAGCGCGGCCATCGCCGACCTGCTCGGCCAGGTGCCGGTGTTCGGCATCTGCCTCGGCCATCAGCTGCTGTGCCGGGCGCTCGGCGGCTCGACCTACAAGCTGCCCTTCGGGCATCACGGCGGCAACCACCCGGTGCTCCACCGCGCCACCGGGACCATCGAGATCACCAGCCAGAACCACAACTTCTGCGTCGACGCCGACTCCCTCGGAGATCGGGTCGAGGTGACCCACGTCAACCTCAACGACCGGACGGTCGAAGGCATGCGCGTCACGGGTGTCCCGGCGTTCAGCGTGCAGTACCACCCCGAGGCCGGCCCGGGCCCGCACGACTCGAAGTACCTGTTCGCCATGTTCGCGGCGATGATCCAGGACCCCGACGCCTGGACGGCCGGTCGCCCGATCGCCGTGGCGGTCGGGTCGAACCGCAGCGGGTACGAGTCGGTGGGCATCCCCGCACCCGAGGCGGGGGTGGCCTGATGCCGCGGCGCGCCGACCTGCAGAGCATCCTGATCATCGGCTCCGGACCGATCGTCATCGGCCAGGCCTGCGAGTTCGACTACTCCGGCACGCAGGCCTGCCGGGTGCTGCGCGACGAGGGCTACCGGGTCATCCTGGCCAACAGCAACCCGGCCACGATCATGACCGACCCGGACTTCGCCGACGCCACCTACGTCGAGCCGATCACCTGGGAGGTGGTCGCCCGGATCATCGAGCGTGAACGCCCCGACGCGGTGCTGCCGACGCTCGGTGGTCAGACCGGGCTGAACACGGCGATGGCCCTGTACGAGCGTGGCCTGATCGGCGTCCCGGGCACGCCGGAGATGATCGGCGCCAACGCCGAGGCGATCGCCACCGCCGAGGATCGCGAGCGGTTCAAGCAGGCGATGATCGAGATCGGGCTGGACGTCCCGGCCAGCGAGACCGCCCACACCCTCGACGAGGCGATGGCCGCGGTGCAGCGGATCGGCCTCCCGGTGATCGTCCGCCCCGCCTACATCCTCGGTGGGCGCGGCACCGGCATCGCCTCGACCCTCGACGAGTTCGCCAAGGTGGCGGCCAACGGCCTGGCGGCCAGCCCGATCAGCGAGATCCTCATCGAGCGCAGCATCGCCGGGTGGAAGGAGTTCGAGCTGGAGGTGATGCGCGACCGGGCCGACAACTGCGTGATCATCTGCTCGATCGAGAACGTCGACCCGATGGGGGTGCACACCGGCGACTCGATCACCGTCGCTCCGGCCCAGACCCTGACCGATGTGGAGTACCAGCGGATGCGCGACGCCGCCTTCGCCTGCATCCGCCGGGTCGGGGTGGAGACCGGCGGCAGCAACGTCCAGTTCGCCGTCGATCCGCTGACCGGACAGCAGGTCGTCATCGAGATGAACCCTCGGGTGTCGCGCAGCTCTGCCCTGGCGTCCAAGGCCACCGGGTTCCCCATCGCCAAGATCGCCGCCAAGCTGGCGGTCGGCTACACGCTGGACGAGATCCCCAACGACATCACCCGGCTGACCCCGGCCAGCTTCGAGCCGAGCATCGACTACGTGGTCACCAAGGTGCCGCGCTGGGCCTTCGAGAAGTTCCCGGGGACCTCGGGCATCCTCGGCACCCAGATGCAGAGCGTCGGCGAGGTGATGGCCATCGGGCGGACGTTCACCGAGAGCCTGCAGAAGGCGCTGCGCTCGCTGGAGCAGGGCCGCCTCGGTCTCGGCGCCGATCCGGCCGAGGCCCAGCTGGCGGCGCTGGCCGACGACGACCTGCGCCGGGCCTGCGCGGTGCCGACGCCGGACCGGCTGTTCGCCGTGTCCGAGGCCCTGCGCCGCGGCTGGGGCGTCGAGGCGGTGCACGAGGCCTCGCGCATCGATCCGTGGTTCCTCGACCAGATCCTGCAGATCGGGGAGGAGCGCGACCACCTCGCCGCCACCGGGGGCCCGGCCGCGCTGGCCCGCGGCGACTGGCGGCGGGCCAAGCAGTACGGGTTCTCCGATGCCCAGCTGGCCCACCTGTGGCGGGTCGACGAGCGCGAGGTGCGTGCCGCACGGACGGCTGCCGGCGTGCGACCGACCTACAAGACCGTGGACACGTGTGCCGCCGAGTTCGCCGCCGAGACGCCCTACCACTACTCGACGTGGGAGGACGAGAGCGAGGTCCGCCCCAGCGACCGACCGCGGGTCATCATCCTGGGCAGTGGCCCCAACCGGATCGGGCAGGGCATCGAGTTCGACTACTGCTGCGTCCACGCCAGCTTCGCCCTGCGCGACGCCGGCTACGAGACGGTGATGGTCAACTGCAACCCCGAGACGGTCAGCACCGACTACGACACCAGCGACCGCCTGTACTTCGAGCCACTGACCCGGGAGGACGTGCTCAACGTGATCGAGGCGGAGACCGCCGCGGCCGGGGGCACGGCGCCACGGGTGATCGTCTCGCTGGGCGGGCAGACCCCGTTGAAGCTCAGCGGGCAGATCCCGGCCGAGCTGATCGCCGGGACCTCCCCGCACGCCATCGACCTGGCCGAGGACCGCGAGAAGTGGAACCGGCTGTGCGACGAGCTGCACGTTCCCCAGCCACCCGGGGGAACCGCCACCACGCTGGAGGAGGCCATGGCCATCGTCGAGCGGATCGGCTTCCCGGTGCTCGTCCGCCCCAGCTACGTCCTGGGCGGGCGGGCCATGCAGATCGTCCACGACCGCACCCACCTGGCGTCGGCCATGGTCGAGCTGGCCGGGTTCGGGACGCTCGGCCGGGAGGGCGGGCTGTCCGCCGAGCGGCCGGTGCTGGTCGACCGGTTCCTGGAGGACGCCATCGAGGTCGATGTCGACGCCATCCGCGATCACACGGGCGAGGTGCTGATCGGTGGGGTGATGGAGCACGTCGAGGAGGCCGGCGTGCACAGCGGGGACTCGGCCTGCGCCATCCCGCCCCAGACCCTGCCGGGCTGGGTGGTCGAGGTCATCGAGTCCTACACCCGGGCCATCGCCGAGGCGCTCGACGTCCGTGGCCTGATCAACGTGCAGTACGCCGTCACCGGCACGACGGTGTTCGTCATCGAGGCCAACCCGCGGGCCAGCCGGACCGTGCCGTTCGTGGCCAAGGCCACCGGGGTGCCGCTGGCCAAGGTGGCCAGTCGGGTCATGCTCGGCGCCACGCTGGCCGATCTGCGCACCGAGGGCCTGCTGAACCCGCCGTCGACCCACGACTACGTGGCCATCAAGGAGGCGGTGCTGCCGTTCAACCGCTTCCCGGAGGTCGATACCGCGCTGGGCCCGGAGATGCGCTCGACCGGCGAGGTGATGGGTGTCGACACCACGTTCGGGCGGGCGTTCTACAAGGCGGCCCTGGCCGCCGGGACCGTCCTGCCCACCTCCGGCACCGTGTTCTTGTCGCTCGCCGATCGGGACAAGCCGGCCGGAATCGTCGTGGCCACCCGGTTGCGCTCGCTCGGCCTGGACATCGCCGCGACGGCCGGCACGGCGGCCTACCTGGCCCGCTTCGGCTTGCAGGTCGACCAGGTCGTCGGCAAGGTCAACGAGTCCGCGCCGGTCACCGCCGTCGACCTGATCGCCGCCGGCAAGATCGACTTCGTCATCAACACCCCCCAGGGCCGTGGCGGGCGCACCGACGGTGAGGCCATCCGTACCACGGCCAACACCCACCGGGTCTCGCTGGTCACGACCGTCGACGCCGCCCTGGCGGCCGTGGCCGGGATGTCCGAGCAGTCCGGCCAGGCCTTGGAGGTCCGCACCCTCCAGGAACTGCATCGCTGAGATGGGCCGGGCCCGGGCCGACGTCGATCTGCGCACCACGATCGGATCGGTGCACCTGCCCAACCCGGTGATGACCGCGGCCGGCACCGCCGGGCACGGAGCGGAGCTGGCCGGTCACCTCGACCTCGCTGCCCTGGGAGCCCACGTGGTCAAGTCGCTGTCCGCCGACCCGTGGCCGGGGAACGCGTCGCCGCGGGTGACGGCGGCCGGCGCCGGCATGCTGAACGCCGTCGGGCTGCAGGGCCCGGGGGTGGCCGCCTGGTTGGCCGACGACCTCCCGGCCCTGGCCGGGGTGCGCGTCGTGGCCAGCATCTGGGGTCGCAGCGTCGACGAGTACCGCCGCGCCGCCGAAGCCGTCGCCGCGGCCGGTGAGCGGGTGGTGGCCGTGGAGATCAACCTGTCGTGCCCGAACCTGGAGGGACGGCGGGGGATCTTCGCCCACGACCCGGACCGCGCCGCCGAGGTCGTCGCCGCCGTGGCGGTCTGCGCTCGGCCGCGGTGGGCCAAGCTCAGCGCCAACACCGACCGGATCGTCGAGGTGGCCCGGGCGGTGCACGCCGCCGGCGCCGACGCCGTGACGGTGGCCAACACCCTGCTCGGCATGGTGCTCGACCGGCGGACCTGCCGGCCGGTGCTCGCCGCCGGCGGGGGCGGCTACTCCGGACCACCCATCCACCCGGTGGCGGTGCGCGCCGTCTACGACGTGCACGCCGCCCTGCCCGAGCTGCCCATCGTCGGGGTCGGCGGCGTGGTCGACGGGTGGACCGCCGCCGAGCTGCTGGCGGCCGGGGCCCAGGCCGTGCAGGTCGGCACGGCCAGCTTCGCCGACCCGCGGGCGCCGCGCCGGGTGCTCGACGACTTGCAACGGTGGTTGATCGGCCACGGTGTGCGCTCGCTGGACGAGTTCATCGGCTGCGCCCACCGTGCCGACGCCCGGCCCGGCGGGCCCGGCCGTGGGTGATGCCACCAATCGGCGGACCGGCCCGGATAGGGTCGAGGTCATGGTGACACCCCCGCAACTCTCCCCGGAGCAGCGTGCCGCGGCCCTGGCCAAGGCCGCCGAGGCACGCGCCGCCCGCGCCGAGCTGAAGAACCAGCTGAAGAACGGGTCGATCTCCCTGACCGAGGCGCTGCGTTCGACGGACGCCACCGTCGGCAAGCTGAAGGTCGTCTCGCTGCTCGAATCCCTGCCGGGCGTCGGCAAGGTCAAGGCCCGCAAGCTGATGGAGGACATCGGCATCGCCGACAACCGCCGGGTCCAGGGGCTCGGCCAGCAGCAGAAGCAGGCCCTGCTGGACCAGCTTGGCTGATCCGCTGATCATCGTCGTCTCCGGCCCGGGTGGGGTCGGCAAGGGGACGATCGTCGCCGAGGTCTGCCGGCGCGACCCCTCGCTGGTGCTCAGCCGGTCGTGGACCACCCGACCGCGCCGCCCCCAGGAACCCGAGGACGCCTACGTCTTCGTCTCCCGCGACGAGTTCGAGCGGCGCATCGCGGCCGGTGGGTTCCTCGAGTGGACCGCCTTCCTGGACAACTACTACGGGACCCCGACGCCCGGACCGTCCTCCGCCGACCTGGTCCTGGAGATCGAGGTCGACGGCGCCCAGCAGGTCAAGCGGCGCCACCCCGAGGCCGTGCTGATCTTCGTCCTGCCGCCCAGCCGTGACGAGCAGGAGCGCCGGCTGCGTGGCCGGGGCGACAGCGACGAGCACGTCGCCAAACGCCTGCGCAAGGCCCTCGACGAGGAGCCGGTGGGCTTGGCCATCGCCGACCACGTGGTCGTCAACGACCGCCTCGACGGCACCGTGGACGAGATGCTGGCGATCATCGACCAGCACCGGTCGGCACCGCTGGCCAGGTAAGCTGGACCGTCCGATTCGGCCGACCACGAGGAACCACGACGACCATGCCGCGCGCCCACGACACGATGATGACCCCGCCGATCGAGGAGCTGCTCAACCGCGTCGACTCGAAGTTCGCCCTGGTCACGCTGGCGGCGCGCCGGGCCCGGCAGATCAACTCGTACTTCAACCAGCTCGGTGACGGCCTCGGCCACATGGTCCCGCCGCAGGTCTCCTCGGTGGCCCGCAAGCCGCTGAGCATCGGGTTCGAGGAGATCGCGGCCGACAAGATCGAGCGAGTCGAGCTGCCCGACGAGGTGCCCGCCGACGACGCCGCAGCCGATGGCGACTCCGCCGCCGAGGCCGCCGACCAGGCTTGATCGGCATCGATCCACCCCCCGGACCACGGTAGGAGCTGACGCAGCGGTGCTGGCCGGCAAGCGCATCGTCCTCGGCGTCACCGGGGGTATCGCCGCGTACAAGTCCGTCGAGGTCTGCCGCCGGCTGGTGGATGCCGGAGCCCACGTGATCCCGGTGATGACCGCCGGGGCCGAGCACTTCCTCGGCGCCACCACGCTGTCGGCGCTGGCCAGTGAGCCGGTCCAGCGCAGCCTGTGGAACGAAGCGAGCCCGATCCCGCACACCCGTCTCGGCCAGCAGGCCGACCTGATCGTCATCGCCCCGGCAACCGCTCGCCTGCTGGCGGCGTACGCCGCCGGCTTGAGCACCGACCTGCTGACCAACACCCTGCTGGCGACGCGCGCCCCGGTGGTGGTCTGCCCGGCGATGCACACCGAGATGTGGGAGCATCCGGCGGTGCAGGACAATCTGGCCGTCCTGCGGCGTCGCGGCGTGCACGTGGTCGAGCCGGACTCGGGCCGCCTGGCCGGCGGCGACGTCGGGGCCGGCCGGCTGGCGTCGCCGGAGCGCATCGTCGCCGCCTGCGCCGCCGCACTGGATGGCGGCCCGATGGCCGGGTGGCGGGTCGTGGTGTCCGCCGGGGGCACGCGTGAGCCGATCGACGCGGTGCGGGTCATCGCCAACCGCAGCAGCGGCAAGCAGGGCTACGCCATCGCCGCCGAGGCCGCCCGCCGCGGCGCAGCCGTCACCCTGGTCAGCACCGTCGACCTGCCCGGCCCGGCCGGCGTGACGATCGAACGGGTCGAGACCGCCGCGCAGATGCACGAGGCCATGGCTCGCCTCGCGGCCGACGCCGACGTCGTGGTCATGGCGGCCGCCGTGGCCGACTTCCGTCCGGTCGCCGTGGCCGCCGGGAAGTGGAAGAAGGACCAGGGGGCCCCGCCCATCGTCCTCGAGCCGACCCCGGACATCCTCGCCGCACTCGGTGCCGCCAAGCCGGCCGGCCAGACGCTGGTCGGGTTCGCCGCGGAGACCGACGACGTCGTGGCCAACGCCGAGGGCAAGCTGCGCCGCAAGCACCTCGACCTGATCGTGGCCAACGACGTCAGCCGTCCCGGTGTCGGGTTCCAGCACGACACCAATGCGGTCACCCTGATCCGCGCCGGCGGGCGGGTCGACACCGTCGCCCTGGCGACCAAGGAGCGCATCGCCGGCTGCGTGCTCGACACCGTGTGCGAGCTGCGCGCCGACTCGTCCCATCCGACACCCACCCCGGCCGAGCCGTCGGCCGAACAAGGAGCTTCCTCGTGAGCCGCTTCACCTTCACCTCCGAGAGCGTGACCGAAGGTCACCCGGACAAGATGGCCGACCAGGTCAGTGATGCCGTCCTGGACGCCATCCTCGGGGCCGATCCGCACGGCCGGGTGGCGTGCGAGACGCTGCTGACCACCGGGATGTGCGTCATCGCCGGCGAGATCACGACCGATGCCTACGTCGACATCCCCAAGCTGGCCCGCGAGGTGATCAACTCGATCGGCTACGACAACGCCGCCTACGGGTTCGACGGCAACACCTGCGGGGTGATCCTGAGCATCGACGAGCAGAGCTCGGACATCGCCCAGGGCGTGGACAAGAGCGAGGAGGTCCGCACCGCCGGGTCCGCCGAGGATCAGCTCGAGCTGCAGGGCGCCGGCGACCAGGGGATGATGTTCGGCTACGCCTGCACGGACACGCCCGACCTGATGCCGGCGCCGATCTGGTTGGCCCACCGGATGAGCGAGAAGCTGGCCGAGGTGCGCAAGAGCGGGGCGCTGCCGTACCTCCGACCCGACGGCAAGACCCAGGTCACCCTGGAGTACCAGGACGGCAAGCCGGTGCGCCTGTCACACGTGCTGATCAGCACCCAGCACCAGGACGGCATCGACCGCGACACCGTCATCCGCCCGGACCTGGTCGAGCAGGTCATCCGCCCGGTCGTCCCGGAGCAGTTCGCCGGCGACGACTACGACGTGTTCGTCAACCCGACGGGGAAGTTCGTCATCGGCGGCCCGCACGGCGACACCGGGCTGACCGGGCGCAAGATCATCGTCGACACCTACGGCGGCATGGGACGCCACGGTGGTGGGGCCTTCAGCGGCAAGGACCCGTCGAAGGTCGACCGCTCGGCGGCCTACGCCGCTCGCTGGGTGGCCAAGCACGTCGTCGCCGCCGGCGCGGCCGAGCGCTGCGAGGTCCAGGTGGCCTACGCCATCGGCATGGCCCACCCGGTCAGCATCCTGGTCGAGACGTTCGGCACGCACACCGTCGACCCCACGCAGATCGAGCGGGCGGTTCGCGAGGTGTTCGACCTGCGCCCGGCCGCCATCGTCCGCGACCTCGACCTGAAGCGGCCGATCTACCGCAAGACGGCCGCCTACGGCCACTTCGGACGCCCGCTGGACGAGTTCACGTGGGAGCACGTCAGCCGGCTCGACGACTTCATGAGCGCCGTCGGCGCCTGATCGTCCGAGCGCGCAGGTGCTCCCCGGCATCGCCCGGGTCCTGCCGGACCTCACCGGCCTCGACAAGGCCTTCGACTACGCGGTCCCCGCCGACCTGGCGGGGCGGCTGCAGCGCGGGGACGTGGTCCGCGTCGACCTGCACGGACGGCGGGTGCGCGGCTGGGTCATCGCCCTCGACCCGCCCGACGCCCAGCCAGGGCGCAGCCTGTTCCCCATCGTCCGGTGGTCGAGTCGCGGCCCGGACCCCACGCTGATCGAACTGGCCGAGTGGGCCTCGGTCCGCTGGGCGGCCGGCCGGCTGCGGCCGTTCCTGGTCACCGCCACGCCCCCCGCCAACGTCACCGCCACGCTGCCGGCAGCGGACGCCGCCGGCGAGGGGCCGAGCTCGCCGGCGCAGGACGTGTCGTTGACGACCGTCCGCCTGGGCCCGACGGTGGACCCGTTGCCGTTGATCGAGGAGCGGATCCGTGGCCGGGCCGCACTGGTGATCCACCCCTCGGTGCCGGCATCGCGGGCCCTGTCCCGGCGGCTGGAGCGACGCGGTGTGCGCGTCGCCTGGTGGCCCGAGCAGTGGGAGTTGGCGGCACGCGGCGTCGACGTGGTGGTCGGGACGCGGGCCGCGGCGTGGGCCCGGCTGCCGGTGCTGGATGCCGTCGTGCTCCTCGACGAGCACGACGAGGCGCTGCAGGAGGAGCGCACACCCACCTGGCACGCCCGCGACGTCCTGGTCGAGCGGGCCCGGCGCAGCGCGGCGACGTGCGCGCTCGTGTCTCCCGCTCCCACGGCGACCGCGGTGTGGCTGGCCGGCGGCGTCCGCCCGGCCCAGGGGGCCGGCGACGAGCGCGACACCTGGCCGGTCGTCGAGGTGGTCGACCGGTCCGACGAGGCGCCGTGGAAGCGGTCGCTGGTCAGCACGGCGCTCATCACCGCGCTGCGCGACCACGGCCGGCGGGTGATGTGCGTGATCAATGCCCCGGGGCGGTCCCGGCGCCTGGCGTGCCGTCGCTGCGCCAACCTGCAGCGCTGCACCACCTGCGGGGCCGCAGTGGCCCAGGCCGACGACGGCACGCTGGTCTGCGCCAGCTGCGCCACCACCCGGCCACCGCTGTGCCAGGTGTGCGCCAGCACGGCGCTGGCCAACGTCCGCCCGGGCGTCACCCGGTTGCGCGACGAGTTGGAGGCGGCCGCCAACCGCCCGGTCGCAGCCGTCACGGCCGCGGCGGCGGACCCGGTGGGAGCGGACGCTCGGGTGTTCGTCGGCACCGAGGCGGTCCTGCACCGGGTCGGTCGGGTCGACACGGTCGCCTTTCTCGACTTCGATGCCGAACTGCTGGCGCCGCGCTACCGCGCCGCCGAGCAGGCCATGGGTCTGCTGGTGCGCGCCGCCCGGCACGTCGGTGGTCGCCGCGGCACGGGGCGGATCCTGATCCAGACCCACCTGCCCGGTCACCCGGTCATCGCCGCCGTGCGGCACGCCGACCTTGCCGGGTTCACCCGCGGCGAGCTCGAACGGCGGCGGGAGCTGAGCCTCCCGCCGTGGACGGCGCTCGCCGCGTTGAGCGGGGCGGGTCAGGAGGAGATGGCCGAGTCGCTCGGCCGGCAGGCCCCGCTCGGTGTGGCCGTGGCCCCCGGTGCGCATCGCTCGCTGGTGCGAGCGCCCGACTGGTCCGCCCTCGGGACGGCGCTGCTGTCCGCCCGGTCGGCCGCCGGCCGGGTGCGCATCGAGGTCGACCCGCCCCGCTGACGGTCCACGGTCACGGGTTCGCCGGCGGCCGGGTGGTCCGCAGGATCCGGTAGCCGGCGCTGGACGCGTGGCGGGTCGTCGGGTGACCGTGGTCGGTCAGCCAGCGCTGCAGCGAGTCGGCGCCCAGGTGGCGATGGACCACCATCCAGGCCTGGCCTCCGTCGGTCAAGCGGCCGAGCCAACGCTCCAGCAGGTCGTGCAGTGCGGCCTTGCCGACCCGGATCGGCGGGTTCGACCAGATCGTGTCGAAGCACAGGTCGGCCGGAACCTCGTCGGGACGGACGGCGCGGACGTTGGGGATCCGGTTGGCCGCGGCGTTGGACGCGCACAGCTCGACGGCTCGGTCGTTGACGTCCACGGCCCACACCGTGGCGGGGGTGGCACGCCGTGCCATGGTCAGGGCGATGGCCCCGGCGCCGCAGCCGAGGTCGAGCATCGTCGCTCCGGTCGGGGTGGGCACACGGGTCAGCAGGAGCCGCGACCCGGCGTCGAGCTGGCCATAGCCGAACACGCCGCGGTCGGTGGTCAGCTGCAGCTCGACATCGCCGAGCTCGACGGTGACGGTTCGCGGCGCAGAGGCCGTCGCCGGGCGGGCGGCGAAGTAGTGCGAGTCGGCCCCTGCCATGCGCTCTGTAGCCTGGCATGCGTGGCCCGCAGCATCCGCACCTTCGGTGACCCGGTGTTGAAGAGCAAGGCCGCGCCCATCGCCACCATCGACGGCAAGGTCGCCCGCCTGGTCGACACCATGTTCGAATCGCTGCACGCCACCGACAACGGGCTGGCCCTCGCCGCGCCGCAGATCGGCATCCAGAAGCAGGTCATCGTCTGGGACCTCGACGACGAGCCGATGGCGCTGATCAACCCCGAGGTCGTCGAGTCCGACGGGGAGTGGATCTACGACGAGGGGTGCCTGAGCATCCCCGGACTGTACGTCGAGATGCTGCGTCCCAACCGGGTCCACGTCCGTGCCTGGACCCTCGACGGCCGCCAGGTCGATCTGGAGGCCGATGAGCTGATGGGGCGGATGTTCCAGCATGAGATCGACCACCTCCAGGGCGTGCTGATGTTCGACCGGATGACGCCCGACCAGCGCCGCCAGGCGCTGGCCGAGTACCGCCAGCTCCAGGAGGGCACGGCCACCGGTCAGACCCGGCGCCTGCCGCTGGCGTGACCGCCGCCCGGCCCGGGCGGCTGGCCTACCTGGGCACCCCACAGCTCGCCGTCGCCCCGCTGGTGGCGCTGCTGGACGCCGGTTTCCCGGTGACCGACGTGGTGACCCGTGCCGACACCCGCCGCGGCCGGCGAGGCTCGGCGAGCGCCAGCCCGGTGAAGCGGGTCGCCCTCGACGCCGGGCTGGCCGTGCACCACCGGGTCGACGACCTGCTCGGCCAGGGCATCGGGCTCGGCGTCGTCGTCGCCTTCGGCCAGCTGGTCCGCCCGCACGTGCTGGCGGAGATCCCGATGGTCAACCTGCACTTCTCCCTGCTCCCGCGCTGGCGCGGGGCGGCGCCGGTGGAGCGGGCCATCCTGGCGGGCGACCACCGGACCGGGGTGTGCCTGATGCGCGTCGACGAGGGCCTCGACACCGGTCCGGTGTACGGGTCCGTCGAGCTGGCCATCGGCGCCACCGAATCCGCTGACTCGCTGCGGCAGCGGCTGGTCGAGGCCGGGTCGCGGCTCCTCGTCCAGCAGCTGACCGACGGTCTGGGAGCGCCGGCGGCGCAGCTCGGCGAGCCGACCTACGCGGCGAAGCTGACTGCCGCCGACCTGCGCCTCGACTGGACGCAGCCGTCCGAGCGCAACGCCCGGGTGATCCGCCTCGGCGGGGCCTGGACGACCCTCGGCGGCAGGCGGCTGAAGGTGCTGTCCGCCGAGGTGGTGGGCGATGGTCCGGGCGACGTCCTGCACGGCGATTCGGTGGGGGGTCTGCGGCTGCTGGCGGTTCAGCCGGAGGGTCGCTCGCCCATGCCGTGGGCCGACTTCGCCCGTGGGGCGCGCCTCGCCGACGGCCAGCGGTTGGGAACGTGACGGCCGGTCCCCCCAGTGCCCGGGCCGTGGCCTGGGCCTGCCAGCAGCGCATCGACCACCACGGCGCCTACGCCAACCTGGTGGTTCCGGCGCGGTTGTCGGGCTCCGGCCTCGACGGTCGCGACCGGGCCCTGGTCACCGATCTGGTCTACGGCACGACTCGCCTGCGCCGGGCGTTGGACGCGACGATCGACCGCTTCGTGGCCGCCGCTCCCGCCCCGGAGATCCGCTCGTTGCTGCGCCTCGGCGCTTACCAACTGCTGCACGCCCGGACGCCCGCCCATGCCGCGGTCTCCGAGACGGTTGCCCTGGCCCCGAAGCGAGCGCGCGGCTTCGTCAACGCCGTGCTCCGCCGAGTCGCCACCGAACCGATGAGGTGGCCCTCGCCCGCCGTCGAGCTGAGCTACCCGGACTGGATCGTCGAGGCCCTGACCGCCGAGCTCGGCGGGCACCGGGCCGTCGCTGCGCTGCAGGCGATGAACCGAGCGGCCACGGTGCAGGTGCGCGGCGACGGATACGTCCAGGACCTCGGCTCCCAGTGGGTGGCCGGGGCGGTGGGGGCGACGGCCGGCGACCGGATCCTCGACGTCTGCGCCGCGCCGGGCGGCAAGGCCACGGCGATGGCCGCCACCGGCGCCTTCGTCGTCGGGGCCGACGGTCGCCCGCACCGGGCCGGGCTGGTGGTGGCCAACGCCCGTGAGCTCGGCGCCGCCGTCGCCGCGGTGGTGGCCGACGGTCGGCACCCGCCATTCGCCCCGAGCAGCTTCGATCGGGTCCTGCTCGACGCTCCGTGCAGCGGCCTGGGCACGTTGCGCCGCCGGCCGGACGCCCGATGGCGGGTCACCGCCGCCGACGTCGGCACCTTGGCACCGCTGCAGGCCGAGCTGCTCGGCGCGGTGGCGCCCCTCGTCCGGCCGGGCGGCACGTTGGTGTACAGCGTCTGCACGCTGCTGGCTGCCGAGTCCACCGACCACCCGTCGCCGGCCGGTTTCGAGGTCGACCCGGCGCCACCGTCCGGTTCGTGGGAGCCGTACGGCCACGGGTGGCGGGTGACCCCGGAGATGGCCGAGACTGACGGGATGATCGTCATCCGCTGGACGCGCCGTGACTGACCGATTGGCGGCCAAGGTGCTGACCGTCAGCGACGGGGTCGTCGCCGGCACCCGCCAGGACGCCGGGGGGCCGGCCCTGGCCGAGCAGCTCGCCGCTGCTGGCTTCGAGGTGGTCGAGCGCCGGGTCGTCGCCGACGGCGCCGACCACGTGGCCGCGGCCTTGACGGCCATGACCGAGGGGTTCGCCGGCCTGGTGGTCACCACCGGCGGGACCGGCTTCGCCCCGCGGGATCAGACCCCGGAGGGCACCCGGGCGGTGATCGAGCGCGACGCACCGGGCCTGGCCGAGGCGATGCGCCTGGTCAGCCCACTCGGCCGGCTGTCGCGCGGGGTGGCCGGCATCCGTGGCCGCTCGATCGTCTGCAACACACCGGGTTCCCCGAAGGGTTGCGTGGAGCAGCTCGCCGCGATCCTCGACGTCCTGCCCCACGCCCTGCGCCTCCTGGCCGACGCACCCACCCCCCACTGACCCTCGGCCTGCAGCCCGGTGGCCACCGCAGGGTAAAACGGGGCGATGGCTGACGCCGGCGACACGCTCACGTATCGGGACGGCGAGCCGTTCCCCGGGCGGATCGGGACGACCCGGGACGACTCGGTCCCGGCCTGGCCGGTCGGCCCGACGGCGCCCGACGGTGCTCCCAACGTCCTGCTCGTCGTCCTCGACGACGTCGGTTTCGCCCAGCTCGGCTGCTTCGGCTCGGACATCGCCACCCCGAACCTCGATCGGTTGGCCGCCGAGGGGCTGCGCTACCGGAACTTCCACACCACGGCGATGTGCTCGCCCACCCGGGCCTGCCTGATGACCGGGCGCAACCATCACACCTGCGCGATGGGCGGGATCACCGACCTGGCCCTCGGGTATCCCGGCTATCACGGGCGGATCCCGAGGTCGTGCGGGTTCGTCGCCGAGATGCTCCGCCAGCAGGGCTGGGCCACGTTCGCCGTCGGCAAGTGGCATCTGGCACCCTCCGACGAGTTGCATGCCGCGGCGTCGCGCCAGCGCTGGCCGCTCGGCCAGGGGTTCGAGCGCTACTACGGCTTCATCGGCGCCGAGACCAACCAGTACACGCCCGATCTGACCATCGACAACCGATCGGTGCGCTTCGACCCACCGCCCGGCTACCACCTCACCGAGGATCTCGCCGACCAGGCCATCACCATGGTCGACGACCTGCGAGCCGCCGATCCGGACAAGCCGTTCTACCTGTACCTGGCCTTCGGTGCCTGCCACGCCCCGCACCAGGCGCCGGCCGAGTTCATCGATCGCTACGCCGGCCACTTCGACGGTGGCTGGGACCGCTGGCGCCAGCAGGTCTTCGAGCGCCAGCTGGCCGAGGGGATCATGCCGACCGGGTCGCAGCTGTCACCGCGGCCGGATTGGGTGCAGGACTGGGACGCCCTGCCCGATCGGGAACGCCGGCTGTACGCCCGGATGATGGAGGTCTTCGCCGGGTTCCTGACCCATACCGACCATCACCTCGGACGGCTGCTCGATCATCTCGCCGCCACCGGCGAGCTCGACCGGACCCTGGTGATCGCCCTGAGCGACAACGGTGCCTCGGCCGAAGGCGGCCCGCACGGGACGTTCAACGAGAACCTGCTGTTCAACGCGTTGCCCCACGATCTGGACGCCAACCTGGCGCGCGTCCACCAGCTGGGCGGGCCGGACACCTACGGCCACTATCCGTGGGGCTGGGCGATGGCCGGCAACACCCCGTTCAAGCGCTGGAAGCGGGAGACCCACGAGGGCGGGATCGGCGACCCGCTGATCGTCCGCCACCCGAGCATCCCCGACCGCGGCGCGGTCCGCCACCACTACACCCACGCCGTGGACGTGGCGGCCACAATTCTCGATCTCTGCGGCGTCGAGGCTCCCGCCGTGCTGAACGGCGTGGCCCAGGACCCGCTGGCCGGGCGCAGCATGGCCGCCTCACTGGCCGACCCTGCTGCAGCCGAGTTCCGCACCACCCAGTACTACGAGCAGTTCGCCTGCCGGGCGATCTACCACGAGGGATGGAAGGCGGTGGCCTTCCACTCCATGGGGTTGGTCCGCTACAGCCCCGACGACGACCCGTTGCGGCCCTTCGACCAGGACCGCTGGGAGCTGTACCACGTGGCCGAGGACCCGTCGGAGTGCACCGACCTGGCCGAGGCCATGCCGGACACGTTGCGCGAGCTGCAGGACATCTGGTGGCGGGAGGCCGGACGGTACTCGGCCCTGCCGTTGCAGTCCGGTCGAGCGTTCGCCGAGGGCCGTCCGTCGCAGATCCGCGACCGCCAGCGATTCGTCTACCGCGCCGGGACGGCGCCGGTGTCCGAGGAGGTCGCTCCGAACACCAAGTTGCGCGCCCACCGCATCGTCGCCTCCTTCGCCGTGCCCGACGGTGGGGCCGAAGGGGTGCTGCTGGCCCAGGGCGGACGCTTCGGTGGCTACAGCCTGTACCTGCTGGACGGGGTCGCCCAGTACACGATGAACTTCGCCGGCCTGCAGGAGACCACCCTGCGCGCACCCGCACCGCTGGAACCTGGGAACCACGAGGTGGTGGCCGAGCTGGCGCCCATCGGTGGGCTGGCCATGCGCGCCGAACTGCTGGTCGACGGCGTCACCGTGGGCACGGCCGACATCGACCGCACCGCTCCCTTCCGCTTCGCCCTGGCCGGCGAGGGCCTGTGCTGCGGCTACGACGATGGCACCGCGGTGGCCGCCGCCTACCAGTCGCCGTTCCCCTTCACCGGGACGATTCGTGACGTGGTGGTCGAGGTCGGCGGGTCGGCCGCCGAGCGACGCCGGGCGCATGCCGAGCATGCCTGGAAGACCCAGTAGATAACCTCGGTCGCCGTGCTCAGGCTGGTCTTGCCGAAGGGGTCGCTGGAGAAGGCCACCCTCGAACTGTTCGCCGCCGCCGATCTCCCGGTGTTGCGCTCCTCCGCCGTCGACTACAAGGCGTCGATCGCCGACAAGCGCATCGCCGAGGTCCGCATCCTGCGCCCGCAGGAGATCCCCGTCTACGTCGCCGAGGGCCTGTTCGACATCGGCATCACCGGGCGCGACTGGGTGGAGGAGACGGCCAGCGACGTGGTCAGTCTGGGTGAGTTGAAGTACTCCAAGGCAACCTCCCTGCCCATCAAGGTGGTGGTCGCGGTAGCGGGGGATTCGCCCGCCCAGCGCGTCGAGGACCTCCCGTCCGGGCTGCGGGTGAGCACCGAGTATCCCGAGCTGACCCGCCGGTTCTTCGCCGGGAAGGGCATCGACGCCGACATCCGGCTGTCCTACGGGGCCAGCGAGGCGAAGATCCCGGACATCGCCGACTGCATCGTCGACATCACCGAGACCGGGCGAGCGCTACGTGCCGCCGGCCTGCGGATCATCGACGAGATCCTGGTGAGCTACACCGAGGTGATCGCCAACCGCGCCGCCGTCGACGACCCGGTCCGGCGCCACGCCATGGGTCAGCTGATGACGCTGCTGAACGGCACGCTCGATGCCCGCGGCCAGGTGCTGGTCAAGCTGAACGTGTCCAGACTCCAGCTCGACGCGGTGGTCGCCCTGCTTCCCTCGATGGGGTCACCGACGATCAGCGAGCTGGCCGACGGTGGGCTGGCCGTGGAGACGGTGGTCGCCAAAGCGACGATCAACGAGCTGATCCCGGACCTCAAGGACGCCGGCGCCACGGCGATCCTCGAACTGCCGATCTCCAAGATCATTCCCTGAACGATCGCCGATGCACCGAGGCACGGTCCAGTCCTTCGACCCCGCCGTGGGGCTGGGGGTCGTCGTCGCCGACGGCGGGGAGGTCTACCCGTTCCACTGCGTCGCCATCGCCGACGGCTCGCGGGCCATCGCCGCCGGCGCAGCGGTCCGCTTCGAGGTCGTCGCCCGCCTGGGTCGCTACGAGGCCACGGCGATCGAGGGGCGATGACCACCCGTCCGGACCGGCTGGCGGAGATCGCCGCGGTGATCCGCGCCCTGCGCGACGGCGAGGTCGTCTCCTACGGCGACGTCGCGGCCACCGCCGGGTACCCGCGCCAGGCCCGGTTGGTCGGTCATCTGCTGGCCCGCACCGACGAGGACCTGCCGTGGTGGCGGGTGGTCGCCGCCGACGGCCGGCTGGTTCCCGGGCAGGAGCGTCGCCACGCCCGGCTGCTCCGGGCCGAGCAGGTGGAGATCACCCGTGGTCGGGTGCGTCGTTCGCCGCTGGGCCGCTTTGCCCGGCCGATCCCTTGATCTGGACGAACGCCAGGCGGATGTTCGAGAGGGCGTCGCTCAGCGTGGCGGCGTCGTCGCCCAAGCGGGCGCCCAGCCCCTCGACCAGGCAGCCGACGGCGTCGATGGCCAACGCCGCGTCGGCCAGCGCCGGCGGGGTCGACGACAGGTGGATGGCCGCCAACTCGTAGAGCCCCATCACGTGGTTGACCACCATGACCCGTGCCGGCGTCTCGGCCAGCCGGCGCCGGGCGTCGGCCAGCGCCTCCTGGACGTCCTCGATGCCCGGGTCGCCCGCTCGCGTGCCGTCGGGCCCGGTCTCGCCGACGGCGTCCTGATCGGTGTGCTCGGCCGCCACGGTTGCTAGCCTAACGGGTCGACAATTCAGCGAAGTGGGGCCGACCTCCGGGGTCGGCTCCCACCCGGCCACCACCAGGGCAACAGCGGTGGAGCGTCCGGGTCATTGGACGCTCGGGCTGCCAGCGGCACCCCGTGACGATGATGGCTTCGCGACCGATCCGGCCGCAGGGCCACCGACACGGAGGGACACATCCACTTGCCCAACACCACCACGCCAGGGAGCTGGTCATAGCACCGCCGACCCAACCCGAGCACCGGTTCAACGAGCGCATCCGCGCCCGAGACGTGCGCCTGATCGGCGCCGACGGGACGCAGCTGGGCATCAAGGCCCTTCCCGAAGCGCTGCAACTGGCCCGCCAGCAAGACCTCGACCTGGTCGAGGTGGCGCCGATGGCCAACCCCCCGGTGTGCCGGATCATGGACTACGGCAAGTTCCGCTACGAGGAGAGCCAGAAGGCCAAGGAATCGCGCAAGAAGAACGTGCAGGTGTCGATCAAGGAGGTCCGCTTCCGCCCGAAGATCGGCAAGGGTGACTTCGACACCAAGGTCCGTCACCTCCAGCAGTTCCTCGGCGAGGGCCACAAGGTCAAGGTGATCCTGCAGTTCCGTGGTCGGGAGATGGCCCACCCCGAGCTCGGCTCGAAGATCCTCGACGCCGTGCTGTCCCAGGTCGGCCCGGCGGCGAAGGTCGAGACCCAGGCCCGCCTGGAGGGCCGCAACATGACCATGGTGTTGGCACCCGACAAGAAGATCGTTCCGAAGAAGCCCACCGAGGCTCGCTCCGACAAGCCGGCCGACGCGGCCACCGACGGGGTGGCCGGCACGGCACCCGCCGAGCCGGCCGTGCCCGCCGCCGACCCGGCCTGAGCGGCACCACCTACCCACACGAAAGCGACACGACGATGCCGAAGATGAAGACCAGCAAGACCGCCGCCAAGCGGTTCAGCAAGACCGGGACGGGCAAGCTGCGCCGGCTCCAGCAGAACCGCCAGCACCTGTTCGAGAAGAAGCCCTCGACGCGCACCCGCCGTCTCGATGGCATGGTCGAGGTGCACTCCGGCGACGAGAAGAAGATCAAGCGCCTGCTCGGCGAGCGCTGACCCCGACCGAGACTCACAAGGAGACATCACCACATGGCACGCGTCAAACGCGCCGTCGGATCGAAGAAGCACCGCAAGCAGATCCTCGAGCGGGCCAAGGGCTATTACGGCAACAAGAGTCGCTCGGTGCGAGCGGCCAACGAGCAGGTCATGCGCAGTGGGCAGTACGCCTTCCGCGATCGGCGGGCGCTGAAGGGCGAGATGCGCCGGCTGTGGATCCAGCGGATCAACGCCGCCTGCCGCCTGCACGACATCAGCTACAGCCGGTTCATCGCCGGTTTGCACGCCGCCGGGATCGAGGTCGACCGCAAGTCGCTGGCCGACCTCGCCGTCACCGACGCCAACGCGTTCGGTGCCGTGGTCGCCGCGGCCAAGGCTGCGCTCTGAGCGACCTGCTCACCTACTCGAACCCTCGCGTTCAACGACTGCGGCGCCTGCTCGGGCGCCGCAGTTCGCGTTCGGAGGACGGCGTCGTGGTGGTGGAGGGGTCCCGGCTGGTGCGTCAGGCCCTCGCCGCCGGTTGGCAGCTGCGCGAGCAGTACGTGGCCGGCACCACCGACCCGATCGACGCGCCGGGGGAGGTCCACCGGCTCGGCCCCAACGTGATCGACCGGACGGCCACCACGGACACGCCCCCGGACGTCATCGGGGTCCTCGTCGCTCCCCACCAGGCGATCCCGGCCGGGGCCACGTTCGTCCTCGGCGCCGATCGCCTGGCCGACCCGGGCAACGCCGGCACGATGATCCGGACCGCCGAGGCGGCCGGAGCCGACGCCGTGGTCCTGACCCCCGGCTCGGTCGACCCGTACAACCCGAAGGTCGTCCGGGCCACCGCCGGGTCACTGTTCCGGGTGCCCGTGGTCACCGGCACCCTGTCCGAGCTGGGCGACGCCGGCTTGACCCTGGTGGCCACCTCGTCGCACCACGGGCGGCCCTACACCGAAGTCGATCTCACCGGTCCGGTGGCGGTGATCCTCGGCAACGAGGCGCACGGCCTCGACGACGACGCGCCCGTCGATCACTGGGTGCGGATCCCCCAACACGGGGCGGTCGAGAGTCTCAATGTGGCCATGGCCGCCACCGTCCTGGCGTATGAGGTCGTCCGCCAGCGGGCCCGGCACTAGCCTGTGGCCGATGACGCAGCGATCGACGCAGCGATTTCGGTGCCCCCGAGCCTCGCTCGGGGCGGTGCGCTGAACCGGCCACGTCCTGATCGTCGCCCGGGGGACCGGCCCACCCGCTGCTCATGTGAAGGATGACGATGATGTTGGACCATGTGGCCACGGCGCTCCGCGAGGCGCTGGTTCGAGTCGAGGCGGCCAGCTCGACGGCCGAGCTGCGCGCTGCCGAGACCGAGTTGCTGGGCAAGCGCGGCCCGTTCGCCCAGTTCAAGGCGCAGCTCGGCGCGCTGGCATCGCCTGCCGACAAGCGCGACGGTGGGCGAGCGCTGAACGAGGCCACCCAGCGGGTGAGCGCCGCGCTGGCAGCGCGGCGCGCCGACCTGGCCGCCGCCGAGCGCGCCATCCAGCTGGAGGCCGAACGCCTCGATCTCACCGAGGTCCGCATCGCGCCGCGCCGCGGCCACGCCCACATCGTCACCCAGGCATGGGAGCGGCTGGAGGACGTGTTCATCGGACTCGGCTTCCAGGTCGCCGAAGGGCCGGAGGTGGAGACCGACTGGTACAACTTCGAGGCGCTGAACACGCCGCCGAACCATCCGGCGCGCAGCGAGCACGACACCTTCTACCTCGACTACGGGACGCCCGGATCGACGTTGCTGCGCACCCACACCTCGCCCGTGCAGATCCGGGTGATGCAGACCCTGACCCCGCCCATCTACATGGTCATGCCCGGCCGGGTGTTCCGCAACGAGACCGCCGACGCGACCCACCTCGCCGTCTTCCACCAGATCGAGGGTCTGGTGGTCGATCGTGGCATCACCCTGGCGCACCTGGCCGGGACGATCGAGGCGTTCACCAAGGCCTTCTTCGGGGACGGCTTCACGTCGCGCCTGCGCCCCAGCTACTTCCCGTTCACCGAGCCGTCCGGGGAGTTCGACATCCGCACCCCGCGGGGTGACTGGCTGGAGATCGGGGGGTGCGGGATGGTCCACCCGAACGTGATCCGTGCCGGCGGGTTGGATCCGGAGGAGTGGAGTGGGTTCGCCTTCGGTTTCGGGATCGACCGGATGGCCAAGGAGCGCCACGGCGTCGGCGACGTGCGCGAGATGTACTCCAACGACCTGCGCTTCCTGGAGCAGTTCTGATGAAGATCGTCCACTCCTGGCTGACCGACCTCGTCCCGGTGGGCGACGACGTGCCCGCCATCGCCGAGACGCTGACCGACCTCGGCCTCACCGTCGACGGCATCGACGAGGTCGGCGCCACCGTCGACGGCGTGATCACCGCCCGCGTGCTGCGCGCCGAATCGCATCCCGACGCGGCCAAGATCCACCGGGTGTTCGTCGACACCGGCGACGGGCGCGAGCGGCACGTGTGGTGCGGGGCGTTCAACATGCGCGCCGGCGACGTCGTGCCCCTGGCCACGCCGGGCACGGTGATGCCCGACGGTCGGCGGATCGAGCCCAAGCCGATCCTGTCGATCGCCAGCGACGGCATGCTCTGCTCGGCGCGCGAGCTGGGCCTCGGCGACGACCACGCCGGGATCCTCATCCTTCCCGAGGGCACCCGCCTCGGCGTGCCGTACGGCGAGGCGCTCGGGTTGCACCGGGAGACGGTGTACGACCTCGACGTCACCCGCAACCTGCCCGACTGCTTCGGTCACCGGGGCGTGGCCCGCCAGCTGGGTGCCCGCCTCGGCGTCGCGGTCGTCGATCAGCCCGACGTCGACGGGCTGTTCCACGAGGGCCGGGTGGCACCCGTGGAGATCGTTGCCGGCGAGCGCTGCGGCCGGTTCACCACGTTCGTCATCACCGGGGTGCGCGTCGGCGCCTCGCCGGACTGGATCGCCAGCCGGTTGACCGCCGCCGGGATGCGCCCGATCAACAACGTCGTCGACGTCAGCAACTACGTGATGCTGGAGTGCAACCAACCGAACCATGCGTACGACCTCGACACCCTCGGCGGCGGCGGGTTCCGCATCCGCCTGGCCGGCGACGGCGAGCAGCTGACCACGCTCGACGGGGCGGTGCACACCTTGACCGGCGACGACCTGCTGATCTGCGATGCCCACGACACGCCCATCGGGCTGGCGGGGATCATGGGCGGGCTGGACACCGAGATCAGCGAGGCGACCACCACGATCGCCCTGGAGATCGCCTGGTTCGAGCCGATCGGCGTCGCCGTCAGCGCTCGACGTCGCGGCCTGCGCTCGGAAGCGTCGCTGCGCTTCGAGCGCGGCGTCGACCCGGGGAACGGCATTCCCTCGGCGGCGGCACGCTTCGTCGAACTGCTCCGCCTGACCTGCCCGGATCTGCGCTGCGAGGGCGCCGCCGACGAGACCGCCGGCGCAACGCGACCGGGCCACCGGGAGATCCACACCTCCGCGGCGCGGATCAACGCCCGGCTGGGCACCGAGCTGTCGGCCGAGGAGATGGCCGCGCTCATCCGCCCACTGGGCATGCCCACCACGGTCGAGGCCTCCGGGGCGATGGTGGTCCTCCCACCCAGCTACCGGCCGGACATCCTCGAGACCGTCGACGTGGCCGAGGAGGTCGCCCGACAGTACGGCTACGGTCGAATCGGTCGGGCGGTCCCCAACTCGACGATGCACGGCCGGCTCTCCGTGGTGCAGGCCCGCCGCCGCCAGCTGCGCCAGGTCCTGCTCGGACTGGGGATCAGCGAGGCGATGCCCAATCCGTTCCTGGCCGAGCACGACCTGGCCCGCGCCGGCCTCGACGGCCCGGTCGTACGCATCGTCAACTCGCTGGTCGCCGACGAGAGCGTGCTGCGCACCTCGTTGCGCCCCGGGTTGCTCAAGGCCGTGGCCTTCAACCAGTCGCACCGCCGCAGTGGTGCCCGGCTCTACGAGATCGGCCACGTCTACCCGCCGGGTGACGGCGAGCTGCCCGACGAGCACGAGATGCTCGGCGTCGTCCTGGCCGGTGAGCCGGCGCCCGCTGCGGTCGACGTCTGGCGTCAACTGGTGGCGGCGATGGGCTTCGGTGCCCGCCTGGACCAGTCGGTCGTGCCGCCGGGCCTGCACCCGACGCGCGCCGCCACGCTGACGCTCGGCAAGCAGGTGATCGGTGTGGTCGGCGAGGTCCATCCGGACGTGCTCGACGCCTCCGGCATCGACGATCGGGTCGCCGTGGTGGAGCTCGACCTGTCGGTGCTCCTCACCCAAGAGCCGAAGGTGCCGACCTGGAAGCCCACCAGCCGGTTCCCCTCGAGCGACCTCGATCTGGCCTTCGTCACCCCGGACTCGGTCATCGCCGAGAAGGTCGACAAGGCGATCCGTCAGGCCGCCGGCACGCTGCTGGTGGACCTGGCGCTGTTCGACGTCTACCGCGGCCCAGGCGTCCCCGACGGGTCGCGCAGCCTGGCCTACCGCCTGCGCCTGCAGGCACCGGATCGCACGTTGACCGAGGTGGACGTGGCCGCCGTGCGCGACCGGGCAGAGACGGCGTTGCGCAAGCTGGGCGCCTCCCTGCGTGGCTGATCCGGCGCCGCGCCGGCGACCGGCGCGGCGGGTCTAGTTCATCGACAGCTCGTCGGGGGCGTTGGCCAGCCAGGCGGTGCGCCCGCCCTGGCGGCGGAGGACCACCCGCCACAGCTCGCCCGGTTCGGTGGAGAAGATGTCTTCCGGTTCGGCGGCCACCACCAGCCAGGCGCCGGCCAGCAACTCGCCGTCGAGCTGACCCGGGGACCATCCGGCGTAGCCGCGGAACACCCGCAGCCGGCGGGCGCCCGTGTCGGCCGGAGAGCGGGTCATGTCGACGGTGCCGACCCGGTCGGGCCCGTCGAGGTCGACCAGGTGGGCCACGCCGATCAACGTGTCCTGCTCGACGGGACCGCCGCTGAACACGTGCTCCGGCGTGGCCAGGTGGCCGCGCCACTCGGCCAGCTCGTCGGGAAGCTCCTCGACCGAGGGCCGATTGATCACCAGGCCGAGCGCACCGTGCTCGTTGTGCTCGACCATGTAGATCACGCTGCGGTCGAAGTTCGGGTCGGCCAGCGGTGGCGTGGCCACCAGCAAGGTTCCGGCCGTCGATCCGATGGTCATGTGCTCAGTATGGCCGGGGTGGGGTCGGGACGGCGGGCCACCCGGCGCGACGGGGTGATCGACGCTCGGTCCAACTGAGTGCATGGTCATGCATCAGTCTGTATGATCATGCGTCTATGGTTGCGGTCGGCATCATCGGCGCCTCCGGGTACACCGGGGCGGAGCTGCTCCGCCTGTGCGCCCATCACCCGGACTTCGAGGTCGTCTACGCCACGGGAGATTCCCAGGCCGGTGGGCGCGCCGCCGACCTGTACCCGAGTCTCGCGGCCCGCTACCCCGACCTCGTCTTCGACCGCTTCGACCCGGAGCGAGCCCGGCAGTGCGAGGTGCTCTTCCTCGGGCTCCCGCACGAGGCGAGCATGGCCATGGCCCCCGAGGTCGTCGGCTCGGTGCGCTGCGTCGTCGATCTGTCGGCGGCGTTCCGCCTGCGCGACGCCGCCCTGTACCCGACGTGGTACGGCTTCACCCACGACCAACCGGCACTGCTCGCCACGGCGGTGTACGGCCTGCCCGAACGGCACCGCGACCGGCTCCGTGGGGCATCCCTGGTGGCTACGCCCGGGTGTCACGTCACCGCGGCCACCCTCGCCCTGGCACCCCTGGTGGACGCCGGGTTGATCGAGCCCACCGGGGTGATCGTCGACTCGATCACCGGCGTCAGTGGCGCCGGGCGGGCGCTGAAGCACACCTCGATGTTCTGCACCGTGGACGGCGACCTCAACGCCTACGGCCTGCTCGATCATCGTCACACCCCGGAGATCGAGCAGGAGACCGGTGCCCAGGTCCTGTTCACCCCGCACCTGGCACCGCTCAGCCGTGGCTTGCTGTCGACCTGCTACGCCCGGCCCCGCGCGCCCATCGGCTCCACGGCCGACGTGCTCGACGCGCTGCGCCAGGCCTATGCCGGTGAGCCGTTCGTCGTCGTCGGCGAGACGTCCCCGTCGACCAAGGCGGTGACGGGCAGCAACGTCGCCCAGCTCACCGCCCGGTACGACGCCAGAACCGCCACCGTGGTGTCCATCTGCGCCATCGACAACCTGGCCAAGGGCGCGGCCGGGGGAGCGGTGCAGGCCGCCAACGTGGCCCTCGGGCTGGACGAGAGCACCGGCCTCACCACCGTCGGGGTGTACCCGTGAAGGCCGCCCAGGCCCGGGCGGCCACCCTGGTCGAGGCGCTGCCCTACATCCGTCGATTCGCCGACCAGGTGGTGGTGGTCAAGTACGGCGGCAATGCGCTGGCCGGGGCCTCCGACCACGACGGCCTGGCGCTGTTCGCCCAGGACGTCGTGCTGATGCGCCAGGTGGGGATGCGCCCGGTGGTCGTCCACGGTGGGGGTCCGCAGATCAGCGAGCTGATGAGCCGCCTGGGGATGCAGCCCGAGTTCCGTGACGGGCTGCGGGTCACCGACGCCGGCACCGTGGGGGTGGTCCAGATGGTCCTCACCGGGCAGGTCAACCCGCAGATCGTCGCAGCCATCAACGTCCACGGCCCGCTGGCGGTGGGCGTGTCCGGCGGCGACGCCGGTCTGATCCGTGCCGTCGCCCGCGACGAACGGCTCGGGTTCGTCGGCGACGTGCAGACGGTGAACCCGACGATCCTGCGCCGCCTGCTGGACGACGAGTTCATCCCGGTGGTGGCCACCGTGGGCACTGACGACATCGGCCGGCCGTACAACATCAACGCCGACGCCGTGGCCGGTGCGATCGCCGAGGCGCTGGGGGCGGCCAAGCTGGTCTACCTGACCGACATCGACGGGTTGCGCCGGGTCGTCGACGATCCGAGCAGCCTGATCCGCCAGACCACGCCCGACGAGCTGGACGAGCTGATGGCCGACGGGACCATCGCCGGGGGGATGATCCCCAAGGTGGAGAGCTGCGTCCACGCGGTGCGGGCCGGCGTGGGCCGGGCGCACATCCTCGACGGGCGGATCCCGCATGTGCTGCTCCTCGAGGTGTTCACCGACGAGGGCATCGGCACCATGGTCGTGGGGGAGCGGTGATGGCGTCCCACCGGTTCGACACCTCGGCCGCCCACGGCGGCTGCCCGTTCATGCCCGTGTTCGCGCCCCCGGCGGTGATGTTCGCCCGCGGGTCTGGCACCGAGCTGTGGGACACGGACGGCCGGCGCTATCTCGACTTCCTCGGCGGCCTGGCCGTGGTCGGCCTGGGCCACGCCAACCCGGCGGTCACCGACGCCGTCAGCCGCCAGGCGGCCACCCTCACCCACGTCTCCAACCTGTTCGCCAACGCCGCCGCCGCCCAGGCGGCCCTCGACCTCGTCGGCCTGCTGGCCGAGGTCACGGGCGCCGACGGGCAGGTGTTCTTCTGCAACAGCGGGGCGGAAGCCAACGAGGCCGCGCTAAAGCTGGCCCGCAAGTTCGGCGGGCGCGGCCGCTATGGGGTGATCAGCGCCTATGGCAGCTTCCACGGCCGGACCCTGGCCACGCTGGCGGCCACCGGGCAACCGGCCAAGCACGAACCGTTCCAGCCGATGCCCGACGGCTTCCGCCACGCCCCGTACAACGACCTCGACGCCCTGGCGTCGACCATCGATCCGACGGTGGCGGCGATCCTGCTCGAGCCGGTCCAGGGCGAGGGCGGGGTGATCCCGGCGGATCCCGGCTATCTGGCAGCCGTGCGCCAGTTGTGCGACGAGCGCGGCCTGATCCTGATCGTCGACGAGATCCAGACCGGGCTGGGGCGCACCGGGGCCTGGTTCGGCTTCGAGCACGCCGGGATCGTCCCCGACGTGGTGACGATGGCCAAGGGGCTGGGCAACGGGTTCCCGGTCGGCGCCACCTGGGCCCGGCGGGAGATCGCCGCGGTGTTCCAGCCCGGTGACCACGGCAGCACCTACAGCGGCACCGCCCTGGCCGGTGCCGTGGTCAGTGCGGTGCTCGGCGAGATGCGCCGCCTGGACGCCCCGGGCCTCGCTCGTCGAGCGGGTCAGCGCCTCGCGGCTGCTCTCGACGGCGTCCACGGCGTGCGCACCGTCCGCGGCGCCGGACTGCTGCTGGCGGCCGAGCTCGACGAGGGGATCGACGCCAAGGCGGTGGCCGCCGGCCTGTTGCGTCGCGGCCTGGTGGTCAACGCCGTCACCCCCACGGCGATCCGCCTGGCCCCGCCGATGACCGTGTCCGACGCCGAGGTCGACGAGGCCGTCGGCCTGATCCGGGAGGAGCTGTCGTGCCACGCCACCTCTTGACCGTCGCCGACCTCTCCGCCGGGGAGCTGGCCGAGCTGGTCGACCGGGCGACGCGCCCGTCACTCGGCACCCCCCTGACCGGTCGGGGGGTGGCGATGATCTTCGAGAAGCCCTCCAACCGGACGCGTCAATCGACGGAGATGGCGGTCGTCCAGCTCGGCGGGCACCCGGTCTACACCCGCGGCGAGGAGATCGGCTTCGACAGCCGTGAGCCGGTCGAGGACGTCACCCGGGTGATGGCCGGATACCACGCCGTGCTGACCGCCCGGGTGTTCGACCACGCCGTCCTGCGGCGGATGGCGGCGGTCGATGCGATCCCCGTGGTCAACCTGCTGAGCGACTGGTCCCACCCGCTGCAGGCCCTCGCCGACGTCGTCACGATGCGCCAGGTGCATGGCTCGCTGGCCGGCCTCGCCGTGGCCTGGGTGGGGGACTACAACAACGTCGCTCGATCGCTGGCCGAGGCGTGCGTGCTGCTCGGCGCCGACATCGCCCTGGCCGCCCCGACCGGGTACGGCCCGGCCGAGCACGAGGTCGAACGGCTGCGCCTGCTCGGCTCGGGCACCGTGCGGGTCGTGACCCGGGCGGTCGACGCGGTGCGTGGCGCGCTGGCGGTGCACACCGACACCTGGACCTCGATGGGCCAGGAGGCCGAGAAGGGCACCCGGGCCCAGGCGTTCGAGGCCTTCCGGGTCGACGAGCCGCTGATGGCCCATGCCGACCCGGCGGCCGGGTTCTACCACTGCCTGCCGGCCTACCGCGGCCAGGAGGTCAGCGCCGCGGTGATCGACGGTCCGCGCAGCCACGTCATCGCCCAGTCCCACCGCCGCCTCGACGCCGCCCGGGCGGTGCTGTCGTTCGTGATCGAGGAGTCCTGATGGCATCGAAGGTCCAGCGCCAGCAGGCCATCGCCCGGCTGATCGGCCGCCAGGGCGTGACCAATCAGCCCCAGCTGGTCGAGCTGCTCGCCGAGGACGGCATCGCCGCCACCCAGGCCACGGTGTCACGCGACCTCGACGACCTCGGCGCGGTCAAGGTGCGCGTCCCCGGCGGTGAGTCGGTCTACGCCATCCCGGAGTACGAGCCCAACCGCTTGGCACCCGAGGACCAGTTGCGCCGGGTGATGAGCGAGTGGGTTGCCGAAGCCCGTTCGGCCGGGAACCTGGTCGTCCTGCGCACGCCACCGGGATGCGCGCACGTCGTCGCCTCGGCCCTCGACCGCAGCGGCCTGGCCGGGCTGCTCGGCACGGTGGCCGGCGACGACACCCTGCTGTGCGTCGCCGAGGACGGGGTCGGCGGCGCCGACTTGGCGGCCACGCTGCGCGACCTGGCGGGCCTGGCGTGAGCACGTTGTGGCACGGTCGGTTCGAGGGTGGCCCGGCGGACGAGCTGATGGCCTTCACCGAGAGCCTGTCGTTCGACCGCCGGTTGTGGCCCGACGACATCGCCGGGTCGCGCGCCCACGTTCGCGGCCTGGCACGGGTCGGCCTGCTCAGCGAAGCCGAGTCGACTGCGGTGCTCTCCGCCCTCGACCGGGTGGCCGCGGAGCTGGAGGATGGCACGTTCGCGTTCGTCGCCTCCGACGAGGACATCCACACCGCGGTGGAGCGGCGGGTGACCGAGCTGGTCGGTGCCGCCGGCGCCAAGCTGCACACCGGCCGCAGCCGCAACGACCAGTCGGCCACCGACGTCCGGCTGTGGTTGAAGCGGACCCTGGCCGAGATCGGCGCCCGGCTGGTCGAGCTGCAAGGCGTGCTGCTGGCCCGAGCGGAGGCTGCGGGGGAGACGTACCTCCCCGGCTACACCCACCTGCAGCGGGCCCAGCCGGTCCTGCTCGCCCACCACCTGCTGGCCCACGGGTGGTCACTCGGCCGGCACGTCGACCGTCTCGCCGAGGTGGTGCGCCGGGTCGACGTCAGCCCGCTGGGTGCCGGGGCGCTGGCCGGCTCGTCGCTGCCGCTCGACCCCGATGGGACGGCCGCCGACCTCGGGTTCGCCGCTCGGTTCGAGAACTCCCTCGACGCCGTCGGCTCACGCGACCACGTTGCCGAGTCCCTCTTCGTGATGACGCTGATCGCCATCGACCTGTCCCGCCTCGGCGAGGAGCTGGTCCTGTGGACCTCGGAGGAGTTCGGCTTCGCCCGGCTCGACGACGCCTATGCCACCGGCTCGTCGATGCTGCCGCAGAAGAAGAACCCGGACATCGCCGAACTGGCCAGGGGCAAGGCCGGTCGGGTGATCGGCAACCTGACCGGGTTCCTGGCCACCATGAAGGGCCTGGCGCTGTCCTACAACCGCGACTACCAGGAGGACAAGGAGCCGCTCTTCGACAGCGCCGACCAGGTCAGCAGGGCGCTGTCGGCGATGTCCGGCATGCTCGCCAGCGTCACCTGGGTGCCGGACCGGATGCAGGCCGCGGCCGATGCCGAGACCTCGTCGGCCACCGACCTGGCCGAGCTGCTGGTGGCCGACGGGATGCCGTTTCGCGAGGCCCACGCCGTGGTCGGTGGGCTGGTTCGCCGGGCCCTGGCCGGCGAGGGCACCCTGTCGGCGCTGGTGGCAGCCGAGCCCGTCCTCGGCCGGCGCGGCGCGGCCCTCGTCGCCCCCGGGGTGTCGGTGCGACGGCGGACGACCCCCGGAGGTGCCGGCCCCGGGCCCGTGGCCGTTCAGCTCGAGCGCTTCCGATCGGCCTTGGACCGGTGGCGTGCATCCCTCGCCCGCTGAGCTGCTGGACGCCTCGGCTGACGAGGTCGCCCCACGGCTGCTCGGCCTGGTCTGGCGGATCCAGGGCCAGCTGGCCCGGATCACCGAGGTCGAGGCCTACACCGAGGACGATCCCGCCAGTCACTCGTTCCGCGGCCGGACACCGCGCAACGCAACCATGTTCGGACCGCCCGGCCGCCTGTACGTCTACCTGATCTACGGGATGCACCACTGCGCCAACATCGTCACCGGCGCGTCGGGTCGGGGTGAGGCGGTGCTGATCCGTGCCGCCCTCGTCGCCGGCGTGGAGGCGCGCCGCACCACGGGTCCGGGCCGACTGTGCCGGGTGCTGGGGATCGACCGGGGCCAGGACGGCGACCCGGTCGCGCTGTTCGACGACGGCGCCCGGCCGGACCGGATCCGGGTCACCCCGCGGATCGGCATCCGCCACGCCGCCGAGTGGCCGCGCCGCTGGGTCGCCGAGCGCGACACCTGGCCCGATCTGCGCGGCTGACGGCTTCAGGCCTGTGGCGGCGGCAGCGCCGATCCGGGCTCCGGCAGCGGGGTGCCGGGCGCGGTGAAGGTGGCCTGCTCGATGCCCCGGGTCTGCAACACCACCGGATCGAGGGTGACCTGGCAGGTCTCGCAGCGGACGAACTCGCCAACCCGCTTCACCGGGATCAGCGGCACGAAGAACAGCGTGAACCAGCGCCGCAGGGCGAGGTGGGCGTAGGTTCGCGGGGCGTTGCACACCGGGCAGTGAAAGGATCCGCCGCCGAGGCGTGAGGAGCGGGTCCGCCATCCGAAGATCAGCATGGGCCAACCCTAGGCCGTCACCGGCGGCCACGGCGGCCGGGACGTTCGGCGACGTGGGGCCGGGACGTTGGCCCCTCTCACGGGTGGGCAGGTCTGACCTAGGATCCGGGCGTGTCCAACGCCAATCACGCCAACCACGCCGGCCACAAACGCAAGGCCAAGCGCGAGACGGTGCGCGCCGCGGCAGCCGGGGACCGGCCGCCGTCGCTCACCCCGGCGGGGATCATGAACTACGAGGTGGGCGTCGCCGTCGAGGGAGCCCAGGAGCACATGGTGATGGCGGTGCGCGACGTCCTGCAGAACGCGCCGCGTGCCGAGCTGTCCTCGGTGTACCACTGGGTCCAGGCCTTGCTCGCCGGGCGGTCGCCCGACGAGCAGGAGATCATCAACAGTGCCATCGCCCACGAGGACGAGCCGCTGTTCGGGACCCCGCCGCTGCGCTCCGACGACGAACTGGTGACCGACTGGGCCACGGCGGTGTACCCCTATCGCAACCTGATGTCGCGCAAGGCCTACGAGCGCCAGAAGTACCTGCTGCAGGTCGAGCTGCTGAAGATGCAGGCCTGGCTGAAGGACACCGGCGAGCGCATCGTCCTGCTGTTCGAGGGCCGCGACGCGGCAGGCAAGGGTGGCACGATCAAGCGCTTCATGGAACACCTCAACCCTCGCGGGGCGCGGGTCGTCGCCCTCGAGAAGCCCACCGCCCAGGAGTCCGGGCAGTGGTACTTCCAGCGCTACGTCCAGCACCTGCCGACGCGCGGGGAGCTGGTCATGTTCGACCGCTCGTGGTACAACCGGGCCGGCGTCGAGCGCGTCATGGGCTTCTGCACCGACGCCGAGTACCAGGAGTTCATGCGCCAGGCGCCTGAGTTCGAGCGCAACCTGGTTCGCAGCGGTGTGCATCTGTTCAAGTTCTGGTTCTCCGTCAGCCAGAAAGAGCAGCAGCGCCGCTTCGCCGAGCGCCAGCGCCACCCGCTGAAGCAGTGGAAGCTGTCGCCCATCGACCTTGCCTCGCTCGACAAGTGGAAGGAGTACACGGCGGCCAAGGAGGCCATGTTCGTGCACACCGACACCCTCGACGCTCCCTGGACGGTGATCAAGAGCGACTGCAAGAAGCGGGCCCGGTTGAATGCGATGCGCTACGTCCTGCATCGGATTCCCTACTCCAACAAGGACCTCGAGCGCATCGGACCGCTCGATCCGCTCATCGTCGGGCGGGCCAGCGCGGTCTTCGAGCAGGGTGAGCATCCACAGCCCGACAAGGAGTCCAAGGCTCGCTCGGCCTCGAAGCGGTCGTCGAAGAAGTAGCCGGCCCCGCTGATTCGGCGGTGGCCCACGGGCGGTGCGCTGGCAACATGGACCGGATGGACCTGCTCGACGACCTCGCCGGCCGCGGCCTGCTGCACGACACCACCGACCGCCAGGCGCTGGCGGCGCGCCTGTCCAGCGGGCCGATCGCGCTGTACATCGGCTTCGACCCGACCGCCGACTCGCTGCATGCCGGGCACCTCGTCGGGCAGCTGTTCATGCGCCGCTTCCAGCTGGCCGGGCACCGCCCGTTCCCCCTGGCCGGTGGGGCCACCGGCATGATCGGTGATCCGGGCGGGCGCAGCGAGGAACGCAACCTGCTCGACGCCGACACGCTGGCCCACAACGTCTCGCGGATCCAGGCCCAGCTCTCCCGTCTCGTCGACTTCGAGCCGGGCCCGTACCAGGCCACCCTGGTGAACAACGCCGACTGGACGGTGTCGATCCCGATGCTCGACTTCCTGCGTGACGTGGGGAAGCACTTCACCGTCAACCAGATGATCGCCAAGGACTCCGTCCGCTCGCGGATCGACAGCGAGCACGGCATCAGCTACACGGAGTTCAGCTACATGCTGCTCCAGGCCCACGACTTCCTGCACCTCCACCAGACCTACGGGGTGGAGCTGCAGGCCGGGGCCTCGGACCAGTGGGGCAACATCACCGCCGGAGTCGAGCTGATCCGCCGCCGCACCGGGGCCACGGCGTACGCCGCCACCCATCCGCTGATGGTCCGCGCCGACGGGTCCAAGTTCGGCAAGTCGGTCGGTGGGGCGGTGTGGCTCGACCCGGCCCGCACCAGCCCGTACCAGTTCCGCCAGTTCTTCGTGCAGGTCGGCGACGACATGGTCGGGACGTACGTGAAGATGCTGTCGATGCGACCGCTCGCCGAACTCGTCGAACTGCTGGAGCGCCACGAGGCCGCCCCGGAGCAGCGCCTGGCCCAGCGCGCCCTGGCCGACGAGCTGACCGAACTGGTCCACGGTCGGGAGGCGGCGGAGACCGCCCGAGCGGCGGCGGAGGTGCTCTTCGGGGGCGATCCGTCGCGCGCCACCGCGGCGACGCTGGCGGCGATCGCCGCCGAGGTCCCGAGCGTCACCCTCGACGGGGACATCGAGGGCCGGCGGGTCCACGAGCTGCTCACCGCTGCCGGGTTGGCGGCGTCGAACAGCGAGGTCGGACGACTGCTCGCCCAGGGTGCGCTGCGCGCCGGCGGCCGGGTGCTCGCCGCGGACGGGCTGCTGCGGGCCTCGGACCTCCTCGACGGCGGATATCTGGTACTGCGTCGCGGCAAGCGTGACTACCTCGTCGGAAAAACTTCGCGGGCAGGTTGACGTTCACCCGCAGTGCGCCGTAGCATAGCTACTCGCTTCGGACGGCCTCCACGGCCACCGAAACGGCACCACCGGACGACCGGATCGTCTGTGTGCCGGAGCTGAGGCTCCTTGAAAACGGAAGAGAAGACTGAACGCCAGTGCGGGCAGCGAGAACGGACCGGTTCGCCGGGCCGATCGACGCTGTCTGTCAATTCACAAGTCGCCCACGTCCCAACGTGGGTGCAATCGTAAGTCAGATCTGAGGGTCACGGCTCGTGCGATATTCCCGTACGACGACCCTCGGCTCTTAACACATCGTGACGTCGACGACCTTGGTCGCCGATGGACATGGTTTTGTTGGAGAGTTTGATCCTGGCTCAGGACGAACGCTGGCGGCGTGCTTAACACATGCAAGTCGAACGAGGTCCACTGCGTAGCAATACAAGGGAAGACCGAGTGGCGAACGGGTGCGTAACACGTGAGGAACCTATCCTGGTCTCTGGGATAACAGTTGGAAACGACTGCTAATACCGGATGCCGTCGGAGCGCCGCATGGTGCGCTGACGAAAGGGCTACCGGATCAGGAGGGCCTCGCGGCCTATCAGCTTGTTGGTGGGGTAATGGCCTACCAAGGCATCGACGGGTAGCTGGTCTGAGAGGATGATCAGCCACACTGGGACTGAGACACGGCCCAGACTCCTACGGGAGGCAGCAGTGGGGAATCTTGCGCAATGGGCGAAAGCCTGACGCAGCAACGCCGCGTGCGGGAAGAAGGCTCTCGGGTTGTAAACCGCTTTCAGAAGGAACGAAACTGACGGTACTTTCAGAAGAAGGTGCGGCCAACTACGTGCCAGCAGCCGCGGTGACACGTAGGCACCAAGCGTTGTCCGGATTTATTGGGCGTAAAGAGCTCGTAGGCGGTTCAGTAAGTCAGGTGTGAAAACTTTGGGCTTAACCCAAAGCCTGCATCTGATACTGCTGTGACTTGAGTACGGTAGGGGAGCGGGGAATTTCTAGTGTAGCGGTGAAATGCGCAGATATTAGAAGGAACACCGGTGGCGAAGGCGCCGCTCTGGGCCGAAACTGACGCTGAGGAGCGAAAGCGTGGGTAGCAAACAGGATTAGATACCCTGGTAGTCCACGCCGTAAACGTTGGGCACTAGGTGTGGGTCTCAACCAACGAGATCCGCGCCGTCGCTAACGCATTAAGTGCCCCGCCTGGGGAGTACGGCCGCAAGGTTAAAACTCAAAGGAATTGACGGGGGCCCGCACAAGCAGCGGAGCGTGTTGCTTAATTCGATGCAACGCGAAGAACCTTACCTGGGCTTGACATGATGGGAAAAGCCGTAGAGATACGGTGTCCTTCGGGGTCCATCACAGGTGGTGCATGGCTGTCGTCAGCTCGTGTCGTGAGATGTTGGGTTAAGTCCCGCAACGAGCGCAACCCTTATTCTATGTTGCCAGCGGATAATGCCGGGGACTCATGGAAGACTGCCGGGGTCAACTCGGAGGAAGGTGGGGACGACGTCAAGTCATCATGCCCCTTATGTCCAGGGCTGCAAACACGCTACAATGGCCGGTACAAAGGGCTGCAAACTCGTGAGGGTGAGCGAATCCCAGAAAGCCGGTCTCAGTTCGGATTGGAGGCTGCAACTCGCCTCCATGAAGCTGGAGTTGCTAGTAATCCCGGATCAGCACGCCGGGGTGAATACGTTCCCGGGCCTTGTACACACCGCCCGTCACACCACGAAAGTCGGCAACACCCGAAGCCGGTGGCCCAACCGCAAGGAAGGAGCCGTCGAAGGTGGGGTCGGTGATTGGGGTGAAGTCGTAACAAGGTAGCCGTACCGGAAGGTGCGGCTGGATCACCTCCTTTCTAAGGAGCTCTCGTTCCACCGATGATCGGCATCCGTCCGATCCGGTGCGAACCAGTTCCCAGTTGGTGCACTGGTGGGTTCGTCGGAGCGATCGACACTCGTAGGTTTCCCTCGTGTCGGTGGCGCCGCCGGGCCGGGTCTTCTCTTCCGTTTTGAGGGAGCGTCCCTCGCGTTGGGCACGAGCCGCACGGCTCCGCTGCCAGCGATGTCAGGTCCCGTGTACCACACGGTTCGACCGGCGTCGCCGCGCCGCCCTTTGAGAACTGCAGAGCAAGCACGAGCATCTTTGTTCTTCCAAGCTACAAAGAGCCAACGGTGGATGCCTTGGCGCCAAGAACCGATGAAGGACGTGAGTGACTGCGAAAAGCTGCGGGGAGCCGTCTACTGGGCCTCGATCCGCAGATGTCCGAATGGGGAAACCCAGCACTCGTCATGGAGTGTTACCCCGGTCTGAACACATAGGGCCGGAGGAGGGAACCAGGGGAACTGAAACATCTCATTACCCTGAGGAAAGGAAAGCAACCGCGACTCCCTTAGTAGCGGCGAGCGAAAAGGGAAGAGACTAAACCGTGTCAGTGTCAAGCCAGGTGGCGTTGCTGACAGGGTGTTGTGGGATCATGAGAGTCGGCACCTGACGTCTCACGGAGTTACCAAGTTGCTGTGTAGGAGAACGGCTCTGGAAAGGCCGGCCGCAGTGGGTAACAGCCCCGTATCCGAAACATACGCAACCTCCGCATGCCATCCCAAGTAACGCCGGGACCGTGAAAACCGGCGTGAATCTGTGGGGACCACCCCATAAGTCTAAGTATTCCTTGGCGACCGATAGTGAACGAGTACCGTGAGGGAAAGGTGAAAAGTACCCCGGGAGGGGAGTGAAATAGTACCTGAAACCGTTGGTTTACAAACAGTCAGAGTGTCGTCACCGCAAGGTGGCCACGATGGCGTGCCTTTTGAAGAATGAGCCTGCGAGTGACGGTATGTGGCAAGGTTAACCAGTGATGGGGAGCCGAAGCGAAAGCGAGTCTGAATAGGGCGTTGAGTCGCATGCTGTCGACCCGAAGCCGAGTGATCTATCCATGGCCAGGCTGAAGCGGGGGTAAGACCCCGTGGAGGGCCGAACACACGTCAGTTGAAAATGGCGGTGATGAGCTGTGGATAGGGGTGAAAGGCCAAACAAACTCGGTGATAGCTGGTTCTCCTCGAAATGTATTTAGGTACAGCGTCGTGCGTTCAGTCTCGGAGGTAGAGCACTGGATGAGCTAGGGGGCCTACAAGCTTACCGAACCCAGCCAAACTCCGAATGCCGAGACTCCAGAGCACGGCAGTGAGTCCACGGGGGATGAGCTTCGTTGGACGAAAGGGAAACAGCCCAGACCATCAGCTAAGGCCCCAAATTCAGGACTAAGTGGAAAACGATGTGGGACTGCTGAGACAGCCAGGAGGTTGGCTTAGAAGCAGCCACCCTTGAAAGAGTGCGTAACAGCTCACTGGTCGAGTGGTCCTGCGCGGACAATTTAACGGGGCTCAAGTCCTGAGCCGAAGCTATGGATTCGTTCGAAAGAACGAGTGGTAGAGGAGCGTCGATGGTGCAGCGAAGCGGCGGGGGAACCCGACGTGGAGCGCCATCGAGTGAGAATGCAGGCATGAGTAGCGAGAGAGGGGTGAGAAACCCCTCCGCCGAAAGCCCAAGGGTTCCTGGGGAAGGCTAATCCTCCCAGGGTGAGTCGGGAGCTAAGGCGAGGCCGCAAGGCGTAGTCGATGCACAACTGGTTGATATTCCAGTACTGCCGTGTCCGCGCCAGGTCCAAGATCGGCGACGTGGGGGCTGCCTTCGGGCGATCCCACCGAGCTGGTGGCGGATAGCTGGAGGGGGACGCAGGAGGATAGGTGAACCGGGGCGATGGTTGTCCCCGGGTAAGCGTGTAGGAGGGTCCCGATGAGAGTTGGGGCCATCACTCTGAGACGTGATGCCGAGTCGATTCAGACGAAGTCACCAATTCCACGCTGCCAAGAAAAGCCCAACAGTGAGTTGGCACGGCACCCGTACCCCAAACCGACACAGGTGGGCGGGTAGAGAATACCAAGGCGATCGGGAGAACTGTGGTTAAGGAACTCGGCAAATTACATCCGTAACTTCGGGAGAAGGATGACCCTTGTTGGTCAGGAGCCTCGCGCTCCGAAGCCGGTGAGGGTGTCACAAACCAGGGGGTAGCGACTGTTTACCAAAAACACAGCAGCGTGCCAAGCCGCAAGGCGCTGTATACGCTGTGACGCCTGCCCAATGCTGGAAGGTCACGGGGAATGGTTAGCCGCAAGGCGAAGCTATGAACCTAAGCCCCAGTGAATGGCGGCCGTAACTATAACGGTCCTAAGGTAGCGAAATTCCTTGTCAGGTAAGTTCTGACCTGCACGAATGGCGTAACGACTTCCCCACTGTCTCAACCACAGACCCGGCGAAATTGAAGTACGAGTAAAGATGCTCGTTTGCTGCGGAAGGACGGAAAGACCCCATGGACCTTCACTACAACTTGATATTGAGTCTTGACCTGCATTGTGTAGGATAGGTGGGAGGCTTGGAAGCATTGGCGCTAGCCAGTGTGGAGCCAACGTTGAAATACCACCCTGTGTATGTTGGGACTCTAACCCGGGACCATGATCTGGTTCGGGAACAGTGTCAGGCGGGTAGTTTGACTGGGGCGGTCGCCTCCTAAAATGTAACGGAGGCGCCCAAAGGTTCCCTCAGGCTGGTTGGCAATCAGCCGTCGAGTGCAATGACACAAGGGAGCTTGACTGCGAGACTGACAGGTCAAGCAGGTGCGAAAGCAGGGCATAGTGACCCGGCCATCACGTGTGGAAGTGTGGTCGCTCAACGGATAAAAGGTACCCTGGGGATAACAGGCTAATCTTTCCCAAGAGTCCATATCGACGGAAAGGTTTGGCACCTCGATGTCGGCTCATCGCATCCTGGGGCTGAAGCAGGTCCCAAGGGTTGGGCTGTTCGCCCATTAAAGCGGTACGCGAGCTGGGTTCAGAACGTCGTGAGACAGTTCGGTCCCTATCCTCCGCAGCCGTAGGAATATTGAGGAAGGCTGTCCCTAGTACGAGAGGACCGGGACGGACGGAGCTCTGGTGTGTCTGTTGTCCTGCCAAGGGCACGGCAGATTAGCCACCTCCGGAAGGGATAACTGCTGAAAGCATCTAAGTAGGAAACCCGTTCCAAGATGAGTATTCCCATGCGGTTAACGCAGTAAGGCCCGTGACGAGACCATCACGTTGATAGGCCGGAGGTGTACGCACGGTAACGTGTTCAGCCGACCGGTACTAATCGGCCGAGGGCTTGGTTGTAACAAACGCTCGTGCTTGCTCTGGAGTCCTCGAAGGGCCGCACCCCGCGTCGCGGGTGTGCGCCGTGACAACAGATTTCGGTGGCTATACCGGCAGGGTCACACCCGTTCCCATCCCGAACACGGAAGTTAAGACTGCCAGGGCCGATGGTACTTGGGGGTAGACCCCCTGGGAGAGTAGGTCGCCGCCGGATTTCTCCACAATGACCCCCGCTTCGGCGGGGGTCATTGCCGTTTTCGGGCGGATCGGGGTCGGCTCGGACCTACACTGGCCGCCCCTATGCCCGCCGACCGCTCATCGCCCCGATCGTCAGGCACCGGTCGACGTGGTTCGACGGGCGCGCCCCGCTCGGGCCCGGGGCCGGCTCGGGTTGGTGGGCGTTCCGCGGCGAGCGCCGGCAGGCCCGGCCGCACCGGCACGGGGCGGCGCCCGTCGCCGGCACCGGGCGCGCCGGGGGACGGCTCGTTCCCCCGTGGGACGCGCCGCACCGCGCGCCCGGGTCCGTCGGGCGGCGCCGGGTTCGACCGCGACGACCAGGCCCCCGAGTGGCCTGCGAGGCGACGCCGGCCGGGTGGCGATGGGACGTGGCGCGCCGAGGGCCGGACCGGATCGGGAGGCCCGGTGCGCCGCTCGCGTCCCGCCGCGCCGGTCACCCCGGGTGATCGCCAGCCGTCGGGGACCTCCCGTCGGGCTCGCCCGGACCGAGGTGGCGGCGCCGCCGAGCCGACGACGCCTCGTGTCCGGCGCGGCGCCGACCGTGACCGTGGCTGGGCCGCTGGGGACGGTCGTGGCCGCCCCGGACCCGCCCGACGCGCCGCTGGGCCACGTCCCGGTCGTGACGCCGGCGGCGACGCGCCCCGTCGATCGGGCGGGCGTTCGGGCGCCGGGGTCGCCGGCGCCCGGGTCCGATCTTCCTCGGCGGGTCCGGGCCGGCCCGGCGACAGCGCCGGCCGCGCCCGCCGCGTCCCGCCACGCCAGGTTGCACCGGCCCCGCGGACCGTGGCCGAGCAGCGCGCCGCGGAGGTTCGGGCACGGCGGGGGCCTCGCCCGCCGCGCCGCGATGCGGCACCGGCGGCGGCGCCGGCGTGGGAGCGCGATCGCTGGGTGGACGAGGGATCCGTGCGAGACGCAGCCCTCCAGGCCACGACGCGTGCCGAGCCGCGCCGCGGTCGCCAGGTCGCCCCGGCGACCGACGAGGTGGCGCGTTCGAACACGGCGGCGATCGATCCCGAGGTGCTGGCCGCGGTGGATGCCCAGGCCCCGTCCAGCCGGGCGGCCCGGTACCGCGAGCGGCTGGCGTCGGCCGCCGAGGCGCTCGATCGGGGCCGCTACGCCGACGCCAAGCGGATGGTGCAGCCGGTGATCCGCGACCTGCCCGGGATCGCCCTCGGCCACGAGCTGGCCGGCCTGGCGCTGTACCGGATGGGGCTGTGGCGGGCCGCCGCCGCCGAGCTCGAGCACGCCAGAGCACTGGACGGGTCCGTACACCACCTTCCCGTGCTGGCCGACTGCTACCGGGCACTGCGGCGCTATGCCGAGGTCGAGGCCCTGTGGGGCGAGCTGCGCCAGGCGTCGCCGAATCCGGCGCTGATGGCCGAGGGGCGAATCGTCGTCGCTGGCGCCCACGCCGATCGTGGCGACCTCCATGCTGCGCTGGCGGTCATGGGCAAGGCCAACGCCGTCCCCAAGACGGTCAAGGACCATCACCTCCGGCAGTGGTACGTGATCGGTGATCTGCATGACCGGCTCGGCGACGTGCTCGCCGCCCGGCGGTTCTTCGCCTTGGTGCAGCGCGTCGATCCGCACTTCGTGGACGTCGCCGAGCGGATCGCCGCGCTCGGTCGCTGACCCCGGCGGCGACCGGCCACCTGCACGCCGAGCGGTCGTCGCCCCGAACCGCGCCACACCCCTGCGCGACAACGGGAGCACTTCCCCCGTGCTTCCGTGCCCACGACGACAAGGGGCCAACCATGAACATCGCCGTCCTCATCGGGACTCTCTCCAGCGCGCCACAGGTGCGCACGCTGCCCTCGGGTGATCAGCTGACCGTGCTGCAGCTGACCACCGAGGCCCCCGATCCGCCGGGCGCCCCCGACGGTGGGCGGCGAACGTCGGTCGCCATCAGCCTGCCCGGGGCAGCCTCGGCCACGAGATGGCAACCCGGGGATCGTCTGGCCGTGGTCGGCCACGTGCTGCGCCGCTTCTACCGGGCCGGGGCCACCACGGCCAGCGTCACCGAGGTGCGCGCCCGCCGGGTGGTCGCCTGCCGATCGGCGGGCGCGGTGCGCCGGGCGCTGGCCGAGGCGGCCGCGGCGATCACGGCGGGCGGCTGAGGGCGATACCGTGCCCGCCGATGCCCGCCCACGCCCGTCACCTCGTTCGCCGGTTCGTGACCTCGTGGTCGTCCCGGCCGGTCAGCGCCCACGACCGGCAGTGGGTGGGCGAACAGCTGTTGTCCCACGAGATGGAGCTGTGGTCCCGGCACGGCGCCGCCGATCAGCGGCACACCGTCGCCGTGGCCCGGTCGTTCGCCGCCCGCCGGCCGCTGGCCAGCCGGGCCGAGGTGGCGGGCGCGCTGCTGCACGACATCGGCAAGGTCGACGTCGGCCTGTCGATTCCCGGTCGGGTCGTGGCCCGCCTGGTGGGCCCACGCACCCCCCGACTGCGCGACTATCTCGACCACGAGCGCATCGGGGCCGAGCGCTTGGCTGCTCTCGGGTCGGATCCGGTCACCGTCGAACTGGTGGCCGGACATGGACCGGCGTTCGCCGACCTGTTCGCAGCCGACAACGCGGCGTGATCGGAGGGCCGGAGCGAGCGGGCGAATCGCGCCCGCCGCGCCGGTCCGCCACCTCGCTCAGGTGCGCGAGGCGGCGGCGATGCTCTCGATCGAGGCGTCCAGGGTGGCGTCGAACTCGGACGCCGTCTGCTGGGCGCTCAGTCCTTCGGACAGTGCCCGGGAAAAGCTGGCGATCATCCCGTGGTTGCGAGCCAGGCGCGCGTTGGCGTCCTCGCGGGTGTACCCGCCGGACAGGGCGACGACGCGCAGGACGGCCGGGTTGGCGATGACGTCGGCGTAGAAGTCGTCCGCGCTCGGGATCGTCAGCTTGAGCATGACCTGCTGCCCGCCGAGGTCGGCGAGGTGCTCGATGATCGACTGCTTGAGCAGCTCCTCGGCGTGCTCCTTGGACGGACTGTTGATGTCGACCTCCGGCTCGATGATCGGCATCAGTCCGGCACCGAGGATCTGCTTGGCGACCTCGAACTGCTGGTCGACGACGGCTGCGACGCCAGCTGGATCAGCGGTCTTGATGACCGAGCGCATCTTCGTCCCGAAGACGCCCTTGTCGGTGGCCCGGGCCAGCAACTCGTCGAGTCCACCGATCGGCTTCATCACCTGGGCGCCGTCGGCCTCGTCGGCGAGGCCCTTGTCGACCTTCAGGAACGGCACGACACCCTTCACCGACCACAGGTAGTCGGCCGTGCCGCGGCCCTCGATCTGGCGGTCCATCGTGCCCTCGAAGAGGATCGCTCCGAGGATCCGCCGATCGAATGCCGGGCTGGTGATCATCCGCGAGCGCATCGCATGCATCAGGTCGAACATCTCGGCGTCGTTGGAGTACTCGCTCTCGGCGATGCCGTACAGGCGCAGGGCCTTCGGCGTGCTCCCGCCGCTCTGGTCGAGCGCGGCGATGAAGCCGTCGCCATCGCGCATCCGGGTGAGCTGATCCTGGTTCATGTCGGGGGTACCTCCACTGGGCGACTGGGTGGAGCGCATGGCTCCATCGGGTTCATGTTAGTGGCCGGCCCGGCCGCGGCCCAGGGACGTTCGACCAGGTCAACCGAGGTCGAGGGGCCTGATGACCAGCCCCGTGCGCAGCTTGGGGGTGAAGAACGTCGACTTCGGCGGCATCAGCAGCCGTTCGGTCGCGGTGCGGCGGATCTCGTCGATGCCCGTCGGGCGGATGAGCACGGCGGCGTCGGCGGCGCCGGATGCGACCAACTCGACGGTCTGGGCAACCCCGTGCTGGTAGCCGACGTCGAGGCCCTCGACGCCGTCGAGGGCCGCCTCGAGCAGGGCACCGTCCAACTGCCGCACGCCGGCGAAGCGCGTTGCATCGGGCGTCAACCACACCCCGGTCCGGTCGGGGCGCACGAAGCACAGCGCGCCGCGTTCGACCACCTGGCGGGCGAACGACGAGTCGATCGGCCCGGCTTCGGTGCACGTGAACCACGGGCGGAGGTGCTCGAGCAGGCCGGCGCCGCTTGGACCTCGGTAGACGCGGTGGATGGCGTCGATGCTGAGCTGCTCGTCGACCAGTTCGGCCACGTAGGCGAGGGTGGTCTCGGCATCGGTGGCGGCGTTGCCGGCGCGGCGGACCTCGTCCCGGAAGGTCCGGGAGATGGCGTAGCGGTGATGGCCGTCGGCGATGAGCACCGCCGCCGCCCCGACAGCCCGGCGGATCGCGTCGACCCGTTCGGGTTCGTCGACTCGCTCGACGGAGTGCTCGACACCGTCCTCGTCGACGAACGAGCCGAGCGGCTCGCCGGGCGCGTCGAGCAGGTCGGTGAGCCCGGGGGTCAACGACAGGCCCCACACCGGCGACAGGTTGGCCGAGGTTGCCCGGGTCAGATCGAGCCGGTCGGTCTTGGCCTTCGGTGTGGTCCGCTCGTGGGGGAGCACCCCATCGGCACCCTCGTCGACGACCTCCAGGGCGCCCAGCACCCCCACCGTGGCTCGGTGCCGGCCAGACTCGTCGACGAAGCGCATCCGGTACAGGGTGAACGATGGGCGGCGGTCGGCGAGCAGCGTGCCATCGGCCCGCCAGGCGGCCAACTGGGCGGCAGCGTCGGCGTACCGGTGGGTGCCGTCCTGGTCTCGGGGGACGTCGATGCGCACGATGTTGGCCGGGTGGCGGCCGCGCCACCGCTCGACGTCGTCGGCGGAGAGCACGTCGTAGGGCGGGGCGGTGACGTCGGCGAGTGGCAGGCCAGGGGCGTAACGCACGGCTGCGAACGGTTCGAAGCGGGGCACGCCGACAGCCTGCCACGCCGAGCCCGGGCCCTGGCAGACTGACCGGTCGATGGCTCCTGAGACCGCCTCCCCGGATTCGAGTCGCCCGCCCCGGGCCAGGGTGGTCGTGCTCGACCTCGACGGCGTCGTGTGGTTGGCCCACCGGGCGATACCCGGCTCGCCCGACGCGGTCGCCCGGTTGCGCCAGGCCGGGCTGACCGTGCACTTCGCCACCAACAACTCGGCGCCCCGCGTGGCCGATCACGAGGCTGCGCTGGCGGCGATCGGCATCCCCGCCGAGGGCTGCGTGGTGACCTCGGCCCAGGCGGTTGCCCGGCTGATGGACGCCGGTCAGCGGGCGGCCATCGTGGGTGGTGGCGGGCTGCGGGAGGCGCTGGTCGCTCGCGGCGTCGAGGTGATCGACCTGGACGACGACCGGGAGGCGGACCTCGACGCCGTCGTCGTCGGCCTCGACCGCCACTTCACCTACGACACGCTGCGTCGGGCAGCGGGTGCGGTGCGCCGCGGCGCCCGGTTGTTGGCCAGCAACGACGACGCCACCTACCCGACGCCCGACGGGCCGATCCCGGGCGGCGGGGCGATGGTGGCGGCCATCGCCACCGCCGCCGGGGTCGCCCCGCTGATCGCCGGGAAGCCCTATCAGCCGATGGCCGATCTGGTGCTGGCCGGTGCGCCCGGGGTGTCCCCGGCGGAGTTCGTGATGGTCGGCGACCGACCGGAGACCGACGGCCTGTTCGCCGCCCGGTTGGGGTGCCGATACGCCCAGGTGCGGACCGGGGTGGTGCCTGCTGGAGTTCCCGTCCCGCTTGCACAGATCGACGCCGAGGACCTTGCCGCAGTGGCAACGGTCCTGCTCACCGAGCGCGGGTGACCCGGGTAGGCTGCTCGCGATGGCTACCAACTTCATCAAGCGTCTGATCGATGCCGGCACCCAGTTGGGGGAGACGTCCCGGGAGAACGCCGAGCGCGTCGTGTCCGACATGGTCAAGTCCGGCAAGGTTCGCCGCCGCGACGCCGAACACACCGTGCAGACGTTGGTCGATCGCGGCCGGGAGACCACCGAGAAGATCGTCACCCTGATCCAGGCCGAGGTGTCCAAGCAGCTGCGCACGATGGCCGAGCGTCTCGACAGTGCCGAGGCTCGCCTCGAGGGGCTGGCCGGCGAACTGGCCAAGGCCTCCGCCCCGGTGACCCGCCGGCCGGCCAAGCGCGCCGCCCCCGCCACGCAGGCCCCGGCCGTCCAGCAGGTGGCGCCGGTCAAGAAGGTGGCGCCGGTCACGAAGGTGGCGGCGGTCAAGAAGGCTGCGCCGGTGAAGAAGGCTGCGCCGGTGAAGAAGGCTGCGCCGGTCAAGAAGGCTGCCCCGGTGAAGAAGTCCGCGCCCGTGAAGAAGGCTGCGCCGGTGAAGAAGTCCGCAGCCGGCGCAGCGACGCCGTCAGCCTGAGTTGCGTCGCCGGCAGCGCCTCGACTCGGATCTGGTGCGCCGGGGGCTGGTGACCAGCCGGGTCGACGCGGCCCGGCGAATCGAATCCGGCCAGGTCCTGGTCAACGGGGCCGTGGCCGACAAGTCCGCTCGGCTGGTCCATCCCGGCGACGCCGTGGTGCTCGTCGGGGAGCCGCCGCGCTTCGTCAGCCGTGGCGGTGACAAGCTGGCCGCGGCGCTGTCCGCCTTCGCCATCGATCCCGCCGGTTGGCGAGCCCTCGACGCCGGTGCCTCCACCGGTGGGTTCACCGACTGCCTGCTGCAACACGGTGCGGCACACGTCGTGGCGGTCGACGTGGGCCACGGACAGCTGCATCCACGGCTGCGCCAGGACCGGCGCGTCACCGTTCACGAACGGCTGCACGTTCGTGACGTGAACCTGGCCGTCACCGGGGGGCCGATCGACCTGGTCGTCGCCGACCTGTCGTTCATCTCCTTGCGGCGGGTGCTGGAGCCGTTGTTCGCCGTCTGCCGCGCCGACGCCCGGTACGTGCTGCTGGTCAAGCCGCAGTTCGAGGCCGGCCGCCAGGAGGCCAGCCGGGGTCGCGGGGTGATCACCGATCCGGCGATCCACCAGCGGGTGCGCGGGGAGATCGACGCCGCGCTGGACGCAGCCGGTGCCGCCGTCGACGGATGGATCGACTCACCGATCACCGGTGCCGACGGGAACCGCGAGCTGCTTGTGTCCGGTCGAGTCCGTCCACCAACATGCACGCCATGACCGCCGTGCTCCTCGTGGCCCACCACGAGCGCGCCGAGGCCGCGGCGCTGGCTCGCCAGGCCGTCGTCTGGCTGGAAGGCCACGACCTCGCCGCGGTGATGACCCCGGAGGATGCCGATCGCATCGGTCTGGCGACCTTCGCCGACGAGCGCGCCGTCGAGCGGGCCTCGCTGTGCCTCAGCCTGGGTGGGGACGGCACCATGCTGCGGGCCATGCACCTCGTCGCCGATCGCGGCACGCCGGTGCTGGGGGTCAACGTCGGCCTGCTCGGCTACCTGACCGAGGTCGAGCCGGCCGGGCTGGACTCCGCCCTCGACCGGTGGTCGGCCGGGCAGGCCGCCGGGGGATGGCACATCGAAGAGCGGATGATGCTCGACGTGCGCTTCGGGGAGCGTCGCTGGACGGCGTGCAACGAAGCCGTGATCGAGCGGCGCGAGCCCGGCCACACGGTGCGGGTGCTGGTCCACCTCGACGGCTCGCCCTTCACCAGCTACGCGGCCGACGGGATGATCGTCTCCACGGCCACCGGCTCGACGGCCTACTCGTTGTCCGCTCGTGGCCCCGTGGTGTCGCCGACCCACCGAGCCATCCTGGTGACGCCGGTCGCCGCCCACATGCTGTTCGACCGGACCCTGGTGCTCGGACCCGACGAGCGGGTCGACCTCGAGGTCCTCGGCCATCGCCAGGCGGTGCTGACCGTCGACGGCCAGCTGGCCAGCCTGGTGGACGCCGGCGACGTGGTCGCGGTGCGCGCCGCCACCGAGGTGGCCCGGCTGATCCGGTTCGGCGAGCGCACCTTCCACCAGATCCTCAAGGCCAAGTTCGGTCTGGCCGACCGCTGATGCTCGCCGAGCTGCACATCGAGGCACTCGGGGTCATCGACCGGTTGACGGTCCAACTCGGCCCGGGGCTGACGGCGATCACCGGGGAGACCGGGGCGGGCAAGACCATGCTGGTCGAGGCCCTCGGGCTGCTGCTCGGTGGCCGGGCCGATCCGGGCGTGGTCCGCCACGGGTGTGCCGAGGCCCGCGTCGAGGGACGCTTCGAGCACGACGGCGGCGACGTGGTGGTCAGCCGGGTGGTCGCCGCCGAGGGTCGCTCGCGGGCGTACCTCGACGGACGGCTGATCACCGCAGCCGGCCTGGCCGAACTGGTGGGCAGCTGGGTCGAGCTGCACGGCCAGAACTCTCATCAGCGCCTGGCGGGCGTGGCCGACCAGCGCCAGGCCCTCGATCACTGGGCGGGCACCGACCCGGCCCCGCTGCAGGCGGTGCGCGCCGAGCTGGCCGGCATCGATCGGGAGCTCGACCGGCTGGGCGGGGACAGCCGGGCCCGGGCCCGCCAGATCGATCTGCTGGCCTTTCAGGTCGACGAGCTCGCCGCCGCCGGGCTGGCGGATCCGCAGGAGGATCGGCGCCTGGCCGAGGAGCAGGAGGTGCTCGCCGAGGCCGAGGCGCTGCGCGGCGCGGCAGCCGGCGCCGTCGCGGCGCTGCGCGACGAAGGCGGGGCCCTCGACGCGGCCCGGGCCGCGGTGCAGGAGCTGGGCCATCACCCCTACGTCGCCGCGCTGGCCGAGCGGCTGCGCGGGGCGATCGCCGAGCTCGACGACGTGGCCGTGGAGATCCGCCGCGCCGGTGAGGCGGTGGTCGACGACCCCCAGCGGGCCGAGTGGATCCGCACCCGCCGCCAGCTGCTGCGCGACCTGCGCCGCAAGTACGGCGAGACGCTGGCCGACGTCATCGCCTTCCGCGAGGGAGCGGCGGCCGAGCTGGATGCGCTCCGCCACCACGACGAGCAGCGCGAGGCGCTGGAACGCCGCCGGGACGCCGTCGTGGCCGACGAGGGCGCGGCCGCGGCCGCCCTCGGGCGAGCCCGCCGGGCAGGAGCCGGCGGGCTGGCCACGCAGCTCACGGCCCGGCTGCGGACCCTGGCCATGCCACATGCCACGGCGGACGTGGTCGTCGGCGCCGAGGATCCGGGTGACGAGGTGGCGATCCTGCTGTCGGCCAACCCTGGCTCGCCACCGCTGCCGCTGGCCAAGGCGGCGAGCGGCGGGGAGCTGGCGCGCACGATGCTGGCGCTCCGCCTGGTGCTCTCGGCGGACCCGGACACCATGGTCTTCGACGAGGTCGATGCCGGCATCGGCGGCGAGGCTGCCGGGGTGGTGGGCGCCGCCCTGGCCGAACTGGCCTCCACCCGCCAGGTGGTGGTGGTCACCCATCTGGCCCAGGTGGCCGCCCTGGCGGACCATCACCTGGTGGTCGACAAGTCCGTGGACCACGGCACCACCAGCACGACGGTGCGGGCCGTGACGGGGGCGGAGCGCGTGGCCGAGGTCGCTCGGCTGCTCAGCGGGCGGACGACGAGCGCCAACGCCCGGGCTCACGCCGAGGAGTTGCTCGGGAGCCGCTGAGCGGCGCCGGGGTGCTCGGCGCGATCCTCGTCGGTCGGCCGCACGGCGACCCGGCGGCGGTCGAGATGGTCCATCAGCTTGACCGCCGCCCAGAAGGTGATCGCCCCACCCACGGCATCGAGGAAGTAGTGGTTGGCGGTGACGACGATGGCGAACAGGGTCAGCGTTGGGTAGGCGACGACGAACCATCGACGCCAGCGACCGCTGGCGTAGCGGGCGACGACGTAGGCGCACCACACCGACCAGCCGAAATGCAGGCTGGGCATGGCGGCGAACTCGTTGGCCACGGCCTTGACCGCCGAGCTCTGGTACGACCACAACCCGCCGACGCGGGCCAGGGTGTCGACGAAGCACTTGCCGATGATCTGGGTGTGTTGTGGTCCGGGCGCGGGGATGGTGGCATTGCACACCAGCATTCGCGGGGGCGTGAGCGGGAAGGCGTAGTACCCGATGAGCGCCAGCCCGGTGGTGGCCCCGAGCAGGTTGCGGACCCGGAGATATCCCCACGGCCGCTTCAGGAACATCCATCCGAGGATCCCGGCGGTGACCAGGAAGTGCAGGGTGCCGTAGTAGATGTTCATCGTCTTGATCAGCCACCGGGCACCGAGGAACACGCTCTGGATGGCCTGCTCGCCGAAGATGTGCACGAACCGTTCGATGCTGACGACCCGCTTGGCGTTGGCATAGGCCCGGGTCTCCACACCCCCCACCTTCGCCAGGCGCTGGATGGTGCGGTACACGTAGTAGAAGACGAAGACCAGCACGGCCTCGCGCGCCGTGGCCTTGGCACGGACCCGCCAGGGCAGGCCCTGGTCGACGACGTTGGCCGGATACGTCCCGGCGCCCGTCTCCGTGCCCATCCCGGTGATCCTAGCGAGGGGGCGATGCGCCCGACCGGGAGTCAGCGGTGGGCGTACAGGGTGCAGCCGTCGACCACGGCCACCGCGCGGTATTGCGTGCGGACCAGGTCGGCGATCGGTGCCAGCAGCGTGATCGGGTAGGCCCCGTAGTGCAGGTCCGCGGCCGTCGAGGTGTCGACGATCACCGCCGGCGGGGCGGCGCGGAGGTCGGCGACCATCCACTCGAGCGCACCCGGCGTGGCAGCCCGCAGCGTCGCCGGGCCGTCGGTCCGGCCCCCGCTGCGGCCGGTGACGAAGTCGCTGTGAACCTGGGTGCCGGCGATCGGTCGATCGACGGCGACGGCCAGTTCCGGGTCGTTGCCCCAGATGAAGACGCGCTGCTCGGCCGAGGTCAGGCGCTGGACGGCGGAGGCCACGGCGGCCGGGTCGTGGCGATGGCGGAACACCCCGGGCATCCACAGGAAGACCCCGGCGACCAGCGATGTCGCCGCCAGCCCCGAGGCGGCACGGCGGCGCCACCGCTCGCCAGCACGCACGACGGCCGGTGTGGCCAGCAGCGCCAGGGGCGCCACGACCTGCAGCCAGTAGTGCCCGAAGAAGCGGAACCCGGCAGCGGTGGCGGCCACGCCGGTGAGCACCCAGCCCCACAGATCGGCGTCGTCCCGCCAGGTTCGCCGGCCGCGGGCCGCCCCGGCCACCTGGACCAGGTGGAAGGCGACGAAGATGCCCACGCTGGCCAGGGCCCGCCACACCACGCCCAGGATCCCGGCACCGGCGAAGACGAAGCTCGGCGCGCTGGCGAAGGTCCAGAACCAGAACCGGTGCCAGGGTACGAACCAACCCACCGAGGCGATGACGCCGGCGAACGCTGCGGCCGCCGTCACCACGCCGCGCCAGCGGGTCGCCATCCAGGCCGAGAGTGCCGCGGCCGGGAGGCAGAACACCCAGCTCTGCCGGGCCAGCACGGCGACCGCGACCAGCGCGCCACCCGCCAGGCTCCACCACAGCCCGCGGCGCCGGAGGGCGAGGATGGCCAGGGTGGCGGCCGGCAGGGCGAACTGGGCGAAGTTGGCAGCACCGCCGTCGCCCGGCATGAAGGCGATGGCCCCGGCCCCGTACAGCGCCGCTGCCCAGCATCCGCCGGCGCGGCCCCACCGGCGGGTTCCGTCGAGACCCACGGCAACGGTCACGGCGACCATGATCCCGGCGAGGAGCACGCGGACCGGGCGGGGATCCGGGCCGGAGAACAGCTCGAAGCTCCACCGGTTGACCATCGCCGGGATCGGCGGCTTGCGGTCGGCCATGTCGACGTACAGCCGCCCGCCGCGCTGCATCGCCTGGGCGGCCATGGCGATGCTGGCCTCGTCGGGGTCGTACCAGCGCGAGGACAGCAGGGTCGGCAGGCGGACCGCCACGGTGCCGGCCGTGATCGCCGCCAGGCAGCGCCAGGACAGGCTCGGTCCGCGCCGCATCGCCCGCACGCTAGCGGGCGGCCCGTACGTCGCCGGGGCCGCGTCCCCCGGCCGCTTCCCCGGCCCGAGGCGCCAACGCGTCGTGTCACAATGGGTCGGTGGGCAGGCCGGTGCGAGGCGTCATCGTCGACTTCGGCGGCACGCTCTTCGGCCACGCCACGCTGGCCGACACCGTGCGCACCGCCGCCTCGCGCCTCGGGGTGGCCTGGCCGGCGGGCCGGGCCGAGGAGCTGGCCGGGCGCATCGAGCAGCTCGCCGGCCGGCCGGAGGAGCTGGCCCGTGGCCGGGACCTCGACGCCGCGGTCTGGCGGGAGCGATGGAGCGAGCTGTATGCCGTGGCCGACGGTGAGGTTCGCGGGCTCGGCGCACAGATCTACCGGGACATGCACGATCCGCTGGCCTGGCAGCCGTACCGCGACACGCTCTGGACGCTGCGCGCCCTGGTCGATGCCGAGATCCCGGTTGCCGTGGTCTCCAACACCGGCTGGGACGTCCGGAGCGTCTTCGCCCACCACGGGGTGGCCTACTGCATCGCCCAGTTCGTGCTGTCGTGCGAGGTCGGCCTGGTCAAACCGGACCCGGCGATCTTCGCCCTGGCCTGCGATGCCCTGCTGCGCGAGCCGGCCGAGGTGCTGATGGTGGGCGACGACGCCACGGCCGACGCGGGCGCGGTGGGAGCCGGCATCCGCACCTTGCTGCTGGCCCGGACCGCACCGGGAGCGGACAACGGCATCGGCGGGCTCCTGGCCCTGGCCGGCATCGCCGCGGCCGGCGCCTGGCCGCGGTAGGCTGTGCTCCCGTTGTCAGCCGGACTGCAGCGGAGGTCGAGTCCATGCCCAAGCACATCTTCGTGACCGGAGGCGTGGCCAGCTCCCTCGGCAAGGGGCTCACCGCCAGCTCGCTCGGCCGCCTGCTCAAGCAGCGTGGTCTGCGGGTCACGATGCAGAAGCTCGATCCGTACATCAACGTCGACCCGGGGACGATGAACCCCTTCGAGCACGGCGAGGTGTTTGTGACCGATGACGGTGGGGAGACCGACCTGGACCTCGGTCACTACGAGCGGTTCATCGACGAGCCGCTCACTCGCAACTCCAATGCCACCACCGGCAGCATCTACCAGGCGGTGCTGGCCGCCGAACGTCGCGGCGAGTACCTCGGCAAGACGGTGCAGGTCATCCCGCACATCACCGACGAGATCAAGGCGCGGATCACCCGGCTGGCCACCGAGGACGTCGATGTGGTGATCACCGAGGTCGGCGGCACCGTCGGCGACATCGAGATCCTCCCGTTCCTGGAAGCGATCCGCCAGTACCGCAAGGACGCCGGGCGGGACAACGTCTGCTACGTGCACGTCACCCTGGTCCCGTTCATCGGTCCGTCGGGGGAGCAGAAGACCAAGCCGACCCAGCACAGCGTGACCGAGCTGCGCAGTCGCGGCATCCAGCCGGACATCATCGTCTGCCGCAGCGAGGCGCCGCTGTCGGACAACCTCAAGCGCAAGATCTCCAACCTGTGCAACGTCGACGAGGGCGCCGTGGTCAACGCCGCCGACGCCAAGAACATCTATGCCCTGCCGCTGATCCTCCACGACGAGGGACTCGACGACGTGGTCTGCGAGGTCCTGCACATCGACCGGCCGATCGACCTGGGCCCGTGGCAGGAGCTGGTGGCCAAGACCGAGGCGGCCACCACGCCGGTTCGGATCGGGTTGATCGGCAAGTACATCGAGCTGCAGGACGCCTACCTGTCCGTTGTCGAGAGCCTGCGCCACGCCGGCATCCACCATGGCGCCAAGGTCGACATCGACTGGATCCAGGCCGAGGACGTGGAGGGCCTGCTGGCCGCCGGGCGACTGGCCGACCTCGACGGCATGGTCATCCCCGGCGGGTTCGGCGAGCGAGGCTTCGAAGGCAAGATCGCCGCCGCCGGGTACGCCCGGGAGCACGACATCCCGTGCCTCGGCCTGTGCCTCGGCCTGCAGGCGATGACGGTCGACTTCGCCCGCAACGTGATGGGCCTGGTCGGGGCCAACTCGACCGAGATGGATCCGAACACCCCGCACCGGATCATCGACCTGATGCACGACCAGCGCGACGTGGTGGACAAGGGTGGCACCCAGCGGCTCGGCGCCTTCTACGCGATCCTCGAACCGAGCTCGCGGGTGTACCGGGCCTACGGCGAGCCGGTGGTCAGCGAGCGCCATCGCCACCGCTACGAGTTGAGCGCCCAGTGGAAGCCGCGCCTCGAGGCGGCCGGGCTGCGCTGCTCGGGTCTGTCGCCGGACCGTCGGCTGGTCGAGTTCATCGAGCTCGACGACCACCCGTTCTGGGTGGCGACCCAGGCCCATCCGGAGTTCAAGAGCCGTCCCGATCACGCCCACCCGCTGTTCCGTGAACTGACCGCGGCCGCCCTGGCTCGCCGGGCGGCGCGCACCCCGACCCTGCGGGTCGTCGACGAGGCTGCCGGCAGCTCCGTCGCCTGATGCCGTGAGCGAGTTCCGCCGCCTCGGCGAGCGACTGGTCTATCAGGGGTACATCTGGCGGGTGGTGAACGCCGACTTCGAGTCGCCCACCGGGGAACGCTTCGAACGCGACATCGTCCGCTCGCCCGGCGCGGTCGCCGTGCTGCCGATCGGTGAACCCGACCCGGAGAGCGGGGAGCGCACCGTCGTGCTGGTCGAGCAGTTCCGCGCCGCGTACGAGCGGGCGATCGTCGAGGCGCCGGCCGGCATGCGCGACGTGGCCGACGAGCCGATCGAGGTCACCGCGGCGCGCGAGCTGGCCGAGGAGGTCGGGCTGGCGGCCGCCCGGCTGGAGCCGCTCGGATCGTTCCTGCCGTCGGTCGGGATGACCGACTCCGTGACCCATCTGTTCGCCGCCTTCGGCCTGTCGGAGGTCGGTCAGGACGTCCACGGCCCCGAAGAGCAGCACATGGCCGTGGTCCGGGTGACGCTGACCGAGGCCGTGGCGATGGTGCTCGACGGGCGGATCGACGACGCCAAGACGGTCATCGCCATCCTGCGCGCCGAGCGGCTGCTGCGGCCGGCATGAGCCAGCCGGGCCAGCGGACACTACTGCGCCGCCACCCGGCGACGTTCTCGGCCACCGCCACGGCGGCCGCCCTGGCCGGCCTGTACCTGGTGATCCGGCCGGTGTCCAAGGACTTCGTCAGCGGCCAGCTGCGCACCCGGCTGGCCGAGCACGGTGCCTGGCTGTGGAGCTTCCGCTGGTTCGGTGGCCACCAGCTGCCGGCCTTCGGGGTGGTCGGCCCGTGGCTCGGCGCCCGGATCGGCGTGCACGCCACGGCCATCGTCGCCCTGCTCGTCGCCGCGGCCGTGTTCGGCCTGCTGGTCGACCGGCACATCGGCGGGGATCGGGCGACCGCCGCGGCGGTGCTGTTCGCCGTGACCGGCGCGGTCAGCCTGTGGGGCGGGCGGCTGACGTTCGGGCCGTCGGTGGCGCTCGGCGTGATCGCCGTCGCCGGGTTGGTGGAGCGGTGGTGGTGGCTGGCCGTGCCCGCGGCGACCCTGTGCGGACTGGCCTCGCCGGTCGGCGCGGCGCTGCTGGCCATGTGCCTGCTGGCCGTTGCAGTGGCCGACCCCTCCCGCCGCCGGGCGGCGATCGGTGCGATGGTCGCCACCCTGGTGCCCATCGCCGCCGTGGCCAAGGCCTTCCCCCAGCAGGGGTGGTACCCGTTCACCGGCGGAGCCCTGGCCCTGCTGCTGGTGTCCCTCGCGGCGGTGATCGGCATCTGCCGCCTGCACCGGGCAGTCGTCGTCGCCGCCGGGCTGTACGTCCTGGCCGGCATCGGCGCCTTCGTCGTGCGCACCGGTCTGGGAGGCAACGTCTCCCGCCTGGCGTGGCTGATGGTCGCCCCGGCGCTGGCCCTGTGGCACGACCGGACGCGTCGGGCGGTGACGGTGGCCATGTGCACCGTCGCCACGGTCTGGCCGTGGGTCTACCTGAGCATGGGGTTCTCGTCCACGGTGCACGTCGTGAACGCGGCTCCGTTCGGCCCGCTGATCGAGTTCGTCCATCGCGCCGAGCGGGAGGCCGGCCAGGTGCTGCGCGTCGAGGTCCTGCCGGTGGAGACCTACGCCGAGAGCGACCTGCCGGCCCTGTCGATCCTGATCGCCCGCGGCTGGGAGACCCAGCTGGACCGCTACCTCAACCTCGAGCTGTACCGGCCGCTCGACGCGACGACGTATCAGCGTTGGTTGCAGCGCAACGCCGTCAGTCTGGTCGCCGTTCCGCTGCACGACCGGGCCAACTCGGCGGCGCACGAGGCCGAGATGATCGACACCCATCCGGCGTACCTCACCGAGGTGCGCCGCACTGCCGACTGGGCGATCTACCGGGTGGCGGGAGCCGAGTCGCTGGCCGGGCCGGGGCTGGCCGTGGAGCAGGTGGGCATCGACACCATCACGCTGCACGCCGAGCGCGCCGTCGACACGGTCGTCCGCTTCCGCTACACGCCCTACCTCGTCGCCGGGGACGGGGCGTGCGTGACCGAGGGTCCCGACGGGTGGATCCGGCTGGTGACCGGCCACCCCGGGACCATCCACCTCGGGGTCCACTTCACCGTGCGGGCGGCGCTCGGGCGGGCCTCGAACTGCGCGGCCGGCGGCGGATGATCGAGACCGCTCCGCTCCCGCTGGAGGTCGAGGACTTCCTGGTGTGGTTGGCCGCCGAGCGAGGGCGGGCGGCCAACACCCTGGCCGCCTACCGCGGCGATCTCACCGCCTACGTCACCTGGCTCGCCCGGCGCGGCTCGACCGTGGCCACGGCCAGCACCGCCGAGCTGGAGGCGCTGATCGCCGAGCGCCGGGCGGCCGGTGCGGCACCGGCCAGCGTCGCCCGCCAGTTCGCCGCCATCCGCACGTTCCATCGGTTCTGGATGGAGGAGGGCGGGCGGGCCGACGACCCCAGCGCCGACGTCGAGGGCGTGCGCGTGCCGGCTGGCATCCCCCATCCATTGAGCGAGGACGAGGTCAACCGTCTGCTGGCCGCGGTCACCGGGACCGATCCGCTGGCCCGGCGCGATCGGGCCCTGCTGGAACTGCTCTACGCGACCGGGGCGCGGATCTCCGAAGTCGTCGGGCTCTCGCTCGACGACGTGCGCGGCGAGGACTCCCTGGTCCGCCTGGCCGGCAAGGGGTCCAAGGAGCGCCTGGTGCCCTTCGGGCGGCTCGCTGCCGCAGCACTGGCCGATTGGCTCGGGGACGGCGGCCGGCCGTTGCTGGAGCCGGCCCGCTGGGCCCGGCGCGGCGACATGGAAGCGGTGTTCCTCAACCAGCGCGGCTCGCGCCTGACCCGTCAGGCGGCCTGGCTGGTGGTCAAGAAGTACGCCGACCGGGTCGGGCTGGCCGCCAAGCTGTCGCCGCACGTGCTGCGCCACAGCTGCGCCACCCACCTGCTGGACCACGGCGCCGACCTGCGCGTCGTGCAGGAGATGCTGGGCCACGCCAGCATCTCGACCACCCAGGTGTACACCAAGGTCAGCCAGGAGCGCTTGTTCCGCGAATATCGCCGAGCCCACCCGCGGGCCAAGAAGCGCCGACCCGAGCCACCGGGCGGTTCGAGGCGTCTGCAAGACTGACCGCCCATGGCCGAGCGCAGCGACCAGCCGGCCGGAGGAGGGGACCTGGCCCTGGCGTTCCACGACGTCGGGATGACCTTCGCCGACGGCACCGAAGCGGTCCGCGACGTCACCGTCGACGTGCGCCGCGGCGAGTTCGTCACCATCGTCGGGCCGTCGGGGTGCGGCAAGTCGACCCTGCTGCGCATCGCCGCCGGATTGCAGACCCACAGCGCCGGCGAGGTGGTCGTCGACCGCTCACGGATCGGGTACGTGTTCCAGGACCCGACCCTGCTGCCGTGGCGGACGGTCCGCCAGAACGTCGAACTGCTGCCCCAGCTCCACGGGATGGACAAGGCCACCCGCCGCCGCCTGGCGGACGAGGCGATCGCCACGGTCGGGCTGGCCGGGTTCGAGCAGCACTACCCGAAGACGCTGTCGGGCGGCATGCGCATGCGCTGCTCGCTGGCCCGCTCGCTGACCCTTCGTCCACCGCTGTTCCTGTTCGACGAGCCGTTCGGCGCGGTCGACGAGATCACCCGCGAGCGGCTCAACGACGAGACCCAACAGCTGTTCCAGGCCGAGCGCTTCGCCGGGCTGTTCATCACCCACTCGATCAGCGAGGCGGTGTACATGAGCACGCGGGTGCTGGTCATGAGCGCCCGTCCAGGCACGATCACCCGCGGCTTCACCGTGCCGTTCGGGTATCCCCGCCAACCGGAGCTGCGCTTCGAGGCGTCCTTCGCCGACCTGTGCCACGAGATCAGCGTCGAGCTGCGCGAGGCATCCGCCGGAGCCGGGCGGTGAGCGAGCTGCGGCCGCGCCGCTACGGGCCGCGGCCCCAGACCCTGCCCGGCCGCAGCCGCCGCCTGGCGGCCGTCGTCGTCCCGCCGCTGATCCTCGGCGCGATCCTGACCGGCGTGTGGTACTACGCCAGCTACGTCTGGCTCCGCGGCCGGCGGCGAGTGCTGCTGGCGCCCCCCCACAAGGTGATCACCGACGGCTTCGGCGACTCCACCCACCTGGGCGAGATCCTTGCCGCCGCCGGGCGCAGTGGCGACGTGGCGCTGCGCGGCCTGATCATCGCCATCCTGATCGGACTGACCCTGGCCACGCTGATGAGCCAGTGGCGCAGCGTCGAGCGGGCGGTGTGGCCGTACATGATCAGCCTGCAGGCCATCCCGATCCTGGCGATGGTGCCGGTCATCGCCCTGCTGTTCGACACCGGCAAGACCAGCCGGATCATCGTCTGCGTGATCTTCTCGTTGTTCCCGATGGTGGTCAACGCCCTGTTCGGGCTGAAGTCGGCCGACCAGGGGCACCACGACCTGTTCACGCTGAACAACGCCAGCCGCTGGACCCGGCTGACCAAGCTGCTGATCCCCGGGGCGATGCCGGCGGTGTTCGCCGGGCTGCGGATCAGCGCCAGCCTGGCCCTGATCGGCGGGATCGTCGCCGACTTCTTCTTCGGCCGCGGCCAGGTCGGGCTGGGGCAGATGATCGTCCGCTTCAAGAGCGAGACGAACAGCCCGCTGACCCTGACGGCCATCGCCGTGGCCTGCATCTTCGGGGTGATCGTCTTCCTGGTGTTCAGCTGGATCGAGCGCCGGGTGGTAGGAAGGTGGTACGTGTCAGCAGGCCGCAACGGACCGTGAACCGGCCGTGAACCGTAGGGGAGAACCGATGACCAAGACCGCAACCCGCAGGATCGGCGCCCTCGCCGGCCTGACCTCCCTGGCGCTGGTGGCCGGGGCCACCGCAGCCCGGGCGACGACGCCGCCCGCCACGGCCGGGACGGCGGCCGCCGCCGGCGTGTCGCTGCAGGGCACCTGCCCCGACACGGTGACGATCCAGACCGACTGGTGGCCGGAGGCCGAGCACGGCGGCCTGTACGAACTGGTCGGGCCGGGTTACACCATCGACAAGGACGCCAAGAACGTCACCGGGCCGCTGGTCAGCAAGGGTCAGGACACCGGCGTCAAGGTGCAGATCCGCGCCGGCGGCAGCGCCATCCCCGGGTCGGTGGCCGACGAGATGGTCGCCCACGACGACATCATGCTGGGCTACTTCAACATCGAGGGGTCGGCCACCAACAAGGCGGTCAAGCTGCTGTCGGTGGTGGCCCCGCTGGAGAAGAACCCGCAGATGATCATGTGGGATCCGGCGACCTACCCGGACGTCACGGCGATCAAGGACCTCCAGCAGCACGACGTCCCGGTGTTGGTGTTCGGCAAGGGCATCGTCGCCAAGTGGATGATCGCCAAGGGGATCCTCAAGGACGGGCAGTTCGACACCTCCTTCGACGGCTCGCCGGACCGCTTCGTCGCCGACGGCAAGGTGGCCATGCAGGGCTTCGCCACCGCCGAGCCGTACAAGTTCGAGCACGACCTGCCGTCGTGGAACAAGCCGATCGCGTTCCAGACCTACTACGACGCCGGGTGGAAGACCTACAGCCAGACGCTGGCGATCCTGGCCGACGACAAGGCCAAGCTGGCACCGTGTCTGAAGCTGCTGGTCCCGATCATCCAGCAGGCCCAGGTCGACTACATCCAGTCGCCCGACACGGCGAACGCGATCATCGGTGAGGCGGTCAAGGCCTACGACAACTTCTGGACGCAGAGCCCCGAGTTGATGCGCTTCTCCGACGAGCAGCAGCTCAAGCTGGGCATCGTCGGCAACGGCGACGATGCCACCCTGGGCAACATGGACGAGGCCCGCATCCAGACGGTGATCGACGAGCTGAAGGCCACGCCGGGCGTCGACCTGCGTCCCGACGTCACGGCCGGCGACCTGTACACCAACGAGTTCATCGATCCCTCGATCGGCCTCCCGGCCGGCTCGCCGGCCACGGGGGGCACGACTGCGGCCACCACGCCCGCACCCACCACACCCGGCACGATGACCGCCGGGACCACTGCGCACAGCTGAGCGCCCGCGGCGGCGGGCGGTCCCCGAGGAAAGGACACCAACATGATGCGGCTGACGATCACGGCGGAGGTCACCGCCCGCTGGGGCCACCGGGTCGACGGGCTGATCCACAGCCACGCCTGGACGGTGGGCGCCACCGTCGAGGGTCCGGCGGACGCGGCGATCATCATCCCCGCCGACGATCTCGAGGCGCTCCTGCTGGCCAAGGTGGCCCCGTGGGTCGGTCACTACCTGACCCATGAGGACGTCGGACCGTGGAAGTCCTATCAGCCGCTGGTATGGGATCGGGAGCCGACCGTCGAGGAGATCGCCCGGCGGCTGTGGTCGGCGGTCGCCGACGACGTCCCCGGACTGGTCGAGGTGTTCCTCGTCGAGGCCACCGAGTTCGACCGGACCCGTACCGTCCGGCTGTCGCGCGAGCACAGCTACGCCGACGCCTGAGCTGGGCCCGGCACACCGCCGGGCCCGGCTGCTCCAGCGGCTGTACGGCGAGGCCGCCGGACCCGTCGCCGCCCAGCTCGATGCTCTGATCGATCGTTCGCCGCGCCGCTCCGTGGCCCCGGCCGGTCCGTCGACCAACTTCCTGATCGCCTACCCGGACCACGTGACCGCGCCGGGCCGGCCGTCGCTGGCCGTGCTCGACGAGTTCGTCACCCGCCACCTCGCCCCGCGGATCGGCGGCGTGCACACCTTGCCGCTGCACCCGAGCACCAGCGACGGCGGGTTCAGCGTGGTCGACCCGGGTGTCGTCGACGACGCCTACGGTGACTGGGACGACGTTCGCCGCCTGGCGGCGCACCACCGGTGGATGGCCGACGCCGTGGTCAACCACGTCTCGGCGTCGAGCCCGTGGCTGGCGGGATACCTGGCCGGCTCGCCCCAGCGGGCCGGCTTCTTCCGCGAGCTGCCGGCGGGCACCGACGTCTCCGCGGTGGTCCGCCCACGGACCTCGCCGCTCGGCCACGACTTCACCCGCCCCGACGGCAGCACCGTGCGGCTGTGGACCACCTTCTCCGCCGACCAGGTCGACCTCGACCTGGCCAATCCGGCCGTACTGGTTGCCGTGGCCGAGATGGTCCTGCGCTACGTGCGCGCCGGTGCGGCGGCGGTGCGCCTCGACGCGGTGGCCTTCCTCTGGAAGGATCCGGCACGTTCGTCGATGAGCCTGCCGGAGACCCACGCCGTGGTCCAGGTGCTGCGCACACTGCTCGACGAGGCGGCCCCGGGCTGCCTGCTGGTCACCGAGACCAACGTGCCCGCCGCCGAGAACGTCGCCTACCTCGGCGGGCCGAGCACGCCCGAGGCCGGTGCCGTGTATCAGTTCCCCCTGCCGCCGCTGGTGCTCGACGCGCTGCTGGGCGGGGATGCCACGGTTCTCAACGGCTGGCTGGGGGCACTGCCCGCGCCACCCTCGGGGGCCACCTACCTGAACATGCTGGCCACCCACGACGGCATCGGCCTGCGTGGTGCGGAGGGCTTGCTGGACGACGCCCGGATCACCCGACTGATCGCCGCCACCGAGGCCAGCGGGGGCACCGTCAACCGCCGGGACGCCCCCGGCGGGGCCGTCCCCTACGAGCTGTGCACCACCTGGTACTCCGTGCTGGCCGAGGGACACCCACCGGCCGCGGCGATGGCCCGTCACCTGGCCGGCCATGCCATTGCCCTGGCCCTCCAGGGCATCCCGCTCCTCTACCTCGGTGCACTGGCCGCCGCAGCCAACGACCGCGATCGCCTCGCCGCCACCGGTCACGGGCGCGACCTGAACCGCACCCGCTTCGACGCCGACGACCTGTCCCGCCGCCTGGCCGACCGACGCACGCCGGCGGGCGCCTCGTGGACCGGTCTCGCCGGTCTGCTCGATCGCCGAGCGGGCGATGGAGCGTTCGCCCCCGAGGCCGCCCAGGTCGTCGCCGACACGGGCCGGCACGCCGTCGTCATCGAGCGCCGCGCCGCCGGCGGGCACACGACCTGTGTCGCGGTGAACGTCACGGGTGCGGTCCAGCGGGTCGAGCTCGCCGACGGCTCGGCGGTCACGCTGGGGCCGTGGGCCGTTCACTGGCCGGTCGGCGCTGGGACATACTGAGTCCCCGTCCACCCGACCGGAAGGACCGACGATGGCCGACGACGGCGCGGCGACGTTCCGCAAGCCGGCACGCTCCTACGAACGCTTCATGGGCCGCTACTCCCGGGCGTTGGCGCCCGGCTTCGCCGACTTCGTCGGGGCGCGGGCCGGGCTGCGGGCCCTCGACGTCGGCTGCGGCCCGGGCGCACTGACCGCCGTGCTCGTCGATCGTCTGGGTGTCGACCAGGTCGTCGCCGTCGACCCGTCGGAGAGCTTCGTCGAGGCGTGTGCCGCGCAGCATCCCGGCCTGGCGGTGTCCGCCGGCACGGCCGAGGCCACCGGCCAGGCGGCGGCATCGTTCGACCTGGCGGCCGCCCAGCTCGTGTTCCACTTCGTCGGCGACGCCGCCGCGGCCGCAGCCGAGCTGCGCCGGGTGGTCCGCCCGGGCGGCACCGTGGCGGCGTGCGTGTGGGCCGAGGACCCCGGCGGGATGGAGATGCTCGACCGCTTCTGGGAGGCCGCGGCGATCGCCGACCCCGGTCACGACGCCGTCGTCGACCTGCGCTTCGGGCGCCCCGGCGAGCTCGCTGCCGTGTTCGGCGACGCCGGGCTCGAGCACGTCGTCGAGGACGTGCTGACCGTGAGCTCGACCTACGCCGACGTCGCCGAGTTGTGGGACGGCTTCCTGCAGGGCATCGGCCCAGCCGGGGCGTATCTGACCAGCCGGCCTGCTGCGGTCCAGGCAGCCATCGCCGAGCAACTCACGACCGCACTCGGTCGTCCGGCCGGACCGTTCACGCTGACGGCCGTGGCCCGCGCCGTGCGCGCCACGGTGCCGGGACGCGGTCGTCGGGGACGCCGCTGCGTCGACCTGCTCGGTCCGGAGGCGCCCGAGCGCCAGGCCCGCCTGGCGAGCCGGGTCACGGAGGCCGATCTCGACCCGGAGCTGCGCCTCCCCCTGGCGGCCATGCCCACGGTGCCGTTCGACGTGGACGATCTCGCCGAACGGCGGGCCGCGACGCTGGCGATGTTCGCCCATCTGCCCAGCCCGGCGTCGGCGGTACGGTCGACGGATCACGTGGTCGACGCCGATCGCGGAGTGGTCGTGCGCATCCACCGTCACCCCGACGGCGGCGCCGAGACCCTGCCGTGCCTGTTCACCATCCACGGTGGCGGATACGTCACCGGGAGCCGGGTGATGGACGATCCGATGCACCACGCCCTGTGCGGTCCGCTCGGGGTGGTCGGTGCCAGCGTCGAGTACCGCCTGGCACCCGAGTGCCCGTATCCCGGGCCGCTGGAGGACTGCTACGACGCGCTGGCCTGGGTGGTCGACCATGCCGACGAGGTGGGCGTCGACCCGGCACGCCTGGGGATCTACGGGGCCAGTGCCGGCGGCGGCCTGGCCGCGGCCCTGGCGTTGCTGGTGCGCGACCGGGATGAGTTCGACCTGCGTTTCCAGGTGTTGATGTGCCCGATGCTGGACGACCGCCAGCTGACCCCGTCGAGCCGTCTCGATGGGCTGCCGATCTGGAACCGGGAGGCCAACGAGTTCGGCTGGCGGGCGTACCTCGGCGCCCGGTACGGCGCCGACGACCTGGCCCCCTACGCGGCCCCGGCCCGGGCACGAGACCTCGCCGGGCTGCCTCCGGCCTACGTGGCGGTGGGGGGTGTCGACGGCTTCCGCGACGAGAACATCGACTACGCGATGCGCCTCAACCAGGCCGGTGTCCCGTGCGAGCTGCACGTCTACCCGGGCGGCCCGCACGGGTACCAGATGTTCCTCGACTCGGCCGTCGCGGTGCGCAGCGGGCGCGACCTGCGCGACTGGCTGGGCCGCCAGCTGGCCCAGTGAGGGGTCAGTTGCGCGGCAGCATCCCGATCGCCGCGTAGGCCCGGGCCAGGGTGGCCGAGGCAACGGCCTGCGCTCGATCGGCGCCGACACGCAGCATCCGGGTCAGCTCTGCCCGATCGGCGAGCAGATCGTGGTAGCGCTGCTGCACCGGGCGAACCAGTTCGACCACCGCCTCACCGGTGTCCGACTTCAGTGGGCCGTACTGGTGATAGCGGCCGGCTAGCTCGGCGGGGGAGACGCCCGTGCACGCCGAGAGGATCTCCAGCAGGTTGCTGACTCCGGGCTTGGTGGCCCGGTCGAAGCGGACCTCGGTCTCGCTGTCGGTGACGGCCCGCTTGAACTTGCGCAAGATCACCGCCGGGTCGTCGAGCACGTTGACCAGCCCGGCGTCGCTGTCGGTCGACTTGGACATCTTCGACGTCGGATCCTGGAGGTCCATCACCCGCGCCCCGGCAGCCGGGTGAACGGCCGTGGGCAGCACGAAGGTCTCCCCGAACCGGCTGTTGAAGCGGATCGCCAGATCGCGGGTGATCTCGATGTGCTGGCGCTGGTCCTCGCCCACCGGCACCTCGTCGGCGTCGTACATCAGGATGTCGGCGGCCTGCAGCGCCGGGTAGGTGAACAGTCCGGCAGAGATGTGCTCGCCGGACCGGCGGGCGGACTTGTCCTTGAACTGGGTCATCCGGCTCAGCTCGCCGACGCTGGCCTGGCACTCCATCACCCAGCCGAGCTGATTGTGCTCGGGCAGGTGGCTCTGGACGAAGACCGTGGAGCGCAGCGGATCGAGGCCGACGGCGAACAGGATCGCTGCCTGGCGCAGGGTCCGCTCGGCCAGGACGCCGGGCTCGTCGAGGATGGTCAGGGCGTGCAGGTCGACCAGGCAGTAGAAGGCGTCGGCGCGGTCCTGCAGCGTCACCCAGTTGCGCAGTGCTCCGAAGTAGTTGCCGAGATGGATCTCGCCGGTGGGTTGGATGCCGGACAGCACGCGGGTCACGGCCCGACAGGCTACCGGCGCGACCCTCGCCGGCCGGGACGGATTCGGGGTGCCGCGCCGCTCCGCACCCCACCCGGTACCATCGCCTGGCCATGTCCCTCGACGTCAGCACGCCCGTCTTCGAAGGACCCTTCGACCTGCTGCTGCACCTGATCCTCAACGAACAGGTGGACATCTACGAGGTCTCCCTGGCGCGCATCGTCGACCAGTACCTGGCCGAGATCGAGCGGATGCAGGCCCTCGACCTGGACGTCGCCACCGAGTTCCTGCTGATCGCCTCGACCCTGGTCGAACTGAAGGCTCGCCGGTTGCTGCCCGGGCGCGACCGGGTCGATCTCGACGACGAGCTGGCCCTCTGGGAGGAGCGCGACCTGCTGCTGGCCCGGTTGCTGGAGTGCAAGACCTTCAAGGACGTCGCCGCGGTGATGTCCCGACTGGCCGACGATGCGGCACTCTCCGTTCCTCGCCAGGCCGGGCCGGACGAGCGCTTCGCCGATCTGGTCCCCGACCTGATGGACGGCGTCACCGCACTGCGCCTGCAGCGGGCCATGCTGCGGGCGATCACCCCACGTCCCGTGCCGCGCATCGACCTGTTCCACGTCGCCCCGATCCGCGTCAGCGTGGCCGACGCCGTCGCCGAGTTGCTCGACGAACTGCCTCGCGCCGGGCGGATCTCCTTCCGCCGGCTGACCGACGGCCTGGTCGAGCGGCTGGAGGTCATCGTCCGCTTCCTGGCACTGCTGGAGCTGTTCAAGCAGGGTCAGGTGGACCTGGACCAGGGCGAGCGATTCGGCGACATCGACGTGGTCTGGACCGGTTCGGGCCGAGACGGCGAGCCCGTGACGATCGACGACTACGACGGGTGAGGAGGCCAACGTGGACGACCTGACCGACCGGGGCCCGTCGAGCTGGCACGACGCGGCCGGCGCGGACACGGTGCGCGCCATCGAGGCGATGCTCATGGTCGCCGTCGAGCCGGTCCCGGCGGCGCTGCTGGCCCAGCTGCTGGAGTGCCCGGTGGCGCTCGTCGAGCGACTGTGCGACGAGCTGGCCGCGGCCTACGAGGTGGCCGGCCACGGCTTCCAGCTGGTCTGCGTGGCCGGCGGGTATCGCTATCAGTCGCACCCCGACCTGGCCCCCTACGTCGAGCGCTTCCTGCTCGACGGGCAGCGGGCTCGGATGAGCCCAGCGGCGCTGGAGACCTTGGCCATCGTGGCCTACAAGCAACCGTTGAGCCGGGCCCAGATCGCGGCGATCCGTGGCGTCGATCCGGACGGTGTGCTGCGAACCTTGCAGGCCCGTGGCTACATCACCGAGGTGGCCCGGGACCAGGGGCCGGGCCAGGCGATCCTGTTCGGCACGACGGCGCTGTTCCTGGAGAAGCTCGGCCTGGCCGACCTCGGTGACCTGCCACCGATCGCCGAGTTCGTCCCCGGCGCCGACGTGGTCGAGGCCCTGGAACACAGCCTGCGCGTCGACGTCGACCCGCCGACCGCGTCGTGACCGGCCAGGACCCGGCGGGCGAACGGCTGCAGAAGGTCCTCGCCGGCCGGGGGTGGGGCAGCCGGCGAGTGTGCGAGCAGCTGGTGGCCGATGGCCGAGTGGCCGTCAACGGGGTGGTCGCTGCGCTCGGCCAGCGCGTCGACGTCGAGCGTGATCTGGTGACCGTCGACGGGCGCCCGGTCGGCGTCCGGCCCGGCCTGGTCTACTACCTGCTGAACAAGCCGGCCGGGGTGGTATCCACGGCGCGGGACACCCATGGCCGTCCCACCGTGGTCGACCTCGTCCCCTCGTCGCCACGCGTGTTCCCGGTCGGGCGCCTGGACGTCGACACCGAGGGCCTGCTGCTGCTCACCAACGACGGAGAGCTGGCCAACCGGTTGACCCATCCCAGCCACGGTGTGGAAAAAGAGTACCTGGCCGAGCTGGACGGCCCGCTCACCGCCGGCGACCTGCGCCGGCTGCGCCAGGGGATCGCGCTCGACGACGGGCTCACCGCGCCGGCGGCCGCCAGCCAGCCCACGCCGGGCGTGCTCCGCCTCACCATCCACGAGGGCCGCAACCGCCAGGTCCGGCGGATGTGCGAGGCCGTCGGGAGGCCGGTGCGCCGGTTGGTCCGGGTGCGCATCGGCCCGCTGCGCGACGCCCAGCTCGGTCCGGGGCAGTGGCGTGAGCTGACGGTCGAGGAGCGCATCGCCCTGCAGTCGTCGTGATCCGCCACGAGCACCGCCCGGAACGCGAGCGAGGGTGCCCCGCCCACCCTGGCAGGGGCACCCTCGTCGACCGGCCGACCTCGTCAGCGACGGCGGCGGAACACCGAGTAGCCGCCGGGGCCGATCAAGGCGGCGACCACGCAGAGGATGATGCCGAACAGGATCTGACCCTGGATGATCTGGACGACGCCGACGATGGCGACGATCACGGCGATGATCCACAGCACCGTGGCGTTCATGGCTCGATCCGCCCCTCGCCCTCGACCTCGGCCCCGGTTGCCATCATCTCCTCGGCGTGCTCGGCGACCCGGTCGACGTCGACGTGATCAGCGGCTCGCTCGGCCGCGGCGGACTCGTCGGCCGTCGGCGGGCGGTCGGCGTTGGGGTGCCCGCCCATGTCAGTTCCCATCCCGGTGGAAGGCGTCCGTGACGCGATCGACGACGTGCTCGGCCTGGTCCTTGACGGTCTCCAAGGCCTCCTTGACCTTGCCGCCGGCTTCGTCGGCCTTGCCCTCGCGGCGAAGGTCGTCGTCGCCGGTGAGGTCGCCGGCAGCCTGCTTGACCTTGCCCTTGATCTGATCGAACTGGTCCTCGATGCCCATGGCAGCTCCTGTCTGGTCGGTGAGGCATCCCGTGGATGCTGGGCCACCCGCTACCCCTCGGCCACCAGCCGCCAAACCGCAACGACCCACGTTCATCCATTGGGGCGACGGAGCCGTCGAACGGCCGTGAGCCGAGCGGGCCGCGGCGGTACGATCGGTCGACGTGACCGACGCCGACTCGTCCGCACGCCGGGCCAACGTGATCGGCCTCGGACTGATCGGCGGGTCCGTGGCCCTGGCCCTGGTGGAGCTGGGCTGGACGGTGTGTGGCGACGACGCCAAGCCGGACCGGATCGACGAGGCCCTCCGCCGCGGGGTGATCCACCGCGCCGGTCTGGACCGCGAGGCTGCCGTGACCATCGTCGCCACGCCGGTCGCCGCCGTCGCCGATCAGGTCCGCCGAGCCTTGGCCGAGACCGAGGGCCTGGTCACCGATACCGGCTCGGTCAAGGGGTCGATCCTCGGATCCATCGACGACCCACGGTTCGTGGGTGGCCACCCGATGGCCGGATCCGAGCTGGACGGGCTCGACGGCGCCGACCCGGCCATGTTCGCCGGATCGGTGTGGGTGCTGACGCCCACCGCGGTCACGGCCGACGCGACGTTCAGTGCCGTGGCCTCGCTGGTCGCCCAACTCGGCGCCGACGTCGTCGCCCTGGACCCGGCTCGTCACGACCAGGTCGTCGCGGTGATCTCCCATGTGCCCCATCTGACCGCGGCGACGCTGATGGGCCTGGCCGCCGAGCGGGCCGAGGAGCACGGGGCCCTGCTGCGTCTGGCAGCGGGCGGCTTTCGTGACATGACCCGCATCGCCAGCGGCCATCCGGCGATCTGGCTGGACATCTGCGCCGACAACCGCAGCGCGATCCTGTCGGCCCTCGACGGGCTGATCGACGGGCTGACGTCGATGCGCCGGGTGGTCGGCGAGGACGATCGGGCTGAGCTGCATCGCCGCCTGGCGGGGGCTCGGGAGGCCCGGACCAACCTGCCGGCACGAGTCCGGCGGCCGTCCGAGCTGGCCGAGCTGCGCATCCCGATCCCCGACCGGCCGGGCGCCGCGGCCGAGGTGTTCACCCTCGCCGCCGAGCTGGGCGTCAACATCGACAGCTTCGAGGTGGTCCACTCCCCGGAGGGCAATCGTGGCGTCGCCGTGGTGCTCGTCGACGCCGACCTGGCCGAGCGGTTCCGGGGTGGGTTGCTGGCGCGCGGGTACCGGCCGTCCGTGCAGCGCCTCTCATGACGTCCGGGCACCGGTGCCGGGTGGCCGGGTCACCGGTGCACGCCACGGTGGTCGTACCGGGCAGCAAGAGCATCGCCAACCGGGCTCTGGTGTGCGCCGCGCTGGCGGACGGCACCTCCACCCTCCGCCGGGTTCCCGGCGGCGACGACACCGCGGCGATGGTGGCCGGGCTGGCCGCCCTCGGCGTCGTGGCCCGCTCGGCCGACGGCGCCGTGTCCGTCACCGGCCCGATGGCCGGCTGCGGGGCGCCGGTGCGCGTCGATGCCCGGCTGGCGGGCACCACCTCCCGCTTCCTCACCGCCCTCGGGACACTGGCCGGTCGTCCGGTGACCGTGGACGGCGAGCCGGCGTTGCGCCGCCGGCCGATGGTGCCGCTGCACGACGCCCTGGCTGCACTGGGGGCCCAGGTCACACCGGGTGGGCGTCGGGGGCACCTGCCGGTGACCGTCGACGGGACCGCCGGGCTGCGTGGCGGGGCGGTCGCCGTGGCCGGCGACGTCAGCAGCCAGTTCCTGACCGCGTTGATGCTGATCGGGCCGCGGTTGCCGGGTGGGCTGACGATCGAGCCGAGCACTGCACTGGTCTCCGTGCCCTACCTGACCATCACCGCCCGGGTGATGGCCGCCTTCGGCATCGACGGCGTGACGGTCGGCGAGGGGCGCATCGTCGTCCCGCCCGCGACGTACCGCCCGGCACTCGACTGGACCATCGAGCCCGACGCCACGTCGGCGAGCTATCCGTGGGCGGCGGGCGCGCTCACGGGCGGGCGGGTGACGGTGTCCGGCCTCGGACCTGAGTCGATCCAGGGCGACGCCCACTTCCCCGAGGTGCTGGCCCGGATGGGCTGCGCCGTCGAGACGTCCGGCGGCGCGAGCCCGGCGACTGCGGTAGGGGGAGCGGACGGACTGACCGGGATCGACGTCGACCTCGGCTCGATGAGCGACCTGGTGCCGACGATGGCCGCCCTGGCCCTGTTCGCCGCCAACCCGAGCCGGATCCGCGGGGTCGGGTTCATCCGTGCCAAGGAGAGCGACCGGCTGGGCGATCTGGCCGGCGAGCTGCGCAAGCTCGGGGCGGACATCGACGTCCTCGACGACGGCCTGGACATCCGCCCGGCCGTGCTGCACGGCGCGGCGCTGGACACCCACCACGACCACCGCCTGGCGATGGCCTTCGGGCTGGTCGGGTTGCGCGTGCCCGGGGTGGTCGTGGACGATCCCGCAGTGGTGTCGAAGAGCTGGCCAGACTATTGGGCGATGCTCGACGAGCTGGTGGAGGGGTCGCGGTGAACCGCCGGCCGGTGGTGGCCGCGTTCGACGTCGACGGAACCCTGACGGTGCGCGACTGCGTCGCCCCGTTCCTGATCCGACTCGGTGGCCGGCGGGCGCTGCTGCGGGCAACCCTGCGCCGCCCCCTGGCGACGGCCGTCGCCCTCCTGCGTCGCGATCGCGACCGCCTCAAGGAGGTGGTCGTCGGTGGGGTGCTCCGCCGCCGCGCCGTGGCCGACGTCGAGCGGGCCGGCGCCAGCTTCGCCCAGCAGATCAGCGAGCGCTGGCTGCGCAGCGACACCGTCGCCCGGCTGCGCTGGCACCAGCGACACGGCCACCGCACCGTCCTGGTCAGCGCCAGCCTCGGGCCGTACCTGCGCCCCCTCGGACGGCTGCTGGGCGTCGACGCGGTGATCTGCACCGACGGCCGAGCCGACGGCGACACGTACGCCGACCGACTCGACGGGTCGAACTGCCGCGCCGCCGAGAAGCCCCGGCGGCTGCGCGCCTGGATGGGGGAGCACCAGCTCGCCGACGCCGAGCTGTGGGCCTACGGCGACAGCCGGGGCGACCGCGAGCTGCTGGCCGCCGCCGACCATGCCCACCTGGTGGGGGCCGCGCCACTGGCCGAGGTCCCCGCTGGGGCTGCGGCATGATCCGCGGCCTGCTCGCCGAGGCCCGTCCCAAGCAGTGGTCGAAGAACGTCCTGGTGGCCGCGGCCCCGGGCGCGGCCGGCGTGCTCAGCCATGGCGGAGCGTTGTGGCGGACCGTGGTGGCCTTCGCCGCCTTCTGCCTGGTGAGCAGCGGGACGTACTACTGGAACGACATCCTCGACGTCGCCGCGGACCGCCAGCACCCCACCAAGCGCCACCGGCCGATCGCCGCCGGCGTGATCCCCCTCGGCGTCGGGCGGGTGGTCGGGACGGTGCTGTTGGCCGCCGGGGTCGGGGTCGGGATGCTGCTGTCGTGGCAGCTGGCCGTGGTCCTGGCTGCCTACGTGGCGGTCACCCTGGCCTACAGCCGGTGGTGCAAGCACGTCGCCGTGGTCGATCTGGTCATGGTGGCCAGCGGGTTCGTCCTTCGTGCGGTCGCCGGGGCCGTGGCAGTCGACGTGCGGATGAGCACCTGGTTCCTGCTGTGCACCAGCTTCGGCTCGCTGTTCATCGTCACCGGGAAGCGTTTCGCCGAACTGCGCGAGTTCGGCGACGACGCCGTCGGCCACCGCCCGGCGATGCAGGAGTACACGCTCGGCTACCTCCAGCTGGTGCTCACCGTCAGCCTGGCCGCCACCGTGGTCAGCTACTGCATCTGGGCCTTCGACACCAAGGAGCTGAGCGGCAGCACCTGGCCGTTCTACGAGCTGTCGATCATCCCGATGGTCACCGCCGTGCTGCGCTACGCCCTGGTCATCGAGCAGGGTCACGGTGCGGCACCGGAGGAGATCTTCCTGGCCGACCGCCCCTTGCAGGTCCTCGGCGTGCTGTGGGCGGTGGTCTTCGGCCTCGGGGTGTACGTCGGTTGAGCGGCGCATAGCGTGGCGGGCATGAGATCGTTGGACGAGGTGCTCCGTCGCGTCGACGGGGTCGAGGGATGGATGTCGGCCGATCAAGCCGAGCGGCTGTACCGGGCCGCGGCCGGCACGCACGCCGGCGACACCATCGTCGAGATCGGCAGCTTCCGCGGTCGCAGCACCATCGTGCTGGCGTCGGCCGCGCCGGACGGCGTCGAGGTCGTGGCCATCGACCCCCATGCCGGCAACGATCGCGGCCCGAACGAGATCAGCGGCTTCCAGAACGAGGCCAACGCCGACCACGAGGCGTTCAACGCCAACCTTGCGGCAGCCGGGGTCGCCGACCGGGTCCGCCACGTCCGGGCCTTCAGCGACGCCGCCCACACCGACGTCGACGGCCCGATCGAGGTGCTGTACATCGATGGCGCCCACCGTTACGGGCCGGCCCGCCAGGACATCCGTGACTGGGGCCGCCGGGTGGCCACCGGCGGCACGCTGCTGATCCACGACACGTTCTCCAGCGTCGGGGTGACCCTGGCCGTGCTGCGCGAGCTGGTCCTCGGCGGCCGGTTCCGCTACATCGGGCGGGCCCGCTCGCTGGCGGTCTACCGCGCCGACCTGGAGGCCACCGCTCGTGCCCGGGCGCTCAACGCCCTGCGCCAGCTGGCCCAGCTGCCGTGGTTCCTGCGCAACCTGGCCATCAAGGCGTTGATCTCCCTGCGGCTCGGCAAGCTGGTCCGCAAGCTGACCGGACGCCAGCCGGAGTGGCCGTATTGATGACCCGGGAGGCACTGGCCGGTTGGGGGAGCACCAGCCCGACGGTCGCCGACGTTCGCTGGACCACCGCCCAGCGTCTCCCGGCGCAGCTGGGCGAGGTGGGCGAGCGCGGCGCGCTGCTGCGCGGTCTCGGGCGGAGCTACGGCGACGCCGCCCAGAACGCTGGCGGCACGGTGTTCCGTCTCGACGACAGCGTCCACGGGGTCGTCCTCGATCCGCAGGCGGCCACGGTCACGGTGGGCGGGGGAGTCAGCATCGACGAGCTGCTGCGGGTCATCGTGCCCGCCGGGTTCTTCGTGCCGGTGACCCCGGGGACCCGCTTCGTGACCATCGGCGGGGCGATCGCCAGCGACATCCACGGCAAGAACCACCACCGCGACGGCTCGTTCGGCAGCTTCGTCGAGTCGATCGAGCTGGTGCTGGCCGACGGGCGGGTCACCAAGGTCTCGCCCGCATGCGACCCCGAGCTGTTCTGGGCGACGCTGGGCGGGATCGGCCTGACCGGGGCGATCCTCTCGGCCACCATCCGGCTGATCCCGATCGGCACCAGCCGCTTGCTGGTCGACACCCTGCGCTGCGCCAACCTCGACGAGCTGATGAGCCAGATGTTGGCCAACGACCACCGCCGCCGCTACAGCGTCGCCTGGCTCGATCCGCTGGCCACGGGCGCCGCCCTCGGGCGCAGCGTGCTGACGATCGCCGACCACGCCGAGCCCGGCGACCTCGGCGCCGCGGCCGGCGCCGATCCGCTGTCGTACCGCGCCGCGCAGCGGGCGACGCTGCCCGCCCTGGTGCCGCCCGCCGGGCTGATCAACCGGATGACCGTCGGGCTGTTCAACGAGCTGTGGTACCGCAGGGCGCCGCGGCGGCGGGAGGGCGAACTGCAGACCATCCCGTCGTTCTTCCATCCGCTGGACGCCGTCGGGCGATGGAACCGGGTGTACGGCCGGCGGGGCATGATCCAGTTCCAGTTCGTCGTCCCCGAGGACCGACCGGACGTCATCCACACGGTGGTCAGCGCCCTGGCCGAGCACGGTACCCCCAGCTTCCTGGCCGTGCTGAAGCGGATGGGTCCCAGCGGCCCGGCCCCACTGAGCTTTCCGGCGCCGGGGTGGACGTTGGCGCTCGACGTCCCGGCCGGCGGGCGCAGCCTGGCCCCGCTGCTGCACGGGTTCGACGACCTGATCCTCGACGCCGGCGGCCGGCACTACTTCGCCAAGGACGCCCACACCGTGCCGGCAGCGATCCGCCGCGGGTATCCACGCCTCGGCGAGTGGCAAGCCGTGCAGCGCCGGGCCGACCCGCACGGCCTGTGGCAGAGTGACATGTCCCGCCGTCTCGGGCTGACGCATGCCGAAGGAGACCATCGATGAACAACGGCCTGGGCGAGCCCCAGCGCGTCGTGCTGCTCGGCGGCACCAGCGACATCGGTCTGGCCATCGTCCGCGCCCTGTGCAGCCCGGCGCTCCGTCGCATCGACCTGGCCTGCCGCGACACCGCCGCCGGGGAGCGGGCCGCCGCCGACCTGCGCGCCGACCACCCGGCCGTCGAGGTCGAGGTGGTCGGCTTCGACGGGGCCCAGCCGGAGACGCATCAGACCGCGCTCGACGACCTGGGCCGCACCGGAGACCTCGACGTGGTGATCGTCGCCTTCGCCCAGCTGGGCGAGGACGGCGGCGTTCGCGACGCCGCGGCTGCCGCCCGGCTGGCCACCGTCAACTTCGCCGGCAACGTCTCGGCCATCATCGCCGCCGGCAACGTGTTGCGCCGTCAGGGTCATGGGACGGTCGTCGTGCTGTCCAGCGTGGCCGGCGAGCGCGTCCGCCAGGCCAATCCGGTGTACGGCGGATCGAAGGCCGGCATCGACGGGTTCGCCCAGGGCTACGGGGACGCCGTGGCCGCCGACGGGGTGCACGTGCTGGTGGTCCGCCCCGGGTTCGTGCACAGCGCGATGACCGCCGGGCGCCAGCCGGCCCCGTTCGCCACCACCCCGGACCGCGTGGCCGCGGCCACCGTCGCCGCGCTGCGCGCCGGACGGCGGATGGTCTGGGCGCCGGGCGTGCTGCGGTACGTGTTCAGCGCGTTGCGTCACCTGCCCGCACCGGTCTGGCGCAAGCTGCCGATCAACTGACGTGGACCGCCTGCGCCGGCGCGTCCCGGCGATCCTGGCCGCGCTGGCCTATGCGCCGATGCTGCTCACCCGGCCCGGTTGGGTGTCGGCCGACACCAAGTCGTACCTGACCCTCGACCCGGGCCGGCTGCTGTCCCGGGCCGTGTCGATGTGGGACCCGTCCGTGGGCGCCGGCACCGTGACCCACCAGAACATCGGCTACCTGTTCCCGCTCGGCCCGTACTACTGGGTGATGGACCGCGTCGGAGTCCCCGACTGGATCACCCAGCGGGCGCTGTGGGGCACCCTGGTGTTCGCCGCCGCGCTCGGGGTCTGGCGGCTGCTGCGGTGGCGCGGCTGGGCACCGGGAGCGGCGTTCGTCGCCGCCGTCGCCTACGGCTGGTCGCCGTACCTGTTCAGCTACCTGGCACGGCTCAGCGTGATCCTCGGGCCGTGGGCGGCGATGCCCTGGCTGATCTGGTTCGCCGCCCGGGCGTCACGCCGAGGTGGGTGGCGCGACCCGGCGTGCTTCGCCCTGACCGTGGCCCTGGTCGGCAGCAGCAATGCCACGTCCCTGCTGCTGGCCCTGCTCGGCCCGGTGCTGTGGGTGCTGGTCGACCTGCTCGACCGCCAGGTCGTCCGGCGCGCCGTGCTGGCCGCCACGGTGCGCATCGCCGTGCTGGTGGGTGGCGTGTCGCTGTGGTGGATCGCCGGCCTCCGGGTCCAGGGCACCGCCGGCATCCCCATCCTGCGCTACACGGAGACCTACGAGACCGTCGCTCGAGCCAGCACGCCGGCCGAGCTGCTGCGCGGCCTGGGGTACTGGTTCTTCTATGGCGGCGACAAGCTCGACCAGTGGGTCGGGCCGTCCAAGCCGTACCTGACCAACCCGGCGCTGATGATCCTCGGGTTCACCCTCGCCGGGGCGTCCCTGCTCGGCCTGTTCGTGGCCGGCGCGGACCGCCGCCGGGCGGCGGCGTTGGTCCTGGTCGGGCTGGCCGTCAGCGCCGGGGCGGCACCGTGGCCCGGGGGCTCATGGTACGGGGCCGCGTTCCGGGCCTTCGCCGGGACCACCTCGGGCATGGCCATGCGCTCGACCCCGCGAGCCGTGCCGCTGGTGGCCCTCGGGGCGGCCATCGGGTTGGCGCGCGGCGCCGCATGGGCGGGGAGCTGGCTGGCGGCCCGCCGCGGCCGCCCGGCGCTGCGTCGGGCGCTGACCGCCGTGGTCCTCGGCGCGCTCGCTGCCCAGGCCTGGCCGTGGTTCACCCTCCAGGCCCTGACGCCGTCACTGCTGCGCCGCGAGACGCTGCCCGGCTACGAACGCGACCTCGCCGCCTGGCTCGACACCCACGGCGCCGGGCGGGTGTGGGAGCTGCCCGGGAGCGACTTCGCCAACTACCGCTGGGGCGGCACGGTCGATCCGGTCCTGCCCGGCCTGATCGATCGGCCGTACCTGGCTCGCGAGCTGGTCCCCCAGGGTGGGGCGGGGACGATGAACCTGCTCAACGCCCTCGACCGGCGCCTGGCCGAGGGATGGTTCGAGCCGGCTGCGTTGCCCGCCGTGGCCCGGCTGTTCGGCGTGGACACGGTGGTGGCCCGCAACGATCTCGAGTACGAGCGCTACCGGTTGGCCCGGCCGGCGCCGCTGGACGTCGACCTCCGCCAGGCCCTCGGCGACCCGCAGTTCCAGGGTCCGCTGGTCGCCGACTCGCCGCGGATCCCGATGTACGACCCGACCTGGTACGGCCGACCCGACGCCCCGACCTCGTTCCCGGCGGTCGCCGCCTACGCCGTGCCGGGTACGGCCGGGCTGGTCAGCGCCCGCCCGGCCCGATCCGCCGTGGTGCTGGTGGGGGACGGCGAAGGCCTGGTCGACGCCGCCGCAGCCGGCCTGCTGGACGGCTCCCGCCCGGTGCTGTACGCAGCCAGCGACCCGCAGCGGGCGACCACCGCCGCCGGCGGCCCGGGCTCGTGGCTGATCCTCACCGACAGCAACCGCAAGCAGGGCCAGCGGTGGTCCGGTGTCGGGTCCAACGAAGGCGCCCTGGAGATGGCCGGGGTGGCACCGGTGGCCGACGACCGCGACCAGCGCCTCGACGTGTTCCCCGGGTTGGCCGATGGAGCGCGCACGGTGCTGGCGGCCGGCGGGCAGTTGGCGGTGGTGACCGCCAGCGGATACGGCAACCGCTTCTCCTACACCCCGGAGGACGCCGCGGCGTTCGCCGTCGACGGCGACCCGCTCACCGCCTGGCGCGGCGCGGTGTTCGACGACGCCCGCGGCCTGCACCTCGACGTGACCCTCACCGCCCCGGTGACGGCCGATCACCTGACCGTCGTCCAACCCCAGCGGGGGGTGGTCGACCGGTTCATCACCCGGGCCCGGCTGACCCTCACCGACACCGCCACGGCGGCCAGCCGGCACGTGGATGTCGACCTCGGCCCGGCGTCACGTCAGGTGACGGGGCAGCGCATCGATCTGCCGGCGGGCTCGGCCTTCGATCGGGTCCGGTTCGAGGTGCTGGCCGACAACCTCGGACCGCTCAGCTCCTACGCCGGCGAGCCGGGCGTCGGCCTGGCCGAGCTGTCGATCCCCGGGGTCACCATGTCGACCACGGTGGCCATGCCACTGCCGGCGTCCGTGGCCGGCTCCACACCGGCCCGGCTGTCGGTGGTGATGACCCGCCAGCGAATCGACCCCGGCACGCCGAACCGCTTCGACCCCGAGCCGCGCCTGTCCCGGCGGTTCCAGCTGGGATCGGCACGGACGATGACCCTCGGTGGGCAGGCCCGGCTGGCGCCGAGCGCCGACGACTCCCAGGCGGCCGCCCTGGCCGGGGGCGGGCCGATCCGGGCCACCGCCGACCGGCGGATGGACGGTGCCCCCCAACTCGGCGCCCAGGCCGCAGTCGACGACGACCGGGCCACGGTGTGGACCACCCCGCTCGGCGCGCCCGACGGATCCGGGGGCGCCGTCGGCGCCGTCCTGCGGGTGACCACGCCCACCCCTCAGGCCGGCTCGACCTGGACCCTGCGCCTGGCCAGTGGCCCGGCGTACTCGACGATCACGGCCCTGTCGATCCAGCTCGCCGACGGGTCGTGGACCACCCTCCCGGTGCCACCCGCCGATCCACTGGTCACCCTGCCGGCCGGTGTCGGATCGAGCTTCGCGGTGCGCATCGATGCCATCCGGCCGACCCTGACCGCCGAGTACTTCACCGGTGCCCGCCAGAGCCTGCCCGCCGGCATCGTCGACCTGGTCCCGGCCTCGGGTGCCGGCCGGCGCAGCGGTGGATCGCTGGGGCAGTGCCGGGACGACCTGGTCACCCTCGACGGACGTCCGCTGCGCGTCCGTCTGACCGGCACCGCCGCTGATGCCCTGGCCCGCCGGGCCCTCGGCGTCGAGTCGTGCGGGCCGGCCGTGCAGCTCAGCGCCGGGCCACACCGGCTCGAGGCCGTGGCCGGGACGCACAGCGGGATCGACCTCGACCGGTTGGTGTTCGACTCCGGCGCCACTCCGGTGGCCACTCCGGCGGCGACGACCGCCACCGTGCACCTCGGCGCCCAGTCGGCCACGTCGCTCGACGGGACGCTCGACGCGCCCACCGACACCTGGCTGGTGCTCGGCGAGAGCTGGAACCCGGGATGGACCGCCTCGGTCGGTGGGCGCGACCTCGGCGCTCCGGTGCTCATCGACGGCTACGCCAACGGGTGGCTGGTCCCGGCCGGCACCAGCGGGGCGATCCACCTGCGCTGGACCCCGCAACGCTCGGTCACCGTCAGCCTGTGGATCTCGCTGGTGGCTGTGCTCCTCACCACGGCCCTGGCGATCCTGGCCCGCAACCGGCCACCGGGCCCGTGGATCTGGAACGGGCCGGTGATGTCCGGCCGGTGGTGGACGGTGACGGTCGTGGTCGTGGCCGGCGTCGTCGGGGGGCTCGGCGGCCTGGCCGGCGCCCTGGTGGCGGTCGCCGTGCCCCACCTGGCTCGCCGCGGCGCGCCGCCCCGCTGGTCGGCCCCGCTGGCGGTCGTGGTGGCCGGGGCGCTGTCGGCCGGGTGGATCGTGATCAGCCAGTTCGGCCACGACTACCCGGCGGGCGCGGCCTGGCCGGACCACTTCCGGGTGGTCACCCCCCTGGTGTGGTTCGCCGTCGCCGTGGCGTGCGTCAGCGCGCTGCTCGGTGGCGAGTCGCCGAGCGGACCACCAGCGCCAGGTGCTCCGCAGCCACCGAGTCCCAGCTGAACGACGCAGCGTGGCGCACCGCGCCCATGCGCAGCTTGTCGACCAGGCCGGGCTGGCCGAGCAGATCGGCGAGACGTGGCCCGAGATCGGCCACGTCGGGGACCAGCACGCCGCTGACGTCGGGGTCGATGGCCCCACGGTGGCCGGCGATGTCGGTGGCCAGGCCAGGCGTGGCGCACGCCGCACCCTCCGTCAGCGACATCCCCCAGCCCTCGGCATGGGACCCGCTCACCACGAACCAGGCCCGCTGGTAGGCGCGGACCAGGGCGGCGTCGTCCACCCGCCCGGCGAGGGTGACCCACCCGGACGCCTCGTGGGCGGCGATCCAGGCCTCCAGCACCGGACGCATGGCTCCCTCGCCGACGATCTCCACCGACAGCGACGGGATCCGGGCCGCCACCGAGGCCAGCGAGTCGAGCACCTCGGCCATCCGCTTGACCGGCGCCAGCCGGCCGACGACCACCACGTGCGGGGTCGCCGAGCGACGCGCCGGATCGGGCGTGAACCGGGCGTGCACGCCGGGTGGGATGACGGTGATGTTCGATGAGGGGATGCCGATCGACTCGATCTCCTGGCGGGACGAGTCCGACAGGGTGGCCACCACGCTGCGGCGGTACAGCGGCGGGGCGATCCGGGCCTCCAGCACCCGTCCGGCATGGTTCAGCGGGCGGTGCACGGCAGCGTCCCACATCGCCCCGTGGACGTGGTGCAGCCAGACCACGCCGGCGGCGGCGCGCCACAGCGGGGTGAACCACGGCACCCCGTTCCAGATCTCCACGACGGCAGTGTCGGCCGGCTGGCGGCGGAGCACCTCGCGGGGGATCACCCGGGCGAAGACCCCGTAACGGCCGCCACGGTGCAGGGTGGCGTAGCCGGTTGCCCCGGCCGACGGCTCGGTCCCCGCCGGTCGACCGGCCAGGGCGGAGGTGCGATGCTCGACGGGCAGGCCGGCTGCCTGCCACCGCCGGAAGATCTCGTCGGCGTGGACCTCGGACCCGCCCGCGTCGACGTCGCCCAGATCGCGCCAGGCGAAGCTGCGCACCCGGGTGATCCCCCGCTCGGCCAGCCGGCGGACGTGGTCCTCGAGCGACCCGGCCGGTGCCGGCGATCGGGGGGCAGGGGTGGCGTCGTCCATCGATGATCGGGGTTGACGAACGATCGGCGAGCGGCCGCCGCGGTACGCCGACGGCTACGATATCGCCACGGCCTGCCGCCCTCCGACCCGCTCATGACCCGGCGATGACCACTCTGACCGCTCCCGGCGTGACCGTGGCGCGCCCGTCGGGATCGGAGCGAGTGCCGGCCGCCGACGGCCTGCGCGGCCTGGCGGCGCTGGGCATCGTCCTGCACCATGCCGCCTTCGTCGCCGGGGTCTCGCTGCGCCCGGACCACTGGGGGGCGCTGTTCTCCCGACTCGACGTCGGGGTGCCGGTCTTCTTCGGCCTCTCCGGATTCCTGCTGTTCCGCCCGATGGTGGCTCGACTGGCGACCGACCAGCCCCAGCAGGGGTGGTGGCGGTTCTGGCGGCGCCGCCTGCTGCGCATCTTCCCGGGGTACTGGGTGGCCTTCCTCGTCCAGCTGGCGGTCGGCGCCGTCGCCGTGCTCGGCGTGCGTGGCTTCCTGCTCAGCGCCTCCCTGACCCACGTCTACGCCGGGCCGCGGGCGCTGTCGGGCATCACCCAGTCGTGGAGCCTGGCCACCGAGTTGGCGTTCTACCTCGTCCTGCCGCTCTACGCCGCGTTGATGGTCCGACTGACCCGCCGCCGTCATCCGCTGCAGCGGATCCTGGTCCTGCTGGCCGGGTGCGTGGTGTGGTGCGCCGTCAGCGTGCTGAGCCGCGCCGGCGCCTTGGCCCTCAACGGTCGGTGGCAGACGAACTGGCGCTACACCGTGTTCGCCAACGCCGACTTCTTCGCCGTCGGCATGGCCTGCGCCTGCCTGGCGGTCGGCGCCCAGCTGTCGGCGGACCTCGAGCGTCTGCGGGCGACGTGGTTCGCCCGGCCGTGGTTGTGGTACCTGGGGGCGGCCGCGGCCTACTACCTGACCGCCACCCAACTCGGTCTGGGGCGCGGGCTGGCCGACTCCGACGCCCAAGCCGAGCTGGCCCGGCAGATGGGCTACCTGCTGGTGGCCGTCGGGACCGTTGCCCCGGCCTGCCTGGCCGGCCCGGCACACGCCAGCTCGCGGGCGCTGTCGTGGCGACCGATGGTGTTCCTCGGCACCGTGTCGTACGGCGTGTACCTGTGGCACCAGGTGTTCCTCAGCGCCCCCAGCTCACGGCGCGGCCTGCTGCTGGCCGTGTTCGACTGGCAGCTGTTCCACGCCCCGCTGGTGCCGATGTTCCTCCTGGCCGCGGCGGGTGGCGTGCTGCTCGGTTCGCTGAGCTGGTACCTGATCGAGAAGCCGATCCTGGACCGCTTCCGGTGAAGGTGGTGCTGATCACCCCGGCCTTGAACGAGGCAGCCTCGATCGGACCGGTCCTCGACCGGGCGATGGCTGCCGGGTACCCGGTGATCGTCGTCGACGACGGGTCGACCGACGGGACGGGCCGCATCGCCCGCGAGCGCGGTGCAACGGTGCTCCGCCATCCGTTCAACCTGGGCGTCGGCGCGGCGCTGCAGACCGGGTTCCGCGAGGCCCTGCTCCGCGGCGCCGACGCCGTCGTCCAGGTCGACGCCGACGGCCAGCACGACGTGTCCCAGGTGGAGACCCTCGTCGCCCAGCTCGGCGGCGAGGTGCAGATGGTGATCGGGTCGCGTTTCGTCCACCGCCCGCACCCGCGCACGCCGCGCGGGCTGGCCATGCGCACCCTCGCCCGGCGAGCCAGCAAGGTCGCCGGCACGACGGTCACCGACTCCTCCAGCGGGTTCCGGGCCATCGGACGGCCGCTGCTCGAACTGTTCGCCCGGCGCTTCCCGAGCAGCTACCTGGGCGACACGTTCGGGTCGATCCTGCTGGCCTGCCGCCACGGCTATCGCGTCGCCGAGGTGCCAGCGCTGATCCATGATCGTCAGGCCGGCGTGCCGTCGACCAGCCCCGGGCGGGCCGCCTTCCTGGTGCTGCGGGCCATCGCCTCGGAGACGACCTCGGAGACCAAGCGGTGATGACCTCCAGCCGGATGCCACGATGGGTGCTGCCGTGATCGCCGTTGCCGAGTCCGTCGTCCAGGGGGTGCTCATCGCCGTCGCCGCCGTCGTCTTCGCCGGCGTGGTGACCGTCGCCTTCCGCCGGACGATGGTGTCGTTCCGCTACTGGTTCGGGTGGCTGGCGGTGGCCGGGGTGCTGCTGGCGGCCGGGGTGATCCTGGCCGCGCTGCCCGATGACGTCCGCCTGTTCGGCTTCGGACCGCTGCAGATCGGTGGGGTGCTGTTCCTGCTGGTCAACCTGCTGATCGCCGTGCAGCTGTCGATCTCGATCAGCGGCCATCAGCACCAGATCACCAGCCTGGCCCAGGACGCCGCCGAGCTGCGCCGGCGGATCGAGCGCCTCGAGGCCTCGGTGGATGGAGCGGTCGCGAGCGACGCGGCCGGCGACGTGCCCGGCTGATCAGCCAGCGGGCTGGGCCCAGGTGCGCCGGATCCACCGGCCGAGGGCGACCATCGCCGATGCGCCGAACAGGACGAACGTCGGCTCGGCGATCGCCCGGTAGCGGGTGTTGCCGAACGTCATCGCCACGGTGAGCAGGACCGTGGCCAACGGGACGAGCAGGACCACGGTCTGGGCCCGCCGGCGCCGCCACCCGGCCACGGCCCCGGCGACGGCGAAGGGCAGCACGGCGTAGTACCCCAGCCAGGCCATGACCGCGATCGGACGCTTGCGCCCGTCGGGGATCGTGTCCAGACCGATCTGCTGCAGGGGGTGGTACAGCCCGAGCACCCGGCCGAGGCGGGCGGGGATGGCCCGGGCCTCGTACCCGGGATGGTCTTCGATCCACTGGACGGTGGCGTGGCGCAGCAGGGCGTCGCGCTCGGACTCGTCGAGGGCGCTGAACCGCAGGATGGCCTGCGCCGGGGCCAGGATCCGCTCCCCACGTGCCCGAGCCGTCTCGTAGTCGGCCACCGTGTCCGCCACCGGCAGCTGCGGGGTGCCCGGGTGCTCGGCGAACCAGGCGTCCACCGTGGCCTGGGCGGCCTCGCCGGCACAGGTCGGGCTCCAGTAGCCGAGCATCTCGCCGTCCAGCGCCGGGCAGTGGGTCGACGACAGGGTGATGCCGAACCCGTTGGAGAGCGTCGTCGGTTGGGAGAAGCGGGACAGGTTGTAGGCCACCCACGGCGTCAGGCAGGCCAGCATGATCACCGCCACGCCGAGCATTGCCGGCAACGCCCGCCGCCAGCGGTTGGCGAACAGCACGACGAGCGCCAGCAGCGCGATGCCGGCCACCAGCTCGGCGCGCACCAGGGGGGCGAATCCGCACGCTAGGCCGGCCAGGAGGACGGCGCGCCGCCGGAACGGTCGACCCTGATCGGCGGCGTCGCCACCCATCCGCTGCGGCAGGAGCGGGAGGAACGCGCCGACCAGCAGCAGGCTGGCCAGGATGGCCATCGGTTCCTGCAGGACCATGCCGTCCCAACTCCAGAACGACGGGTGCAGGGCGGCGAGGAAGGCGGCGACCACCCCGACGGCCGGCCCCCAGATCCGCCGGCCGACGACGGCGCACAGCACGATGCTGGCCAGTCCGATCGGCTGGGAGACCAACTGGTGGCCGAGCACCGATCGGACCCCGAGCCACGACCACAGCGCCAGGTAGGCCGGGTACGACGGCGGGTGCATGGCCAGCTGGCGGGTGAAGCCGGTGGATTGGAAGAAGAACGGGTCGATCCAGCCGCGCCCGTCGGCGATGACCAGGCCCTCGCCGTGGTAGATGCGGGCGTCCCCGATCAGGAAGTCCCCGGCGTGGTGCAGGTAGGCGATCCCGGCCAGGCGGATCACCAGTCCGAGGCCGACCGCCACGGCCACCCGCCGCCAGAACCACGACGCGCCGGGTGGGTGATTCACGGAGCCTGAGGGTATCGGCCTGGACCTCGACCGGTAGGCTCACCGACTCATGCGCGCGGTCGTGGTGCTGCCGACCTACAACGAAGCGGAGAACATCGCCCGGCTGCTCACGGCGATCCGTCAGGCGTCGCCCGGCACCGATGTGCTCGTCGTCGACGACGCCAGCCCGGACGGCACCGGTCGGATCGCCGAGACCACCGGGGCCGAGCTCGGCGGCGTCACCGTGGTCCACCGTCCCGGGAAGCAGGGGCTCGGCGCGGCCTACCGCGACGGCTTCGGCCGGGTCCTCGGCGAGCACTACGACGTCGTCGCCTCGATGGATGCCGACTTCTCCCACGACCCGGCGGTGCTGGCGGCGATGGTCGACGCCATCGCCGGTGGGGCCGACGTGGTGATCGGGTCGCGCTACGTCCCGGGTGGCGGCTCGCAGGACTGGCCGCTGCACCGCCGGCTGCTGTCGCGCTGGGGCAACCGCTACACGGCGGCCGCGCTGCGGCTGCCGGTCACGGACTGCACGTCCGGGTTCCGTGCCTACCGAGCCAACCGCCTGGCCGCCATCGACCCGGGATCGACCACCTCGGAGGGGTACGCCTTCCTGACCGAGCTGCTCCGCCGCCTGCACCACGATGGGGCGACGATCCGCGAGGTTCCGATCCTGTTTCGCGATCGCGAGCGGGGAACCTCGAAGATGTCGGCGGCGATCATCGCCGAGTCGATGGGCGTGGTCACCCGCTGGGGTCTGGCCGACGCCTGGGCGCGGGTGCGGCGCCGAGCCGGCTGATCGCCGGCCCGAGGACTGCGGCGGCGAGCACCACGACGATCACCAGGCCGGTCTGGTGCAGCGTCCCGGAGCTGCCCGGCCAGAATCCGTTCGGCGCCCACCGATCGTGGATCTGGGCGACCACCAGGATCAGGCCCTGCATCACCGTGACAGCGGTGAGCAGCGACCACAGCCAGCGGGTCCGCCGGGAGAGCAGCACGGCCAGGGCCACCGTGAGCGTCGCGGCGAACCCGAGCGAGCCGCACACCAGGGCGCCGAGGGCGACCAGCACGGCGGCGGTCGACGCCCGGCGGGCGAGCGGATCCGGTGGTCCGCCGCGCCACCCCCGCCAGGCCGGTTCGGCGCGCAGCCGGGCGGCGGTCAGCGCCGCTGCCGAGGTGTTGCGCTGGCGGATCACCACGATCAGCAGGACGGCGGCCAGCGCGGCGGTGAGCACCAGCACGATGTCGGCCAGGGCCTGCACCCCACCGCCCGGCGCGGCCGGCACCTGCCAGGCGGCCAGGGCGACCGTGCCGCCGCGATGGGCCGGCCGCACATCGCCGCTGGTCAGGACGAGGCGGTCGACGTCGATGCCGGTGCTCGATGCCGGCGTGGCTCGAGCCACGTGGTCCCCGGCACGCAGAGCCAGCGGCGTCGGCGAGCACCACGGGGCGGTGACGGTCTCGCCGTCGGCCAGCCGGGCCAGGTCGGCGGGCGTCACCTCGATGCCCAGCGGCTCGCCGTCGAGGGTGACCAGGTCGCTGCGGCAGCCCGCCGGCGCCGGCGCCGTCGGCGCCAGCGGTCCGAGCCCGACCAGCTCGTCGATCGCCGCCGGGAGCTCGACCGGCTCGCCGTAGCGCCGGTCGATGGTGGAGCGGGCCTCGACGGCATCGACGGTCACGGTGATGGCCGTCCCGCGCAGCGGGCGGGACAGGGTGATGGCGCTGATCCCGTCGGCGCCCGCGGCCGGCACCTCCACCGCCACCGGGCCGGTCTGGTCGGTGACCGTCAGCCGGGTGATCGGGGAGTGGCGCCCATCGACGGGCTGGCGGACGGTCAACGCGCTGACCGGTGCGGTGCCGGCCCGGGTGATGGTCAGGGTCGACCCGCGGGCCTGACCGAACGGCGTGGTCCAGGCGGTCGCCGGGTTGCCGTCGACCGCGGCCCACCCGCCCTGCAGCGAGCCGGCCATCCGCCCGGACGCCACCACCGTCGGGCGCCCCCCGAGGGCGTTCAGCACCGCGTCGCCGACCCGGCGGTCGGCGCGCAGCGTGACCGTGGCGCCGAACGTGCGGGTCACCGGCAGCGTGAACCGGCGGACGATCGCCCGCTCGGGATCGTCCCGCCACCGATCCAGCGGATCGATGCGCAGGCGGGTCAGGACGACGGCGAGCGGGGTGTCGTCGGCGACGATCCCGGCGGGTACCCGCGGCAGGTCGACGGTCTCGAGTGCCACCGGCCCGAGTTCGGCGAACCCGACCGCCGAGGGACCGCTGTCGGTGCCACCGGGTCGAGCTTCGACCCGGGTGATCACCACCCGGCGGGTTCCGGCGCCACCGTCCACCGGCTGGCCGGCCGGAGTGTCGGAGCGGGCGTCGAGCACCACCGTGCGCGAGCCCGGCGCCGGAGACGTCCACTCGACGCGGACTTCGGCGATCCGCCGGGTGCTGCCGGGCGTGGCGGCCTGGCGGAGAACCAGCGGGGCATCGGTGCCGGCCACCTCGATCGCCTGCCCGACCGGATCGGCCCGGTCGGCCACCAGCCAGGCGGTGCTCGGATCGCCGTCGACGGCCATCGCCGGGCGATCCTCGGGCCGGTAGGCGTAGGGCTCGCCGTACCCGGTGGCGCGCACGGTGACGCCGCCGGCCAGCTCGGTGGTGGTCCGGTCGGCCGGCTGCTGGTCGGGGAACGTCGGCAGGCGGGCGTCGGCCGGGTCGGGCACCAGCGGGTCGAGGCCCGGCCCGCTGGTGTAGCCGTGGACGTCCTGGCTGCCCCGCCACTGCCGGGCACGATCGCGGTTGGAGTCCGTGAGCACGACCAGCTGGGCCGGCGGGGACGGCTGGTGGGCGGCGGCGTAGGCGACCGCTTCGGTGCCGTCGAGCAAGCCGCTGGCGGCGGCATCGACGACCCCGTCCCCACTGCCGATCACGACGACCTGGCGGGTCGACGTCCCGCCGGTCGCGCGGGGCTCGGGCACGGTGACCAGCGCCACCGGCGCCAGGTCGGTGGGCGGGTCGGCCACGGTGTGCTCGTCGACGGTCGGGAACCGATCGCTCGGTGGCTGGGCTGCACCGACATCGGTGATCGGGCCCAACCCGGCGGCGGCGATCAGCCGGCGGACGGTCCCGGGCGCCGGGGTGCGGAACCGGGCGGCGTCGAGGTCCTGGGTCAGCCAGATCGTGTCGGCACCGAGCATCCGGGCGAGCGGGGCGATGGCAGTGGGCTCGGCGGTGCCCTCCTGGATGCGGTCGTCGAGCGCGTACAGCAGGTCCATCAGGCCGGCGCTGCCCAGGGGCAGGAGGTCGCGGGTGATCAGCGGTTTGTGCGTCAGGCTGGCCAGCGGGGGGTCGACGGTGTAGCCCCAGGCGAAGGCGCCGAACTCCTGGCCGGGGAGTTGCAGGACCCGCCACCGCCGGTCGGTGCTGTCGAGGATGGCCGCGGCCCGGCGCCAGGCGTCGGGTGGTCGGGCGTCGCGGCGCAGCGCCGGATCGACCAACCGGGCCTGCCACAACGCCGGCAGGTTGAGCACGGCGAGGACGGCGGCCATGACCCCGGCCAGCCGTCCGAGGTGGCGATGGGCGCCGGACAGTGCGGTGAGCCCGGCGCCGAGGCCGAGGCTGGCGCCGAGCAGGACGACGGGCACGGCGCGCGTGCTGCTGCGGATGGCCAGGCTGAGCGACCCGTCGCCGAGGGCCCGCCACAGCAGCGAGGGATGGCCGAGTGGGTGCGGGCCGACGGCCAGGATCACCCCGACGGTGATGCACAGGGCGGCGAAGCCGCGCCATCGCCACCGGCTGGCGGCCAGGCCGGCGACCGCACCGACCACCAGCGACCACCCGGCCAGGATCAGTGCCGGGTTGGTCATGTAGGGCGGCGCCGCGGTGGTGGTGCGGGCGTAGGCGTCGCCCACGTAGAACAGCCAGTACCCCAGGCCACGCAGGGCCTCGGTGGACGTCGCGGTGCGGGAGACGTCCGTCAGGGTCTCCGAGTAGGCCAGGACGTCGGCGCCGTAGCGCCGCTGGATGACCACCATGACCAGCCACCACATCGAGGCGAGCACGCCGATCAGGGCGATGCGCCCGGCGGCCATCAGCACCTGGCGGCGGGGCACCAGTCGCTGCCAGCCGAGGTGGGCGAGGAGCAGCACCGGCGCCGGGACCACCATCAGCAGGGCGGTGGCGTTCACCGCCCCGACGGTGAGCACGATCAGCCCGATCAGCGCCGGTTCGCGCCACCGCCGGCGGACGACGGCGAGCCCGCTGAGCCCGGTCAGCCAGCCGAGTGCGGCCCACGGCAGGAGCATGACCGAGGTGCGGGAGATGTAGGCCAGCAGGTACGGGCTGCACTGGTAGGTCAGGGCGGCCGCCACCGCCGGGCCGCGGCGCAGGCCGAGCAGCCCGGCCAGCCAGCGCACCCCCGCTCCGGCGGCGACGAGCAGGGTGCCGATCCACAACCGGTGGGCGACCCAGACGGGCACGCCGAGGTGGGCGGCGACCCAGTACCACGGCCCGCTGGGCCACAGGTAGGCGACCATCTGGTGGGGGACCCACCCGCCGAACAGCCCCGGATCCCAGGTGCGGTGGGCACCGGCCATGAGCCGACCGGGGTCGAGGTACAGGCCGAGCTTGGTATCGGCGGGCATCGCCCCCGGTGAGCTGAGCAGCGCCGGCAGGTAGGCGAGCAGGGCGAGGACGAGCGTCTCGGGATGGGGTCGGCGACGGCGGGTCCCGGGCGACCCTGCGGTCACGGGATGACCCCGAACACCCCGAACAGGGCGACCAGCCAGACCAACCCGGCCGCACAGGCGCTGACGGTCAGCGTCCAGGCCTCGCTGCCCGGTCTGGTCTCGACACGGTGCTCCAACCAGGCCGCGGCGGAGATCAGCAGCGGGAAGGCGGTGAACAGGAAGCGCGGCCGCGCCGTCACCGTGGCCGGCAGCAACATCAACGCCAGGACGACCACCACGTAGGCCACAACGGGCGCGGGCAGCGGGTGGCGACGCAGCGCCCACAACAACAGGACCATGGCCACCACGGTGGCCACCGTGACCGTGTTGGTGCCCGACGACCATGGGTGCAGCACCGCCTTCACCGAGCGCTCGATGGCCGTGTAGCCGAAGCTGGCCCCCTCGCCCCAGGCCTGGGTCTGGACGCGGAACCAGACCGCGGCCTCGCCGGTGTGCCGGCCGAGCCACAGCTGGAAGCCGACGAAGCCGAGCGGTGCGAGGGCCACGGCCACGAGCGGGCGCCACTGCCAGCGGTGGCGGATCTCGACGAACGCGGCCACGGCGCACGCCGCCACGAGGGCCAGCCCGTTGGGCCGGGTGGCCGTGCCGATGGCGGCGAACAGGCCGGCGATCCACCACCGGCGCTGGAGCAGGGCCAGGAGGCAGGCCGCGGCGACGACCAGCAGCAGGGCCTCGGTGTAGGCGAAGGAGAACACGAACGCGCCGGGGAACAGTGACATGAGGATCATCGTCCGATCGGCGACGCGCTCGCCGTACAGCCGCCGGGCGAGCAGCCCGGCCAGGTACACGGCCAGGGCCCCGAGCGCCAGGTTGGTGGCCAGGCAGGCGCTGACGTCACCTCCGGGCAGTACGGCGTCGACCCCACGCACCAGCATCGGGTAGGCCGGGAAGAACGCCGCCCGGGCATCGGGCGTGTCGTAGGTGATGTGCGGGCGAACCACCCGCGGGTACCCGTGCTCGACGATCCGCTGGTACCACAGCCCGTCCCACGACATCATCACGTCCACGGCCAGCGACAGCCCCGACGCCGGGATGGCCTTGTCGCGGTAGTCCGGATCGGGGGTGGTGGCCGGGGCTCGCTGCTCGTCGACCTTGTTGACGTCGTGACGCAGCTCGGCCGCGACGATGCTGGCCCCGAGGAGCACGAGGATCCGGGAGACGACGAAGACCACGGCGGCGCGTCGCAGGATCCGCTTCCAGCTGGTGGTCACGGGGTCACCAGGTGGCCATCGGCAGGATCCGCCGGCGGGGGCCGTAGGCCGGTGCCCGCCACCCGTCGGCCAACAGGGCGCGGACCACCCGGCCGCGTTGGCCGGCGTACGGCGCGAGCAGCTCCAGCATCCGCTGGTCGGTGCCGCGGGCCTCGCCGGCCAACGCCCAGCAGACCTGGTTCTTCAGGTGGAAGTCGCCCACGGCGACGGCGTCGGGATCCCCGAGGGCCGGGCCGAGGACCGAGCCGATGGTCCACTCGCCCACGCCGTCGAGGCCGACGAGACGGGCGGCGCACGCCGCCGGCGACAACCCGGCCCAGCCCCACAGGTGGGCGGCAGCACGGGCGACGGCCTGGAGCGTGGCGGCCCGGCGGCGCTCGATGCCGAGGCGGTGCAGCGCCCAGCTGGGCAGGTCGGCCAGGGTGTCGGGAGCCGGAGGCACGCGCAACGCCGGATCGGGACCGGGGGCCGGCTCCCCGTACCGGTTGACCAGGGCGCGCCACTGGCGCACGGCCTCGCCGCCGGTGATCCGTTGGGCGAGGATCACCGGGAGCAACTCGTGGTACAGGTCGAGGCTGCGCCCGATGGGCACCGACCCGTGCTGGCGCAGGGCCCGAGCCACCGCCGGATGCACCGCGACGATGTCCGCCGGGACGTCGGACCGGCCGAGCAGGTCCGGCACCCGTGCGGCCAGCCACGGGCCGCCCTGGCCCCACTGGTCGACGGCGAGGACGCCGCCCGCCAGCCGGACGCGCACGGTTCCCGGCCCGTCCGGGGTCCAGGTCGCCCGCCACCACTCGCCGGCCGCCAGCCGGGTGGTGGGATCACCGCCACCGTGGCGGAACACGGCCAGGGTGGCCAGGACCGCCGGGCGCGGTGGGGCGAAGGCGGAGCGGACCATCGGTCGCCACGGTAGCAAGGGGGTGCGCGGCGGAGCCGGACACGCCGGAGCGGTCAGGTGAGGCCGGCGACCAGCGGATGGTGGCAGGCGACGAACTGGTCGTCGCCGACGGGGCGCATCGTCGGCTCGGTGGTGGCGCACAGCTCGGTGGCGGCCGGGCAACGCGGGTGGAACCGGCAGCCGCTCGGCGGCAGGACCGGCGAGGGGGGTTCGCCGTCGGCGGTCACGGGGACGTCCGGCGCGGCCGGATCGGGGATGGGGATCGAGTCGAGCAGCAGCCGGGTGTAGGGGTGTGCCGGGGCGCGGTAGAGGGTGGCGCAGTCGCCCACCTCGCACAGCTTGCCGAGGTACATCACGGCCACCCGATCACTGATGTTCTTGACCACCGCCAGGTCGTGGGCGATGAACAGCAGGGTCAGCCCGTGGGCCGCCTTCAGATCCTCGAGCAGGTTGATCACCTGGGCCTGGACGCTGACGTCGAGGGCGCTGACCGGTTCGTCGCAGATCAGCAGGGTCGGGTCGAGCACCAGGCTGCGGGCGATGGAGATCCGCTGGCACTGCCCGCCACTGAACTGATGGGCCCGGCTCTCGGCGGCGCGCGCCGGGTCGATGCCCACCTCGGCCAGCAGCGCGTCGACCTTGGCCGACTGCTCGGCGGCGGTGCCGCGCTTCCAGATCCGCAGCGGTTCGAGGACCACGTCGCGCACGGTGCGCCGCGGGTTCAGCGAGGAGATCGGGTCCTGGAAGATCATCTGCATGCGGGTTCGCGCCCGGCGCAGCGCCTCGCCGGACAGCGTGGTCAGCTCGACCCCGTCGAAGCGCACCGAGCCGGCGGTCGGGCGCAGCAGTTGCATGAGCAGCTTGCCGGTGGTGCTCTTGCCGCATCCCGACTCGCCGACCAGCCCGAGGGTCTCGCCGCGGCGCACGTCGAGGCTGATGCCGCTGACCGCCTGGACGGTCAGTCCGGTCCGCCCGACGGGGAACTCGACCACCAGACCTTCGACGCGCAGGACGATGTCGTCGGCGTCGCGCAGGTGGGCGGTGCCGGTGCCGGCCATCAGCCCACCGCCGCTGGGTCGGCGGGCCGCAGCGCGACCGGTTCGACGGTGCCCACCGGATACCAGCAGGCATAGTGGTGGTCGGGGTCGTCGCTGCTGGCCACCAGGGACGGCTCCTCCGCATGGCACCGCTCGCGGGCGTAGGCGCAGCGGGCGGCGAAGCGACACCCCGGCGGCGGCTCGACCAGATCGGGTGGCCGGCCGGGGATGGCTGCCAGGCGGGTGTGCGGTGGGTCGTCCACCGTCGGGATGCTGCGCATCAACGCCTCGGTGTAGGGCATCCGGGTGCGCCGGAACAACGCCGCGGTCGGCGCCCGCTCGACGACCTTCCCCCCGTACATGACGGCCACCTCGTCGGTGTGCCGGGCGACGACGCCGAGATCGTGGGTCACGAGCACCAGGGTCATGTTCCGCTCCCGGCGCTCCTCGCTGAGCAGGGCGAGGATCTGCGCCTGGACGGTCACGTCCAGCGCCGTCGTCGGCTCGTCGGCCAGCAGGGCGGTGGGCCCGCAGGCCAGGGCGATGGCGATCATCACTCGTTGGCGCATGCCACCGGACAGCTCGTAGGGGTACTGGCGGAGGCGCTCGGCGGGGGACGGGATGCGGACCTCGGTCAGCAGGCGAATGGTGGTGTCTCGCGCCTCGGCGCGTGACTGACCGAGGTGGATGCGCAGCGGTTCGGCGATCTGCTCACCGACGCGCATCAGCGGGTTCAGCGAGGTCATCGGGTCCTGGAAGACCATCGCCATCTCCCGGCCCCACAGCGAGCGCAGCGTCGAGCGTGGGGCATCGATCAGCTCGGTGCCCTCGAAGCGGATGCTGCCCGAGCGGACCACGCCGCGGCGGGGGAGCAGCCCCATGATCGAGCGCGACAGCACGGTCTTGCCCGAGCCGCTCTCGCCCACCAGGCCGACGGCCCGGCCGCGCTGGATGGTGAGCGTGACGCCGTCCACCGCTCGCACCAGGCCGCGCTCGGTGGCGAAATGGGTGCGCACGTCGGTCAGCTCGATGAGCGGGCCCTCGGCGGGCCGGCCGGCGGTCTGCAACGGGCGGGGGCGGGTCACGTGATCACCTCGCGCACGTCGAAGCGCCGCGACAGCCGGTCACCCAGCAGGTTGAAGGCCATCACGGTGACGAAGAGCATCAGGCAGGGGAACACCGTGGCCCACCAGGCCTTGTCCAGCCGGCGGCGGTTGGCCTCGATCAGGTACCCCCACGACTCGCCCAGCCCGACCCCGAGGAAGGCCAGCGTGCCTTCGGCGGCGATCAGCAGGCCAAGGCCGGTGGAGGCGACCGTGACCATCGTGGGCACCAGGTTCGGGAGGATCTCGGTGGCGATGACCCGCCGCGAGGTGGCCCCGAGGCTGCGCGCCGCGAGGACGAACTCTCGCTCGCGCAGGGCCAGCGTCTGGGCGCGGACGATGCGCGCCAGCGGGGCGACGGCCAGCAGGCTGAGGGCGGCGACGACCTGCCAGCGGCGGGTCACCCAGCCGAGCCCGGGGAGTTCCTGGCGGATGTCGTCGAGCCGGCTGACCAGGACGATGGCCAGCACCAGCGCCGGGATCGACAGGATGCAGTCGATGACGACCGACACGATGCGGTCGACCCAGCCGCGGAAGTACCCGGCGGCGACGCCCAGCGCCCCGCCGACCAGCAGCCCGATGACCGTGGCGGACACGCCGACCAGCAGGCTGTTGCGGGCGTAGTGGATGCAGCGGGCGAAGATGTCGAACCCGCTGTTGTCGACCCCGAAAAGGGCATGGCGGCCCGGGCCCAGCCGGTAGCGGCTCTGCAGCTTGCCGCCGACGCGCACCTTCTCGTCGGCGGCACGGACGAACGGCAGCCACGGGGCGGTCACTGCCAGCCCGACGAGGGCGACCAGCCAGGTGGCGGCGAACCATCCGCCGGCGCGGCGCAGTCGGCGCAGGACGGTCATGCCAGGGCCCTCGCCATCCGCACCCGCGGATCGATCAGCGAGTACGACAGGTCGACGACGAGGTTGACGACGACGACGATGAACACCACGAAGGCCACGCAGGCCTGCACGGTGAACAGGTCGCGGGACAGTACGGAGATGACCATCTGGCTGCCGATGCCGTCGAGATCGAACAGGGTCTCGACCACCACGGCCCCACCCAGCAGCCCACCGAGCGAGGTGCCCACGCTGGTCACGATGGACAGCAGCGAGTTGCGCAGGGCGTGGCGCCACAGGATCCGCCGGGTCGGCATGCCCTTGGCGCTGGCCAGGACGACGAAGTCGCGCTGCAGGGTGGCCACCATGTCGGCGCGCAGCAGGCGGGTGTAGATGGCCGCCTGGGGAATCGCCAGGGTCAGGGTGGGGAGCAGGAAGTTGCGCACGTGGGCGCCGAACTGCTGCCACGGGTAGATGCTGTCGCCGATGGCCGGGAACAGGTGCCAGTGCAGGGAGAAGGCCAGCTGCAGGAAGATGCCGAGCACGATGGCCGGCACGCCGAAGCCGATGAACGAGGCCACGTTGCCCAGCCGGTCGATCCACGAGTCCCGCCGGTGGGCCTGGATCACTGCGGCCGGCACGGCGAGCAGCAGACCGACGGCGATGGCGTAGATCCCGAGCAGGGCGGTGGTCCAGAACCGCGGGGCCAGCAGCTTGGCCACCGACATGCTGTTGGCCGAGGAGTAGCCGAGGTCGAAGGTGACGAAGCCCTTCAGCCAGTACAGGTACTGCACCAGGTAGTTGCTGTCGAGGTGGTAGCGACGGACCGCCTCGTCGACCTGCTGGTCGGTGACGTTGCCGCCGAGCATCCGTCGGGCCAGCTCACGGTGGCCACCCGCTCCGAGGCGCATGGCGACGAGCACGGCGAAGGTCACGACGACGAACACGACCAGCAGTTGGCCGATTCGTTGGAGTGCGTACCTCACGGGACCGACGTCCGGGCGGTCAGGACGGGCTGGGCGGGATCAGGCCTTCGGATCGAGCCACAGGGTGGTCGTCCAGAACCAACCGGCGAACCCGGCGCCGTCGGCGGCCATCGCCCCGTCGGGGGTGGGCATGGTGGCGAAGCCCTTCAGCGCCTTGACGTGGGGGGTACCCCACGTTGTGAAGCTGAACGGGATGGCGTAGCACTCCTTGGCCATCTGCCGGTTGACGGCCTCGGCAGCTGCCTTGCGGGTCGCGTCGTCGGTGGCGCTGCGCGCCTTGTCGAGGTTCTCGTCGATGACCGGATCGTTGAGCCGGCTGAAGTTCAGGGACAGCTGGCCGAGCGGGGCCGACGCCGACGAGTGCCACCAGATGTACTGCTGGTCGACGATCGTCCCACCATGCAGCCGCCACCCGAGGATCTGGAACTTGCCGAGCAGGGCGGTGGTGATGAAGGCGTCCTGGGGGACCTGCTCCCAGGTCATCGTCACGCCGATGTCCTTCCACCAACCCTTCAGCAGCTCGGCGCGCTGGGCGTTGAGCGCACTGTTGGTGGTGCCGTAGAAGATCACCACCGGCTTGCCGGTCTCCTTCACGTAGTCGTCGATCAACTGCTTGGCGGCGTCGACGTTGCGCTCGGTGCTGAACCCGTTGTCGGCCAGGTTGCCCTCCTGGCCGGGGGAGAACAGCCCGTTGGCCGGCTGGGTGATCCCGGCGTCGAGGGTGTCGACGTACTCCGCCCGATCGACGGCCATCGAGAGCGCGCAGCGCACCCGGCGGTCCTTCAGCGGGGTATCGGCGGCCAGGTTGACCAAGCCGTAGTTGGTCTCCACGTACTTGGTCTGCTCGTTCATCGGGAACTGGTCAGCCTGGTCACGGAAGTCGGCGACGACCGCGCTGGCCGAGGTGGAGAACACCTGGATGTCGCCGGCCTGCAGGGCCTTGGCGGAGGTCTCGCTGTCCTCGATGACCCGGAACTCGATCTTGTCGAGATAGGGCAGCTGGCGGCCGGCGGCGTCCTTCAGCCAGTAGTTCGGGTTGCGTACCACCACGAGTTTGGCCCGCGGCGCGTAGCTCTCGACCATGAACGGCCCGGTGCCGACGGGCTTGGTGGCGTCGCCACCGGCCGCGACCGAGTCGAGGTACTTCGGGGAGGCGATCAGGCCGAGCTGCGAGGTCAGGGCGAAGGGGAAGCTCGGCCAGGGGAACGGCTTGGCCGGGTCACCGCCCTTGCCCGTGTACAGCACGAAGGTCATGTCGTCGAGCTTGTCCACCTTCAACGCCGTGGCGTTGGCGTCGGCCGCGGTCGGCGCCGGCACCTTGGCCAGGTCGCCCACCACGGCCCGCAGCAGGAACCCCGACGAGGCGTCCTGCAGGTTGCGGATGACCGCGTCGGCGTTCAGCGGCGTGCCGTCCGTGAAGGTGATGCCGGAGCGGATCTTGATGGTCCACTGGGTGAAGTCGGCATTGGGGGTGACCGACTCGGCAAGGAACGGGTGGACCTTCTCATCCTGGCCGATGACCACGAGCGGGTCGTAGAACGTCCGGGCCCGCTGCTGGCAGTACGAGTCGCACTGCATCGCCTTGGGCGTCCACGGGTTGGTCACCTCGGCGTCGCCGGCCACGACCAAGGTCCCACCCATCACCGGGTCGCCCTCGGCGGCCGGTGGTGTGGTGCCCCGTGCGGGTCCCGCCACGGACACGAGGGCGACGGTGACGGTGGCGATGGCGGCGCCGGCGCGGCGCCGGGTGACGACTGAACGCATTTGGAAGGTCCCTCCCACGTTGCACCGGGTTCCCCAACCGTCCCGGCTGCTTCGACCGGCACTGTAGTCGGGTGGCGGGCGGGCGCAAGGTAGCGTGCCGCGCATGACCGACAAGCTGCTCAACTCGTTGCGGGTCAAGCCCGGCTCGACCGTCGAGGTGTCCAAGCACGACACCCGGGCCACCTTCGGCTGGGACAAGGACGAGGCCAAGGCCGAGCTGCAGGAGGTCGTCGCCCGGATCGACGTGCTCCAGGAGCGGCTGTACGCCGAGGCGACGCGCAGCGTCCTGCTGGTCATCCAGGCCATGGATGCCGCCGGCAAGGACGGCACCGTGCGGGGCATCCTCAGCGGGCTCAACCCGGCGGGCGTGAGCGTCACCTCGTTCAAGGCCCCGGGCGGCCGGGAGACCCAGCACGACTACCTCTGGCGGGTCCACGAGGTGGCCCCCGCCAAGGGCACGATCGGGGTGTTCAACCGCAGCCACTACGAGGACGTGCTCGTGGTGCGGGTACGCAACTTCGTCCCCCCGGCCGTGTGGCGCAAGCGTTACGACCAGATCGTCGCCTTCGAGCGCCTGCTGCACGACGAGGGCACCCGGGTGGTCAAGGTCTTCCTCAACGTGTCCAAGGACGAGCAGGCCCAGCGGTTCCGCGATCGGGTCGCCGATCCGACCAAGCGGTGGAAGTTCCGCGAGGGCGACTTGGAGGACCGCAAGCTGTGGCCGCAGTTCATGAAGGCCTATGACGCCGCCCTGTCCAAGACTTCGACGGCCCACGCCCCGTGGTACGTGGTCCCCGCCGACCGCAACTGGGTGCGCAACCTGGTCGTCGCCAAGATCCTGCTGGCGACCCTGGAGGACATGGATCCGCAGATCCCCGAGCCCACCATCGACCCGGCGAGCATCGTCATCGAGTAGCCCCCCGTCGGGCGGATGCCCGACTCCGAGCTGTACGAAATGTACAGTCCGGACCCATGTCCGTGGTCGTGGCCGATTCCCTCGAGCAGGCCCTCGACGCCCTCGCCGCGGCCCCGCACGCCACCGTCCTGGCCGGTGGCACCGACGTGATGGTCGAGCTCAACCTCGGTCACCGGCGCACCGATGCCGTGGTCGCCGTCGCCCGCGTCCCGGAGCTGTGCTCGTGGACCTACGACGCCCGGCGGGCCACCGTGCGCCTCGGTGCCGCCGTCCGCTACGCCGAGATCCACGCCGATCCGCTGGCCGCCTGGCTGCCCGCCCTGGCCCAGGCCGGCCGCACGGTGGGCTCCCCGCAGATCCGGGCCGCTGCCACGGTGGGCGGCAATCTGGCCACCTCGTCGCCGGCCGGCGACGGCATCACCGTGCTGGCCGCGCTCGACGCGACGGTCCATCTGGTGTCGAGCGCCGGCCGCCGCGACGTTCCGGTCGGGCAGTTCACCGTCGGCCCGAAGCGCAACGTGCTGGCGCCCGGTGAGCTGATCGAGGCCATCACCGTGCCGGTGGCCCGCGGCTGGCAGGGCTTCAGCAAGGTGGGGGTGCGCAATGCGATGGTCATCGCCACGGCCAACGCCTGCTTGGCGGTCGACGAGCCGGCGGGGAGCGTCGCCCTGGCGCTGGGCTCGGTCGGGCCGGTGATCCTGCGCTGCCCGGAGGCCGAGGCGATCGCCGCCGCCCAGTGCGACGTCGCCGCCCGGCGGGCCTCGCCGGCCACCGTCGCCGCCTTCGCCGAGGCGGCGATGGCCGCCGCCCGGCCGATCGACGACCACCGCTCCACCGCCGCCTACCGCCGACACGCCGTGCGGGTGATGGCGGGGCGGCTGCTCCGGAGGGCGATGCCCCATGAGTGAGCAGTACACCCTGCGGGTCAACGGTGCGGACCGCCCGGTGCAGGACGCCTGGGTGGGCGAGAGCCTGCTCTACGTGCTGCGCGAGCGGCTCGGACTCCTGGCGGCCAAGGGCGCCTGCGAGCAGGGGGAGTGCGGATCCTGCAGCGTGCTGGTCGACGGCGAGGTGGTCTGCTCGTGTCTCGTGCTGGCGGCGTCGGCGGTCGGCCAGGAGATCACCACGGTGGAGGGTCTGGCCGAGCCCGGCGCGCCGACCGATGTCCAACAGGCCTACGTCGACGCCGGTGCGGTGCAGTGCGGGTTCTGCACGCCCGGGCTGATCATGGCCACCCACGCCCTGCTGGAGCGCACCGCGGCGCCCAGCGAGCTGGAGATCCGGGAGGCCCTGTCCGGCAACGTGTGCCGCTGCACCGGCTACGGGCGGATCATCGAGGCGGTCCAGCAGGTTGCCGCCCGCCGTGGCGAGGCCGGCCGATGACCGACGTGACCGTGCGCCCGGTGGTCGATGGCCGTCTGGGCACCAGCGCGCTGCGCCCGGACGGACTGGCCAAGACCCAGGGGACGTTCGCCTTCAGCGGCGACCTGTCGGCGGACGGGATGCTGTGGGGTGCCACCCTGCGATCCCCGCACCCCTTCGCCAGGATCCGCTCGATCGACCTCAGCGGCGCCTGGCAGATCGCCGGAGTGGCCGCCGTGGTCACGGCCGACGACGTGCCCGGCAAGCCGACCTATGGTCTGATCAGCGCCGACCAGCCGGTGTTCGCCCGGGACGTCGTCCGCTACGCCGGTGAACCCGTAGCCGCCGTGGCCGGTGACCACCCGGAGACCTGCCGGCGGGCGCTGGCGGCGATCCGCGTCGACTACGAGGTGCTGACGCCGCTGGTCGACCCGGAGCTGGCGATCGCCGGTGCCGAGCCGATCCACCCCGACGGCAACATCCTCCGTCACCAGCGCATCGTCCGCGGCGACCAGGACCTCGTCGGCGAGGTGGTCGTCGAGGGCACCTACGAGATCGGGATGCAGGACCAGGCGTTCCTCGGCCTGGAGGCCGCCCTGGCGATCCCGGATCCAGGCGGGGCCGGGGTCGAGCTGTTCGTCGCCACCCAGTGGCTGCACGAGGACCTCGGTCAGATCGCCGCCTGCCTCGACCTGCCGGCCGACCGGGTGCGCCTGACCCTCGGCGGGGTCGGCGGGGCCTTCGGGGCTCGGGAGGACATCAGCCTGCAGGTCCACACCTGCCTGCTGGCCCTGCGCACCGGGCGCCCGGTGCGCATCGCCTACAGCCGCGAGGAGAGCTTCTACGGCCACGTCCATCGCCACCCGGCACGGATCTGGATGCGACATCACGCCACCCGCGACGGCCGCCTGCAACGGGTCGAGGCCCGCTTCGTGCTGGACGGCGGGGCCTACGCGTCGACCTCCTCGGCGGTCCTGGTCAACGCCATCACCCACGCCCAGGGCCCATACGTGTGCGACAGCGCCACCGTCGAGGGCTTCGCCACGCGTACCAACAACCTGCCCTGCGGGGCGATGCGCGGCTTCGGCGTGGTCCAGGCCTGCTTCGCCCACGAGGGCCAGATGGATCGCCTGGCAGAGGCGTGCGGGCTCGACCCGGTGGAGATCCGGCTGCGCAACGCGATGCGCACCGGTGACCGGCTGATCACCGGCCAGGTGATCGCGGACGTCGCTCCGGTGGCCGAGTGCATCCGGGCCACCGCCGCCCTCCCGCTCCCGGACGAGCCGGTGGGCGGCCGTGACGGCGACCCATTGCGGCTCCCCGGCGGGGCCGGGCTGACCGCCGACGTCGGGCACATCCGCCGGGGGATCGGCTGGGGCGTCTCGATCAAGAACCTGATGTACAGCGAAGGGTTCGACGACTTCTCCACCGCCCGGTGCCGCCTGGCGGACGGGTCGGTCACACTGAAGTTCGCCACCGCCGAGGTCGGCCAGGGGTTCGTCACCCTGGCACCGCAGATCGCCCGCACGGTGCTCGGCGTCGAGCGGGCGGTCTGCGAGCCGATCGACACCACGATCGGCTCCGCCGGGTCGACGTCGGCGTCCCGCCAGACCTGGATGAGCGGCGGAGCGGTGCTCGGCGCCTGCCGGGCGGTCGCCGAGCAGGTCGTCGCCCACGCGGCCCAGTCGTGGGGGGTGAGCACCGCGGAGGTCGAGCTGGTCGACGGTGTGCTCACGTCCCCCGACGGCCGCCAGGCCACCGTCGGCGAGCTGTCCGCCGGGCGGGTGTTCGAGGCAACCTTCGAGCACCACCACCCGCCCACCGAGGACCTCGACGAGGACGGCCAGGGCAACTGCCACACCGCCTTCGCGTTCGTCGCCCATCGCGCCGTGGTGGACGTGGACGTCGAGCTGGGCCTGGTCAAGGTGGTCCAGATCGCCACCGCCCAGGACGTCGGCCGAGCGTTGAATCCGCTCAGCGTGCGCGGCCAGATCGAGGGCGGGATCGCCCAGGGGGTCGGCCTGGCCGTCATGGAGGAGATCGTCCAGACGGACGGCCGGGTGCGCAATGCCAGCTTCACCGACTACCTGCTGCCCACCATGCTGGACATGCCCGAGGTCGTCGCCGAGCTGATCGAGATCCCCGAGCCACGCTCGCCACTCGGCGCCAAGGGGGTGGGGGAGCCGCCGTGCATCTCGTCGACGCCGGCGGTCCTCGCCGCGATCCGGGACGCCACCGGCAAGGACCTTCGCCGGGTCCCGGTGCGGCCCTTCGACATCGCGCTGTGATCGGTTAGGTTGGCTCGGGTGAACGACGCGCGCGAGATCATGACCTGGGACGTGTTCGGTGAGGCCTCGCGGGCCCTGGCGCAGTCGATCGCCGACGACTACGAACCGGACATGATCCTGTCGATCGCCCGTGGCGGTCTGCTGATCGGCGGGGCGCTCGGCTACGCCCTGTCCGTCAAGAACGTGTACACGATGAACGTCGAGTTCTACACCGGGGTCGACGAGCGCCTCGAGGTGCCTCGGATCCTGCCACCGGCGCCGGACTTCGTCGACGTCAGCCACGCCAAGATCCTGATCGCCGACGACGTCGCCGACACCGGCCACACCCTGCGCAGCGTCCAGGACTTCTGCGAGGGCAAGGTCGCCGAGGTCCGTACCGCCGTGCTGTACGAGAAGTCGCACTCGGTGGTCAAGTGCGACTACGTCTGGAAGCGCACCGACCTGTGGATCAACTTCCCGTGGAGCGACAAGGACCCGGTGGCCAGGCGCGACTGGAGCGTCAAGGACGCGTGAAGTCGACCTCGGCCGTGGTGACCGTGCCACCCCTGCGGCCGGGGGCGCGCTGCTCGTTCCAGTACAGGTTGGTGTGGGCGACGATCTGCTCTGGCGGGGGAGCGCCCCACTGGCTGAGGTCCTCGGTGGTGTGGGCGTCGCCCACCAGCGTGGCGTCGTAGCCGCGTACGAGGGCACCGTGCAGGGTGGAGCGGATGCAGGCATCGGTCTGCGCTCCGGCCACCACCAGATGGCCGACGCCCCGCTCGGCCAACGCTGACTCGAGATCGGTCTCTTCGAAGCTGTCGCCGTAGTGCTTGTGGATCAGCGGTTCGCCCGCGGCGGGATGCAGCTCGGAGACGTACTGCCAGGCGTCGGTGCCTTCGGGAAGGCCGTCGTCGGCGTGCTGCACCCACACCACCGGCACGCCGCCGGCCCGAGCCCGGTCGACCAGGGTGTTGATGTTGGCGATCATCTCGTCGCGGTTGTGCGTCCCGGCGACGACGCCGTTCTGCACATCGACGATCACCAGGGCGGTGTTCGGGCGGTCGGGCAGGGTGGTCATCGGGTCCTCCGTCATGGATGGATGGTCGGTCAGGCGGCTGGGAACCCGACGGACTCAGCCGGGCCATGACGATACGGCGGATCTCGGCGATGGTTGGCTCGCCGTCCTCGAGATGGACGGAGTGGTCGTCGGGGGGAGCGTTCGGTGCGTCGGGATCGTACGGGTGATGGGCGTGGCAGCGCAGCCGGCCATGCTCCCGGGTGGTCGGGCCGCGCTGCGACTCCGGCAGGAACCGATCGCTGCTGGCCGACGTCCTCTGCTCGTGGAACTGTTGTACCGACGGATGCCGTCACCGTGGTCGAAGGGATTGCGCATGTACCTCACCTCTTGCACCCGAGCCCGAGTCGGGGCCTCGCTCCTGGTCGTCGTGCTCGCTGTTGGCATCGGGGCATCGACCGGCTCCGCCACCGTTCCACCGAGCACCCCCGCTGCGGCGGTGGCCGTCGACCGCTCGACGCCCGACGGCGTCGTCCGGGCCCTGGTGGCCGCCATCGCGGCCGGTGACGGGTCGGCGGCGATGGGGCTCAGCGCGGCGCCGGCGATGGCCGAGCGGATGGACGTGGTCGGCTGGATCGACTGGCTCCGGTTCGTCGATCCCTCGGCACCGCTCCCGGGTTCGGGGTCGCTGTCGCAGGACGTCAATCGGGCCGCCTTCGAGGGTCAGTTCGCCGGCCAACTGAAGATCGTGCTCGGCGGCCTGGTCGACGTCGATCGGACCCACGGATTGCCGGTCAGCGAGGGCCAGGCGGCCACCGTCCTGGCGGCCATCGACCCGGCCAAGCTCTCCGACCTGACGCTGGTGAAGTCCAGCCTCCTCCCGGCCCGGTACGCGACCGACTCGCGGGTCGGCACGCAGTTGGAGCGCCGGGCCAAGGTCTTCGGCGCCGACGAGGCGACGGAAGTCTCGGCGTTGGTGGCCACCCACGGGACCACCTATTGGATCGGTGCCACGCTCCTGCGGTACGGATCGACGTGGGCGATCCAGACGCTCACCGCCCCGTTCAGCGCGCCGGACGGCGGGAACGGATCGGTCCAGCGACTCAGCGAGGCCGACTACGACGCGGCCATGTCCGCGACCGGGAGCTGACGGTCAACCGCGGGCCAGGACGGCCAGCGCGGCATTGCGCCCGCTGGCGCCCCACACGCCGGCACCCGGGAAGGTGGCCGCACCGGTGAGGTACAGCCCGCGCACCGGCGTGGTGTACCGGGTGAGCTCGGGATGGCGGTTCAGCAGCGCGGCGAGCGGACCACCGGCGAAGCTCGTGGCATGCCCGGCGGGGAGGAAGAACTCCCGCTCGTAGCGGTCCGGGGTCATCGCCCGCCACTCGCCCAGTCCGTCGAGCCAATCCGGCTGGACCATCTCGGCGAAGCGCTCCAACCACCGGCGCGGCTCCGCTGTGCTCGACCACCCGCCGGCGAAGCGATACGGGGTGAACAGGGCTTCCAGGCTGAACATGTGTGCTCCGGACGGGGCCACGGTGGGGTCGGCCACGCTGGGCGTGTTGCCGATCAGCGCCGGTCGGTCGAGGATCCGGCCCTCGGCGATCATCGTCGCCCCCCGAGCCATGTCGGCCAGGCTCGGGGCCAGCACGAACGTGGCACCGAGTTCCTCGTCGCCAACCGAGGCCGGCAGGGTCCGCAGCCGGGGCACGCTGGTGACCACGGCGTCGATCTTCGACTCGTAGCCCTCGTCGTGGGGAATCGCCCGCCATCGTTCCACCAGCCGGTCGGCCTGGGGCGGGGGCGATTCCAGCCACTGCAGGAAGGTGTCGTGGGGATTGCACGCCGAGACCACCCGAGCGGCGGTGATCTCCGTGCCGTCGGCCAGGCGCACCCCTCGGACGCGCTCGCCGGCGCAGGTGATGCCCCCCACCGGCGACCCGAGGCGCAGGTCGCCCCCGGCGGCGCGGAACGCAGCGAGGATCGACTCCGGCACCATCCGGCTCCCGCCGACCGGCCGGCCGAGGCGGCCGACGTGGCGCATGGCGTAGGTCAATGCGCCGAGCCCGGAGCCGGGCGTCTCCGGGGAGATGCCCCACACCATCGGTCCCACCGCCAGCCCCGGCGCCCGGAGCGCTTCGCTGGTGAAGTAGCGACGCATCACGTCGGCGGCGCTCATCCGGCTCCAGCGCAGGAGCGTGGCAACGCCGCGGCCGCGACGGGCCAGGACCTTGCCGGTCAACCCACCCAGGCTGGGGGCGTCGTTGGCCGCGGCGAACACCATCTGCACGGCCGGCATCGCCGCCCGGGCGTAGCGCCGGTACCCGTCGACCTCGCCCGGGTGGCTGGCGGCCAGGCCGTCGAGGGTGCGCTCCAGCGAGTGGTACGAGGCCCAGGCCGGGGCCTCGCTCCAGGTGGCGTTGAACTGCGCCGGGTCGATGTCCACGTAGCGCAACCCGTGCCCGGCCAGGCCGAGCTCCTCGATGACCGGAGTGGTCCGGAAGGTGAGGTGGTCGCAGTTGCAGATGTTGGCGATCCCCCCGCCGAACGGCGTGCTGGTCGCCGTCCCACCGACGCCGTCGCGGGCCTCGACCAGCAGCGTGCGCAGACCGCCCCGGGCGAGGTAGGCGGCGCAGACCAGGCCGTTGTGTCCGGCGCCGATGACGATCGCGTCGTAGTCCGTGGATGCCACCCTCCTAGTCTGGCCGGGTGATCCGACGCTTCGCCGATCTGCGCGGCCCCGACATCGCCACCCGGCTGACCGAGCGCAGCCTCCTGCTCCAGCCGCTCGGTGCCATCGAGCAGCACGGACCACACCTGCCGCTGTCCACCGACTCGGTGGTGGCCACGGCCGTGGCGGAGGCGGCGGTGGAGCGCTGTGGCGAGGCCCTCGACGTCTGGCTGCTGCCGACCCTGGACTACACCAAGTCCAACGAGCACGCCTGGTCACCCGGAACCGTGTGGCTCAGCGCCACCACCCTGCTCGCCGTGCTCGACGACCTCGGTCGCTGCCTGGCCACCACGCCGGCGCGCAAGCTGGTGTTCCTCAACGGTCATGGCGGCAACAGCGCCCTGCTCAACGTGGCCAACCGAGAGCTGCGCCTGGCCCACGGCTTGCAGACCTTCCTGGTCCATCCCGGCCTGCCGGTCGACCAGGGCGGCACGGCACCCGCCTCCGAGCTGGGCATGGGGGTGCACGGTGGCACGGACGAGACCTCGATCATGTTGCACCTGGCACCCACGCTCGTCGACATGACGCGGGCCGCACGACGAATCCCCGAGCACCTGGCGGCCAACCGCCACGTCCGCTTCGGCGGGCGGGTCAGCTTCGGGTGGTTGTCCGACGACTTCTTCCCCGACGGGATCATCGGCGACCCCACGGGAGCGACGGGGGAGCTGGGCGCCCGCCTGTTCGAGGGCGCCGTCGCTGGGCTGTGCGAGGCCCTGGCCGAGATCGCCGACTTCGAGTTCCGCCCATGAGCCGTGCCACCGCGGACTCGCTGCGCGTCGACGCCTCGCGTCTGTGGGCCCGGCTGGAGGCGCTCGGGGAGATCGGCGCGGTGCACGGTCCGAACGGGGAGCGCGGCTGTGCCCGCCTGGCGCTGACCGACGCCGACCGGGACGGGCGCGACCTGGTGGTCCGGTGGATGACCGACCTCGGGATGGCCGTCAGCATCGACGCGGTGGGCAACGTCGTCGCCGTGCACGCCGGGGCCAACGACGAGCTGGCGCCGGTGATGGTCGGATCGCACATCGACACCGTTCGCACCGGTGGCCGGTTCGACGGCAACCTGGGGGTGCTGGCCGGCCTCGAGGTGGTGGAGACGCTGATCACCGCCGGCGTGGTCACCGACCGGCCCGTTGCCGTGGCCGTCTTCACCGACGAGGAGGGCGCCCGGTTCCAGCCGGACATGCTCGGCAGCCTGGTCTACGTGGGCGGGATGGCCCTGGAGGACGCGCTCGACGTCCGTGCCGCCGATGACGGCGCCCGCCTCGGCGACGAGCTGGTCCGGATCGGCTACGCCGGGCCGACGCCCTGCCCGGCGGCTGGGGCCCCGCACCGCTACCTGGAGCTGCACATCGAGCAGGGCCCGGTGCTGGAGGACGAGGGCGTCGCCATCGGCGTGGTCACCGGTGTCCAGGGCATCTCCTGGACCGAGCTGACCATCACCGGCCAGTCGGCCCACGCCGGGACCACACCGATGCGCCTGCGCCACGATCCCGGCTTCGTCGCCGCCTCGATCACGGCCGGGGTCCGGCGCATCGCCGCCGAGCTCGGCGGCACGCAGGTGGCCACCGTCGGGCGCTGCGAGTTCAGCCCCAACCTGGTCAACGTCATCCCGGCCACGGTGACGATGACCGTCGACCTGCGCAACACCGACGAGGCCATCCTCCAGGACGCCGAGGGCCGCCTGGCCCACCTCTGCGCCACCCTGGCCGCAGCGGAGGGCGTGGCCGTGGCCCAGCGGACCTTGGCACGCTTCGAGCCGGTGGCCTTCGATCCGGCGATGGTCGACCTGGTCGAGGCAACGGCGACGGCTCTCGGGCACCGGACGAGGCGGATGCCGAGCGGCGCCGGCCACGACGCCCAGATGCTGGCCCGGGTGTGCCCGACGGCGATGATCTTCGTGCCCAGCGTGAACGGTCTGTCGCACAACATCGCCGAGCACACCGAACCGGAGCACATCGCCGCCGGGGCCGACGTGCTGTTGCAGGCCGTGCTCGCCTGCGCCTCGGCCTGAACGCGCCGGGGGCGCCGACCCTGCGGCCGGCGCCCCTGTCTGGCGGTCAACGCGTCGTCGTGCTCAGAGCTTGATCGACGGGTCGAGGTACTTGTTGGTGACGATGTCCTCCGGCTTGAGGTCGGCCTTGACCTTCGAACCCTGCGCCTGGTACACGGGCGTGGCGTTCTTGATCAGCTCGGCCACCCGGGCGCTGTCGAAGCTGCCGATGGTGCCGTCGGCACCGTTGGCCAGCAGGCCGTCCTTCAGCATGGTTGCATGGCCGTACTCGGCGGTGCCCTGGTCGTACTCCCAGCCGAACGCCTTGCCGAACGCGGTGTCGGCGGCCAGGATGACGTCGTTGCCGTGCTTGGGATCCTTGGCGTAGGCCACCGTGCCGGCCTGGATGACGGGCACCAGCTTCTTGAAGCAGGCGTCGTACTTGGTCAGGTTCTCGGGCTTGGTGGCGATCGACTGGGCGTAGTTGTTCCAGCCGACTTCGCTCGTGTACTGGTAGGCGACGTCCTTGCCCCAGTCCTTGATCACGTTCTTGTACAGGTACGGCTCGGCTGAACCGAAACCCTGCTGGGCCGCCTTGCCGCCATCGGTGACGAACAGCGACGGGTCACCTTGGTAGGAGCCGTCGACCTGGTCCTTCTTCAGCAATCCCGAGCTCGTCAGGTAGTCCATGTAGGCCGCGCCACCGAAGTAGCGGACCTTGATGCCCTTCTTGCCGATGTCGGCGATGCCCTTGACGTCGGGGTAGGTGTTCGGATCCCACATGATCATCTGCGGGTTCTTCTCCAGACCGGACTCGATGGCCACGGTGGGGAAGTCGCCGCTGAACTGGATGGCCTCGTCGGTGTAGACGAAGGCGAACAGGATGCTGTCGTCCCCGTAGAGGATCTCGGTCGGCTTGCGGAACTGCTGGGGCGAGCCACCGGAGCGGATCTGGAGCTTGACGCCGGTGTCATTCCCGGAGGCGTCCATCAGTGGCCCGGTCACGTAGGCCTTGTCCTTGTCGATCTGGTACCCGTCGCCGATCAGCTGGTACAGCCAGCCGTGCTCGGCCTCGGGCATCCAGTCCGTCTGAATGACGATGGTGTCCGGGCAGTCACCCTTCAGCGAGACGGGTGCAGCCGCAGCGCCGGCCGTGCCCGCGGTGGTGCCGCCCGTGGGCGGGGTGGTGGCCGACGCCGACGCGCCGGCGACGGCGATCAACGACGAGGTCAGCAGGGATGCTGCGAGCACCTTCGTGCTGCGGCGCTGTTGCATGTGGTTCTCCTTGATGATGGTTGACGCGGTAGGGCCGCGGCCCGTTGTTGGATGGGATCAGCTGCGTTGGGACTCGTACCAGTGCCCGACGACGAGGCGGGACAGCAGTCCGAAGACGAAGAAGACGACGATGCCGAGCAGGCAGGCGACGATGATGGCCCCGTACATCGGTGGGCGCTGCAGGCGGGTGCGGAACTGGTCGATGGCCACGCCGAGACCCGGCTTGGCGCCCTCGCGGAAGAACTGCTCACCAACCACCGCGCCCACCACCGACAGGCCGGCAGAGATGCGGAACCCGGTGAAGATGGCCGGCATGGCGTTGGGGAACTGCAGCTTGCGCATCCGTGTCCAGGTACTGGCGTGACGCAGCGTGAACAGGTCGTGCTGGCTGGCGTCGGCCGAGGTCAGCCCGAACAGGGTGTTGGTGACGATGGGGAAGATCGCGATCATGATGCACACGTAGATGCGCGCACCCAGGCCCCCGCCGAACACGGTGTAGATGATCGGCACGATGGCCAGTACCGGAGTGGCCTGCAGGGCGACCAGGTACGGATAGAGCGATCGTTCCACCCAGGCCTTCTGGGCCATGACGATGGCCAGTGCCATCCCGATGACGATGGTGATGCCCAGTCCCACGAAGGCCACCAGGCACGTCCACCCCAGCCCGGTGATCAGTTGGTCGCGGAAGATCTTGTTGAACAGGGACTGGTCGATGATGGTCACCGGTGACGGCAGGACCGACGGCTTGCGACCGAGCCAACGCTGGATGCCGTCTCGGTGCATGTACTCCCACAACACGATGAACAGGACGAACACCAGAAGCGGCCCGACGTAGTCACCGAGGCGCCTGCCGCGTTGCTTGGTGGCGGCGATGAGCTGATCCTCGATCTGGGCGGCCGCATCGAGGCCTGCCCCCGTCCCGTCCACCACGACCGGAGCGCTGGTCATACGTGAGCTCCTCGCAACGAGTGCGAGATCTCCCCGCTCAGCCGGGCGAACTCCGGGTCGAAGCGCAGCTCCGGCGAGCGCGGATAGGCGAACGGCACGTCGTAGCTGGCCACCAGCTTGCCGGGGCGAGCGCTCATCACCAGCACTTTGGTGGACAGGAACACCGCTTCGGCGATCGAGTGGGTGATGAACAGCCCGGCGAAGCGGCGCTGCTGGAACAGCGAGATGACCTCGTCGTTGAGCCGCTCGCGGGTGATCTCGTCGACGGCACCGAAGGGCTCGTCGAACAGGAACACGTCGGGCTCGAGCACCAAGGTGCGGGCCAGCGAGGCGCGCATCTTCATCCCACCGGAGAGCTGCTTGGGGTACTTGGCCTCGAAGCCGGCGAGGCCGACGGTGCGGATGGCGTCGGTGGCCCGCTTGGCCCGCTCGCCCTTCGGCATGCCCTCCAACTCGGCGAGCAGCTCGACGTTGCGCTGCACCGAGCGCCACTGCAAGAGGGTGGCGTCCTGGAACACGTAGCCCAACTTCTTGCGATCGACGACCACCTTGCCGGTCGTGGGTTGGTGCAGGCCGGAGGCGATCTTCAACAGCGTGCTCTTGCCGCAGCCGGAGGGACCGACCACGGTGACGAACTCGCCAGGGCTGACATCGAAGGTGGTCTCCTGCAACGCATGGGTGCCATCCGGGAAGACCATCGATACGCCGCGAAACGACAGCGCCGGCCCGGACCCCATCTCCATGGCGGCCGAGGCTAGTGCGTCGCCCGAGCCTGTCGCGTGCCGAACTGTTTCCGAACCGTGAACTAGTGGAAGATCATCCCGCCCGTCACGTTCATCGCCTGGCCGGTGCAGTACGAGCCCTCCTCGCTGGCCAGGAACAGGGCCATGTTGGCCACGTCCTGTGGTTGGGCCAACCGGTTGAGCGGTGACTTGGCGCTCCACGCCGCCACCATCTCCGGGGTGCGTGTCGCCGCCCCCATCTCGGTCAGCACGTAGCCGGGGCAGATGCAGTTGACGGTGATCCCGTGCCCGCCCAGCTCCATGGCGGCGACCCGGGTCAGGGCGATGACCGCGGCCTTCGACGCCGCGTAGTGGGCCTGGTTGGGCGACCCGACCTTGCCACCCATGCTGGCCATGTTGACCACGGTGCCGCCCTGTCCGGTGGCGATCATCGACCGGGCGCAGACCTGGGTCGTGAGCAGCATCGCCCGGACGTTGACGTCGAAGGTCAGGTCCCAGGTGTCCACCGTGAGATCCAGCAGCGGGGCCATCTGCAGGATCCCGGCGTTGTTGACCAGGATGTCGACCCCACCGAGCGCGGCGACCGCCCGCTCGGTCACCAGACGCGCCGCGGCGGCATCGGCGAGGTCGGCACCGAGCACGCCGGGGGCGTCCTCCCGGTCGATCCGCTGCACCGAGGCCCCCTCGCGCTCGAAGGTCGCGGCGATGGCCGCGCCGATGCCGCGAGCCGCGCCGGTGACGACGGCCCGGCGACCGTGGAGGCGTCCGGTGTTCATCGCCAGGATCGTAGGAGCCGGCGTGGCCCGCCGACGGCGAGCGCCTCGCGCACCGATCCGACCGGCAGCTCGACGGTGTCGGCCGTTGGTGCCAAGCCGAGCACCGAGCGAGCCGTGCCGGCCACCATGGCCAGGGCGTCGTCCGGGAGGACGTGGGCGGTGAGGACCATCAGCCCGGCGGTCTCCAGCGGGTCGGCCCGGCCCAGGGGGTTGAACGGATCCTGCAGATTGTCGCCCCCGGCGGCGACGCGCACCCCGGCGGCGCGCAGGGCGCGCACCGCGGTGATCCCGCGCGGCATCGCCGTCTGCTGCTCGCGGCCCTGAAGGAACAGGTTGGTGTGCGGCAGGGCCACCACACCGATGCCGGCCGCGGCGACCAACTCGGCGATCTCCTGCTGTCGGGCAGCGGTCTGCATCGCCAGGGACACGCAATGGCTGGCGGTGACCGGGAACGGGAACCCGCTGACCAGCACCCGCCGGGCCAGCGTCTCGAGCGCCAGGGCCTCCGGCCGGAGGGTCTCGTCGGTGTGCAGGTCCAGACCTCGCTCGGCCTGCGCGGCGGCCTCGAGGAACACCTCGGTGGCGGCCGCCGGGTCGTCCTCCAGGTGCGGGCAGCCGCCCACGAGGTCGACGCCGAGATCGAGTGCCGCATCCAGCAACCGGCGATTGGTCGCGCCCGGGGGACCGACGACCGGCCAGCCGGTGAGCGCCACGACCTGGATCTCCACCTCGCCGGCCAGCCGCCGACGAACCTCGACCAGGGCCTCGGCCGACGTCAGCCCGTTTGCCTCGGTCACGTCGGCGTGGGTGCGGATGGCCGTGACGCCGTTGGCCACCAGCGCCCGGGCGGCGCGCTCGGCGCGTTCGATCGTGTCGGCGACGGTGATCGTCGGGCGGGCCGCCTCCATCGCCAGGATCGCCCCCATCAGGTCGCCGGTCGGGTTCGGGATCCGCTCGGCCAGGTAGGCCTTGTCCAGGTGGGCATGCGCCTCGACCAGTGCCGGGATCGTGATCGTCACGGTCGGCTCCCCGTGCCGTCGACCCACTGGTGGCGAGCGCTCAACACGTCGCGCAGCACGGTCGGGCGATCGGTCATCAGCCCGTCGACCCCGAGGTCGAGCAGGCGCTCCATGGCACCGGCGTCATCGATGGTCCAGACGTGCACCGCCAGCCCACGGGCGTGTGCCCGGCGGACGAAGCCGGCGGTCGTCACCGGGATCGGTCCCTGGCGGACGGGAACCTGGGCCGCCATCGCCGCGGTGTGCCGCAACCCGCCGGCCACGAGGCGGGCCACCCCGATCGGGCCCAGCGAGGTGCACAGCTCGGGCCCGAGCATGGCCCGCAGCCGAGCCAGGCGGCGGTCGTCGAAGGCGCCGACGCACACCCGATGCAGCGCCGAGGTCCGTCGCAGGGTCGTGGCCAGGGCCGGGACGGCGGCGTCGGTCTTGCAGTCGATGTTGACGCGGACGTCCGGCCAGGCCTCCAGCAGGTCGGTGAGCAAAGGGATCGGCGCTGTCCCGCCCACCCGGGCGGTGCGCACCTCGGACCACGGCAGCTGGCTGATCCGTCCCGGCCGTCCGCAGGTGCGTGACAGGTCGTCGTCGTGAAAGGCGACCAACATCCCGTCGGCGGTCACCTGGACATCGGTCTCCAGGTAGCGGTACCCGAGCCCGACGGCGTACTCGAACGCCGGCATCGTGTTCTCCGGCTGATCCGTGGCCCCACCACGGTGGGCGAAGGGAATCGGGTGCGGCCACTCCAGGTACGGGTGACGCGGCCGGGAGGGGGGCTGCACGGCGTTCAGTATCGTCCATGGCATGACCCAGACCATCACCGTTCGGTCCCCCTACGACGGAGGTGTCATCGGCGAGATCCCGGCCCAGACCGCCGACGACGTCGACCGGGCCGTCGGTCTCGCCGCCGCAGCGTTGCGCGACCGCCCGCTCGCCCAGTGGCAGCGCGCCGGGATCCTCGACCGCGCCGCCGAACGGTTGGCGGCGCGTCGTGACGAGTTCGCCACGATCGTCGCTCGGGAGGCTGCCAAGCCGATCAAGACGGCTCGGGTCGAGGTCGACCGCGCCGTCGGCACGTTCCGCTTCGCCGCGGCCGAGGCCCGCACGCTGGCCGGCGACGTCGTCCCGCTCGACGCGCTGAACGGGGGGCAGGGCAAGCTCGGATTCACCCTGCGGGTCCCCATCGGCGTGGTCGGGGCCATCGCCCCGTTCAACTTCCCGTTGAACCTGGTGGTCCACAAGGTCGCCCCGGCCATCGCTGCCGGCTGCCCGGTCGTGCTCAAGCCGGCCTCGCAGACCCCGTTCAGCTCACTGACGCTGGCCGCGATGCTGATCGACGAGTGCGGGCTGCCGGCCGACTACCTGCACGTCGTCACGGGTGGGGGCTCCACCGTGGGCAACGCCCTCGTCGACCATCCCGACGTCGCCTTGATCACCTTCACCGGATCGCCGGAGGTCGGGTGGTCGATCCGCGCCCGGGCGCCACGCAAGCGCGTCGGCCTGGAGCTGGGCAACAACGCTCCGCTGATCATCGCCGCCGACGGTGACTGGGCGGCGGCCGCTGCCAAGGTGCGCCTGGCCGGCTTCAGCCATGCCGGGCAGAGCTGCATCTCCACCCAGCGGATCCTCGTGCATCGCTCGCTCGTCCAGCGGTTCACCGATGAGCTCGTCGCCCAGGTGGCCACCCTGCGCGTCGGCGATCCGCTGGACGAGGCCACCGACGTCAGCCAGCTGATCTCGACCGCCGAGCGGGATCGGGTGGCCGGTTGGGTGGCCGAGGCCGCGGCGGCCGGTGGGCGCGTGGCTGCCGGGGGGACGGTGGGCGACGACGGGGTCCTGGCCCCGACGATCATCACCGATGCCACACCGGACATGAAGGTGTGCCGGGAAGAGGTCTTCGGCCCGGTGGTGGCGATCACCGCCTTCGACGACCTCGACGAGGCCTTCGGTCTGGCCAACGACACCAAGTTCGGGCTGCAGGCGGCGATCTTCACCGCCGACGTCTCCACCGCGCTGCGCGCCGTGCAGGAACTGGACTTCGGCGGCGTTCTGGTGAACGAGGTGCCCACTTGGCGCGCCGACCAACAGCCGTACGGCGGCCTGCGCGACAGCGGCAACACCCGGGAGGGACCGGCCTACTCCGTTCGGGAGATGACCGAGCTGCGCATGGTGGTGTTCAGCCGCTGATCGCCGACCGGGTCACCCGGTGGCCGGTCGCAGCCGCAACCGGCTGACCACCACGGTCCAGTCGCCGCGACGAACCTGCTCGTAGGCCGACGCCCAGGCGTCGTCCGGAGTCGGTCCGCAGGCCGAGACCATCCGCACGCCGTCGTCGAAGCGTTCGGCCTCGGCCGTCCACACCGGGACGGCCTCGAGCAGCTGCCCACTGCTGGAGCGAACGTGGTTCTCGCGGTAGTCCATCGTCGTTCGCCACCCGAGGCGCTCGAGCTGGCGGCGATCGTCGGGTGCCAGGACCTCGACGTGCCGGCGGGGGCGGTGCGGGGAGGTGCTCAGGGCCAGCATGGCCGACAGTGTGACGGACGAGGCCTGTGGATCGTCAGTCCCGATAGCCCGTGAATTTGCTGGGGACAACCGGCTCAACCCTGTGCAGGAACCACCTGGTCGGCGTCCGGCACGCTGGCGTCCAGCGCCGCCGGCCCGCCCCACACGGCGTTGACCAGGATGGCCACGAACACGACGATGCCGCCGACGATGGTCCGCCCGGCCGGGTGCTCGTGGAGCAGCACCATTCCCCACACCGGGACGAACACGTTCTCCGCCTGGGCGTAGACGGTCATGTGCACGGCCGGCACCGTGCGCGCCGCCAGGTTGAACAGCAGCGTTCCGACCACGATGTAGACCGCCCCGTGGATGGCGGCCAGGGTGACCGGCTGGACCCCGGGGACCAGCGCTTCCCCCTTGGCCAGCACCACCACGCCGCACACCACCACCATGACCACGGCGTAGGTGGGCAGGACCGGTGACCAGTCGCGGTGCTTGTCGGTGCGCACGCACACCGTGTAGACGGCGAAGCCCAGTGAGGAGGCCACCGCCGAGAGGTTCCCGGCCAGCTGGCCGCCGCCGAAGGTTCCGCCGACCATCACCAGCAGCCCGACCAGGCCGAGGGTGACCGCCATGCCGGTGACGGCGGACATCCGCTCCCCGAGCACCACCCTGGCCAGGGCCACCGCCATGAGCGGGGTGGTCGAGGCCAAGAAGGCCGTCTGCGCCGCTCCGTTGACGCTCACCGCGTAGACGAAGCCGATCGACGCCAGGAACAGCATCGCGCTGGTCAGCCAGATGAACCATCCGCCGGTGAGGCCCTGGCGGGTCGGCGAGGGACGATGGCGCAGCGCGGCGACGATCTCGACCACGACGATGATCGGCAGCGACCGCCAGATCAGGTACTGGAAGGCGTCGGCGTGCGCCTCCGCCACGTGCACCGCGCCCAGGCTCCAGACGATCCCGGCGACGATCGCCGTGGTCGTGGCCAGAGTGGGGGAGAGCGTGAGCGGCACGGGTCAGCTGAACGTCGCCGCGTCGGTCTGCGTCGCCGCCAGCACGGCCTCGTCCAGGTCGAACCCGAGACCGGGTCGGTCCCCGGCGTCGATCCATCCGTCGCCGTCGACCTCGACCGTCTCGGTCAGCAGGTAGTCACGGCGCGCCGTGGTCCACTCCGGTGGATCGAACGGCACCTCGATGAACGGCGCTCCCACCGTGCCGGCGGTCAGGTGGACGTTCGCCAGGAGCCCGACGCCGTTGCCCCACGTGTGTGGGGTGAACACCCGACCCGCAGCCGCCACCTCGCCGGCCAGGCCGGCCAGCCCGGTGATGCCCAGCGTGCACACGCAGTCCGGTTGGAACACGTCGAGGCACTGGCGGTCGAGCAGCTCGCGGAACTCGTAGCGCTCCCGGGTCATCTCGCCCCCGGCGACACGGATCGGCACCCGGCGACGGAGCTCGGCCATCCCGGCGTAGTCGGCGCGGTGCAGCGGCTCCTCGACCCAGAAGACCGACTCGGCGTGGAGGGCCTCGGCGACGGCCGTGGCCCGGTCGAGGTCCCACGGTGGGCGGACGTCCCAGGGCATCCGCCAGCCCTGGTTGCAGTCGACCATCAGCTCCAACCGCTCGCCGAGGGCATCGCGCACGGCGCGCACCACGGCGAGGTCCTCGTCCAGCGCCGGCCGGCCGAAGCGGACCTTCAGCGCCGGGTAGCCGAGGTCGGCCGCCCGCCGGGCGACGGCGACCATCTCGCCCACCGGGCGGTGAACGCCCGACGAGGCGTAGGCCCGGATCCGCCCGCTGGACCCACCGAGCAAGGCCCACACCGGCTGTTCGGCCAGCTTGCCGTGGAGGTCCCACAGGGCCACGTCGAGCGGCCAGGGGCGCCCAGCGTGGAACTCGACGTTGGCCAGCATGGCCGCCAGCGTCTCGTGGTCGGTCGGGTCCTGGCCGAGGAACCAGCGCTGGTAGTCGGCGAAGCCGTACATCGCATCACCGGAACCGATGCCGACGTGGCCGGCGTCGTCGTGGACGCGGACCACGGTGGCCGGGAAGTGGGTCCGCGGCGTCGGGTCCCACGACGCCGGGAAGGGCGGATCGAGGGCCAGGCGGTGGTGGGTGATCTCGATCCGGGTGATGACGCTCACGCCGCCCACTCCGTCCAGCAGGCCACGGTCCGCTCGGCCAGCGCCATCCGATCGCCCGCGCCGGCCTGCCGGGCGTTGTTGGCGTACATCGGGCGGTTCTCCTCGGCCACCATCCACCGGGCGATGTCCTCGGGGTCGAGTGCGAGGGGGCCGCGGCCGGCGAGCACCGCGCCCAGCCCGACCGAGCGGGCCAGCCCGGTGAACCACGACGGGACCGCGCCGGGCTCGATGCCCAGTGCCGCAGCCACCGCGTCGTAGGCCTCCGCGGCGCCGGCCACGTTCCAGTCCAGTGCCGCCACCATGCCCACGGCGACGGCGACGCCGTGGGGCACCTTGGCCAGCGTGCCGAGGGCATGGCCGATGCTGTGGGCCATGCCGGTCCCGCCGGCGTCGATCGCCAGCCCGGCCAGCAATGCGGCGACCTGCATGGCCTGGCGGGCGGCGAGATCCGAGCCGTCCTCGACGGCACGGTGGAGGTGCCGGGCGGCCAGACGGAGCGCCTCGGCGGCCGGCGCCTGCACCATCGGGTTGCGCCGCTGCCCGCTGGCCGCCTCGAGCGCGTGGACGACCGCGTCGAGCCCGGTCGCCGCGGTCACGGCCGCGGGCATGCTGACCGTGGCCCGTGGATCGAGCAGGACCACGTCGGGCAGGAGCTCGTCGCCCCAGGTCCACACCTTGGTGCCGGCCCGGTCGGTCACGATGCAGGTCCGGGTGACCTCGCTGCCGGTGCCGGCCGTGGTGGGCACGGCGATGATCGCCCGCCGGCCGGCGAACGGCTCGGCGCACAGGGCGTAGCGCTCGATCGATCCGCCCGCGGCGCTGGCCGCGGCGGCCTGCTTGGCGGTGTCCAGCGCACTCCCGCCGCCGACGCCGACCACGGTGGCGGCCGGGTGGCGCCGCACCGACTCGGTGACCGCATCCACCGAGTCGGCGGTCGGCTCGCCCGGGGGGACCCGGGCCACGGTCAGCGGCCCGGCGTCGGCCAGCGCGCCGGCCACGGCCGCGGCGTAGGCCCCGTCGGCCAGGGCACCGTCGACCACCAGCACCGCTCCACCGCCGCCGAGCAGCTCCGGCAGGCGGGTGACGGCATCGGCCCCGACCTCGATGGCCGGCATCCGGCCGATGGCGTAGCTCGTCACGGGGCGACCGTAGCCGGAGCGAGATCGGCGAGAACGAGGTAGTCGGCGACCTCCCGGCGGGTGAAGCCGTCGATCAGCAGCTCGTCGGTGACCCGCTGGTCCACGGCCGCGCCGAGCGCCCGGCGCCAGCGCTCGACCTCGTCGTCGCCGGCGTCAGCCCGAGTGACCAGCGGCAGGGTCGGAACCGGTGGCCCGGCGCCGAGCACCGCCAGGTGCTCGGCCAGCTCCGGGCGATGGCGGCGCACGTAGGCCAGGGTGACGGCGTCGATCGAGGCGACGTCGGCCCGCCCGGCGGCGACCTCGGCCAGCGAGCGGAGGTGGGCGCCGGTCCACCGGACCGTTCCCGGCCATGTGCCCCCGGGCCCGGCGACCGCCCACACCAGGCTGACCCACCCGGACAGGCTGTCCGGGCCGTTCACCGCCGCGACACCCCCGGCCACCTCGCTCAGCGAGGTCCCCCGGCGACCGACGACCACGCTGCGGTAGGTGTCGCCGCTCCAGTCGGGGGTTCGGTAGGAGAACGACCCGAGCACCCGCACCCGCCCGGCGAGGGAGGTGATGAGCGGCCAGCCGCAGGTCTGCGTCAGATCGAGACCGGACTCGGTCCACAGCTCCATCGCGTCCCGCTCCCACGGCTCTAGCCGGGTCGTGCTGCCGGCAGCTCGGGCGATGCGTTCCCACAGTCGCTCGGTCGCCGCACGCAGCCCGCCGAGCGGGTACATCGGCAGGCTGGCCGTCACGACGCGGTGGGGTGGACCGGCTGGGAGAACGGCCGGACCGCGTAGCGCCGGAGCAGCTCCGCGTAGCCCCGGTACCAGCCGGCACCGGCTGCGGCTGCGGCATCGGATCCGAGGTCCTCGGCCAGCGCCGGAAGCCGGAACCAGGCGACGTCGGGCTGGGCGTGGTGGGCGTGGTGCAGGTTGTTGTTGAGGAACAGCGTGCCCATCACCCGGTTGCTGCGCACGACCGCCGAGGCGCTGCCCTCGGTGACGGGCAGGTGCTCGGCGAAGGAGCGCAGGTAGGTGACGCCGAGCCCGCCGTAGGCGAAGCCGAGGACGTACTGCCACCACGGCAGACCACCCACGCCGCTGACCAGCCAGAGGGTCAGCGCCGACGCGGCGAGGTGGACGAAGACGGTCACCGTCCGGCGGCCCCCGGACGCCAGCCCGGCGAGCAGGCTGCGCAGGCCGCGGGCCATGCCGACCGCCGGCCACACGAGCACTCGCCAGAGGAGCGTCCGGTTGGCCCGCAGCATCGCCCGCCACAGCGGGTTGGCCCGATCCCAGGCGTCGCGGGTGACGTAGAAGGACTCCGGGTCTGCTCCGGGCACGGTCAAGGCCACCCGGTGGTGCAGGCGGTGCGAGTCGCGATAGTCGACGTAGGGCAGCCACAGGAACGACGGGACCAGGATCATCGCCTCGTTCAGCCATTGGTGGGGCGTGGGGTGGCCGTGGAGAACCTCGTGGACCAGCGACATGTGCAGGGTGCCCACCGCGACCAACCCGGCCAGGACCGCGGCGGTGGGCAGCGAGCCGTGCCAGGTCACCAGGGCGGCGAGCGCCACGCCGTTGGCGACCAGCACGCCGATCGTCGGCCACTCCCACGTCGTCGTCCGCGCCGCCCCCGCCATTGGCCCCAGTGTCACCCACCCGGGCGACGCCGGCCGATGCCGAACGCGCCGATCATCCGCACACAGTGGCGCACTTGATCATCGTTGGTCCGACAGATGTGGTGGGAGCGCCACATCTGTGACGTCTACGCTGCACAGATGGAGCGGCGCTCGATGCTCACCACCTTCCGAACCCGCCTCGGCGAGGTGATCACGGCCAGCGGCCTGAATCGATCGCAGTTCGCCGTCGCCACCGACCTCGACCGCTCCACGCTGTCCCAGCTGCTGGCCCCAACCAATCGCCGCCTGCCGAGGGTCGACACGCTGGTCGGGCTGGCCGAGCATCGCCAGGTGTCCATCGACTGGCTCCTCGGGTTGACCCACGGCGGCCCGATGGGCGCCGAGCTGATGCGCGAGCAGGCCTCGTTCGAGCTCGATGCCCTGGCGCCGAACGACGAGCGCTTGATCCAGTGGTACCACGAGGCCGTGGGGTACAAGGTGCGCTACGTGCCCTCCTCGCTCCCGGACCTGTTGAAGACCCCGGCGGTGATCCGCCACGAGCTGTCCGGCTATGCCGCCACCCGCCCGGAGCAGAAGATCGAGACGGCCGGGGTGCGCCTGGCCTGGACCCAGGATCACGGCGGTGACCTGGAGTGCTGCTCGAGCCGCCAGTCGCTGGAGGGCTTCGCCCGCGGCGAGGGGATGTGGCGGACGATGCCGCGCCGCGACCGCCTCGAGCAGCTCGAGCAGATCGCCACCCTGACCGACGAGCTGTACCCGGGGTTCCGCTGGTTCCTGTTCGACGCCGTGGCCCGCTACGCGGTGCCGGTGACCGTGTTCGGACAGCAGCGCGCCGCTCTGTACCTCGGTCAGATGTACCTGGTGCTGACCTCGGCCGAGCACGTCCGCACGCTGACCGGCCAGTTCGAGGATCTCGTCCGGGCCGCGGTGGTCCAGCCACCGGACGTGCCGGCGCTGGCCCGCAGCCTGCTGGACGAGGCGGTCAGGTCCCGGCCAGGCTGACGGCCGCCAGGGAGACGGCGGCGACGAGCGCCCAACTGATCAGCCCGGCCACCAACGGGCGGCCCCCCACGGCGCGCAGCTTGGCCAGGTCGACGCCGGTCCCCAGGCCGAACAGCCCGACGGCCAGCAGCATCGTCTCCCACCATTGGATGTCGGCCAGCTGGCGGGTGTTCAGCCAGCCGGTGCTGCGCAGCGCCACGGCCGCCAGGAACAGGACGATGAACAGCGGGAGCGGAGCGACGCCCATGGAACGCGTCCCATCGGCCCGGCGGTGGCGAACGGCCACGACGGCCAGCAGCGGGGCCAGCAGGGCGACTCGGGTCAGCTTCACCACCGTGGCCGTGCGGATGGCAACGGCGTTGCGCGTCGACGCCGCGGCCACCACCTGGCCGACGTCGTGGACCGCCGCGCCCACCCACGCGCCGAAGCGCGAGTCGCCGAGCGCCAGGGCGTGACCGAGCGCCGGCAGCACCCCGATCGACAGCGAGCCGCAGAGGGTCACGAGTGCCAGCGAATAGGCCACGTCGGTCTCGCTGGCGTCGGCGAACGGCTCCATCGCGGCGATCGCCGATGCTCCGCAGATGGAGTATCCGGTGGCCAGCAGCAGGCCCAGGCCGTCGTGCAGGCCCATCCGCCGGCACAGCCACCGGGTGCCGACGAACGTGGCCAGCACCACGAGTCCCACGGCCAGCAGCGCTCGCGGCCCGAGCTGGCCGAGCTGGCGGAGGGACAACCGGAAGCCGAGCAGGACGATGCCGGCGCGCAGGATCCGCTTGGCACTGGTCCGCAGCCCGGGACGCAGCCGAGCCGATGCGCCCCGCCAGCGGGACAGCACCGTGTTGGCCAGCACGACACCGGCCAGGACGGCGACGACGTGCGGCGACACCGCCGACCAGCGGTCGTGCACGGCGATCGCCGCCCAGCCGACGAGCGCGGCGAGGACGATGCCCGGTAGCTGCTCGGTCAGCGTCCGGCTCAGAGGGCGAGGCATAGCCGAAGCGCGTCGTAGATCGCCGCGTGGATGTTCCGCCCCGCCACCGCATCGCCCAGGCGGTACAGCTCGAAGCCGTCGGCGCGGCCGGCCGGTTGGGCGGTGATGCCGATCAGGGCCTGGTGGTCGATGCGCCCGCCGTTCGACGAGTGCGAGACCAGCTCGTGGTACAGGCCGTCGTTGGCGATGACCCCGTGGTCGCCGACCACGGCGTCGACGGTACGGGTGTGGCACCGCGCCGAGTGGTCGCTCCCGATCCGCACCTCCAGGCGGCCGTCGACCCGACGCACGCCGCGCACCCGCTGGTTCAGCGAGACGCGGGCATCGGCCTCGTGCAGCGCCCGGGCGTAGGGGACGGCGTTCATCCCACCGACGTCGACGCCCAGCGTCCGTTCCGGCGTGATGAGCTCGAGCCGGACCCCGGCAGTCGCCAGCAGCTCGGCGGCCGTCAGCGCCGAGTGGGTGCCGTCGTCGTCGTACAGGATCACCTCGCCGCGCGGGCTGACCTCGCCGCCGATGACCTCCCAGCTCGACACCATCAGGTCGGCGCCCTCGTCGAGCTCGGGCACCTGGGGCAGCCCACCGGTGGCCACCAGGACCACGTCGGCGCGGTGGGCCAGGACGTCGCCGACCTCGGCGACGGTGTCGGTCCGCACCGTGACTCCCAGTCGGGCCAGCTCGCTCGCCCGCCAGTCGACGATGCCGAGCAGGTCGCGCCGGCGCGGGTTGCGCGCCGCCAGGCGGATCTGCCCGCCCAGCCACGGCATCGCCTCCCACAGCTCCACGGTGTGCCCCCGCTCGGCGCAGACCCGCGCCGCCTCCAGGCCGGCGGGGCCACCGCCGATCACCAGCACCCGGCGGGCCTGGGTGGCGCGCCGGATGACGTGCGGGATGGTCAGCTCGCGGCCGGTGGCGGCGTTGTGGATGCACAGGGCCTCGCCGGCCTGGTAGATGCGATCGAGGCAGTAGGTCGCCCCGACGCACGGGCGGATCGTCGCCTCGGCACCCGCCTCGATCTTGCGCACCAGGTACGGGTCGGCGAGCTGGGCCCGGGTCATGCCGACCAGGTCCATGATCCCCTCACGGATCGCGTGGCGGGCGGTGGCGACGTCGTCGACCTTGGCGGCATGCAGCACGGCGATGCCGCGTGGCTGCATCTCCTGGTGGACCGTGGCGACCGTGGGGAGGTGCGGAGCGGACGCCATCCCATGGATCGGGATCACCTCGGTCAGCGCGGCGTCGTGCTCGATGTGGCCGCGGATGACGTTGACGAAGTCGATCAGACCCTCGTCGGCGAAGCGGTGGAGCACGGCCAGCCCGACGGGCAGGTCGATGCCGTCCGCCAACCGCTCGTCGACCACCATGCGCACGCCGACCACGAAGTCCGGTCCGACCCGGTGACGGATCGCCCGGAGCACCTCCAGGGGGAAGCGCAGGCGGTTGTCGAGCGATCCGCCGTAGCGGTCGGTACGCCGGTTGGTGGCGGGGGAGAGGAACTGGTCGAAGAGGTGCCCGTAGGCCTCGACCTCGATGCCGTCCATCCCACCGGCCTGCATCCGTTCGGCCGCATCGGCGTAGTGCTCGACGATCCGGTCGATGTCCCACTGCTCGGCGGCCTTCGGATGGCTGCGGTGGGCCGGCTCGCGGCGCGCCGACGGCGCCACCACCGGCAGCCAGTCGTCCTGGCCCCATCCGGTCCGCCGCCCCAGGTGGCTGATCTGGATCATCGCCGCAGCCCCGTGCTCGTGGATGCCGTCGACCAGTCGGCGGATCCACGGGACAATCGCGTCGTCGTAGGCGTGCAGGTTGCCGAACGCCGGGGGGCTGTCCGGCGAGACCACCGCCGTGCCGGCCGTCATCGTCAGCCCGACCCCGCCCTTGGCCTTCTCAGCGTGGTACGCGGCGTAGCGCTGCGTCGGCATGCCGGCTTCGGAGTAGGCCGGCTCGTGGGCCGAGGAGAACACCCGGTTGCGCAGCGTCAGGTGGCGGAGCCGGAACGGCGCCAGCAACGGGTCGTCGCTCATCCCGACGTCCGCGTGCTCAGTACCACTGGTCCGGCATCTCCGCCTTGCGGCGGGCGACGAAGTCGTCCAGCTCGGCGGCCGTTGCGTCGTCCATCGGTGGCTGCTGATACTCGTCGAGCATCCGCCGGACCATCGCCGCGGCGCGCTGCTCGGTGGTCCGCTCACCGGCGTCGCGCCATTGCTCGAAGTTGTCGTTGTCGCTGAGGGCCGGCTCGTAGAAGGCGGTCTCGTAGTGGCGGAGGGTGTGCTGGGCACCGAAGAAGTGCCGACCGGGTCCGACCTCGTGGAACCCGTCGAGGGCGAACTGCTCCTCGTCGAGGTCGAAACCCGACAGGTAGGTGTGCGCCGCCCCGCACAGGTCGAGGTCCATGACGAACTTCTCGTAGCCCATCGCCAGCCCGCCCTCCAGCCAGCCGGCCGAGTGCAGGATGAAGTTGGCGCCGCACAGCAGGGCGGCCTGCATCGACACGGCCGATTCGAGCATGGCCTGCCCGTCGGGCACCTTCGAGGAGGTGAACGCCCCGCTGCACCGCAGCGGCAGGTTGGCCCGCCGGGCCAGTTGTCCGACGACCAGCGAGCCGAGGGCCGGCTCGGGCGTGCCGAACGTCGGGCTGCCGCTCCGCAGGGCCATCGAGGACAGGAAGTTGCCGTAGATCACCGGCGATCCGGGTCGGACCAGCTGGCCGAGCGCCACCCCGACCATCGTCTCGGCGTGGGCCTGGGCCACCGCACCGGCGTTGGTGACCGGTCCCATTGCCCCGCCGAGGATGAAGGGCACCACCACCGGTGCCTGATTGGCCGCGGCGTAGGTCTTCAGCGCCCCGGTCATCGTCGCGTCCCACACCAGCGGGGAATTGACGTTGACATTGCCGAGGATGACGCAGTGCTGGTCGACGAACTCGCGCCCGAAGACGATGCGGGCCATCTCGATGGAGTCGGCTGCCCGGCTCGGGTGGGTGACCGACCCCATGAACGCCTTGTCGCTGTAGCGCAGGTGGGCGGCGACCATGTCCAGGTGACGCTTGTTGACGGGCACGTCGACCGGCTCGCAGACCGTGCCGCCGCTGTGGTGCAGCCACGGGCTGGCATAGGCCAGCTTGACGAAGTTGGCGAAGTCCTCGATGGTCCCGTAGCGCCGCCCGCCCGACAGGTCGCGCACGAACGGCGATCCGTAGGTGGGCGCCAGGACCACGGCGTCGCCGCCGATCGGCACGGAGCGCTGAGGGTTCCGGGCGTGCTGGACGAACTCGGCCGGGGCGGTGGCACACAGCGCGTCGACCAGACCGGGCTCGAAGCGCACGGTCACGCCGTCCACCCGGGCGCCGGCGCCGGCGAACAGCGACAGTGCCTCGGGGTCGTCGCGGATCTCCATGCCGATCTCGTCGAGCAACCGCTCGGCCATCGAGGCGACGCGGGCGACCCCGTCGGGGTCGAGCAGATCGAAGGTCGGGATCCGCCGGCGGATGAACGCCGGGGCCTGGCGGGTGCCGGCGGCACGGACCTCACGGCGTCCGGCACGGCCTCCGCTGCGTCGACGGTCCCCTCCCATAACCGATACGACCGTACCAGGAATTCGCTCGTTGACGGAGCGTCGGGCGGTGGATACTCTGCCCACGTCAGGCCAGGCGAGACCGTCGTCCGTGGCGCCGCAACATGTTGGGGGAACACACATGAACATCCGGATCTTCGACCGCCTCCGCCGGGCGTCCAGCCCCCTCGAGGTCGATCTGATCGAGTCCTACGCCCAGGGTCGGGTGACCCGCCGCGACTTCGTCAAGCGCGGCACCATGCTGGGCCTGTCCCTGCCGTTCATGAAGGCCGTGATCGGCGCCACCCACCAGCCGCGCACCACCCCGCCCACCACCGCCGGGACGGCCGCAGCGACCAAGCCGCTGAAGGACGGCGGCACCATCCGCGTCACCGTGCAGACGCCGGCCGGTGCCCTCGACCCGCTGAAGATGGCCGACCTCGGCAGCTACGGCATCGTCGCCCAGACCTTCGAGCACCTGCTGATGCTCGGTGAGGGCAAGGAGGCCATCGGCCCCGGCCTGGCCACCGAGTGGAAGCCCAATGCCGACGGCACGGTGTGGACGTTCAAGCTGCGCGAGGGCGTGAAGTGGGAGAGCGGCGGGGACTTCACCGCCGACGACGTCGTCGCCACCATGGACCGGCTGATGGAGAACGGCAACGCCGCCCTCGGAGGGGTGCTGGCCAAGGGCGCCACCAAGGCCGTCGACCCGCACACCGTCGAGTTCACCCTCAGCGGCCCCAACGGCAACTTCCCGGCCTTGGTGTCGGTGTACAACGCCCAGGCGGTGATCACCCCCAAGGGATGGGCTGCCGGCAGCACCGCCGACGTCAACAAGGACGGGACCGGCCCGTGGAAGATGGTCTCGTTCGATCCCACCACCGGCGCCAAGTTCCAGCGCAAGGAGGACTACTGGGGCGGCAAGCCGATGCTGGAGAGCGTCGAGTGGGTGTTCAACAACGACTCGGCGTCACGGGTCGCCGGTCTGCAGGGTGAGTCGGTCGACGCCATCGTGCAGATCGACGTGCTCGGCAGCGAAGGGCTGCTGGCCGATCCGGGCAAGTACAAGATCCTCGACCTGCAGACCGCCACCCACCGCGAGATCTGGATGCGGTGCGACAAGGGAGCGTTCACCGACAAGCGGGTCCGCCAGGCCCTGGCGATGTCGCTCGACCGCGAGCTGATGGTCACCCAGTTGTTCAACGGCAAGGCCGTCGTCGCCAACGATCATCCGGTCGCCCCGATCTACCCGTACTTCGACAAGTCCGCCCCGCCGCAGCGGACGCGCGACGTCGAGGGCGCCAAGAAGCTGTTGGCCGACGCCGGCGCAACCGGGTTGAAGGCCACGCTGTACGCGCCGCAGCTCAACGAGATCCCCCAGCTGGCCGAGCTCGTCAAGCAGAACGCGGCCGAGGCCGGCATCGAGATCGCCCTCAACGTGGAGAGCACGGACACCTTCTACAACGAGTGGTGCCTGACCTACAACCCGTGCGACGGCGGCCAGGACTTCGGCATCGTCGACTACGGCCACCGGTCCACGCCCGACACCTACCTCAACGCCGCCTATGCGACCGGTGAGTGGAACTCGGCGCACTTCAAGAACGACGCCTTCAATGCCGCGTTCAAGGAGTACCAGAAGTCCCTGGACGTGGCCGGGCAGATGGCCGCCTGCCAGAAGATGCAGGTGATCGCCAACGACGAGTGCCCGTACGCCATCCCGTACTTCTACAACTACCTGTCGGCGCACAGCACCAAGTTCGACGGAGTGCGGATCAGCGCACTGGGGCAGATGTTCCTGAACAAGGCGGGAATGGTCGCCTAGCGGCCACGATCCGTCGGGCCGGGTCACGTGAAGCGGTACATCCTCGGCCGTCTGCTCCAGACGGTCATCACCCTGTGGATCCTCGCGACCGTCGTCTTCTTCCTGGTCAACGTGTTGCCGGGGAACCCGGGGCGGACGATCTACGGCAACACCGCACCGGAGGTGGTGGTCGAGAAGTACAACCGGCAGATCGGGTACTACGACCCGGCCATCACCCAGTACGGCCGGGCGATGAAGCAGCTGTTCACCCTGGACTACGGGAACTCGTGGCGATTCAACAAGCCGGTGTCGTCGGTGGTCTGGCCGGCATTCGGCCGCTCGGCGAAGTTGGCGATCCTCGCACTGATCCTGACGGTGCCGATCGCCATCCTCGCCGGGCGGTTCGCCGCCAAGCGGCGTGACTCGCTGCTCGACCGGACCATCGTCACCACCGGCTTGGCAACATCCTCGCTCCCGGAGTTCGTCACCGGCTCGCTCTTGCTGTACCTGTTCTGCGTGAAGTGGAAGATCTTCAAGGCCTTCGCCGACCCCCCGGCAGGGACCTCCTTCTTCGGGCAGTGGCGCTACCTGCTGCTGCCGGCCATCGCCATGGCCATCGTCTACTTCGGGTACGTCGCCCGGATGACCCGGGCCGGTGTGATCAACGCGCTCAACGCCGACTACACCCGCACGGCGACGATGAAGGGGCTGTCGCCGCGCCAGGTGATGAACCGGCACATCATGCGCAACGCGCTCGGTCCCACGATCGCCGTGGTCGCCGTGCAGATCGGCTACCTGTTCGGTGGTCTGGTGATGATCGAGACCGTCTTCAACTACAGCGGGATCGGCAGCCTGCTGCTCAAGGCGATCGTCCAGAAGGACATGCCCGTGCTGCAGGCCACGATCATCATGATCGGCCTGGTCTACATGCTCGCCACGCTGGCGGCGGATCTGCTGATCGCCTGGCTCAACCCACGGATCCTGCTGAAGGCATCATGACCGAGGCGATCATCCCCGGAGCCGCCGCCGTGCTGCCGCCGGCCGCAGACCCGACCGCGCCGCTCAGCGAGCGCAAGCAGGCCCGACGGGAGAACTGGCGACTGATCCGCCGCCGGCCGGGGTTCATCGTCGGGCTGATCATCAGCCTGTTCTGGGTGCTGTGCGCCATCCTCGGCACCCACATCGCCCCGAAGAGCCCCACCAAGTTCCTGGCCAAGCCGAACATCAGCCCCAACGGGGCGTTCTGGTTCGGAACGGACAAGCTCGGCCGGGACATCTTCGCCCGCGTCCTGGTCGGGGCCCGCGAGGTGTTGGTGGTCGCCCCGGTCGCCGCCCTGCTCGGCGTCATCGGTGGCACCCTGCTCGGCCTGCTCATGGGCTACAAGGGAGGCCTCGTCGACTCGGTGCTCAGCCGACTGGTCGAGGCCGTGCTGGCCATGCCCACCATCCTCATCGCCCTGCTGGCGGTGACCACCCTGGGCAAGAGCCGGTTCGTCGTGATCTGCACCGTCGCCGCGCTGTTCGTCCCCATCGTCTCGCGCACCGTGCGCGCCGCGGTGTTGGCCGAGCGCAATCTCGACTACGTCACCTCCGCCAAGCTGCGCGGCGAATCGACGATGTTCATCGTCGGGCGGGAGATCCTGCCCAACGTGCTCGGGCCGATCATCGTCGAGACCACGGTGCGGATCGGCTACGCCATCTTCACCGTCGCCGGCCTGGCGTTCCTCGGCGCCGGCCCGGAGCAGGGCTCGCCGGACTGGGGAGCGCAGGTCAACGAGGCCCGCCAGAGCCTGAACGGCGGGATCTGGTGGCCGACGGTGTTCCCGGCGCTCGCCATCGCCAGCTTGGTCATCGCCGTCAACCTGATCGCCGACTCGATCCAGAGCGTGTTGGAGGCCTGATGCAACCAGCGCTCGACGTCCGCGATCTGGAAGTCGCCTACACCGTGCGCGGCATCCCACGCGCCGTGCTGCGTGGGGTGACCTTCGAGGTCGCACCGGGGGAGGCGTTCGGGCTGGTCGGCGAGTCGGGGTGCGGCAAGAGCACCACGGCCTACGCCGCGCTGCGCTACCTGCCGCGCAACGGGGCGATCACCGCCGGTCAGGTGCTGGTGGACGGCAAGGACATCACCGGCATGGACGCCGAGACGTTGCGGCGCTTCCGGGCCCGCGAAGCCTCGATGGTGTACCAGGACCCGGGACAGGCGTTGAATCCCTCGCTGCGGATCGGCCGCCAGCTGATCGAGAGCTTCACCCTGCTCGGACAGTCGAAGTCCGAGGCCGCCGAGTCGGCACTGCGGGCGCTGCGCCGGGTGCACATCGCCGCCCCCTCCTCGGTGATGGACCGCTACCCGCACCAGCTGTCCGGGGGCATGCTCCAGCGGGTCGTCATCGCCATGGCCCTGGCCTGCAACCCCAAGCTGCTCGTGCTCGACGAGCCGACGACCGGGCTCGACGCCACGGTGGAAGCCGAGGTCCTCGAACTGGTCAAGGAGCTGCGCCGGGAGACCGGTGCGGCAGTGCTGATGATCGCCCACAACCTCGGCATCATCCGCGACATGTGCGAGCGGGTCGGGGTGATGTACGCCGGCAAGATCGTCGAGCACGGGCCCGCCGGGGCGGTGTTCGACCATCCCCAGCACCCGTACACGGTCGGGTTGTTGCGCAGCCTGCCGCGCCGCGGGGCGCGCAAGCACCAGCGTCAGTTGGCCACCATCCCCGGAACCCTGCCGCTGATCGGCTCGATCCTGCCCACCTGCGTGTTCGTCGACCGCTGCCCACTCGCTGACGAGACCTGCCGGACGGTCGAGCCGCCGATCACGGACCTCGGCGGCGGGCGCTGGACTCGCTGCCACTACCCGGAGCGGATCGGCGAGCTGGCCGCGCCCGAGCCCTCCGTCGACATCGCCATGCTGGCCCCCTCGGCCGCCGGGGACGGGCTGCTCGAGCTGTCGCAGGTGTCCAAGACGTTCCGCCAGCGCGGCGCCGACATCCCCGCGCTCGTCGACGTCGAGCTGCGACTGGCCGAGGGCGAGACGCTCGGACTGGTGGGGGAGAGCGGGTCGGGCAAGAGCACCCTGGCCAAGACGATCCTCGGCATCGAGTCCCGCGACGAGGGCGGGACGGTCGCCCTCGATGGCAAGGCCGTGGCCGGGTCGACCATGGCCCGCAGCGCCGACGAGAAGCGCGCCGTGCAGATGGTGTTCCAGAACCCGGACTCGGCGCTCAACCGGGCCTGGTCGGTGCGGCGGATCCTCACCCGAGCGGTGCGCAAGCTCACCGGCGTCAAGGGCGAAGCGGCCAACACCCGGGTCGAGCAGCTCGCCGCCCACCTCCGCCTGACGCCACGCCACCTCGACCTCAAGCCCCGCCAGCTGTCCGGTGGGCTCAAGCAACGGGTCGCCATCGCCCGGGCGTTCGCCGGCGACCCGCGCATCGTGGTCTGCGACGAGCCGACCAGTGCCCTCGACGTCTCGGTCCAGGCGGCCATCCTCAACCTGCTCGCCGACCTCCAGGCCGAGCAGCGCACCAGCTACGTATTCATCACCCATGACATGGGCGTCGTCCGCTACCTGGCCGACCGCATCGCGGTGATGTACCTCGGGCGGATCCAGGAGCTCGGACCCACCGACGAGGTGTTCAACGGGCCCAACCATCCGTACACCGAGGCGCTGCTGTCGGCGGTGCCCAGCGTCGACGGGCAGACCCGAGAGCGCATCGTGCTGTCCGGCGAGGTGCCGACGCCGGCCAACCCGCCCGCCGGCTGCGTCTTCCACCCCCGCTGCCACCGGATGATCCAGGGTGTGTGCGATGTCGCCGAACCACCGCTGGTGGAGGTCCGCCCGGGTCACTCGATGCGTTGCCACATCCCCATCGAGGACTTGGCGCGGCTGCAGCAGGCGGACACACTGGGTGTCGGTGCCTGACCAGTTGCTGACACCCGAGCAGCGCCATCGGTACGACCGTGACGGGTTCCTGTCACTGACGGCGTGGATCGACCCGGCCGCCGTCCTGGCTGTGCGCCACTGCTACGACCGGCTGTTCGCCGAGCGGGCCGGGCGTGAAGCTGGTGATCACTTCGACCTCGCCGGATCGGATCTCGACGGTGGTACGCCAGCCCTGACCCAGATCCTGGAGCCCGCTCGCTACGCACCGGAGCTGCTCGAGACGGAGCTCTTCGCCCGGTGCGCCGCACTCATCGGCGATCTGCTCGGCCCGACGGCGACGAGCCATCTCGGTCACGCGATCTGCAAGCCGCCCGGCTCCCCGGCTGCGACACCCTGGCATCAGGACGCGGCGTACTGGGATCGGTCCGTCGATCACCCCGACGCCGTCAGCGTGTGGATCCCGTTGCAGCCGGTGGACACCGACAGCGGGTGCATGGAGTTCGTCCCGGCAAGCCACCGATCGCGCCGGGTGCTGGCGCACCGGCCGATCGGCGACGATCCTCGCGTCCACGGTCTCGAGCTGTGCCCCGAGCTGCTCGACCGTGTCGTCGATCCGGTGGCCTGCCCGCTCGACGTCGGCGGGGTCACCGTCCACGGCGGCTACACGCTGCACTACACCGGACCCAATCGCCGAACCGAGCCACGCCGGGCGCTGATCGTGATGAGCGGCCCTCAGTCGGGCTGACTCCACGCATCGGTGCGGGTGTCGCGCACCGCCGTGAACCACCGCCGGCACCCAGCCTCGTGGAACCAGCGCTCGGTGATCGGCCCGGCGACGTTGTCCTGCATCCAGGCGTGGTCCACCTGGCGGGCATCTGGATCGGTGATCGAGTCCGGCGTGACCGGGAACAGCGAGCCGTAGCGGAACTCCTCGTACGGCCGGGTGCCGCAGGTGGGGCAGGTGACCCGCAGCATCAGCGGGTCCCGGCGCTGGACGGGTCGGCCATGGCGGCCTCCTTGGCGAATCGGTCGAGTCCGAACGGGGCGATCAGGGCCGGCGTGGCGCCGGTGGCGATGCGCAGGGCCAGCTGCTCGCCGGCGGCCGGGATGGCCTTGAACCCCCAGGTGCCCCAGCCGGTGGAGAGCAGGAACCCGTCGACGCCCGTGTCGCCGAGGATCGGGGAGAAGTCGGTGGAGACGTCGCAGATGCCGGTCCAGCCGCGCAGGATCCGCGCCTTGGCCAGGAACGGCAGGACGGTGATCGCCTTGCGGGCCACGCTCTGCACGTAGGTGTAGCTCGTCGCCTGCTGGTAGCTGGCGTAGCGGTCGAACTCGGCTCCCATCAGGAACTGGCCGCGTGGACCCTGGCTGACGTAGAAGACCAGGTCGTTGCTGGACACCACGCCGGGGAACTCCTGGGCATAGGCGTTGGTGACGAAGGCCTGCAGCGCGTGGGTGCGGATGGGCAGGCGGACTCCGGCCCAGCCGGCCACGGTGGTGACGTTGCCGCCAACCGCGGACAGCACGGTGCCGGCGCGGATCGGGCCGGCGGCGGTCTGCACGCCGGTGACCCGGTCGCCGGAGCGCAGCAGGTCGACCACGGGCGTGTGCTGCCAGATGTGCACCCCCCGGCGCAGCGCCCCCTGGGCGTAGGCCCAGGCCACCCGGTCGTGGCGGGCGGTGGCCGCCTCCGGGTGGAAGCTGGCGCCGTGGATCGGGTAGCGGCCTCCGCCGGTCAGGTCGAGCTGGGGGACGATCTCGGCACATTCGTCGGGACCGATGAACCGGCTGGGCACGCCGCAGGCCTCGTTCATCAACGCCCGGGCCTGCTCGGTGCGCGCCGTGCTCACGCTGTGGGCCATCCACAGCTGCGGTCGGTTGGCGTGCATGATCCAGCACCCGGTCTCGGCCTCCAGGTCGGCGTACATGTGCAGGCTGTGGCGGTAGAACGCCACCGACTCGGGGATCCCGTAGTTGGCGCGGATGATCGTGGTGTTCCGTCCGGTGTTGCCGGCGCCGATGTAGCTGGCATCGAGCACGGCAACATTGGTGATCCCGTGGCGGGTGGCGAGGTAGTAGGCGGTCGCCAGACCGTGGCCGCCGCCGCCGATGATCACCACGTCGTAGGCCGCCTTCGGGGCGTGGTCGGCCTGCCACGGCAGGTCGAGGAGGGTCTCGACGAACTCGTTCACGTCAACCCCACTCGCTCGGCCAGCTCATGGGCCGCGGCGCAGGCCACCAGCAGCAGCGCCGAGCCGTCCTCCCGCAGCACCAGCTTGCCCGGCACACCGGCGATCTGGCCCTGGGCCAGCGCCGGACGGCCCTCGGGGAGCTGCCACTCGACGTGGCACTCGGCCAGCCGGGACAGGGCATCGGCGTCGAGCACGACCCCGGCGAACCCGTGCTCGGGGGTGACGATGGCGTGCGGGTCGGCGAGGTCCGGTTGGGCTCCACCGATCACGAATGCGTCGTCCGCACTGATCCGGACCACCTCGGCGCCGTCCGGCCACGGCGCCACATCGATCGCACCGGGCTCGGCGACGATCCGCCACCCGGCCAGGGGAGTGAGCGTTCGCTCAGCCACGGGCCCGCCTTCCCTCGGGGTCGTAGAACGGGGTCGGGGCCACGTCGGCCGGTCGGCCGTCGATCCACACCCGGTCGGTGTGCGGGGCCCGCTTCTGCCAGCCGAGCAGCACGGTCCGGTCGAGCAGCGGTGACCACCACGAGGAGGTGACGTGTCCGACCACCTCGCCGTCGGCCTGCTGGCGGACGACGCTGCCCTCCAGCGGGGCCGGGCCGGCCATCGTCAACCCGAACAGGCGGCGCTCGTCGGGGAGGCCGGCCGTGCGGATCAGCGCCGCCCGGCCGAGGAAGTCGGCCTTGTCCAGCTTGACCGCCCAGTCCATGTTGACCCGCCGCGGCGACGAGTCCAGCTCGGTGTCCTGCGCGACGATGATGTGGCCCTTCTCCAGGCGCAGGCCGAACAGGGCCTGCAGACCGTGGGGGCGGATTCCGAGGTCGGCACCGTGGTGCAACAGGGCCTGCCACAGCTCGACCGACCGGTCGATCTGGTGGTGCAGCTCGAAGCTGGCCTCGCCGGTGAACGACAGGCGCATGACGTGGCAGGGGATCCCGGCGATGGTCAGGTGGCGGTGCTCCAGGAACCGGGGCAGCTCGCCGCCGCCGATGCCCAGCCGGGCGAGCAGCGCCGCGGCCTTCGGTCCGGTGACGTTGATCGCCCCGTGGCTGACGGTGCGGTCGAGCACGTGGACCCGCAGGCCCCAGGTCTCCACCCAGTCGCGCACCCACATCTCGGCCACCGAGGCGCCACCGGAGGTCCAGGTGAGCAGGAAGCGGGTCTCGCCCTCCCGGCAGATCATCCCGTCGTCGAGGATGTGACCACGCTCGTTGAGGTTGATCACGTAGCGGCTGCGGCCGATGCGGATGTCGTGGACGTGGTTCGGATACAGCCGTTCGAGGAGCTCGACGGCGTCCGGGCCGCTGACCAGCATCTTGCCCAGCGTGCTGACGTCACCGATGGACACGTCGTTGCGCACCGCCCAGTACTCCGCTTCGACGTCGCCGTAGTTCCACGGTCGGTACCAGCCTCCGAAGCGGTCCAGCGTGGCGCCGGCGGCGACGTGCTCGTCGTGCAGCGGCGTGCGCCGGAGGACCTCCACCTCGTAGCCGGCGGCGGCTTCGGCCAGGCTGATCGGCCGGGCCGCCGGGCGACCGGTGAACGGCTCGGGTGTGCTGCCCGACCGGGCGGCGACGAACGCCCGCAGGTGCGGGTTGCACACGGTTCCCTGGCAGGTGCCCGTGCCGCACAGGGCGGCCCGCTTGACCAGTTCCAGCTCGCGGAAGCCCTTGGCCCACACCCCGTCCAGATCCTCGACGATCACCTTCGAGCACGGGCAGACCATCCCGGCCACCGGGGGATCGGGCAGCGGGTGGGCTACCGCCGCCGGGCCGACGATCTCCACCGGCACGCCCGGCGCCATCCGAGCCAGCAGGTCGCGTGGCGAGCGACCCAGGTCGACGATCACCGAGTCGGCCGGCACCACCGACCCGTCGGCGAGGGCGACGCCCCCCACCGCGCCGGACGAACCCCGCCCCACCAGCCCCACCCACTCCCTCACCCCGCCGTTCTGTGGAGGGACGGAAGCCGACGTCGCGTTCTGTTCCTCCACAGAACTGGCGGGGGCGGGGGGATGATGGGGGAGGAGGGTGACGGTGCGGCCGAGGTCGATGCCGGCGGCCACCACCGCGGCGGCGGCCTTCGGCGTGTACAGGCCCTCCAGGCGGTCGCCGGGGCAGACCGGCTGGAGCTCGGCGGCGCCCGTGGCCAGGACCACCCGATGGGCGTGAACCTGTTCGATGGTCGTCTCGGTCACGGTGGCGCGGCGATGGCGGACCACCAGCTGCGGGCCGGCGAACATGGCCATCACCTCGGCACCGTCGGTGGCGTCGAACACGGTGACCGCCTGCCCGGCGGCGCGCCCGGCGGCGGCCGCGGCCCGCCCGCTCTCACCCGCACCGACCACGACGACGTCGGCGTGGGTGTGGCGGACGGTCACCTCGGCCGGTGCGCACGGCGAGGTGGTCGGCGGGGCGCTGGCCGCCGGGTGGCGTCGCACGGTCATGCCGGGCGTCGCCGGCTGCTGGCAGGTCCGGATCCACGGGACGCCGTCGACGTCGGCCACACAGTTGCCGCAGTCGCCGCTCAGGCACAGCGTCCCCCCGTGGGCCGGGTGCTGGCCGGCGCGCAGGGCGACGAGGGCCACGGTGTCGCCGTCGGCGATGGGCAGCTCGTCGCCGTCGTAGTGCAGGGTCGGCTCGCTCATGCCCGCATTCGCTTCCCCTCGGGATCGAGGATCGGGGCCAGCTGCAGCACGGCCGGACGCCGTTGGCCGATGATCTCGATCTCGTACGCAGCGTGCTCGTCGACCCGGTCGCTCGGGATGTACCCCCAGGCCAGGGATGCCTGGCTGTAGTGGGCGTACCCTCCCGAGGTGATCCAGCCGATGACCTCGCCGTCGCGCCACACCGGCTCGTCGCCGATGCAGTCCGCCGGAGCATCCGGATCAGGCTCGACCCGGAACATCACCAATCGGCGTGACGGCCCGCCGGCGTCGCGCTCGGCCTCCACCGCAGCCCGCCCGACGAAGTCATGGTCGAACTTCAGCACGCGGTCCATGCCGGCCTCGAGCGGGGTGTAGATCGGCCGGTACTCGCGGAACCAGGTCCCGAAGTTCTTCTCCAGGCGCATGGTGATCAGTGCGCGGAAGCCGAACAGGCGCATGTCGAACGGCCGGCCGGCCTCCCAGATCAGGTCGAACAGGTAGCGCTGGTACTCCGGCGCGCACCAGATCTCGTAGCCCAGGTCGCCGGTGTAGGTCATCCGGCTGAGCCACACCGGTGCCATGCCCAGGTCGACGCGGCGGAAGGCCATGAACGGGAAGTCGGAGGTGGCCAGGGACTCGCTGCACAGAGGGGCGAGCACGTCGCGGCTGCGCGGTCCGGCCACGGTGAGGCCGACCATCGACAGGCCGAGGACCTCGAAGCGGATCGGCGACCCGGGTGGGAGGTGGTCGAGGAACCAGCGCGGGTGGTGGACCTCGGCGGCCTGCGAGCCGAACAGGAAGAAGTCGTCGTCGCCCACCCGGGAGACGCTGAACTCGCCGACGATGCGACCCTGCGGGTTCAGCATGGCCGTCAGGTGGGTGCGCCCGAGCTTCGGCAGGGCGTTGGTCAGCAGGCCCTGCAACCAGACGGCAGCACCGGCGCCGGACACCCGGTACTTGGCGAAGTTGGAGGCCTCGCTGAACCCGACCCGCTCGCGCACGGCGCGTGACTCCTCGCCGACGTTGGCGAAGGCGTTGGAGCGCCGGAAGGTGACCTCCTCGACCGGCTCCAGCCCGGGCGTCTGGAACCACAGCGGGTGCTCCAGACCGAACCCGGCGCCCCACACGGCGTGGTGCTCGGTCAGCCGGTCGTAGATCGGCGTGGTGTGCAGCGGGCGGGCCGCCGGGAGCTCCTCGTTCGGGAAGGTGATCCGGAAGCGCCGCGAGTAGGTCTCGCGCACCTTGGCGTTCGTGTAGGCCAGCGTGGCGTAGTCGCCGTAGCGGGCCACGTCCATCGCCCAGATGTCGGCACCCGGGTCGCCCTCCACCATCCAGCTGGCCAGGCTGAGCCCGACGCCGCCGCCCTGGGACAGCCCGGCCATCACCGCGTTGGCCATCCACATGCCACGCATGCCGCGGATCGGGCCGACCAGCGGGTTGCCGTCCGGGCTGAAGGTGAACGGTCCGTTGACGAACTTCTGGATCCCGGCCTGGCCGACGGCGGGGAAGTGCTCGAAGCCACGGGCCAGTTCGGCGGAGATCCGGTCGAGATCGTGGGGGAGCAGTTGGAAGACGAAGTCCCACGGGGTGTCCTTCGGGGACCACGGCCGGCAGTCCTGCTCGTAGGTGCCCAGCAGGATGCTCTGGCCTTCCTGGCGGGCGTAGATCTCGCCGGCGAAGTCGATCATGTGCGGGAGCTCGCGCCCGTTGGCCCGGTTGTACTCGATGACCTCGGGCATCGGTTCGGTCATCAGGTAGTGGTGCTCCATGGCCAGGACCGGGAGCTCCAGCCCGACCATCCGCCCGACCTCACGGGCCCACAGCCCGCCGGCGTTGACCACGTGCTCGGCGTGGATCGTGTGGTCTCGATCCGTGATCACGTCCCACGTGCCGTCCTGGCGCTGGTGCAGTCCGGTGACCCAGGTGTCGGTGTAGACCTCGGCGCCGCGGTTGCGGGCGCAGATCGTGTAGGCCACCGTGACGCCGTACGGGTCGACGCTGCCCTCGTCCTCGTCGTACAGCGCACCGACGAAGAAGCGCTCCTCCAGCAGCGGGTTGAGCGCCTTGGCCTCGGCCATCGACACCATCTCCATGTGCATGCCGAGGTACCGGCCGCGGGCCTGGGCCATCCGCAACCAGTCGAGCCGTTCGGGGGTGTCGGCCAGCTGCAGCCCGCCGGGGAGGTGGATGCCGCAGTTCTGCCCGCTCTCGGCCTCGATGGTCTTGTAGAGGTTGACCGTGTACTGCTGCAGGCGGGCGACGTTGGGGTCGCCGTTGAGCGTGTGCATCCCGCCGGCGGCGTGCCAGGTGCTGCCGGCGGTCAGCTGCTTGCGCTCGCAGAGCACGACATCCGTCCAACCGAGTTGGGTGAGGTGGTAGAGCACGCTGGCACCGACGACACCGCCGCCGATGACCACGACTTGTGCGGATGACTTCATGGGGGTCCTTCGGTGCTCACGTCAGAAATCGGTGGGGACGCCACCCTCGGCCACCCGGCGATCGACGAAGGCGCGCAGCTCGGCGCGGATCTCCGGATCCATCGGGGGTGGTTCGTAGGCGGCGAGGAACTCGTCGGCCAGTCGATGGGCCTTCTGGTCGGCTGTCGGCCGGCCGGCTTCGTCCCAGGTCTCGTAGTTCCGCCAGTCGCTGAGCAGCGGCCGGTAGAACGCATCGCGGTAGCGGGCCTGGGTGTGGGCGGTGCCGAAGAAGTGCCCACCCGGGCCGACCTCGGCGATGGTGTCGATGGGCATCGTCTCGGCATCGACGACCACCGGATCCAGCATGGCGGCCACCATCTGCAGCAGATCGGCGTCGAGGATCATCTTGTCCAGGCTGGCGTGCAGGCCGCCCTCCATCCAGCCGGCGCCGTGCATCAGGAAGTTGCAGCCGCCCATCACTGCGCCCCACAGGGCGAAGACGCTCTCGTAGGCGGCCTGGGCGTCGAGGGCGTTCGCCGCGCAGACGTTGCTGCTGCGGTAGGGGATGCCGTAGCGGCGGCACAGCTGGCCCCCGAGCATGGCGGTCTTGACGTACTCCGGGGTCCCGAATGCCGGGGCTCCGGATTGCATGTCGACGTTGCTGGTGAACCCTCCGTACATCGCTGGCGCTCCGGGGCGGACCAGTTGGGTCAGGGCGATGCCGGCCAGGGCTTCGGCGTTCTGCTGGGCGACGGCTCCGGCCAACGTGATCGGGGCCATCGCCCCGGCCAGGGTGAACGGGGTCAGCACGACGGGCTGGCCGTGGAGGGCGAACTCGATGATGCCCTGCGCCATCGGTCCGTCGAGCCGCAGCGGGGAGTTGGTGTTGACCACGGTGATCAACGACGGCTCGCGGTCGAGGGTCGCCTGGTCGACGCCGCGGGCGATGCGGGTCATCTCCAGCAGGTCGACGTTGCGCTGGCGACCGAGGCTGTAGCAGTGCAGGCCCTTGTCGGTCAGCGTCAGGCAGTCCCACCCGGCTTCGAGGTGCCGGATCCCCGGATGGAGGTCCACCGGTTCGACCGGGTACCCGGCGATGTAGTGGATCACGTTCAGCATCTGGGCCAGCTTCAGCAGGTCCTGGTAACCCTGGCGGGTGCCGGTGCGGCGGACGCCCTGGCGGTCGATGAAGTGCGGGGCGCTGCCCACCGTGCCGAAGGTGAGCGAGCGCCCACCGATGTGCACGTTGCGCTGCGGGTTCCACGAGTGCAGGGTGAACTCGGCGGGCACGGTGGCCATGGCTCGCTCGATCAGCTCCCGGCCGATGCGCACCCGCTGGGTCGGCTCGTCGACCTCGGCGCCGGCGTGGGCGAAGATGCTGCGGGCCTCCGGGTCGAGCAGTTCCAGGCCGATGTCTTCGAGGATCCGCACCGATGCCTCGTGGATGGCGTCGAGCTCGTCGGCCGTCACCACCTCGGTGTGGTTGAGGCGCATGACCGGTTGCCCCCAGGGCCGCTGCGTGGGCAGGCCAGGGCGCGCCGTGCCATCGCCGCGGCTTCGTCGCCGTCGCCCCCCGACCTCCTCGCTCACCGCATCGGACAGTAGCCCATTCCCGTAACGGTCGTCACAGGAATGGCCGCCCTCAGCGGACCGGCCGGCGGGCCCCGATGCGCCGGTCGAAGTCGTCGAGGATCCGCTCCAGGGTCTCGGTCAGGCGGGCCCGGTCGCCGCTGGCCACCAGGTCGAGCGTCAGCCCGGTGAACGCCGCCTTCAGCCGAGACGATTCGACGACCGCCTCGTGCTTGGCCATCCCGAGGGCCAGCAGGCGCCGTTCGATGTTCATCCGCCAGGCCCCGATCTGGTCGGCGCGCACGTCCCCGGCCAGTCCGGTGACGGTGGCGTCGAGTGTCGCCGCCTCCAGGCCGAGGCGGACCCGGTGCAGGTTGCGGCGCGAGGCCAACATCCACGCCCACCACTTGCGCAACACCTCGCTCTGGGTGATCTGCGGATTGCGGCTGACCCACCGCGCCTCGAGACGCTGCTGGTGCTCCTCGGCGCGGCGCAGGGCGGCGGCGACCAGCTCGCCCTTGCTGCCGAAGTGGTGCATGAGCCGGGTGGGGGAGGTCCCGAGCGCCGTGGCCAGCGGGCGCAGCGTGGCTTCGCCGAGGCCGTTGTCGGCCAGGTAGTCGATGACCCGGTCGAGCAGCTGCTGGCGGGCGACCAGGTCGGGCGGTCGGGGCATGGCGGCCAGGTTAGACCGGGCCCCAAAGCGGAACAGTCGTACCAGGAATGTTGCTAGCGTGGCGCGACGTGAGCGACGACGACATCGACCTGGCCAGCCTCAGCGACGAGGACCTCACCCAGCAGATGCACGACGACCTGTACGACGGTCTGGCGGACGAGATCGTCGAGGGCACCACGATCCTGCTCGATCGCGGATGGGGGCCGGACCGAGTGCTCAACGACGCCCTGGTCGAGGGCATGCGCATCGTCGGCATCGACTTCCGCGACGGGATCCTGTTCGTCCCCGAGGTGCTGCTGTCGGCCAACGCGATGAAGGCCGGGATGGAGATCCTCCGCCCGCTGCTGGCCGAGACCGGCGCCGAGCCGATCGGCAAGGTCGTCATCGGCACGGTCAAGGGGGACATCCACGACATCGGCAAGAACCTCGTGGCGATGATGCTGGAGGGAGCCGGGTTCGAGGTCGTCGACATCGGGATCAACAGCGACGTCGACAAGTACCTGGCCGCGCTGGAGAAGGAGAAGCCGGACATCCTCGGCATGTCGGCGCTGCTGACCACGACGATGCCGTACATGAAGGTCGTCGTCGACACGCTGAAGGAGAAGGGGCTGCGCGACGACTACATCGTGCTGGTCGGCGGGGCGCCGCTCAACGAGGAGTTCGGAGCGGCCGTCGGGGCCGACGCCTACTGCCGCGACGCCGCCGTCGCCGCCGAGACCGCCAAGGCGCTGGTGACCAAGCGGCGGCTGAAGGCCGAGCCGCCCGGGCCCTCCGTCCGCCCGTGAGCGACGCTGCCGCTCCCGGGCGGGGGCGTGGCCGCGGCCGGGATGCCAACGACGTGGTCGTCATCCTCTGGCGGGACATCCCCGCCCAGGTCAACGGCCAGCGCGGGCGGGAGCGTCGCCAGATCCTGCTGCCCGACAAGTTCCAGCGGGCCATCGACCGGGCCAAGCGCAAGGCCGGGATCTACACGGCCCACGAGGACATCGCCCAGTGGACGCGGGTCACCAGTGCGGTCGAGGGCGACGCCTTCGACGCCGCCGAGCGGCGCGCCGAGGAGCTCGATGCCCAGTACAGCACGGCCTACCTCGGCCGGCTGGCCTACGCCGGCGGGCTGATCAGCTCGCTGGCCAGCGACCCGACGGCCCCGGAGCAGCTGGCTGCCCTGGAGGAGCTGGACGAGAACGGCGACGACGCCTGACGGCGCTCAGATGGCCCGCCCGGCGGCGCGCCAGTACTCGTCCTTCAGCAGCCGCTTGTAGAGCTTGCCGGTGGGGTGGCGGGGCAGCTCCCCGCGAAAGTCGATGGTCCGCGGGCACTTCAGGTCGGCGAGGTGCTCGCGGCAGAAGGCCATCAACCGGTGGGCCAGCGCCTCGGCCTCGGACGCGGAGGCGGGCATCCGCACCGGCTGGACCACAGCCTTGACCTCCTCGCCGAAGTCCTCGTTGGGCACGCCGAACACAGCGACGTCGACGACGTCGGGATGGGTGACCAACAGGTTCTCGGCCTCCTGGGGGTAGATGTTCACCCCGCCCGAGATGATCATGTAGGCCTTGCGGTCGGTGAGGTACAGGAAGCCGTCGGCATCCAGATAGCCGACGTCACCCAGCGTGCTCCAACCCTTCGGATGGCGAGAACTGCGGGTCTTGTCCGGGTCGTTGTGGTACTCGAAGGTGGCCCCGCCCTCGAAGAAGACGGTGCCGGCCTCACCCACCGGGAGCTCGTCGCCGGACTCGTCGCAGATGTGCACGGTGCAGCCGATGGGGACGCCCACGGATCCCGGGTGCGCCAGCCACTGCTGGCTGTTGCAGTAGACGAAGCCGTTGCCCTCGGTGCCGGCGTAGTACTCGTGGATCACCGGCCCGAACCACTCGATCATCTGCCGTTTGACGGGCACCGGGCACGGCGCCGCGGCGTGGATCACCGACTGCAGCGAGGACACGTCGGCGGCGTGGCGGACGTCCTCGGGCAGTTTCAGGAGCCGGATGAACATCGTCGGCACCACCTGGCTGTGGGTCGCCCGATGGGCGGCGACGGCGGCAAGGTAGTCGGCGGCGTCGAAGTGCTCCATCACCACGACCGTGCCACCCAGGCCGTGGATGCCGAGGCAGAACCGCAGCGGGGCGGCGTGGTACAGCGGAGCCGGCGACAGGTACACGCTGTCGGCGGTGGCACCGAACAGCATGGCGAGCAGCCCGCCCACGCCGGGCATGGTCGACTCCAGCGGCTCGGCGACGAACGGCTTGGTGACCCCCTTCGGCCATCCGGTGGTGCCGCTGCTGTACAGCATGTCGGTCCCGGCGACCCGAGCTTCGTCGAGTGGTGTCGGTGGCTGGGCGGCGACGGCGGCCTCGTAGGAGTCGTAGCCGTCGATGGTGCCGTCCACCATCAGCCGCAGGGCGACACCGGGTGCCTCGCCGACCACGGCGCCTGCCAGCTCGGCGAGGCGGGCCGAGGTGATGAACGCCTTGGCGCCCGAGTCGTTGAGGATGTAGGCCAACTCCTCATGGGTCAGGCGGCTGCTGCACGCGGTGTAGACCAAGCCGGCATAGGTGCATCCCCAGATCGCCTCGAGGTAGCGGATCTGGTTCTCCATGCACAGGGCGACGTGGTCGCCCGGCTGCAGCCCGGCGGCGCGCAGGACGCGGCTCAGCCGGTTGGCGGCCCGGTCGAGCTGCGGGTAGGTCTGCACCTCGCCGCTGCCGTGCATGACCACGGCGGGTCGGTCCGGATGCGACGTCGCGTGGGCGCCAGGGAACATCCCGACACGGTACTCAGCGGCATCGCTTCGGTACGCTCCCAGGCGATGACGACCGACGAACAGCGGGTCGGCGATCTCGTCGACCAACTTCTGGGCGACTGCCCGCCCGCGACCACCAAGCCGGCCGAGTTCCTCGGTCACCAGTTCGACCTCGGGCTCGCCTGGGTGCACCATGCCCCGGGGATGGGCGGCTTGGGCCTGGCCCCCAAGCTGCAGGCGCGGATCAACCAGCGGATCCAGGAGGCCGGCGGACCGAGCCCGGTGACCCGCAACCCGATCGGGCACGGCATGTGCGGACCGACGGTGGCGGTGTGGGGCAGCGAGGCCCAGAAGGCCCGGTACCTCCGCCCGCTGTTCACCGGCGAGGAGATCTGGTGCCAGCTGTTCAGCGAGCCCGGTGCCGGCTCGGACTTCGCCGGCCTGTCATCACGGGCGGTGCGCGACGGCGACGAGTGGATCGTCAACGGCCAGAAGGTGTGGACCACGTTGGCCCACCTGGCCCGGTTCGGCCTGATCGTCGCTCGGACCGACTCGGAGGCGGTCAAGCACGCCGGGCTGACGGCGTTCGTCGTCGACATGCATGCTCCCGGTGTCGACGTCCGTCCGCTGCGGCAGATGACCGGTGATGCCGAGTTCAACGAGGTGTACTTCACGGACGTCCGGATCCCGCAGGCAGAGATGCTCGGCGCACCCGGCGACGGGTGGCGGGTCTCGCTGACCACGTTGATGAACGAGCGGGTGTCCATCGGGGGAGCGATCCCGCCGAAGGGGAGCGGCACGATCGCCCCGCTCGTCGCCCTGTGGACGTCGCTGGCGGGCGAGCGTCGCAGCGCCGCCGCGCAGGAGCGGGTGATGCGCCTGTGGAGCCGGGCGGAGATCCTCCGCCTGACCAACATCCGGGCCAGCCAGATGCGCAAGGCCGGCGATCCCGGGCCGGAGGGCTCGATCGGCAAGCTGGCCTCGGCCGAGCTGAACAAGGACATCTTCGCCTGCGCGGTCGATCTGCTCGGCGCCGAGGGGATGTTGTACGACGACTACACGATGAAGCGGCCGGAGCGAGCCCTCGACCTCAGCACCATCCAGCGGGCGTTCCTGCGGATGCGAGCCAACTCGATCGAGGGCGGGACGACCGAGGTGATGAAGAACATCCTCGGCGAACGGGTGCTCGGTCTGCCCGGGGACGTGCGCGTCGACCGCGACGTCCCGTGGAGCCAGGTGCCGCGGTCGTAGCCGTCAGTGCCCGGTGCGTGCCAGCACCCCGAGGAACAGGGCACCGAGCGAGCAGGCCAGGGCCAGCCCGCCGCCGACGGCGAGGGCCAGGCGGGTGCGCCCGACGGCGTGCACCGCGGCGAACATGCCGGCCAGGACCCCGAGGAAGATCTTGACGAACAGGGTGATCTGCGCGGCACTGTCGAGCTGGGAGAAGTGGACCGACATGAGGTTCCAGATGCCGGTGACCAGCAGCACGGCGAACGCCGGCCAGGCCACCCGGGCGAACCCCCGGGCCAGCACCTTGACCAGGTCGGCTGACTGGCGGCGCGCCACGGGGACGAGCCCGGCCATCACCACCTGACCGCCGATCCACACGGCCGCGGCGGTGACGTGGAGGAACAGCCGGATCGTCTGGGCGGTGGGGGAGAGCACGGGCCGCGACGCTACTGGCGGAGCGCGCCGAGCACGTCGCTGGCCCGGAAGCGGCGGTCGTCCAGCACCACGTCGGTGGGTCCGCCGACCATCGCTGCGGCGGCGACGCCGACGGCCAGCTGCAGCTCGCGGATGTTGCGTGGCGGCGGGAAGTACTCGTCCTCGTCGGTCACCTTGACCAGTTCGACGCCCTCGGCGGGGGCCAGGAAGGCGAGGATCTCGTCGACCAGTTCCTCGGGCGCCGAGGCGCCGGCGGTGACCCCGACCACGCCGGCGAGATCGTCGGGCAGTTCGTCGACCCGGTTGACGCGGTGGACCTGCGGGCACCCGGCCTGGACGGCGAGGCGCTCCAGCGCTCGGGTGTTGGACGAGTTGGCCGAGCCGATCACCACGATGGCGTCGCAGCGTGGCGCCATGGCCATGAGTGCCGACTGGCGGTTGGTGGTGGCGAAGCACAGGTCGCTGCGGCCGGGCAGCCACGCGCCGGCATAGCGGGAGCGCACCGCGTCGGCGACGTCGCTCCAGTCTCGGTGCGACAGGGTGGTCTGGGCCAGCAGGGCGACCGGCTCGGCGAAGTCCGGGAGCCCGTCGACCTCGGCCACGGTCTCCACCCGGCTGATCGCCTGCGGGGCCACGGCCATGGTGCCTACGGCCTCCTCGTGACCCTCGTGGCCGACGTAGACGATGCGGTAGCCCTTGCCGGCACGCACCTTGACCTCGTGGTGGACCTTGGTCACCAGCGGGCACACGCTGTCGACGACGTAGCTGCCTCGGGCCATCGCCGCGGCCACCACCTCCGGGGCGGAGCCGTGGGCCGAGAGCATGATCGGCCGGCCCGGCGGCACCTCGGCGATGTCGTCGACGAAGACCACGCCCTGGTCCTGGAAGCGGCGCACGACGATCTGGTTGTGGACGATCTCGTGGTAGCAGTAGACGGGTGGAGGGAAGCTGCGAACCATCCAGGCCAGGGCCTTGATGGCCATCTCGACGCCGGCACAGAAGCCCCGTGGTTCGGCCAGCAGCACTCGGTCGACGCTCGTCCTGGCGGCCACAGCCGCAGGCTACCGGGAGGGCCACCGCTAGCCTGGAGGGCCGTGTCCGCGCCCGTCGTCGCCGCTGTCGCGCCCGGTGGCGCCGCCGACCGGGCCGGCCTGCGCGCCGGCGACGAGATCGTCACCGTCAACGGGGTCGTGCCGCGTGATGTGATCGAGTGGCAGCTGGCCACCGACGACGCCGAGGTCGACCTGGAGGTCCGTCGCGGCGGTCTGGAGCTGGCCGTCGAACTGGTCAAGCAGCCGGGCGAGGCGCTCGGGGCGGAGATCTCCTCGGCGGTGTTCGACCGCGTGCGGACCTGCGACAACCACTGCGAGTTCTGCTTCATCTACCAGTTGCCGCCCGGCCTGCGCCGCAGCCTGTACCTGAAGGACGACGACTACCGGCTGAGCTTCCTGTACGGCAACTTCACCACGCTGACCCGGTTCACCGAGGCCGATCTGGAGCGGGTGGTCACCGAGCGGCTGTCCCCGCTGCACGTCAGCATCCATGCCACGGACCCCGAGGTCCGCACCCGGATGCTGAAGAATCGTCGCGGCGCCACCAGCCTGCGGTGGTTGCGGGCGCTGCTCGACCACGGCATCGAGGTCCGCGGTCAGATCGTGCTGTGCCCCGGCGTCAACGACGGGGCCGTCTTCGAGCGGACGATGGTGGGGATCCTCGACGAGTACCCCGAGCTGGAGTCCGTGGCCGTGGTGCCGTTGGGGGTCAGCAAGTACAACACCGAGCCGGCGATGCGCCAGCACACCACCGCCGAGGCCGAGGCGATGGTGGCGGCGATCGAGCAGTGGCAGGCCGTCTTCCACCGGGTGCTCGGGCGGCGGATGGTGTTCGCCGCCGACGAGTACTACCTGATGTCCGACCGCCCGTTCCCTCCGGCGGCGAGCTACGAGGGGTTCGATCTGCACGAGGACGGGATCGGCATGGCGGCGGCGTTCGCCGCCGAGTTCGCCGGCCACGTCGACCAGGCCATCGGCCCCCAGCGCGGCTTCTTCGCCGCCGCCGACGCGCTGCCGGCCAACCCGGCCGCCTACACCGGCCTGCGCGCCCGGGGCACGTGGGCACCGGTGACCGTGCGGGCCTCCCGCCAGGCTCCGGTCGCGGTCCTGACCGGCGAGTTCGGGGCGCGGGTGATCGGCCCGCTGGTCGCCGGGCTCGGGCGTGACGACGTCCGCGTCGTCCCGGTGGAGAACCGGTTCTTCGGCGGCAACACCGCCGTCACCGGGCTGATGGTCGGAGCCGACCTGCACCGCGTGCTCGACGCGCAGCCGGTCGGACACCGGTACCTGGTGCCCGACGTGTGCCTGAGCGACGACGGCCGGTTCCTCGACGGCACCACCGTCACCGAACTGCCGCGACCGGTCGAGGTGGTGCCGACCGACGGCATCAGTCTGCGCCGAGCGCTCGGGGAGGCCGCATGAGCGAGTTGCCCACCGTCGTCGTCGTCGGCCGGCCGAACGTCGGCAAGTCGACCCTGTTCAACCGGATCGTCGGCGAACAGGTCGCCATCGTCGAAGATCGACCCGGGGTCACCCGCGACCGCAAGGAGTCCGAGGCCGAGTGGCTCGGGGTCGAGTTCCGCTTGGTCGACACGGGCGGCTGGCTGCCCGGCGGCACCGAGCTGGACGCCAAGGTCTCCCGCCAGGTGGAAGCGGCCGTTCGCCAGGCCGACGTGGTGCTGTTCGTCGTCGACGGCTCGGTTGGGGTCACCGAGGACGACGAGTCGGTCGCCCAGTGGTTGCGGCGGGTCAAGGCGCCCATCCTGCTCGTCGTCAACAAGGCCGACAACGACCGCCGCGAGCACGACCGGTGGGAGTTCCTCGCCCTCGGGCTGGGCGAGCCGTACCCGGTCAGTGCCCTGCACGGCCGGCGTGCCGGCGACCTGCTCGACGAGGTCGTCGCTCTGCTGCCGGGCCCGCCGGCGCCGGCCGGCGCCGAACCGGCAATCGGTGACGGCCAGGATGGCCAACCGTTGTGGAAGCCAGGTGACCAACCCCCGCCGCGGGTGGCCATCGTCGGTCGACCCAACGTCGGCAAGAGCACGCTGTTCAACCGTCTGGTGGGGTCGGATCGCTCCGTCGTGCACGACCTGGCCGGCACGACTCGCGACGCGATCGACACCCTGGTCGACACCCCGGACGGTCCGATCGTGTTCGTCGACACGGCCGGTATGCGCCGGCGCAGCCGGATCGACGACTCGGCCGAGTACTACAGCCTGATCCGCGCCCTGCGGGCCATCGACGATGCCGACATCGCCCTGCTGGTCATCGACGCCACCGAGGGCGTCACCGGTCAGGACCAGCGCCTGGCGGAGCGGATCGACGCCGCCGGTTGCCCGATCGTGGTCATGCTCAACAAGTGGGAGCTCCTCGACGACGCCGAGACCCGCGCCGAGGTCGCCGCCGAGGTGACCCGCAAGCTGTACTTCGTGGGCGATGCGCCGGTCCTGAAGGTCTCGGCCCTGACGGGCAAGGGCGTGCACAAGCTGCGCCCGGTGCTGCAGGACGCCATCGCCCAGTACCACCGACGGGTGCCCACTCGCGACGTCAATCGGGTGATCGCCGACGCCCAGCAGCGCCAGCCGGCCGGCCACGGGCTGCGTGTCCTGTACGCGCTGCAGGGCGCCACCGATCCACCGACGTTCACGCTGTTCGTCAACCGAGAGCTGCCCCCGACCTACCTGCGCTACCTGGAGCGCTCGATCCGCGAGGCCTTCGAGTTCGGCTCGACGCCGATCAAGCTGCGCGTCCGCAAGCGCAACGAGTAGCCATGCCGTGGTGTGAGGAGTGCGCCCGCTACTTCGCCCCCTCGGCGATGAACGACGACGGGACCTGCCCGTCGTGCGGCCGATCGATCGACGCCCAGCGCCCGGCGATCACCGCCAAGAACCTCGACCTGCGCCAGCTGGCATCCGGCGAGGGCGGTGATCCCGACGAGGCCAAGGCTCCATGGCACTTCAAGCTCCTGATGGTCCTGCTGGCGCTGTACCTGGCGTGGCGGATCGTTCAGCTGTTCACCTGACCGAGCGTCCAGCGGCGAGTCAGGCGAGGGCGGTGCGCCGCCACCAGTTCAGCGGTTGGCCCGTTTCATAGCCGCCAGCGGGTCGGCCTTGAACGCCTGCACGCTGGCCTGATGGCCGGCCAGGGCCTGCAGCTCGCTGCCGGAGCGGATCGCCGCCCGGATCCCCCACACGTCCATCTGGCGGTGCACGCCGCGCTTGTTGATCTGCGTCAGGTCCGGGGCGATGCGGGCGATTCTGGCGGCCACGGCGATCACCCGCTCGTCGAGTTCGTCGCCAGGGAATGCCTTGTTGGCCCAGCCGATCTCGACGGCCTCGACGCCGCTCAACTCGTCGCCGGTGAGCAGTAGCTCCATCGCCCGGCGCATGCCGAGCATCGTCGGGTGGTAGGGCCAGTCGGGAGGGCTGGCGACGCGGACGACCGGGTAGCTGATCCTGGCGTCCTCGGCCACGTAGACGAGGTCGCATGCCTGAGCCAGCTCGGTGGCTCCGGCGATGCACAGCCCGTGGACCTGGGCGATCACCGGTTTGGCCAGATCCCAGATCGAGAACCAGGCGTCGGTGACGTGACGGGCCCATTGCCCATCGCCGGGTGCGGTGTGGAACGGCGGATCGTCCATCAGCCCACCCGACAGGTCGTACCCGGCGGAGAAGCACGGTCCGGCGCCACGCACGATGGTGACGTGGATGTCGGGGTCGCGGTCGTGGGCCGCCAGGGCGGCCAGCAGCTCGGCGCGCAACGGGGTGCTGATGGCGTTGCGCTTGTCCGGTCGGTTCAGCGTCAGCCGGGCGACGTGCTCGGCCGGTCGATCGGTCAGCAGCAGGGCGGCTGTCGTCTCGGGGTGGTCGGTCATGTCGCCTCCGATGCGCGGTCACGGGTCCCGGCCAGCTCGGCCAGCAGTTCGTAGCCGCCAGGGTCCTCGCTGCGGACGATGAGGCCGGTGAGCCCGCGGCAGGTCCACGTCGGCCAGCGCCGGCGGATGCGCTGCTCGCTGCCCACCAGGCAGACCTCGTCGTGGTACTCGTCGGGCACGGCCTTCACGGCCTCGTCCTTGCGACCGGCCATCCACAGCTCGTGGATCCGTGCGGCAGCGTCCGGGAAGCCGCGGCGAGCCATCGCCTCGCGGTGGTAGTTGTGCGTGGCGCTGCCCATGCCGCCGACGTACATGGCCGTCAGCGGCTTCATCGCCGCCAGTGCGCCGGACACGTCGTCGGTGATCGCCACGGTCACCCCGCCGAACACCTCGTAGCTCGTCGGCCGACCACCGCGACGGGCGAAGCCGCGCCCCAGCGGCTCGGCGTAGACGTCGTCTCCCTGCGGGCCCCACCCCATCGGCAGGAAGCCGTCCGCCACCTCGGCGGCCAGTGCCGCGTTCGCCGGGCCGCCGGCGGCGAGCCAGACGGGGATCCGCGGGTTCGGGTGGAGGATGCTGCGCAGCGCCTTGCCCTGGCCCAGCGACCCCGGGCCGGTGTAGGGCAGTGGGTACTCGGGACCGTCGTTGGTCAGCGGCTGGCGCGCCAGCACCTTGCGGACGATCGCCACGTACTCGCGCAGCCGCTGGTTGGGCACGCCCCACGGCTGGCCGTACCAGCCTTCGACGATCTGCGGGCCGGAGACGCCCAGCCCGAGGATCACCCGGTCGCCGCCGGCGAGGGCGTCGATGGTCATCGCCTGCATGGCCGTGGCCGCCGGCGTGCGTGCCGCGATCTGCACCACCGCCGTACCGAGCTTGATCCGCCGGGTCACCGCCGCCAGGTAGGCGAGCGGCGAGAAGGCGTCGGTCCCGTAGGCCTCCGCCGTCCAGACCGAGTGGTAGCCGAGCGACTCGACCCGGCGGACCAGCTCCACCGGCAGCTCCACGGCGGCGCCGCGGTACAGGTCGAGACCGAGGCCGAGCTGCATGGGACGGTTGTAGCACGCCGGTCCGGTCGCCGGCCGTGGCGAGCGCGACCCCGACCGCTAGGCTCGACCCGCCACCTACATACGGGCTGTGGCGCAGCTTGGTTAGCGCGCTTGTCTGGGGGACAAGAGGTCCCGAGTTCAAATCTCGGCAGCCCGACCACCTCGAGCAGGACCGGTGTCGCGCCGTCTTCCGGCGCAGCGGGCATCGGCCAGGCCAGTCCGCACGCGTACGCTGCGTTGATCGGCCTGTACCGCTCCCACGTGCTGCCCCGCCTGGTCACGGCACTGTGCGGCACGTCGACGCTGGAGCCCTGGCGGCGCAGGGTGGTCGACGGCCTGCGGGGAACGGTGGTGGAGATCGGGTTCGGGTCCGGGCTCAACGTGCCGTTCTACGGCCCGGAGGTCGAGATCGTCTACGCGGTCGAGCCCGAGCCGGTCGCCAGCCGGTTGGCCCGACGGCGCGTCGCCGCCTCGCCCGTCGAGGTCCGCCACGTCACCGGACGCGGCGAGAACCTGCCGTTGGACGACCAGTCGTGTGACGGGGCGCTGTCGACCTTCACGCTGTGCACCGTCGACGATCCGGAGCACACCCTCATCGAACTCCGCCGGGTGGTGCGCCCCGGTGGTCGGCTGCACATCCTCGAGCACGGCCGGTCGCCCGACCGCCGGGTGGCCGAGCGGCAACGACGCTTCGAACCGGTGCAACGGCGACTCGCGGGCGGCTGCCGCCTGACCCGCGACCCGCTCGGACTGGTGGAGCAGGCCGGGTTCCGGGTGGAGTGGGCCGAGGCCCGGTACCTGGGCGTGCCGCGGGCGATGACATGGGTCACGGCCGCCACGGCCGTCGCACCGGCCTGAGCACTACCGGCCCCTGGGGACCGTCGACCAGGACACCCGGCTGCCGTGCAGATCGGCGGCGGCCTGCATGGCCCGTCCCGCTCGCCAGGCCCGACGGCGCAAGCGGTCGGTGGGAGCGGGCGGGAGGTGCGCCGTGCTGCGGTGTGCTCGCAGGATCTGCGGGTCGAGGATCAGCATGTCCCACAGAGCGCCGCCCGCCGTGCCTGATACGGCACGGCACCGGTCTGCGTCAGCCGAGCAGGAGTCGCACGGCGCCAGCGGCCGACAGCGCCAGCACGAGGACGACGAACACTCGCTCGGGCATCCGGTGGAGGACCGCCCTGCCCACCAGCGCGCCGACGACCACGGCCGGGGCGACGGCGGCGTCGAACACCAGGCTCTGGCCGGTGAAGAACGGTCCACCCGTGGCCAGGGCGGCGATGGCCACGTAGACCGGCACCTTGGAGACGTTGACGGCGAAGTAGAACCACGCCGAGGTCCCGACCAGCTCGCGCCGGTCGAGGCCCAGCGACACGAAGTAGGTGTTGACGATCGGCCCGGACGCGTTGGCCACGAACGTGGTGAACCCGCCAGCCGACCCGTAGATCGCCTGGTCACGCCTGCCGAGCGGCCGCGGCGCACGGCGCCGCCGCCGGCGCATCCGCCACACCTGCAGGGCGACCATCACCAGCACCGCACCTCCGATGACCAGCTCCACCGGGCGGGTTCGCGACCCGACGACGACGAAGAAGGCCACCCCCGCCGCGTACCCCAGGGCGACCCACGGAACGATCGGGCGGATCTGGTCCCAGCGAGCGTGCCGGTGGTACCAGGTCACGGCGAACAGGTCGGCGACGATGAGCACCGGCAAGGTGATCCCGGCGATCAATCTGCCGGAGGCGATCGTGGCGAACAGCGGGACGGCCAACAGGCCGGCGCCGGGCACGGCCGTCTTCGACAACCCGGTGACCAGCGCGGCCAGCAGGCCCACCAGCACGTGCGATCTCGAGAGCATCCGGCCGGACGCTAGCCAGCTTCCGACAGACTGCGGGCATGGGTGTTGGCCGTCAGCTCGTCGCCTGTCGAGTGATCGTCCGCGGACGCGTCCAAGGGGTCTGGTACCGAGACAGCTGCCGGCGCATGGCGCAATCGCTGGGCGTGTCCGGGTGGGCGCGAAACCGTCCCGACGGCACGGTGGAGGTGCATGCGGAGGGGTCCGAGGCCGAGGTCGCCCAGCTCGTGAGCTGGTGCCGGATGGGTCCGGCGCGAGCCGAGGTGACGGGCATCGAGGTGGGCGAAGTCCCGGCCACCGGGCACCTCGGCTTCCAGGTTCGCTGAACGGGCTGCACCTCGCCTCGTTCACTCGTCGTCGGCCACGCCGGTGACACCATCGGTCCGAACGAGCCGAATGGGCTCGTGTCCGGTGCGCTCGGCCAGCAGGTGGGCGAGGGTCGCGGAATGGGTGGTGATCACGACCTGCGAGCCGCGCAAGGCTTCGACGATGAGCTCGGCCAGCGGCGCGATCAGCGACTCGTGCAAGCTGGTCTCCGGCTCGTTCAGGACCAGCAGCTCGGGTGGTCGAGGGCTGAGCAGTGCGGCAACGAGCGACAGGTACCGCAACGTGCCATCGGACAGCTCGGCGCCGGCGAGCGGGCGGCGGATCCCCGGCATCGACAATCCGAGGCGGAACGTCCCACGCTCGGCATCGATGGCCAGCGCGCTGCCGGGAAAGGCGCGTTCGATCGCGTCCTGCAGCGCCGGTCCAGTGCCCATGTCGACGATGGTCAGCAGCGCGGCGGCCAGGTCGGACCCGTCGTTGGCCAGTACCGGGGTCCGAACGCCTGGCCGCGCCTGGCGCGCCGGCGCATCCGGCCCGCTCGGGATCTGGTGATAGAAGCGCCAGGTTCGGATCCGCTCGCGCAGATCGAACAGTTCAGGAAACCGCCCGGGCTCGCCCAGCTGCGCCAGGGCCGTCTCGTGCCGGTCGAGCACCCGATCGAAGCGGACGAGCCCGCCATCGACGTCTCGGGCCGTGGCGGTGTCACCGGCTCGATCGAGCAGCTCGCCGTGCCGCGTCGGCCTCGGGCCCAGCCAGGCTCGCTCCTCCTTGACCTCGGCATCGAGGGCGAACGGACTCACCGTGGCGTCGACCGCCGGCAGGCCGAGCGCCACCTCGTAGCACAGCTCGTCCAGCTGCACGCCGAGTCGCATCCGCACCGGGACGCGTCGCCGGGCGGTGGGGTCGTCGGTGGCGGTGAGCGCCGATGGCATGCCACCCTCGGCCAGCAGGGTCGTCGCCAACCGACCGGACGCCCCGCAGGACAGCAAGTGGAGGGCGCGATACACGTTGGTCTTGCCGGTCGCGTTCTCACCCTGGATCACCGTCAGCCGGTCGAGCGTCACCCGCAGTGCGGCCAGCGACCGGTACCGCTCGACCCACAACCGGCGCAGCGCCACCTCGGCACCCTAGCCATGCGAGGATGCTCACGACCTTCGACATCCGCGATCACGTGGTCGTGGTCACGGGTGCCTCAGGCGGGATCGGTCGGGGAATCGTCGACCACCTCCTCGATGCGGGAGCCGACGTCGCCGCCGTCGCCCGCACCGCGGCCCGAGCGGCCGAGCTGCGCGCCGACCTCGGCGACCGGACGAACGTGTCCGTGCACGCCGCTGATCTCCGTGACGTGTCGACCATCGAGCCACTGTTCGCCGAGATCGACGATCGTCTGAGCACGTTGCGTGCAACCGTGACCACCGGTGGTGCGAACGGGCCGGGTAGGGTCGCGGGCGGATGAGCACGGCGATCAGCGCCCACGACGTCGCCAAGCGCTATGGCGAGGTCCACGCCGTCGACGGCGCCGAGATCGAGGTGGACGGCGGGGAGTTCTTCGGCGTCCTCGGCCCCAACGGCGCCGGCAAGACGACCCTGCTGGAGATCCTCGAAGGGATCCGCCAGGCCGATCGGGGCGCGATCAGCGTGCTGGGCCGCTCGCCGTGGCCGCGCAACCCCGAACTGCTCCGCCGGGTCGGGGTGCAGCTGCAAGCCAGCGCGTTCTTCGACCGGTTGACCGCCCGGGAGCAGCTGCGGACGTTTGCCGAGTTGTACGGGGTCGGCCGGGCGCGCGCCGACGCCCAGCTGGAGACCGTCGGGCTGACCGACAAGGCCGACACCCGGGTCGAGCAGCTGTCGGGCGGCCAGGCCCAGCGGCTGTCGATCGCCTGCGCGCTGGTCCACGACCCGGAGCTGGTCTTCCTCGACGAGCCCACCGCAGCGCTCGACCCGCAGGCCCGACGCAATCTGTGGGATCTGCTCCGGGAGATCAACACCGAGGGTCGGACCATCGTGCTGACCACGCACCACATGGACGAAGCCGAGTCCCTGTGCGACCGGGTGGCGGTCATGGACGCCGGCAAGATCCTCACCGTCGGTTCCCCGGCGGCACTGATCCGCCAGCTGGACCTGCCCCAGCAGATCATCGTCGACCGCCGGCTCCTGGACGGCGATGCCGTCGTCAGCGTGCCCGGCGTCGACAGCGTCGCCGCTGACGGAGACTCGGTGGTGCTGACCACCCGGACGCCCGCCCAGGCGATCTCGGCCCTTGCCGGTCTCGGCGCGCTCGACGGGGTGCAGATCCGCAACGGCACCCTCGAGGACGTGTTCCTGCAGCTCACTGGCCGGGAGTACCGGGCGTGAGCGGCCTGCGCAGCCTGCTGGTGGCGATGTGGACCGGGTTCCGCCGCGACCGGTCCGCCCTGTTCTTCACCGTCTTCTTCCCGCTGATGTTCCTGGTCATCTTCGGGGCCCTGTTCCGTGGCAACCCGGCGGCCAAGGTCAAGTTGGCCGTCGTCGGCTCGGACCAGCCGGCGCTCCTCGAACGCGCCGTCACCCAACCCGGCTTCGATCAGGTCGTCACGATCGTGCGCGCCGACACCCTCGAGTCGGCTCGGCGCCGGGTTGCCGACGGCGACGCCGATGCCCTCGTCACCCAGGACGGCAACCGGATCGCGGTCGAGTACTCGGCGGCCAGCCAGACCACCGCCGGGATGGCCCGTGGGGTCGTCGAGCAGATCGTCCAGGCAGCCAACCTGGCGGCCAGCGGCGCGCCGCCGACCTACACGGTGACCGAGCGCCAGATCGAGGACGCCTCCCTCAAACCGATCCAGTACCTGACCCCCGGTCTGCTGGGCTGGGCGATCGCCTCGTCGGGCATCTTCGGTGCCTCCGCCACCTTGGTGGTCTGGCGCACCAAGGGACTGCTGCGCCGGCTGCGGCTGTCGCCCGTGCGGCTCGGGGACATCTTCGGGGCCAGGATCGTGCTCAGTCTGCTGATCAGCCTGATCCAGATGGCGCTGTTCCTGACCGTGGCCACCATCCCGTTCTTCGGACTCAAGCTGGTCAAGTCGTGGTGGATGGCGGTGCCCGTCATGCTGGCCGGCACGCTCGCCTTTCTGGCCATCGGCGCGCTGATCGGCGGAGTGGCCAAGACCCAGGAGTCCGCCCAGGCGATGGCCCAGCTGGTCGTGATGCCGATGGCCTTCCTCGGCGGTTCGTTCTTCCCGCTGGACAAGTCGCCGTCATGGATGCAGGTCGTGTCCCGTGCGTTTCCGCTGCGGTACCTCAACGAAGGCATGCTCGACGTGCTCGGTCGCGGCAAGGGCCCGACCGCGGTCGTCCCCGATCTCCTCATCCTCCTGGCGATCAGCGTGGTGCTCGGAGCGCTGGCGTTGCGCGTCTTCCGCTGGGAGAAGTGACCATGTGCGGTCGATTCGTCACCGCCAGCTCCTCGGAGCGCATCGCCGAGTTCTTCGGTGCGTCGTTCGATGCTGCAGCCGACCCGGTCCGGCCGAACTACAACGTCGCCCCGACGACCGAGGTGCGTGCCGTCACGGCTGATGCATCGGGGGCCCGGGTGCTGCAGCCGTTCCGCTGGGGGCTGGTGCCGTCGTGGGCCACGGATGCCACGGGTGCGGCGAAGATGATCAACGCCCGCGCCGAGACCGTGGCGAGCAAGCCGGTCTTCAAGGGGCTCTTCCGCAAACACCGTCTGCTCGTCCCGATGGACGGGTTCTACGAGTGGCAGCGGGCCGACGGCACCAAGCGGCCGATGTTCATCCACCGCGCCGACGGGGAGCCGCTGGCGATCGCCGGACTGTGGGCCGCATGGCGCGACCCCGCGGCGCCCGAGGAGAGGCCGTGGCTGCACAGCTGCGCGCTCATCACCACGGCCGCCAACCAGATGATGTCGGCCGTGCACGACCGGATGCCGGTCATCCTGCCTCGCTCGGTCTGGGACCGCTGGCTCGACCCCACCAACCAGGACGTCGGCGACCTCCACGGCATGCTGCGCGCCGCGCCGGAGCGGCTGTTGACGATGCACGAGGTGTCCCCGGCCGTGAACAGCGTGCGCAACAACTTCCCGGAGCTGGTCGAGGCGCTCCCGGCGTGAGGGTCACGCGTCCAGATGGGCGCGGATCGCCGCCGCCGCGGCGTCGAGGTCGCCGCGGTCGACCGACGCGGCGGCGTTGGCAAAGGCCAGCTGGTCCATCGACGTGGTCGGGATGACGTGCAGATGCGTGTGGGGAACCTCGTAGCCGGCAACGATCAACCCCACTCGCTCGCAGCCGAAGGCGGCCTGCTGGGCTCGACCGACCCGGCGGGCGACGGCGAACAGATGGAGGGCGAGATCTTCGGGGAGATCGATCCAGTGCTCGACCTCGGCCACCGGCACCACGAGGGCGTGACCACGGGCCAACGGGTTGATCGACAGGAACACCGCGCACAGCTCGTCACGCATGACGAAGCTGGACGGGATCTCGCCACGGAGGATCTTGGAGAACACCGTCGCCATGTCCGCCAGCGTATTGCACGAGTTTGTACGCTCCCGGTGTGGAGCAGCGCCGGTACCTCACCGCACCGAACCTGTTCACGCTGCTGCGGCTGTGCTGCATCCCGCTGTTCCTTTGGCTGCTGTTCGGCCGGGACAACCGCGCCGGCGCGGCGTGGTTGCTGGGCGTCCTCGGCGCCACGGATTGGGTCGACGGCTGGATGGCCCGTCGCTTCCACCAGACCAGCGAGTTCGGCAAGATGTTCGACCCCACCGCCGATCGCCTGCTCTTCATCGTCGCCGTGACGGGCATCATCATCGACCGCTCCGCCCCGCTGTGGTTCGCCTGGGCGGTGGTGATCCGTGAGGTGCTGGTCGGCGCCACGGTGGCCTTCGCCACCCTGGCCCTGCGCATGAAGCGGTTCGACGTCACCTGGCTCGGCAAGACGGCCACGTTCCTGCTCATGTTCGCCCTCCCGGGGTTCATGCTGGGCGCCTCGGACTTCCCCGGACACCGGGGATTCCAGATCGCGTCGTGGATCCTCGGGATCCCCGGACTGGTGCTCAGCTACTACACCGCGGTCGCGTACATCCCGACCATTCGTGACAGCGTTCGGCAAGGGCGGCCGGCGGCGTGAAGGCCGTGGTCATGGCCGGCGGGGAGGGCACCCGCCTCCGGCCACTCACCTCGACCACTCCCAAACCGCTCGTCCCGTTGGCCAACCGGCCGATGATGGAGCACGTCCTCCACCTGCTGCGCCGCCACGGCTTCGACGACATCGTCGTCACGGTCGCCTTCCTGGCCAACCAGGTCAAGACCTACTTCGGCGACGGCAGCGAGTTCGGTGTCCGGCTGACCTACGTCGACGAGGCCCGGCCGCTCGGGACCGCTGGCAGCGTGGCCAACGCCCGCGACCTGCTGACCGAGCCGTTCCTGGTGATCAGTGGCGATGTGCTCACCGACGTCGACCTGACCGCGCTGGTCGAACGGCATCGCCAGGGCACGGCCTGCGCCACTCTCGCCCTGACGTCCGTCTACGACCCGGTCGAGTTCGGCATCGTCATCACCAACCCCGACGGCAGCATCGAGCGATTCCTGGAGAAGCCCTCCTGGGGACGGGTGTTCAGCGACACCATCAACACCGGGATCTACGTGATCGAACCCAGCGTGCTGTCGAGGATCCCCGCCGGGCAGGCCGCCGACTTCTCCGCCGACGTCTTCCCGGCGCTGCTCGCCGCCGGCGAGCGGCTCAACGGGGCGGTGATCGAGGGCTACTGGGAGGACGTCGGCACGCTGAACGCCTACCTCTCCGCCCACCAGGACATCCTCGACCAGCGGGTGCAGGTGGACATCCCCGGGTTCCAGATCAACAACGGCGTCTGGCTGGGGGAGGGGGCCGACGTGTCGCCCGATGCGGTGATCACCGCTCCTGCCGTCGTCGGACCGGGGGCGACCGTTGCTGCCGGGGCGCGGATCGGTCCGTACACCGTGCTCGGGCACAACGTCCGTGTCCAGGCCGACGCCCAGCTGGAGCGCAGCGTGGTCCACGACAACGTCTTCGCCGGGGCCCGCCTGGTCGGGCGTGGGGCGGTCGTGGGGCGCAGCTGCAACCTGCGGACCAACGTCCGCCTCGGCGAGGGCTCGGTGCTCGGCGACCAGGTCATCGTCGGTGCCGACTGCGTGATCGGCTCGGACGTCAAGGTGTTCCCGGACAAGGTCGTCGAGGCCGGGGCGGTGGTCAACTCCAGCATCGTCTGGGAGAGCCGAGCGGCTCGCAGCCTGTTCGCTGCCGACGGGGTCGGCGGCGTGGCCAACGTCGATGTCACCGCCGAACTGGCGGTTCGCCTGGCCATGGCGTACGGGACATCCCTGCGCAAGGGCACCACCATCGTCACCTCGCGCGATTCCAGCCGTGCCGGCCGGATGCTGAAGCGGGCGGTGATGGCCGGGCTCAACTCCACCGGCATCGACGTGCTCGACCTGGAGATCGCCAGCGTCCCAGTCACCCGCTTCCTGGCCCGCTCGCCGCGCGCCAGTGGCGGCGTCACCGTCCGCCTCGACCGCCACGACACCGACCGGGTGGTGATCCGCTTCTTCGATCACGACGGCATCGACGTCACCGAGGAGGCCCAGCGCCGGGTGGAGCGCCTCTACCAGCGCGAGGACGTCCGTCTGGCCGTGGCCGAGGAGATCGGGGACATCGAGTTCCCGTTGCGGGCCAACGACGAGTACACCAACTCGCTGGAGTCGACGGTGGCGCCGGACGCCATCCGCCGGGCCGGGTTCAAGCTGGTGGTCGACTACAGCTACGGGGCCACCAGCGCCGTGATGGCCACCTTGCTCGGCAAGCTGGGCGCGGACGTGTTGGCGGTCAACCCCTACGTGTCGACCGCCGGGCGGATCCGCTACGACCCGGTCGAGGGCGCCCAACGCATCGCCGCCCTGGTGCGGGCCTCGGGCGCCAACCTCGGGGCCCAGATCGACCCCGACGGGGAACGACTGACCCTGGTCGACGGGACCGGCCGTGTGCTGACCCATGCCGAGTCGCTCCTGGCGTTCATCACCCTGATCCCCGCCCACCTCGTCGGCAACCGGATCGCCGTCCCGGTCACCACCACCAAGCACGCCGCGGCGCTGGCGGCCCACCGTGGCGTGCACCTGTCCCAGACCCAGGTGTCCGATTCGGCCCTGATGGCGGCTGCCGCCGAACCGGGCGTCGGGTTCGCCGGTGATGGGGAGGGCGGCTACATCATCCCGGGGTTCGTCCCGGCATTCGACGCCGCTGCGGCCCTGATGAAGCTGCTCGACCTGCTGGCCCGCGAGCGGATCAGCCTGGCGGAAGTGGTCGACGGGTTGCCTCGCGTCCACCTCCTCCACGAGCGCGTGCCGACCCCGTGGGATCGAAAGGCCATGGTCATGCGCTCGTTGATGGCCATCGAGGGCCGCGACGAGCAGCAGATCGACGGGGTGCGCGTCAGCACCGCGGCCGGTTGGGCGCTGGTCCTGCCCGACCCCCACGAGCCGCTCACCCACGTGTGGTGCGAGGCCTCGACCGACGCCGACGCCCGCCGGACGATGCACGAGCACACCCGGCGGATCCGCCAGCTGCTGCGCGACTGACCGTTTCCGTGACGGCCCTGGACTCGGACTAGTCTGCCGGCCATGCAGGTGCCGGCCGAACTCCGCTACAGCACGGACCACGAGTGGGTGGCCGTCACCGGCACCCGGGCGCGCGTCGGGATCACCGACTACGCGCAGGATGCCCTCGGCGACGTCGTCTACGTCCAGACGCCGTCCATGGGTGCTGCGGTCAGCGCCGGCGACAGCTTCGGCGAGGTCGAGAGCACCAAGTCGGTCAGCGACGTGTACGCCCCGGTCTCGGGCACGGTCGTCGCCGTCAACGACGCCCTGGCCGAGCACCCCGAGCTGGTGAACAGCGCCCCGTACGAGGGCGGATGGCTCTGCGAGATCGAGCTCTCCGACGCCACGGAATTGGACGGATTGCTCGACGCATCCGGCTATCAGGCTCTCATCGAGGGTTAGAGTTCAGTCGATGTCGTCGGTCTTCTGCAACCAGTGCGGCCACGCCAACGCTCCGGACTCGGGGTTCTGCGCGGCTTGCGGGGCCGCGCTGGAGCTGCGGACGGACCAGACCATCACCCTCGGGCGGATCGATCCGCTGCAGGACGCTCGCGGCGGCGAGCACGACGTCCAGGTCCCCGTCGGCGAGCTGGAGCCCGGCCAGGCGACCCTGATCGTGCGCAACGGCCCGACGCCCGGCATGACGTTGTCCGTCCGGCGCGGCCTGACCAGGCTGGGTCGCCACCCGGACAGCGAGATCATGCTCGACGACATCACCGTGTCCCGGCGGCATGCCGAGATCGATTGGCAGGCGCCGGACTTCGTCGTGCGCGACGCCGGCTCGCTGAACGGCACCTACGTCAACGCCGAGCGAGTCGAGCAGCGGACCCTCCGACCTGGCGACGAGCTGCAGGTCGGCAAGTTCCGGATGCTGTTCTACATGCGGGCGGACGCATGAGCGTGACCGACCGGCCGTACCTCTCGATCGGGGAAGTGCTCGGGCTCCTGCTCGAGGAGTTCCCGGACATCACCATCTCCAAAATCCGGTTCCTCGAGAGCCAGGGGCTGATCGATCCGGAGCGGACCCCGTCCGGGTATCGCAAGTTCTACGACGTCGACGTCGAGCGGCTCCGCGTCATCCTGCGCGAGCAGCGGGAGAACTTCCTGCCGCTCAAGGTCATCCGCCGGCGCCTGGAGAACGGCCAGATCGACGATCCGAGCGGCTCGCTCACGCCCCCGCGCGGCGCCCGGCGGGAGACGGGCGACGCGTCCGCGGCCACCGAGCGTCCGGTACTGGCCGGCGCCGAGGCAAGCCCGGTGACGCCGGCGACGCCAGACCCCTCGGCCGAGGTTCGCCGGGTGCCGGTCCCGGGCCCGGCGGAGCCGCCCGCCGCCGAAGACGACACCACACCGTTGCATCCGGTCCCGGAGCCGGCACCGCGCGACCCGACGCCCGTTGCCCAGATGGCGCCGTTGGAGGTCGTCGACAGCGCGGCGCTCAGCGCGCCGGAGCTGTGCGCCCGGGCCGGGCTGACCACCGATCAATTGGCCCAGTTGGAGTCGTACGGGGTCATCGCCCCCCGCCAGCGCGGCGGCAGCTACCAGCCGGGCGAGCTCGACGTGGCCCGACTGGCCGCCTCGTTCCTCCGGCACGGCATCGAGGCCCGCCACCTGCGTGGCTGGCGCCAGGCCGTCGACCGCGAGGCCGGCCTGTTCGAGCAGCTGGTGATGCCGTTCCTGCGGCAGCGCAACCCGGCCAGCCGGCGCCATGCGGTGACGATGCTCGAGGAGCTGGCCCAGCTCGGAGGCGAGCTGCGCGCCGCGCTGCTGCACACGGCGTTGCAGCACCATCTCGACGCCTGAGCGCAGTACCCTGACCTCGTGATCGCCCTCGACGTTCTCGGCGTGCGCGTCGAGCTGCCGGCCAACACCCCGCTGGTGTTGCTGCGCGAGCGCGAGGGGGCTCGACGGCTGCTGCCGATCCTGATCGGGACGAGCGAGGCCTCGGCGATCCATACGGCGATGGAGGGGATCACGCCACCCCGCCCGCTGACCCACGATCTCCTGGCTGCCGTGGTGGAGTCCAGTGGCGCGCACGTCGAGCACGTCGTCGTCACCGAGGTCATCGAGCACACCTACTACGCCGAGTTGCACCTTCGCCGGGCATCGGGGGAGGCCGCCGTGGTTTCCTGCCGGCCGTCCGACAGCATTGCCCTGGCGGTGCGTGTCGGGTGCCCGATCTACGCCACCGACTCCCTGCTGGACGAAGCCGGCGTCCCCGCCGAGGAGGATGCTGACGATGCAGTTGAGGCTGAGGATCCCGACCGGATCCTCGACGAGTTTCGCGACTTCCTCGACGATCTGCGACCCGAGGACTTCGAGTAGCCCGGCTCGACCCGCACCAGTTGACACGATCGCGACCTCAGCCATAGAGTGAGTCTCCCGTTACAGGCGCGTAACTACGTGCCTGTGAAGCGGGCCGGAGGAAGCGAGGCGCCCGTGGGCGAGCAGGGCTATAGCGGCACCAGCGCCGCCAAGATCGTCGGCATCAGCTATCGGCAGCTCGACTACTGGGCGCGCACCGATCTGGTCCGTCCGACGCTGGCCGATGCCACCGGAAGTGGCAGCCGGCGGAGCTACAGCTACCAGGATCTGCTCGAGCTCCGGGTGATCAAGAGCCTGCTCGATGCCGGCATCAAGCTCGAGTCCGTCCGGCAGGCGTTCACCTACCTGCGCGAGCACGTCGACGGGGACATCGCCGCCGCCCACCTGGTCATCAGCGGGTCCGACGTCATGCTGTGCGTCGGCGAGGAGCTGTACGACGTGATGCGCCGGCAGGGCCAAGGAGTCCTCAACATCCTGGCGCTCGGGGGGGTCAAGGCCGACCTCGACAGCTCGATCACCACCCTGCACGGTTCGGCACCCGGCGGCCAGCCGGTGGCTCACCGAGCGATCTCGTGACCGTCCAGTACAGCCCGCTCGACGCCGTCCACCGGGCCCTCGGCGCCAAGATGGTGCCGTTCGGTGGATGGGAGATGCCCGTCGCCTATCCGCTCGGCACGATCGACGAACACCTCGCCTGCCGCAACCATGCCGTGATCTTCGACGTCTCCCACCTCGGCACGGTGCACGTCGACGGCGCCGACGCCCTCGATCGCCTGCAGTGGGCGATGACCAACGACCTCACCAAGATCGGCCCAGGCCGCGCCCAGTACACCCATCTGCTCGACGAGCAGGACGGCTCCGTGCTCGACGACATCATCGTCTGGTGGATCGACGAGGAGAGCTATGACGTGATGCCCAACGCCTCGAACACGGCGCGGGTCCGTCAGGCCATCGGCGGGATGGACACCACCCACGAACGCGCCGTCCTGGCCGTGCAGGGGCCGCAGGCGATCGACGTGGTCAACGCGGCGACCGGGGACCTCGGCGACGTCGGGCGCTTCCGGGTCCGCCGGGCGACCTGGGAGGGCGTGCCCGTCACCGTGGCCGGCACCGGCTACACCGGCGAGCGCGGCGTCGAGATCGCCGTTCCGGCGGCGCATGCCGCCGACCTGTGGCAGGCCGTGGTCGGTGCCGGGGCGCAGCCGGCCGGACTGGGCGCGCGCGACACCCTGCGCCTGGAAGCTGCGCTCCCGCTGCACGGTCACGAGCTCGGTCCGGGCATCAGCCCGCTCCAGGCCGGGCTGGGCTGGGTCGTCGCCTGGGGCAAGGACGAGTTCCGCGGTCGAGATGCCCTGGTGGCCGAACGCCAGCGTGGCGTGTCCCGGGTGCTGCGCGGCATCACCACCGACGGCCGGCGCCCACCGCGCGCCGAGTGCCCGGTCACGATCGACGGTCAACCGGTGGGCTCGGTGACCAGCGGGAACTTCTCTCCCGTGCTCGAGCACGGCATCGCCTTGGCCTTCCTGCCCCCGGGCGTGGAGGTGGGGACCGACGTCGCCGTCGACGTGCGCGGCTCGACGCTGTCCGGGCGAGTGGTGCCGACCCCGTTCGTCGCCAAGCGTTAGGACGGTCGCGCCGCGGCGCCACGCCGCGAGCTCGACGGGCGCGCCGACCGAGTCTGGTTCGCCGGCCGATTGGCCCCAGCCGCCTTGCCCGCCGTGGCGGCCGTCGCCGCCGTTCGGGCGGTCGTGGAGCGGTTCGACGTCGCCGGCTTCGGCGTGGTCCTGGCCCGGGCGGCCGCCGCCGGGCGGCGCGCCGGCGCCGGTGGGGCGGGCGGGGCCGGCTCGGGCCGGGCGGGTGGGGGAGCCGCGGCCGGTCGGGTGGGGGCGGCAAAGCCGCGCAGGCCGAACAGACCGCCGGCAGACTCGGCCAACTGGGTCAACGGACGGACTCGTGAGACGATCTCGCCGATCGCCTCCAGGAACTCACCGAGCTCGTGCGGGAGTCTGGTCAACGCCGGCGCCGACAGCGTGTCCGCCAGGCGGTTCAACCCCGGGGCGACCTTGTCGATCGGTCCGGAGAGTTGCTCGATCATCGCGTCGGCGGCATTGACCGCTCGGGTGATCCGCGGCACGGTGGCCTTGATCGGCTCCTCGACGGTGGCCAGCAGGGAGTTCACCCGGGCGGTGATCTCCTGCATCTGCTCCATCGTCCGGTTGAAGTTCTCGACCGATCGGAGGAACTCGGAGATCCCCCGCTGGAACTGGGCGATGCTGCGGGTGGAGCCACCGACGACCGTGTTGAACAGGTCGCCGATGCCGGGGATCGAGCCATCGGGCATGGCGCCCAACGTAGTCGGCCGATGTGGCTGCGCTCAGCCGCGCTGGTCGGCGTACGCCTCGAGCGGCTCGCAGCTGCACACCAGGTGGCGGTCCCCGTAGGCCGAGTCGATGCGCGACACCGGCGGGAAGTACTTGGAGCGCCGCAGCGCCGGCACCGGGAAGGCGCCGAGCTCGCGCGAGTAGGGCCGGTCCCAGGTCCCGAGCAGGTCCTCGGCGGTGTGCGGGGCACGACACAACGGGTTGTCGTCGGCCGGCCAGGTTCCGTCGGCCACCTGGTCGATCTCGGCGCGGATCGACACCATCGCCTCGACGAAGCGGTCCAGCTCGGCGAGCGGTTCGCTCTCCGTCGGTTCGATCATCAGCGTTCCGGCCACCGGGAAGCTCATCGTCGGGGCGTGGAAGCCATAGTCGATCAACCGCTTGGCGACGTCGTCGACGGTGACGCCGGTGGCCTTGGTGATCGGCCGGAGATCGACGATGCACTCGTGACCGACCCGCCCGCCTTCACCTCGATAGAGCACGGGGAACGACGGGTCGAGCTTGGCGGCCAGGTAGTTGGCATGGAGGATGGCCGCCGCGGTGGCGTCGGTGAGCCCGCTGGCACCCATGCAGGCGATGTACACCCACGAGATCGGCAGGATCAGGGCCGAGCCGAACGGCGCGCCCGACACGGGACCCACGGTTCCACCGCCGGGCAGGAACTCGGCCAGGTGCTGGCGCACGGCCACCGGACCGACGCCCGGGCCGCCGCCGCCGTGCGGGATGCAGAACGTCTTGTGCAGGTTGAGATGGCTGACGTCGGCCCCGAAGCGGCCCGGTTGGGCCAGCCCGACCAGGGCGTTGAGGTTGGCACCGTCGACGTAGACCTGCCCGCCGCCGGCGTGGACGGCGTCGCAGATCTCCGTGATCGCCTCCTCGAACACCCCATGGGTGGAGGGGTAGGTGATCATCGCCGCCGCCAGTTGGTCGCCGGCGGCGTCGATCTTGGCCCGCAGATCGGCCAGATCGACGTTGCCGGTGGCATCGCAGGCCACGACGCGGACCTGCATCCCCGCCATGACCGCGCTGGCCGCGTTCGTGCCGTGAGCGCTGGACGGGATCAGGCAGATGGTCCGCTGGGCGTCGCCGCGGCGCAGGTGGTAGGCCCGGATGGCCAGCAGTCCGGCCAGCTCACCCTGGCTGCCGGCGTTGGGCTGCAGGCTGACTGCGTCGTACCCGGTGACCGCCACCAGCATGGACTCGAGCTCGGCGATCATCCGGCGGATGCCCTCGCTCTCGTCGGGCGGCCCGAACGGGTGCAGTTCGGTCAGCTCCGGCCAGGTGATCGGCACCATCTCCACGGTGGCGTTGAGCTTCATCGTGCACGAGCCGAGCGGGATCATCGTGCGGTCCAGCGCCAGATCGCGATCGACCAGGCGACGCAGGTAGCGGAGCATGTCGTGCTCGCTGTGGTACCTGGTGAAGGCCGGGTGCCGGAGGATCTGGTCCGTCCGGCGGGGGAGGGGGGAGGGCGGCACCGTGGCGGTCTCCGGCTCGGTGACGCCGAACGCGGCCAGGACGGCGCGGACGTCGGCCGGGCCACTCAGCTCGTCGAACGACATCCCGACGGCGTCGTCGGCGACGTGACGCAGGTTGTAGCCGAGCCGCCGTGCCTCGGCCAACACCGTGCCAGCGTCCACGCCGTCGACGGTGATGGTGTCGAACCAGGTGTCGTGGCGCACGGCCAACCCGGCCCCGGACAGCGCTGCGGCCGTCCACCCGGCCAGACCGTGGACTCGCTCGGCGATGACCCGGAGGCCATCCGGACCGTGCCACGAGGCGTACAGGCCGGCCAGGTTGGCCAGCAGCACCTGGGCGGTGCAGATGTTCGAGGTGGCCTTCTCCCGGCGGATGTGCTGCTCGCGAGTCTGCAGGGCGAGGCGCAGCGCCGGCCGGCCGGCCGTGTCCGTGCTGACCCCGACCAACCGGCCGGGCAGCGACCGGGCAACGGCGCTGCTGGTAGCCATGAAGCCGGCGTGCGGGCCGCCGAACCCCATCGGGACACCGAACCGTTGTGCCGAGCCGACGGCGATGTCGGCGCCCATCGAGCCGGGGGGAGTGGTCAGCACGCAGGCCAGCAGATCCGTGGCCACCACCGCCAGGGCGCCGGCACCGTGGATCGCCTCGATCACCGCGGACCAATCCGGAACGGCTCCCGTCGAGGTGGGCAGGCTGAGCAGGGCGCCGAACGCCCCGTCGCCCAACTCCGCGGCGACGTCGCCGACGACCACCTCGATCCCGAGCGGCTCGGCCCGGGTGGTGACCACGGCGATGGTCTGCGGGTGGGTGTCGGCGTCGATCAGGAAGCGGTTGTGCTGGGACTTCGACAGCCGGCGCGCCATGGTCATCGCCTCGGCCGCCGCCGTGGCCTCGTCGAGCAGCGAGGCGTTGGCCAACTCGAGCCCGGTGAGCTCGGCCACCAGCGTCTGGAAGTTCAGCAGGGTCTCCAGCCGGCCCTGGCTGATCTCCGGCTGGTACGGGGTGTACGCGGTGTACCAGCCGGGATGCTCCAGCACGTTGCGCTGGATCACCGGCGGCACCTGGGTCCCGTAGTACCCCTGGCCGATCAGCGAGCGGCGGCCGGCGGTGGCGCTCAGCATCCGCCGCAGCGTGGCCAGGACCTCGTCGGGGTGGCGGGGCCCGGGCAGCGCCAGGGGAGTGCGGCTGCGGATCGAGGCCGGCACGGTCTGGGCCACGAGCGTCTCGAGCGAGTCGACGCCGATCGCCGCCAGCATCACCTGCTGATCAGCGGCCGAGGTGGCGACGTGCCGGGAGACGAACGTCGGCTGCGGGGCGAGGTCGTCGAGGCGAAGCACGCCGGGCAGACTAGGCGGCCGCAGTCCGGGCAGCGTGGCTCCCCATTTCGTCATGACGAAAAAGGGATTCTGGCGGGCGGTGCCGCCCGCGCGAGCGTCGGGTTAGAGGAACCGGCGGACGACGACGATCTTGTCGACCGGGATCTTGCGGTACTTGACGACGTCGCCGGTGCGCGGGGCGTGGATCGAACTGGTCGGGTCGACGGCGATCTCGACGTGGCCGATCGGGCGGGTCTCGTGCGACGACTTGGAGAAGATCAGGTCGCCGGGCTGGATGCCGTTCTGCTGCCAGTCGACCTCGGTGCCCATCGTCGCCTGCCGCACGCTGTAGTGCGGGAGGGTCACGCCGACCTGCTGATAGGCCATCATGACCAGCCCTGAGCAGTCGAAGGCATCCGGTCCGGCGGCGTCGAACCGGTACGGCTTGCCCAGCTGGGCCCGGACGTAGTCGAGCACCTTCTGGACCTTCACCGTCCGTGGATCGGCCGGGGGCGTCGGCGGGTCGGTCGGCGGGGTCGGCGGGGCCGCCGGACCAGGGATCTGCGTGCCCGGCGGCAGGAGCAGGGTCTGCCCGGGCCGCAGGGTGCTGGCCAGGGTGAGGTGGTTCATCGCCAGGATGACCGGCTTGCTGACGCCGGTCGTCTGGGCGATGCGGACGAACGAGTCGCCCGGCTGCACGACGTAGGGCACGGGAGGCTGGGCAGCGGGACCCTTGGCGGGCGGCTTGCCTCCCGGCTTGGTGGGCGGCTTGCCTCCCGGCTTGCTCGGCGGGCTCGGCACCACCGGCGGCTTGGCGGGCACGGGCGGGGCGACGACGGCACCGGGCACGACGGTCACGCTGCGCTGACCGGGCGGCACGACGCCCCCGGGCGGCACGAGCAGGAGCCGGCCGACCACCAGCAGACTGGTCGGCTTGAGCCGGTTCAGGGCCATCAGGTCACCGACGCGGACCCGCGTCGCCCCGGCGATCTTGACCAGCGAGTCGTTGCGTTGGATCTCGTAGCGAACCACCGGGATCACCGCGGCGTCCGGCAGGCGCAGGGTCCGTCCGGGCCAGATCGTGGACGACGCGGTCATCCGGTTGGCCTGCAGCAGGGCGCTGAGCGAGGTCCGGGCGTTGCGCGCCACCTTGCCGAGGGAGTCGCCGTACTGGACGGTGTAGGTCTTGGCCGGCGCCTTGGCGACCGGCACGGGGGCCGCGGCCGCCGCCGAGCCGACGCCGATCATCCCCACGGACAGCCCGGCGCCGAGCAGCAGGCCGGTTGCCAGCCGTCGAACACGTCGATACGTCAACATGAGAGTGATGGTCCTTTCGCCAGGTGAACATCAACTTCAAGGTCAGACGCTAGGAACGCATCCGGAGCAGGGGAAGACTTACAATTTTGTAATTCGACCGCACAAGCGCACAAGCGGGGGAAATCCCCCGCAGGTCAGTCGGGCATAGTTTCGAGACCCTCGCCGCAGCGCCATCCATAGTTTCGAGCCGTCCCGAGACCTCTGGACGACTTCGGTGCGAGGAGCGCCGTCCCGTGGCAGATCCGTCGCGCCGGGCGAGTCCGGCGGAAATCCGGTGGACGACCAGGGGATCGCCACCGACCGGCCATCCCGGGGGGCGCCCACGGCGATCCGCCACGGCGGCGGCACGTCGCAGCCAGGTCCGGCGGACGCAGCCACCCGTGATTAGGTCGAGGACATCGGAACTCGCCGGTGTCGATGGCCCGATCGGATTGACATAACGATGATTATAGGCGCTCTGGGCGAGGGCTCAAATGGCTCATGCGGCGCGTCGACGAGGCCCGGACTGCGCCGGCGCCGGTCAGCTCGCCGGCTCGATCCGTCGCTCGGTCAGCGGGACGGCTGCGTCGAGCAGCCAGCGCAACGCCTCCATCGCCTCCTCGGCGGCCATCCCGTCGGCGAGATCCCGCTGGGTGTCGGCCACTGCACACGACAGCACGTACAGGTCGTCGTGCAGCGCAGCGAGCTGCTCGCGCGTCACCACCAGCTGCTGGTCGCTGATCGCCAGCTCCCGGGCTCGCTGGCGGGCCACCCAGTCCCATTGCCGGCACCGTGCCGAGCAATAGCGTCTCGGTCGCCCTGGGCCGCGTCGGGGCTCGAGCACGTGCCGGCACCACGCGCACCGTCGCTCCTCCGGCACCACCAGGTCATCGGTTGATTCCGTCATGACGAAATTGTGCCATGCGCTACCCTGCCCGCCGTGGATGTCCAGGTTCACGTCCGTCCGGGCGCACGCCGCACCGAGTTGGCCGGCCTGCACGACGGCGTGCTGGCCGTGCGCCTCGCCGCGCCGGCAGTCGACGGGCGAGCCAACGAGGCCCTGGTCGCCGCCCTCGCCCACTGGCTGGCCGTGCGGCCATCGGCCGTCTCGATCCACCGTGGGCACCACGCCCGGCGCAAGACCGTGCGGATCGAGGGGCTCGACGCCGAGTCGCTGGCCGCGCTGCTGGACCGGGCTCGCTCAGCCGTCGACCAGCGCTGAGCGGGCCCGCCATGCGGCCTCGGCCCGGTCGAGGCGCGACGACGCCGGCTCGCGCAACCGGTCGGCCACCATGGCGACCAGCAGGTTGAACAACGCCAAGGTCCCGACGTGGCTGTCGAACGGGCCACCCCCGCCGGCCGACACGACGACGGTGGCGTCGGCGACCGCTGCCAGGGGCGAGAGCAGCCGGTCGGTCAGCGCCAGGTGCCAGGCCCCGGCGGCGCGGGTGGCCTCGATCACCTCGATCACCCATCGGTCGTAGCGCCGGAGATCGACCACGACGACGACGTCGGCGGCACGGACCAGCGCCCCCAGGCGGGCGGCACGCACCGGGTTGCCGTCGAGCATCGTCACTCGGTCGCGCAGCGTGGCCAGGTCGTCGACGAACTGCCCGGCGACCCCGGCGGACGCATCGCCGGACACCACCCACACGGCCGCCTCCGGGTTGGCCAGTCGCTCGGCAGCCTGCCGGGCGATCACCGGGTCGAGCTCCCCCAGCGACGCCCGCACATTCTCAACCTCCAGTTGAAGGTGATGCTCGATCTGGTCGATGTTGCCGCGCTCTCGAATGCGCTCGTGCGCCGGACGGAGTTGGCGCGCCAGCCCGTGCTGGACGGCCCCCTGCAGGGTGCTGAACCCGTCGTAGCCGAGCTTGCTGGCCAGGCGGACCACGGTGGCGGCCCCGACGTCGGCCTGCTCGGCCAATTCGGCCACCGTGCCGAAGGCGACGAGCTGGGGGCGCTCCAAGACGACCTCGGCCACTCGGCGTTCGGCCGGGGTCAGCGACTGCCCAGCCTTGGCGATCCGCTGGCTGACCTCCACGGTGGGAGCGTAGCCGCCGGTCGTTGAATCGAACATTCCGAATGCGATAGACTTCTGGAACAAGCGTTTCAGCCGACCGCCTCGCCGACCGAGGAGATCCCGATGACCGACCTGCACCTCGTCCACCCCGCTCCCGCCGGCTCTGTCGGCCATCATCACGCCACCCCGCCGGTGGTGCCGGCCGAGGGCTGGCCCGCCGCTCCAGCCGACTGGATCCTCGACGAGGCCGGGCTCGATCAGGCCCGCGCCACTCCCCTCCCCGAACTCGTCCGCCGCGCCCTGGCCGACCTCGATCACGCCGCCGCCGGCGCGGTGATCCTGCGCGGTGTCCCCGTCGGGACCCTCCCGCCCACCCCGACCTCCCCCACCGAGCCGACCACCAAGGACCACGCCAGCGAGTTCGCCCTGATGACGGTGGCGACGGCCCTCGGTGAGCCGGTCGGCTACGCCCCCGAGCACGGCGGCGACCTGATCCAGAACATCGTCCCGACGCGCACTGCGTCCAGCCGGCAGGTGTCGACGTCGTCCAAGGTCGAGCTGATGTTCCACACCGAGGCCGCCTTCCACCCGCACCGCCCGAGGTTCCTGCTGCTGCTGTGCCTACGCGGCGACGAGTCGGCGCTGACCACCCTGGCCAGCAGCCACGAGCTCCGTCGGGTCCTGGCGCCGGAGGTGGTCGAGATCCTGCGCCAGCCGCGCTTCCGGACGGCCGTCGACGAGTCGTACCTGCACGGGCGGACCAACGAGCTCGGCGCACCCATGGCCGTGCTCACCGACGAGCGGATGATCTTCGACGCCGACCTGATGGTCGGCGTCGATCCGGACGCCGACGAGGCCCTGCTGGCCCTGTCCGACGCCGTCGAGCGCTGCCACACCGCAGTGGCCCTGCGTCAGGGCGACCTGCTGGTGGTCGACAACCATGCCGCGATCCACGGCCGCTCGCCGTACCAACCACGATTCGACGGCACCGACCGCTGGCTGCAGCGGACCTTCGTCGTGTCAGACCTGGCGCCGAGTGCCGGTGATCGCCGTGGCCGAGTGATCACCACCCAGTTCGGGCGGGAACCCGACAGACTGATCGGGTGACCCCACCGATCGACCTCGCGGCCCGCGTCGCCTCCCTCCCCGCTCCCCCGTCACGGTCCTTCGCCAGCGACAACGCGGCCGGGGCGCACCCGGCGGTGCTCGACGCCGTGGCCCGAGCCAACGACGGCCACGCCCTGGCCTACGGCGATGATGCCTGGACCGCCGAGTGCGCGGCACGCTTCGACGACCTGTTCGGCCGTCCGGTCGGCACCTATCTGGTCTGGAACGGCACGGGGGCCAACGTCATGGCCTTGGCCTGCGCCCTGGGCCCGGCGGAGAGCGTGGTGTGCACCCAGTGGTCGCACATCGCCGTCGACGAGGCCGGCGCGCCGGAACGGATCCTCGGTGCCAAGCTGCAGCCGCTGCCCTCGGCGGACGCCAAGCTGGTGCCCGAGCAGTTGGCCGGCCTGCATCCGACCCACGGCGTCGAACATCACCCGCGGGCCGCGGTCGTCTCGCTCACCCAGTCGACCGAGCTCGGCACGCTCTACACCGTCGACGAGATCGCCGCGCTGTGCGAGGCGGCCCACCGCGCCGGGATGCTGGTGCATCTCGACGGTGCCCGGCTGGCCAACGCCTGCGCCGCGCTGGGCGGACGCTCGGCGCTGCGGGCGATGACGGTCGAGGCCGGCGTCGACGTGGTCAGCTTCGGGGGGACGAAGAACGGTCTGCTCGGTGGGGAGGCGGTGGTGTTCCTCAATCGCCAGCTCGATCGGCGGGCCAGGACCGTCCGCAAGATGGTCAACCAGCTCCCATCGAAGATGCGCTTCGTCGCCGCCCAGTTCCTGGCACTGCTGGACGACGATCGATGGCTGGACAGCGCAGCCCACGCCAATCGGATGGCCGGCGAGCTGTACGAGGGGGTCCGCCACCTGCCTGGCGTTGCGCTGGATCACCCGCCGGCTGTGAACAGCGTGTTTCCCCGCCTCCCCCCGTGGGCGATCGAACCATTGCAGGACTGGTGCTTCTTCTGGGACTGGGACCTGACGGTGGGCCAGGTCCGCTGGATGACGTCGTGGGACACGAGCACCGACGACGTCCAGCGCATGGTGAACGGGGTCGCCCACCTGCTGTGCTAATCTGACGCCTCGTCAGGTGCTTGCGAGTTGCAACTGACTGCCAGTTCAATTCGCTGCGCGACGAAGGGGAAGTCATGGCCGCGGTCGAGATCCTGTTCCAACGGCAAGCCACCGATGATCGATGGATGGCCGCGGCGGCCTGCAAGGGACTGACCAACCTGTTCTTCCCGCCACCGGCCGAGCGCCCGCAGGCGAGAGACCGGCGGGAGGCCGCGGCCGAGGCGGTGTGCAACGACTGCGCCGTGCAGTCGACCTGCCGCAGCTTCGCTCGCGACCACCACGAGTACGGCTTCTGGGGCGGCGAGAGCGAGGATCAGCGCCACGCCGCCGGGTACCGGCTGATCGCGCCGATCGGGGTGCGCGCCCAGCAAGCCGGCTAGCCCTACGCTGCGGCTCGATGGCTCCGTCGGGTCGACACCGCGCCGCCCTGGGCGCGGCCTGGGAGGCGTACGGCGACGGGCGGCGGGTCAGCGCAGTGACCGAGGTCTCCGCCAACGTCTCGACCAACCGGGTCTACCGCATGCACCTCGACGACGGCACGACCGTGGTGGGCAAGGTCTCCTCGTACGGCTCCTACTTCCTGTTCGTCGAGGACCACGAACGGCTCAACCGTTGCGCCTCCCTGCTGCACGGCACCCGCTTCGGCGGGATGCTGGCCGAGGTGTGGAAGCGCGACGGCCGCCTGTTCGCCTGGTACGACGAGCGGATGTGGGCGGTGTTCTACGACGACGTGCCACGTGGCGAGTCGCTGCCGCGGGTCCTCAGCACCACCCAGATCGCCAACCTCGGCCGGGAGATGGCTGCGTTCCATCAGGCCTGCACCGACCTCGCCGCCCACGTCCCGCCCAGCTCGAAGACGATCAAGATCGACGCGATCCGACTGCTCGACGCGCTCGAGCAGGACGACGCCGCCGAGCACTTCGGCGTCGATCGCCCCGGCATCGACCTGCTCTGGCGGCACACCCACACCTTCCTCGAACGACTCGTCGACGTCGGCTACGACGAGTGGCAGCGGATCCCGGTGCTGATCGACTGGAACCTCGGCAACTTCTCCGTCGTCGACCGCCCGGACGGCACCTTCCGCCTGTTCAGCCGGTGGGACTACGACTGGTTCCGCATCGAGCCGCGGCTGCTCGACTTCTACTTCCTGTCGCGGGTGTCCAGCCGCACCGGCGACCGCACCCAGTTCACCTACGGCCCGCACACGTTGGTGGAGCCGACGTTCCTCAGGTTTCTGCGCGCCTACCACGAGGTGTTCCCCCTGTCGGAGGCCGAGTTGGCCTTCCTCCCCGAGGTCTACCGCTTCTTCATCCTCAACTACGTGGTGCGCGACGGCGCCCGGTTCTTCCGTCCCGATCTGTGCCGGGTGTTCCGCACCGATGCGGTGCGCACGTACCTGCCGGCGCTGGAACGCCTCGATCGGCGGCCGCTGCTCAACCTGCACTCGGGCTGAGGGTCACGGCGGCCCAGCCGAGCTGCTCGTCGACGGCGACCACCGACATGGGAGCCAGGGCGGCGACGACGTGGTCGAACCGTCCGGCCAGCACCCCACTGATCACCAGGTGGCCGCTGGTCACTCGGCGCAGGTCGGCGGCGAGGTCGATCAGCGTCGGGGCGAGGATGTTGGCGACGACCACGTCGAACCGCCGACCGATCTCGGCCAGCGGGGTCCGCCGGGCGCGGCAGCGGTCGCCCACCCCGTTGGCGACGGCATTGGCCGTCGCGGCGGTGATCGCCGGGTCGGCGATGTCGATCCCAAGTGCCGTCGCCGCCCCCTCGAGGCAGGCGACGATGCCCAGCACCCCACTGCCGCAGCCGACGTCGAGGACCGTCGCACCGGGCGTCAGCACCCGGCGCATCGCCGACAACGTCAGCCGGGTGGTCGGGTGGTCGCCCATCCCGAAGCTGGTCCCGGGGTCGATGCGCACGATCCGCCCGGGCGGCAGCGGTCCCTCCCACCAAGCCGGGACGATGGCCAGGTCGTCGTCCACGATGGTGGGAGTGGCGAAGTCCCGCCACCGTTCGGCGACCGAGTCATCCACCTCCTCGACCCGCCAACCCCAGGCCGGATCGAGCCGGGCACGTGCCGCGGCGATGGCCGCCGGCTCGTCGCCGACGCTGGACCACAGCTCGACCGCGTCGTCCGCAACGCACCGCTCCTCGATGGCCAGGACACCGAGGGACCACAACACGTCGGCGGCCAGCTCGGCCTGCCCGGCGGCGACGGTGACGACGACGGCGCGGCTCACGCGCCCGGGAGCGGGCGCAGCTGCTCCCGGTAGCTGCGGGCTCGCTCGACATAGGCGATGACCGAGTCCTCGATGAATCCTGGCTTGACCCGGTCGAGCTTGATCGTGGCCGGCACTCCGGCGGCGATGGCGCCGGACGGGACCTCGGTGTCGTTCAGCACCACGGCATTGGCGCCGACGATGGCACCACTGCGGACCACGGCGCGATGCAGGACGACGGCGGCATTGCCCACCATCGAGCCGTTCTCCAGGATGCACCCCTCGAGGTGGACCTGATGGCCGACGACGCACTCGTCGCCGATCACGGTGGGATCGTGATCGGTGGTGTGGATCACCGAACCGTCCTGGATGCTGGTCCGCGCCCCCACCGTGATCGAGCCGCAGTCGCCACGCAGGACGGCGCACGGCCAGATCGAGGCCAGCGCACCGATTCGCACGTCCCCGATGACCACGGCGTCGGGATGGACATAGGCCTCGGGATGGATGTCGGGGACGTGGTCGCCGAATGCGTAGACGGGCACCCGGTCACCGTAGCGGCGCCCCAGCGGGTGGAGTGAGCCGACGTTCACCCGGTACGGTGGTGGGCTATGTCCCGCAGGATCGACATCGAGTTGACGAGCGCGCGCCCGGACGGCACGTGGACCTGGCGCGCCGCCGGCGCCCAGAAGCCCAAGGGAGTGCTCGACGGCTCGCTGCTGCCGGCCGGCGCCGCCGTGGGCAACGTGTACCGCGCCGACACCGAGACCGAGCTGGAGGGCATCACGGTGCTCGGCGTCAACGCCGTCAAGGGATCGTCCGATCGCGGCAACGTCCTGGAGATGCTCGGGTCGGACCGCCCGTTCGAAGCGGTCACCTCCCAACTGGTTCGTCGCGAGCGCGGCGAACGGGGTGACCGCGGCGACCGGCCACGGCGGGACCGGCCCGATCGGCCGCGCGGTGACCGTCCGGGTGGCGAGCGGCCGCGCCGCGACCACGACCGCGACCGCGAGCGGCCGGCCGGCGAGCGCGGCGAGCGGCCGCGCCGCGACCACGACCGCAGCGGGCGGCCCGATGGGCCGGACGCCGGCGGCGATCGTCGGGCTCGCCCGGAGCGGCGATCGCGCCCGGCCTTCACGCCCCCGCCCGAGCTGCCGTCGCGGCCAAAGGCCAAGCGGCTGAAGCCCGGCCGGGCGCATCGCAGCGCCGTGCTGGCCGAGCTGCCCGAGGCCGAGCGGCCGGTCGCCGAGCGGGCCCTGCAGGGCGGCATCCCGGCCGTGCGCCAGGCGATCAGCGAGCAGAACGCCCAGCTGAAGGCCAACGGCCAGGACGAGGTTCCCGCCGCCGGGCTGATCGCCATGGCCGAGCAGCTGCTCCCCCGGCTGCGCGTCGCCGAGTGGCTCGACCGCGCCGACGCCGCCAAGCGCGATCTCGACGAGCTCGACCTGCGTGACCTGCGCAGCGTGGTCGCCGGCGCCGACGACCCGATGGTGGCGCGTGACGAGTCGACCCGTGGGCTGGCGGCCGAGCTGAAGCAGGCCCTGTCCGACAAGCAGGATCGCGAGCAGTCGCTGTGGCTGGAGGACATCGACGCGGCAGTCGGGGTCGGGCGGGTGGTGCGCGCCCTGAAGCTCTCCTCGCAGCCACCCAAGGCCGGTGTCCGGTTCCCGGTGGAGCTCGGTGCCAAGCTCGCCGAGGCGACCAACGCCAACCTCACCGCCGACGCGCTGCCGGAGCGGTGGGTTGCGCTGCTCGAGGCCGCGGCGTTCTCCCCGATCCGCGCCCAGGTCCAACCGCCGGCCAAGGCCGCCACGGTGAACGACGAGCTGTTGGCGACCGTTCGCCGCCTGGCCGCGCTCCTCCCCCAGGTCGCCGGCCTGTACGAGGTCGAGGTTCCCACCGGCGGCCAGTCGCCCAAGCCGCTGCGCCCGACTCGCCCGCCACAGAAGAAGCCCGCCGGGACGCGGCGCGACGGCACCGAGGGCCGTCCACCGGGAGCCTGAGCACGCCGAGCGCCGATCAGCCCGATCCGGTCTACGCTGCCCGGCAGGGGGTGGGTCGTGGGCTACCGGGTGGGCATCGATCTGGGGACGACGTGGACGGCTGCCGCCCTGTGGCGCGACGGCCGCACCGAACCGGTGACGCTGGGCATGGCGTCGACGACGATTCCCACCGTGGTCTGGCTGCGCGAGGACGGCGACCTCGCCGTTGGTGAGCAGGCGGTGCGCAACGCGACGCGCGAGCCGACGCGGGTCGCCCGGGACTTCAAGCGCCGCCTCGGCGATCCCACGCCGCTCGTGCTCGGGACCACGCCGTTCAGCGTCGAATCGCTGATGGCCGCGGTGCTCCGATGGGTCGTGGCCACGATCGCCGAGCGCGAAGGCCAGCCACCCGAGCGGGTCGTGCTCACCCACCCGGCGAGCTACGGGCCGTACAAGGTCGCCGCCCTGGCCGAGGTCTCCCGGTTGGCCGGTCTGCCCTCAGCCCTGGTCGAGTTGCTGGCGGAGCCGACGGCGGCGGCGATCTCGTACTCGGCACGCCAGCGGGTCGAGCCCGGTGCGGTGATCGCCGTCTACGACTTCGGTGGTGGCACGTTCGATGCCGCCGTGCTCCGCCGGACCCCGACCGGGTTCGAGATCCTCGGGGAGCCCGACGGCGTCGAGCGCCTCGGCGGGGTGGACGTGGATGCTGCCCTGCTCCACCTGGTCGACGATCGGATGGGCGGGCCGCTGACCGACCTCGATCCGAGCGACGCGGCGGCGATCGGTGCTGCAGCCCGGCTGCGCGAGGAGTGCCGGATCGCCAAGGAGGCCCTGTCCGGCGAGCGCGAAGCGACGGTCGAGGCGATCATCCCCGGCCACCCGCCGTTCACCACCGCGCTGCGCCGCGCCGATCTGACCACGCTGCTCCAGCCCCGGCTGCGGGAGACGACGGACTCGCTGGAGCGAGCGGTGTCCAGCGCCGGCCTGTCCTGGGATCAGGTCAGCCGGGTGCTGCTGGTCGGTGGGAGCAGCCGCCTGCCGGGCGTCGCCGAGGCGGTGCAGCAGGCGACCGGCCGCCCCGTGGCCCTCGATGCCCACCCCAAGCTGGCCATTGCGCTGGGTGCCGCGGCCTACGCCGGGCGGGACGCCGGCCAGCCGATCGACCCGCCCGGGGCCGTCGCGCCTGCGGCCGAGACACCGGCGGCAACCGCCCTGCACACCACCCAGCCCAGCCGGGCTCCGTCGACCACGCCGGAGCCGATCGGAACCCGGCGGCGATGGCTGATCGGCGCCGTCGGGGCGCTCGTCGCCCTCGGTGCGGCGGCCGTGGCCGTGCTCACCAGGGACGACGGGTCGACCACCACGGCACCGTCGATCTCGCCGACCGTCCAGGCCACCACACCGCCGCCCACCGCGCCCGTCGTGGCGGTCACCACGGCGTCCACCGAGCCACGCCTGACGGCACCGTCGCCCACCACGCCGTCCGCCACCACGCCGGCGACCGCACCGTCCATCGCCCCGCTCACGACACCGGCGACAGATCCCCCGACACCGACGAGCCCGCCGACCGCGCCGCCGGTGAGCGTGGCGGCAGCACCGGCCGAGACCACCATCGGAGCCAGCGCCCCAGCCGCCACGCTCGATCCCGCCCCCGCCGTCGCCGCGGTCAAGGAGCTCTCCGCCGCCGCCGCCCCGTTCGACCAGCAGCGGGCCACCTGCCCGATCGAGCTCGATCCGCGCACGTATCTGCCGCTGGCGCCGCCGGGACTGATCGCCGATCCGGGGACGCAGACCCCGACCGTGCTCGCCAACGCCGGGACACCCACCGATGCACCGATCGTGTCGTGCCAGCTGGAGACGCTCAACCTGACGGTCGAGAACAGCGGCTCGGCGGCGGAGTTGATCGACTTCATGGTCACCCCGCAGCCGGGCGTGACCAACAGCGACGTGCAGCGAGTACCCGACCGCGGCGGCGAGATCGTCGCCCTGTGCCGGACGGCGGCCGATCGCCAGCCGGACTGCCGCGTCGGCTGGGTCACGGACGGGTTCAACGCCACGTTCACGGTCCTGCAGACCGTGTCCTCGGCGCGGATGGTGGAGTGGATGGCTGCGGCGATCCCGTCGATCCTCGACGGACTGACCCGTGCCGACCCGACGAGGTTCGCGGCAGCACCGTGAGCGGCCCGTCCGGACCGCCGTCGCACCCGGCCGGCGCAGGGGGCCGGAGCTAGCCTGCGGCCATGACCGAGATCGTCCTGTACGAGACGCGTGGCCGCGTCGCCGTCATCACCCTCAACCGTCCCGAGGCCCGCAACGCCGTCAACGGCGACGTCGCCCAGGGTCTGGAGGCGGCGATCGATCGGATGGAGGACGACCCGGACGTCTGGGTGGGCATCCTCACCGCCAACACCAGCGGCCAGACCAACCCTGTGTTCTGCGCCGGCGCCGACCTGAAGGCGATCAACGCCGGCCAGGCCGGTTCGCTGGCCACCAAGCGGGGCGGCTTCGGGGGCTTCACCAGCCGTGATCGCACCAAGCCGGTGATCATGGCGATCGACGGCCTGGTGACCGCCGGCGGGTGCGAGATCTCCCTGGCGGCCGACATGATCGTCGCCTCGACCCGCACCTCCTTCGGCCTGGCTGAGGTGAAGCGCAACCTGATCGCCGGCGCGGGCGGCCTGTACCGGCTGCCGCGCATCGTCGGGCGGGCCGTCGCCATGGAGGTGATCCTGACCGGCGAGCAGATGTCCGCCGAGCGGGCCTACCAGCTCGGTCTCGTCAACCGGCTCGTCGAGCCCGGTCACCAGCTCGACGAGGCCATGCGGCTGGCGGAGACGATCGCCGCCAACGCCCCCTTGGCGGTGTGGGCCAGCCGCAAGGTGGTGCTGGCGGCCGGCGGCGAGGAGGCCTCCCTGCAGCAGCTGACCAACGAGGAGTTCGCCAAGGTGCTGGCCAGCGAGGACACCAAGGAGGGCCTGACCGCGTTCATCGAGAAGCGCGCCCCGCGCTGGTCGGGCCGCTAGAGCTCGGTCGAGACCACGATCGCCCGGGCGACGATCCCGGCCCGCTCGAACAGGTTCTTCGTCGCCCGGTCACCGGGGAGGGCGATCCCGTCGAATCGCCGGCAGCCGGCGTGGCGGGCGGACTCCAGCGCGGCGTCCAGGAGCGCCTCCCCACATCCCAGCTGGCGCGCCTCGGGGTCGACGAAGATCTCCGTCAGACGAGCGACCCGCTCCCCGACGGCCACCACCGCATAGCCGAGGACGACGCCGTCCAGCGTGCCCACCAACACCGTCTGGTGCGGGGCGTCCCACGGCGCCGGGACGTGGTCGTCCAGCCACGCCCGGCCGCCGCGCTGGTCGGCGATGGCGAGCCGGGCTGCACGGCGCAACGCGTCGAGGTCGTCGGTGTCGGCGGCGCCGGCCGGACGAACCTCCGGGCTCACCGTCGGAACATCGGGCAGTCGTCGTCGCCCACGGGGCACATCGGGGCGCCACGGCGCACCAACAGGAAGCAGCTCGGGCACAGCTCTTCGTCGGCTCGCTTGGGCTGCAGCCGGTCGGCGGGATCGGCCCGATCGTCGGGCTCCTCGTCGTCGTCCTCGTCGTCCTCGTCGGCGGTGACCAAGCGATCCTTCAGGATCGTGTCCAAGTCGGCCTCGACGTCGTCGGGGGTGATCAGGTCTTCGTCTTCGTCGTCCTCGTCGTTCGACGTCGACCGACGGACCGGTCCGGACGACTCCTCGTCGGCGTCGTCGTCCTCGTCGCCGCCGTCCTCGTCGAAGGACTCGTCGTCGCCGTCCTCGTCGATCCCGAAGCTCTCGTCCTCGTCGATGGCATCCTCGTCGAGGTCCTCGTCGAGGTCCTCGGGCTCGACCTCGGCCTCGTCGCCTTCGTACTCGTCCTGCAGTTCCTCGTCGTCACCCTCGGCCATCGGGCGGGGATACTACGGGACACCGGCCGCGGCCCGGCCGGAGGGAGTTGTGACAACCGTCACAATCACCGCGGGGTGCGGCGGGCCTCGGCGCGGCGCTCGGCATCGAGCCGTTCGAGCTCCACGCCAGTCGTGGTCATGTGGCTCATGGCTGCGGCGATCGCCCGGTGGCCGGCCTGCTCGCCGATCAGCCGGTGCATCTCCACCGCCACCGCCCGGTACGCCGGGTGGCCCTGGGGCGAGGAGCGCAGCTCCAACAGGTGCATCGCCTCGCGGGCGTTGAACTGCATGCTGTAGCGCATCCGGTAGGCCATCGACACGGCGTAGGGGGCCTGCTGGGGGAACTCGTCGTGGAGCGCGTCGTACAGCGCCGCCGAGCGAGCCATGGCGTCGTCGAAGATCTCGGCGACCCCGGCCTGGTCGACCAGCTCGGGTCGCACGTACCCGTGGTTCGGCGTCAGCGCCTGCCACTCGATGGTCAACATCCGGTGGCGTTGCAGATCACGGAACGCCCCGTAGTCGCTGAGCACGTCGAAGCGGTAGTCGACGCGCTCGAACGCCCGACCCGGGCGGTGGCGCCGATTGTCGCGCTCGCCGACGTAGGCCCGCAGCAGCGCCAACCGCTCGGTCGGACCCAACTGGCGCACCCGCTGGAGGATCTGCGACTCCGGCAGCGCCACGTGGGAATAGCAGATCGCCGCCAGCAGCTTGTCCTCGGCGTCGGGATCGAAGTCGACGAGCTGCACGGACGGCGCGGCGTCGACCGGAACGCCACCGAGGAGCGAGTCGACCAGCTCGGCGGTTCGGTCCCGCGTCGAGGCCAGGTAGGCACTCCAGCGCCCGCCGCGCTCGGGCAGATCGACACGCCGAAGGAAGCTGGGGATCACCTTGCGGAGCTCGTGGAGCATCAGCTCGGCGTAGTGGCGGGCCTCGGGCAGCGGGTGCGAGCGCATCCGGATGAGCAGTGCCTCGAACGCCTGCCCGGACCCGTAGATGCCCACGTTGGACAGCGACGCCGCCGGCAGCACGCCGCGCACCGCGTCGAGCGCCTTGGCCCGGGTGGCCTGGCGGTAGACGAAGTCGCTGTCACCCGCCTGGCGGGGCACGGTGGCCCGGACGTGGTCGGTCACCCGGTTGACCATCAGGCTGTAGGCGTCGAACATGCGGTCCATGTCGCCGACGTAGCGGGTGCCGAAGCGGCTGGAGAGGATCGCCGGATCCCGGTAGAAGCGATACCGGCCACCGAGTCGGGCGTCGTAGCTGATGTAGCGGGTGGATTGCTCCAGGTAGCTCATCAGCCGGCCCCACTCGAGCACCTTGGTCAGCAGGTTGGACGCCTGCTCGCAGGCCAGATGGACCCCGCCGAGCTGGGCCACCGAGTCGTCGCCGTACTCGAAGAAGACCTTCTCGTACAGCTCCTCGGCCCGTTCCAGCCCGATGGTGGCGTCCACCGACTGGTCGCCGGCGATGTCCAGGTCACCGACGAACTCGTCGAGGAACAGCCGCCGCAGGCTCTTCGGGCTCCGGCTGTAGCGGGCGAACAGCGCCCCCTTGACCACCTCGGGCAGGTTGACGAGGGCGAACACCGGCCCGTCGAGGTTGGTGAAATACCTGCGCAGGACGTCCGCTTCGGTCGGGGAGAACTCCTCAGGGACGTACACCGTCACAGGAGACCACTCTACGGGCCCGGCCCGCGCCGCTCGGGGATCCCGGAACGCCGGCGACCACGCCCCGTCACGCGAGGACGTCGACCGCCGGTCGGGCTGCCGAGGCCTGCCGCCAGGCGGCGGTCGCCTCGGCGGCCAGGCCCGGCTGGCACCACAGGTCGATGGCGGTCATCGCCATGATCTTGGCCCCGTCGATGACCGCCCGGTCGCCGGCCGGGCTGGCGGCGTGCTCGGCGAACTCGACGGTGTGGATGGCCACACCGTCCGGGGCGACCCGGATCATCGGATGGATGCTGGGAACCAGGTAGCTGACGTTGCCCATGTCGGTGCTCCCCACCACCGCCCGCCCGACGCCGGCCGGATCGAGCACCGAGCGCCCGACGGCGGCGGCGTTGGCCACGTAGCTGGCCACCATCGGGCCGTTGTCCAGCATGTCGGCATAGGTCACCGGATCCCACTGGTGGGTGGTCGTGCATCCGCACGCTGCGGCCGCGCTGTCGAGGCAGGTCACGACGCGTTGCTTCAACTCGCCCAGTCCGTGCACGGTCGGCGACCGGACGATCCACTCCATCTCGGTCTCCGCCGGGACGATGTTGGCCTTGTCACCGCCGCGCACGAACACCCCGTGGATCCGCTCCGTCGGGCGGATGTGCTGGCGCAGCGCGGCCACGTTCACGTAACCGAGGACGGCCGCGTCCAGCGCGTTGCGTCCGTCCCACGGCGCGGCCGCGGCGTGCGCCGCTCGACCGTGGAACCGGGCGCTCAGCTGCTGCAGGGCGATGGTGTCCATCCGCACCAGGTCGGCGTCGGCCGGATGGACCATCATGGCCGCGTCGATGCCGGCGAACGCCCCGTTGCGGGCCAGGACGATCTTGCCTCCGCCACCCTCCTCGGCCGGGGTGCCCATCAGCCGCAGCCGGCCCCCGGCCTGCTCGGCGATCGAGGCCAGCGCCAGGCCGGCGCCGAGGCCGGCCGTGGCGATGACGTTGTGTCCGCAGGCGTGACCGATCCCCGGCAGTGCGTCGTACTCGCACAGCACGGCCACGGTCACGCCGGTCGACCCGGCCCGGGCGTCGAAGGCGGTCTCGACGCCGAAGGCGTGGGCGGTGACGTCCAGTCCGTGCTGGCGGATCGCCGCGCACAGCGTGTCGTGGGCGTGGTGCTCGGCGAAGTTCAGCTCGGGGTGGGCATGGATCTCGTGACTGGCGTCCAGCAGTTGCTCGGCCAGGTCGTCGACCGCGGCGCAGGCTCTGGCCTTGAGCTCGGCGACGTTCATGCCCCACGCCCGTGGTCGAGGACGATCTTGCCGAGTTGCTCGCCACGCTCCAGCCGGTCCAGGGCGGCCGGGTACTGATCGAGGGCGACGACCTCGTCGACGAACACCGGCAGCCCGTCGGCGACCAGTTGGGTGACCTCGTCGAACTCGGTGTAGCTCCCCATGGTCGAGCCGATGATCTCGTGCTGCTTGAAGAACAGCCGCGGCAGGTTGACCTCGACCACCGATCCCGAGGTGCCGCCGCACACCACCAGCCGGCCGCCCGGTTTGAGCGAGCGCAACGACTGGTCGAAGGTGGCCGGTCCGACGCTCTCGATGACGATGTCGGCCTGCACGCCCCACTTCGGCGCCGTGCTGTCGACGGCTGCCACGGCCCCCATCCGCCGGGCCTGATCCCGCTTGGCCGCGCTGCGGCTGGTGGCCACGACCTCGGCGCCGAGGTGCCGGGCGATGGCCAGAGCCGCGCAGGACACGCCCGAGCCGATGCCGACCACCAGCACCGTGTCGCCGGCACCGAGGCGCGCTCGGCGGAGCATCCGGTAGGCGGTGAGGTACGCCAACGGGTAGGCCGCGCACTCCTCCCAGCTGCGCCCGGCCGGCCGGGGGCGGACGTTGCGCTCCGGAGCCACGGCGACCTGGGCGTGGCCACCCCAGCAGTGCTCGCCGTAGATGATGAACCCAGGACCCATCGGGCTGTCGTTGCCCCACAGATCGATCTCCTCCTGGGGCGAGACGCCCGGGTTGATCACCACCTCGTCGCCCAGGCCCACATCGGTGACGGCCGAACCGACCGCCCGGACCACCCCGGCGACGTCGCAGCCGGGGACGTGCGGCAGCGGTGGGCGGGGCGCGCCCCGGGTGACCCAGAGGTCCATGTGGTTGAGCGCGCTGGCGACGACCTCGACGGCGACGTCCTCGGGACCGAGCGGGGGCAGGTCGATCGAGCCCCATCGGTACGTACCGGGCGACTCGTCGAGGATCCAGGCGTCCATGACCGTGACCCTACAAGCGACCGGCTGACGGTGGGGGCCTCACACGTAGACGTGGAGGGCGTCGGGCTCGACGTCGACCCGCAGCTCGCCGGCCGTGCCCCAGCGCTCTCCGTCGACCCAGATCACGAGGGGGCGGGCCAACCGCCACCGCATCGACGGGGCACGCTGCACGGTGAGCTGCGGATGCGGCAGGTGCGTGCCGGTCCTCGCCCGGCGACGGGCCGCCAGGCGTGTTCGCCACGATGCCGCTGGGTCGACCCGCAGCGCCTCGGCCAGGCCATCGTTCGGGTGGGCACGCGGGGCGACGTCGTAGGCGCCGAGGAACTGGGCGTTCATGACCAGCACGACCTCCCCGCGCCACCAGCTGCGCCGGGCGACGACGTGCGCCACCGACCACGTCACCCGTTCGGCCGGTGTGCCCGGATCGGCGGTCACGCGCAGCACGTCGACGGGGGCGTACAGCACCGGGCCGTCGAAGCGCCCCGCTCCCCCGCCGCCGCAGGTCCGGGCCAGGTCGCCGGCGCGCACGCCGACCGGAGCGATGGGCAGGCCGGCCCGGCGATGCGTCGTCACCCAGTGATGGGCGCTGCGATCGCCGTCGACGATGCGCACCTCGATCGGCACCCGTGCCGGCTCGCCCCATGGGTCTCCGCGCCGGATGGTCATGGGACCTCCACGGCCGCGGAGGCTTCGATGACACCGCGGAACAGGGACTCGGCGGCCTGGTTGGCAACCCGCCGAGTGGCTGCCGACGGGGCCACGAGGGCTAGCTGGCGAACGAGATCGATGAGCTGCTTGGTCGTGCGGACGAAGTCGCCACCGGACAGCTCCTCGTCTCCGACCACCTCGGCGAACCCCTCGCCCGCAGCCCAGGCGTAGGCCACGGCGACGAAGGTCGGGTCGGGCGGGCGGTGGACGGCGAGGCCGGCCGCCCGTTCCCGCGCCCCGAGCTCGTCGCTGAGGTCGGCGATCGCCGTCCACCGGCGTCGCACCGGCGCACCGGGGAACCACGGCGGGGGCGGATCGTCCGGGCTGCGGTGCTCGTAGACGAACACGCTCACCAGGGCGGCGAACGACGCCGGATCGAGCCCGTCGAGCAGACCGCGACGAAGCGTCTCGACCACCAGGAGGTCGGATTCGTGGAAGGTCCGGGCCAGCATCTGCCCGGCTTCGGTGAGCGTCCAGTCCTCGACGTACTGCCACTGGCGGAGCACGCCGAGCACACGGTCGAAGTCGCGGGCGACGGACTGGGCCCGCTCGGCGACCTGGGCGCGCAGCTGACCGAGCTCGCGCTCGACCCGATCGGCCTGGGTCGCGGCACGCAGCCGGTCGTCCAACCGGGGGTCTGCTTCGACCGGATGGCGGACGACGACCTCGTCCGGGTCGGCGCCGGCCGACGCCGCCGGCACCGTGCTGGCCAGCTTGAGCAGGGCGCCCACCTGGCGGTGGTACTCCGGTGCTCGGGGCACGAACGGCACGGGCAGGTCGACGGCGCCGATGGAGCGCGGTGGCTCGACGAAGTCGTCGGCCTCGAGGTGGATCGGCGCACCCCGGGTCGTCACCCCGGCCAGTCGCAGACCACCCTTGCGGTGGGCGACGGACAGCACCGCGACCCGGCCGACGTAGCGGGCCTTCTCGGCGTAGATCACGTCGCCCGGTCGCAGGGCGATCAAGGCCTGGGTGATGGCCGACCGTGGCGCCGCCCCGGGGCGGGCCGGCAGCCGCCGGTAGTCGTCGAGATCGCCGTACGGGCTGCGGGCCTCGGCCCGCAGCCCGGCGAGCTGTGCCTCCCGCTCGGCGATGCGCCGCTCGGTGGACACCACGCTGCGGTCGGCCTGGTACTGGGCGAAGGACAGGTTGAGCAGGTGGTGGGCCTGCTCGCTGCGGTAGGTCCGCACCAGGTTGGCCGCCATGTTGTAGGTCGGACGGAAGGCACTGGTCAGGTGGAACGTCCGGCTGGCGGCCAGGGCAGCCACCTGCTCGAAGGGGACGAACGGGCTCCACGGCACCAGCGCATGACCGAGCTCGTCCATCCCCCGTCGCCCGGCACGCCCGGTGAGCTGGGTGTACTCGCCGGGGCTGAGGAAGGTGTGGTGGTCGCCGGTGAACTTGGTCAGCTTGTCGATGACCACCGAGCGGGCCGGCATGTTGATGCCGACGGCCAGCGTCTCGGTGGCGAAGACCACCTTGATCAGCCCCTCGACGAAGCAGGCCTCGACGGCCTCCTTGAACGGGGGCACCATCCCGGCGTGATGGGCGGCCACCCCGGCGTGCAGCTGGGCGACGAAGGTGGCGTACCCGAGCACGTCGAGGTCCGCGTCGGACAATCCCGCCAATCGGTGGGCGACGATCTGGTCGATCCGCTGCCGCTCGGCCGCACCGTTCAGGCGGATCCCGGCGCCGAGGCACGCCGACGCGGCCTCGTCGCACTGGTTGCGACTGAAGATGAAGTAGATGGCCGGGAGCAGCCGGCGGCGCTCGAGCAGTTCGACCACGTCGAGGCGGTTCGGCGTGTACAGCCGGCGCCGGCCGGGGCCTCGGCGGGGACCACGTCGGGCCGCCTCGCCGTCGATCCGCGCCGCCTCGGCGTTGGGCCGCCCGTCGACGAGGGTCGGCAGCAGGTGCAGACGGTCGTGGGTCCGGTCGCCGATCAGGTAGAGGTTCTCCAGGCGGACCGGGCGGCGCGTCTCGACCACGGCGCGGGTGGGTCCGCGCACGGTGGCGATCCACTCGACGACTTCGGCAGCGTTGGACACCGTGGCCGACAGGCACACCAGCCGCACCGCCGCCGGGAGGTGGATGATCACCTCCTCCCACACCGGACCGCGGTAGGCGTCCTGCAGGAAGTGGACCTCGTCGAGGATCACTGCGCCGAGATCGGCCAGGCCGGGGGAGGCGGCGTAGATCATGTTGCGGAGCACTTCGGTGGTCATGACCACCACCGGTGCGTCCCCGTTGATCGCGTTGTCGCCGGTGAGCAGACCGACTCGTTCGGCCCCGAGGCGCCGGCTGAGATCCTGGAACTTCTGATTGGAGAGCGCCTTGATCGGTGCGGTGTAGAAGGCTCGCCGGCCGGCCGCCACGGTGGCGTCGATGGCGTACTCGGCCACCACCGTCTTGCCGCTCCCGGTCGGGGCGGCCACCAGGACCGACTCGCCCCGATCCCAGGCGTCGATCGCGCTGAGCTGGAACTGGTCGAGCGTGAAGTCGTAGCCGGCCCCCGACCGGCCGGGCGTCATCGGCCTAGCCGGCCTCGGCGGCCTCGGCCGCCGCCCGGCGCCGCTGGAACATCACCCCGATGCCGATGGACGCGAAGTAGAACAACGTCATCGGCACGGCCAGACCCATCATCGAGTACGGGTCGCCACTGGGCGTGATCACGGCGGCGATGACGAAGATGATCATGATGGCGTAGCGCCAGCCGCGCAGCAGCGTTCGTGGTGTCAGCACGCCGACCAGCTGGAGGAACACCAGCAGGACGGGGAACTCGAAGGACACGCCGAATGCGGCGATCATCAGGCCGACCAGACTGATGTACTTGCTGACCTGGAAGTTGGCCTTGACGATGCCCGAGCCGCTCCAGTCGATCAGGAACTCCAGCGCCTTGTCGAGGGTCCAGTAGGCAACGACCCCGCCGAGCGCGAAGAGCAGCACGCTGCTGGCCACGAACGGCACGGCATAGCGCTTCTCCTTGGCGTGCAGGGCGGGGACGATGAACCGCCAGACCTGCCACATGATCACGGGAAGGGCGAGGATGATCCCGCCGTAGGTGGACACGGCCAGGCGGGTGGACAGGCCCTCCAGCGGGCCGAGCGAGTAGAAGTTGGCCGTGCAGTACCCCACCGGCTTGGACGCGCACAGGTCGTGGTAGGGGCGGGCCAGGAAGCGCAGCACCGGGTCGTAGAACACCATGACCACGACGACCCCCAGGACCACCGCCAGCAGGGCCCGGATGATCCGTGAGCGCAGCTCGCCGAGATGCTCGACCAGCGTCATCTGGTCGTCGGGTGTCTTCAACTTGGGGCGCGCTGCGCCCCGGCGGAGCTTCATGCGCTGCCGGCCCCCGGATCGCTGGGCGGCTCGACGGCCGGCGCGGCGGAGGCCGACGGGGCTTCCCCGTCGGCCGCTCGCTTGGCAGCATCGGTGGTCTGCTGCACGGCGGCCTGGACCTCGGTGGCGGTCCCCTCCAGCGCCGTCCGCAGGGCGTCAGCGGTGGAGCGCATCTCGCGCATCGGCTCGTCCATCGCGCTGCGCAGCTCGGTCTGGAACCCGGTGGCCATCTTGCGAACCTCGGAGTAGGTCTGGCCGAACTTGCGCATCGCTTCGGGCAGCTTCTCCGGCCCGAGGATGATCAGGGCCATCAGCAGCAGGAAGATCAACTCGCTGCCGCTGAGGTTGAACATGGCCGCAGTGTACCGGGGTCCCGTGGCATCATCCCGGGGTGCAGCAACGGCTCCCCTCGCTCCTCGACGCGCCGATCGCCTTCGGTCATCGGGGCGCTCGCGCCCACCTGCCGGAGAACACCTTGGACTCCTTCGCCCTGGCTCTGCGCCTCGGGGCCACCGGGCTGGAGAGCGATGTCTGGGTGACCATCGACGGGGTCCCGGTCCTCGACCACGATGGCCTGATCCGGGGCCGCTTCGGCCGCAGCCGGCCGATCGCCGAGGTCCGCCGTGCCGCCCTGCCCCGCCACATCCCCACCCTGGCCGAGCTGTACGAGCAGTCCGGGCCCGGTCTGGTGCTGTCCCTCGACCTGAAACAGGCCGGGATCGGACGCCGGGTCGTCGAGGTGGTCAACGAGGTGGCGCCTGACGCGCTGGCCGACCTGTGGCTGTGCGCGCCGCGGTGGGAGGACCTGGTCGAGCTGCGCGACACCGGCGCCCGGCTGGTCGAGTCGACCAGCCTGCGGGCGATGAAGGAAGGCCCGGAGCGGCGCGCCGCGACCCTGCAGGCCAACGCGATCGACGCCGTCAACCTGCACCACAGCGAGTGGACCGGCGGGATGGTGACGCTCTTCCATCGCTTCGAGCGGTACTGCTTCGGCTGGGACCTCCAGGACCCGGATCGGCTGCGCACCGGGTTCCGGATGGGGCTCGACGGCGTCTACTCCGACTGGGTCGACCGGATGCTGGACGCCTACGCCGCCGAGGTGCGCCCGGCCGGCTGAGCCGTCACAGCCACTGCCAGTGGCTGGACGGGTAGATCACCACGAAGGCCCGCCCGACGATCTTGTCGAACGAAACCACCCCGAAGCTGCGACCGTCCTGCGAAGCGTTGCGGTGGTCGCCCAGCACCAGCACGTGGTCCGACGGCACGGTGACCTCGGCCAGGCCGGGACCGCAGCCGCCCGGGGTCTTGGCGATCGGATCGAGGTACGGCTCGATCAGCTCGCGACCGTTGACCAGCACCTGGCAGGTGTCGGCGGACATCGACACGGTGTCGCCGGGGATCCCGATCACCCGCTTGATCAGGTCGGCCTTGGAGACGTCCTTGATCGGCTCGAGGACGACCACGTCGCCACGCCGCGGATCGTGGAACCGGTATCCCAGCTTATTGACCAGCACCCGGTCACCGTTGTGCAGCGTGCTCTCCATCGACTGACCGACGACCTTGAACTGCTCGACCACAAAGGTCCGCACCAGGAAGGCGGAGAGGGCGGCGATGACCAGGACGACGGCCCACTCCAGCAGCGTGTTGCGCTTGCGTGTCCGGGTGGTGGGCCCCGGAGCAGGACCGGTCTCGGCCGCCGCCGTCGTTCCGTGAGTCGGATCGTCGACCACGGAGTCCTGGGCCTGGGTCACCGGCCCGAGGCTATCGGGCGCGGTCGGATCGTCGCGTGCACCCGCCGCTCGGTACGGTCCCCGTCCGGGATGACGACCACGACCGGACCCAGCGCCGCCCGGCACCACACCGGTCACGGGGATCCGCAGCCCGACGTGCGCGTCGCCGGGCGGTGGATCCACTACAAGTACGTCGTCGCCACGGTCTATGTGACGGCGATGTTCATCGACATCCTCGACGCCACGATCGTCAACGTGGCGATCCCGGACTTCGGGCGGGAGTTCAACACGCAGAAGGCCGAGTGGGTGGCGCTCGGCTACACGGTCAGCCTGGCCGTGTGGGTTCCGGCGTCCGGTTGGCTCGGCGACCGCTTCGGCACCAAGCGGGTGTTCCTGTTCGCCCTGGCCGCGTTCACCAGCGGCTCGTTGCTGTGTGCCACGGCCGGCAGCATCGGCCAGCTCGTCACCTACCGGATCATCCAAGGGGTCGGCGGCGGGATGCTGACCCCGGTCGGGATCGCCATGCTGTTCCGGGCCTTTCCGCCGGCCGAGCGGGCCCGGGCAGCGGTGTTCATCATGGTCCCGACGATGGCCGCGCCGGCCCTCGGTCCGGTGCTCGGCGGCTTGCTGGTCACCCATGCCAGCTGGCACTGGATCTTCCTGATCAACCTGCCGGTCGGCGTCGCCGGCTTCCTGTTCGGCCTGCGCTACCTGCGCGAGCATCGTGAACCGACCGCCGGCGGCTTCGATCTGCCCGGATTCGTCCTCTCCGGCGCGGCCCTCGCGCTGGTCGTCTTCGCCCTCAGCGACGGCCCGTCGGCGGGCTGGGCGTCGACGACCGTGCTGACCACCGGCGCCCTCGGTCTGCTGTGCGCCGCGGCGATGGTCGTGGTCGAGCTGTCCCGTCGGCACCCGATGCTGGAGCTGCGACTCCTGGGCGACCGGATGTTCCGGCAGTGCAACATCGTCGGGATCGTCACCATGGGTGCGTTCTTCGGCGTCACCTTCGTGATGCCGCTGTACCTGCAGTTGCTGCGCGGCTTCACCCCACAGATGAGCGGCCTGACCACCTTCCCGCAGGCCCTGGGCGTGCTCACCTCGTCGGCGATCGCCGGACGGCTCTACCAACGGGTCGGCCCCCGCCGGTTGATGGTCGTCGGCCTCGCCGCCAGCGGCGTGACGATCGCCCTGTTCCTCCGTCTGGACCTGCACACCAGCCTGTGGTTGATCCGCTCGATGATGTACCTGCGCGGCCTGTGCATCGGCTTCGCCTTCGTGCCCATGCAGGCCGCCACCTACGCCACGATCCGCCCGCAGGACAACGGTCGGGCTTCGTCGCTGTTCTCGACCCAGCGTCAGGTGGGGATCTCGATCGGCATCGCCGTGCTGTCCAGCATCCTGGTGGCGCACATGCCACTGAACCGCAGGCCGACCGACGTCGCCCGGGCGCTGCACGGGTTCCACCTGGCGTTCCTGGCGGCGGTGGTCTTCGCCGCCGTGGCCGCCGTGGCGGCGATGTTCATCCGCGACGAGGACGCCGCGGCGACCCGTGTCGCCCGGGCCCACTGAGCGGTCCGGGTCACAGCGAGGCGATCAGCTTCTCGACCCGCTCGTCGCGGCTCTTGAACGGGTCCTTGCACAGCACGGTGCGCTGGGCCTGGTCGTTGAGCTTGAGGTGCACCCAGTCGACGGTGTAGTCGCGCTTGCGCTCCTTGGCCCGGCGGATGAACTCGCCGCGCAGCCGGGCACGGGTGTCCTGCGGTGGGGTGTCCATGGCGGTGTCGATGTCGGCGTCGGTGCACATCCGCTCGATCATCCCGCGGTCCTGCAGCTTGTAGAACGGGCTGCGCTGGCGGGCGATGTCGTGGTACTGGAGATCGAGGAGTTGGACCCGGGCGTCGCCCAGCGTCAGGCCGTGGCGTTGGCGGAATGCCTCGATCAGGCGGTACTTGATCACCCAGTCGACCTCGCGATCGAGCTTCAGCGGGTCGTTCTCGATCGTCGACACGCAGTGCTCCCACATCTCCAGCGCCCGTTGCTCCAGCGGGGGGAAGCCCTTGGTGTCGGCGTAGCGCAACGCCCGGTCGAGGTACTCGCGTTGGATGTCGAGGGCGCTGACCTCGCGACCGTTGGCCAGGCGGACCTTGCGCCGGCAGGTGATGTCGTGACTGATGTCGCGGATCGCCCGGATCGGGTTCTCCAGGGTCATGTCGCGCAACACCACGGTCTGGTCCTCGAGCATCCGCAACATGCACGCTGCGGCCCCGACCTTGACGAAGGTGGTGTACTCGCTCATGTTCGAGTCGCCGACGATGACGTGCAGGCGGCGGTAGCGCTCGGCGTCGGAGTGCGGCTCATCCCGGGTGTTGATGATCGGCCTGCTGCGGGTGGTGGCGCTGGACACCCCCTCCCAGATGTGCTCGGCCCGCTGGGCGATGCTGTACAGCGGACCGCGGGCGGTCTGCAGCACCTTGCCGGCGCCGGTGTAGATCTGCCGGCTGACCAGGAACGGGATCAGCACGTCGGCGTACTGGCCGAGCTCGTCGTCGCGGCGTGTCAGGTAGTTCTCGTGGCAGCCGTAGCTGTTGCCGGCGGAGTCCGTGTTGTTCTTGAACAGGTACACCGTGCCGCGGATGCCCTCGTCGCGCAGCCGGGCCTCGGCCGACTCGAGCAGGCTCTCCAGCACCCGCTCCCCCGCCTTGTCGTGGACGACGACGTCGTACAGGCTGTCGCACTCCGGGGTGGCGTATTCGGGGTGGGAGCCGACGTCGAGGTACAGCCGAGCACCGTTCTGCAGGAACACGTTGCTGCTGCGGCCCCAGGTGACCACCCGGCGGAACAGGTAGCGGGCGACCTCGTCGGGGCTCAGCCGGCGCTGGCCGCGCAGCGTGCAGGTCACCCCGTACTCGTTCTCGAGTCCGTAGATCCGCCGCTCCATGGGCGAAACCTAACGCGTCAGGCGCCGAGCAGTGCGCCCACCTCGGCATCGCTCAACCGGCGGAAGCAACGCCGCCCGTTGGACCGTTCGAGGACGGCGACCTCCAGCCCGGCGGCGTCGAGCGTGCGGTCACCGGCCAGGGCAGCACGGGCCAACCCGACGGCCTGGGCCAGGGTCAGGCCGGGCGCGAAGCGGTCCTTGATGCGCGCCGTGATCGCCTCGGCATCACCGCCCAGCACGCTGAAGGCCCGTTCGTCCATCACCGTGCCGTCGTAGAGGATGTGGAACAGCTGGTCGCCGTCGGCCTCGTAGCCGACCTCGGCCACGAGGATCTCGACCTCCAGCGGCTTCATCTCGTGGGTGAACACCTGACCGAGGATCTGGGCGTACTGGTTGGCCAGGCTGCGCGCGTCGACGTCGTCGCGGCTGTACTGGTAGCCCTTCAGATCGGCGGCGCGCACCCCGGCGACCCGCAGTTGGTCGAACTCGTTGTAGCGGCCCACGCCACCGAAGGCGATGCGGTCGTAGATCTCGCTGATCTTGCGCAGCGTGGAGCTGGTGTTCTCGGCCACCAGGGCGATGCCGTCGTCGTAGCGCACGGCCACCATCGCCCGGCCGCGGGCGATGCCTTTGCGGGCGTAGTCGGCCCGGTCCTTCATCACCTGCTCGGGGGCGACGTAGTACGGCATCGTCATCGGACACGCACCTCGTCGACGATCGACTCGAACACGGTGGCCAGCTCGCTGTCCGGGAGCCGCTGCCACCCCGAGGAGGTGATCGTGGCCACCACCGGGTAGATGCCGCGCAGCGCGTCGGGTCCGCCGGTGGCCGAGTCGGCGTCGGCCGCCTCCCACAGGCTGCGGCAGGCCAGGCGCACGGCCGCCTCACGATCGAACCCCGGGCGGTAGGCGACCTTGATGACCGTCGAGGCGTGCAGGCTGCCCGAGCCGGTGGCCACGTACTCCTGCTCCTCGTACCGGCCTCCGGTGACGTCGTAGGTCCACAACCGACCCGTGCCGCGACGCAGGTCGAACCCGGCGAAGATCGGCACCACCACCATACCCTGCATGGCGGCGGCCAGGTTGCCGCGAACCATCATCGACAGCTGGTTGGCCTTGCCCTCCAGGCTCAGCGCCTTGCCCTCGACCTTCTCGTAGTGCTCGAGCTGCAGCTGGAACAGCTTGATCATCTCCATGGCCGGCCCGGCGGCCCCGGCGATGGCGACGCCGCTGTAGCGGTCGGCCTGGACCACCTTCTCCATGCCGCGATGGCTGATCAGGTTGCCGCTGGTGGCCCGGCGGTCGCCGGCCATGACCACCCCGTCGGTGAAGCGGAGGGCGACGCAGGTGGTGGCGTGGGGGACGTCGAGATCGTGGGAGCCGGAGTTCGCCGACGCCGCAGCGACCCCCGTGCGGCGCAACAGGTCCGGGAAGCTCGAGCCCGGGTCGTCACCCGGGGAGAACATGGGCATGGCCACGGACTACTGGCCGCCCTTCTGGACGTAGGACTTGACGAAGTCCTCGGCGTTGGTCTCGAGGACGTCGTCGATCTCGTCGAGCAGGTCGTCGATGTCGGCCTTCAGCTTGTCGCTGCCCGCGGCGACGACGGCGTCGTCGCTGACCGGCTCGGCCGAACGGCTCGGCGCGCTGCGCTTGTGGATCTGTTCGCTCATCTGTGTCTGCACTGTAGCGAGCACGCCGATCAACCGCCCGTGACCCGCCGGCCGGCTCACCCGGAGCATCCGCCCGTGCCGTCCAGGGCCCGGCGCACCGCCAGGATCGCCCGCAGGTTGATGCGCAGTTGCGAGCGCAGGTCGGCGGCGGCCTGGCTGGACAGCACCCAGCCGAGCGGGGCACTGATCCCCGGGTGCGGCAGGGTGGTGATCCGCACGTAGCGGGTGTCCCCGCAGACCCCGTCGAACAGGTGCTGGGATTGCTGGCGGGCGGCCGACTCGATGCCGTGCTCCAGGCTGAGCTGAGCGGTCAGCGGGGCGGTCAGCTGGTTGAGGTTGATCGGTGGGCGGGGGTGCAGGTCGGCGGCCGAGTAGCCGTTGTCGATCTGCAGGAAGATCGGCCGGACGGTGGCGTGGCGCGCCGACAGCGTGGCCTGCCACTCCGGCCACAGGTCGACCAACGTCGAGGCCCCGGAGTTGTCCCGGTACCCACCGTCGACCACGTCGATCGGCGACGCTCCGGCCTGCCCGAGCACCCGGCCGGCCGGGGTGATCAGCGGGAATCGGGCCGAGTTCAGCGCCGCCGTGGCGTAGCTGATGTCGCAGGTCGGGCAGAGCTGGTTGCGCAGGTCGATGGTCGACGGCGCGGCGTCCACCGCAGTGGCCCGATCGCCGGCGCGTGTGCACATCACCGCGTCCGTGTCCTGCTGGGTGCGGATCGGCGAGGTCAGGATCCGGCAGCCGTCCGCCACGTTGGTCCCGTTCAGCAGCAGATAGGGCTCCCGCCCGGACAGCTGGGCGGCGAAGAACGGTTGGGCCATCGCCCCGTCCGACGCCCGCTCCCAGGCCTGCTCCAGCGTGCCGGCCCGGTCCTCACCGGTCGCCGGGCGGAGGAACGAGGCCAGCATGTCGGTGAACAGGTAGGTCGACAGGGTCGGGGCCAGGAAGTCGCCGCCGAGGTGGCGGTCGACCCAGTCGAGGCCCAGTGGGCGTGGGCGCTCCGCCCAGTTGGCACCCACCTGGGCGACGTAGGACGTCAGCCCGAGGCTGCCGCCGGACGCTCCGGAGGCTGCGAGCAGCGCCTGACGCCGGCGGGCAACCACCGCCGGGCTGGCCGGCAGAGCGCACGGGTCGTTGCCGGCGATGTCCATCTCGACCACGCACGACATGACCATGGCCGTCCAGTACGCGGCACGGATCCCGCCTCCGCTGGCGGCGACGACGAGCAGCGGACGGGTCGCCTCGTCCGGACCGCGACCCAACCAGGCGTCGATGGATTGCTCCGGCGTCAGCAGCGACCCGGTGGCCACGTCCCGGTCGACGACCCGGATGGCGTAGTAGCCGGTGTAGTCGACGGAGGTGGCCAGCACGGCCCACAGGGCGAGGACGAAGATCACCGGCGACTGCGTCCGGCGGAACCCCACCAGCCGCAGCGCCGACGCCACGGCGATGCGGTCGCCGTTGGGAACTCCCTGGCGGACGAGGTTGGAGGCGTGCGCGGCCAGCGAGCCGAGCAGGCAGAACGATCCGAGGAACACGGCGAGGACGTTCAGGGTTCCGAGTGCGGGGGCGACTCGCTGGACGGACCCCGGGTGGTACAGCAGCCAACCGGTGCCCACGGCGGCCACCGTGAGCGTTCCGAGGACGGCCCGCTGCACGCCGACCGAGATCGCCGCGGTCCGGCGCACCAGGGCTCGGGCGGCGAAGACCACCGGGCCGGCCAGCACCGCCAACACCAGGCCCAGCGTGGCTCGCCAGCGGTTCCCGGCGTCGTCGTGCAACACCACCAGTGCCGGCACGGTGGCCCGGATCGTCACCAGGCCGAGCCCACCGACCACGACGCCGCCGAGGATCGCCGCGGTACGGGCCACGTAGGGGTTCTCGCGGGTGGGGTCGACCCGGCCGGCTGCGGCCCGGGCGGCGAGGTCGTGGCGGCCGAGATACTCGCCGAGGTCCAGCGCCAGTGAGACGACCCCGATCGCCGCGACCAGCGCGGCCAAGGCATCGACGCCATGCCACCCGGTGAGCCGGGCGACACCGAACAGCACGGCCGCCGCGGCCATCACCACGACGCCGGGCAGGACGTAGTCGGCTCGCCGCTGCGGGGGCTTGGCGGGCGGGATGTCGTGGGGCTTCAACCGACCGGCAGCGGTGAGCACGACGACCACCACGAACACGGTCAGGACGACCAGGGTGACGATCCACTGGGCCACGGACAGCCGCCGAACCGCGTCGGAGCCCTGGGCCAGCCAGGCCATGGCGACGAACACGACGCTGACACCGATCTGGACCCACGCCTCGGCCAGTGCCCGGCGCAGGTGCACGAGCAGGCGCCAAGCGAGATGGATCCCGACGGCGACGGCGACCGCCATCGGCGCCGCCAGGAGTGCCCACTTGACCATGCCGAACAGGTGGATCGGGCGCAGGTCGGCGGACGTCAGACGCAGCACCTTGGTCTGCGCCAGTCGGGTCCACCAGTCGTCGATCCGCCGGATCATCGTTAGGTTCTCGGCCTCGTCGGCCATCGCCCCACCGAGCAACAACACCGGCCACAACCAGGAGACCCGCGCTCGGCGTCCAGGCCAGCGGGCGATCCGCTGCACCAGCCACAGCAGCCCGGTGCGCCGGTCCTCGTATCGCGGATTGCGGGCGGCGAAGGTGATCAGCAGGAACACGGTGAGGACGTAGGCCGGGACGAACAGGACGATGTCGATCTGCGACCAGTGCTCGGCCATCGCCTTGCCCAGGCGCAGGTTGGCGTCCCCCTCCTGGGTGCGGATGCCCTGCAGTGGTGCGCACCCATCCGGGCGGGTCGGCTCGGCCTGCGGGCCGGCGGCCACTTCCTGGCTGTAGGTGTACCAGCCGGTGACCACCTGGGCCACCGCGTCGGGACCGGAGCCGCCGGTCAACCACTGCAGGTCGGCGGGCGAGCCGGGCGGGCAGGCGGCCGAGTGGGCGACCCGGATCGTCGACTCGGCGGTGCCCAGCCAGACCGTCCCGGCGACCAGCAGCATCAGCGCCATGGCCATGCTGATCCGGATCCGTTCGCGCCACCCAACGTGGTTCATCGTCCACCCCCAGCGACGAGGGCGACGTTACACCGCCAGGCGGGCGAGGAGGTCCGACGGGGTCGCGCTCTCGTCGAGCAGCGCGCCGACCGCCGCCTGGTTACCGCGCAGCGGCTCCATCATCGGGACTCGGCGCAGCGGGTCGCGTCCGAGGTCGAAGACCAGCGAGTCCCAGTTGGCCGCACTGACCTGATCCGGCCACTTGGCCAGGCACCGGCCGCGGAAGTAGGCCCGGGTGTCCACCGGCGGCTCGGTGATCGCCGAGGCCACCTCGGTCGGATCGATCAGGGTGCGCAGCCGGGCGCGGCTGGCCAGACCGCGGTCCGGGCGCAGGTCGTGGTACTGCAGGTCGATGGCTTTGAGCCGGGCATCCGCGGGACGCAGGCCGTGGCGGGCGGCGTAGGCCTCGACCATCCGCTGCTTGGCCACCCAGTCGACGACATCGGCCACCTCGTGCCGGTCGCCACCCAGGCCGGCCACGATCCGCTGCCACCACTCCAGCGCCAGGGACCCGGCCTGCTCCCCCACCGCGTCCAAGCCACGCTGCGCGGCGTATGCCGTGGCCCGCTCGAGCAGGACCGTCTGGATGTCCAGGGCGGTCATCCGCCGGCCGTCGCGCATCAGCACGGTGCGGGTCAGTGTCGGGTCGTGGCTGATCTGGCGGATCGCCGCCACCGGGCTGGCCACGGCGAGGTCGTCGCCGAGGGCGTCGTCCTCGATCATCGCCAGCACCAGCGCGGTGGCTCCGACCTTGACCAGCGTGGCCACCTCGCTCATGTTGGCGTCACCGACGATGACGTGCAGCCGGCGGTACTTGGACGGGTCGCAGTGCGGTTCGTCGCGCGTGTTGACGATGGGCCGCTTCACCGTGGTCTCCAGGCCGACCTCCTCCTCGAAGAAGTCGGCACGCTGGCTGATCTGATAGGGCACGTCGCCCGGTGCGGTCGCCGGGTGCTCGGAGCCGACCTTGCCCGCGCCCACCACCACCTGGCGGCTGACGAAGTGGGCGGTCACCTGGTTGACGATCCGGCCGAAGGGCACCTCCCTGGCCATCAGGTAGTTCTCGTGGCAGCCGTAGCTGTTGCCCTTGCCGTCGGAGTTGTTCTTATGGCACAGCAGCTCGCTGCCCAGGGCGGCGGCGGCACGCATGCTGGCGCGGATGATCTCGTCCCCGGCCCGGTCGTAGCGGACCACGTCGAGCGCCGTCCGGCACTCGGGCGTGCTGATCTCCGGGTGGGCATGGTCGACGTAGTAGCGCGCTCCGTTGGTCAGCACGGTGTTCACCAGGTGGGTCTCGATGCTGGGCGCCAGGAGATCGTCGACGCTGAAGCCGCGGGCGTCGGTACCGGGGTGCTCGTCGTCGAAGTCCCAGCTCGTCCTCCGCTGGGTGGCGCTGAGGTAGGCGTTGATCAACAGCGACGAGGCCGCCACCGGGTTGTGGTCCGGCCCCCGCCCGAGGATCCCGTACTCGGTCTCGATCCCACAGACCTTGGCGATGGCCACGGCCGCACCCTAACGGCGTGGCGCGGCGAAGGCGGTGCACCGCGCGGCAGCGTCCGCACCGATCGTCGTTCGCCTGGCCGGCCCGACCACTGGCCAGCGTGAGGCGAGTCGAACCCGGCTGCTACAGGTACTGGCCGGTGGCGACGCGCTCGATCGCCCGGCCGCCCTCGGCGCCGGCGGGTGCCGGGCCCTTCACGAGGGTGCGGATGAAGACGATCCGCTCGCCCTTCTTGCCGCTGATCTTGGCCCAGTCGTCGGGGTTGGTCGTGTTCGGCAGGTCCTCGTGCTCCTTGAACTCCTGGCGAATGGAGTCGAGCAGGTCCTGGGTGCACACCCCGCGTGGCCCGCCGGCGATGATCCGCTTGATGGCCAGCTTCTTGGCCCGGCGGACGATGTTCTCGATCATCGCCCCGCTGGAGAAGTCCTTGTAGTACAGGACCTCCTTGTCGCCGTTCTGGTAGGTGACCTCGAGGAACTGGTTGTCGTCGTCGGCCCGGTACATCTCGGCCACCGTGGCCTCGATCATCTCCGGCACCGTCGAGCCGCCGGCCAGGGGGATCTCCTCGGTCAGGTAGCGGGCGAAGATCTGGCGGGCGGCGGCAGCGGTCGGGCGCTCGATCTTGATCTTCACGTCCAGCCGCCCGGGGCGCAGGATCGCCGGATCGATCAGATCCTCCCGGTTGGTGGCCCCGATCACGATCACGTTGCGCAGCCCCTCGACCCCGTCGATCTCGGCCAGCAGCTGGGGGACGATGGTCGACTCCATGTCGCTCGAGATCCCGCTGCCGCGGGTGCGGAACATGCTGTCCATCTCGTCGAAGAAGACGATGACCGGCCAACCCTCTTCGCTCTTCTCCCGGGCCCGCTGGAACACGAGGCGGATCTGCCGCTCGGTCTCCCCGACGTACTTGTTGAGCAACTCGGGACCCTTGATGTTGATGAAGTAGCTGCGGCCCTTCTCCCCGCCGGTCTTCTCGGCCACCTTCTTGGCCAGGCTGTTGGCCACCGCCTTGGCGATCAGGGTCTTGCCGCAACCGGGCGGGCCGTACAGGAGGATGCCCTTCGGCGCCGGGAGCTGGTGCTCGGCGAACAGGTCGGAGTAGAGGAACGGCAACTCGACGGCGTCGGCGATCTCCTCGATCTGGGTGTCGAGGCCGCCGATGTCGGCGTAGCTGATGTCCGGCACCTCCTCGAGCAGCAGGTCCTCGACCTCCGGCCGAGGCAGCTTCTCGAGCAGCAGGTTGCTGCGCGGGTCGAGGCGCATCGAATCGCCGGCGCGCACGTGCGTGCCGCGCACCGCATCGGCCAGCTCGCAGACCCGCTCCTCGTCGGCCCGCCCGGTGACGACGGCCCTGAACCCGTCGTCGAGTACCTCGCGCACCGTGACCACCTCACCGATCGATTCCGGCTGGCGGGCCAGGACCACGTTGAAGCTGTCGTTCAGCACCACCTCGCTGCCCAACGGCACCGTCTCGTGATCGATGTCCGGATGGAGGCCGACCTTCATCTTGCGCCCGCTGGCGAGCACGTCGACCGTGCCGTCGCCGTTGCGTCCGACCACGATCCCGTAGGCCGACGGTGGCTGGGTCAGCTTGTCGACCTCGTCGCGCAGGGCGGCGATGTGCTCGCGGGCCTCGCGCAGGGTGTAGCTGAGCTTCTCGTTCTGCGACACCGCCTGGGCCAGCTGGCCGCGGGTCTCCAGCAGGCGTTCCTCCAGGGCGCGCTGGCGCTTGGGCGCTTCGGCCAGGCGGGTGCGCAGCTGCTGGATCTCCTCCATCAGCTCCTCGACGGTTGCCATGCGCCGGAACCTATACGCACCGCCCTACCGGTGTCATGCAACTTGGTCGGATCGCCGGTTCCGCAGGCCGGTGCGGATATGCTCAGCCACGACCCTTCGACACTCAGGAGTTCGACCCATGAAGGTCTGGATCGACCAGGATCTGTGCACCGGAGACGGTCTCTGCGAGGAGATCGCTCCCGACGTTTTCACGCTGCTCGACGACGGCTTGGCCTACGTCAAAGAGGGCGACAAGGTCTACGCCTCGGCGAAGGGCAACCCGCAGGGTGCCGACGGCATGGCCAACATTCCCGACAACAAGCTGGACGCCGTCATCGAAGCCGCCGAGGAGTGCCCCGGCGAGTGCATCTTCATCGAGCCCTGATCCGGCCTCACCACGCATCGGGAACGGGCGGCCCGCCAGGGCCGTCCGTTTTCGCGTGCACCCTCAGCCGAGGAACCGGCTGACCGTCAGGAACGCGGTGTGGGCCACCATCCGGTGGTCGGGGCGCACGGCGGCACCCTCGACGTGCCAGCCGCGGTGCAAGACCTCCAGGGTGCGCGTCGCCGTCCACGACTTGGGGTGGATGGCGATGGCCTCACGTACCTGGCTGGCCTGGATGATCGACGGCGTGTAGGCCACCAGCACGCCACCCGGGCGGAGGGCCCCGAATGCGTGCGGCACCACCTGCCACGGCTCGGGCAGGTCCAGGACCATCCGGTCGTACTGCCCGTCGATGCCGGCGTAGGCATCGCGCAGCTGCACGTCGTAGCGCGCCAGGGCATCGGATCCGAGGAAGCTGCGCACGTTGGCCACCGCCCGGTTGGCGAAGTCCTCGCGCAGCTCGTACCCGGTGATCTGCGCCCCCCAGCGCAACATGGTCATGCTCAGCGCCCCGGAGCCGACGCCGCTCTCGAACACCGAGATCCCCGGGCCGATGTCGGCCAGCATGCAGATCGGAGCGAGGTCCTTCGGGTAGATGACCTGGGCGCCGCGTGGCATCTCGACGACGAAGTCCTCCAACGTCGGGCGCAGGGCGATGTACACCGCGTTGCGCGAGCTGCGAACCACCCGACCCTCGTCCTGGCCGACGATGTCACCGTGGGCGACGATGCCGTGGTGGGAGTGGAACTCGCCACCCTCGGTCAGCGTGACCAGATACCGGCGCTGCTTGGTGTCGATCAGCAGGCAGCGCTCGCCGTGCTCGAACGGGCGGGTCATCCGGCCCGCCGCTTCGACCCGAGCAGCAGTTCCACCGGCACCGGGGCATGGGCCGCCGATCGCTCCCGGACGCGGCAGAAGGCGCAGACCTCACCGGTGGTCGGGGCGCCGCAACGCTGGCACTCCCCCAGTTCCGCGGACTCGGCCCGCTGGCCGGCCAGCAGGGGCGCCATCCGCTCGACGAAGTTCAGGTAGAACGCCGCCTTGGTCCCCGGTGAGTCCTCCTCCACCCCATTCAGCGCGGCCTTGTAGGCCAGGTGGCGATTGCCGGCGGCCATCGGGCACTCCTCGACCTGGTAGTCGATGCCGCGGACGATGCACCATGCCGCGGTCTCCCGCTCGGTCAACCGGCACAGCGGCTTGGCCTTGCGCGGGAAGCCGGGACGGGCGCCGAGCACCGGGAGTTGGCGAGCGAGGTACGGCACGTCCCACCGCAACGTGTTGCCGAACAGCACCGCGGCTTCGTCGTCCAGGTTGTGGCCGGTGACCAGCACGGGGTACCCGCCGTCCAGCGCAGCACGATCGAACAGGTGACGCTTCGAGGTGCCGCACGCCGAGCACGGCACCCGACGGGTGGCCCGCGCCGCGGTGGGAATGTCGTAGCCGTACTGGTCGCGCAGGTCGACGCGGTGCAGGTGCAGCCCGCGGCGCTCGGCGAAGGCCTGGGCGTACTGGCCCGAGACGTCGCTGTACTCACCGATGCCGAGGCCGACGTACAGCCCGTCGGCCTGGTAGCCGAGCTCGATCAGCAGGTCCCACACGGCGAGGCTGTCCTTGCCGCCGGAGACCGCCACGAGGATGCGCTCCTCGCTGCGGAACATGGCGAACTGCTCGATGGCCTTGGTCACCTGCCGCCGGCACAGCTCGAGGAGGTGCTCGGCGCAGAACTTGGCGTTGTGCCGCGGCAGGTCGATGACCGCCGGCTGCTTGCACACCCGGCACTTGGACACGGAGGCGACCATCATGTCCCTCCGGAGATGACCGGCCGGACCTCGACGACGTCGCCGTCGTCGAGCACGGCGTCGTCGACCACCAGGGTGCCGTTGCGGATCACCAGGTGGGCTTCGCGTGCCAGGCCCAGCTCGGCCAGGACCGTACGAACCGGACGCCCACCGGCCAACTCGACCTCGCGCCGCGGATTGCGCAGCAACACCCTCACCGGCGGATCACGTCCGCTTCAGCGCGGCACGCTGCTCGCGGGTCTCCTGCGGGATCGTGGCGAGCACCAGCCGCTGCCCGGGCTCGAGTCGCTCCGTCGCCACCACCTGCTCGCGGCGGCCCATCGCCAGGCGCAGGAGCCGCGGCACCCAGACCACCGCCCCCAGCACCATCCAGGCCCGGTCTCCCCCGAGGAGACCGCGACGGACCGCCTGGCGACGAGCCAGGGCCAGCGGGGACAGGCGCGACGATCGCCGGCGGGCTCCTCCCACCGGTCAGACCCTGCGGATCTCGACGAGCGTGGTCTTCTTCTTGCCGGACCGCTTGCCCAGCAGGAAGACGAGCAGCAGCACGAGCAGGCCACCGGCCGCCCCGACCGTGACCAGCGTCTGCTTCTTGTCACGCACCTTGGCCTGCGCGCCGTCCTGCAGCGAGCGGAACTTGGCCTCCAGATCGTCACGGGTGATCCGCTGCTCGGTCATGGACGCGGCTCCTTCTGCAGGGTCGGCTTGGCGATGCGCACGGCGGCGACGACGATGACGACCAGCGCCAGGACCAGGGCGACGGCGTACGGGATCAGCCGCACCCAGTGCCCGTCGAAGGTGCCGTTGGTGCCGTTCTGCAGCAGACGCAGCACCCCGAGGATCAGGAAGAAGGCCCCGTTGGCCAGCAGGACGATGCCGACCAACCCCCGCCCGATCCACCGTCCAGCGCCGCGCAGCGGGCCGACCGTCTCCTGCTTGGCGTAGGCCTTGACCAGCGCCAGCGCCTCGCCGAGCTGCCCGGGTGAGTCCTTCGTGGCGCTCATCGCCTCACATGTTAGGCAGCCCGAGCCGGAACCGGAGGATCTGCGCCAGGTCGTCGACCATTCGGGTGAACCGCTCGGCTCGCTCGGCCAGGTCGGCGATGCCCAACAGCCGATAGCGGTCCTCCTGGCCCAGCGGAGTGGCGGCGATCAACGCCCCGAGCGAGGCGCCGGCCGGCTCGATCGTCCCGCCGGGGTCGACGTCGCCGAGCTCCTCGGCGTAGCGGCGGACCGCGGCGACCACGGGTGCGGCCTCAGCAATGGCCTGCTCCAGTCGCTGCGGCTCGCCGGGATCGTCCTCCAACCGGCGCACCTCGGCCCGCGGGTACGGGGCGTCGTCCAGCCACCCGACGACCTCGAGGCGAGCCACGCCGACAGCCAGCACCGAGAGCGTCCCCTGCACCGTCGGGGCGATGCGAACCACTCGGGCGATGGTGCCCAGGCCGCGCCGGATGTCGCCACCGCCCACCTCCTGGCCCCGCTCGATCAACACCACCCCGAAGCACGGGTCGGGCTGCTCACGGCAGTGGGCCAGCATCTTCCGGTAGCGCGGCTCGAACACGTGCAACGGGAGCAGTTCGCCGGGCAGCAGCACCGACCCGAGCGGGAACATCGGCAGCTCGAGGGTGTCGATCATGGTCAGCCGGGCGAGAGGGCGGCCGGGCTGGGTCCGGCCGGATACGTCGACAGCAGCCTGGCCAGTCCCTCCCAGTACTGCCGGTACATCTTCTGGTTGGTGATCGATTCGCCGTTCAGCACCAGGGCGAACTCGATCTGCCCGCCGCCCTGCACCGGGTAGTAGCCGGCCAAGGCCTTGCTGCCCGGCTTGTTGGCCACCCCGTCGGCATTGGTCAGCGTGCCGGTCTTGGCGCGCAGCTTGCCGGCGGCGGGCGTCCCGGTGAAGATCCCTTCCAGGGTGGTGCCCGACTCGTCGGCGGCGGGCAGCCCGGCCCCGACCGGGTCGTCGATCCGCCCGTGCTGGAGGATCATCACCAGCGCCCGGCAGGTCACCCGGTTCTCGTCGGACAGGCCGGAGCCGTCGACCATGACCACCGAGTTCTCCGGGAGCCCCCACGTGCGCAACGTCTGGTCGACGACGGCGATGCCGGCCGTGCGCGTGCCGGGCTGCTTGGCGTGGACCGCCAGCTCCTTCAGCATCATCTCGGCGGTCAAGTTGTCACTGGTGGCCAGCATCTCGCGGAGGATCTGGGCGAACGGGGGCGACTGGATGGTGGCGACGGTGGCCAGTCCGGCCGGCGCCTTGCCCGACCCGGAGTTGCCGCCGATCTGGATGCCGCGCTCCTTCAGCAGCCGGGCCAGCACCCGGGCGCCGGCCTTGTTCGGGTCGTCGAGGGCGATCTTGGCGTCGACCCGGGTGTCGTTGACCTCGAGGGCGCTGACCGGCAGGGCCTCCAGCTGGTTGCGGACCTGCTTGGGGATGGTCGGGGCGAACCACTCGTCGTCGTAGCGGCTCCCGTCGCCCAGGACCGCGCCGGTGATGCTGGTCACCCCGGCGGCCTTGACCCGGTCGGCCAGGACGGCGATGTCGGTGATCACCGTCGGCGGGTGCTTGGTGATCGAGGTGGTCTTCCACCACTGCTCGCTCAGCACCGGGTCGCCACCACCCACCAGATACAGATCGCCGTTCACCACCCCTCCGGGTCCGATGTCGGCGCGCACCTCGGTGGTGTAGCGGAAGTCGGCACCGAGGACCGTGTTGGCCACCGCGCCGGTGAGCAGCTTCACCGTGCTGGCCGGGCGGAGCTGATCGTCGGGGCGGACGTCGATCACCGGCTTGGCGTTCACCGAGATCGACAGGCACGACAGCTCCGGGAGCGACGCCCCGTAGGGCTGGGCGGCGGTGGCGAAGGCACCGACGTTCAGGTCGGCGGACAGCACGGCCGGGGCCCGACGGACCGAGAGCAGCGGCGTGTTCAGTCCGAGCAGCCGCGGCGTCGACACCGGCGGTGCCGTGGTGGTCGGGGCGGCCCCGCCGACCTGCGAATCGGCCAGCTTCCACAGGCCACCGAGCACGAGGGCCGGGACCAGCGCGGCAACCGCCAGCGCGGGGTACGGATTGCGCCGTCGCATCCGGTCAGTCTCGCCGCTGGCGGTGGCGTGCGTAGCGATACAGGTGGGCCAGGGCGGTCACGGCGCGATTCCCGCTGGGGTAGCACAGCCGGCCGGTGGCGCGAACTGCAGCCGGACCGGCGTTGCCCGGGTCGGCGACGGCCAGTTCCGTGGCCGTCAGCACCGGCTTGCCGAACCGCTGGCTGCACTGTGCCGCGGCCTCGGCGAAGCGGGCGTCCTGACGCTCGTGGTAGGCCACGATCCGTTCCAACCCGTGGTTCGGGTAGAACGGCCCGTCTCGCATCATCCGGGCCTGATTGCTCTGGATCCCCAGACCGAGATAGATCACCGCGTGCACATCGGGATGGGCGGTCACCAGCTCCAGCACCTGCGGGATGGTGTCGCGGGTCTCCCCGCCGGCACAGTCGATCGGGTTGCTGCGGCTCCAGCGCGGCGGGAGGAGACCATCGATCGCCAGGCGCAGGTCGTCGGGCAGGGCCATCAGCACCAGGTCGCCGCCGGACACGATCTGATCACTGGTCACGACACCCCACCCGCCCACGGTGGTCACCACGGCCACGTTCGGACCGGCCGGCAGCGGTTGGGTGGCGAAGGTCGCCGCCGCCTCGAAGGCGGCCTCGACCGTGGCCGCCCGGGTGATGCCGGCCTGGCGGCAGGCCCCGTCGAAGATCCGGTCGTTGGCCGCCAGCGCTCCGGTGTGGCTGGCCGCAGCCCGCGCCCCTCCCTCGGTCGCCCCACCCTTGACCACCACCAGCGGTTTGCGCGCCGTGACCGCGGCCAGCCGTTCGAGCAGGGCCCGGCCGTCGACGATGCTCTCCAGGTAGGCCAGCGAGACGGCCGTGGCGTCGTCGGTGGCGAACCACTCGAGGTAGTCCACCGGGGTGACCGCGGCGGCGTTGCCGGCCGAGACCGCCCGGCTGATGCCGACGCCGGTCTGGCGGGCGTAGTTGAGGAAGCTGGACACGAAGTTGCCGCTCTGGCTGGCCACGGCGATCCGCCCGGCCGGCGGGTACGGAGCGACGATCTGGGCGCACAGCCGGGCCGGGGTGCTGACCAGACCCTGCCCGTTGGGTCCGGCCAGGAGGATGCCGCACTCGTCGGCGACCGCCACCAGGCTGCGTTCGGCCGCTCGGCCGGCCTCGCCGGCCTCGCCGTAGCCGGCCGAGGTGACGAAGGCGGCGCGCACCCCGCGACGGGCGGCATCGCGCAGCAACTGCTCGTTGGCCGCCGCCGGGGTGCACACCACCACCAGGTCGTCCTGGCCGGCGGGCAGTTCGGACATCGCGGGCACCGTGGCGACACCCAGGACCTCCTCGCCGGCCAGGTTGGTGGCGGCCAGTCGGCCGGCGTACCCGCCAGCGAGGATGTTGTGGAGGGCGACGAACCCGAACTTGCCGGGGTGGGCGCTGGCCCCGGCGACGACCACCGATCGCGGGTCGAACAGGGCGCGGAACTGGTCGTCGCTCGGCGCCGGGCGGCGGGCGATCGGCGCGCCGGCGGGGTCGCGGCCGAGTTCGACCAGGGCATCGACAGCGACCGGGCGGCCATCCGGCCGGACGATCAGCGGGTTGACGTCGATGCTCCGCACGTCGTCGCGTTCGGTCGCCACGCGGCCGAGGCCGACCAGCAGCCCGACGAGGGCAGCGCGGTCCACCGCCGCCTCGCCGCGGAACGGCCCGAGCAGCGCCTGGCTCCGCAGCTGTTCGATCATCTCCTCGGCGTCGACCGGGTCGAGCGGGGCCGGACGAAAGACGACGTCGGCGATGGCCTCGGCCAGGACGCCACCGACGCCCAGCATGACGGTGGCCCCGAACTGCGGGTCGACCACCACGCCGGCGATCAGCTCGCGCAGCCCGGCGACCATCTCGGCCACCAGCAGTCGGACCTCGCCGTCATCGGTGGTGGCGGCACCCAGCAGCGCCTGGGCCGCCTCGGCCACCTGCGCGGCGCGGCGCAGGCCGACACGAACCAGACCGCGCTCGGACTTGTGGGCGATTCGCTCACCACACAGCTTGACGACGACGGGTTCACCGCCGGGTGCCAGTTCGGCGGCGGCAGCGACGGCTTGCTCGACGCTGTCCACCAGGCGGTGGCGGGCGAAGGGCACGCCGTAGGCCGAGAGCAGGTCGCTGGACGATGCCTCCGAGAGCGTGGAGGTGGTGGGTGCCGTCATCGGGCGACGAAGTAGGTCAGCAGGCTGCGGGCCACCATCTGCCCGGACCCGGCAGCGAGCACCTCGGACTCGCAGGACACCAGGGTCGAGCCCCGGCGGACCACCCATCCCTCGGCGACGGCGTCCTCGCCGATCAGCGCCCGATGGAACTGGACGGTGAAGTCGACCGTGGAGAAGCGCGTGCCGGTCGGGTAGGCCTGGCCCACCGCCGGGACCACCACCGTGTCGAGCAGCGAGGCGATGACCCCGCCGTGGACGACCCCACCCGGTTGCTCGAGGACGGTGCGGAACGGCAGGCGCATCCGGCAGTAGTCGGTGCGGACCTCTTCGATCTCCACGCCGAGCAACTGCTGGAAGTACGGCTCGTCGCGCCGTCCGAAGCGCGACCAGCGGCGGGCGGTGTCCTTGTCCAGCACGGCGAACGACTCGGCACGACTCATCGCCTCGACGGTAGTGGTCGGCGAGGTCCGGTCAGGGGGTCAGGGCGGTCCGCATGAAGGCGATCACGTGAGCCCGGCGGCGCTGCAGCGCCTCCCCTTCCAGCGGACCGGTGTCCAGCAGCCCTCCGAGGAGGGGCGCATCGGAGAAGTAGCTGAGGATCGCCCCGTAGCCGGTCAGCAGGAGTTGTTCGGCGTCGTGGCGACGGAACGTTCCGGCGTCCATCTCCCGCTGCATGAAGGCCACCGCCCGATCCCACATCGGCCGGATCGCCGCGGCCAGATCGATGCCCAGGTGGTGGCCGCCGTCGATCGCCTCGCGGCGCATCAGCCGGACGAAGTCGGGGGTGTCGGCGAAGAAGTCGAAGCTGGCCCCGACGACCTCCTGGATGAGGTGGAAGCCGCGCTCCGGGCTGGCCACGGCGGTGTCGACCCGCGCCACCCAGTCCCCCAGCAGACGCTCGACCGCCTCGCCGTACAGTGCCTCCTTGGACGGGAAGTGGTGCAACAGGCTCGGCCGGCGGATGCCGACGTCGGCGGCGATCTGGTTCAGCGAGGTGCCGTCGTAGCCGGAGTCGGCGAAGCGCCGGGTGGCGGCGTCGAGGATCAGCTGGCGAGTCGGTCGGCCCTCCACCACCTCGGTCATCAACGGTCGATGATAGTTAGGGTGCGCTGATGGCCATGCAGATCGTCTCCGCCCTGTTCGTCGAGAACTTCCAGATGCGCCAAGCTCCCGGGCCGTCGACGCGCATCGACCTCACCGGGGCGTTCTTCTCGATGGCTGCTACCGAGCCCGCCCCGACCACGGTCACCCCGCACCTGGTCGCCCTGATCTACTGCCCGCCTGGCGAGCCGGGCAACGGGGTGTTCGAGGTCGTCGTCCGCCGTGGCATCGACCCGGACAGCGAGCAGGTGGCCCGCAACGTCAGCCCGTTCCAGGTCGAGCCGGGCAAGTTCACGTACCGGCTGGTGCGCGCCGAGATCGAGTTCCCCGACTACGGCCAGGTGATCGCTCACTGCCGGGTGGACCGCGGTCCATGGCATCTCGTGCCGCTCACCCTCCTGCCGCCGACCTCCGAATCCTGACCCGGCGGACGCGGGGCGGCTTGGCCGCCAGGCGATCGCTCGACCACACCGCCGGTGGCGGCCGAAGGAGGTCGCAGAGGCCCACCAGGGCGGCGTCGTAGTTGACCCGCCACCCGGCGAAGTCGGCCCAGGCCTGCTCCCGATCGGCGCGCACCGGAACCCCCAGGGCGGCGAGCTCGTCGAGGCACAGGTCGAACTCGTCCCGGCGCACGGAGATCGGCGCGGTCGGCGCCGGGTCCGGGTCGTAGGGGATGACGAACACGTCGGCGATCCGCCGCAGGCAGAGGAACCCGGTGCGGATCAGGATGGAGGCCTCTGGCTCGTCGGGCAGGTCGAGGGCGCTGATGGTCAAGGCCGCCGAGTCGAGCACGCACCCGGCAGCCGTCAGCCAATGTCGGGCCGGCTGCGGCGAGCGGAAGAACGCCAGGGCGTTGTGCGACGTGTGGCTTTCCTCGATGTCCACGAACCACTGCTCCCATCGGGCGAACAGGTCCTGGCTGAGGTGATCCAGCCAGCCGATGCGGTGGTACCGGGCGATCATCGACACCGGAGCCGGCGGGAGCCCGGCGCGAACCTCCAACATCGCGACCAACGCCTCACGGCGGCTGAATGCCCCATAGATCGTCGGCAGGTAGGAGATCATCAGGCTCACCAGACCGAGACCGAGCGCCGCCTCGGCGACCGCGACCAACTCGAGCCCCGTGCCGATGGGCCGTTCGAACCCCAGCGTGACCAGCGACGACCCGCTGATGGCCAGCGCTTCGGAGAACGGGCTGGTGCCCAGCGCCCACAGGATCACGGTGAACGCCCCGATCAACAGGGTCACCCACAGCAGCGGCAGGGTGAGCAGGGCGATCGGGCCGTACATCGCCCACACCGGCTCGTACAGATCCCAGCTCGTCCGCCGGCGGATCGTGCCGAGGCGGGTCAGCCGGGCCACGGCCTGGAAGTGCCAGCGGGTCAGCTGCGAGCGGATCGCCCGCGGCACCACCACCGTCTTGACCGCCGAGAGCAGCACGTACGCGGCCAGCGCGACGCCCGGAACGACGGCCGACACCCGCAGGACGTGCACGCGCCGACACTACCGAGCGCTCACGGCGGGGCCCCCGGTCACCGCGGTAGGGTCCGGTGCCGTGGCCACACCCAAGCACTTCGACCGAGACGCCATCAGCCTGATCCGCGGCTTCGCCATGGACGCCCCGCTGCACGCCAAGAGCGGCCACCAGGGCACGGCCATGGCCCTCGCTCCGCTGGCCCACGTGCTCTACAGCCGGGTGATGCGCCATGACCCGGCCGACCCGGCGTGGCCCGATCGGGACCGGTTCGTCCTGTCCAACGGGCACGCCTCGATCCTGCAGTACAGCCTCCTGTACCTGTGCGGCTACGGGTTGGAGCTCGACGACATCCGCGCCTTCCGCAGCTGGGAGTCGGCGACACCGGGACATCCGGAGGCCGGGCACACCGCCGGCGTCGAGGTCACGACCGGCCCGCTGGGCCAGGGGTTCGCCAACGCCGTCGGCATGGCCATCGCCGCCCGACGGCTGCAGGCCCAGTTCGGGGACAGTGTGCAGGACCACCATGTGTTCGTCATCGCCGGCGACGGGTGCTTCATGGAGGGCGTCAGCCACGAGGCCGCCTCGCTGGCCGGGCATCTTCGCCTCGGCAACCTGGTGTGCGTCTACGACGACAACCACATCACCATCGACGGCGACACCGCCCTGGCCTACAGCGACGACGTCGGTCGCCGGTTCGCCGCCTACGGGTGGGACGTGACCCATCTCGGCGAGATCGCCGACGACTGCGATGCCCTGGAGGCCGCGTTGAACGCCGCCAAGGCGGTGACCGACCGACCGTCGCTGCTGATCCTGCGCAGCCACATCGCCACGCCCAGCCCGGACCTGACCGACCACCACGAGGCCCACGGCAACCCCTTCACCCCCGAGCAGGTCGCCAGGACCAAGGCCGTGATGGGCATTCCCGACGAGCCGTTCTGGGCGCCACCGAAGCTGGTCGCCGCCTACCGCCGCCACGTCGCCCAACGCGCCCGGCGCGACCACGGCGCGTGGTCCAAGCGGCTCCGGGCCGCCACGGTGGACCGCGCCGCGTGGGACGCCTGCTGGGCCCAGACCGGCATGGACGGCTGGCGCGAGCTGCTGCCGCGCACCGCGCTCGGCCAGAAGGTGGCCACCCGGGTCGCCGTCGAGCAGGCCTTCAACGCCCTGTCGCCCAAGCTCCCCGGGCTGATGATCGGCGCCGCCGACCTCACCGGCAACACCGGCACCAGGCTGACCGGCGCCGTGCCGCAGGCCGCCTCCACGCCCGGCGGCCAGCAGGTCTACTACGGCATCCGTGAGCACGCCATGGGCTCGGCCATGGTCGGCATGGCTCGTCACGGAGGCGTGCTGCCGGCAGGCGGGACGTTCTTCGTCTTCCTCGACTACATGCGCCCGCCCGTGCGCCTGGCCGCGTTGAGCGGCGCCAAGGTGATCTTCGTCTACACCCACGACTCGGTGGGGGTGGGCGAGGACGGACCGACCCATCAGCCGATCGAGCATCTGGCCACGCTGCGAGCCATCCCCGACCTGCACGTGATCCGCCCGGCCGACGCCAACGAGACCGCGGCAGCCGTCGCCGATGCGCTGGACCACGACGGACCCACCGTGCTGGTTCTTTCCCGCCAGGCGATCGAGGTGGTCACCGACGGCTCCGCGGTGGCACGCGGTGCGGGCGTCGTGGTCAAGGCCGCCAAGCCCGATGTCGTCCTGGTCGCCACGGGCAGCGAGGTCGCCCTGTGCGTCGCCGCCGCGGCCCGACTGTCCGAGCGGTCCGTGACGGCGAGGGTGGTCAGCCTGGCGTCGTGGGACCGCTTCGCCGCCCAGGACGCGGCCTTCCGCCGGCGGATCTTCCCACCCGGCGTCCCGGTGCTCAGCGTCGAGGCCGGATCCACCTTCGGGTGGGAGCGCTATGCCGACGTGGCCATCGGGATCGACCGGTTCGGGGCCAGCGCCCCGGGCGGCGAGGTCCTCGACCGCCTGGGGATCAGCGTCGACCACGTCGTCACCACGGCGGCCGCCATGGCCTCACCGAAACGAGGAGCACGCCGATGAACCATCTGATCCAGCTGCACGAGGACTACGGGCAGAGCCCGTGGCTGGACAACCTCAAGCGCAGCTACCTGACCGGCGGGACGATCACCAACCTGATCCATCGAGGCATCCGTGGTCTCACCAGCAACCCGACGATCTTCCAGAAGGCGATCCAGGGCTCGGCCGACTACGACGAGCAGTATCGCCAGCTGGCTGCCGACCCCAATCCACTGATCGACGACTACTGGGCGATGGTGCTGAGCGACATCAACGGCGCGCTCGACGCCTTCGCCGAGCTGTACGACGACTCCAACGGTGGCGACGGCTACGTCAGCGTGGAGGTCGATCCCGGACTGGCCCACGACGGCCCGGGCACCGAGGTTGCCGCCCGATCCCTGCACGAGCGCATCGCCCGACCCAACCTGATGGTCAAAATCCCGGGCACCGAGGAGGGGGTCGGTGCGATCCGCCAGATGATCGCCGAGGGCCGCAACATCAACGTCACCCTGATCTTCAGCCTGACCGGCTACCAGCGGGTGATGGACGCCTACATCGACGGCCTGGAGCAGTACGCCCGGCACGGCGGGGCCGACCTGTCCCGCGTCGCCAGCGTGGCCAGCTTCTTCATCAGCCGGGTCGACACCGAGATCGACAAGCGTCTCGATGCCATCGGCTCGCCGGACGCCTTGGCGCTGCGCGGCACCGGGGCCATCGCCCAGGCCAAGCTGGCCTACCGCCAGTTCCAGCGGACGTTCAGCGGCCCACGGTGGGACCGCCTGGCGCAACAGGGTGCCGTGGTCCAGCGACCCCTGTGGGCCAGCACGTCCACCAAGAACCCGGCGTATCCGGACACGTTGTACGTCGACAACCTCATCGGCCCGCACACGGTCAACACCCTGCCGGACGCGACCATCGAGGCCTTCGTCGACCACGGCCACCTGTCCCGGACCATCGACCGGGACGTCGACCAGGCCGAGGCCACCTGGGCCGCGCTGGGTGAGGTCGGTGTCGACCTCGACGACGTCGCCGCCAAGCTGGAAGCCGATGGCGTGGCCAGCTTCCAGCACAGCTTCACCGAGCTGCTCGACGCCCTGCAGGCCAAGGCCGACCAGCTCGGCACCGGCGGATGACCGAGGCGCGGTCCCCGAGGGATCAGCGCCTCGCCGACCAGCTCCTCGCTGCGGCTCGCGAGCTGGTGGACGACCATCCGGCGCCCCTCGATCTGAAGATCGCCGGGGCCGCCCTGGCCGAGATGCGCGACGCCTTCGCCATGTTCGCCCCGTACCGGGCGCGGCCGAAGGCGACGATCTTCGGCTCGGCGCGCACCACGGCCGATGATCCGCTCTACCGCCAGGCCCGGGACGTGGCCGCCGAGCTGGCGGCAGCGGGGTGGATGGTGGTCACCGGCGCCGGACCGGGGATCATGCAGGCCGCCATGGAGGGGGCCGGGCGGGAACAGTCGATCGGGGTCTCGATCCGCCTGCCCTTCGAGCAGCAGGCCAACCCGGTGATCGCCGGCGACTCCAAGTACGTCAGCATGAAGTACTTCTTCACCCGCAAGCTGATGCTGATCAAGGAGTCCAAGGGCTTCGTCTGCCTCCCGGGAGGATTCGGCACGCTGGACGAGACCTTCGAGCTGCTGACGCTCACCCAGACGGGCAAGGGGGTGCCGGTCCCGATCGTGTTCCTCGACACCCCGGGCGATCCCTACTGGGAGCAGATCGACGAGCTGGTCGCCGACGAGCTGGTCGCCCGCGGCTTGGTGGCCGCTCCCGACCGCAGCCTCTACCGGGTCACCGACTCGGCCGCCGACGCCGCCGGCGAGGTGCTGCGCTTCTACCGCAACTACGACTCACTGCGCTACGTCGGCGATCTGCTGGTCATCCGCGTCACCCAGCGTCCCACCGCTGCGCAGATCGGCGAGCTCAACGAGCGCTTCGGCCACCTGTGCGCCTCGGGCACGATCCACGCCGTCGAGCCGTTCGAGGTCGAGCGCCGGGAAGGCGACGCCCTCGACCGTGCCCGGCTGGCCTTCCACTTCGCCAAACACGGCTACGGCGACCTGCGCGAGCTGATCGACATGCTCAACGGCTTCGCAGCAGATTGACCGCCTTGTCGATCGCCCGGCGCGCCGCCAGCAGCCGCTTGTCCTCCGTGGGACGCGACGCACCATCGGCGGCCGCGGCCCGCAGGCGATCGAACATCCACTCGTCGAGGTCGGCGGACACCGCCTCCAAGCGGTCGGCGAAGGCCTCCGGGCCGTTCACGACAGCGCCTCGGCCAGCAGATCCATCGGATGGCGGGTGATCACACCCGCTGCGGCGAGATGCATGGCGCACCCGGGGTTGGCGCTGGCCACCACCGCCGGCCGACCACCGGCGGCGCGCTCGATAGCCGCCAGCTTGCGCTGGCGGATCTCGCCCGCCAGCTCGGGTTGCAACGCCGAGTAGGCCCCGCCGGCCCCGCAGCACAGCCCGTCGTCGTCCAGTTCGACGAGCTCGGCAACCGGCGCCAACACGGTGCGGACCGCGGTGTGGACCCGCTGGACGTGGCGCAGGTGGCAGGGATCCTGGACGATCACCCGTCCCAGCGATCGGCCGGGTGGGAGCCGGTCGATGCGCCGGGCGACGAACTCGTGGACGTCGACGACCCTCCGGGCGAACGCCGCAGCCTCGGCGGTTCCGAGCAGTTCGCCGTACTCCTTCATCACTGCCCCGCAGCCGGCGGAGTTGACCACGATCGGCGCCTCCCCGGGCATCGCCGCCATCACCCGGCTGGCCAGTTCGACGGTCTGGTCGTGGAGCCCGGCATGGACGTGCAGCGCGCCGCAGCACGACGCCGAGGCACCCGGGTAGCGGTAGGTGGCGCCGACGGCGGTGAGCACCGCCGCGGTCGAGCGATGCGTCGAGCGCTGCCAGGCGTCCATCACGCAGCCGGTGAACAGCCACACGTCCTCGCCCGTGGCCGGTGTCAGGGCGCCGCGTCGGACCGGGAGGCGGCCGAGGCCGAGGCGCCGGGGCACCGCCCCGACGCGCTGCGCGGCGGCCAGGGCGGTGGACCCGGCCAGCAGGAGCCGGTGGCGGGCCAGGGCGGCGAATCCCCACCGGGTCCAGCGCGGGGTGATCCGATGCTGCTCGGCCAGGCTGCGCCGGGTGCCTTCCATCAGGGCTCCGAAGCGCACCCCACTGGGGCAGGCCGGTTCGCAGCCGCGGCACTGCACGCAGGTCTCGACGAAGTGGGTGATCTGCTGGTCGACCTCCCGGTCTTCGAGGTGCACCAGGCGCATCGCGGCGATCCGGCCGCGCGGCGACAGGCCCTCCTCGCCCGTGACCCGGAAGGTCGGGCAGTGCGGCAGGCACAGCCCACAGCCCACGCAGGCGGCCAGCTGGTCGTCGTCGAGGTGCAGCTTCACTCGCCGTGCACCGTAGCCGGGGCGTCACCGCTACCGTCGGACGGCGTGCCCGAAGGTCACACCATCCATCGCCTGGCCGCCGACCTGACGCCGTTGCTCGTCGACCGGATGGTCGCGGTCAGCTCACCCCAGGGTCGCTTCGCCGCCGACGCCGCGCTGGTCGACGGCTGCGTGCTGGAGCGGATCGAGCCCTACGGGAAGCACCTCTGGTTCTGGTGGGGCAACGGGTTGGTCGGCCACGTCCATCTCGGCCTGTTCGGCAGGTTCCGGATCTCGACCACGGGCCCCAGCTCGCGTCACGCCGTGCGGATGCGCCTGGCCACGCCAGAGGCGATTGTCGACCTGAGCGGGCCGACGGACTGCTCGATCGGGACCGCCGACGACCGCGACCGGATCGTCGCCCGCCTCGGCCCGGATCCGTTGCGGCGCGACGGGCGCCAGGAGGAGGCCGTGGCCCGAATGCTGCGGCGCCGGACACCCATCGGCACCCTGCTGCTCGACCAGTCGGTGGTGGCCGGCATCGGCAACGTCTACCGCGCCGAGGTCCTCTTCGTCCACGGCATCCATCCGGCGCGACCGGCCAACGAGTGCACCGCCGATGAGCTCGGTGCAGTCTGGGACAGCGTCCGGGCGATGCTGCGCAAGGGGGTGCGCGACCGCCGGATCGTGACCATCGACCGCCGGCTGCTGCCCACCGGGCGACGGCTGCGCCGCGGCGACAGCACCTTCGTGTACCACCGCGAACGCTGCCTGCGCTGCGACACGCCGATCGGCACGGTCACGCTGGGCGGGCGACCGTGCTACTTCTGCCCGTCCTGCCAGCCGCACTGAGCCGCACCATCCCACGCTGCCCGGTACGCCGCGGCCAGCGAGTCGACGCGCTCGTGGGCGTTCAGCCCGCTGGGGTTCGGCAGCACCCAGGTCGGTCTGCCGGCCAGGGATCGCTCCTGGCGACCGGCCACCGCCCGCCGCTCGCCGAAGGCCTGGCGGTAGGTGGTCAGACCGAGCACGGCCACCGCCGCCGGGGCGATCCGGGCGATTCGTTCGACCAGATCGGGCGCTCCGGCGCGGAGCTCTGCCACCGTCAGCTGATCGGCCCGGGCGCTGGCCCGGCCGACCAGGTTGGTGATGCTCAGACCGATCCGATCGAGCATCGCCAGGTCGTCGGCGCGCATCCCGGCGGATGCGTCGACGAGCCATGGGGTGATCTCGGCGCGGTGCAGCGCCGGCCAGAAGCGGTTGCCCGGGCGGGCGAAGTGGGCGTTGACCGCCTCCGTCCACAGCCCCGGGTTGATCCCGACGAACAGGACCCTGGTGCGCCGGGCGATCAGGTCATCGACCACGTCGACCCGACCCGGTCGAGTCCTTGGCCGCTCAGGACGAGACGATCTCGGAGACCTGCAAGGTTGGGGTGAGGTCGGTGTAGTTGGCCACGTCGGCCATCACCGCGGCGGTGCCCGGCTTGGCCATCGCCGCCTGGAAGTCCTCCATGCTGTCGAAGGTGAAGTGGACGGCGGCGACCGCCGGCCCGCTCACCCCGCGATCGATCTCCGACCCCACCGGGTTCCACGTCGACACGGCCAGCGGGACGTGGGTGTTGGCGTAGTAGTCGTGGTCGAAGCGGCTGCCCTCAGCTGCCGGATAGGTCACCGTGACGCGAATCATCCGGTCAACCTACTCGACCGGCTCACGTCGAATACGGGCTGGACACCGTCACCCGGCTGGCCAGCGTCGAATCGTCGAAGCTGGTCGTCACCAGCACGTTGGGCTTGCCGTTCTCGCCCTTGCTCGTGCACTGGTACGTGTCGTCGCGCTGCACGGCACCGTCGGCCCCGCACAGCGCCGCGGCCAGCGCCTGGGCCTTGATCCCGGCTCCGACCTCGTATCCGGTCTCCCAGCTGGGTTGCTCGACGTCGCCGAGGTTGACGATGAAGGCCGAGCCGAGCCGATAGGACCAGTCGATCGGGGTCAACCCGCTGGCGGCCTTGATGGCGTCGAGTTGGCTGCCGGCCGCCTCGATCAGTGCCGGCGGCACCGGGGCCATCGGGGCCTCGTCGGCACTGCGGTGCTCGGTGCGCAGCGAGATCGCCGACACCGTCTCGCCGGACGCCACGGTCACCTCGTAGGTCGTGATCGGGAAGTCGGTGGTGCCGCCGCTCGCTGCCTCCCACCGCCCGAAGTAGGTGGTCCTTCCGTCGCTGTCCTTGGCGCCCTGGGAGACCTCGAAACTGGCCGGGATCTTCAAGGCGGCCACGGTCGCCTCGTAGACGGCCTTGGCGTCGGCCGGCGCCAGCGCCCAGGTGATGTCGGCCGAGTCTCGCCGCCCGCCGGCCGTGTTGATCTCGAAGATCGAGGCGCCGTCGACGATGGGGGTGAACGCCGGGGCGCCGACCGTGGCGAGAAAGGCCGGCAGGTCGGTCTGGTCGACCGCCAGGTGCTTGGCGATCTGGGCGCGCATGTCGGCGGCCAGAGGTTGGGCGGGGACCGTCACGACCGTGCCGTACGAGCCGTCCGCGGACGGAGCACCGGACCCAGGGGTCGACGCCCCGGCGGCGGTTCCCGGCGTGGTGACGGGGGTCGACGCCGCCGCGGGAGCCGCGGTGGCCAGGGTGGTGAGCAGCGCTCCGCAGAGCATCGATCGACGCAGCATGATGACTCCTTGCTGGGTTGGGGGGCGGTCGTACCGGTACCCCTCAGGTTCGCGCGCCAGACCCTGAATCGCCGTTTCCGTGGCTGTACCGGTGCGGGTTCAAGCGGTGCTCCGGGTCGAACCGGTGCTTGACCGCCGCAGCCAAGGCCTGATGGCGCGCCGCGTCGGGACCACCGGTCATGCCTGGCGCTGCTGCGCCATCGCCGATCCCGTCGCCGGCCACGACACCGGTGCCCACCAGGGCGACGAACGGTCGTGTGTCCGGCGGGGACGCCACCAGCTCGGCCAGTGACGCCGTCCAGCGCCGACCGGTCGGGAGCCGCATCGGCTGTTCACACGGCGCCAGGGCGAACTCGGCGGCTTGGGCGGCAACGTCGGCAGGATGGCCCTCGAGCAGGACGTCGGCGTGCTCGCCGTCCCACAGCACGCTGATGGGCCGGAACAGTCCGGCGAGCAGCGATCGCGGATCGGCGGTGGCGATGCGGAACCACGCCGAGTGAGTCGGAATCGGGCGGGTACGCAGGATGACCGATCCCAGGAATCCCAACGTGCCGCGCGCCCCGACGAACAGGCGACACAGGTCGAAGCCGCTCACGTTCTTGACCGTCGGCCCGCCGGCCATGACCACCTCGCCGGACGCCGACACGTAGTGCATCTGCAGCAGGACGTCGCGCAGCGGCCCGTAGCCCAGCAGGCGATAGTCGCTGCGGCCCACCGACAGGGCTCCGCCGACCGTCCCGCCTGCCGGCAGGTTCACCGTCTGGCCGTGCTCGGCGAGGGCCGCGACGAGGTCGTCGACCGGCGTCCCGGCGGCGCACGAGACGGTCATCTCCTCCGGTTGGATGCGCTCGATCCCCGACGGGGGGCTGACGGCGCGCACGCCGGCAACGGCGCCACCGCGGGTTCCCAGCCCGGCCACGGTCACCGGCCCGTGGTCGCCGACCTCGGCGGCGAAGGCGCTCAGATCCACGCGCCCTCCGGTGCGGCGTGGATGTCACCGCAGGTGGCCGGTGAGGGCAGGACCTTGTGGGGGTTGGCCAACTCGGCGGGATCGAACGCCCGGCGCAGCTCGCGCTGCGCGGCGAGGTCGGCCGGCCCGAACATCAACGGCATGAACTCACGCTTCTCCAAGCCGATGCCGTGCTCGCCGCTGAGCACCCCGCCCGCGGCCACCGAGACGCGCACGATCTCCTCGCCCGCGGCGTGGACCCGCTCCATCACACCGGGTTCGCGCTTGTCGAACACCAGCAACGGGTGGAGGTTGCCCTCGCCGGCGTGGAACACGTTGAGCACCAACAGCTGGTGCTGGTCGACGATCCGGTAGATGGTGTCCAGCACGGACGGCAGTTGCGACCGCGGCACCACGGTGTCGTGCAGGTAGTAGTTGGGCTTGATCCGGGCAATCGCCCCGAACGCCGACTTGCGGCCCTTCCACAGCAGTGCCCGCTCGGCGTCGTCGGCGGCCACCCGCACCTGGCGGGCGCCGTGTGCCCGACCGATGTCGGCCACCGCCGCGGTGTCGGCCTCGACTGCGGCGGGGAGACCGGTGAGCTCGACCAGCAGAACCGCGGCCGCATCGGTGGGCAGACCGGCGTGGACATAGGCCTCCACCGCCTCGATGCACAGGCGATCCATCATCTCCAGCGCGGCCGGGACCATGCCGGCGGCGATGATCGCGCTGACCGTCTCGGCACCGGCGTGCACCGAGGTGAAGTCCATGAGCAGCGTGCGCACCGCAGGCGGGTTCTGGCGCAGCCGGACGCAGACCCGCGTGGCCACGCCGAGCATCCCCTCGCTGCCGACGAACGCCCCGCGCAGGTCGTAGCCGTCGACCTCGTCGGCCTCACCGCCCAGCTGGACCAGCGACCCGTCGGGCAGGACGACCTCCACCGCCAGGACGTGGGCGCTGGTCACGCCATCGGCGAGGCAGTGCGGACCACCGGCGTTGTTGGCCACGTTGCCCCCGATCGAGCAGCTCTGCTGGCTGCTCGGATCGGGGGCGAAGTGCACGCCGAGATGGGCCACCGCCCGGCTGAGGTCGAGGTTCAGCATGCCCGGCTGGACCCAGGCCCGCCGTTCCACCGGATCGACGGACAGCAGCCGGTTCATCTTGGTCATGGCGATGACCACGGCACCATCGAGCGGCGTCGCCCCGCCGGACAATCCGGTCCCCGAGCCGCGGGCCACGAAGGGGTGGGCGTGGTCGGCACACGCCCGGACGCATGCCTGGACCTCCACCGTCGAGCCCGGGAAGACCACCGCCCCGGCCGCGCCGACGATGTTCGAGGCGTCACGGCGGTACAGATCGAGCTCGGCCGGGCCGAGGCGGACCTGGTCGCGACCGACGGCGGCGACCAGCCGCTCGACCAGCTCGGGCGTCATGCGCCGCGCCGGCCGAGCCCCCTGGTGCGCTCCGGCGGCTGGCGCAACAGGATCACCTTGCCGGGTTCGACGGTCCTCCCGTCGACGATCACGGTGTGCACGTCGTCCAGCTCGGCGCTGAGCGGCGTGGCCCGACCCTGGACCCGGGCGACCAGCTCACGCTCCTTGCTGCGGATCACCTCGCCGCCACGACGGACGCCTTGGCCGAGCCGTGAGCCGGCCGAGCGGGCCAGGCGGACGGGTGAGAGGCGGTCGGCGGTGGCCCGCACCCGGCGCTTCAGCGCGTTGGACCCGGCGACGCCGGTGACGGCGCCGCCGAGGAACCAGGTGATCCGCTTCATCTCCACCTCCCGAGCCGTCCACCAGACAGCGGATCGTGCACCCCGACGACGGTAGCCGCAGCGCCCACCGCGACCACGGCATTCGACGGGCCGCACCGCCGGCCTGGGTAGCGTGAGGCCTTCATGACGACGACGACGGACGACCCGGCCAGCGACCCGCACCACACCTACGGCATCGATCCGCTCGTGTACCACCGGCGCAAGGAGATCCTGGCGGTCCTGTGCCTGAGCCTGGTGATCATCGTCATGGCGGTGTCCTCGCTGAACGTGGCCATCCCCTCGATCGTCGAGGGTCTCACCGCCTCGTCCACCGAGACGTTGTGGATCATCGAGGCCTACGCCCTGGTCTTCGCCGGCCTGCTGCTGCCGGCCGGAGCGATCGGGGACCGCATCGGGCGCAAGCGGACGCTGATGACCGGGTTGGTCATCTTCGCCGGCATGGCCCTGGTGGCCGGCCTGAGCAGCGGGGCGAGCCAGCTGATCACCGCCCGGGCGATCATGGGTCTCGGGGCGGCGTTGATCATGCCGTCGACCCTGTCGATCGTCACCAACGTGTTCCCCCCGCACGAGCGCGGCAAGGCCATCGCCACCTGGGCCGGGTTCGCCGGGGCCGGCGGGGCCCTCGGACCACTGCTCAGCGGGCTGATCCTCAAGGCGTTCGGCCGCGACCACTGGGGAACGGTCTTCTACATCAACATCCCGCTGACCCTGGTGCTGCTGGCGCTGGTGTGGCGGCTGGTCCCCGACAGCAAGGACCCATCCGGGCACCCGCTGGATCCGCTCGGGTCGGTGATCTCGATCGTCGCCCTCGGCACGCTGGTGTTCGCCATCATCGAAGCGCCCCGGTGGGGCTGGACGGCCACCAGCATCCTCGCCTGCTTCGCCGTCGCCCTGGTGGCCGCGGTGGCGTTCGTGCTGGTCGAGCGGCGCGTCGCCCATCCGATGCTCGATCCCGAGCTGTTCCGCTATCGCGGCTTCTCGATGGGCACGCTGACGATCACGATCGCCTTCTTCTGCATGTTCGGGCTGTACCTGCTGATCGCCATGTACCTGCAGTTCGCCCAGGGCCACTCCCCGCTGGACAGCGCCGTGCGCACCCTGCCGGCGGCGGTGACGATGGTCATCGTCGCCCCTCGCAGCCCGCTCGTGGCTCGCCGCCTGGGGATGAAGAACCTGATCCGGCTCGGGTTCACCCTGGTGTCGATCGGCCTCGGGCTGATGGCCACCCTGCAGATCGACACCGCCTACTGGCGGTTCTTCGTCGCCCTGGTGGTCATGTCCGCCGGCATGGCGATGTCGATGGCGCCCACCACGGCCAGCATCATCGCCTCGCTCCCCCTGGCCAAGGCCGGCGTCGGGTCGGCGGTCAACGACGTCAGCCGCGAGGTCGGCGGCGCCGTCGGCATCGCCGTGCTCGGCTCCCTGCTGGCCGACCGCTACGCGGTGCACATGCGCGACGCGCTCGGGCCCGCCGCGACCCAGCTGCCGGCACCGGCACGCAAGGCGGCCTTCGACTCCATCCAGGGCGCCTTCGCCGTGGCCGACAAGGCCCCCGCCGGCGCCGGCGCACTGCGCCAGGCAGCTCGCGACTCCTTCGTCCGCGCCGTGCACCTGCCGATCTGGGTGGCGGCCGGCACGGCCTTCGTGGCCATGCTGGTGATCTCGACGAACATCCCCAACACCCCACCCATGGGGGAGGCCCACGGCTGACCCGACGCGGCGACTCGGACGGTCAGCGGCGCCCGGCCTGGCGTCGGGCCACCTCGGCCTCGGCGCCGTGGGTGCCGGGCTCGTAGAAGCGCCGATCGCCGAGCTCCTCGGGCAGGTAGCGCTGGTCCACCCAGCCGCGCCGGTCGTCGTGCGGGTACTGGTACCCGGTGCCATGGCCGAGCGGCGCGGCGCCCTGGTAGTGGGCGTCACGGAGGTGGGCGGGCACCTCCCCCACCGCACCGTTGCGGACCGCCTCCCGGGCGTCCCAGATGGCCACGGCCGACCGGTTGCTCTTCGGCGCCGCCGCCAGGTGGATCGCCGCCTGGGCCAGGTTGAGCTGGGCCTCGGGCAGCCCGACGTGCTCCACTGCCTGAGCTGCGGCCACGGCCACCAACAGTGCCTGGGGATCGGCTTGGCCGACGTCCTCGCTGGCGAAGATGACCATCCGGCGGGCGATGAACCGGGCATCCTCCCCGGCCTCCAGCATGCGCGCCAGGTAGTAGACCGCGGCATCCGGGTCGCTGCCGCGCATCGACTTGATGAACGCGCTGATCACGTCGTAGTGATCGTCGCGCCCGTAGCGCAGGGCACTGGTGCCGAGTGCGGCCTCGACGTGGTCGAGCTCGACCGGCTGCGGCCGGGCCAGGGCGCAGGCCACCTCCAGGGCGGTCAGGACCTGCCGACCGTCGCCGCCGGCACGCTCCACCAGGTGGGCCACGGCCTCCGGTCGGGCCGTCATCCCCTCGGCCGCCAGACCGCGTTCGATCAGCGTCTCGATGGCCGGTCTGGACAGCGGCTCCAGGCGGAACAGCGTGCTGCGGCTGCGCAGCGGCGGGTTGACCTCGAAGAACGGGTTCTCCGTGGTGGCCCCGATGAGCGTCAGCGTGCCGTCCTCCACCGCCGGAAGCAGGGCGTCCTGCTGCGCCTTGGAGAACCGGTGGATCTCGTCGAGGAACAGGATCGTCCCCCGCCCGTGCTCACCGAGGCGCTGGCGGGCCCGCTCGATCACCTCGCGGACGTCCTTGACCCCGGCGTTGACCGCGCTGAGCTGTTCGAACGCCCGCCGGGTGGATCCGGCCACCGCCAGGGCCAGCGTGGTCTTGCCGGTCCCCGGCGGACCCCAGAAGATCGCCGAGGTCAGCCGGTCCTGCTCGACCAGGCGGCGCAGCGGGCGACCCGGGCCGACCAGATGGTCCTGGCCGACGACGTCGTCGATGGTCCGTGGCCGCAGCCGGGCGGCCAGCGGTGCCTGACCGCGCAGCCGCTCCTCGGCGGCCGCACTGAACAGGTCAGTCATCCGCCCGACGGTAGTGCTCGAGGACCTGCTCGTAGGCTGCCCGGCGCATCGGCGCGACCTGCTCCACCAGCCAGACCGGCTCGACCCACCGCCAATCGGCGAACTCGTCGTCGTCGGGGCGGGGCTCGGTGGCCGGGTCGAGCAACTCGACGAAGAACCAGCGGTGCACCTGGCCGATGATCCGTCCGCCGTTGGTCCTGCCCCGCCCGGAGCGCTGCTTGAGCGCCTTGATGTCCTCCGGCCACTCGTAGGCCGTCCACTCGGGGTGCTCGCCGACGATCACCACCTGGCTGGCGCGGAGTCCTGTTTCCTCGGCCAGCTCACGGAACGCCGCCTGGGTGGGCGTCTCGTCGTCCTCGATCCCACCCTGGGGAAGCTGCCATTGTCCGGGGTTGTCACGCCGCTCGAAGGCCAGGATCCGTCCGTCGTCCCGGCGACCGACGACGATCACCACGCCGGCCCGGAACAGGACCTTGGCCATCGGTGCTCAGGCCTTGGCCGGAAGGGTGCGGATGCCCAGCTCGTCGAGTTGCTTGGCGGCCACCGGCGTCGGGGCGTTGGTCATCGGGTCGCTGCCGGACTGGGTCTTCGGGAAGGCGATCACCTCACGGATGTTCTCCTCACCGGCCAGGATGGCCACCAGCCGGTCGACGCCGAAGGCGAACCCGCCGTGCGGCGGGGCGCCATAGCGGAACGGGTTGAGGAAGAACCCGAACTTGCGGTTGGCCTCCTCGTCGCTGATGCCGAGCAGGTTGAAGATCCGGGCCTGCAGCTCGGGCTGGTGGATCCGGATCGAGCCGGACCCGAGCTCCCACCCGTTCAGCACCAGGTCGTAGGCCTGGCTGCGCACGGCCAGTGGGTCGGTCTCGAGCAGGTTGACGTCGTCGGGGTGGGGCTGGGTGAAGGGGTGATGGCCGGGCTTCGGCCGGCCGCTGGCCTCGTCGACGCCGACGAACAGCGGAAAGTCGACGACCCACAGGTAGCGCCACGGACCCTCGTGCACCGGTGGCCGACCGAGGTCGTTGCGCAGGGTGCCGAGCACCTCGCACGTCCTCGCCCACTGGTCGGCGACGATCAGCACCAGATCACCCGGCTGGACCTCCAGGCGCTGGCGCACGGCGTCCTGCTCGGCGGCGGAGAGGAACTTGGCCACGGGCGAGTCGAATCCGTCGACCGTGGCCTTCAGCCACACCAGGCCCTTGGCCCCCATCGACTTGGCCTTGTCGGTCAACCCGTCGAGCTTGTTGCGCCCGAACTCCTCGGCGCGGCCGGGCACGCGGATGCCCTTGATCGCCGGCGCACCGGCGAAGGCCTTGAACTCGGTGGCGGCGAAGGCGTCGGTCAGATCGACGAGCTCCATGCCGAAGCGCAGATCGGGCTTGTCCACCCCGAAGCGGTTCATCGCCTCCTGCCAGGTGATCGTGACGATCTCGCTCGGTTCGTGGCCGGCGGCGCGCGCCGCGGCCATGACCGCCGCGCCGATGGCCTGATGCACGTCGGCCTGGGTGGCGAAGCTCATCTCGGCGTCGAGCTGGATGAATTCGTACTGGCGGTCGGCGCGCAGGTCCTCGTCGCGCAGGCAGCGGGCCATCTGGTAGTAGCGATCGATGCCGGCCACCATGAGCAGCTGCTTGAACAGTTGCGGGCTCTGCGGCAGGGCGTAGAAGCTGCCCTGCTGCTGGCGGCTGGGGACGATGAACTCGCGTGCACCCTCCGGCGTGCTGGGCACCAGCATCGGCGTTTCGACCTCGACGAACCCCTGGTCCTGCATGGCCTGGCGGATCGCCGCGTTGCAGGCGGCGCGCACCCGAAGGTTGCGCTGCATCCGCTCGCGACGGATGTCCAGGTAGCGATACTGCAGGCGGGTGGTCTCGGCCACCTGGTCGGCCCGCTCGTTGATCGGGAACGGCGGTGGTTCTGCGGCGTTGAGGATCTCGACCGTGCACTGCTGCAGCTCGATCGCGCCGGTGGGGATCTTGGCGTTGACGTTCTCCACCGGGCGCGGCGTGACCACCCCGGTCACCCGGATCACGTACTCGGGTCGGACGTCGACCCGGTTGTCGACGACGCACTGGGTGACTCCCGTGTGGTCGCGCACGTCGACGAAGGCGAGGTGCTCGCCGTGCTCCCGGCGGGTTGCCACCCAGCCGCACAGGGTGACGGTCTGCCCGGCGTCGGCGGCGCGCAGGTCGCCGCATTGATGGGTGCGCATGGACGTGGCTGTCATGAGGTGGAGTTCCTGAGGTGAGCGACGAGATGGTCGACGAGGTCGGATCGGAGGACGGTGCTCTGGCCGGGCTGACCCTCGACCAGGGTGGCGCGCAGCGGGCGGACGACGGCGGCGCCGGCCTCGAGCTCGTTGCTGCCGACGATGACCGCGTGGCTGGCGCCGCTGCGATCGGCGGCCTTCATCTGGCTCTTCATGCTGCGGTTGTCGAAGGCTCGCTCGGCGCGCAGCCCGGCGGCACGCAGCGCGCTGGTGATGGTCAGGGCCTCGGCGCCGCCGGTGGTGTCGACCACGAAGACGTCCGTCGCGCCGTCGGGCGCGACGAACACGCTCTCGTCGTCGCAGGCCAGGAGGGTCCGGTCGACGCCGAGGGCGAAGCCGACACCGGGTGTCGGCGGCCCACCGAGTGCCTCGACCAGCCCGTCGTACCGCCCGCCACCGCCGAGACCGTTCTGGGCCGAGTCGAGGGTCCCGCCCTGGTACTCGAAGGTCGTCCGCCGGTAGTAGTCCAGGCCGCGCACCAGGCCGGTGTCGATGGTGAACGGGATCGCCAAGCTGCTCAGGCCGGCCTGCACCGTGGCGAAGTGCTCCGCCGCGGCGTCGCTGTAGCAGTCGGCGATGCGCGGCGCCCCGGCGACGACGGGTGCGTCCTGCGGGCGCTTGCTGTCGAGGACGCGCAGCGGGTTCTTCGCCAGGGTGATCCGGCTCTCCGGGCTGAGCTCGGCGTGGTGGGCGGTGAAGTAGGCGGCCAGCTCGGTCACGTAGCGGGCCCGGTCGTCGGGCTCACCGAGCGAGTTGAGCCGCAGGGTCACCTGGCGCAATCCGAGGCGCCGGTAGAACTCCCAGCCGAGGGCGATGACCTCGACGTCGAGGTAGGGATCATCGGCACCGAGGACCTCGATCCCGACCTGGTCGAACTGCCGGTAGCGGCCGCGCTGGGGCTTCTCGTAGCGGAAGTTGGAGCCGGCGTACCACGTCTTCCACGGCGTGGGCGGGTGGTGCTCGACGAAGGCCCGGCACACGCTGGCCGTGACCTCCGGGCGCAGGGCGACGTGCCGTCCGCCCTTGTCGACGAAGTCGTACATCTCCTTGGTGACCACGTCGGTGGATTCGCCGAGGCGGGTGAACACGCCGAGATCCTCCAGCAGCGGGGTGATCAGCTGGCCGTACCCGGCGGCCTCGACCACCTCGGCGAAGACGTCAACGAATCGCCGCCAGCGCACCGACTGCGGGGCGAGGATGTCGCGCATCCCCGGGCTGGTCTGGAACGCTGGCACGGCGCACCAGGCTACCGGTGGTCGCCGGCCCCGACCGGCTGGGTTGCGCGCTCCCCTGGCTCGACGGGATCGCCTGCCCAGGGCCGGGCACGCGTCAGCGGCTGCGGCGGGGCAGCGCGGCGGCCACCAGCGCCGACTCCAGGCGGTCGAGCTGGCGGTCGACCCGCTGATGGACCCGCAGGCGCTTGACCGTGGGCAGTGTCTCGGCGATGGCCAGTGCCCGGTCGAGCTCGTCGAGCCCGGCAAAGGGCGCCGGGCGGGTGCCGGGGTCGGGGAAGGCCCGTTCCAGCGCGGCGCGCACGCCGGCGACACGCCGAACCAGGCCGCGGTGGCCGAGGCGATCGACGACCTGCCGGCGACGTGGCCTCGGGTCGACCGGCGCGGTCGGGCTGGACGCCTCGCCGGAGGTCTCCGCCGCCGTGACGTCGATGGCATCGGGATACTTCTGCGGTGTCGCCGCCAGGCTTCGTGCCCAGCGGACGAACTCGGGGACCTTGGCCAGATGGGCCTTGCCGGTGTCGCTGCGCAGGTAGCGCACGAGCAGGTCGAGTCCGACGGCTGCACCACTGGTTCGCTTGAGCTTGGTCACGCTGGATCCTGTCGACCGGCCGCCGGGCGGCACCTGGTCGGGGATTGCCGGGCGGCGCACCGCCGAAACCTGCTGATCGGCCGTCGGTACAGTCCTCGGCGTGCTCCACGAGCTGCTCGATCGGCCGGCGGCTGGCGACCCGGCACTGCACGTCGGGCGGCGATCGTTCCGCTTCGCCGAACTGACCCGCCGCCGAGCCGCCGTGGGTGGTCTGGTCGAGGCGCAGGTCCGCGCCGGCGGGGTGGTTGCCGTGTGCGGGGGAAACGATCCGGCCTGGCTCGACGTGTACGCCGGGGTGCCCCGGGTGGGGCGGATCGCTGCGTTCGTCAACCATCGACTGCCGCCGGCGCAGATCGTCGAGCTGATCGCCTCGACCGGCGCCGGGTTGGTGATCGCCGGCCCGGACGTCGGCGGGCTGGACGGGCTGTCGGTCCCCGTCCTGCGGATGGGCGCCGAGTACGAGCGGTCCCTGGCGATGGCCGAGCCGGCTGACCCGGGTCCCGCCGATCCCCACTCCGATGCCTGGTGGATCCCCACCAGTGGCACCTCCGGGCGGCCCAAGCTGACCCGCCTGACGCACGCCTCGATCGCCGCGGCGATCGACAACACCGCCCTGGCCAGACCGTTCGAGGGCGACGAGGTCTACCTGTTTCCCTTCCCGATGTGCCACGTGGCCGGGTACAACGTGCTGCTGTTCCTCGCCCACGGTCGCCCGGTCGTGCTGGTCGAGCGGTTCGACGCCGCCACGGTGGCCGCCGAGGTCACTCGCCGCTCCGTCACCCACCTGTCCCTGGCGCCGACCATGCTGGCGATGCTGCTCGACCACCTCGACGACACCGGCGCCGAGCTGCCCTCACTGCGCTGCATCACCTACGGGTCGGCGCCGATGGCCCCGGCACTGCTGCGCCGCGCCGCCCGGCGCCTGGATTGCGGCTTCGCCCAGGGCTACGGGATGACCGAGCTGTCCGGCAACGCCGTGTTCCTCAGCCCGGCCGACCACCGGGCGGCGCTCGGCGACCGGCCGGATCTGCTGGGCGCCGCCGGCCGCCCGGGCCCGTTGACCGAGGTGCGCATCGCTGCCGACGGGGAGATCTGGGTGCGCGGCCCACAGGTGATGACCGGCTACGTCGATGCGGGCGACACGGCTGCGGCGTTCGCCACCGGAGCCGACGGGCGTCGCTGGCTGCGCACCGGTGACGCCGGCCGGCTCGACGCCGAGGGGTATCTGTTCGTGGTCGACCGGTTGAAGGACGTGGTGATCACCGGGGGCGAGAACGTGTCCTCGCGGTTCGTCGAGGACGCCATGGCCGCCCACCCGGCCGTCACCGAGGTGGCCGTCGTGGGCACCCCGGACCCGACGTGGGGCGAGGTCGTCACGGCCGTCGTGGTCCGACGGCCGGGGGCGTCGGTCACCGACGAGGAGTTGTTGCGATGGGGAGCCGAGCACGTCGGCGGATTCGCCAAGCCGCGGCGGGTCGTCGTGGTCGACACCCTCCCGCACACCACGTCCGGCAAGGTCGTCAAGCCCGTGCTGCGCGAGCAGTTGTCGACGGACGCGCTGCCGGTTCCGGCGGCCGCCGACGCGGTCGTCGAGGTCGACGGCAGCGGGGTGCTGCGATGGTGGGTGCGTCGCCACGGGCGCTGGTCCCTCGACCGTCAGGTGGGCGCGGCGATCGGGCGCAGCGGGACCCGTCCGCTGGCGGCGAGGACCGAGGGTGACGGCAGCACACCGGCGGGGGTGTTCCCGCTCGGGCGGGCGCACGATGCCGACGGGGAGTTCGGCGCCTTCGGCACCGGCGACGATCCCGGCGTGGCCGTCGGCTGGCACCGGATCACCGCCGCCGACTGGTGGTGTGCCACCGCCGACCACCCGGACCACGACCGGCTCACCGAGGCTCGGCGAGGACCCGACGACGAGCACCTGGCGTCGGTCGGTCCGCCCTACGAGTTCGCCGTGCTCATCGGGACGCACTCCCCCAACGCCTCGGCCATCTTCCTGCACGTGGCCACCGAACACCTCGGCCGGCTGGCACCCACGGCGGGATGCGTCGCCGTGCGGCGCGACGATCTGGTCGAGCTGGTCGGGCGGCTCACCCCGAACACCTGGTTCGTGATCGGCCACGGCATGGACGAAGCGGCGCGCTGAGGATCAGGCGCGCAGCAGCCGATCGATCCGCCGCGCCGCGACGACGACGGCCACCACGGCCAACACCACCAGGACGGCGACGTGGATGAGCATCGACCAGGCCCACACGCCGGCGGCCAGCGAGCGGATCATCGCCACCCCGTGGTACAGCGGCGAGAGGTTCACCGCCCACCGCCAGCGTCCGTAGGCCTCGACCGGGAAGAACGTGGCCGAGAACATCAGCATCGGCATGGTGGCCACAGTGACCCAGTCCATGTCCGGCCAGCCGCGCATGTACGACGTGGCGGTGAAGCCCAGCGCGGCGAACACCAGCCCCACCGCGGCCGAGGCCGGGAGGGTGAGCAGCGCCGACCACGAGTGCACCAGCCCCATGGCCGTCATCACCACCAGGAAGCTGGCGGCGTACAGCTGGCCGCGCAGCAGCGCCCAGCCGATGTCGCCGACGGCGACGTCGGCGGGGGTCATCGGCGTGGCCAGCACGCCGTCGTACAGGTGCATCTGGCGCAACCGGACCATGACGTTGCCGGTCGAGTCGTAGATCGCGCCGTTCATCGCCGAGGTGGCCATCAGGGCCGGGGCGACGAACTCGACGTAGGTCACCGGGCGACCGCCGACCGTGACGTCACCGACCAACCTGCCCACGCCGAGGCGCATCGACAGCAGGTAGAAGAGCGGCTCGAAGAACCCGGAGACGATGATCAGCCACATCCGCCGGTAGGCCACCAGGTGCCGCTCCACCATCCGATGCGGTCGCCGCAGGGCGAACACCGGCGGGAGGATCCGTAGGAGTCCGCTCACTGGTGCAACCTGGCGTGCAGCGAGCGGCGGGCCAGCAACCAGCCGACCACGATCCAGGCGGCCACGTAGCCGAGATGGGCCACGGTGGCGAGCGCCTCGACGTGGTCGGCGGTGAACGCCCGAGCGACCACGACCCCGTGCCACAGCGGGAACGTACGGGCCATCCACTGGACGAGCACGGGGAGCTGGCCGATCGGGTAGAACGCCCCGCCGAACAGGAACAGCGGGATGATCACGAATCGCTGGATGGCGGGGAAGCTGGTCTCGCTCTCGGTGGCCGCGGCGTACGCCATGCACGGCATGGCGAACGCCAGCGAGACCAGGGCGGCGACGGCGACCGCCGGGATGAGTCCCCACGTCCGGGTGTCATCGACGAAGGCGAGCACCACGGCGACCGATCCCACGGAGATCAGCGCACGACCGGTCATGAACAGGGCGTGGCCACCGACGATGTCGCCGGCGTCCAGCGGCGTGGCCACCTGGGCGTGGTACGTCCGGTTCCACTTCAGCCCGCCGCGCACCGGCCACAGGCTGTCCAGGGCGCCGAGCGTCATGGCGGTGGACACCAGGAGTCCGGGCGCGACGTAGGCCAGATAGGTCAGTCCGCCGAGCGCCACCTGGCTGCCCGGGTGCCGGTCGACCAGCGCGCCGACTCCCACGCCGAGGCCCAGCAGGTACAGCAGCGGCTCCAGCAGCGAGACGATCACCGAGCTGGCCAGCAGCCGCCGGTAGAGGGCGAACTGCACGGCGGCGGCGCGTGCCGCTCCACTGGTCATCAGTCCACCAGGCTTCGCCCGGTGAGCTGCAGGAACACGTCTTCCAGGGTCGCCCGCCGGACCAGCGCGCTGTCCGGGCGGAGCTGGCGCCGGTGGACCTCGCCCAGGGCGTGCTCGCCGTCGTCGGCGTAGATCAGCACCCGGTCGGCCAGCGCCTCCTGGCGGCTGCCGACCCCGCCCAGCTGGTCGGCCAGCTCGGCGGTGGACGCCGAGCCGTCGCGGGCCGGGAAGCGCAGCTCGAGCACCTCGCGCGTCGAGTACTGGGTGATCAGCTGTCGGGGGGACCCCTCGGCCACGATCCGGCCCTCGTCGATCACCACCAGCCGGTCGCACAGTTGCTCGGCTTCGTCCATGTAGTGGGTGGTCAGCACCTGGGTCACCCCCTCCTGCTTCAGCCGGTACAGCCGGTCCCACAGCAGATGGCGGGCTTGCGGGTCGAGCCCGGTGGTCGGCTCGTCGAGCAGCAGCAGCTCCGGTCGGTTGATCAGGGAGCGGGCGATGGACAGGCGTCGCTTCATCCCCCCGGAGAGGGTGTCGACCACGCTCCCGGCGCGGTCGCTCAGCCGGGCGAACTCGAGCAGCTCCGCCGTCCGCCGCCGGCACTCCGCCCGGGGCAGGTCGAAGTAGCGCCCGTAGATGCGCAGGTTCTCCTCGACGCTCAGCTCCTGGTCGAGCGTGTCCAGCTGGGGCACCACACCGAGGCGGCCGCGGATGTGCGGACCGTGGGTGCGTGGATCGAGGCCGAAGATGCGCAGCGTGCCGCCGCTCACCGGTGAGACCGCGGCGATCATCCGCATCGTCGACGACTTCCCCGCACCGTTCGGACCGAGGAACCCGAACAGCTCGCCGCGGTGCACCGCCAGGTCGATGCCGCGGACGGCCTCGAACTCGCCGAACCGCTTGGTCAGCCCACGGGCCTCGATGAGCAGGTCGTCGGTCGCGGCAGCCATGGCGGCGCGCACGATAGTGAACGTGCCGCCGGCGCGGCGGGTGGATTGTCAGAATGGGCCGGTGAGCGAGCCGGCCTGCGACGTGCTGATCGTCGGAGCCGGCCCCGGCGGGGCCGTGGCGGCCGGTGAGTTCGTCGGTGCCGGGTTGCGGGTGGTCTGCCTGGAGCAGGGCCCGTGGCTCGACCCGGCCGGCTTCCCGGGGGCGACACCCGAGTGGGAGGTGGCCAGCTCGCGGGCCTGGTCCTCGTCGCCGGCCGTGCGCCGGGCGCCGACCGACTGGGCGATCGACACCTCGGCGTCCGACGTTGGCGTCCTCGACTACCACGGCGTGGGCGGGGCGACCGTGCTGTACGCCGGTCAGTGGCCGCGACTCGTACCCCACGACTTCGCCAGGTGGCCGTTCGGGTACGAGGAGCTGCGTCCGTACTACGAGGAAACCGACTGGCAGTTCGGGGTGTCGGCCAGGTCCGGCAATCCCGCCTACCCGGCCGGGGCCGAGCCGCCGATGGGGCCGCTACCCGTCCACGAGCTCGGCTGGCGAGTGGCGCGCGCCCACGACCGGCTGGGCTGGCACTGGTGGCCGTGCCCCAACGCCATCGCCTCGCGTCCCTTCGCCGGCCGGCGACCCTGCGTGCAGCGCGGCACCTGCCTGTACGGCTGCAACGAGGGAGCCAAGGGCTCGGCCGACGTCACCCACTGGCCAGGGCTGGTGGCCAACGGCTGCCACCTGATCACCGGGGCCACGGTCCGCCGGATCGTCGCCGACGGGTCGGGACTGGCCGAGGGCGCCGTGTGGGTCGACGCCGACGGCCAGGAGCACGTGACCACGGCCCGGCTGGTGGTCCTGGCGGCGGGCGGGCTCGGCACGCCGGCCCTGCTGCTGCGCTCCGGCCTGGCCAACGGATCGGGGATGGTCGGGCGCAACCTGATGGTCCACCCGCTCGTCAAGGTGGTCGGCCTGTTCGACGGCGACGGGCGGGCCTGGCAGACGCAGGCCGGCGGCATCATCCAGTGCCTGGAGTTCGCCACGAGCGACCCGCGCCGCGGGTTCACCGGCGGCGCGACGTGGGCGCTCGGTTCCTCCGGCGGGCCGATCGCCGCGGCCTACGCCGGCCGTCCGGGCGGCACCTGGGGAGCCGACCATCACGCCCATGTCCGCGCCCGGCTGGGGAACACCGCGTTCTGGACCGTCATCGCCGAGGACCACCCGCACCCCGACAACCGGGTGACCGTGACGGCCGACGGGCTGGCGGTGCGCTATCGGACCTCGGAGAACACCACCCGCCTGCTGGCCTGGAACGTCGAGCGGGCCACGGAGTCACTGCGCGAGGCCGGGGCGCGGCACGTCGAGATCGAGCCGGTGCCGGCCAACGGGCACTTCCTCGGCACGGCGCGGCTCGGCGACGATCCATCGGCGTCGGTGGTGGACGTCTGGGGTCGCTGCCACGAGGTCCCCAACCTCCTGATCACCGACGCCAGCGTGCTGCCCACCGGTGGCTCGGCCAACCCGACCAGCACGCTGGTCGCCGTGGCGCTGCGCACCGCCCGCCACGCCGTCGAAGCGTGGGGCGAGTTGCCCCGCCCCCGTCCGACCCGGCGCACCACGCCCCTCCCGCCGGCGGTCGACGGCCCGTCCCCGACCCCGCAGCCGGTGGAGCCGGATCAGCCGCTGACGGCGCCGGAGCGCCAAGCGTTCGAGGCCCACGCCACCCGGCTGATCCCGGCGGGCGACGGCATGCCCGGCGCGGCCGACGTTGGGTGCGGAGGCCATCCCCTGCAGCGGGTGCTCGCCTGGCGCCCCGATCTCGTCGAGCCGCTGCTCGACGCCCTCGCCGACCCGGACTCCCCCGGCTCCGTTGCCACCCTCCGCTACCTGGCCGTGGCGTCGTATTACCTGGTGCCGGCCGTCCGCCACCGGCTCGGTCTGGACACCGTGGCCGCGCCGCCCGGGTAGCCTGCGGTCGCCGTACCCGTGTGCGGCCAGTCTGGAGATGTCATGTCCGACGCCGTGCAGTTCGACGAGGTGTCGACGGTGGGTCTGGAGTCCTCCCCCGTCGCCGCGGCCCTGGCCGGTCTGCGAGCCAACGAGGCCCGCTACTTCCACAACAAGTACCAGCACACCTTCACCGTCGAGCCGGCGGCGACGGCCACGCGGGTCGTCGATCTCGTGGCCACCGTGCTGCGCGAGGAGCGCGGCATCGTCATCGAGTCCCGTCCGCTCCAGGCCACCCAGTTCCAGGTGGAGAACATCCGCTTCTCGTACGTCTTCTACGAGAGCGGCCTGTCGATCAACGTGATGTGGACGGTCGACGACCCCAAGCGCCGCGCCGTCGGGTTCAAGCTCAGCGACGGGATGGAGATCCCCGCCGAGCTGGCCGATCGGTTCAAGTTCGCCCGCCAGAAGTCCAAGCTGGCTGGCACCATCCGCGGCTCGTACTTCGTCATCAAGGGCGACTACCCCGACGCCTGACCGCGCGGTCCGATGCCTCAGCCGCCCTTGCCGGGGACCAGGCGGTAGGCGTCGTAGACGGCGTCGATGCCCTTGATCGACCGCAGGGCCGAGTCGAGGTGGCTGGGGTCGGCCAGCTCGAACTCGAAGCGCATCTTGGCGATGCGGTCGCCGCCGGTGTGGGTGCTGCAGGCGACGATGTTGACGTGGTGCTCGGACAGGGCGTTGGCGACGTCGCGCAGCAGGCGGGAGCGGTCCAGGGCGACGACTTCCACCGCGGCGCGGAACACCTGATCGACGGGCGCGCCGTCCCACTCGACCTCCACCAGACGAGCGGCCTGGGCGCTCATCAGGCTCTCGGCGTTGGCACAGTCCGTGCGGTGCACGCTCACGCCACGGCCGCGGGTGACGAAGCCGATGACCTCGTCCCCCGGCACCGGCGTGCAACAGCGCGACAGCCGGACGAACACGTCGTCGAGTCCCTCGACGTGGACGCCGGACGTCCCCCGCTGCCGGCGGACGGCGCTGGGTCGGACGACCGTGGGTTGGATCATGTCCGGGTGGTGATCGCGCAGCGCCCGGCGCATCTTCTGGACGACCGTCTTGGCCGACAGGTGGCCCTCGCCGATGGCGGCCAGGAACGTGTCGAGGTCGGCGTAGGACGCCGCCTCGATCTCCTCCTTCAGCGCCGGATGCCCCCAGATCAGGTTGGCCGGGAGCTCGGCCTTGCGCATCTCCCGGGTCAGCTCGTCGCGCCCGGACTCGATCGCGTCGACCCGCCGCTCTCGGCTGAACCACTGGCGGATCTTGTTGCGCGCCCGGGGCGAGCGGACGAACTCCATCCAGTCACGTGACGGCGCAGCCGTGTCGACCTTGGACGTGAAGATCTCGCAGGTGTCGCCGCTGCGCACCTCGGTGGAGATCGGCACGAGTCGGCCGTTGATCTTCGCCCCGATGCACCGATGGCCGACCTCGGTGTGGACCGCGTAGGCGAAGTCGACCGTCGTCGAGCCGACCGGCAGGGTGATCACCTTGCCCTTCGGGGTGAACACGAAGACCTCGTCCTGCTCGAGGTCGGTCTTCAGGTTCTCCATGAACGTCTTCGGATCGTTGACGTCGGCCTGCCAGTCGATGATCCGGTTCAGCCAGTCGATGTCGCCGCCCTCGGCGTCCTTGTACGCCCAGTGGGCGGCGACGCCCCACTCGGCCCGGTGGTGCATCTCCCGGGTCCGGATCTGGATCTCCACCGCCTTGCCCCCCGGGCCGATCACCGTGGTGTGCAGGCTCTGGTACAGGTTGAACTTGGGCATGGCGATGTAGTCCTTGAATCGCCCCTGGACGTGCTTGTAGTGCCCGTGGACACAGCCCAGCGCGGCGTAGCAGTCCTTCACCGAGTCGACGATGATCCGCACCGCGATCAGGTCGAAGATGTCGTCGAACTCCCGGCCCTTCTGGACCATCTTCTCGTACAGGCTCCACAGGTGCTTGCCGCGCCCGGTGATCTCGGCCTCGATGCCCAGCTCACGCAGGTGGACGCGCACCTCGGCGATGACCTTGGCCAGGTAGACGTCACGCTCCGGCGAGCGCGTCGCCACCAGGTGGTCGAGCTCGGCGAAGCGCTTCGGGTACAGGGCGGCGAACGACAGGTCCTCGAGCTGCTGCTTGATCTCCTGCATGCCCAAGCGGTGGGCCAGCGGGGCGTAGATGTCCAGGGTCTCGTGGGCGATGCGCTCCTGCTTCTCGTGCGGCATCGCCCCGATGGTGCGCATGTTGTGCAACCGGTCGGCCAGCTTGATGACCAGGACGCGCAGGTCCTTGGCCATGGCCACCAGCATCTTGCGCATCGTCGCGGCCTGCTGGGCCTCCTTGGAGTCGAACTGCAGCCGCTCCAGCTTGGTCACGCCGTCGACGATCTGGGCGACCTCGTCGCCGAAGCCGAGCTGGACGTCCGACAGGGTGATCTCGGTGTCCTCCACGGCGTCGTGCAGCAGCGCAGCGGCCAGCGAGACCTCGTCGAGACCGATGTCGGCCACGATCCGGGCGACGGCCAGCGGGTGGTTGATGTAGCTCTCGCCGCTGCCGCGAGACTGGTGTCGATGTGCTTCGCGCGCCGTCTCGTAGGCCCGGTTGATCAGGTTGACCGAGGACTTCGGGTGCCGGCGGCGGTACGACGCCACCAGTGGGGCCAGCTCCTGGGCCGAGGCTGTCTGCTGCCGCCGCCAGGGAAGGACCCGGTCGACAGCGGCCATGTCAGTAGGTGGCCAGCGACTCGACGTGGCGGCCCGCCAGCCGCTCACGCCCGCCCAGACTGGGCAGCTCGATGAGGAACCCGAGCCCGACGACGATGCCGCCGAGCTCCTCCACCAGCCGGCAGGTGGCCTCGGCGGTCCCACCGGTGGCCAGCACGTCGTCGATGATCAGGATCCGCTCGTTGGGGTGGATGGCGTCGCGGTGGATCTCCAGCTTGTCGGTGCCGTACTCGGTGGTGTACTCCTCACGGACCACGGCCCACGGCAGCTTGCCGGCCTTGCGCACCGGGACGAACGCCGACCCGAGGTGATAGGCCATGGGCGCGGCGAGGATGAACCCGCGGGCCTCCATGCCGAGCACCCGGTGCGGGTGCGCGTCACGGAAGCGACCGGCCAACTCGTCGACCGCGCCGTGAAAGGCCCGGGCGTTCCCGAGCAACGGGGTGATGTCACGGAACGTGACGCCCTGGATCGGGTAGTGCGGGATGTCGCGGACGTGCTCAGTGACCCAGTGCGGACCGCTGGTGGCGTCGCGCAGTCCGTTGAGGGTGTCCGTCATGGCCGCCAGGCTACCTGCGGCCCGCTCAGCGACGCTTCTTCTTGCGGGGTCGCGGCGGGTGGGTGAGCAGCGTCTCGGGGGTCTCGATCGCCGGCGCCGACCGGTCGCCGGCGACGAACGGGTTCGTGGCCGCGGCGATCACCGGGGCGGTACGGCGGACATCTCGCCGGCCGGCCGGTGACCCACCGAGCACCAGCCGCTCGAGGTCGGCGCCGGTGGCGTGATGATCGCGGAACGGGGCATACCGCGCCTCGCGCTCCTTCAGCATGGTGAGCAGTGGGGTGGCGATGAAGATCGACGAGTAGGAGCCGGTGAGCAGGCCGACCAGCAGTGCCAGGGCGAACTCGCGCAGCGTGACCGCGCCGAGCACGCCGGCGCCCAGCACCAGCAGGGACAGCACCGGGAGCACGGCGGCGATCGAGGTGTTCAGCGAGCGCATCAGCACCTGGTTCATCGACACGTTGCTGACGTCGGCGTAGGGCATCCGCGTCCCGCCGTAGCGCGCCGTGTTCTCCTTGACCTTGTCGAACACGACGATGGTGTCGTACAGGGAGAACCCGAGGATGGTCAGGAAGGCCACCACCGTGGCCGGCGTGACCTCGAAGCCGAAGACCGAGTAGACGCCGACGCTGACCAGCACGTCGTGGAGCATGGCGACGATGGCGGCCGCCGCCATCTTCCACTCCAGCCGCCAACTGATGAAGGCGGCGACGAGCAGCAGGAAGATGACCAGGGCGCGGATCGCCTTGTCGGTGATCGCCTTGCCCCAGGTGGAGCTGACCGAGGTGCTGCTGACCTTGTCGGCGTCGACCTGGGCGGCCGTGGCCAGCGTCTTCTGGACGGCCTGGCGGGTGGCGTCGGGCTGATCGCCGACCTGGATGAACAACGTCGAGCCGCTGGTTCCGCTGCGTTGGACGATCTTGGCCTCGTTGCCCTTGATGCCGTTGGCGTCCAGCACGGCGCGGGCCTGGTCCTCGGTGAGGTGGGTGGCGTCGACCTCCCAGGCCACCCCGCCCTTGAAATCCAGCCCGAGGTTCAGTCCGCGGGTCAGCAGGGAGCCGATCGAGATCAGGATCAGGGTGATCGACAGGCCGAGGCCCCACCACCGCCGGCCATGGAAGTCGATGGCCGTCTCGCCGTGGTACAGCCGGCCGGCCGCCGAGCGGCGCTCGTGGCCGGTCACCGGGTCGACGGCTCGTGCCGGCACCGTCAGGTCGTTGAGCACGTCGTCCATCACTTGGCTCCTGCCGTGACCGGTTCGATCCCCATCACCTTGCGCCGGGCCATCCAGTCCGTGCGGGCCAGCAGCACCACCGCCGGGCGGGTGAAGAACCAGGCGACGGCCAGGTCGATGAGGGTCGACAAGCCGAGGAAGAAGGCGAAGTTGCGCACCGAGCCGACCGTCAGGTACCAGAGCACCAGGGCGCCGATCAGCGACACCAGGTCGGCGACGACGATGGTGTGCCAGGCCCCGGCGAACCCCCGCTGAGCGCTGTTGCGCAGCGTTCGCCCGGCGCGGACCTCGTCCTTCAACCGTTCGAAGAACACCACGTAGGAGTCGACGGTGACGCCGACGGACACGATCACGCCGGCGACCCCGGCCAGCGACAGCGCCAGGCCTTGCGTCCGGCTGAGGAACGAAATGACCGTCCACAGGATCGAGCCGGACACGGTGAGACCGGCGAGGGCGATCAGGCCGAGGTGGCGGTAGTAGAGGATCATCATCGCCAGCACGAGACCAACACCGACGATGCCGGCGACGATGGCCGCGTGCAGCGAGTCCTTGCCGAGGGTCGGCGAGACGTTCTGCACGGCCAGGGTCTGCAGCTCGACCGGCAGCGCGCCGCTCTGCAGGACGCGCGCCAGGTTCTTGGCGTCGCCCTCCTTGAACGATCCGCTGATCTCGACGTTGCCCTGGAAGTTGGGCTCGTTGACGTTGGGGTGGGAGATGATCTCGCCGTCGAGCTCGATGGCCAGTTGCTTGGACGGGCACGCTGCCGCTTGCCGATAGCAGGTCGCCGCGAGGGCGTTCCAGGTGGCTTCGCCGGACCCGCTCTTCAGGCTGACGTCGACCGTCCACCCCTGTCCGGCGGTCAGCCGGGCGGTGGCGTCCTCGTTGAACACCTCGCCGGTGCCACCCGCCGGGCCGACCTGGCAGATGCCGCCGGCGCTGTCCTGGTTGGCACGGATCGGGCGGTACTCGGTCACGTTCGGGTTGGAGGGCGGCCAGTCCGTGCTCGATCCGGTGGAGTTCTGGGCGCCCGCGGGAGTCGTTCCGGGGGTGGTGCCGGCGGTGGTGCCGGCGGTGGTGCCGGCGGTGGCCGTACCGGGCGTCGTCCCGGCGCCGGGAGCGGCGCCCGCCGTGCCGGGCACGGTGGCCCGATGGCGGAACCCCGACGATGACGCCGTTGCCGCCGGCGACGATGACGCGGTCGCCACTGGCGACGATGCCGGCGGGGCCCCCGAGGAGGGGGTGGCCGTCCCGGGCGGGGCACTCCCGGGCGTACTGGCTGGCGTGGTGCTCGGCGTGGTCGAACCCTTGGGGAGCTCCTGACACCGGATCACCGGGCGCAGGTAGACCTTGCCGGAGATGTTGGTCAGCTCGATCGCCCTCTGCTGGTCCTTGACGCCGGGCAGATTGATGACGATGGTGTCGCCTTGGCGGAGGATCTCCGGCTCGGCCACGCCCAGGCTGTCGACCCGCTCGCGCAGGCGCTCGACGGTCAGGTCGAGGCCGGAACTGCTGTAGGCCCCCTTCGGCCGCTTGGTCACCGAGACCCCACCCTGCAGATCGAGGCCGAGCGCCGGGCGCGTGTCGGTGGCCACCGCCAGCAACAACCCGCCGTAGGCGACGGCGACGGTGGCCAGCAGGGTGGCGAGAAGCTTGTTGCGCACGGCGCGGCGGGCTTACTTGTCGCCGGTGTCGGCGTCGGCACCGACGATCTCGGAGGCCTTGATCGGCGTCGAGCGACCCTTGCTGTCCACCGCCGGAACCGCGGTCTCGCCGACGGCGGTGTCGACCTTGCGCTGGATGGCGGCCTTGGCGATGCGGATCTGGACGTTGTCGTCGATCTCCAGCCAGGCGATCTCCCCGTCGAACTGGGTGACGAAGCCGTAGATGCCCGAGGTCATCATCACCTCGTCGCCGACCTGGATCGACGACTGCATGGCCGCCTGGTCCCGCTGGCGGCGCCGCTGCGGGCGGATCATCAGGAAGTACATCGCCACCGGGATGAGCATCAAGGGCAGCAGGCCGAGGATGCTGCCACCCTGCTGGTTGGTCGCGGCGAGAAGGAATGCGTGCATGGGTCCCACTTGTGTCCAGCGCCCGGGCTGGCCCGGACGACGGCCGATCATGCTACCGACCCGTCACCCGCCCGGCGTGCTCATGGTCGACGGCGCCGTCGGGCCCCGACGGGCGATCAGGACCAGACGTCGAGGACCGAGCGGCGCAGGTCGTCGAAGGTGCGAGCGCGGATGGCCGCGCCCATCGCCTCCATCAGCGACACCGTCCAGGCGATGTTGTGCAGGCTGACCAGCCGGCTGGCCGTGGGTTCGCCCACCTGGAACAGGTGGCGGATGTAGCCCCGGGAGTGCCGGGCGCAGACCTGGCAGGAACAGGACGGGTCGAGCGGGTCGTCGCTGCGGGCGTGGGCGGCGTTCTTGACGTGCAGCTTGCCGGCACCGGTCAGGGCGGTCCCGTGGCGACCCAGGCGGGTCTGCAGCACGCAGTCGAACTGGTCGACCCCCAGCGCGACGGCTTCCACCAGGCTGGCCGGATCACCGACCCCCATCAGGTAGCGCGGCCGATCGTCGGGCAGGTGTTCCACGGCGGCCGCCAAGGCCGGCAGCATCTCGGCCCGGGTCTCCCCCACGCTGAGCCCGCCGATCCCGTATCCGTCGAAGCCGAGGGCGGCGGTGTGCCGGGCGCTGGTGGCGCGCAACTGCTCGTCGATCCCGCCCTGGACGATGCCGAACAGCGCCTGATCGGGGCGGTCGTGGGCGAGTCGCGCCCGCTCCGCCCATGCGCTGGTCCGCTCGACGGCACGGCGGACCACCTCGGGCGCAGACGGCAAGGGCGGGCACACGTCGAGCACCATCTGGATGTCGGCCCCGAGGAGCTGCTGGGTGTGCACGGCGATCTCGGGCGTGAAGCGATGGAGCGAGCCGTCGTAGGTGCTGCGGAACGTGACGCCCTCGTCGTCGACCTTCGGATCGAGGGAGAAGACCTGGAACCCGCCCGAGTCGGTCAGGGTCAGCCCGCGCCAGCCGGCGAAGCGGGCCAGCCCTCCCAGTGCGGCGACGGTCTCCGCCCCGGGACGGAGCATCAGGTGATAGGTGTTGCCGAGGACGATCTGGGCGCCGAGGGCCTCGTAGTCGGCGGCACTCAGGTACTTCACCGCTCCGCGCGTGCCCACCGGCATGAAGCACGGGGTCCGGTAGGAGCCGTGGGCCGTCGTCGCGATCGCAGCCCGGGCCGCCCCGTCGCGGGCGTCCACGGCCAGGTGAACCGGGTGCATCAGCCGGCCCGCCGATCGAGCAGCATCGCGTCGCCGAAGCTCAAGAAGCGGTAGCCGGCGCCGAGGGCCTCGGCGTACAGCTCGCGCCACCGCGGGCCGATGAAGGCGTCGATCATCATCAGCAGGGTGGTCCGTGGCAGATGGAAGTTGGTCATCAGCAGGTCGACCACCTGGAACCCGTAGGGGCGGTGGATGAACAGACGGGTCCGGCCGCTGCTGGCTCCCAGCGCCGCGGCGCTCTCCAGGGCACGCACGCTGGTGGTGCCGACGGCGACCACCCGGCGGGCCGCGCGACAGGCCGCGGCGGTCTCGTCGGGCACCCGAAACCGCTCGCTGTGCATCGGGTGCTGGCGTGGATCTTCGGCGGTCACCGGCTGGAAAGTGTCCAGCCCGACCACCAGTTCCACCGTGGCCAGGCCGACGTCCATGCCGCGCAGCGCCTCGAGCAGCGCGGTGGTCAGGTGCAGCCCGGCCGTGGGTGCTGCGGCCGAGCCCGGCTCGTCGGCGAAGACCGTCTGGTACCGATCCGCTCGATCGAGCGGGGCGGTGATGTACGGCGGCAACGGCATCTGTCCGTGGCGGGCGAGCATGTCGAGCGGCTCGGCGTCGCCCAGCACGGTGACTCGGGTGGTGTCGCCGGCCGGCGTCCGCTCCCCGACCTCGATCAGTGGGAGGCCGTCGTCGGTCGCCAGCACCTCGCCAGGGCGCAGCTTGCGCGCCGGTCGGCACAGCGCCTCCCACGCCCGCCGGGTCCCGTCGAGCGGGTCGACGAGGAGCACCTCTACCCGGCCACCCGACGCTCGCCGAAGGGCCAGGCGGGCCGGGATCACCTTGGTGTCGTTGACGACCAGCAGGTCCCCGGGGCTGAGGATCTCGGGCAGGTCGGCCACCCGGCGATGCGCGGGCGGGGTCGCCGGGCCGCGGTCGACCAGCAAGCGCGCCGCATCGCGTGGCTCGATCGGCGTCTGGGCGATGCGCGCTGCGGGCAGGTCGTAGTCGAACTCGGCCACACGCACCGGGCCAGGCTACGGGCGGGCTAGGGCCGAGGGCCTCTGGCGCCCGGTGGGACGTCATGGCACCATCGAGCCATGACCGAGGTTCGTACCGACAGCGTGCGCTGCGACGGCGGATCCATGGATCTGTCCGTGTGGCAGCCAGCCGACCACTCATCCACGGCGGCCGACCGCCGTTCCATCTTGCTCATCCAGGAGATCTTCGGGGTCGGCCAGTACATCCGAGACGTCGCCGCCCGCCTGGCCGAGGCCGGGTACCTGGTCGGCGCGCCGGACGTCTTCTGGCGGATCCGGCCGAACTTCCAGGCGTCGGGTGACCAGGCCGGGCTCCAGGAGGCCTTGGCCGTGGCCGGCCGGCTCGACCGGTCGCAGGCGATCACCGACTGCTGTGCGGCGATCGAGCGACTGCACGAGATCAGCGGTTCGAGCCTCCGCCCGGCGGTGCTCGGGTTCTGCCTCGGCGGGACCCTGGCGTGGGGCGTGGCCATCGAGGACTCGCCCAGTGCCTGCGTGTCGTACTATGGCTCCGGCGTCGCCGACATGCTCCAGAAGATCGGTGCGGTTCGCTGCCCGACGCTGTTCCACTTCGGCGACGACGATCCCTACATTCCCAACGAGTCGGTCGACCATGTGGTGGCGGCGATCGCCCGTCGACCCGGGTTCGTCGTCAACATCGAGCGGGCCGGCCACGCCTTCGACAACCACCAGGCCGTCGAGCTGTTCTACAACGAGTCGGCGGCGAAGGCGGCGTGGGCCAAGACCCTCGCCTTCCTCGACACGCACCTGCGCACCGATGAGCGACGGGTGGGCTGATCCGTGCCATGGCACCTCGATCGCCCGCGGATTCGCCACGCGGGGCGTGGTGGGTGGCGGAATCAGCCGGCTGAGCCGCTGAACACCGTGGCGAGGTCGGGGATCCGGGCGCAGTAGCCCTCGAACAGCCGGCGGGCGACGTTCACCGAGTCCACCAACGGATGGGCGGCGAAGGCCCGGATGGCCTGGCGTGCCGAGCGGGCCAGGGCGGCCTCGATCGTCAGTTGCTCCACGGCCTTGACCTGCTGGACCAGCCCCAACATCGACCCGCGCAACGGGCTGACCGGCTGCGGGCGCGCCCCGCTGGCGTCGACCCGGCACGGCACCTCGATCACCGCATCCGCGGGGAGGCCGGGCAACGCCGGCCCGGCGCCGTCGTCGTTGCGGACGTTGAGGATCAGCTCGGCCGGCTCCCCTCCGGCGAGGGCGCGCATCAGGGCGACGGCGACGCCTTCGTACCCGCCGGACTCGACGTCCTCGGGATCGCGAGCCTCGTCGCGCGACTCCTGCATGTAGGTCGCATTGCGCGCCAGGCGGACCTCGTCCCACAGTCGCAGGGAGTCGGACGGACACGCTGCCACCCGCTCGTAGAAGTCGGCCTGCTGGGTCAGCAGGTACTCGCCACGTGTCGCCTCGCCGGCCCCGATGGCGGCCATGGCGTCCCGGGTGAAGTCGTAGTAGTAGACGTACTCGTTGGGGATCGCCCCGATCGTGCGCAACCACTCCCCGCCGAACAGCTGGCCCTCCTCCGTGGCGGCCAACCGGCGATCGTCGGCCAGCAGCTCCGGCAACCGGTCGTGACCGTCGACGACGAGACGCTGCAGCCAGCCGAGGTGGTTGAGCCCGGCGTAGTCGACGACGATGGGTGCACCGCCAGCCGGCGGGAGATCGAGGGCGCGTTTGGCCCGCCGGGCCAGCCCCATCGGCGAGTCGCAGATCCCGATCACCCGGCTGCCGAGCACCGACTGCATGGCCTCGGTGATCATCCCTGCGGGATTGGTGAAGTTGATGAACCAGGCATCCGGGCAGCGAACGGCGACGCGTCGGGCAATGGCCACGCACACCGGCACCGTGCGCAGGCCGAAGGCGATCCCGCCCGGCCCGGTGGTCTCCTGACCGAGCACGCCGAGGTCGAGGGCGACGCGCTCGTCGGCCACCCGGCCGGCGAGACCGCCGATGCGGATCGCCGAGAACACGAACCGTGCACCCTCGAGGGCATCGTCGAGCGAGGTCGTCGCCCGCAACCTGGCCATGGTCGACGGTGCGGACGCGGCCATCTGGTCGAGGACCGCACCGATGGCGGCCTGGCGCTGCTCGGACACGTCGTACAGGCACAGCTCCTCGATGCCCGGCGTCGTCCCGGCCGCAGCGAGGGCCCGGTAGATGAGCGGGACCCGGAAGCCGCCCCCACCGAGCACGGTGAGCTTCATCGGCGCACGCCCCGGCCCACGTCCCGGCTCACGTGGTGCGCACGGCGACGCCACCGGCCCGGGCGACGTCGAGCGTCGCCGGGTCTGCGCCGGCGTTGGTCACCAGGTCGTCGAACTCGCCCAGGGCGCAGACCCGCAGCGCGCCGCTGCCCGGGAACTTGTGGCGGTCGACCAGCAGCACCCGCCGCCCGGCCGCCCGCAGCACGGCCTGCTTCACCGGGACCTCGACGGCGGTGGTGTCGAGCACCGTGCCGTCGCGTTGCACACCGCTGGCGCCGAGGAAGGCGATGGTGGCACGCACCTGACCGAGGGCCTCGAGGGTCAACGACCCGACCAACGAGTGGTACGGGCGGCGCAGATGGCCGCCGAGCAGGACCAGGTCGACGGCGGGGTCGTCACGGAGCACGTCGACCACGGCCAGGTTGGCGGTGATCACGGTGATGCTGCGGGCGCGCAGCTCGGCGGCCAGGGCCATGGTCGTGGTTCCGATGTCCAGCAGGACGACATCGCCGTCGCCGACCAGCGCCGCCGCCCGCCGGGCGATGGAGCGCTTGTCGTCGGCGTCCGCGGCGGCGACCTCGGCAAACGGCCGGGCGACGTCGGCGTCCAGCGTCGGGTCCCCGCCGTCCTGACGGATCACCGCCCCGCCGTGAACCCGGTTGATCATCCCGGCCGCCTCCAGCGACTCCAGGTCGCGCCGGATCGTGGCCGGGCTGACGTGGGTGACGGCGCAGAGCTGCTCGACGGTCAGCGCCCCCTCGGTCCGCAGGCGTTGGACGATGCCAGCCTGGCGCACGTACTGCACGCCCCGACACTAGCAATCATCTACACTCAGAATCACGCAGGACTGACCATCAGCGTGCAGCCAGGCGCTTCCATCTCACGACTCGGTTCCCGGACCGGAGAAAGGCGGATCGACGCGGTGGGCTCACCAGGTCGGGTCTTCGACCCGCTCGCCCGGCTCCGCCACCCCGCCTCGGGACCCGCCGCCGACCCGGTCGGCGCGGCACACGCGGCCGACCCGGCGCCGCAGTTCGACGTGTTCCTGTGGGGCACGGTGTTCCTCGACATCATCTTCGCCGGGCTCCCCGAGCCGCCGTCGCCCGGGACGGAGGTGTGGGCGGAGGGAATGGCGTCGTGCCCCGGCGGCATCGCCAACCTCGCCGTGGCAGCCGCTCGGTTGGGACTTCGCACCTCGCTGGCCGCGGCGTTCAGCGACGACGACTACGGCGACCTCTGCTGGCGAACGTTGCACGAGCAGGAGGGCATCGACCTCAGCCGCTCCCGGCGGTTCACCGACTGGCACAGCCCGGTGACCGTGTCGATGTCGGTCAACCGCGACCGCAGCATGGTCAGCCACGGCCACCCCTCCCCCGTCAGCGCCACGGAGATGATCGGGACCCCGCCGACGTCGAGGGCGATCATGATCGACCTCGCCGGAGCGGCCGACGAGGGTGGCGCCGGATGGGTCGAACTTGCCCGCCGGCAGGGCTCGCTGGTGTTCGCCGACCTCGGCTGGGATCCACGCGGGGAGTGGTCGCCCGGCGTGCTCGACCAACTGGCCCACTGCCATGCCTTCATGCCGAACGCGGTCGAGGCCATGGCCTACACCCGTACCGACACCCCGCTGGCCGCGCTCTACGCCCTCGCCGATCGCGTCCCGCTGGCGGTGGTCACCAACGGCGCCGAGGGCGCCCTGGCCATCGACAACACCACCGGCGAGGAAGCCCAGATCCCGGCGCTGCAGGTCAGCCCGCTGGACCCCACCGGGGCTGGCGACGTGTTCAGCGCGGCCATGGTGATGGGCACCTTGGCCGGCTGGTCCCTCCACGACCGGCTGGCGTTCGCCGCGCTGTGCTCGGCGCTGGCCATCCAGCAGTTCGGCGGCTCGCTGGCCGCCCCCGGATGGGGCGACGTGATCGACTGGTGGCACCAGCTGGAGTCGGCGACGGCCGGCTGCACGCCCGGGCCGAGCAGCTACCAGCAGAGCCTCCGCCGCCGCTACGCGTTCCTCCACGACATCGCTCCGGGCGTGCCGCACACCGCCTGCCGGCGGGCCACCGCCACCATCGCCCGGCGCGCCGACGTCGAGGGCCTGGACTGATCGAGCGGCCGGGTTCTCCGAGACTGGGACCGGGACCGGACTCCTGCTAGTCGCCGCCCAGGCCGGTGCGCTCGACACCCTGGACGATCCAGCGCTGCATGAACAAGAACATCAGCAGCAGTGGGAGGATGGCCACCAGGGCACCCATGAACAGCTGGGCGTAGCGCACGTTCTGAGCGGTGATGAACTGCGAGAGCACCACCTGCACCGTGTAGCTGTCCTTCGTCCGCCCGACCACGACCGGCCACAGGAAGGCGTTCCAGGAGCCGATGAACGTGATCGTGGCGATGGCCGCGGTGAACCCCTTGGCGTTGGGGGCGACCACCCGCCAGAACGTCCCGAAGTAGCCGAGCCCGTCGATCTGGGCGGCCTCTTCGACCTCCTTCGGGAAGCTCAGGAAGAACTGGCGGAACAGGAAGGTGGCGAACGCCTGGAACAGGCCCGGCACGATCAGTCCCTGGCGGGTGCCGATCCAGCCGAGCTTGTCCATCAGCACGAAGCTGGGCACGAAGGTCACCGCAGCCGGGATCAGCAGGGTGGAGGCGATGATCCCCATCAGCAGGTTCGACCACCGGTAGGGGATCCGCGCCAGCCCGTAGCCGGCCATGCCGGAGATGATCACCACGCCGACGGTCTGCAGCGTGGCGACGATGGCCGAGTTGACCAGGCCGCGCAGCATCGGCACCTGGTCGTTGCCGAACAACTTGGAGAAGTTCCCCCACTCCCAGGTGCCGGGCCACCATCGCCAGACCCGCTTGGACAGCTCGGCCTCGGGCGAGAGCGCATTGCGCAGCAGCAGGTAGAACGGGATCAGGAACAGCACGGCGGCGACGATCAGCGCCGAGTACCGGGAGACGACCCCGAGGCGAGACTTCCAGCCGGCGGTCACCATCGCGCTGGGTTGGGTGAGGCGGGCTTGGTTCATCGGCGTTCGTCGCCTCGATTGAACCGAGCCATGAGCAGGGCGACGACGGCGATGATCACCGTGAGGATGGCTGCACCGGCCGATCCACGGCCGAAGTTCTGCTCCTTCAACGCCACGTAGTACAGGTAGACGAGCGGTGGTCGGGCGTACGGCGGATAGCCGTTCTGCTTGCCGAGGATGTTCAGGAACTCGTCGAAGGCCTGGAAGGCGTTGATCAACAGCAGCAGCAGGACGGCCACGTTGGTCGGACGGAGCTGCGGGAAGGTCACGTGCCGGAACGTCTGCCAGGCGCTGCACCCGTCGATGGCCGAGGCCTCGTACAGCGTCGGGGAGATGCGCTGCAGCCCGGCGAGGAACAGGATCATGTAGAAGCCGAGCTGCAACCACAGCCGGGCCGAGGAGATGACCAACCAGTACCACGGCGGGTGGGGCCGCTCGATCCACGCCCGGGCGTTCTCGCCGAAGTGGCGCATCACCGTGTTCGCCAGGCTGCTCGGATTGCCGGAGAACAGCGACGAACGCCAGATGAGCGAGGCGACGACGTACGAGCACGCCGTCGGCAGGAAGAAGACCGAGCGGAAGAAGGTCTGCATGACCCGGGTCCGGGACACCAGCACCGCCAGCAGCAGCGACAGGGCGAAGGTGACCGGGACGATGATCGCGGCGAACAGCACGAAGGTCTTCAGGCTGTCGCGGAACGCCGGATCGCGGAGCATCTCCGTGTAGTTGGAGAACCCCACCGCCTTGGTCGGGCTGACCGTGCCCTTGGCTTCGTGGAACGAGAGATACAGGCTCCAGAAGATCGGCACGATGACGAACACGACCAGGCCGACCATGAACGGGCCGACGAAGGTCCAGAACCACAGGTTGCGGTTCTGGTCGCCCAGCAGTCGCCGGCCCACCGACATCCGCCGCCCGGTCGGGTGCGGTGCCGGAGGACCGGCGACGACTGCGCTCATGGACGACTGGTCATCGACTCGCCCTGGACGACGGGATCAGCCGCCGGTACCGGCGGTGGTCGCCGCAGTCGTCCCCGCGGTGGCCCCGGTCATCGCCGCCGACGCCTCGGCCTCGACGATCGGCTTGAGCTCGGCCAGACCGGCCTTCGGGTCGGCGCCGTCCTTGACGATCTTGGTCATCATGTCGTTGAACGCCGTCCCGGCCTTGCCGCTCCACAGCATGGCGCTCTGCGGCTTGCCGGACGAGGCCAGCAGGTCGGCGGCCTCCTTGCCGGCCCCGCTCTGCAGCGTCTTGGCCTTCGGAACCAGGCTGGCCCGCGACGGGACGTGGAAGCCGAAGGCGGTGGCGAACTCCACCTGGGCGTCGGTGTTGTCGATCCACAGGTACTTGACGAAGTCCTTGGCCAGGGCGACGTCCTTGGCCTTGGCGCTGACGCAGGAGGAGAACGCACCGAAGATCGTGACCGGCGCACCGCCGTCGCCGGCCGACGGCCACGCCGCCACGCCCCAGTCGTCGCCCAGCGCCTTGGAGATCGCCGGGAAGGTCCACAGACCGGTCCACTGCATCGCGCAGGCACCGCTGGTGAAGGCCTCCTCCGACCACCAGTCCTTGTCCTGCCCCTCGAGCAGGCTGCCGTCGGCGTACATCTGGTGCAGCTTCCCGAATGCCTCGGCCGACTTGTCGCCGAACCCGAGCTTGCCGTCGGCCGTCAGGAAGGTCTCCCCCGCCGAGTACAGCAGTGGGCCGCCCATCTCCGTGGCCCCACCGTCGTTGCCGACGAACAGGCCCTTGACGTCGCCACTGGTCAACGCCTTGGCGGCGGCCACCATCTCGTCGAGGTTGGTCGGCGGCTTGACGCCGGCCTTGTCCAACATGCTCTTGCGGTAGACCAGCAGGATCATGTCGACCAGCTGCGGAACGGCCCAGATCTTCCCGTCGTAGGTCACCCGGTCGAGCACGGCCTTGTTGAAGTCGGCCTTCAGCTCGTCGGTGAACAAGTCGGTCAGGTCGACCACCTGGCCGGAGCGGATCATGTCGATCGACGGGCCGTTGCCCCATTCGAAGACATCCGGACCGGTGTCGGTGAGCAACGCCGGCGGCAGGGCGTTGTCGTAGTCCGAGCTCCAGGTGACCTCGACCGCCGCCTTGGTGTATCCCTTGGCGTAGCGCTCGACGGCGTCCTTGGTGCCCTCCTCGCCGTAGGCGTGGTACCACTGCGACAGCTTCGGCAGGTCGCCGCTGGGTGCCGCCGCAGCGGTCCCCGGCGGGGTGGTGCGCGGCCGGGCGTAGGCCGACAGCGCCCCGGCGGCGGCCACCCCGGCTCCGAGGGCGAACAGGCGCCGCCGGCTGAACGGGCCGGACGCCGCGGACGGCTCGGGGTGCTGGTCGGGTGTGTTGGTTGGCATGGGTCCTCCCTGGTGTGTCGGAGTTATCGGTATGACGGTCGTGGTGCGTTGGTGGGCAGATCGGTCGGAGTGTGGAGTGCCGGTCGGAGGGCCGCGCCCCGCTCGGCAGCCCGATCCAGGTTCGGATCGGGCGTGCCGGCGAGTGCGCACGAATGTACCCCGCTGCCGGGGAGCCCGCCGGAGATGTCACCGGCGTCGGTGATCCGGGCGAACAGGCAGTCCTCCACGCCATCGGGCGCCGAGCCGGTGAGATCGATGGCCAACTCGAAGTCCTCGGTCGGCCAGGCCTCCTGCTGCAGTTCGAGGGGCACGCTGAACCACTCGCTAGCCGGATCGACCTGGCTGGCGTGGGCCAGCAGGGCCCGGTTGCGCGTCGCGTAGTAGCGCTCGCAGCGGATCCGGGCGCTCACCGGCCGGTTCCCGGCGTCGTCCCACCCGGCCAGCCAGTCGGCCAGTGGGCTCTCCAGACCGTGGTGCAGCATGGCCTCGTGGAACGCGGCGAGGCGGTCCTTGGTGACGAGGTGGGTGTAGTAGAGCTTGGACGTACGCCACGGCCGACCCGACCGGGGGAACGCCGCCGGGTCGGCCGCAGCGTAGAAGGCCCGCACGGCGCCACGATGGGTGGCGAGGTGGTCGGGGTGCGGGTAGCCGCCGTTCTCGTCGTAGGTGACGATGACGTGCGGACGGAACTGGCGAACGACGTCGACCATCGCTTCGACCACCCGGTCCGGCGGGGCCGCGGCAAAGCTCCCGGCCGGCACCGGCATGCGCGGGTCGGCCGGCATGCCGGAGTCGACGAACCCGAGCCAGCGGTGCTCGACGCCGAGGATGGCGGCCGCCTCGGCCATCTCCGCCCGGCGCAGCTCGGCCATCCGGGCCATGTCCGCCTCAGGGGATGACCCCGATCGCGGAGGGTATCGCTCGATCCGGTCGGCCACCGCCGGGTTCAGCACCTCGCCGCGCTCGCCGCCGGTGCAGGTCAGCACCATGACCCGGTGCCCCTCGGCCGCGTACCGGGCACAGGTGGCTGCTCCCTTGCTGGACTCGTCGTCCGGATGGGCATGAATGGCCAGCAGCCTCACGGACGTCCGCGCTCCCCGTTCCCTTGACAATGCTCGATGTGAATGGTCGATGACACTGGCTGACCAGGATGGTCAGATCTGAGCAGGATCGCTCACGGGTGAGCGTAGACGATCGGAACTGCGCAGTTCAACGATGGTCCAGGCTGTCGATCAACCCCTCGACGTCACTCGAACAACGACGGCGGCCGCGGGGCGGTGCTGGGCACGACCAGGCCGAGGTGCTCGTAGGCTGCCGGCATCGCCACCCGACCACGTGGCGTGCGGGCCAGGAACCCCTGCTGGATCAGGAACGGCTCGTACATGTCCTCGACCGTCTCGGGTTGCTCACCCACACCGATCGCCAGGGTGCTGAGCCCGACCGGGCCGCCGTGGAACTGCTGGCAGATCGCCGTCAGGATCGCCCGGTCGACCTTGTCCAGGCCGCGCTCGTCGACCCCGAAGGTGGCCAGACCATGGCGGGCGGTGGCCACGTCGATCGAGCCGTTGCCGCGAACTTCGGCGAAATCGCGCACCCGGCGCAGCAGGCGATTGGCGATCCGCGGCGTGCCGCGGCTCCGGCCGGCGATCTCGCCCGCCCCGGCCGCATCGATGGTGACGTGGAGGATGCCGGCGGCACGGCGCACGATCTGGCCCAGTTCCTCGGCGTCGTAGTAATCGAGGCGGGCGACCAGCCCGAAGCGATCACGCAGCGGCCCGGTGATCATGCCGGTCCGGGTGGTCGCTCCGACCAGCGTGAAGCGCGGCAACGCCAGGCGGATCGACGACGCCGCCGGGCCCTTGCCGACGACGATGTCCAGCTGGAAGTCCTCCATGGCCGGGTACAGGATCTCCTCGACCACCCGCGAGAGGCGGTGGATCTCGTCGATGAACAGCACGTCGCCCTCGTCGAGCTTGGTCAGGATGGCGGCCAGGTCACCGGCGCGCTCCAGGGCTGGGCCGGACGTGACGTGCAGGTGGACGTCCATCTCGGCGGCGATGATGCCGGCCATGCTGGTCTTGCCCAGCCCAGGCGGCCCGGCCAGCAGCACGTGGTCGGCCGCCTGGCCGCGCCGGCGGGCGGCCTCGAGCACGATGGTCAGGTGCTCCTTCAGCTCCCGCTGGCCGACGAACTCGGCAAGGCGGCGCGGTCGGAGCCCGACCTCGTCGATCGACTCCCCCTCGTCGGCCGGACGCGGATCGAGGAACTCGTCACGCACGTCGCGCTCCGAGGATCTTCAGGGCGTCGCGCAGCATGACCGCCGCCTCGGCGCCGACCGGTAGGTCACGCAGGGCGTCGCGGATCTCCTCGGGTCCGTAGCCGAGGCCGGCCAGGGCATCGCGAACGTCGGACACGACGGCGCCGGTGGGCCCGGCGCTGCCGTGGCCACCGCCGACCGGGTCGAGCACCGCCAGGTTGAGCTTGTTGCGCAGCTCGACCAGCAGTCGCTCGGCCGTCTTCTTGCCCACGCCGGGAACCAGGGTCAGGGCGGCGAGGTCGTTGGTGGCGACCACGTCGGCCAAGGCCGCCGGGGCGTGCGTCGCCAGGATGGCCATGGCCAACCCCGGACCGATGCCGTGGGTGCCGAGCAGCTGTTGGAAGGTGAGCCGCTCGTCGCCGCGCAGGAACCCGAACAACGTCTGGGCGTCCTCGCGAATGTGATGGTGGACGTGCAGGAACGCCGTCGACGACGGCTCCAGCTCGGCCAGCGTGCGTGGCGTGACGTGGACGACGTAGCCGACGCCGCCGACCTCCAGCAGGACCGTGGCGTCGTCGGATCGCTCCAGGACCACGCCGCGCAGGGATCCGATCATCGAACCGCCGCCTGCACACGCCGGCGCATCGGCGCCGCGGCGAGGTAGCACAGGGCCAGGGCTGCGGCGTCGGCGGCGTCGGCCGGCTTCGGCAGGCTGGCCAGCCCGAGGCGCACCTGCACCATCCGCTGGATCTGCTCCTTGCCGGCGCTCCCCCACCCAGCGATGGTGACCTTGACCTCGTTGGGGGTGAACTGGACCACGTCGCAGCCGGCCGCGGCCGCTGCGGCCAGCGCCAGCCCGCTGGCCTGCCCGACGGACATGGCCGTGCGCACGTTGGTCTGGAAGAACACCTGCTCGACCGCCACGGCCTGGGGCCGGTACTGCTCGAGCAGGCCGACCAGCTCGCGCTGCAGGGCGGCGAGCCGGACGGGCAGCGACTCGGTGGGCGGGGTTCGCACCACGCCGAGGGCGACCGGGCGGGTCTGCTGACCGGTGGCCGACAGCACGGCGTAGCCGCAGCGGGTCAACCCCGGGTCGATGCCGAGCACGGTCAGCGACCCGGCGGTGTCGCGGCCGGGGCGGGTGACGGGACGACCCGCGTCGGGCTTGGTCGGATGCGGCGTCGGGTCGGCCACGGGGACGAACACGCGTACGAGACTACCAGTCCTGCCGGCGGCGGCGCGGGATGCCGAGGGACGGAAGTGCACTTCGGCGCCGGGGGTCGGGACTTCCGTCCGTGGTCGGCCGGTGACGTCCGGCAGTACGGTGAACGAGACATGGATGGCGCCGACGCGTGCTCGAGCCCGAGACGACGTGCGGCGACGACGTGCAACCACTTGCTGCTGATGACGGAGGGGATGGGATGAGTGACACCGGGGGCCATGTAGGTGGCGCGGGCTTGGACACCGAGACGCTGGGCATGATGCTGGAGGCCCTCGACGAGTTCGTCGGCCACGCCCTGACGCCGCAACGGCAGCTGGAGCTCGACCACGAGGACGTGTGCCCGGAGGACACCGTCCGGGCGATGTCGGACCCGGAGCAGCTCGGCGTGCAGCTGATCTTCGTCCCCGAGGCCTACGGCGGCATGGACGGTGGGGCGTTCGACAGCTACCGGGTGTGCGAGGTCATGGCCCGCCACGACATCGGCCTGGCCACCGCCGTGTTCGCCACCTTCCTCGGCAGCGACCCGATCCTCGTCGGGGCCACCGAGGAGCAGAAGCAGCAGTGGCTCGGAGCCATCGCCGAGCGCGGCGTGGTGTTCGCCTACGGCGCCACCGAGCCCGACGCCGGGTCCGATCTCGGCGCCCTGAAGACCACGGCCGTGCGCATCGAGACCGACGGCGAGGTCACCGGCTACCGGATCAACGGTCGCAAGCAGTGGATCTCCAACGGCTCGATCGCCGACATGTACACGATCCTGGCTCGCACACCCGAGGGACCGTCGTGGTTCGTCGTCGAGAAGGGCACCGCGGGCTTCACCACGGCCCACCCGGAGGACAAGCACGGCATCCGCCTGTCGAACACCGCGGCGCTGTTCCTCGACGACGTCGAGATCCCCGCAGCCAACCTGATCGGAGGAGTGGAGGGCGCCGGCCTGGTGCAGGCCCAGCAGGTGTTCGGCTACACCCGCCTGATGGTCGCCGCCTTCGGGCTCGGTGGCGGGTGGGAGGCGCTCGATCGGGCGATCGCCTACTCGCTGGAGCGCCATCAGGGCGGGGCGCCGCTCGCCGAGAAGCAGGGCTTCACCCACAAGCTGATCGTTCCCCACGCCGTGCGTCTGGAGGCCGCCCGGGCCTACATGGAGGACACCGCCGACAAGATCGACCGTGGTCTCGGCACCAACGGGGCGATGAACACCGAGGGAGCGATCAGCAAGCTGATGGCCACCGAGGCCGGCAACGCCGCCGCCGATGCCGCCATCCAGGCCCACGGCGGGTACGGCTACACCCGCGAGTACGTGGTCGAGAAGATCAAGCGCGACGTGCGCATCACCACGATCTACGAGGGGACCTCGGAGATCATGGAGATGACCATCGCCCGCGACCGCTGGCAGCAGCACCTGAAGACGTCCGGGCGCTACTACCAGGACCGCGCCGCGGCGCTCGACGCCCTGCATGCCAGCCACCCGACGGTCGGCGCGGCCATTGCCGCGGTGGCCGCCCGGGCCCTCGCCGCGGTCCTGGAGAGCTGCCGGGTGGCCCGGCTGACCCGGAACCAGCACGTGTTGTTCCGCCTCGGGGAGTTGATCTGCTGGGTCGAGTGCGCCCAGGCCGCCGCCGAGCGGGCCGCTGCGGCCATCGACGGGCGGTTGCACGAGAAGAGCCCGACGCGCTTCGACGGCAACGCGCTGGCGGCGATGTCACGGGTGTTCGCTCGCGAGGCCGCGCAGCGCGCCGGCGTCGACGGCGTGCGCTGGGTGGCCGGCTCGGTCACGGCCGGGAGCGCCGACGTTTCCGGGTTGCTCGCCTCGATCCCCCACGACGCCATCCGCACCGCTCAGGCCGGACTGCTCGACGACATGGATCGCGTCGCCGACGTCCTCTACGCCCGGGCCACCAGCTGAACCACCACGCCCCGGCCGACTGCCACGGACCCTCGCCGAATCGCTCACGGACCTCCCACGGACTGCACAGGACTGCACAGATGACTTCGCACATCGACCCCGCCGCCACCACCTCGCCGGTCGCCATCGTCGGCCTCTCGGCGATCATGCCCGAGGCACCCGACGGGGACGCCTTCTGGAACAACATCGCCAGTGGTCGCTACTCGATCACCGACGTCCCCCCGGAACGGTGGGACCCCAGCCTGTACTACAGCCCTGACCACGACGCCCCGGACAAGACCTACTCGCGCATCGGCGGGTGGGTGCGCGACTACGCCTGGGATCCGATCCGCTGGAAGCTCCCGGTGCCGCCGAAGGTGGCCGAGCAGATGGACCACGGTCAGCGCTGGGCGATCTCGGCGGCGCGCGCCGCCCTGCTCGACGCCGGTTGGCCGAACTGGTCGACCAACCCGGACAACGTGGCCGTGATCATCGGCAATGCCATCGGCGGGGAGAAGCACTACGAGACCAACCTGCGCATCGAGCTCCCCGAGCTGCTGCGCGACCTGGCTGCCACACCCTCGTTCGCCGCTCTGCCCGAGGACCAGCGTCAGCACATCATCGACGAGACCCGCCGCAAGTTCCTCGGGCACTTCACCGAGGTCAACGAGGACACCATGCCGGGCGAGCTGGCCAACGTCATCGCCGGCCGAATCGCCAACCTGTTCAACTTCAAGGGCCCCAACTTCACCACCGACGCAGCCTGTGCCAGCGGTCTGGCGGCGATGAGCGTGGCCGTCGAGGGTCTGGTCGATCACCGCTTCGACGCGGCGATCACCGGCGGCGTGGACCACAACATGGGCGTCGCCGCGTTCGTCAAGTTCTGCAAGATCGGCGCCCTCTCGGCCACGGGGACCCGGCCGTTCGACGCCGGTGCGGACGGCTTCGTCATGGGCGAGGGTGCCGCCCTGTTCGTCCTCAAGCGCCTGGAGGACGCCGAGCGCGACGGCGACACGGTCTACGCCGTGATCCGCTCGATCGCCGGTTCCTCCGACGGCAAGGGCAAGGGAATCACCGCACCGAACCCGATCGGGCAGAAGCTGGCCGTCGCCCGCGCCTGGGAGCTGGCTGGCGAGGACCCGGGGACGGTGTCGGCCATCGAGGCCCACGGCACCTCCACCCGGGTCGGCGATGCCACCGAGCTGGAGAGCCTGACCGAGGTCTTCGGCGCCGCCGGGGCACCGCGCCACGGGGTCGCCCTCGGCTCGGTCAAGTCGAACATCGGTCACCTGAAGGCTGCGGCCGGGACCGCCGGGATGTTCAAGATGGTTCGCAGCCTGCACCACAAGCAGCTGGCTCCGAGCCTCAACTTCCGTGACCCGAACCCGAACGTCGACTGGGATACCTCGCCGTTCGTGGTGAACACGACGCTGCGCGACTGGCCGCAACCTCCGGCCGGCATCCGCCGCGGCGGCGTCAGCGCCTTCGGCTTCGGCGGGACCAACTTCCACGTCGTCGTCGAGGAGCACCAGCCGGGCCGGTATCGCCCACGGCCGCGCCAGATGGCGATGGCGGCCGCGGCGTCCTCGCCGGCAGTCGCCTCGTCACCGTCCTCGGCCCCCTCGCCGAGCTACCCCGCCCAACCCGGGAAGCTGCCGCTGCGCGGCGCCCTGGTGCTCGGCGGGCTCGACGATGCCGACCTCGTCCGCCAGGCGGCGCCGATCCGCGAGCGCGCTGCCGCGGGGACCGCTCCCGCCCCGGCGCGCCCCGGCGCCGACGTCCTCGGTGCGCCGGTGCGCCTGGCCGTCGACTACGTCGATGCCGCCGACCTGGCCACCAAGCTGGGCAAGGCGATCACCGCGTTGCAGACCGCCAACGCGGCGATGCTGCGCATGCTGCGCCAGCAGGGCGTCTTCGTCGGACGCGGCCCGGCGCCGAAGGTCGCCTTCCTCTACACCGGGCAGGGCTCGCAATACGTCAACATGCTGGCCGAGCTGCGCGCCGCCGAGCCGATCGTGGCCGACACCTTCGCCGAGGCCGACCGGGTGATGACGCCCCTGCTCGGCAAGCCGCTGACCGATTACATCTTCATCGACGGCGCCGACCCGGCCGCCGTCTCCCAGCTCGAGCACCAACTGCTGCAGACCGAGATCACCCAGCCGGCCGTGCTGGCCACCGATGCCAGCCTCAGCCGGCTGCTCAACGCCTACGGCATGGTGCCCGACATGGTCATGGGCCACAGCCTCGGCGAGTACGGGGCGCTGACCGCGGCCGGATCGCTGACCTTCGACGCCGCGCTCGAAGCCGTCAGTGCCCGGGGGCGGGAGATGGCCAGCCTGACCGTCGAGGACAACGGGGCGATGGCCGCCGTGTTCGGGCCGCTGGAGGAGATCGAGCGGATCGTCGACGCCACCGATGGCTACGCCGTGGTGGCGAACATCAACTCGACCCACCAAGCCGTGGTCGGTGGGGCCACTGCAGCGGTCGAGGCCGCTATCAGCGCCTTCACCGCCCAGGGCATCCAGGCGGCGCGCATCCCGGTGAGCCACGCCTTCCACACCTCCATCGTCGCTCCGGCATCGGTGCCGCTGGTCGACACCCTCCGGCGGTTGAACGTCGCCGCACCGCAGATCCCGGTCGTGGCCAACGTCGACGGCGAGTTCTATCCGTCGCAGGCGTCCACCGAGACGATGCTCGACTACCTCGGCCGGCAGGTGGCCTCGCCGGTGCAGTTCGTCAAGGGCCTGCGGACCCTCTACGACGCGGGGGCTCGGGTCTTCGTCGAGGTCGGGCCGAAGCGGGCGCTGTACGGATTCGTCGAGGACGTCCTGGCCGCGCAGCACGACGACGTCGTCGCCCTGTTCACCAACCATCCCAAGTTGGGTGACGTTGCCTCGGTGAACCAGGCACTGTGCGGCCTGTGGGCCGCCGGCCTCGGCGCGCCGGCCGCCACTGCGGGCGTTGTGGCCTCGGCGACCACCGCCCCGGCCTCCGCCATCGACGCGGCCGGGGGCCTGCCGGCGCATCGGCCCGATTCGCCGACCAGTTCGGTGGCAGGCATGCCCGGGGGCGGCGATCAGCGGATCGTCGAGCTCGGCAAGCTGTTCGCCGGCGTCCTCGAGCAGGGTCTCAAGCTGTACGGCGTCGACCCGGCCGCTCAGCCAGCGCCTGGCGGACCCGACTCGGGCGGGTCCCCCAGCTCGACTTCGGTCGTCATCACCGGCGCGGCACTCGGACTGCCCGGGGTGGACCGCGTCTTCGACGACGCCAACATCGCCCGGATCCTCGCCGGCCAGCAGTTCATCACCTCCGTGCCCGACGCCATCCGCCGACGGATGGCGGACATGCACATCACCCGGCTGGTCAAGAGCGAGGCGCGCGGCGCCGGATTCGAGACCATCGACGACCCGGCGGACGTGATCAAGCTCGCCGGCCGGCACGCCCCGCTCGACATCGTCGCCGAGTTCGCCGTCGACGCGGCGCGCGACGAAGCCCTCGACGCCACCACCCGTCTGGCGATCGGCGCCGGCCTCGATGCGCTGCGCGACGCCGGGATCCCGCTCGTCATGCACTACAAGACGACCACCCTCGGCACCAAGCTGCCCGACAAGTGGTCGCTGCCGGCTGACCTGGCCGACGACACCGGGGTCATCTTCGCCTCGGCCTTCCCCGGCTACAACCGCTTCGCCGAGGACATCGAGGCCTACGCCGCCGACCGCGCTCGCCGCGAGCACCTGCTGGCACTCGAGGGCCTGCGCACCCTGGTCGGCTCCGGAACACCCGCGGGCACCGAGGTCGATCGGCTGATCGGCCAGCTGCGCGCCGAGCTGGCCGCCCACCCGTACACGTTCGACCGCCGGTTCCTGTTCCGCGTGCTGGCCATGGGCCACAGCCAGTTCGCCGAGCTGATCGGCGCCCGCGGCCCGAACACCCAGATCAACGCGGCCTGCGCGTCCACCACGCAGGCGATCAGCCTGGCCGAGGACTGGATCCGTGCCGGCCGCTGCCGGCGCGTCGTGGTCGTCTCGGCCGACGATGTCACCGGCGACGCCCTGATGCCGTGGATCGCCAGCGGGTTCCTGGCCTCCGGTGCGGCGGCGACCGACTCGCGCGTCGAGGACGCGGCCACGCCGTTCGACCGCCGCCGCCACGGGATGATCGTCGGCATGGGCGCGGCCGCGCTGGTCGTCGAGTCGTCCCGTGCCGCCGCCGAACGCGGGCTGCAGCCGATCTGCGAGGTGCTCGCCGCGGTGACGGCCAACTCGGCCTTCCACGGCACCCGCCTCGACGTCGAGCACATCTGCTCGGTCATGGAGCGCTTGGTGACGATGGCCGAGCGACGGGGCGTGCATCGCGCCGAGATCGCCGGTTCGACGATGTTCATGTCGCACGAGACGTACACCCCGGCCCGAGGCGGTTCGGCCGCGGCCGAGATCAACGCCCTGCGCCAGGTCTTCGGCGCCGGTGCCGACCGGATCGTGATCACGAACACGAAGGGGTTCACCGGTCACGCGATGGGAGCCGGGATCGAGGACGTCGTCGCCGTCAAGGCCCTGGAGACCGGACTGGTCCCGCCGGTCCCGAACTACCGGGAGCCGGACCCCGAGCTGGGTTCGTTGAACCTGTCGCGCGGCGGCTCGTACCCGGTGCAGTACGCCCTGCGCCTCGCAGCCGGCTTCGGCTCGCAGATCGCCATGGCCCTGCTGCGCTGGACACCCGTGGCGGACGGGCAGCACCGCGACCCGAGCGCGCTGGGCTACGCCTACCGCATCGCCGATCCGGCGGCGTGGCAGCGCTGGCTCGACCGTCTGGCCGGCCGCCCCGGCGCGACCCTCGAGGTCGACCACCGGCGGCTGCGGATCCACGACCCCGCCACACCGGCCACACCGCCGAGCGCGCCGGCACGACCCGTTGCCACTCCGGCCGCGGCTCCGTCTCCGGTGGTCGTGGCTCCGGCCGCGCCGGCTCCGGCTTCGGCACCCGCCGCCCCAGCGCCGACCTCGGCTCCGGCCGGGGCGGGGGATGCGGTGTTGGATCAGGTGACCGCGCTGGTGGCCGGGATGACCGGCTACCCGGCCGACCTGCTCGACCCCGACCTCGACCTCGAAGCCGACCTCGGCGTCGACACCGTCAAACAAGCCGAAGTGTTCGCCGCGGTCCGCGGCCACTACCAACTCGAACGCGACGACAACCTCAAACTCCACGACTTCCCCACCCTCCGCCACGTCGCCGGCTGGGTCCACACCAAACTCGGCACCACCCCGACCACCACCCCGACCACGGCAACCCAGCTGCCGGCCGAGACAGACAGTGCTCCGATGGCCCCGCCGGCACCCGACGTCATCCACGGCGACTTCGACGCGGTCGACGCCCTCCCCCGCCGGGTCCCGACGCCGGCGCTTCGCCCGCCCATCGGGCAGTGCGCCCCGACCGGTGTCGTGCTCGACGGCGCCCGGGTCGTGGTCATGCCGGACGGCGGCGGGATCGCCGAGTCGCTGACCAAGAAGCTGGCCAAGGCCGGTGCCACCGTGCTGACCCTCGACCCGTCGGTCGACGCCGATGCCACGGTGAGCCAGCTCGAGCGCTGGATGGCCGACGGGCCGATCACCGGCGTGTACTGGCTCGCGGCCCTCGACGACGACGGCGACCTCGGCGACTACGACCTGGCCGCCTGGACCGAGGCCCTTCGCCGCCGGGTCAAACTGCTCTACGCCACGATGCGTGCGCTGTACGAGGCCGGTCCGTTCCTGGTGTCGGCGACCCGCCTCGGCGGATCGCACGGGTACGACGCCGCCGGGGCCACCAACCCGCTCGGCGGAGCGGTCACCGGGTTCACCAAGTCGTACAAGAAGGAGAAGCCCACCAGCCTGGTCAAGGCCGTCGACCTCCCCGCCAGTCGCAAGACGGCGGCGATCGCCGATCAACTGATCGAGGAGACGCTGTCCGATCCGGGCTGCGTCGAGATCGGCCGGGTCGACGACCGGCGCATCGGGATCGCCCTCGTCGAGCGTCCGTTCCCCGAGCGTGGTGGCGACGGCCAGGCGCCCGAGGGATCCGGCATGCGCCTCGACCACGACACCGTGTTCGTGGTGACCGGGGCCGCCGGCAGCATCGTCTCGGCGATCACGGCCGATCTCGCTGCCGCCTCCGGCGGCGTCTTCCACCTGCTCGATCTGACACCGAGCCCCGACCCGTCCGATCCGGACCTGGCGGCGTTCCGCGCCGATCGGGACGCCTTGAAGGCGACCATCGCCGCCCGGCTGAAGGACGCCGGCGATCGACCGACACCGGTCGCCATCGATCGCGAGCTGGCTCGCTACGAGCGGCTCAACGCCGCGCTCACTGCGGTCCAGGCGGTCCAGGCGGCCGGCGGCACGGCCCACTACCACTCCGTCGACCTGACCAACGCCGGCGCCGTCGCCGCCGTGATGGCCGAGGTGGCCGAGATCAGCGGGCGGATCGACGTCCTGCTGCACGCCGCCGGTCTGGAGATCAGTCGCAACCTGCCCGAGAAGCAGCCTGGCGAGTACGACCTGGTCTTCGACGTCAAGGCCAACGGCTGGTTCAACGTCTTCTCGGCCGCGGCGGCCATGCCGATCGGTGCCACCGTGGTGTTCTCCTCGGTCGCCGGACGGTTCGGCAACCAGGGCCAGACCGACTACTCGGCTGCCAACGATCTGCTCTGCAAAATCATCTCGAACATGCGCCGGGTGCGCCCGCAGACCCGAGCGATCGCCCTCGACTGGACGGCCTGGGGTGGGATCGGCATGGCCACACGCGGCTCGATCCCCAAGATCATGGAGATGGCGGGGGTGCAGATGCTGCCGCCCGAGGCCGGCATCGCCTGGATCCGCCGCGAGCTGACCTCGGGGCACGTCGGCGGCGAGGTGGTCGTGGCCGGAGTCCTCGGGATGATGGCCATGGAGTACGCCGAGCGCGGCGGCCTGGCAGCGGAGTCCGGAGCGCCGGCCGGCCCGATGGTCGGTCACTGGGAGCTCAGCGTCCACCGTGGCGTCGTGGCGACGACCACCCTCGATCCCGCCGCCCAGCCGTTCCTCGACCACCATCGCATCGACGGCACCCCGGTGCTGCCCGGTGTGATGGGGATGGAGGCCTTCGCCGACACGGCACGGCGGGTGGCTCCCGACCACGTCGTCACCGCAATCGAGGACGTCAGCTTCGCCGCCCCGTTGAAGTTCTTCCGTGACGCCCCGCGAACCCTGACCATCGAGGCGGTGGTCCAGCCGGACGGCGACGAACTGGTGGCTGACTGCCAGCTGTCGGCCGAGCGCCAGCTGCCCGGCCAGGACGCCCCGCAGCGCACCGTGCACTTCACCGGGCGAGTCCGCCTGGCCCCCTCCCGGCCGGCTGTGGAGCGTGCCGAGCACCAACCCGGTCAGCGCCCGAAGACGGCGCTCGGGGCCGGCGAGGTGTACTCGTTCTACTTCCACGGACCGGCCTACCAGGTGGTGTCCGAGGCGTGGGCCGATGGTGAGTCGTCGGTCGCCACCCTGGCCCGCCCGCTGCCCGAGAACCACCACCCGGCGGCACTGGCACTGTCGAGCAGCCCACGGCTGATCGAACTGTGCTTCCAGACCGCAGGGCTGTGGGAGGCCGGTCGTCAGGACCGCCTGGCGCTCCCCCGTCACGTCGGCCGGGCGGTGTTCCTGGTCGATCCCGACGGCGAGTCGGTCGCCAGTCGCGCCATGGCCACCGCCCGATCCGCCGACGAGTTCGACTGCGTCGTGCTGGCTGAGGACGGCACCGTCGTGGCCCGTCTCGAGGGCTACGGGACCGTGCCGCTGCCGGCGCCGATCGAGCCGTCCGTGGCCGAGGCGCTGCACCGGGCCTACCCGGCCGGCTCCTAGGGTGACCTCCATGGGCACCCCGACCGTCGCGCCCGCTGCCAGCCCGTCGAGCGGGCGCGTTCCCGCCCCGAGCCGCATCGGCGTGGTCGAGCGAGGCGAGGCCGCCGTACGGATCCTGACCGCGCTCGGCGGCCTGGTCGTCGACGGTGGTCCGCCGACGACGACCGTGCTGTTCACCACGGAGCGGGAGTCGCCGTGGTACGGGCGCGAGGCCGACGATGTCGTCCACCTCCCCGGCCGACCGAGTCCTGCCGGCGATCTGTCCCCGTCGATCGACGAGTGGCTCGACGCGTTCGGACGGGCACAGGTCGACACGGTGTGGATCGGGCGACCGGCCGTGCTCGGAACCGTCACCACGCACGGTCCGACCGAGCGCGCTGCGCTGCTGGCCGCCTGCGCTCGACGCGGCCTGAGCGTGATCGGACCCGATCCGGCCACCGTCGAGCGCCTCCTCGGCGCAGGGAGCCTGACCGAGCTGGCCACCGCCGCTGGGCTGGGGGTCGGACGCCGGCCGGAGCCCGGTCAGGGCTCGTGCCGGTTGATCGATGTCGACGTGCTCGTCGACCACGCTGGGACGGTGTGGGCGCTGGACTGCCGCGACGTCTCCCTTCGACGCGGCGACGAACCGGTGATGGTCGAATCGCCGCCGGCCGCAAGCGCCCACGGACCCGACGACGCGGCGCTCTCGGCCTGGACGTCGGCCGCGGCGCGAGTTGCCGAGGCCGCCGGGTTGCATGGCGCGGCGGTGGTCACCCTGCGGGTCGACGACGCCGGCCAACCGGCCGGGCGCATCGAGCTGGTCGGTGTCGACACCGTGGCCACGCCGCTGCACGCCACCACCGAGGAGCGCACCGGAACCAGCGTGATCGGTTGGCGACTGCGCCTGGCCCACGGCGCGTCACTCGACCGCAGCGCTCCCGCCGGGGAGGGCGTCGTCGTCGAGGCCCGACTGATGGCCGTCGACATCGGCGCCGGCCCGGACGGGAGCGATCGGGTTGCCGGTGGTCGGGTGGCGCTGTTGTCCTTCCCCGTCGGCACCGGGGTGCGCATCGACGCCAACCGCCGCCCGGGCGATCCGGTGTCAAGTGACGACCCACTGCTGGCCGTGATCACCGCGTGGGGACCGGATCGTGCCGTCGCCATCGGCCGGCTGCGCCGAGCCCTGGCACGAACCGCCGTGGTCGTGGACGGTGGGGTCACCAACCGCGCCTTCCTGCTCGACCTGCTCGGCCGGGACGATGTGGCCAGCGGGCGGACCGATTGCTCCTGGCTGGACGCCGTGGTCGCCGCTGGTGACCCGGCGCCGCCCGACCCGCTGGCCCTGGTCGCCGGGGCGATCGAGGCCTACGAGGCCGACCGCTCGATGGCCGAGGTGGCCTTCTTCGCCACCGCCGAGCGCGGCCGGCCGGAACGGCCCGAGGACGTCGGCGCCGCCCTCGAACTGGCCTACCGCGGGGTGCCCTACGTCGTGCAGGTCGACCGGACCGCGGCGCGCCAGTACGCCGTCCGGCTGGGCGACCAGGTCGCCGAGGTGACCTACGACCGGCTCAACGAGTTCGAGCGCCGCCTGGCCTGCGCCGGCCGCCGCCACCGAGCGGTGGTCACACCGAGCGGCCATGGGGTCCGTGTCGAGCTCGACGGGGTCGCCCATCGGGTCGAGCGCGAAGACGGCATCGTCGTGCGCGCCGCGGCGCCGGCCCTGGTCGTCGCCCCCCTGGTCCAGCCCGGTCAGACGGTCACCGCCGGCACGCCCATCGCCGTGCTCGAGTCGATGAAGATGGAGACCACCGTCACCGCCCCGTTCGACGGCGAGGTGCTGGCAGTCTCCGTGGTGGCCAACTCGCAGGTCGAGGGCGGTGCGCCGCTCATGCGCATCCGGCCGCTCACCTCCCGGGCGGTGGCCGATCATGCGCCGGCCGAACCACTCGGACTCGCCGGCCTGGAGCGGCGCGTCGACACCACCCGGAAGCCGTGCGATCGGGTCTACGAGCCGCTCGGCAACTACCTGCTGGGCTACGACCTGGCACACGCCGACCTCCGCCGGTTGCTGACCCAGCAACGGCGGCTGGCCGAGATCGCCGCGCCCGACGACGCCGACCTGCTGGCCTGCGAGGACGGGCTGTTGGACATCTACGCCGAGCTCGGGGCCCTGTACCGGCCGACCACCGAGGCTTCCGGCGAGCCCGGCGACGACGTCACGACGGAGAACACCCAGGAGTACCTGACCGCCTTCCTCCAGTGGCTGGACGCCGACCGCGCCGGCTTGCCCGAGCCGTATCGGGCCCGGCTGCGCACCGCGCTGGCCCGCTACGGCGTGACCAGCCTGCGCTCGCCGCAGCTGCGCGAGGCGCTGATGTGGTTGTTCCGCTCGGTCACCCGCCTCGGTGAGCTCGGTCCGGTGGTGACGGCGATCCTCGAGCGCCGCCTGGCCCACGCGGACGCCGTCCGGCCGCACACCGGCGCCGACGGCCGAGCCCGCCTCGAGCGGCTGGCGAGCGCCACGGACGGTCGCCAGCAAGCCATCGCCGACCTGGCTCGCGACGTCGAGTTCCGCGACTTCGACGAGCCGCCCATGCTCGCCGCCGCCGCCGAGCTGGACGCCGAGATGTCCGCGCATCTCGCAGTGCTCACCGAGCATCCCGACGCGCCCGACCGGGCCGAACGGATCGCCCGTCTGGTGTGGTGCCCGAACCCGTTGCGCTCGTTGCTGCTCACCACCTGGCGGGCGGCCGGCCCCCACGCCACGGCCGTCCGGGATCTGGTCCTGGAGATCCACCTCCGCCGCTTCTACCGGATCCGCCAGCTCGGCGAGATCCGCTTCGTCGACGCCGGCGCCGTTCGCGTCGCCGCCTGCGACTATCCCCACGACGGCCAGCCGGTGCAACTGTGGGCCACGTACTGCCCGCTCGCCGACGCCCCGGCAGCCATGGCCGCCCTCGCCCCGCTGGCCGACGCGGTGCCGCCGGGCACCCAGATCGTGGTCGACCTGGTGACCTGGACGGCCGACCCGCTCGGCGACGTGCAGCGTGCCGCCGACGATGCTGCGGCGACGCTGGCGCCGCACGGCTGGACCCACCCGCTGCATCGCCTCGACCTGACCGTCACCCATGACCGTGCCGGCGGCACGGTGGACGCCGCTGCCGGCGACACCGCCGACCAGCCCGGTGACGAACACCTGCGAACCCGCAACCTGACCTTCCGCCAGGACGCAGATGGATCGCTGGTCGAGGAACGGCTGTACCGCAACCTGCACCCGATGCTGGCCAAGCGCCTGGAGATCTGGCGGTTGGCCAACTTCGAGCTCGAGCGGCTGGCCTCCCCGGAGGACGTCTACCTGTTCCTCGGCGTGGCCCGCACCAATCCCAAGGACCGCCGGCTGTTCGCCCTGGCGGAGGTCCGTGACCTCACCCCGGCACAGACCGCGTCTCCAGGCACGGACGGTTCGCGCACGTCCTACCCCCGCTTGGAACGCACCGTGCTGCTGGCGCTGGCGGCGATGCGCGCCGAGCTGAGCCGCTTCGTCCCGGCCGATCGTCCGACGATCAACCGGATGGTCGTGGCCGTCACCGCACCGTGGACCATGCCACTGGCCGACCGCGAAGCCGTGGCCCAGCGGTTCGCTCCGATGGCCCGGCGAGTCGGCCTGGAGAAGGTCGTCGTCAAGGTGCAGATCCCCGACGACACCGCTCCCGGCGGGCTGCGCGATGCGGTGCTGCACTTCGAGGGGGTCGGGCGGACGGTGCTCGTGCGCGAGGACACCGCCGGCGACCAGCCGGTCAGCCCGCTGAGCGGCTACAAGCAGAAGGTCCTCACCGCTGCCCGGTTCGGCTCGCCGTACCCGTACGAGATCGCCAAGCTGTTTGGTCAGCTGAACCCGCGGCGCAGCGGGCTGGCACCGGACACCTTCGTCGAGCTCGATCTGGACGACACGGGTGAGGAGCTCGTGCCGGTGGACCGCCTGGCCGGCAGCAACACGGCGCACATCGTGGTCGGGCTGCTGACCAACCACACCGAGGTCGTCCCCGAGGGGATCACGCGTGTCGCCCTGCTCTCCGACCCGACGCAGGGCCTCGGCAATCTCGCCGAGCCCGAGTGCCGGCGGATCAACGCCGCGCTGGCCTACGCCGCCGCCCACCAGCTGCCCGTGGAGTGGTTCGCCGTCAGCTCCGGCGCGCTGATCGCCATGGACTCGGGCACGGAGAACATGGACTGGATCGCCCTGACGTTGCGCCGGCTGATCGAGTTCACCCAGGCCGGCGGGGAGATCAACATCGTCGTCACCGGCATCAACGTCGGCGGCCAGCCGTACTGGAACGCCGAGGCGACGATGCTGACCCACACCCGCGGCATCCTGGTCATGACCCCGGCGTCGGCCATGGTGCTGACCGGCAAGCAAGCCCTCGACTTCTCCGGGGCGGTGTCCGCCGAGGACAACTTCGGCATCGGCGGTTACGACCGGGTGATGGGTCCGAACGGCCAGGCCCAGTACTGGGCCCCGTCGTTCACCGACGCCTGCCGGCTCCTCCTGCGGCACTACGACCTGACCTACGTGGTCCCCGGTGAGCGCTTCCCCCGCCGCCGGCCCACCGCCGATCCCGCCGACCGTGACGTCCGCCCCAGCCCACACGCCGTGCTGGCGGACAGCCCGTTCACCACCGTCGGCGACGTCTTCTCCGCCGACCTCAACCCGGAGCGCAAGCAGCCCTTCGACATGCGCTCGGTGATGCGCGCCGTCGCTGACGCCGACAGCGAGCCGCTCGAGCGTTGGAAGGACCTGCGCGACGGCGACACCTCGATCGTCTGGGACACCACCGTGGGTGGGATCCCGGTGCTGCTGCTCGGCCTGGAGTCGCACACCGTGCGCCGAACCGGCTACGTGCCCGCCGACGGCCCGCCGGCGTGGACCTCGGGCACCCTGTTCCCGCACTCGTCGCGCAAGACCGCCCGCTCGATCAACGCCGCCAGCGGCAACCGTCCGCTGGTGGTGCTGGCCAACCTCTCCGGGTTCGACGGCTCACCCGAATCGATGCGCCGCCGGCAGCTGGAGTTCGGCGCCGAGATCGGCCGGGCGGTGACCAACTTCGACGGGCCGATCGTGTTCGTCGTGGTCTCGCGCTATCACGGCGGGGCATTCGTGGTGTTCTCCAAGGCGCTCAACGAGTCGATGGAGATCGCCGCCGTCGAGGGCAGCTATGCCTCGGTGATCGGCGGTGCACCCGCGGCAGCCACGGTGTTCGCCCGCGACGTCAAGCAGCGCACCGAGCGCGACCCGCGTGTGGTCGATGCCCGCCAGGCGGTGGCCGGCGCGGCGCCCGCCGACGCCGCCGCGGCCCGCGCCCGGTTGGCCGAGCTGACCGCCGCGGTGCGCTCGGAGAAGCTCGGCGAGGTGGCCGACGAGTTCGACTCGATCCACACCATCGAGCGCGCCCAACGGGTCGGCTCGGTCGACCGGATCATCGCCGCCGCCGACCTGCGCCCCTACGTCATCGACGCCCTCGAACGGGGCATGGCCCGCTTCACCTGACCGGCGGGCGACCGACGCCCTGCCCCCAACGGCCGGTGCAGCCGTTCTGGTCGTGACCGGAACCGCACGGGCGGTTCGAGTCACGACACGAACGGGTGGGAGCGGCGGTCCGCCCGGCGTCACCGCCGGACGAGGGGCTCGGTCTGCCAGGTGTGCAGGGGTTCGGCCGCGGCCAGGTCGCTCCCGCCCGGCAGCATGACCGGCGGGGTGTCGGGCAGGTGTGACTCGGCGAAGCAGACCGTCAGCACGAACTGGCCGTCGCGCCGCCAGTAGCCGGGGAACTGCTGATCGAGGGCGGTCACCTGCAGGCGCCCCCATCCCGAGGCGTCCGCGGCTCGCCCGTCGAGGGCGACGTGCACCTGGTGGGTGTCGACGCGCAGACCGAGCTGCAGCACCTTCAGGGCGGCCTCCTTCGCCGACCAGTGCAGGTTGGCCAGGGCGTGACGGTCGTCGTCGGTCGCCGCGGCGCGCACGATGCCCGCCTCGGTGGCGGTCAGGAAGTCGGCGACGAACTCGGGACTGCGCTCCTCGACGATCTCCAGGTCGACCCCCAGGGTTCCGGCCTCGAACGAGCCCGGCGGGCTGACCAGGCACACCGCCCAGCCGGCGCGGTCGGTGAGCGAGACGTCCACCGCCGCGGCCTCCCCGTCGACCATCACGAACGGCGCGCCACTGGGGCGGTTGCGGATCTCGACCCGGCGCAGCTGCTCCGGGTTGGTGCCGAGACCCAGTGCGGCAGCCACCGCATGCTTGGACGTCCACCGCCGGACCAGGTACTCGCGGTGCGGTTTGGTGAACCGGAACGTGGCCAGCCGGGCCATCTCCCCCGCCGACAACCAGTCGCGGTCGTCGGGCAGGTCGGGTTCCCCGTGGGCCAGCCAGCGCATCGCCCACGATCATGCCAGCCAGCTAGCTTCCCACCGGGAGGCAATGATGCGCGCAACGGTGTTGGGAGCCGGCTCGTGGGGCACGGCGCTGGGACTGGTGCTGGCCGACAACGGCCACCAGGTGACCATGTGGGACATCGACACCGGCGTGCTCGACGCCATCGCCGCGACGCAGGAGAACACCCGGTACCTGCCCGGCCTGCCGCTCCCGCCCACGATGGGGTCCTCGCCCGACATCGGCACGGCACTCGCCGGCGCCGAACTGGTGGTGGTCGCCGTACCGTCGCCCGTCGTCCGCCTGGTCGGCCAGCAGGCCGCGCCGCACCTGGCGCAGGGGACGTGGATCTGCTGCGTCGCCAAAGGCGTCGAGACCGACTCGTTGAAGACGATGAACGAGGTGCTGGAGGACGTCCTGCCGATCCCGATGCAGCCCTACCTGGCGTTCCTGTCGGGGCCGTCGTTCGCCAAGGAGGTGGCCCAACGGCTGCCGACCGCGGTCACCGTCGCCGCCCGCTGGGAGCACGCCGCCCGCCGGGTGCAGGAGGCCTTCGCCACGCCCGTCTTCCGCCCGTACACCTCGACCGACGTGATGGGCGTGGAGATCGGCGGGTGCGTGAAGAACGTCATCGCCATCGCCGCGGGCGTGGCCGAGGGCCTCGGCTACGGCGCCAACGCCCGCGCTGCGCTGGTCACCCGCGGCCTGGCGGAGATCTCCCGCCTGGCGGTTGCCCGCGGGGCCAACGCCCTGACCCTCGACGGCCTGGCTGGCATGGGCGACCTGCTGCTGACCTGCTCGTCGGTGCTGTCGCGCAACTTCCGGGTCGGCCTCGGTCTGGGCCACGGCAAGACGCTGGAGGAGGTCCAGGCCGAGCTCGGCCAGGTGGCCGAAGGCGTGGTCAACGCCCGCAGCACGGCGGCCATGGCCGAGCGGTGGGGCGTGGACATGCCGATCAGCGACATCGTCCACCAGATGCTGTACCGGGGCCTGGCGCCGGCCGACGCCGTGCCCCTGCTGATGTCCCGGGCGATGAAGCCCGAGCGCTACTGACCGGACCCGGGCAGGCCGCGCAGCACCTCGACCAGCTCGCTGACCGGTCGGTAGGTCAGCCCGGCGATGGCCCGGTGGACATAGCGGATCCGACCGTCGGCGTCGACGATGAACACGCTGCGGCGGGGGAAGCCGATCGGGCCGAGCGTGCCGTACAGCCCGGCGACCTGCTTGTCGGTGTCGGCCAGGAGTGGGAAGCGGAACCCGTGCTTGGCCGCGAAGCGCTCGTGGCTGGCAATCCCCTGCGGGCTGATGCCCAGGATCTGGGCGTCGAGCGAGTCGAACTCGTCGAGTCCGTCGTTGTAGCTGTTCAGCTGCTTGGTGCACACCGGCGTGTCGTCGCCGGGATAGAACACCAGGACCACCGGGCGGCCGCGGTAGTCGGCCAGCGAGATCGAGCGCTCGATCCCGCCGTCGCACGCCGCCAGGGTGAAGTCCGGGGCGCGGTCGCCGACGCCGACGCTCATGACCCGGCGCTCACTCGCCGACCCGTTCCATCAGCTCGTCGGAGATGTCGAAGTTCGAATAGATGTCCTGGACGTCGTCGTTGTCCTCCAGGGCGTCCATGATCCGCAGGATCTTGCGGGCGTCATCGGTGTCGGTGACGGCCACCGACACACTGGACACCATCGTGCTCTCCGCCGACGCCACCTCCAGGCCGGCCGCCTGCAACGCGTCGCGCACGTCGTACACCGCCGAGGCGTCGGTCGTGATCCGCCAGCCGTCGTCGTCGGCGGCGACATCGTCGGCACCGGCTTCCAGGGCGGCCATCATCACGGTGTCCTCGTCGCCGCCGCTCACGGCGATGACCCCCTTGCGGCTGAACTGCCAGCCGACCGCGCCGGGCTCGGCCATCGAGCCGCCGAGCTTGGAGAAGATGTTGCGGACCTCCGATCCGGTCCGATTGCGGTTGTCGGTCAGGACGTCGATCATCAAGGCCACCCCGCCCGGTGCGTACCCCTCGTAGGTGATCGCCTCGTAGGTCCCGGCGTCGCCCTCGCCGGTGCCGCGCCGGACCGCCCGGTCGATGGCCTCGTTGGTCATCTGCGCAGCCTTGGCCTTCAGCATTACGGTGCGCAGCGTGGCATTGGCGGCCGGATCGCCGCCGCCGTCACGCGCCGCCACCTCCAGCTGGCGGGCGATCTTGTTGAACAGCTTGCCGCGCGCCTTGTCGGCAGCGCCCTTCTTGTGCTTGATGGTTGCCCACTTGGAATGGCCGGACATCTAGTTCTCCTGAGGGATGGGGTCGAGGAACGTGCGGAGGAACGTGGCGTGGACACGGGTGTCGCCACCGAGTTCGGGATGGAACGAGGCGGCCATCACCCGGCCGTGGCGGACCAGTACGGCCTCGCCATCGTACTGAGCGAGCACCTCGACCTCGGGTGCCACCTCGACGATGCGCGGGGCGCGGATGAACACGCCGTGGAACGGTCGGTCGAGCCCGGACACGGCGAGGTCGGTCTCGAAGCTGTCGATCTGGCGACCGAAGCCGTTGCGCCGAACGGTGATCGGCAGGGCGGCGAAACTGCGCTGGTCCGGTCGACCGTCGAGCACCTCGGTCGCCAGCAGGATCATCCCGGCGCAGGTGCCGAACACCGGGAGGCCGGCAGCGATCCGCTCCGTCAGCGGCGCGAACAGCCCGGACGTCCCGAGCAGACGGGACATCGTCGTCGACTCACCACCGGGCATCACCAGGGCGGTGACCGCGGCGAGGTCGTCGGGGGTGCGCACCTGGCGGGCGAGCACGCCGAGGCGGCGGAGGATCAGCTCGTGGGCGTGGAACGCGCCCTGCAGGGCGAGGACGCCGACCGCGTCAGCCGTGGAACCGGCCGGCGATCCGGCCGGGGTACCCACCTGGGGGCTCCGTGACTCGACTCACGCCGATCACCAGCCGCGATCGGCGTAGTGCTGGTCGAGCTCGTCCATGCCGATGCCGGTCATCGGCGCGCCGAGGCCACGGCTGACCTTGGCGAGGATGTCGGCGTCCCGGAAGTGGGTGGTGGCCTCGACGATCGCCTTGGCGCGCGGCGAGGGATCGGCGCTCTTGAAGATGCCCGAGCCGACGAACACCGCCTCGGCACCGAGCTGCATCGCCAGGGCGGCGTCGGCCGGGGTGGCGATGCCGCCGGCACAGAACAACGGCACCGGCAACCACCCGGTCTCGGCGATCTCCTGCACCAGCGGGAGCGGCGCCTGCAGCTGCTTGGCCCAGCCGAACAGCTCGGCGGAGTCCGCCTGACCGAGCTTGCGGATATCTCCGACGATGGCCCGTAGGTGGCGGACGGCCTCGACGATGTTGCCGGTTCCGGCCTCCCCCTTCGACCGGATCATGCAGGCACCCTCGCTGATCCGCCGCAGTGCTTCGCCGAGGTTCGTGGCCCCGCAGACGAACGGCACGGTGAAGGCGAACTTGTCGATGTGATGGGCCTCGTCCGCCGGCGTCAGCACCTCGGACTCGTCGATGTAGTCGACGCCGAGCGACTGCAGGATCTGGGCCTCGACGAAGTGGCCGATGCGCGCCTTGGCCATGACCGGGATGGTGACCGCGGCCTGGATCCCCTCGATCATCTCCGGGTCGCTCATCCGCGCCACCCCGCCGTCACGGCGGATGTCGGCGGGCACTCGCTCGAGGGCCATCACGGCCACGGCCCCGGCGTCCTCGGCCACCTTGGCATGCTCGGCGGTGACGACGTCCATGATGACGCCGCCCTTCAACATCTCGGCGAGGCCACGCTTGACCGGGAACGTCCCCGTGGTCCGCGGCGCGTCAGGCGTCTTCATAGCGCATCCATCGTAGCCGTCGCCACCGTGCGCTCGGCAGGGATTGCCATGGTCAGCCAGGTGCCCGGAGCACCGCGTCCACTGCCTGGCGCGCATTTCCGGTGCGCGACGTGCCGCGGGTTGCGCTGGCAGATGGTTCGAGTGATACTAGAACCATGTTGATCCGGGTCGACCCGACCTCGACCGAGCCGCTGTTCGCCCAGATCGCCGGCGCGGTGCGCGGCGCCATCGGCCGGGCCGAGGTCCGTCGAGGCGAGCGTCTGCCCACCGTGCGCGATCTGGCCGACTCGCTCGGCGTCAACATGCACACCGTGCGCGCCGCGTACGGCGTGCTGCGCGACGAAGGCCTGGTGGAGATGCGTCGCGGTCGCAGCGTGACCGTGATCGCCGCCGATCCGGGCCACGCCGATCTCACCGGCTCGGCCCGCGCCCTGGTGCGCGCCGCCCGCCGGCTCGGACTCTCCAACGACGACATCCGGTCACTCATCGAGGTAGCCCTGTGAACGCCACGCCGACCCCACCCACCACCCCAGGACCCGCTGACCCGGCCGGCCCCCGCCGGACTGCCACCGGGCGCCGGATGGCCATCGCCGCCGTCCCCGCGGTCGCCGTGGTCGTCGTCGCCATCACCCTGCTCGGGTGGCGGTCGTCGCTGCCCGACCCGCTGGCCACCCACTTCGACCTCGGTGGGACGCCCGACGGCTCGACCGGGCGAGATCTGTTCTGCTGGATCACCCTGAACGTCGTCGTCCTCGTGGCGGGCGTCGGGCTCGTCGCCGCGTGGCGTGGCCACGGGCGCACCGTCGTGGCCGGCTGGGCCGGCCTGTCCAGCTTTCTTGCCTGGCTGTGCGCCGGGATCGTCGTGTGGACCGTCGTGATCCACCGCGGCGTCACCGACTGGCGACAGGTCGACGGACCGATGTGGCCGGGTCTGGCCACGATGATCGTGGCCGCCTCGGCCGCCGCGGCGCTCTCCACCCGCCTGGCCCTGGGTCTCGCCGGCGTCGTCCCGGCGGACACGACCGATGGTCGCCTCGGTCTCGGCCCCGACGAGCTGGCCACCTGGACCCACCGCCAGCGCGCCGCCTGGCCGCTGGTGCTCAGCGCCGCCGGTGCGGTGCTGGTGGCGGTCGGCGTGCTCACCGCCACGGTGGTGATCGGCGTGGTCGGCGGGATCCTGATGGTGGTCGGCGTGGAGATGAGCAGCATGCGGGTCACGGTCGACCGGCGCGGGCTGTCGGTCGGGTGGGGGCCGTTCTGCCTGCCGACGACCCGGATCGCCCTCGACCGGGTCGGACGGGCCACCGGCACCGACATCCGCCCGATGTCCTGGGGTGGGTGGGGCTACCGGGGCAGCCTGCGGTTGATGGGCAAGGCCGCCGCCGTCCTGCGCGCCGGCGAGGGCATCCGCGTCGACCTGCGCGATGGCCGCCAGTTCGCCGTCACCGTGGACGACGCCACCACCGGCGCCCGCCTGCTGAACGATCTCGCCGCCCGCCACGGAGCCGAGCACTCGACCCCTGCGGCGGACTGAGCCGCGGGTATCGTCACCCGTCCGACGGCACCACGGTTGCCGCTCCCTGCCGAGCCAGCTCGATCCACGTCCGCCCGGGGGTGAACAGCACGAGCTGGCCGTCGTCGGCGACGAGGGTGTAGTTGGCGGTCAGGTCCTGGCGATCCCACGTCCCGGTCACCACCTTGCCGCCCGACAGCAGCGTGAAGGCGCCCGACCCGATGGTCTGGGCCTCCGGCGAGGTGGGCGTGGCCGGGCTCGGGCGGTACTCCACCTGCAGGATCAGCACGTTGGCGGCATTGACCTGGCCACCATCGGTGGTGTCGTGTGGTGCGTCGTTCTGGGTCCGCAGGTAGGTCCCGAGCATCGGCACCCAGCGCCAACCGACGCGGACGTTGTCCATGGCCAGGTCTGCGCCCGCTGCCGGGCGGCCGGCGACGACGTCGTCGGCGGCGCGGTACTCGAACTGCGGTCCGGGTGGCGGCAGGAACGGGGGCTGCAGGGCGTACAGCGCCGGTGTGCCCGAGTACAGGGTGTGCTCGATCGCCACCCGCCGGGTGCGATCGCGGTAGTAGGCCGCGCTGTGGCGCGGCGCACCGAGGTCGACCATCTGGCTGGAGAGCACGGCCTTGGTGACCCCACCGTTCCCTCCGCTCCAGGCGAACAGCGGCCGGCCGAGCGATCCGAGCATCAAGACGTCCTGGGTGCGGGCACTGCGGATCGGGCCGACCTTCCCGGCGTCGTCGCTCTGGAACACGGCAGCGAAGCGGGTCAGCGACTCGACGTTCTCCTCGAAGACCAGATCGGCGTGGTTCAGCCCGGTCTGCGGGCGGGCCTGGGGGTGGTTGTCGATCTTCACCACCAGGGCCGGCCGGCCGAGCTTGGTCGGATCGGTGACCGGCAGCCCGGTGAGCGGCATGACCTGGTCGGCGGAGCGGTCGGTTGCCGGTGTCGAGCCCGGTGTCGAAGCCGGTGTGGTGACCGGGCTCGTCGGCGGGCTGGTGCGTGGTGCCGAGCCGATGAGCGGCGTCGCCAAGCCGGACACGGCGAACGCCACCCCGAGTGGGCGGAAGAACGTCACAGTTCCTTGAGTAGCGCGATTCGCTCGTCGAGTGGTGGATGGGTGTCGAACAGCCGATTGATGCCGCCGAGGCGCCCGTGGTCACCAACCCCGGACATCGGCTGCTCGATCCACAGGTGGGCGGTCGCCGTGCTGGCGGCGTGGGTGACCGTGCAGTCGTCACGCAGCTTCTCCAGCGCCGAGATCAACCCCGGCGGGTAGCGGGTCAGCTGGCAGGCGCTCACATCGGCCAGCGTCTCCCGCCGGCGGCTGACCGCAGCCTGCATCAGCCGTGAGAGCAGCGGGGCGAAGATCAACAGGACGAAGCCGACGATGGCCAACGGGTTGCCCGTGTCGTTGCGGTCGCCGGACCGCCGTTCCCGACCACCGTTCCACCACATCATCCGGATCGCCATCTGGGTGACCACGGCGATCGCCCCGACCAGGGTGACGGCCAAGGTCGAGATGAGGATGTCGTAGTTGCGGATGTGCGACAGCTCGTGGGCCAGCACCCCTTCCAACTCGACCCGGTTGAGCTTCTCCAGCAGTCCGGTGGTGACGGCGATGGCCGCATGCTTCGGATTGCGTCCGGTGGCGAAGGCGTTCGGGGCCGGGTCGTCGACGACGTAGACGCGCGGCTTGGGCAGGCCGGCGGCGATGCACAACCCCTCGACCAGGTTGTGCAGGCGCTGGTAGACCTCCGGGTCGGCCGGTTGAGCCCGGCTGACGGCCAGGGCGATGGCGTCCGCCTTCCAGTACGACGCGAACGCCATGCCGGCGCTGATCACCAGGGCGATGACCGTCCCCACCAGACCGTCACCGAGCAGTTGGCCGACCGCCAACCCGACGAGGGTCAGCAGGACGACGAACCCGGCGATGAGCAGCGCACTCCGCCGTTTGTTGGCGCGGATCAGATCGAACATGGCACGTCGAACATGGTCGTGGGCCCCGCAGGGCGGTCAGAACCCGACCTTGGGCACCTCCCGTGAGGCCTCGTCGGCCTCGAAGTACTCGCGCTTGGCGAAGTGCATCATCCGGGCGAAGAACACCGTGGGGAAGGCCTGCAGCTTGTTGTTGTAGTTGAGCACGGCGTCGTTGTAGAACTGCCGGGCGTACGCCACCCGGCCCTCGGTGGCAGTCAGCTCTTCCTGCAGGGCAAGGAAGTTCTGGTTGGCCTTGAGGTCCGGGTAGGCCTCGCTGAGGGCGAACAGCTGCCGCAGGGCACCGGTGAGCTGCGTGTCCGCCTGGGCCTGGCCGGCTGGCGTGGCCGGCGCGGCGATCGCCGCGTTGCGGGCCCGGACGACCGCATCGAGAGTGTCCTTCTCATGGGCGGCGTAGGCCTTGACCGTCTCGACCAGGTTGGGGATCAGGTCGATACGCCGCTTGAGCTGGACGTCGATCTGCGACCAGGCGTTCTCCACCTGGTTGCGCCCACGGATCAGCCCGTTGTAGGCACCGACGCCGAGAACCGCCACCAGCACGAGGACGGCGAGAATGATGAGGACAGCGACCATCGGGACATCATACGGCGGAGGGCCCTGCGGGCGGGGTGACCAGCCGCCGATAGCGCTCGGCGTACAGCTCGGCGAGGTGGTCCATGGAGAAGTCGTCGGCCCGGCGGGAGCCGGCGTCGACCAGCCGGCTGCGCAGCTCGCCATCGGCCAGCACCCGAGCCAGGGCCGCGCCGAGCGCGTCGACGTCGCCGGGCGGCACGAGGACCGCGTCCGACCCGTCCGTGGCGACGTTGCGGTAGCCGTCGAGCCCGCTGGCGACGATGGCCGTGCCGGCGGCCATCGCCTCGATCAGCACCACGCCGAACGACTCGCCACGCAGCGACGGGGCACAGAACACGTCGGCGCCGCGCAGCCGCGCCGCCTTGTCCTCGTCGGACAGCCGACCGAGCCACTCGACCCGCGTGTCGTGCTGGTACTGGCGGCGCAGTCGGGCGGTGTCCGGGCCATCGCTGGCGACCCACAGCCGGGTGTCGGCCGGCAGGGCGGCCATTGCCGCCAGCAGCACGTCGAGTCCCTTGCGCTCCTCGTGGCGACCGCAGAAGAAGATGGTCGGGGCGGTGGTCGCCGCGGTCGGCCCGATGCGGTACCGCTCCAGCTCGACACCGTTGAACAGCACCTCCGGCTCGATCGTCGGGGCAACCGTGCGCAGCAGCGCCTCGGCGTCCTTGGAGACCACGACGGCGTGGTGGATGTTCGGCGTCATCCGCCGCAGCAGCCCGCCGAACCAGCGGTAGCTGGCGCTCTCCCCAGCGGCGTGGAAGGTGGCCAGCACGGGCGCCGGATGGACCAGCAGCGTGGTCATGGTGGGCCCGGGAGCGAACGGCTCGTGCAGATGGAGGACGTCGAACTGCTCGTCGCTCAGCGCTCGCAACGTGCGCAGCACGTTGGACGGATCCGGTGCCAGCGGGGCGATCGAGCCGTTGGCCGCGGTCGGCAGGCTGTTGCCGAGCGGGGTGACGAAGGTGGCCGGGGGCGGCCCGTCGCACGGGGCCAGCACGCGCACCTCGATCCCCCGGCGACGCAACGTGCGCGCCAGACCGAGCACCTGGGCCTGCACCCCTCCCGGGATCGACATGCTGTACGGGCAGACCATGCCGACCCGGAGCACGCCCGAGCGCGGCGGGCGTCCGGCGTCGTCGTCCAGCTGGGACAGCATCCGCCCGAGCGTGGTACGCGGCCCACCGGGCTGCTGCTCCGCGCTGCTCCACGCCTCGGCCACGGCCCGGACCATACCGGTTCGATGGCGGCCGGCGTCGAGGGTGGTGACCGAACGCGCTCCGTTGCGGTCTGCCAGACTCCTGTCCCGAAGTGCCCGGGAACCGTTGGAGGGTCTCATGCGTCGAACGAGGCACATGGATGCGACTCGCGACGGTCTGGCGCGCCCGGCCGGCCCCATCGGCGTACCGCGCCCGATCACCGCAGGCGCCGCGATCCGAGTCACCCGGCGCGTCCTCGCCGGCCTGGTGGCGTTGGTGGCGTTGGTCGTTCTGGTGGCGCTGGTCGGCGCCCAGCCGACGCCGGCGAGCGCCGCCGACGGTGGCGCGGTACCGACGTTCACCGTCGAGGTCGGCGTGCAGGGCTTCGCCGACCCCGACGCGACCCCGGTGCTGACCGTCACCGTCTCGGCCACCACGGCCCTGGTCGGGCGGATCGATGTGCGCTCGAACACCGGAGCGGTGACCAGCCGGCCGATCGAGGTCGCCGGCGGCACGACCAAGTCGGTCCGCCTGACCACCGACGTGCGCGCCGTCGGGGCGATCCTCGACGTGACGCTGTTCGACGGTGACCGCGTCGTGTCCACCAAGACCGTCAGCAGCCAGCCGGCCCAGGACGTCGAGGTCGTCGGACTCACGCCGCGGGTCGCCGATCGCCTCGGGACCATGCCGACCAACGTCGACCTCGGCGGGTCACTCGGTCGGGCCGTGCTCGGCCGGGTCGACGCCGAGCAGATCGACCTCGGCCCCGGAGCCCTCGACCAGTACGACACGCTGGTGGCCTCGACCGCCGACCTCGCCGGCCTCGACGCCGGGCAGCGCCGCACCGTGCTGATCTGGCTCGCCGAGAGTGGCGTGCTGGTCCTCGACGACACCGACGACCTGTCGGTCCTCCCCGCCGAGTGGCGACCGGGTGCGGCCGGCTACGCCCTCGCCGGGCGGGGCCTGGTGCGCGTCGACGTCGGCGGCTCCGGCGCCGGGCGGTGGTCGTCGATGGTGCTGCCCACGCCGTCACGAAGTGCGGGCGGCGCGCTCGATGCCAACCAGTTCTTCGGCGACGCCCTCTCACTGGACGCCCACCTGTTGGCCCGCTCCGGCCTGACCGTGCCGCGCCTGGCCAAGATCGTGCTGCCGCTGGCCGGCTACGCGCTCGTCGCCGCCCTCGGGGTCTATGTCGTGGTCCGCCGTCTCCGGCGGATGACCCTGGCCTGGGCGCTGATCCCGGCGGTCGCGGTCATCGGGTCCGGAGTCATGCTGGGCGTCGGCAACGGGTGGCGGAGCAACGGTCACCCCGCCAGCCTGGCGACCCTGGATTGCAGCATCGGCGGGTGCGACCAGTTCGCCTCCCTGCTCAACTTCCGCCGCTCCGGTGGCACGGCCACCGCCGACCTCCCGGCCGGCTACCAGCTCGACGGATCGTTCAACGCGTTCATGAGTCGGCCGGCCAGCGGCACCACGCTGCTGCGCACCGAGCGCGGCACCCTGCAGTTGCGCAACCGGGTCGACGCCGGTCAGGTGTCGGTGACGTCCGTCCACGGCGCCACGGCGGCCGCCGGACTGACCCTCGACGCGGTCTCCGACGGCCGCACCGTCCACGGCACGGTCACCAACCGGACCACCACGACCGTACGCGACCTGCGCGTCCTGACACCGGGCGGCATCGCCGGCCTGGGCGACCTGGCCCCGCAGGCCAGCGCCACGTACTCCATCGGCAGCGCCGATGTCGGCTCCACCAACCCGGCCGCCCTGTGGCCCGCGGCGTCACCGCCCGGTCACCCGGCGGCCGCGATGCTGGCGATGCTCGGCCTCAATCGCCCGATCGTCGCCGCCGGGGTGGCGCGAGTGGTCGGATGGGCCGATTCGTGGACGTCCGACGTCTTCGCCCAGTCGTCGTCCGGATCCTTGATCACGACGACGGCCAACATCGTGCCGAGCGCAGGGCTGCCATCCGACGCGGTCCGCGCCGCCTTCGTCCGTGCGCCGTGGGCCAACCCGGCCACCGGGCTGGAGGACGTCGTCGTCCGCTACGACCTCCCACCCGGCGCCGTCCCTGGCAAGCCGCTGCAGGTGCGGATGCTCGGGGTGGCGGACACGATCGATGTGCTGACTCCGGCCGGCTGGGCGGCGGTGCGCCGCGCCGGAGCAGGGTTCACCCTCCCGACGGGGGCGCTGAACCACGGGACGGTCATCGTCCGGATCCGATCGAGTTCCTTCGCCCAGTCCGGCCTGCCCTCCCCGATCAGCCCGCCCGCCCTGACCACCGTGGACGCACCGTGACCGGGCACGACCCCGCCACCATCTCGACCGTCGGGCCGACCGCCGGGCCGACCGCCGGGCCGACCGCCAACTCGACGGAGCAGGCGGTCGACACCCCTGGTCTGGCCATCAACACCTCGCAGCTGTGCAAGACCTACGGCACGCTGCGCGCCGTCGACCACGTCGACCTGCGCGTCCCGACCGGGTCGGTCTTCGGGCTGATCGGTCCGAACGGCGCCGGCAAGAGCAGCACGCTGGCCATGGTCGCCACGTTGCTGCGACCGACCAGCGGCTCGCTCGAGGTGATGGGCGCCGACCCACGGCGGATGCCCCGCACCGTCCGCCGGCGGATGGGCTACATGCCCGACGCACTCGGCGTGTACGACAGCTTGCGCGTCGACGAGTACCTGCAGTTCTTCGCCGCCAGCTACGGCATCCCCCGCCGGGAGTGGCCCGAGCTGGTCGATGGCCTGCTGGAGCTGGTCGACCTGGGCGTCAAGCGCTCGGCGATGGTCAACTCGTTGAGCCGCGGCATGAAGCAGCGCCTCAGCCTGGCCCGCGCCTTGGTCCACGATCCCGAGTTGCTCGTGCTCGACGAGCCGGCCTCGGGCCTCGACCCGCGGGCACGGGTCGAGCTGCGCGAGCTGCTCGCCGCGCTGAACCGGATGGGCAAGACCATCGTGATCTCCTCGCACATCCTCGCCGAGCTGGAGGAGATGTGCTCCGACGTGGCGATCATGGAAGCCGGGCGACTGCTGGCCAGCGGCCCGCCACGGCAGATCTTCGACCAGCTCGGCGCCGGGCGGACCATCCGGGTGCGCTTCGCCGGCGGCGAGACCGAGACCCATTCGGTCGCCACGGACGACGAGCAGGCCGAGCTGCTTCGCCGACTGGTCGTCGACGAGGGCCGGGCCGTGGTGGAGTTCACCGAGCAGTCCGGCGGGCTCGAGCAACTGTTCCTCACGATCACGGAGGGCTTGGTCCAATGAGTCTGCGGGTCAACCCGGTGCTCGGTCGGGAACTGCGCGAACGGATGCGCAACGGGCGGTCCTTCTGGGTCCTCGGGGTGTTCCTCGGGCTGCTCGTGCTGGCTGCCTATCTGGTGATCGAGGCCAACGCCTCGATCAACAGCTTCGACCTGGCCCGCCTGACCCGCGTCGGGCGGACGCTCTTCGAGGTCGTCGTCCTGGTGATGCTCCTGCTGGTGTTCTTCTTCGTCCCCGGTCTGACCGCCGCTGCCTTCGCCGGGGAGCGCGAGCGCCAGACCCTGCAGCCGATGCAGATCACCCTGCTCCGGCCACACCAGTTGCTCGTCGGCAAGGTCCTGGCGTCGATGAGCTTCATCGGTCTGCTGATCGTCAGCGCCTTGCCGATGCTGGTGGCCGCGTACCTGCTCGGTGGCGTCACCGTCACCGACGGCCTCGCCGGGCTGGGGATCGTTGCCCTGCTCGGGGTCTTGCTGACCACCATGGTGGCGGCGGTCTCCGCCCGCGCCCGCCGGGTGCAGTCGGCCACGCTGACCGCCTACGGCCTGACCCTGCTGATCCTCGTGGCCAGCCCGGTGGCCTTCCTCATCATCCGCACCGTCGACCAATCGACCGGCAACGACCCGGTGCGGGTCCCCAGCATCGTCGGACTGCTCAACCCGGTGACGATCGCCGCCGACGCCGTCGGCAGCCCGGCCGGCGGCAGCGCCGACGCACCGCTGTCAGCACTGAAGCACGCCATGATCACCGCCTGGCAGGACGATGGCGGGCACTGGGCGTGGTGGCCGAGCGACGACCAGGACCGCAGCGACCGCACCGATCCGTTCCCCGGCTGGTTGCTCGGATCGCTGGTGGCGGGTGGCGTGACCGCCCTCGGCGCCTGGCGGGGCGTGCGCGCCCTGCGAACACCCGCCGAGGCCGAGCGATGACCCCGCCGAACGCCGTCAGCACGCTCTTGGCCCGCACCACCCGGCGACTGCGCCTGCTGTGGGCGGTGGACACCGTGCAGCTCCTGGCCCCCGTCCTGGCCGTGGTGGCCGTGGTCCTGACGCTGGTGGCCCGATTCACCACGGCCACCTGGCCGGTGCCCGCAGCGGTCGGTATCGCCGTGCTGGGCCTCATCGCCGTCGGCGGGATCGCCGTGTTCGCCCCGATCCGCGCCGATGCCGCGGCACGAGCTGCCGACCGCGCCCTGGCCACCCACGACGCCTTCGCCACCGCCCTGCAGGTGGGCAGCGGCGGCGTCTTCGGCGACCGGATCCACGCCCGGGCCGACGCCCTGGCCGACGGTGCCGACCCCCGTCCCGGCCTTCGCCTGCCGGTACGTCGCCGACCGCTGTTGGCCACCGCCGTGCTGACCCCGGCGGCCATCGCCCTGGCCGTGCTCCCCAATCCACAGGATGCAGTGCGCGCTCGCCAGCAGCGTGAGCGGACGGCCGTCCAGGCCGCCGCGGCGCAGGTGCGCGCCGAGGCCACGGCGGCGGCGGCCCGGCCGGGTTCCGCCGAGGCCGCCGCCCGGCTCCGCCAACTGGCCGACCGCTTGGCGCGCACCGCCAAGCTGGACACGGCAACAGACCTGATCCGCCAGGCTGCCGAGGACCTCCGCCAACGGGTCTCGCCCGACCTGCTCGGCCAGAAGGCCGCCGCCGAAGGTCTGGCCCGCAGCGTCGCCCAGGAACCGTTGCCCGGCGCCCAGGCCGGCCAATCGGTGGCCGACCAGCTGCGGTCACTCGCCGCCCAGGCCGGTCAGATGTCGGCAAGCCAGCGCCAGGCGGCCGCCGAGCGGCTCGATCGGTTGGGTGCGACGCAGCGGGCCGGGAGCCCGGACACGGCCACCGCCATGCAACGCGCCGCGGCCGCGCTGCGCAACGGTGACCTCACCGCAGCCCGGGCCGCGCTCGGCGAGGCCGCCGCGGCGGCTACCGCCAGCAGCGCCGACGTGACCGCCCAGCTCGCCGCACAGGACGCCGCCACGGCCGCCGACCGGGCCGGGGCGGCCATGCAGTCGGCGGCCCATCCCTCGACACCCGCAACCAACCCCGCACCAGGCCAAGGTCAAGGTCAAGGTCAGGGCCAAGGCCAAGGCCAAGGTCAGGGCCAGGGCCAAGGTCAGGGTCAGGGAGGTCAGGGTCAGGGAGGCCAGGGGCAGGGCCCAGGTCAAGGTCAAGGTCAGGGTCAGGGCCAGGGCCAGGGCTCCGGGGGTTCCGGCGCCGGCGGCGGCGGCGGGTGCAACGGCTGCAAACCCGGATCCGGCGGAACCGCCAACGGCCAGGGTGGCTCCGGGCAGGCCCATGGGCCCCGCTCGGGCGAGCGGCCGGACACGACCACGATCTACGACCCGGCGCACGGCTCCGGCGGGGCCAGTGGGTCGGTCGGCGGTGGCAGCGGGGCGGGCCAGGGCGGGACCATCGGACGCACCGACGGCCCGACCAACGCCGGCACGGCGCGTGTGCCCCTCGTCGACACCGTCGGCCAGTACGCCCGCCAGGCCACCGAGGCGATGAACAGCCCGACCGTCTCGCCGGCCGTGCGCGCCCTGGTGCTGGCCTACTTCGACCATCTGCAGACCACGCCATGAGATCTCGCCCCCGAGGTCTGGCCATGAGGAGGTGCCCCGCATGAGCTCCCCGTCCCCCGCCGCTCCCGAGGTCAGCCCGGAGCAGTACGCCACGATCGCTGCGGCGATCGAGGCCGAGGTCGGCAAGGTCATCGTCGGCCAGGCCGCGCTGGTTCGCACCGTGTTGACCTGCCTGCTCGCCGAGGGCCACGCCCTGCTGGAGGGTGTCCCCGGACTGGGCAAGACGATGCTGCTCAAGGCGCTGTCGGAGTCCGTCGACCTGCCCTTCGCCCGTGTCCAGTTCACCCCCGACCTGATGCCCGCCGACATCGTCGGCACCCAGGTGCTCGAGGAGGACGAGCACGGCCACCGGACCTTCCGGTTCCGTGCCGGTCCGGTGTTCGCCAGCTTCGTGCTGGCCGACGAGGTCAACCGGGCCACGCCGAAGACCCAGTCGGCGCTGCTCGAGGCGATGCAGGAGCGCGCCGTCACCGCGGGGGGATCGACCCGGCCCCTCCCCCGCCCGTTCCTGGTCATGGCCACGCAGAACCCGCTGGAGATGGAGGGCACCTACCCGCTGCCCGAGGCCCAGCTCGACCGCTTCCTGATGAAGGCCGAGGTGCCGTATCCGACCGCCGACGACCTGGTCACGGTCCTCGAGCGGACCACCGGAACCGCGACCGCGGCGCTCCACCCGGTGGCCGATGCCCCGATGCTGCGCTCGATGATCGCCCTGACCCGCCAGGTCCCGATCGCCACCCACGTGCTCCGCCACGCCGTCGACCTCGTCGTGGCCACCCAGCCGACACATCCCAGCGCCCCGGCGTCCATCCGCCGCTACGTGCGCTTCGGCGCATCGCCGCGCGGCGCCCAGGCCTTGGTGCTCGGCGCCAAGGTTCGCGCCCTGCTGGACGGTCGGCCGAACGCGTCGATCGACGATGTCCGCGCCAGCGCCGTCCCCGCCCTGCGTCATCGCCTGGTCGTCGGCTACGAGGCCACGGCCGACGCCGTCGACACCGCCCATCTGGTCGGTGAACTGCTCGACGCCGTTGCGGTTCCGTCGGCCGGCGTGCGCGGCGGCCCGTGAACCAGCTGCTCGATCCGGCACTGTTGGCGCAACTCGAGCGCCTCCAGCTGTCCAGCCGCCGACGACTCGCCGGGCGCTTCGCCGGTGAGCATCGCTCGCCGCGCTACGGATCCTCGCTGGACTTCGCCGACGAGCGCGAGTACCACCCGGGAGACGACTACCGGCGCATCGACTACCCGCTGTACGCCAGGACCGGCCAGCTCTTCGTCAAGCTGTTCGATGCCGAGGACGAACTCAACCTGCGGTTGTTGGTCGACGTGTCCGCCTCGATGGGCCACCACGGCAAGCTCGACCAGGCCCGCCGGCTGGCCGCGGCCATCGGCTTCCTGGCCCTGACGCGGCGCGACGTGTGCACGCTGCATCTCGAGCCGGCGACGCGCCCGGCGCAACGGTTCTCCGGCCGCCAGGCCATCGCCGCCCTGTTCGAGGTGCTCGGCCGCGTGACCACGGCCGGCCCCACCGATCTGCGCAGCGCGGCCCGTGACCTGCTGGCCCGCCCGGGTCCGCCCGGTTCGACGGTGGTGATCAGCGATCTGCTGACCCCGACGTGGGAGCCGGCCATCGACCGCCTGCCGGCCCGCGGCGGTGACGTGACCGTGCTGCACGTGCTCGCTGGCGACGAGATCTCGCCGAGCCTCGACGGCGACCTGTCCGGTGACGTCGACGTGGTCGACGCCGAGACCGGCGAACACCTGGCGGTCAGCCTCAGCCCGGACTCGGTGCGCGGCTACCGGGCAGCCGTCCAAGCCTGGTTGGCGGAGTGCGCCGCCCGCTGCCGGTCACGCGGCGCGGCGTACCTGATGGTCCCCGCCGAACAGCCCGTGGCCGAGGCCCTGCTGGGCGGCCTACGCCGGGCCGGGGTAGCCCGGTGAACGCCGTCGGATGGAGCCTGGCCAACCCGGCCGGGCTGGCGCTCGGTGCCCTGGCCATCCCCGTGATCGCCCTGCACATCCTTCGCCCCCGCCGACGCGAGGTCACCGTCAGCTCGACCTACCTGTGGCGCACCGTCGAGCGACCGGTCAGCTCGGCGACGCCCTGGCAGCGGCTGCGGTGGAGCGTGCTGCTGGCGCTGCAATTGTTGGCGGTCGCCCTCCTCGCCGTCGGCGTGGCCCGACCGGTACGACTGAGCCCGGCGGTGCTGAGCGCCCACACGGTGTTCATCGTCGACGCCTCGGCCTCGATGCGTGCCACGGATGTCGCGCCCGACCGCCTGCACGCCGCGCTGGCGCGGCTCACGGCCCTCGCCGACCAGCTGCCCGAGGGCGGCCTGGCGTCCGTGGTCGTGGCCGGCGAGCACCCACGTGTCGCCCTGACGGCCAGCAGCGATCGACCGGCGCTGCAGGCGGCACTCCGCACCGTGGCCGCCGGGTCGGGGCGGGCCGACTTCGCCGCGGCGTTCAGCCTGGCGGAGAGCCTCGACACCGGCACCTCGCCCATCGGCTACGTGCTGCTCACCGACGGCGGGCTCGGCGACGGGGACGACAAGCTGCTGCCGCCCGGCACGCGCTACGAGTCGATCGGCGCCAACGCGCTGAACCGGGCCGTCGAGCGAGTCGACGTCGAAGCCCGCGGCAGCGGGCTGCACGCCCGGGTCACGGTGCGCAACTACGGCTCGAGCGACGTCACCCAGCCGCTGCGCATCGACGTCGACGGGGTGTCGGCGGCAACCCAGCAGGTGACCATCCCGTCCGGGCGGTCGACCGTGGTCGAGGTCGACCTCCCGGCCGGCGAGCGGATCGAGGCCCGCCTCGACGGTGGCGACATCCTGGCCGCCGACGATGCCCAGGTGGCCGTGGCCACCCGCCGCCCGACCCGCAAGGTCCTGTTGGTCGGGGCCGGGACGTTCTGGTCCGACCTGCTGACGTCGATCCCGGGCATCACCGTCGACGTCGCTCCCACGGGGCCGGTGCCCGACGGAACCGGCTACGACGCCGTGGTCTACGACGGGGTCGCCGTCCCCGCTGCCCCGCAGGCTCCGTTCCTCGCCGTCGCCGCGCCGGGAGGGGTGCCCGGAGCCCCGGCCGACGGGACCGTGGAGCGGCCGGCCGTCACCCTCGTGCGCAGCGACGACGCCCTGCTCGACGGGATCGATCTGTCCACCGTCGCCATCGCTCAGGCCCAGCACGTCACACCGGCCGCCTCGACGGACGTCCTGGTCGCCGGCGAGAACGCGCCGCTGCTGCTGCGCGGCCAGCTCGACGGGAAGCGATTCGCCTACCTGACCTTCGCGCTCACCGACAGCAACCTGCCGGTCCAGGTCGGCTTCCCCGTCCTCGGCGACCGCCTGCTCACCGAGCTCACCGGGATGGCGGCCAGCACGGAGAAGCTCGACGTCGGCGCCGACCTGCCGGTCGACACGGCCACCGCCGCGACCGTCGGCGGGCCCAACGGCGAGCGCCTGACCGTCCGCCCCGGTGACCCGGTTCCCGAAGCGGCCTCGCCCGGCTTCTGGGTGATCCAGACCGCCGGCCACCCGGACCGTCTCGTGGCCGTGAACACCCCGATCGGGGAGTCGGCCGTGGGGCCGCGCTCGTCGCTGCCCGTCACCGACGCCGCCTCGCGCCGTGACGTGGCCACCGGCACGGTGGCCACCAGCCTGCTCCCGTGGGCGGTGACCATCCTGCTGGTCCTGCTCGCCCTCGAGGCCTGGCTGTCCTACCGCCACCTCGGGGTCAGCCGTCGGCAGTGGCACGTCGCCGTCCTGGTCCGCGCCGCCATCGCCGCCCTGCTGATCGGCGCGTTGGTCGCCCCCTCGATCCAGCGACGCTCCGACCGCCAGGCCACCGTGTTCCTGCTCGATCGCTCGGCCTCGCTCGGCGCCGCCGGAACCACCGCCGCCGAGCACTGGCTGCGCCAGGCGCTCGACGCTCGTCCGGATGGTGCGCTGAGCGCCGTCGTGGTCTTCGGCTCGGACTCCCGGCTCGACCGCCTGCTGCAGCGCTCCTCGCTGTACGAGGGTGGCTCGGTCGTCATCGACACCTCGGCCACCGACATCGCCGCGGCGGTCCGCCTGGGATCGGCAGTGCTCCCGGCGGACGCCAAGCGGCGGCTGGTGCTCGTCAGTGACGGTCGGGCGACCCGCGGCAACGCCCTGACCGAGGCCGCCCAGGCCGCTGCCGGTGGCGTCCCGATCGACACCCACCCGGTGATCACCGGGCAGGGCACCGACGCCGCGGTGGCCGCCGTGGTCGTGCCGCGCCTGGCGCGCGTCGGGGACCGGGTGACCATCACCGCCACGGTGGTCAGCGGCTCGGCCACCACCGCCACGGTCGTCCTGCGGCGCGACGGCGCCGACGTCGAGCGCCGCGAGGTCGCCCTCCAGGCGGGCGAGAACCTGGTGACCTTCACCGACGCGCACGTCGCCGCGCCCGGCGCCGTGCTCCGCTACCAGGTTGCCGTCGTGGCGACCGGCGACACCCAGCCACACAACGACTCGGTGTTCGCCGCCGTCCCGGTGGACGGACCGGCGCGCGTGCTCCTGGTCGAAGGGCAGGCCGACGAGGGCGCCACGCTGGCCAACGCGCTCCGTGCCGGCGGGATCGCCACCACGGTCCGCTCACCGAGCGAGCTCCCGGCGGTCGACGAGCTGGCCACCTATGCCGGCGTGGTGTTGGTGGACGTCGCCGCCGAGCAGCTGCACGCCGAGCAGATCGCCGCGCTGACCACGGCGGTGCGCGATCTCGGCCGCGGCCTGGTCACCGTGGGCGGGCCGCGCAGCTACGGCGTCGGCGGCTACCGGGAGTCGCCACTCAGCGACCTGCTCCCGGTGGACAGCGAGATCCTCGACCCCAAGCGCCGCCGGACGGTCGCCGAGGTGCTGAGCATCGACACCTCCGGGTCGATGGCTGCCTGCCACTGCCGCAACGGGGAAACGCAGATGGGGACCAACGCCGCCCCGGGCGGGGTCAACAAGACCGACATCTCCCGGGCCGCTGCCGAACGGGCGATCCAGGGCCTGACACCGAACGACGAGGTCGGCGTGGTGGCCTGGAACTCCTCGTCGTCATGGGTGCTGCCGCTGCAGAAGAAGCCGGACGAGTCGGTCACCGAGACCGCGCTGCGCCGCCTGCACCCCGACGGCAGCACGAACATCTTCGCCTCGCTCGACGCCGCGGCAACGGCACTGGCTGCTTCGACGGCGGAGTTGAAGCACATCATCGTCTTCACCGACGGGTTCACCGACGAGCGGGTCATCGCCGACGCGGCCACCAAGGCCGGGGCGCTCTACCGCGACCACGGCATCTCCGTCTCGGTCCTGGGCACCGGCGAGGGCGCGGCACCCGCCCTGGCCAAGATCGCCGAAGCCGGCCATGGACGCTTCTATCCGGGCCGCAACCTCTCCGACGTGCCCCAGATCATGGCCCAGGAGGCGGTGATCGCCAGCCGCAACTTCGTCAACGAGGGCGAGTTCCTGCCCGAGATCACCAGCACGGATCCGGTCGTCGCTCCCCTGTCGAGCTCGCCGGCGTTGCTCGGCTACGTGGCCACCACGGCGAAGGGCACCGCCTCCACCCTGCTGCGCATCGGACCCGATCGCGATCCACTCCTGGCGGTGTGGCAGGCCGGGTTGGGCCGGGTCGGCAGCTGGACCAGCGACGCCTCATCGGGCTGGTCGCAGCGCTGGGCCGGATGGGACGGGTACGTCGACTTCTGGTCCCGGCTGGTGAAGTCGACGTTCCCGGCCGGGGACTCGCAGGGCGCCACGCAGGCGACGATCCGCGACGGCCGCCTGCACATCTCGGTCCAGGGATCGGCGGCGTTCCCCGACGGAGCCACCGCCAGCGCGGTGGTGGCGGGGCCGGACGGTCAACGAGTCGAGGTCCCGCTGGTGCGCACGGCGGGGACGACCTTCGAGGGCGACACCTCGGTGTCGCGCGCCGGGACCTACGCGGTGGGCACCGCGGTGCAGGCCGGCGGGTCGACGGTGCTGTCGAGCAGCACCTTGGCCAGCGACAGCTACCCGGCCGAGTACGCCCCCGGCCGGACCGACCGCACCGCGCTCCAGCGGATCGCGGCCACGAGCGGTGGGCGAGACGACATCGCCCCGGCGCAGGCCTTCGACACGGCCGGCCTGCACGCCGGGACCCGTCCACTGGCCCTCGCCGGTCCATTCCTGCTGGCCGCGGCGCTGCTGTGGCCGCTCGCCGTCGCCTTGTCGCGGCTGTCGGTGCGCGGTGCCACCGTGGCCGGGGCGCGAGCCGGGCTCGGATCCACCTGGACCCGGTGGCGCGCCGCAATGCCCCGTCTGGGGGCACCGGATCCGGACAACACGCTCGGCGCCCGGCGGACTCGCCCCGGGCCACCCCGCCCGCCCCGGCCGGACGAGCCGTCCCAGCCGGCCCAGCCGGCCCAGCCGGCCCAGCCGTCCCAGCCGTCCCAGCCGGCCGAGCCGGCCCAGCCGCCAGCGCCGTCGGTCCGCCCAGCGGGGGCTCCGCCCAGCGGTCCCCGCCCGCCGAGTCCACCCGACACCCGGCCGACGTCCCGGGCCGACCCGACCACCCCGGCGTCGCTCACCGACCTGGTGGCACAGAAGCGTCAGCGCCGCGCCGGCGGGGAACCGCCCCGGCGACCGTGACCAGCGCACCGACCCACAGCAACCAGGTCAGCGGCCGGCGGCGGACGTCCACCGTCGCCGTGCCGGCGTCGTCCGCCGTCACCAGGGCGACCTGCACGTCCTCCCACGGACCACGGCGCACCGCCGTCTCCGCCAGCACCCCGCCGAGGTCGGCGTAGGCCACCAGGCTCGGCGCCACGCGGTGGCCGTCGACCTGGAGCCGAGCCACGACGGCGCGAGCATCGGGTCGCGGTCCGGGGCGGACGTCGAGCCCGTCCAAGGTGACGGGAAGGCCGGCTCCGGGCACGGTCCGCCCGGCGGCCAGGCGGATCCGCTCGGCCCGATCGAAGGTCGTGGCGGCCACCCCGGCCAGCAGCACGATGATCCCGAGGTGGGCCAGGAGACCCCCACCACCGCGGTGACGCCGGCGGAGCACCTCGCCGACCAGGAGGACGAGTCCGACCAGGGCGACCGGGCCGACCACACGGGCGAAGAAGACCCCGCGCACGGCCACCCGCCGGCCGGTCACCCACCCGACGACGGTCGGAGCGAACGTGCCGACGGCGACGAGGGCGGCGACCACCCCGAGCGGCACGGCCCCGGCTGGGCGCGGCGCCGGATCCGGTCCGCGCTCCGGTCCGGTGTCCGGATCCATGTCCGGACCGAGGTGGTGCCGTGCCGTCATCGGCGACGCCGCCAGCCAGGCGAGCGAGGCGAGGCACAGAGCGACGAACAGCCAACCCACCGCCGGATGATCGGCGAAGCCATGGATCGATGGCGTTCGCCCGCTGCGGACCATGGCCGAACCGGCCAGCACGGCGATCCACGGCACCATCGCCCACCGCCGCCGGTGCCCGACGTGCAGGGCGACCAGCGCCGACAGCCAGACCACGAGCGAGCTGTTCTCCACCGGGTCCCACGCCCAGTACCCGCCCCATCCCTGCTCGGCGTAGCTCCACCAGGCCCCGATGGTCATCGCCGCGGCCACCAGGGAGACGGCCCACCGCAGGGCGCGGCTGGGCGACCGACCAGCGGCCGCGGCGAGGGCGGCGGCGAGGGCCGCACCGAACCCGGCATAGAGCACCGGCGGGTGCACGGCCATGGCCGGATGCTCGAGGATCGGCGTCAGACCGGCGCCGCGCACCGCCGGGAGCGCCGCGCGGGTCAGCGGATTGGCGGCGAGGAGCCCGCCGATCAGCACCGTGGCCGACGTCGCCGCGCCCGCCACCATGACTCCAGCCGGCGGGCGGGGGCGGCTGCGGAGCGTGGCCACCCACGCCGCCGTGCACACCGCCGCGGCGAACACCGAGAGCGAGCCGGCCGGCCCGCCCCACAGCGCGGCCAGCCGGTACGGCCACGCTGCGCCCTGCCGGCTGGTCTCGGCGACGTAGGCGATGGTGACGTCGGTCTGCCACAGGGCCCACGCCAGCCGCCCGACCACGGCCCAGGCGATCAGGGTGCTCGCCACGATCACGGACGCCGCCACTGCCCAGACCGCCCCGGCGGGCCCGAGGCGCTCACGGTCCGAGCGAGCGGTCACCGGGCCAGTCTGGCCGACGGTTGCCGGTCGCCGGGGTCGGCGGGCCCGCCGGCGTCGCCGTAGCGAGCGACCAGGGCGCGGCCGGTCTCGGCCAGCATCCGGCGGGCCTCGGGTGGTTCGACGACCTCGACGGCCGACCCGAACCCGGCCAGTTGGCCGGTCAACGACCACAGGGTGTGCCCATCGATCTGCACGCGGTGCCGCCCGTCGGCGTCCGGCGGGCCGACGGCCACCACCCGCCCACCGAACTGGCCGCGGAGCACGTCGATGATCCACGGCTCGGCCATCAGCTCCACGCTGGCCGTCGATCGGTGCTGGCCGAGCTCGGCGACGATCGACTGCCAGACCCCGCCGAGGTCGAAGTCCGCCGGCCGCTCCAGCCGGCGCCCGGTGGGCTCGGCGCCGACGATCCGGTCGACCCGGAAGGTCCGCCGCCCCCGATCGGTGTCGGCCACCACGTACCACACGCCGACCTTGTCGACCAGGCCGAGCGGGTGGACTCGCCGCCGGCTGGGCGCTCCACGGCGATCGAGGTAGCCGAGCTCGATCTCGGCACTGTCGACCACGGCGTGCTGGAGGACGTCGAGGAAGGTCGGTGGTGGGTGGGCCTCCCCACCCCACCACCGCTCGCGGTCGACGAAGACCGCGTCGGCCGCCACCGCGGCCTCGGCCCGGAACGGCTCCGGTACGGCGCGCTGCAGCTTGCGCAGCGCGGCGGTGACCTCCTCGGGCTGGCCGGGGATCGAGCCGGCCGCCAGGAACAGGGCGCGGACCTCCGGGCCGGTCAGGCCGGTCAGGTTGGTGGTCGCCCCGCCCACCAGGCGCCAGCCACCACCGCGCCCCCGAGCCGAGTAGACCGGGACGCCGGCGATCATCAGCGCTTCCAGGTCACGGCGCGCCGTGCGCGGCGAGATCTCCAGCTCCGAGGCCACCTGGGCCACGGTGACCCGCCCGTGCCGCTGGAGCAGCATGAGCACGGCGATCAATCGATCGGCACGCACGGGACCAGCATCGCGCCGGAACCGGTCAGAGGATGGCCACTTTGCGGCGCACGCTGCGAGCCATGACCACCCACGCCACCACCTCCACCACGCCAGCCACCACCCCGGCCGCCGTCCCCGCCGGCGATCCGCGCCCGGCGCTGATCGATGCCATGCGCCTCGCCCACCCGATCGTCCTCGCCGCCCAGCAGGCCGACCCGCTGCGCCCGACGCCGTGCACCGACCTGCCGCTCGGCGATCTGCTGTCCCACATGGCCGCCGTCGGGGCGCGCATCGTCGCCCTGGGTGAAGGCCGCCCGGCAGCGTCCGAGCCGGATGCGATCCTGGCCGAGGACGGCGACGTGGCCGCGCTGTGGGCGGCCAGCACGCGGCGTGCCGAGCAGGCCTGGGCCCAGCGATCGCTGGATGACACGCTCGTCGTCCCGTGGCGCGAGCTGACCGCCGCCGAGGCCGCGGCCATCTACACCAGCGAGGTCGTCGCCCACACCTGGGATCTGGCCAGGGCCACCGGACTCCCGTTCGCCGTCGACGACGAGGCGATCACGACCGTGGCCATCGGGGCCATGTCCCGTGAGCTGCCCAGCACCGGCCGGGCCGAGCTGTTCGATGCGATGTTCGCCCAGATCCCCGGCGGCCAGGAGTGGTCCCATCCCTTCGCCGAGGTCCAGCCCACCGCCGCCGACGCCACGCCGCTGGAGCGGCTCGTCGCCCTCACCGGGCGGGATCCGAACTGGACCCAGCCGACGTCCGGCTGAGCGGCGACTGGGCGGTGAACACGGGGTGCGTTCAGTACCCCGGGTCACTCGGCCAGTTGGGCTGGAACAGATGCCACTGCTCGGGTGCCCGGCGAATGAGGAACTCCAGCTCGCGGGCCAGGTTCTGGGTGATCCGGGCGACGTCCTGGCGCAGGCCGCCGAGGCGATGGATGGCCATCGGCGGGCGGACGATGGCGTGGTGCCCGTTGACCCGGCGGTCGTCGAAGTACACCCCCACCGGCAGCAGCGGCGCGCCGGTGCGCACCGCCAGGGTGGCCGGGCCGGCCGGCAGCGTGGTCCGCTCGCCGAAGAACTCGACCTGCACGCCGTCACGGTCCAGGTCGCGGTCGCACAGCAGGCAGACGACCTCGTTGTCGCGCAGCGCCTTGAGCACCGCTGGACCGGCCTGCGGCCCGACCGGCACCACGGTCATGCCCAGGTTGCGACGCAACTCGGCAAACCACTCGAACAGCTCAGGGGGCTGCAGCGCCTCCACGACCACGGTCATCCGGTAGCCCTGGTCGGTCATCCACCGCCCGGCCCACTCCCACCCGCCCAGGTGCGGGAGGGCCAGGATCGTGCCCCGGCCGCCGGCGACGGCCTGCTCGACGTGCTCGAACCCGTCGACGCGGAAGGCCCGGTCGACCGTCTCGGCGGACAGGGCGGGAAGCCGGAAGCTCTCCACGTAGTACCGGGCGTAGCTGTCGAAGGCCTCCTGGACGGCCAGGCGGAGGGAGGCGTCGCGCAGGCCGGGGTTGACCCGGCGCAGATGGCGGCTGATCATCGCCCGCCGCTGCGGGCTGGCGAAGCTGGTCCCGAACCCGAGCGAGCTGGCCACGCCGTTGGCCACCAGCGACGGCATCAGCCGCGCCGCCGCGGCGCCGGCCTTGAACGATCCGACGGTCAGGGCGTCGGCCACTCGCCGCCGCACCGGCCGCAGCGGACCGGCGGACGCGTCGACCGGCGGATCGGTGGGCGGCCGGCTCACTGATCGAGCTTGCGGCGGGCCCGGCTGATGATCGTCCGCCGCCGTTCGATGCGCACCTCACGGCGCTGGACACGCAGGTCACGGCGGACCATCCGCCGATCACGCCGCAGGGCGATGCGCTCGGCCGTGGCCGGAGCCACCGCGGCCTGCTTCCAGACCATCACGAACCGCTGGATGCAGGTGATCGCGGTCAGCACCAGCATGATCCACAGGATCGGGATCAGCAGCCGGGGGATCAGCAGTCCGAGGCACAGCACGATGATCCGCTCGGCGCGCTCCATCAGCCCGCCCTTGGCGTACAGCTGCAGCGACTCGGCCTTGGCCCGCTGGTACGAGATCACCGAACTGAGCGCCATGACGGCGAAGGGCAGCACCGCCTGCTGCGGCGTGCTCGACAGCGCCAGGTGCCAGGCCACCCCGCCGAGGAGCAGCGCATCGGTCACCCGGTCGACCACCGAGTCGAAGAACGCACCGCGCTGGCTGGAGGTGTTCGATGCCTTGGCCAGCGCTCCGTCGAGCATGTCGGGCAGGGCGGCCAGGACGACGAGGACCAGCCCCCAACGAAGGTGACCGTCGCCGATGACCACCGCCGCACCGCAGGCGAAGACCAGGCCGACGATGGTGAGGTGGTCGGGTGTCAGCCCGGTCCGCCGGAGCCCCTGGCCGATCGGGCGAACCGCCTTGTCGATCGGGCCGCGGAACTTGCCGTCGAACATCGACGCCGAGGCTACTCGCGCCAGTCCTGCTCGGGATTGTGCTCGACGATGTGCTCGAGCACCTGCCCGTCGACCGCGTCGACCAGCACCAGCGCCCGCTGGCGCGGCGGGTTCTCGCTGCTGTAGGCCAGCACCCGCCAGGTCGGCCGGCTGCGCAGCCCGTGCCACACCTGCTGGGCGGAGGCGTGGCCGACGGCGAACCCGACGGCGCCCTGGGCAGCCACCAGGGCCTGCTTCTCGTCGACGGTCATCCGCCAGCCGGACGTGAGCGAGAAGACGCCGACCGCGGCCAGCAGCACCGCCGCGCCCAGCATGCCCCGGTTGACCAGGGTGGCGTCCGGGCGGGTGACCAGGTACAGCACCAGGCACACCGCAGCGATGGCCAGGTACAGCAGGCCGGGGATCCGTCGCCGGCTGTTGTCGGGAAACCGGTAGGCCCCGGCGTGGTCGACGGCGTTGAGGTCGGCCGGCAGCTCGTCGCGCAGGTCCCCGGTGGCCCGGCTCGTCGTCGTGCCGGTCAGCTCGGCGCTGCTCACCGCGGACTCGCTCGACGTGTCGTCGCTCACCCGGTCGAGGCTACCCGGCCGACCCGCAGCCCAGGCCGGTGCGCAACACCGCCAGATTGGCGGTCATCACCGTCACGTAGCCGATCCCCCGGGCGGCCTGCTCGCGGCTCAGCGATTCCATCGGATCGAGGACGGCGGTCGCCGCCCCGACCTCCCGGGCCAGCGTGGTGGCCAGGCCGGTGGGCACCCCGCGCTCGACGAACACCGTGGTGACGCGGTGCTGGCGGAGGGTGGCCACGGTGCGCTCGAGATCGCTGGCCGACGGTTCGGCTTCGGGCGACAGCCCGGCGACCCCGATCACCTCCAGGCCGTACTTGGCCCAGGCGTCGAACGCCTCGTGGGCGGTGACCAGGACCCTCGTCCGGCACGACGCCAGCGTGGCCCGGAAGGCGTCGTCGAGCGCTCCGAGGCGGGCGTCGTAGCGGGTGGCACGGTCGGCGATGTCCGTGCCGACCGGACCGGTGGGCCCCCCGGGCGCCCGCCGGAGGAGCTCGTCGCGCACCACTGCGGCCAACCGCCGCATCCTCGCCGGGTCGAGCCAGACGTGCGGGTCGCGCGGCCCACCGAGGGCGGCGTGGAGATCGATCGCCGCGCCCGCTCGGGCCAGGCTGGTGGCCATCCGGGCCACGGCCGGCTGCAGGTCGCCGCCGAGATAGACGACGAGATCGGCGCCGGCCACCAGGGCACCCTGGCGGGGGGTGGGGTCGAAGGTGTGCGCATCGACCCCGGGTCCCACCAGCGTGTCGACGCGCACGGCCTGGCCACCCACGTTGGCGACGAGGTCGGCCAGGGGGGCGATCGCCGCGACCACGTGCAGCACGGCACCCCCCGGGCCGACGGGCGGTGCGGATCGCGTGGCAGCGGCACATCCGCTCATCCCCGCCCCCGCGGCCAGCACGGCGGCGACGCCGACCGCGCCCCATCGGACAGGTGACAGGCGGCGGTCCACCCCGCCAGGCTACTCAGCTCTGAGAATGATTCCCAATAGCAGCCGGAACCCCGGCGGCCAAGCGGCGCGAGCGGGTGGTCGAGTGCTCCGGGTCGGTGTCGATCTTCGGGATCACGTGCTCGCCGAGCAGCCGGATGGTCGTCAACATCTCCTCCCGGGTGCTCATCCCGCACCCGAAGGCCAGCTGATCGGCACCGGCTGCCTCCCACCGCCGGCACTGGGCCAGCGCCTGGTCGGGCGTGCCGCACACCATGCCGGTGTTGATCTGCCAGTCGAGCACCTCGGGCGTGTAGGGCGGGATCGTGTCCGGCCAGCTCGGGACGCCATCGGGATGCGGGAACGTGTCGTGATAGCGGAACACGTTGCTCTGCAGGTAGTGGATCGACCCGTTCAGCACGCTGTCGCGGGCTCGCTGCTCGTCCTCGTCGACGAACGCCGCGGTGGTGACCATGACGTTGTCGTTGACGAAGGCGCCGACCGGTTCGGCGTGGCCGATCGTCGACTTGTACGACTCGAGCACCGGCGCCAGCGCCTCGTAGTCGCCGACCGAGAACCCGAGCACGCCCAGGCCCTTGCGCGCCGCCAGCTCGTAGCTCGACGGGTTGCCGGCTGCGTACCACATCGCCGGGTGTCCCGGCCCCCACGGCTTGGGCAGCACCTTGCGCGCCGGCAGCGACCAGTAGCGGCCCTGGTAGCCCTCGTAGGTGTCCTGCAGCCACATCTTCGGGAACTCGCCGATGACGTCCTCCCAGATCTCCCGGGTCCGGGACAGGTCCTCCATGCCCGGCAGGAAGCCGAGGATCTCGTGACTGCCGGCACCGCGCCCGGTGCCGAACTCGAAGCGCCCCTCGGTGAGATGGTCGAGCATCGCCACCCGTTCGGCCACCTTGGCCGGGTGGTTGACCTGCGGCAGAGGGTTGAAGATCCCCGACCCGACGTGGATCCGCTTGGTGGCCGCGGCGAGGTAGCCGCACACCGCGTCGTTCGCCGACAGGTGCGAGTACTCGTCGAGGAAGTGATGCTCGGTGACCCAGACGTACTTGAACCCGGCCTCGTCGGCCGCCTTCACCAGGTCGATGTCCTCCATGATGACCGTGTGCTCGGCGTCGGGATCCTCGGCCAGGCGCATCTTGGGTACGTAGTTCTGGATGAAGATGCCGAACTCCACGGCGAACCCCCTACGAGTGGACCGGGTGGATCTGACGCGCAGTCAGATCGATCGATCCGATTGTGACACACCGGGCCACGCGGCTCGCAGCTTGGCGGCGCTCACGTCGAGGGCCTCGGGCAGCGTGCGGGTGTTGGCCACCGAGGTCATGAAGTTGCCGTCGCCGCACCAGCGTGGCAGGACGTGGACGTGGAGGTGCTCGTTGACGCTGCCACCGGCGGCCTGGCCGAGGTTGATGCCGACGTTGACCCCGCCTGGCGCGTACGCTGCCTTCACCGCCCGGACCGCGTCGGTCACCGTCGCCCACAGCTCGGTGTGCTCCTCGGCGGTCAACTCCTCGATCGGGGCCACCTGCCGGTACGGCACCACCATCAGGTGCCCGGAGATGTAGGGGAAGGCGTTGAGCAGGGCGAAGACGTGCCGGCCACGATGGACGACGTTGCAGGCCTCGTCGGACTCACCGGATCGGAGGATCTGGGTGAACACGCTGGCGCCGTCCTCGCCGCGATGGGACCCGGCCGATTCGACGTAGTTCCCCCGCCAGCCGTTCCAGATCCGTTCCACCGGGGTCACGCCCCGAAATTACCTGGCGGGGCCGCTGCCCCACGTCTCGCCGGCGGTCAGCTGCCTGCGGTCCAGTCGACGGTCGGCACGTCGCGGTACAGCCGCTCGATCTCGTAGTAGGCGCGGACCTCGTCGGTGAACACGTGGACCACCACGTCGCCGTAGTCGACCAGCACCCACTGCTGCTCGGCCACTCCTTCGGCACGGCGGGGTGACCGGCCGAGCTCAGCTCGGACGATCTCCTCGATGTGATCGACGAGGGTCTTCACCAAGCGGCGGTTGGACGCCGAGGCGATGACGAAGTACTCGGTGATCCCGAGCACGTCCCCGACGCGCAGGACGCGCACGTCCTCGCCCTTCTTGTCGTCGGCGGCACGAGCCGCGACCACGGCCAGGCGGCGCGACTCGTCGACGTCGGCTCGCGTGGTCGCCACCGGCGCGCTCACCCGCCCTGCGTCGAGGCGGTCGTGCCCTGCGGCTCCAGCGACGCCGGACGCTGCGAGGGCATGTGCAGGTACTCGTCGCCCAGCGAGATCACCGCATCGATGCCCTCGATGGGGGTGCCCACGGGACCGAAGGCGACCTTGCCGAACAGCGGGCTCGACGTCGCCAGCTTGTCCCGGTCGCGCGGCTGGTACACGGTGACCACCGTCTCGGCACGCCGCGGCCCGTCGGTGACCTGCACCTGGGTGACGTTGCCGCCGAGGTACAGGATCAGGGCGATGGCGTCCATGATCCGCTGCTCCGACCCGGGCGGGGCTTCCAGCCGGTAGACCAGGCCGGTCGCCGGGGCGGACATGTTCGCCGGAGCGATCGAGGCGAACACCAGGATCGACGCCAGCAGGTCGATGGCCGGGAACTGCACCGTGGCCGGGACGGAGTCGGCGACCGACGAGGGGCTGGCGGTCGCCGACCCGGTGGAGGTGATCGTGCCGAGGACCTTGCTGGCCACCGGTCCGCCCGCCATCCGCCCGAGGAGGTCGGCGACCGTGGTCGGGGCGGCCATCACCGTCGTGCCGGTGCCGGGCGTCGTGGTTGCCCGGGTGGACGCCGCGCCCGGTGGCGCCGTGGCCGGCTCGGCGGACAGCTTGGCCGACAGGGCGGTCAGCACGGCGGCGACGTTGCCGGCCCGGCTCTCGTCGGTGCCTCTCCCGGGGCTGGTGAGCACCGCGGCGATCTCCTCGGCCGACAGGTCGTGCTGGCCACTGGTCAACGCCGGCGCGCTCGATGCGTTGGCCGACGGCACGTCGTTGGGCAGGGTGACGGCGAGTGGGGCGAGCGGCGCCATGAGCTGGGCGACCTGACCGGTGGAGGAGAACTGGACGACATCGAAGGACACCCGCACCGCCGACTCGACCGCGGCGACCAGCCCCTCCTGGCCGTCGGACGAGTAGGTGGCGGCAAGCGGCGCCGGCGAGGTGGCGTCGGCGCTGCTGGCGAAGATCGGGATCGACACCAACGACCCGCCCGGCCCGTCGGAGCGATCGACCACGGCGTACAGGCCGCCGAGCGAGCCGTCGGCCGCCACGGTGGCCCACAGCCCGGTGGGGGTGACCGGGAGGCGCTGGAAGGTGCGGGTGACGTTCTTGCCGGCCGTGTACCGGCGGATCGCCCGGTACCCGATCAGCCCGAGCGACGCGGCGGCGAGGAGCGTGGCGACGACGACCAGCCCGACGAACGTGGTCGCCCGACCCTGCCCGGCACGGACGGGGGGACCGCTGGCGGCGCTCACGCGGCGACCCCGTACAGGCCGAGCCGGTGGATCACCTCGAGCACCGGCTCGGTGACCAGGTAGTCGAGCGGGCGACCATCGGCGAAGCGGGCCCGCAGGTCGGTGCTGGACACGTCGAGATGGGGAACCTCGACCCGGATCCACTCGAACCCCGCCGGGAGCTCGACCGGCGTGCCGGGACGGTCGACGACGACCAGCGACGACCGCTCGGCGACCTCGCCGTAGCGCTCCCAGGTCGTCAGCTTGGCGGCGGCATCGTCGCCGACGATCGTGAACAGGTCGGCCCGTGGGTGTCGATCGGCCAGCTCGGCCAGGGTGTCGGCCGTGTAGCTGTCGCCACCCCGGCGGACCTCCAGATCACCCGCCGACAGCCCGTCAACGTCGGCCACGGCGGCGCGCACCATGGCCAGGCGACCCTCGGCGTCGGTGATCCGGCGGCTCGCCGACTTCTGCCAGGGCACGTTGGCGACCATCAGGACGACCTCGTCGAGGCCCAGCTCGTGGCGGACGTTGACGGCCGTCACCAGGTGACCGACGTGGGGCGGATCGAACGTTCCTCCGAACAGACCGATCCGCGACGACACGGGCGCCGAGTGTAGAGCCCGACCGGGGTCGAGAAACTTCGTGACTCAGGGGGCCGGATGTAGTACCGTGACCTGTCCCGAAAAACCAACCCCCACCTCATCGACCCCCCACGAGCTGAACGTTCCCGGGACTGCGTGACATCGGTCACCAGCCGTCGCGGACGCCCCGGCGGCGGAATAGTTCAGCCACCATACGAAGTTGAGTGACACATCATGAATGATTCGATTGGTCTGTACCTGAACGATATCGGCAAGGTCTCGCTGCTCACCGCCGAGGAGGAGCGCGAGTTGTCCCGCGCCATCGAGGCTGGTCGCGACGCCGCCGAGCGCCTGGCCAAGGGTGAGAAGGGTGCGGCGTTGAAGGCCGCCGTCGCCGGCGCGGCCCACGCCAAGGATCGGTTCATCCGCTCCAACCTCCGCCTGGTCGTGTCGATCGCCCGGCGCTACCCGCTCCCCCAGGGCATGGATCTGCTCGACCTGATCCAGGAGGGCAACCTCGGACTCGAGCACGCCGTCGACAAGTTCGACTGGCGTCGTGGCTTCAAGTTCTCGACCTACGCCACCTTCTGGATCCGCCAGGCCATCGGTCGGGCCCTCGACCAGAAGGCCAGCCTGATCCGCATCCCCGGGGACCGCTCGGCCAGCCTGCGAGCTGCCTTGCGCCAGGCCAGCGGCGACGGGGAGACCCTCGATGTCGGCAACGCCGAACTGCACCGCCTGACCACTCCGGTGTCGCTGGACAAGACCATCGGCGACGACGGTGACGCCACCCTCGGTGACCTGATGGCCAACGACGACGGCACCCCCGAGGACGCCGTCATGGCCATGGTCGACAGCGACCTGCTCGACGAGCTGCTCGGCACGCTCGACGGCCGGGCCCGCTACGCCGTCGAGGCTCGCTTCGGGTTGATGGACGGCGAGCGCAAGAGCTTCCGCGAGGTCGGCGAGCACCTCGGCGTGACCGCCGAGGCCGCCCGCCGGCTGGTCAGCCGCGCCGTGGCCGGGCTGCGCGAGGACGCAGCGCGCATCCTGGCCGTCTGATCTGCCTCCGATCGGCAGGGCTCGGTCCCGGGCCCGCCGTTAGGCTCGGGCGGGTGAAGGAGCACCGGTGAAGGATTGGAGCCCGACCTCGTGGCACGGCGTTCGTGCCGAGCAGCAACCGGACTGGCCCGACCCGGCCGCCCTGGATCGTGCGCTCAAGCAGGTCGGCTCCTATCCCCCGCTGATCTTCGCCGGCGAGGCTCGCTCGCTGCGCGCCATGCTGGCCCAGGTCGCCGCCGGCAACGCCTTCCTGCTGCAGGCGGGCGACTGCGCCGAGAGCTTCGAGGACTTCTCGGCAGTGAGCATCCGCGAGAAGCTGCGGGTCATCCTGCAGATGGCCGTCGTGCTGACCTACTCGCTCGGCGTGCCGGTGGTGAAGGTCGGGCGCATCGCCGGGCAGTTCGCCAAACCGCGCTCCAACCCGTTCGAGCGGATCGGCGACGTCGAGCTGCCGAGCTTCCGCGGCCACATCGTCAACGCCCCGACCCCCACCGAGGCGGCGCGGATCCCCGACCCCGAGCGGCTGGTCCAGGCCTACCACCAGGCCGCTTCGACGCTGAACCTGCTGCGGGCCTTCACCAAGGGCGGATTCGCCGACCTCGGGCGGGTGCACGCCTGGACCCAGGAGTTCGTGGCCAGCAGCCCGGAGGGCCGGCGCTACGAGAACCTGGCGGTGGAGATCGAGCGGGCCCTGCGATTCATGCGCGCCTGCGGCGTCGACATCGAGGGCACGCACAACCTCCACGAGGTCGACGTCTACACCAGCCACGAGGCGCTCCTGCTCGGCTTCGAGGAAGCCCTGACCCGCCAGGACACGCTGACCGGCGGGTGGTACGACTGCTCGGCACACATGCTGTGGATCGGAGAGCGGACCCGCCAGCTCGACGGTGCCCACGTCGAGTTCCTCCGCGGCGTGGGCAACCCGATCGGGTGCAAGATCGGCCCGTCGATGCAGGGCGGCGACGTCCTGGCGCTGTGCGAGGCGCTCAATCCGGCTCGCGAACCGGGGCGTCTGACCCTGATCACCCGGATGGGCGCCGAGCAGATCGAGGGCGGGCTGCGTCCGCTGCTGGCCGCGGTGCGCGATGCCGGGCATCCGGTGGTGTGGGCCTGCGACCCGATGCACGGCAACACCACCACCAGCGTCAGCGGGCGCAAGACCCGGGACTTCGACGCCATCTGCGCCGAGATCGATGGCTTCGTCCGCGCCCACCACGCCGAGGGCACCTGGCCCGGCGGGATCCATGTCGAGCTCACCGGTGACGACGTGACCGAGTGCACCGGCGGGGCCGACCGGATCCTCGACAGCCAGCTCGACGACCGCTACGAGACGGTGTGCGACCCGCGGCTCAACGGCCGCCAGAGCCTCGACCTGGCATTCCACGTGGCCGAGGTGTTCCGGCGCAGCGGCTTGGTCTGAGCGACGGCACGCCGGACGGCACCGGAACCGCACCGCCGGACGCCATGCCCGCTCCCATCGACTCCGTGGCCCTGGCAGCGATCGAGCAGTGGCCCGTCGCGCACGCCGCCGGTGCCGTGGTCGGCCCGGACGGGGTGCTGGCGACCATCGGCGACGTCGAGCGTCCCTTCGAGCTGGCCTCGGTCACCAAGCCGTTGAGCGCCCTCGCCGTCCTGGTGGCCTGCGAGGAGGGGGTGATCGGGCTCGACACGGTGGTCGATCGGCACCATGGTGCGGCGATGACCGTCCGCCACCTGCTGGCCCACGCCGGCGGCATGCCCTTCGAGGGCAGCCGGCCGATCGCGGCGCCGGGAGTCCGGCGGATCTACAGCAACGCCGGGTTCGACCGTCTCGGCGAGGTGGTCGAGGCGGCGGCGGCGATGCCCTTCGCCGAGTACCTCGACGAGGCCGTGCTCCAGCCGCTCGGGATGTCCACGACCGCCTTGACCGGGCGGCCGAGTGCCGGGGCGGTGAGCACCGTCGCCGACCTGTGCCGGGCGGCCGGCGAGCTGTTCGAACCGCGGCTGGTCTCGCCCGGCATGGCCCGGGCGATGCGAACCGTGCAGTACCCCGGCCTGGCCGGCATCGTCCCGGGGATCGGTCGCTTCGATCCGTGCGATTGGGGACTGGGGGTCGAGCTGAAGGGCACCAAGCGGCCGCACTGGATGGGAGCGGGCAACGGGCCGGCCACGTTTGGACACTTCGGCGGGGCCGGTACCTTTCTGTGGGTGGACGAGGGGGCACGCACCGCGTTGATCGTGCTGACCGACCGCCGCTTCGATCAGTGGTCCGCCGAAGCCCTGCGTCGGTGGCCGGCGCTCAGCGACGCGGTGCTCGACGAGTTCGCCGGACGGGCCGGCTCGTGACCTTCGCGTCGGGCGACCGGGTGCGCTGGGAGTGCACCGGCGACGACGGTCTCCCGATGGTCCACTACGGGTTCGTCGGCGGCCAGGCCCGTCCGGGCGGCCCGGTGGTGGTCATGCTCGACGGCGATCTCAACGGCACCGTGATCGCCGCCGCCGAGCTGCACTTGGTGACGCTCGACAACCTCGAGCTCGTGCTCCACGGCGCCGACCTGGTCGACGACCCGGCCCTGCGTCGCGGCCTGCTGGCCCTGTGGGAGGCCGAGGTCGACAACGCCGGCCTGGCCGTCGAACGGATCGGTCCGGTGGACGGCTGCACCTGCCGTGGCCTGGTGTGGCCCCTCGCCCAGCTGTACAGCTGCGGCACCCGCTACGTGGTCCACGCCTTCCAGACCGCCGACGAGCCCGACTTCGTCCACGTCCGGGCCAACCGCCACGACGGCTGAGCCCGGCGCCCCCGGGCTCGGCCGGCCCGCGTCAGCTCAGCTGAGTCGCTCGACGATCATGGCCATGCCCTGACCGCCGCCGACGCACATGGTCTCCAGGCCGTACCGCTTGTCCAGCGCCGCGAGGCCGTGCAGCAGCGTCGTCATGATCCGGGCGCCGGTCTGACCGAACGGGTGACCGAGGGCGATGGCCCCGCCGTGGACGTTGAGCTTGTCCATCGGGATGCCCAGCTCCCAGGCCGAGGGCAGCACCTGGGCGGCGAACGCCTCGTTGATCTCGACCAGGTCGATGTCGTCGATGGTCAGGCCGGCTCGGCCGAGGGCCTGACGGCTGGCGTCGATCGGCCCGAGGCCCATGATCTCCGGGTCGAGGGCGCTGACCCCGGTGGACACGACGCGAGCGAGGGGGGTGACCCCGAGGGCCTTGGCCTTGGTGTCGCTCATGACCAGCACGGCGGCTGCACCGTCGTTCAGCGGGCAGGCGTTTCCGGCGGTGACCCGCCCGTCGGGGCGGAACACCGGCTTCAGCCCGGCGAGGCCCTCCAGGGTCGTCGACGGGCGCGGGCAATCGTCGACGCTGACCACGGTGCCGTCGTCGAGCGTCAGCGGGCTGATCTCGTCGGCGAAGAACCCGCTCTCGATGGCGGCGCCGGCGCGCTGCTGGGACTGCAGGGCGAAGGCATCCATGTCCTCGCGGCTGACGTTGGCGTACTCGGCGACGTTCTCGGCCGTCTGACCCATGGCGATGTAGGCGTCCGGCAGGCCCTCGGCCGGCGTCCAGGAGGGCTGCCCGCCCTGGGCCCGCTGCTGGGTGCGCTGGCCGGCCTCGGCGAAGATCGGGTTGGGGGCAGTGTCGCTGGCACCGGCGAAGAACCGGCTGACGGTCTCGACCCCGGCGGCGACGAAGCAGTCACCCTCGCCGGCCTTGATGGCGTGAGCGGCCATCCGGATGGTCTGCAGGCTGGAGGAGCAGTAGCGGTTCACCGTGGTCCCCGGGACACCCTCCAGGCCGGCCAGCAGGGCGACGATCCGACCCATGTTGAACCCGGCCTCGCCGGCGGGCTGGGCGCAGCCGATCATCAGGTCCTCGACGTCGGCGGCCGACACCTGCGGCACCTTGGCCATCAAGGCGCGGACGATCTGGGCGGCCATGGTGTCCGGGCGCATGCTGACCAACGATCCCTTGGCGGCCCGGCCGATCGGGCTGCGGGCGGTGGCGACGATCACGGCTTCGGTCATGACAACTCCTGAGGTCGGACGCACGGGAACGAGGTGCGGGTGGGCGCATGCTACCGAGTGGTAACCGGCCGGAGCACATTCGCCACAGCGATGGCGCCAGCGCCCGTCGCAGTTCCTACAGTGGGACGATGACGACCGACGCCGCCGCAACCGCCCCGGTTTCGCTGGACGAGATCGAGCTCGACGACATCGGGTTCTGGACCCGCCCCCGCCCGTTCCGGGAGGCCGCCTTCCAGACCCTGCGCGACCACCCGACCCTGACCCACTGGGCCGAGCGTGAGCTCCCTGGCGGCTTCGCCCAACCCGGGCCCGGGTACTGGGCGGTCGTCGACTACGACGACCTGTGGCACGTCAGCCGCAACCCCCAGCAGTTCATCAGCGGCAAGGGCTCGAACATCCCGGACATGTCCCCGGAGGCCACCGAGTTCTTCGGGTCGATGATCGCCATGGACGACCCGCGCCACTTCCGGATGCGCTCGATCGTGTCCCGCGGCTTCACCCCGAAGGAGATCAACCGGGTCGAGGGGTACGTGCGCGACAAGGCCGCGGCACTGGTCACCGACGTCCTCGAGCGGTTCCCCGACGGTCAGTGCGACTTCGTCCACGAGATCGCCGCCCGCCTGCCGCTGCAGATCATCTGCGAGATGATGGGGATCCCGGCCGAGGACGAGGACCGCATCTTCGCCTGGACCAACACCATCCTCGGCGCCGGCGACCCCGACCTGGCCCCCACCATGGAGCGGCTGCTCGGCGACGCCCTGGACATGTTCACCTACGCCCAGGCGTTGGGCGACGACCGGCGGACCAGCCCGCGTGACGACCTGACGTCGATCATGATGCAGGCCGAGGTGGACGGCGAGCGGCTCAGCGCCCAGGAGTTCGGCTCGTTCTTCATCCTCCTGGCCGTGGCCGGCAACGAGACGACGCGCAACGCCATCGCCCACGGCATGAAGCTGCTCACCGATCATCCGGACCAGCGCCAGGTGTGGTTCGACGACTACGAGGCCACGGCGCGCGCGGCCGTCGACGAGATCGTCCGCTACGCCACCCCGGTCATCCACTTCCGGCGCACCGCGGTGGAGGACTGCGAGATCAAGGGGACGCGGGTCGCCGCCGGGGACAAGGTGGTGATGTTCTACAACTCGGCCAACCGCGACGAGCGAGTATTCACCGACCCGCACCGCTTCGACGTCCGCCGCCCGACCCAACCCCAGCACGTCGGCTTCGGCGCCGGCGGGCCGCACTTCTGCCTGGGCGCCAACCTCGCCAGGCGGGAGATCGCCGTGATGTTCGACGAGATCCGCCGGCGGATGCCCACCCTGCGGATCACCGGCGAGCCGGACTACCTGCAGTCCGGGTTCATCAACGGCATCAAGCACCTGCCCTGCGCCTGGGATCCGGCGTGAGCGACGAGCCGGTCTACGAGGTCGTCTGGCCGAGCTCGCCCTGCGGCGTGCAACGCCGCTCCCCCGCTCCCCGCCTGGCGACCCTCGATGGCGCCACGGTGGCCTTCCTGTGGGACGACCTGTTCCGCGGTGACGAGCTGTTCCCGGTGCTGGCCGACGAGCTCCGCCGGCAGTTCACGAACGTCGGCATCATCGACTACCCGGTGATCGGCAACATCCACGGGGCCGACGAAGCCGAGGTGGTCCGCGGGTTACCCCGGCGGCTGCACGACCTCGGCGTCGACGCCGTCGTCTGCGGCATGGGGTGTTGAGGGAGCTGTACGCCCGCCGTGCTGCGGGCCTCGATCGCCGCCGAGACGGCAGGCATCCCGTCGGTGTCGCTGATCTGCCCGGGGTTCGAGGGGCAGGCGGCGGCCACCGGTCGGGGGATGGGGATCGACGGGATGGCGCTGGCGCTGACCGTCGCCCACGTCGACGCCCAGCCGGCAGGGCAGATGGTGTCCGAGTTCGTCGCCCACACCGTGCCGCAGGTGATCGCCGGGCTGACGGGGGCGTCGCCGTCCAGGACACCGTCGCCCCCTGGTGAGTCGGGCGGCGAGCCGGCTGCGCTCGACGTCGTGGCGACCGGGAACCTCGGCGAGATCCACCGGGTGTTCACGGAGTGCGGCTGGACCGACGGGCTCCCGGTGGTCCCACCCACCATCGAGGCCGTCGAACGATTCCTGGCCGTCTCGGGCCACGACCCGTGGAAGCTGCTCGGGCGCGCCGCATCGTCCGGGCGAGACCTGTCGGTGTGGTCCGTGGCGGTCAACGCGGTCATGGCCGGGTGTCGCCCCGAGCAGCTCCCCGTCCTGCTGGCGGCCACCGCCATCCTGGCCGACCCGCGCTACGGCGTCGAGCACTCCGGCAACACCACCGGCGCCGACGCGCTGATGATCCTCGACGGGCCCGGGGCGGCGGCGATGGGTTACCAGTGCGGCCAGGGTTCTTTGCGCGAGGGCGCGCCGGCGAACACGACCACCGGTCGGTGGCTGCGGTTGTACCTTCGCAACGTGTTCGGCTTCACGGCCGACCAGCACGACAAGGCCACCTTCGGCAACGCCGCCCGGGTGCTGCTGGCCGAGGACATGGGCGCGTTGGCGGACATCGGCTGGGCTCCCCTGTCGGCCGACTTCGGCTACGGCGCGGCCGACGACGTCCTGACGATGGCCCGGTTCAACAGCACGGTGCTCATCGGCAGCGTGGTCGGCTCGTCCGCCGAGGAGGTGGTCGACTACCTGGCCGACGGGCTGGTCCGGGTCACCGGCTGGGACCTGACCCACGTCCACGGCCTCGGCCACGACCAGTACCGGCCGCTGCTGGTCCTCTCGCCGCTCCTGGCTCGGACGATGGCGCGCAGCGGGTGGAGCAAGCGCGACGCTCGCCAGGCGCTGTGGGAGGCGGCACGCCTGCCGGCGTGGCGGTTCGAGGCGCTCATCGGGTCGTGGAGCGGACTCACCGCCGGACGGCCCCGGCTGGTCGACCTGGTCGACGCCGGCCACCTGGCGGGGGCCTACGGCGAGTCCGACGACCCGCAGCGTCTCGTCCCCATCGTGCCGCGACCGGAGCGACTGATGATCGCCGTGGCCGGCGATCCGCACCGGGCCAACGCCCTGGCGATGAGCAACGACGGGCCGCACGGGTGGTGGACCGCGGCTCACGTCGACCGCTCGCCGTCCACGGACCTGGTGTGCTCGGTCGACGATCGGGACTGCGCCGGCCGCCCGCCGGGGTGACCGGCGTGCTCCACGGCATGTCCGTAGCACCGCCACCGCGCCCCGGGCACCACCGGATCGCCCGGGACACCGCCCGTTAGCCTGACCCACCGTGACCGGGACGCCGACCGACTGGGACACCGTCGTGATGGCGACGGCGCCGGCCCGGGTCGGCGACGTCGGCGGGTGGACGGACACCTGGTTCGGTGCGCCGGGACGGGTGTGCAACGTGGCCGTCGGGCCGGGCGTCACCGCCCGGGCGGCCTGGATCCGCCGGTCCGACCGGGACACCGGGCCGGTGCACCTCGTCGCTCCGGACATCGGCGCCGACTACCACGTCGCCCCGTCGCCGAACGCTGACTGGTCGGCCCCGGCACCGCGATCGCACCCGCTGCTGGAGCACGCCATCGCCGCGGTCGTCGAGGGCGTCCCGCCGATCGAGCCGAGCATTGGCATCGAGCTGCGCCTCGGCGCCGCCGTACCCGCCGGTGCGTCGCTCGGCACCTCGGCCAGCGTGGTCGTGGTGCTGCTGGCCGCTCTCGACGCACTGGTGGCCGGCGGCCGGCGCACGCCGACGGAGCTGGCCGAGCTGGCCCACCAGATCGAGACCGTGCGCGCCGGCCGGGAGGCCGGCGTCCAGGACCAGTGGACGGCAGCACTCGGTGGCTGCAACCTGCTGGAGATCGGTGGGTTCGAACGGCACGGTCCGTCGCCGCGCGTCGAGCACCGGGCGATCGCGCTGGCCGCCGGCACCGTGGCCGAGCTCGAGGCCCGGTGGCTGACGGTGGTCTTCGGCGCACACGACTCCAGCGCGGTCCACCGCGAGGTGATCGAGGCCGCTCTGGCCGGCGACGGGATCGGGCACGGTCGGGTCCGCGCCGCGATGCGCACGCTGACCGAGTTGGCCGCATCGGCCGCGCAGGCGCTGGCCACCGGGGACCTCGATGCCTGGGCCGGCTGCCTGCGGGCTGCGACCGAGACCCAGGAGCGGATGCACGCTGCGCTGGTGGGCCCGGCTCACCGAGCGGCCATCGACGTGGCCCGCCGCGCCGGCGCTGCCGGCTGGAAGGTCAACGGGGCGGGCGGCGACGGCGGCTCGTTGACCGTCCTGCTCGGCAGTCCCGACGAGGTCGCCGCCTACCGCCGGGCCGTCGCCGAGCTCGACCCAACGTGGCAGATCCTCGACCTGCGCGTCTCGCCCGGTGTGATGGTGAGCACGGTCGACCGGTCAGGCCGGGCGTAACGCCTCGGCCGGGTCGACGCGGGCGGCGCGCACCGCGGGAGACGCGCCGGCCACCAGCCCGACGGCCAGGGCCACGGCCATACCGGCCCCGAGGACGCTGGGCGGAACGTCCACCGACCAACCGCGCCGGGCGGCGTACGCCGCGGTGGTGCCCGCACCGAGCGCCACCCCGCCGAGCCCACCGAGCACCGACAGCCCGGCCGACTCGGCCACGAACTGCAGGGCGATGTGCCGGCGGGCGGCGCCGAGCGCCCGACGCAACCCGATCTCGGCGCGCCGTTCGAGCACGGAGATCACCATCACGTTGGTGATCCCGACCCCACCCACCAGCAACGCCACGGCGCCGAGGGCGACGAGCAGGTTGCGCAGGGCGGTGTCGGTCGCCGCCCGTGCCTGCAGGGCATCCGACGGCCGGGACACCGCCACCTGGTTCGGCGTATCCGGCTCGATCGTTCGCCCGAGCACGGCGCGAACCTCGCCAACCCGTTCGGGGCGGGTGCGCACGTACAGCGTGCTCGGTGAGCGGGCGGTGCCGAACAGCTCGGCGGCGACGTCGTACCCGATCAGGGCGGCACTGTCCAGATCGGGGGCCAGCGGCAGCGGCTGGAGGATGCCGATCACCACGAACCAGGTTCCACCGAGGTACACCCGACTCCCACGGTCCGGCGCGTCCAGGCCGAGGCGGGCCGCGGCCCGCGCGCCCAGGACCACCGTCGGGACCCGCGCCGACGCGGCGTCGAGGAACCGGCCGCTCGACAGCGCGCCGCTGACCGCGCCGAGCACGCCCTCGTCGGCGGCCACGACCTGGATGCCGCCGGTGTGGGTTGCGGGGATCAGATCCGTCCGCCTGATCGTCCTGGCCACCGTCGTCACGCCGGCGGCAGCGGTCACCGGTCCGATCCGCGCCGTCACCGATCGGGCCCGCGCGGGCAGGGTGGTCGCCTCGCCGAACGCCGAGTTGGCCGGAGCGACGCGCAGCATGTCCGTGCCGAGTCGGTCGAGTTGGGCGAGGAGATCGGTCCGGCTCGACAGCGAGATCCCGACCACGGCCACCATCGCGGCGATGCCGATGGCGATGCCCATGGCGGTGAGCACGGTGCGCAGCGGGCGGACGCGCAGGCCCACGGTGGCAACCCGCCCGACGTCGCCGACGCGCAGCGTGCTGCGCGGCACGGCACGATCCGGTCGGGGGTTCATCCGGCCACCCGATGATCCCGGACGATCCGCCCGTCGAGCAGGCGCACCTGGCGAGGCGCCCCACTGGCGATGTCGCGGTCGTGGGTGATCAGCACGATGGTGCTGCCCCGGCGGTGCAGATCGGCGAGCAGCGCCATGATCGCCGCGCCGGTCGCGCTGTCGAGGTTGCCGGTCGGCTCGTCGGCCAGGACGATGGCCGGATCGCCGACCAGTGCCCGGGCGATGGCCACTCGTTGACGCTCGCCACCGGAGAGGGTGCCAGGTCGTTGTCCGGCGCGGCTGGCGAGGCCGACGGCCTGCAGCGCCCGCCCGGCCGCCTGCCGCCGCGGCCGGTGGGGCACGCCGGCGTACAGCAGGCCGGCGGCCACGTTGTCCAGGGCGTCCAGGCCCTCGACCAGGTGGAACTGTTGGAAGACGAAGCCGATCCGCCGGCAGCGCAACGCGGCAAGCTCGGCGTCGCGCAGCCGGGAGGTGTCCTGGCCGTCGATTCGCACCACCCCGGTGGTCGGGCGGTGCAGGGCTCCGATCAGGTTGATGAGCGTCGACTTACCGGATCCTGACGGGCCGACGATCATTACGAACTCGCCGCGCTCGACGCAGAGGTCCACCTCGGTGAGCGCCGCGACCGGCGGGGAACCGGGGTAGTGCTTGCTCACCCCGACCAGCTCGAGAACCGGGTCGGGTCCGGGGACCGTCGCCGATCTCACGGGATCACCACCCGGCTGCCGGCACCGAGGGTCCCGCCCGCGCCGGACGGGTCGACGGCGACGCGCCCGTCGGCGAATCGCCCGACTCGCACGCCGACCAGGTGGGTGCTGCCCGGACGGTCGCTGACCTCGACCGCGTATCCACCCTCGGCCAGGGCGAGGAGGGCCTCGACCGGCACCGTCAGGACGTCACGAGCCAGCTCGTGGCGCATGCGGACCTCGACCGGTGTGTCCGCGGCCAGCGAACCGACCGATGTCGACTCGATGCTCACCGGGACCGTGGTCGTGCCCTGGCCGTCGGTCACCGGTGACCCGGCGCTCACGACCGAGCCCGCCACGGACGTGCCATCGGGGAGCCCGAGCGTGACCGGGGCACCGGCGACGAACCGGCTGGCCGCGGCCAGCGGGACCGAGACCTGCACCCGCGGCTCGGCGGCGCTCACCGTCAACCCGGCCGCCGAGGACTGATCACCCAGCACGCCGGTCACCGCGCTGATCCGGACCGGACCGTCGACGACGACCAGCTCGCCCATCTGCAGGACGCCGTCGGCGTCCATTCCGTGGGTGGACTCGAAGGCCCGCAGTGCCCGGCGGGTGGCATCGTCGAAGTGCTCGTCGACCTTGACGCCGGCGGCATCGGCCGTGCCGAAGGCGAGGAGCATCAACTCCAGTTGGGCGACGTCCTTGCCGTCGCTGACCCCGGTGTGCAGGTCGCGCCAGAACGGGAACGCACCGCGGGCGGCGATCACCGGTCGACCGTCGATCTCGGCGACGGGCGAGCCGGGTGCGATCACCTCGCCGACCGCCGGCAACCGGGTCAGCGTGCCCGGTCGGGTGAGGAGAAGCGGGCGCGTCGCGCCGTATCCGAGCCGGCCGGAGTACGTGGTGGTGGACTCGAGTGGCCCCCGCCGGACCTCCGCCGTGCGCCGTTCCGTCGTCGCCGTCGAGCTGCCGGCCGGGCGACGAGCCGAACCGGTGGCGCCGCTGCGTCCGACGACGATCCCCACCCCGGCAGCACTCGCCGCCAGGGCGCCGACGGCGACGAGTCGTCTGGTCACGCTGGCGGGCATCGCTCAGCTCCTCGGCGTGGCCGTGGTCGCGGCCGTCTCGGCCGGGCTGGAGCGCTCCGGCTGGCTCGGCTCGCCGGGCATCAGGGCCGCGCAGGCCCGGTTGGCGGCATCGAACGCCGGGCCGGCCAACGGGGTGGCTGGCCCGCTGCCGGCGCCGGGCGTGGATCCGGTGATCTTGACGACCGCTTCCCCGCCTGGCCCGAACTGCGGGTCGGGCATGTCGATGCCGTGATCACGCATGCACTGCGAGTACGCCAGCAGTGCCCGCTCCATCTCCGCCTGCGCAGCCGGATCGGCCTGGATCGTGCGTTGGGCGTGTTCGAGGAAGCGTTGGCACTCGGCGGTCGCCCGGTCGACATCGACCGCAGCGCTCGCCACCAACGGGGTCGAGTTCGATACCGAGCCCGACTCGCCGGCGCTGGGCCCGGCGTCGACCATGTCGACGCCGTGGTCGCGCATGCACTGGCTGAACTGCAGCATCGCTTCGTCGGGATCCGTGCTCGGGACCTCGCCCGGCAACGTCCCGCCGGCCGCGGTCCCGGCGGGACCGACGTGGCCGGTCGACGGCGTGACCACCCCGGGCGCGCTCGACAGGCTGGCGACCTCGCCGCGGTCGGCGGCCTGCGGAGAGGTCCCGGCGCACGACGAGGCCAGTGCCACCAGGCCCAGCATCCCGGCCACGCTGGCGAGCCAGGCGGTGCACGGCGATCGCCGGCTGCGGACCGGGTCGGTGGTCGGACGGGTCAGGTGCGTCGTGCTCATGCCGGCATCGTCTCCTGCGGACGCTGAGCACCGGCTGAGCGCCGCTGAGCGTTCGCTGAGAGCGATGCCCGATCCCGGCGGCCGTGCTCCACAATGCGGTGGTGCGCGTCCTGCTGGTCGACGATGAGGTCCGGCTGGCCACGACCCTGGCACGCGGCCTGCGCAGCGAGGGATTCGACGTCGATGTCGCCCACCGCGGCGACGAGGGGCTGTGGCGCGCCCAGGAAGGAGCCTATGTGGCGATCGTGCTCGACATCCTCTTGCCGGGGATGAACGGCTACGAGGTCTGCCGGCAGCTGCGCGCTGGCGGCGACCGCACGCCCGTGCTCCTGCTGACGGCGAAGCAGGGCGAGCACGACGAAGCCGAAGGACTCGAGCTCGGGGCCGACGACTTCCTGCGCAAGCCGTTCAGCTTCGTGGTCCTCGTCGCCCGACTGCGAGCCCTGATCCGCCGGGCCGCATCCGGCCACGGCGACCTGCTGGCCGTCGGCGACCTGCGGGTCGACGTGCTGGGCCGGCGCTGTTGGCGGGGCGACGTCGAGGTCAACCTGACCGCTCGGGAGCTCGCGGTGCTGGTCGCCCTGGCCCGCCGCGACGGCGGGGCGGCCACCAAGGCCGAGGTGCTGGCCGAGGTGTGGGGGTTCGACTTCGACGGCGACGACAACATCGTCGAGGTGTACGTCGGCTACCTGCGCAGCAAGATCGACCGCCCCTTCGGGCGGGCGTCGTTGCAGACCGTGCGGACCATCGGCTACCGACTGGTCGCCGACGACCTGGCGGGTGGCCGATGAGGCGATGGTGGCGCCGGGCGCGCAGCTCGGTTCGATTGCGCGTCACGGCACTGACCGCCGGGCTGTTCGCCGTCGTGCTGTTCGTCGGCGCGCTGGCCCTCATGCACCAGCTGGAGCGTTCGCTGGTCGACGATCAGCGCGCCCAGGACCGCGGGATGCTGCGCGACGAGGCCGCGGTGCTGGCGGCTCGGGGGCTGCCTGCCGATACGAAGGCCGTCCGCGTCGGCAACTCGGTGATGCTCAGTGTCGGCACATCCAGCGGGGCGGGGGTCACCTTGGTCGGGGTGACCGATCCCGCCGTGGTCGGCTCGATCCTGGCGAACCACCCGGGTCTGACGACGACCGACTCCGCCCAGTACGTCGTCTCGGCCAACGACTTCGACGCCAACGCCCATGCCGTCCTCTCGCGCTCGACCGGTCGCTCCGGGGACGTCCTGGTGTCCACGGCTGCCGCCGACGGGTTCGTGCTGGCCACCTCGACGCCGACGACCCACATCCGCCACGCCTTGGACGTCACCAGGCGGCTGCTGTGGACGATCGGCCCGGCACTGGTCCTGGCGGTGATGGCCGCGGCGTGGGTGATCGTCGGCCGGGCACTCCGTCCGGTCCAGGCGATCACCTCCCAGGTCGCCACCATCGGAGCCCGCTCGTTGCACGAGCGGGTGCCCGAGACCGAGGCGGCGGACGAGATCGCCGAGCTGACCCGGACGATGAACTCGATGCTCGACCGGCTGGAGACGTCCACGGCCGCGGCGCGCCGCTTCGTCTCCGACGCCTCGCACGAGCTGCGCACCCCGCTGGCGGTCATCCGGGCCGAGTTGGAGATCGGCCACACTGACGCGCCGCCGACGGATCCCGAGCCGTCCGGGCCCGGAGCCCGCAGCCAGCCGCGGGCCGGGACGGCGTCCGTCCTGCGCGACGAGGTCGATCGGTTGCAGACGCTGGTCGACGACCTGGTGCTGCTGGCTCGCAGCGACGAAGGTCGCGCCGACCTCGCCGGCCGGACCGGCATGGCGGCCGGCCAGGACCGGCGGGTCGACATTCTCGACGTGCTCCACCACGTGGCCGCCCGGCGGCGACGGGTACCCGTGGCGGTCGAGGTCGGCAACGGCGCGGGCGACGAGCTCTCGATGACGGGCGACGCCATGGCGCTGCACCGGGCCGTCGATCACGTCGTGGCCAACGCCGCCCGGCACGCCGCCACCGCAGTCCAGGTCGCTGCGCAGCGCGAGGGCGGTTGGATCCTCGTGACGGTCGACGACGACGGGCCGGGGATCCCGGCCGAGGATCGTGCGGAGGTGGTCCAGCGATTCGTCCGACTCGACGACGCCCGGGCCCGCGATGCGGGCGGCGCCGGGCTGGGCCTGGCGGTCGCCTCCGACGTCGCCGCCGCCCACCACGGCCGGCTGACGATCAGCGACGCCCCGGAGCCCTGGTGCGGGGCGCGGGTGACGTTCACCCTGCCGGCCGCCGAGCCGGGCGAGCCAGCCGATTGAGCGCCGGATCAACGGGTGCGGTCGGCCCGAGCCAGGTGTTCGACGTTGCTCAGCTCGGACAGCATGAACGTGTGCCCGTCCCCGACGGTCATCGAGCTGAGCACCGAGATCGAGGCGTGGCCGGTCGACAGACGATCCCACTCCCACGGCACCGCTTCGATGCCGAGCACGTGGCACAGCACGACCCCGTTGGTCCCGGCGTGGGCGAACAGGGCGATGCGCCGATCGTCGGGCACCTCGGGATCGAACTCCCACACCGGCAGCGGCTGCGGGGACCGGCGCACACCGCGCTCGGCGAGGAACTCGGTGCACCCGGCGACGATCCGTTCGACGAAGTCACGCGGTGACTCCCCGCCCGGCAGCCCCTTCCATCGGTCCTCGGCGATCAGCTTGCGGTCGTTGGCGTAGGCGTCGGCGGCCAGCGTCGCCGGGAGCCCGTGCCAGTTCGGCTCGCGGATCTCCTCCAGCCACGGGGCGATCTGCAGGCGGGTGTGCCGGGTGCGCAACATCGGCGCGGCCGTCAGCTGCGGGCGGCGCAGGGGGGACGAGAGGATCTCGTCGAAGTGGATCCCGTCGAGGGCCTCGGCCACGGCTTCGGCTTGGCGGTACCCACGGCTGGTCAGCTCGGGGTCGACGACGTTGGCCCCGTCGAGGACCCACTGCGGCTCGGCGTGGCGGATGAGGTACAGCTCCATGGTCGGCTCCGAGGCTCAGCGGGCGTAGGTCTCGGGGATCGCCCCGCGCACCAGCCCGCGGCCGAGGTAGGCGTTGGCCACCATCCCGGCGAACTGGTACACGGCGTCCTCGCCGTGGGCCAGGACCCCAGGCCGGTAGAGCGGAGAGGACATCGCCCGCTGCACGCTCTCCACCGCACCCCAATCCTGGCGGTTGGTCAGGTCCCACAGCCCGATGGCGTCGGCCGGATCGAACCCGTCCCGGGCGAGATCCTCGGGAGCGAACAGCCACTGACACTCGACCGCGCAGCGATCCGGGGCCAGGGCCTCGATCCGGTGGGTCATCACGTAGTCGGGGTGCACGCTGATCAGCAGGTTGGGGAACAGGTTGAGGTACAGCACCTGGCGGCGCTGGGTGGGCGAGAGCCGCGGCCGGACCGTGGCGCAACTGGCCCCGCTGAGGCTCATCGTCGCGGCGCGCTCGGCCAGCAGCATCGAACCGCCGACGAATGCGCCGCGGTCGGTCCGGTAGTTGTCCCCGCTGTTGGCCACGGTCACCCGGCACAGCTCCGGGTGGATCAGCGGGCAGTGATAGCACTCGTGGTAGTTCTCACAAGCCAGCTTCCAGTTGGCGGCCAGGTCGTAGTGGTGGGTCGCCGCCACGGCCAGTTCGCCGAGATCCCAGGCGTCGAGCAGCGCCGGGATGTCGCCGAGGAACTCCTCGAACGGCGCAGCCTCGCCGTCCAGGTTGACGAACACCCAGCCGGCCCACTCGGCGCTGCGGATCGGCGCCAGGCCGAGTTGGGTCGTGTCGATGCCCTGCACCTTCGGGGCGTGGCGCAACGAGCCGTCGAGCTCGTAGGCCCAGGCGTGGTACGGGCAGACGATGCTGGGCCGCGAGGCGCGCGAGCCACAGGCCAGCAGCTCGTGGCCGCGGTGACGGCAGATGTTCGCCAGGACGCGAACCAGACCGCCGTCGTCGCGGGTCATCAGGACGCTGGTCCGCCCGATGCGGACGGCCTGCTGCGACCGAGGGGTGGGAACGTCGGCCGCCCGGCCGACGCAGACCCATCCGCCCTCGAACAGGTGGCGGTGCTCCCAGTCGAGCACGGCCGGATCGGTGTAGGCCGCGGCCGGGAGCATGATCGACTCACCGAACGGGGCGAGCACGGCGAGCAGGTCCTGTTCGGGCAGCGGCACCATGCGTCCAGGCTACGACGTCGCTTCCGGCGCGGCGCGGCCATCGGGACCGGCACGCGGGCGATAGCGTCGCCGGTCGGGTGAACGACCGGGTCCCGCCTCTCGCTGCCGGCTGGTATCCCGATCCGTGGGGTCGCTACCAGTACCGCTACTTCAACGGCACCTCGTGGACCGCCGACGTCGCCGTCGACGGCCAGCAGCGAGTCGACACGCCGCGCCCCACTACCGCTCGGCGGCTCGCCGGCGCCCGGCCCGCCGGCTCGCCCGCGGTCCCGGTGGCCCCCTCGGCCCGCCCGGTGCACAACGTCCTGGCCAACGCCGCGCTCGGCGTGGTGGCCGGCTCGGTGCTCATCGGGCTGATCCCCTACCTGTTCGCCGTGACCGTCCCGGCGGTGGTCATCGCGTTGGTCATGGCCGTCCTCGGGCGGCGCGCCGCCCGGGGCCTCGGGGGTCGCGGTGCGGGCACGGCGCTGCTGGCCGTCGCCCTGGCGCCCGTGGCCATCGGTGCCGCCGGGCTCGGGCTGTGGTTCACCCGCGTCCTCGAACATCGCGCCGGGCGAGTCCAGCAAGTCCCCGTCGCGGACATCCGCATCGATCGCTGCGACCTGGCCGACGGGCAGGTGACCATCGCCGGACGGGCGACGAATCACCGCCAGGCGGTGGCCCGGCTGCGCCTGACGGTCATCGTCCACGCTGCGTCGGGTGGCACCGAGGTGATCGACTTCGACTCGGTCCGAGCCGAGGTCGGCCAGACCGTCCCGTTCACGGCGCGGCACACGTCGTTCGCCACGTCGGTGACCTGCGAGATCGCCGTGGCCCTGTGGGTCACCTGACGGCGACGTCCCCTCGGGCGGGGATCAGCTCGTCGTGCGAGCCGCGTCGGTCGCGCTGACCCAGGCGTCGTACATCCGGGCGTAGGCACCGCCGGCATCGACGAGGTCGCGATGGGCGCCGTCCTCCACCAGCCGGCCGTGATCGAGCACCAGGACCCGATCGGCGCGTGCTGCCGTCGACAGCCGGTGGGCGATGGCGATCGAGGTCCGGCCGCGCGACAGGCGCTCCAGCGCCCGGCCCAGGCGGACCTCGGTGAGGGCGTCCACCGACGAGGTCGCCTCGTCGAGCACCAGCACCGCCGGGTCGACGATCGAGGCCCGCACCAGCGCCACGAGCTGACGCTCTCCGGCCGACAGCTGCGAGCCACGCGGGCCGACCTCGGTGTCGAGGCCGGCGGGAAGGCCGGCCAACCAGTCGCCGAGGTCGAGCGCCTCGACCGCCTCGGCCAGGCGCTGCGGCGTGGCCGACGGATCGGCGAACGCCAGGTTGTCGGCGATCGTCCCGTCGAACAGGAACGGCTCCTGGGGCACCACGACCAGCCGGCGGCGGAGGTCGTGGTTGGCCACCTCGGTCAGCGGGACGCCGCCGAGCAGGACCTGCCCGCGTGTCGGGTCGGCCAGCCGGGCGACCAGCCGTCCGAGCGTGGTCTTGCCCGATCCGGTCTCGCCCACCAGGGCCACCTGCTGGCCGGCGGGGATGTGCGCGGTGACCTGGTGGAGCACCGGCTCGTCGTCGCTCGCACCGCGCTCGGCCTCGGCGTCGTGGCGCCGTGGGTAGGCGAAGTCGACGTTGGCCAGGTAGACGTCGAGCGGGCCGGACGGGAGCCGCTGTGGGTCCGCCGACTCCGGCGGACCGATCGGCGTCCCGAGCACGCCGAGCACCCGGCGCATGCCGGCGACGGCCGTCTGGGTCTGGTCGATGACCTCGGTGAACTCGGCGATCGGCTCGAGGAACCGGTAGGTCAGGAACACGAAGCCGACCATCGCCCCCGCCGTCAGGCCGCGATCCGGGCCGAGCCAGACCCCGAGGGTGATCACCGCGCTCACCGTCAGGGCGGAGAACACCTCACCGAGCGGGAACAGGAAGGCACCGATGGTGCCGACGCGGATGAACGAATCGGCCCGGCGGCGGGCGGTGGCCGCGGTGGCGTCGGCGTAGTGGCGTGACGCGCCGTAGGCCCGCAACGTCTCCGAGCCGCCGACCAGCTCGCTGATCTGGCTGAGCATCTCGGCATTGCGTGCCCGGGCGGCGTCGTTGGCGGTCAGCAGATGGGCCTGGACCCGGCGCAGCAGGATGGCCAGTGGGGCGGCGACGAGGAAGGCGACCACCGCCAGCAGCCAGTCGTAGGCCAGCATCACGGCGGCGACGACGACCATGAGCGTGCCGTCGAGGAGCAGGGCGAGACCGCCCCAGGCGAAGAACTGCGAGAGGGTCTCGACGTCGCCCGTGACCCGGGCGACGAGGGCGCCGGTGCGCTCGTCGTTGTGGTCGGCGATGCTCAGCCGGTGGATGTGCTCGAACAGCCGGACGCGCAGGCCGAACAGGGCTTGCTCGGAGCGAATGCCGAGGCGGGCGACCGCGGTCCGCTGGGCCAGCGTGGCCACCGCCACCACCGCCACGCCGATCAGGGCCAGATGGACGACGACGTCGACGCGCACCCGACCATGACGCAGGCCGCGGTCGATGGCCTGCTGCAGCAGGATCGGCAGGACGATGCGGGCACCGGCGCCGGCCATGGCCAACAGCACCGTCAGGCCGAAGCCGCGGCGCAGTGCCGGGGCCTCGCGCACGCTGCGCCCGATGGTGTCCACGGCCGACCAGCGGCCCAGCGGCTCACTCATGGCCGCACCTCGGCGCCCGCGCCGACCGTCGCCTCCGCCGCCTCGCCGGCGTCCTCCCCCGCCGCGGCGTCCAGCGCGGCCCGGTCGTGTTCGAAGGCCTCGATCAGCGTGCGGTAGCCGGGGACGCCAGCCAGCAACGCCTCGTGTCGGCCGTGCGCGGCCACCACGCCGTCGACCAGGTACAGCACGTCGTCGGCGAGCGCGATGGTCGACGGCCGCGAGGCCACCGCCAGCACGGTCATCGACCCCAGCTGGCGGCGCAGGTTGGCCAGCACCGCCGCCTCGGTGGCGGGATCGAGCGCCGAGGTGGTGTCGTCGAGGAGCAGCACCGCCGGCCGGCGGACCAGCGCCCGAGCCAGGGCGATGCGCTGGCGCTGACCGCCGGACAGGCCGACGCCGCGCTCGCCGACCATCGTCGCCAGCCCGTTGGGCAGGTCGTAGCAGAACTCGGCGCAGGCGGTGACGACCGCCTCGTCGACGTCCCGGTCGGCGATCGGCCGGCCGAGGGTGACGTTCTCGCGGACGGTCCCGACGGTCAGGAACGGCTCCTGGAACACCAGCAGCGTGTCCCCGGCGGGGACCTCGATCCGGCCCGACGAGGGCTCGATCAACCCGGCGACGAGGTGCAGCAGCGTGGTCTTGCCCGCCCCCGTGGCCCCGACCACGGCGACGGTCCGCCCGGCGGGGATCTCGGCGTCGACCCCGTCCAGCACGTCGCGCGCCCCCTCGTGTCGGTAGTGCACGCCGTGCAACCGCACCGCCCCGTCCGGGGAGCGGCCCAGGGTGCGTGCCGGGTCGGGTTGGACGGGTGCGTCGAGCACCTCGCGAACCCGGTTCCAGCCGGCCAGCGAGTGCGGCAGGTCGGACAGGACGAAGCCGATCAGCCGCAACGGGAACACCAGCAGGGTGAACAGGTAGAAGAAGCTGGCCAACTCGCCCACGGTGGCCGCGCCGGCGCGGACCCGGTAGGCACCGACGACCAGCAACGCCGTGTTCGCCGCGTTGGGGATGCCGTCGAGCAAGGCCTCGAAGGTGCTGCGCACCCGGACCGCACCCATGCGGGCGTCGCGCAGCCGCCCGGCGATCAGTCCGAGCCGTTCCGTCTCGCGCTGCTCGGCGCCGAGCGACTTGACCACGGTGACCCCGTCGAAGCTCTCGTGGACGGCGGCGCTGAGCCGGCCGAGCTCGTCCTGCGCGGCGTCGTAGTAGCGGTCGGCGCGGCGCTGGTAGACCAGATTGAGGCCGATGAGGATCGGGAACAGGGCCACGGCGAACAGGCCCAGCACGGCGTCGGTGACCAGCATCCACGCCGAGGAGATGACCAGCATGACGATCACGCTGGAGGCGAACGGCAACGGGTTGAGGACCGTCGTGGCGGCCTCGGCGTCGAGCCCGGCGCGTGAGATCAGGTCGCCCGCGGTCTGCCGGCGGTGCCACGGCACCGGTTGGTCGACGTAGCGCTGGACGACCGATCGGGTCAGGCCCTCGTTGACCCGCCAAGCCGTGCGCCCGGCCCACACCCGGCGGACCACCACGCCGGCGGCGCGCACCAGGGCCACGCCGATGACCAGGCCGAGGACCCCCAGCACGGTGCCCACGGCGACGTGGCCGGTGGTGAACCGCGGCGTGATCACCCGGTCGGTGACCAGGCGGACGACGAAGGCCGAGAGCACCGTGCAGATGGCGTAGACCGAGGCACCGCCCACGGCGGTGAGGAACAGCCGGCGATGCCCGGCCAGCAGGCCGCGCAGCAGCCGCACCGCTTGGCGCAGCTTGCTCGGGGCGCGCCGGGTGGGCGTGGTCGGGTCGGCCATGTGCCGGTTCTAGCAGGGACCGGGCACGATCCGCCGGTGGTTTGCGCCCGCCGGTGACGCCGGGCGTGGGGCGGGCGGGGTGGGCGGCATAGCGTGGCGGGCATGGCTGACCAGTTCAACCTCGCCCTGTTGGTCCTTCGCCTGACGCTCGGGCTGTTCCTCGCCGCCCACGGGGTCAACAAGGTGTTCGGGCGGGGTGGGCTGTCCGGCACGGCCGGGTGGTTCGGCAGCATCGGCATGCGCTGGCCCGCGCTGCAGGCCCGCGCCGCAGCCGGGACCGAGATCGGCGCCGGATTGCTGCTGGCCGCCGGCCTGCTGACCCCGTACGCCGCGGCGGGGATCATCGCCGTGATGGTGGTGGCGATCGTCGTCGCCCATCGATCGAACGGCTTCTTCATCTTCAACAAGGACCAGGGCTGGGAGTACTGCGCGACCATCGCCCTGGCCGCCTTCGCCGTCGGCGCGCTGGGCGCCGGCGAGTGGTCGATCGATCACGCCGCCGGCCTGCACTGGACCGGCTGGCACGGGGCGCTGATCGCCGGCCTGCTCGGCGTGGGGGCCGCAGCGGCCCAACTGGCAGTCTCCTACCGGCCGGCGCGGCGAGGCCACGGAGCGCCATGACCCGGAGCAGCACGATCCGCAGCAACGCGGCGCGGCGGATCGCCGTCGACGAGCCGCCCACCTCGCCGTCCCCCGCCCACCGGCGTCGCCGCACGGTGCTGCGCCTTGCGCTCGGCGCGCTGGTCGCGGTGTTCGGCTCGATGTGGGTCTACGTGCTGTTCTTCGCCCCGAAGACCGGGGCGTACCGGGTGCGCGAGGAGTCGTGGCGCACCCAGGCCCGCCAGATCTGCGCGGCAGCCACCTCCCAGCGGGAGGCCCTCGCCGACACCAGCGCCGGCTACATCACCAACCCGACGCACGAGCAGATGCTGCACCGCGCCGACCTCGTCGCCCGGGCCACCACGATCCTCACCGACATGGTCGGGCGCCTCGACGCCGTCCCGCTCGGCGACGCCAAGGATCGCCAGCGGGTCAGCACCTTCACCCGGTACTACCGGGTCGTGCTGAGCGACCGCCAGCGCTACGCCGAACGGCTGCGTCGCTTCGACAACTCGCCCTACGACGAGACCGTCGAGCACGGTGGGCCGGTCAGCAACATCCTCACCGACTTCACCGCCGGCAACGACATCACCGGCTGCGCCCCACCCAACGACATCGGCTGATCAGTCGGCGCCGGAGGGCTCGACCCGCTGCCAGCCCTGCCGGTCGACGTAGCGCCGCACGACGCGCGCCGGGCTGCCGACGGCGACGCAGTCGTCGGGCAGCACACCCGTCACCACCGAGTTGGCCCCGACCACGACGTGGCGGCCGATGTGAGCCCCGGGAAGGACCACCGTGCCATGGCCGAGCCACGACCCGTCGCCGATGACGACCGCCCGCTCCGGCATCGTCTGGCGGGAGATCGGCACGGAGCGGTCCTCGTAGCCATGGTTCTGGTCGGTGATGTAGACGTGATGGCCGGTCCACACGTCGTCGCCGATGGTGATCGACAGGTGCCCGACGATCCCGCTGCCCCGGCCGATCAGGCAGCGATCGCCGATCCGCACCACCGGGTCGGTGATGCACTCCTGGCCCGGCGCCATGCCCGCCGACAGCGTGCAGTGCGGGCCGATCATCGTCGCCGCGCCGATGTGGATGTACCGCTCGTTCATCAGTGCCGTGGCGGGGAAGACGATGCAACTCCCCGGCCCCATCCGTCCGAACCGTCGCCCGGCGGAGTCGTCCGGCCCGATCGACGCCCAGCGCGAGGCGGTCCGCCATGCGGCGCGGATCGCCCGACCACCGAGGCGGCGAAACGGGGCCAGGCCGAGCTCCATCCCTGCCACGCTACGACCAGCGGGCCGCCCCGCCCCGGCGAGCGGCGGCCGGACCAGCTGCCTGGCCGGTGACCCCTGGTCAACCGTGGTCACCCGCTGGTGAGATCACGGCGGCGCACGCCGATCAGGGCGACGAGGTGCAGGATCACGGCAAGGGCAGCCAGCACGCTGGCCGCCAGCCACGGCACCGGTCGCACGGGCGCCTGTCCGGTGTGGGCGAACGGTGACAGGTCGACGGCAGCCTGGGGCAGCTGCAGGGCCGGGCCGAACTCGCCGAGCACCACCGCCGTGAGGAACACCGCCCAGATCAGCGGCACCGCCCGGTGCGGCGCCCCCGCAACCAGCACGGCGGCCACCCCGGCCATCGCCCACACGGCCGGTAGGCGGCTGGCAGTGGCCAGCAGCCCGCGCCCCAGGCCACTGCCGACGTGGCCGGCCACCAGGCCATGGACGGCTCCCAGTGCGCCGCCGGCCACGCCGGCCAGCATCGTCGTGGCGACGGCGGCGAGCGCCAGGTGGACCCCGTACCACCGCCACCGCCCCACCGGTCCGGCCAGGATCCAGCCGGCCCGACCGGCCTGCTCCTCGACGTGCAGCCGCACCACCATCGTGGTGGCCGCGGCAGCGACGCCGAACATGAGCAGCCCGGACACCGTGGACACCAGGGCGTCGGCAGCCACCCCGGCTCCACCCAGGCGGCGGAGGATCTCGCCGAACCCGGTGTTGCTGGCCAGGGCACGCGCCGCGGTCTCGATCACCCCGCCCATCAGCGCGCCGAACAGGGCCAGCCCGACGCACCAGGCGATGACCGTCGACCGGTGCAGGCGCAGCGCCAGGCCGGCCAGGCCGCCGACCGTGGCACCGGGCCGCCCGAGACGGGCGGCGAACATGCCGCGACCGATGTCGCGGCGATCGAGCAGTGCCGCGGCGACGGCCAGTCCGGCGACCGTCGCCCCGCCGAGGAGCAGCAGCGGGCCGACTCGGTTCCCGGCGAAGGGTCGCGCCTCGCCCACCCACCCGAGCGGGGTGACCCAGCGCAGCGCCGACCACCGACCGGATGCACCATCGGCCACCGCCCGCAACGCGTACGCCAGACCGAGGACCGCCCCCGCTCCGCCGGTTGCCTGGCGGGCGCTGTCGGCCAGCTGGGCGGTCACGGCGGCGACCGCAGCGAACACCAACCCCGAACCGCCGAGCGCAGCACCGAGGGCCAGCGCCCCACCAGGTGCCTCACCGAGCAGCGCCAGGGCGCCACCGGTGGCCACCGCCACGGCGACACAGCCCACGGCGGCCACCGTGACCGCCGCCGCCATCGGGGCAACGCTGCCGACGGCGGCGGACACGAGGACCTCCGTCCGCCGGGCCTCCTCGTCGCGCCGGGTGCGCCGGGCCACGGTGAAGATGCCCATCAGCGCACACAGCACCGCAGCGCTGGATCCGATGCGCCAGGCGGTCAGCGCCCCGATCGAGTTGCCGTGCAGGGTGCCGGTGAGGATCCGGATCGCCGGGTTCGCCGCCACCGTCCTGACGAACGCGGCCCGCGGCCCGAGGTCGGGGTACAGGCGGCGGAAGGCGGCGGCGGTCATCGCCACCAGCCCGGCGATGCCGAGCACCCAGGCCAGCAGGCTGCGCCGCTCGCCGCGCCAGGCGATGCCGAGCACGGTGCGAAACCCGGCCAGCGGGCGGGCCCCGACCGTCACCGCGGTGGTCCCGTGGCGTGAGCGTCGGTGCGGTAGTGGCGGAGGAACAGCTCCTCCAGCGTCGGTGGCTGGCAGGTCATCGTCCGCACCCCGGCGGCGGCGATCACGGCCAGGACCGCACCGAGACGATCACTGTCCACCGAGGCACGCAGCCGTTGGCCGGACACCTCCAGATCGTGCACCCCCGCCAACCCGACCAGACCCGCCGGTACGGCATCGACCTCGGCTTGCACCGACGTGCGGGTCAGGTGGCGCAGCTCGGGCAGCGTGCCCGTCTCGACGATCCGCCCCTGGCGGATGATCGACACCCGGTCGCAGATCGCCTCCACCTCGGCCAGCAGGTGGCTGGACAGCAGCACGGTCGCGCCACGCCCGGCTCGCTGGCGGACCTCGTCCTGGAACACCGCCTCCATCAACGGATCGAGACCGCTGGTGGGTTCGTCGAGGATCAGCAGCTCGACGTCGCAGGCCAGGGCGGCGATCAGCGCGACCTTCTGGCGATTGCCGGTCGAATACGTCCGGCATCGGCGCCGCGGGTCGAGGTCGAATCGCTCGACCAGCCGGTCACGGCGCTGCGGATCGAGCCCACCGCGCAGCCGTCCCATCAGGTCGATGACCTCTCCCCCGGTCAAGGACGGCCACCAGGTGACGTCGCTCGGCACGTAGGCCAGCCGGCGGTGCAGCGCCACCGCGTCGCGCCACGGGTCGCCGTCGAGCAGCCGGACCCGCCCGCCGTCGGCGCGCAGCAGCCCGAGGAGGATCCGCAGCATCGTCGACTTGCCGGCGCCGTTGGGCCCGAGGAACCCGTGCACCTCACCGGCCTCGACACGCAGGTCGACACCGTCGAGGGCGACGATCGATCCGAAGGTCTTGCGCACGCCGGTGGCGTCGATCACCGCAGCGCGGTGCGCGGCGTTGCCCATGGCCCCAGCTTCGCGCCACCGGCGCGCGAAGCTGGGGCGCATGCCCGCCGACGTCCCGGACCTCGCCGCGCTGGCGCAGCTGCTCGATCGCCGGGCCGTCATCGACGTCTCCCACGCCTACGCCGCCGGCATCGACCACCGCGACTGGGACCGGTTCGCCGACTGCTTCGCCGAGCAGGTCGTCATCGACACCTCCTCGTTCAGCGGCCATCCGGCCCGCCAGGTGGCCCGCCAGCCGTGGGTCGAGTCAGTCCGGACGGTCAACGGCTCCTTCGACGCCACCCAGCACCTGATGGCCAACCACACCGTGACCTTCGACAACCCGGGCCAGGCCCGATGCGTCAACGAGGTCCGCGCCGCGCACTGGTTCAGCGCGGCCAGCATGGACGCCTTCGGCCTCGAACCGGCCGACGCCTGCTGCACCCTGGTCGGGCACTACGACAACCGTCTGGCGCGCCTCGACGGACGGTGGCGACTCACCCACTGCCGGCTGCAGGTGCGCTACCGATTCGGCGACGAGCGGGTGTGGGCCCTGGCACGACAACGCGGCGCTAGCATGTCAGGGCCTTCCTCCCGGGAGGCGACCCCCGACCGATGACCGAGACCCTGCCCCGCGAGCTCGCCCACCCGGTGGCCAAGGGGTGGATGGTCCACTGCGTCACGGCCCTCGGTGCCGTGGTTGGGATGATGGGCATCATCGCCGTCAGCGACCACAAGCCGCGTGGCGCGGTGTTGTGGCTGGCCATCGCCATGGTGCTCGACGGCATCGACGGGCCGGCGGCGCGGGCCTGGGACGTGCGCGGCCACGTCCCGAAGATCGACGGCTACACCCTCGACCTGATCGTCGACTTCGTCACCTGCATCGTCATCCCGGTGATCTTCCTGCACGAGTTCCAGATGCTGCCCGCCGGGGCCTCGCTGTACATCGGGGCCTTCGTGCTGTTCATGTCGGCGCTGTGGATGTCGCGAACCGACCAGATGACCACCGACCACTGGTTCAACGGGTTCCCCTGCGAGTGGAACATGATCGTGCCGACGCTGTTCCTCCTCGGTACCCCGCACTGGTTCAACGTCGTCGCCTGTGTCGCCCTGGCCCTGACCCAGTTGACCAACTGGAAGTTCGTCCACCCCACCCAGGTACGCCGGTTCCGCTCGACCACCATCACCGTCACGGTGCTGTGGCTGGCGGCGGTGATGTACATGACCGCCCGGGCGCCCAAGCACCACCCCGGCTTCGGCAAGCTGCTGCTCATCGTCTGCCCCCTGTACATCGTCGGCATCGGCGTGTGGCGGACCCTGAGCCGCACCGCCGCAGCCGAGGCCGCCGGGCAGCCGGCCGAGGCGCCGGCGACCTCGGGCGAGTGACGTCGTGGAGCTGCTCGACACCCCGGACGGGGCGTGGGCCTGGTCGGGCGCCCAGCGAGCGGCCGGTCAGCGCATCGCCTTCGTGCCCACCATGGGCGCGTTGCACGACGGGCATCGCCGGCTGATCGACACGGCCACCGGGCACGGCGACGTGGTCGCCGTGTCGATCTTCGTCAATCCCCTGCAGTTCAACCGGCGTGACGACTACGACGCCTACCCCCGCCCGGCCGACGACGACCTGGCGGTGTGCGCCGCGGCCGGCGTGGCCGCGGTCTACGCCCCCACGGTGGCGGCCATGTATCCGAGCCGCTTCCAGACCCACGTCGAACCGGGCGACCTGGCCGAACCGCTGGAGGGCAGCGGACGGCCCGGCCACTTCCGCGGCGTCGCCACCGTGGTGACCAAGCTGTTCAACGCCATCCGCCCGGACGTGGCGATCTTCGGGGAGAAGGACTTCCAGCAGCTGGCGATCATCCGCCGGATGGTGGCCGACCTCGACCTCGGCATCGAGATCGTCGGCATGCCGACGGTGCGCGAGGCCGACGGGTTGGCCATGTCCAGCCGCAACCGGCGCCTCGACCCCGCCGACCGGGCCGCCGCCGTCGTGGTCGTGCGCGCCCTGCGGGCCATGCAGCAGGCCGCGTCCGACGGCGTCACCGAGCCGCGACGGCTCGAAGACATCGGCCGGGCGGTCATCGAGTCCGAGCCGCGGGCCCGGCTGGAGTACCTGCGGGTGGCCGACCCGCTGACCCTGCAGCCACCCATCGACGTCCGCCACGGCGCCCAGGCCCTGGCCGCGGTGTGGTTCGGCGAGGTCCGTCTGATCGACAACCTCCGCCTGGTCTGATCGGGTCGGTGGCACCGATGGTCGACCTCACCGAGCCGACTGCCCGCCGGGTGCTGCACGTCTGCTACTGCTGCGACGACGCCGACGCGGTGAGCGCCGATCTGGTCGACGGCCTCGGGTTGATCGACACGATGCGCACCCCGCTCGAGCCCTCCGACGGCTCGGTGCTGGGCTTGACCGGGGAGATCGTCAGCCGGGCGCACTTCCTCTTCGACCATCGCGGCCCTCGCGTCAGCCCGGCCATCGAGGTCCAGGAGTGGGTCCGGCCGTCGACGGTGGGCTCGCCGCCCAGCGACCCGCGACAGGCCGGGACCCAGGCCCTCGGCGTTGCCGTCGCCGACGTCGCGGCAACGATGGCACGGCTCGACCGTCTCGGGTGGCAGCAGGTCGCGGCCGGCTCCGCAACCGCGCTCGTCGACCGCACCGGGGTCCGCTGGGAGCTGGTGGCCGACGCGCAGATCGCCGGGCCGTCGCGCCTCGCCCACCTCGCCGTCACCGTCTCCGACCTGGTGGCCTCCGTCGACTTCTACGGCGCCCTCGGCTGGTCGGTCCTCGAGCGGCGACCGGACGGGCCGGCCCACCGCGCCCGCCTGCGCCTCGCCGACGAGCCCTTCGAGCTGCACCTCACCCAGTGGCTCGATCCGCCGACGCACGGGCGCCACCCGGCGGCCGCCAACCACGCCGGACTGTTCCGCGTCGCCCTGGGCGTCGACGACACCCGCCTGGCCCACGCCGAGCTGGTCGGCCGGGGCCTCGCCTTCGACCGCCCGCCGCGGGCCATCGAGCTGCACGGCACCAACGTGCCGCCGATGTGGATCGCCTTCCTCCACGACCCCGACGGCGTCGCGATCGAGCTGGTCGGCCGGCCACGCAGCGCCTTTCGCTGACCGTCGCCGCCTCGCCGCGGCGCACTCGGGTCAGTTGCCGACGAAGCGCGCCGGACGACCCTCCATCAGCGAGGCCACGCCCTCCCGACGATCGGCCGTCGTCGAGAGCAACGCGGTGGCGTTGCGCTCGTCCTCGAAGGCGGCGTCCATGCTGGACGACAGCGAGCGGCGGTACAGCCGCTTGGTGAAGCCGAGCGAGCGCGTCGGGCCGGCGGCCAGGCGGGTGGCCAGCTCCATGGCGGTGGGGAGCACCTCGGCCCCGTCGACCAGGCGGTTCACCGCGCCCCACTCGGCCAGCTGGGCCGAGGTGACCGGGTCGCCCAGCAGGGCGATCTCGTTGAGCCGGTGGAAGGGCAGGATCCGCGGCAGGAAGTACGGATCGCCAGCGTGGGGCACCATGCCGCGGCGGGAGAAGACGTGCGTCCAGCGGGCGCTGCGCTCGGCCACGACCAGATCGCCCATCAGCGCGTACATCCACCCGGCACCGGCGACGGTGCCGTTCACCGCCGTGACCACCGGGCGTTCGACCTCCCACAGCGCTTGGAACATCGCCCGATAGCGGTCCGTGGCGTAGCGGTAATCCAGCGTGGTGAAGTCGGTGGTCGCCTTGCCGGCGGCCAGATCGGCCCCGGTGCAGTAGTCCCGCCCGCTGCCGGTCAACACCATGGCACGCACCGAGGCATCGGTGGTGGCCGAGCGGAACAGCTCGGTCAGGGTGTCGCAGGACGGCGGGTCGATGCCGTTGCGCTGCGCCGGGCGGTGCAAGCGGATCAGCACGACCCCGCCATCGTGGTGCTCGACCTGCACGGCCTGGTCGGTGGTCGGCGCCGCGGCGGTCGGGGGATCGGTCGAGGGCTGGCTCACGCCACGACGCTACGTGGCAACCATGGCGGGGGTCGAGTTCAGTAGTAGTCGAGACGGTGGAGCAGCACCGCCACGGCGATGCCGTTGTAGAGGAAGTGCCCGATGATGCTGGGGGCCAGACGGCGGGTCAGATAGGCGGACGCCCCGAAGGCGATCCCGACGGCGGACAGGACGATGACCAGCCCGACGTTGGCCCCGCCGAACACCGGATTGACGTGCATCGCCCCGAAGATCACGCCCTGGACGACGACGGCCCACGCCGGTCCCATCCGGCTGAGCAGCGCCCGCAGGACGACGCCGCGAAAGGCGATCTCCTCCACCAGCGGAGCGACGACCACCAGCGACACGACGAGCACGATCACCGCGGCGCGATCGACGGTGGTCGCCGAGCGAACGTCGAGATTGCCGGTGTACGGCACCCCCAGGGCGCGGACCACCACCAGCGCCTGGATCGCCGCCAGGAGCCCGGCGAGCCAGGTCATCGGCCCGACGACGAGGTCCACCGGGCGGGCGTAGAGGCCCACCGTCGGGCGCATGTCCGCCTTGCTCCGCCGGCTGATGTGGTGCCACCACACCAGGATCGGGACGTACACGAGGAGGTCGGCGGCCACCAGCAGCACCACCAGCGGCCAGTGCTGGCGCAGGGCGATCCGCTCCAGGACCCGCATCGCCACCAGCGGCACGGCCACACAGGCCACCGCGGCGAGGCCGGCTGCGAACGGCAAGGTCGGGTGCGGCGGCCGCGGCGGGCGGGCCCCACGGACCTGGGGAACCACCACGTCGGTGGTCCATCGGCGGCCGTCCCAGTAGCGCAGGGCGTCGCGCACGTGTGGGTCGGGATACCACCCCGGGACGGGCTCCATCCGGTTGCAGCCGCGGTCGTCCACCCGATCAGGGTAGAGGCCGGCGCGGGGCGATCCGGGCCGTCATGACCCGGCTCCGACGGTGATCGCGGCCGGGTAGGCAGCAGGGCGTCGAGGGGCGAACAACCACTGCTCGAAGAAGTCGTGAAGGTCCCGACCGCTCACCCGCTCGGCCAGGGCGATGAAGTCGGCGGTCCGCCGCGAGCTGAACCGGTTGGCCTGCACCCACTGGCGCAGGGTGGTGAAGAAGGCCTCGTCGCCCACGGTGATCCGCAGCGCGTGGAGGACGGCGGCGCCCCCCTCGTAGGACACGTCGTCGAACATCGACGCCTGGGAGGGTTCGGCGACGGATCGTCCCCCCACCCGCAGGCCGTCGGCAGCACTGTCGGCCAGCGAGGTGATCCCGGCATGGTCGAGCCACAACCAATGCCCGTACGTGGCGAAGGACTCGTTGAGCCAGATGTCCCCCCAGTCGGCGGGGCTCACCGCATCACCGAACCACTGATGGGCCAGCTCGTGGGCCAGCGCCAGCTGACTGTCGGGGCAGTTGGGCACATCCCGCACACTGAACAGCGATCGCTCCTGGGTCTCCATCGCCAGGCCGGGCTGGCTGTCGGTGATGGCCACGCCGTAGGTGGCGAACGGGTACGGGCCGAACAACGTCTCGAAGAACTGGATCTGGCGAGCGGTGAGCGCGTTGCACGCCGCCAGCACGTCCTGGTGGTCCTGCAGGGCGACGCTGCGCAGTGCCGGTCCACCCGGCACCTGGCCCTCGACCATGGCGTAGTGCCCAGTGAGCAGCTGGACCAGGTAGGTGGCCATCGGCGACGACTCCGACCACACCCACTCCTCACCGGCCGGCCCGGTGGTGTGGCGGTCGAGGATGCCGTTGGCAATCGCACTCCACCCGGCCGGGACGGCGAGGTGGAACCGCCAGGTGGCCTTGTCACGCGGATGGTCGTTGCTGGGCAGCCAGGTGTTGGCGCCGTCCGGCTCGTTGAGCACGTACGAGCCACCGTCGGTGTCGAACCACCCGGTTGCCACGGGCACCGCCGGACGGTCACCGGCGGGACGTGTGGTCAGGTCGTAGGTCACCACCACGGTCAGTGCCGTGCCGGCGGGGACGGGCGGCGCCACGGTGATGCGCAACTTGCCGCCGCCCCCGGTGTACAGCGCGGCCGCGCCGCCCACCGTGACGGCCCGGATCTGTGGACCGTTGCTGTCCAGGGTTAGCTCGCCGAGCGCCGTGGTGGTGGTAAGCTGCAGCGTCACGGTGCCGGCCAGCCGATGGGAGTCGTGGTCGACGCGCAGGTCGAGGTCGTAGTGCTCGACGTCGATGCCCGGGTTGCCGAGCTGCGGGTACAGCGAGTCGGCCACGAACGACGTGGAGGGGACCACCGGCACCGTGGTGCCCACGACGGCCAGCGCCACCACGGCCAGGCTGCGGCGGTGGGGAGCGCGCCGAACACGCGGGGTGCGGCGCATCGACGACACGGTAGTCGGCGGCGGACCGGGACGGTCAGCGGTGCAGATCGGGATCGGCGACGGCGGCCTGCAACCGCACCGTGTACACCGAGTCGCCCGACAGGACGCCGCCCCGGCCGAACAGCCGGCCGCTCTGCCAGTTGGACAAGCCCAGCTCGGGCTGGTCGAGGGCGAACTGGCCGTCGACCCAGCGGGTGAAGCCGTCGCCGACGAACGGGGCGTCGATCGACGCATAGAACCGGTCGTGGGCCGCCGGGTCGGTGCTGATCAACGAGGCCACGAAGCGCGGGCTGCAGCGGTTGAACAGCTCGACGGCCTGCTCGACCGACTCGACCAGGACGACGGCCAGCTCGGGGACCTCGTCCCACTCGTACTCGCGGTCCAGCCCGTCGTCGCCGGGGGCCAGGCGGTGGACGACCGGCGTGACCTGGCGACGCCGCCCGGCGGCCTCCACGCCGCGCTCGAACGCGGCCAGCAGATCGGCGCCGGCCGGGCTGCCGTCGACGATGCAGCACACGTTCAGGGTGTTGCACACCTTGCGGTCGAGCGAGTGGGTCACCGCCGACTCGAAGCGCTGCGGGTCGGCATCGGCTGCGGCCACCATCCACGCCCCGCCGGTCCCGTGCAGGCTGGCCGGAACCCCGTGCTGGCGGGCGACGGCACCGAGTTGGGCGACGGCGTGCCCCGAGCCGCGGGCCACGGCCAGCGACAGCCGGCGGTCGCTGAACAGCGCCCACCCGGCGGCGTGGGCGACCGAGTCGACCACGACGACGGCGCCGCCCGGCAGGCCGGCCTGCTGCAGCGCCGGGGCGATGACCGCGTCGATCACGGAACGCGCCGTGCCGAGCGCATCGCTGCCGATGCGCAGCACGGCGGTGTTGCCGGTGCGCAGCACCCCGCAGGCGTCGACCAGCACGTTGGGGCGCCCCTCGAAGACGAATCCGACCACGCCGAGGGGTGCCCGCCGCACCGAGACCGACCAGCCGCGATGCTCGACCCGGTCCAGTTGGCGGTCGCGCCGGGCCTCGACGTGCTGCCACATGCGCAGCCCGGCGGCCATGTCGGCGCGCATCGCCTCACCGAGGGTCAGCCGGCCGACGGGTCGGTGGCGCGAGCGGGCCGACTCGACGTCGGCGGTGTTGGCCGCCAGCACCGTGGCGAACACCGACGGATCGTCCAGCCGGGCGGCGGCGAGCCGGAAGAAGTCGGTGATCTGCGCATCGCTGCAGTGGGCCAGACCGGCAAAGGCGGACTCGGCCGCATCGACGGCTGCGGCGGCCACGGCTGCCTCGGCCGCCGGCACGTGCAGGAGGTCGCCCGTCTCGTGGACCACCACCAGGCGATCGCCCTCGGCGAAGGCCGCCGCCAGGGCCTCGTCGACCACGGCGACACGATCCCCGCCGAAGGGCACTTCCTGGCCGGCGCGGAGGCGGTGCAGGCGGCCGCCCGGCGTTGGCGCTCGACGGGCGGCGGGCATGGCTCAGTAGCGTACGAGCGATGGTCGAGCGCTTCTACTTCCGCCAATGGCTCTCCGGGCGGGACTTCGCCACCGACGATCCGATCGCCCAGCAGATGGTCAACTTCGCCTATGCCATCGGGGACCGGGCCACCGGGGACTGCGTCCTGGTCGATCCGGCCTACGCCGTCGACGATCTCGTCGACCTGGTCGAGGCCGACGGGTTGCGGGTCACCGGGGCGCTGGCCACCCACTACCACGCCGACCACATCGGCGGCTCGATGATGGGGTTCACCGTCGAGGGCGTCACCCGCCTGCTCGACCGCTGCGAGTGCCCGATCCACGTCCAGTCGGCCGAGGCCGAGTGGGTGACCAAGACCACCGGGCTCGGCCCGGCCGAGCTCTCGACCCACCACGGCGGCGACGTCGTGCGCGTCGGCCAGGTCGAGATCACCCTCGTGCACACGCCCGGCCACACGCCGGGGAGTCAGTGCTTCCTGGTCGACGGACGGCTGGTCAGTGGCGACACGCTGTTCCTCGACGGGTGCGGTCGCACCGACCTCCCGGGGGCCGACCCGGACGCCATGTACCACAGCCTGCAGCGCCTGGCGGCCATGCCCGACGGCACGATCGTGTTCCCCGGCCACCGGTACTCCACCCCATCGAGCGCCACGATCGACGTGATCCGCCAGCAGAACTACGTGTTCCGCCCGGCGACGGCCGAGCAGTGGCGGACGATGTTCGCCGGGTAGATCAGGTCAGCCGGACCCCGGCCGCCAGGGCGACGATCGCCAGGTGGTAGGTGACCATCACGGCCAACGGGGTCCAGCGGCGCTCGGCGACGAACCGGCCGGATCCGAGGATGGCATCGCTGACCACGAACGCCGTCCCGCCCACGAGGAACAGCCAGTTGCCCGTGGCCCAGCCGAGCACGGCCATGGTGGAGATGACCGCCAGGTACACCGCGACCGGCACGCCGAGGTGCTGGCGGGCTGCGCCGCGCAGGATGGGCGCGGCGACCACCCCGCCGATCGCACCGACGACGATCAGTCCGATCCCGGCCAGCGCGCCATGGTGCAGCCCGGCCATCGCCAACATCACGGCGAAGGCCAGGTGGCCGCCCAGGAAGGCGACGAGCCCGAGCAGGAAGCGATCGACGTCGGGCAACAGTGCGATGTCGCCCACCAGGCACAGCACCAGGGCGACGAGTGCGGCCACCGTCACGCCGCGTCCGCCGCCGGCCGTGGCGGCCATCAGGATCGTGCCGATGGTGGCGGCCGGCTTGCTGATCCGCTCGACGGAGTGACCGCGACGGTCCCCCACCCACCGCGACCACCAGTTGGCCAGCACGGCCACGGCGGTCAGCGCGGCGGCAAGGGCGAACATGCCCGGCATGCTGCCACGTCCGGGCGACGTGGACCTCAGGCGGTGGCGATGGCCATGATCCCGGCCACGGTGAGCAGCGCCAGGACGAGGGCCCGGAACCGCTTGGCGTCGACGTGTGGTCGCAGCCGGCCGCCGAGCAGGAGGCCGACGACCACGGCCGGCAGCGCCACCAGGACGGTGACCAGCGCACTGCGGGTCACGTAGCCGCGACTGGCGAACAGGGCGAAGCTGGCGACGTTGCACGACAGGAAGATGGCCGAGATGGTGCCGCGGAACGCGTTGGGCTCCATGCCCTTGGCCTGCAGGGCGAAGGCCAGCGGTGGACCGTTGGTCGACAGCGAGGTGTTGAGCACCCCGGACACCAGACCGGCGGCGTAGTCCAGGCCGGGACCGGCGTCGCGCAGGTCGATCCGCCGCACCAGCAGGACCACGGCGGCCAGCACGGCGACGCCGAGGGCCAGCTTCAGCCAGCGCGCCTCGACGTGGACGAACAGCCAGTAGCCGAACGGCATGCCGAGATACGCGGCCAGGACGGTGCGGCGCAGCACGCCGCGGTCGGCGTGGCGCCGCCACTGCACGGCCTGGATGGTGGTCACCCCGAGCCCGACCATCGTGCTCAGCACCACCGCCTGGCGGACATCGACGGCCAGCGACATCAGTGGCACGGACATCAGCCCGAAGCCGAACCCGGCCACGGCCGACAGCACCGAGGCAGCGACGAAGACGGCGGCGACCTCGACGATCTGGGCTGCCGTCACTGCCCGAGTCTGGCAGGTCGGGGTGACGGCGCCCCGACCCCGAACGGGCGACGGGTGCCGGGTAGGTTGCGGGCAGACGAACGCCGGCTCACGAACACGGTGGAGGGCACCCATGTCCGAACAGGCCAACTCGGAGGATGCAACCGAGCAGCGCTACCTGGTCATCTCCTCGGACTGCCACGCCGGCGCCGAGCTGCGCCAGTACCGCCAGTACCTCGAGCGCCGCTACGTCGACGACTTCGACGCCTGGGCCGACAGCTACGTGATCCCCTACGAGGACCTCACCGGTCCCGACGGCTCGAAGAACTGGGACTCGGACCGCCGCCTGGCGGAGATGGAGACCGAAGGCATCGTCGGCGAGGTGGTCTACCCGAACACCATCCCGCCCTTCTTCCCGAAGGCCTCGCTGACCTTCCAGCCGCCGGCGCCGACGGAGGGCGACGTCGAGCGCCGCTGGGCCGGCCTGCGCGCCCACAACCGCTGGTTGGCCGACTTCTGCGACGCGGCAGCCGGGCGACGCGCCGGGATCTGCCAGATCATGGTCCACGACATCCCCGCAGCGGTGGCCGAAGTGCGCTGGGCCCACGAGCACGGCCTGCGCGGCGGCGTGCTGATGCCCGGGACCCCACCGGGGAGCGGGCTGCCGGCGCTGCACGACGGTCCCTACTACGAGCCCCTGTTCGCCGCCTGCGCCGAGCTGGGCATGCCCCTGCACCTCCACGGCGGCGGGTTCAACCCGCCGATGGCCGAGCCACCGGTCGGCCCGGTGGCCTTCCTCCTGGAGGTCACCTGGTGGTCGCATCGCAACCTGGCCCACCTGATCCTGTCCGGCGCGTTGGAGCGCCACCCCGACCTGCAGGCCGTGTTCACCGAGCAGGGCACGGCCTGGATCCCGGCGGAGCTGGAGCGCCTCGACTACTTCTTCCACCGCATGCGCACCGCGGTCGGCTCGCAGGAGTACGTGTGGGGCGCCGAGCTGATGCAGTCACTCCCCCGTCAGCCCAGCGAGTACTTCGCCCGGCAGTGCCATGTCGGTGCCAGCTTCATCCGCCAGCACGAGGTGCAGCTGCGCCACCGGGTCGGGGTCGGGCGGATCATGTGGGGCAGCGACTACCCGCACCGTGAGGCCTCCAGCCCGTTCACCATGGAAGCGCTGCGGGTCGCGTTCGCCGGTGTCCCCCACGACGAGGTCGCCGCGATGGTGGGCCTCAACGCCGCCGAGCTGTTCGGCTTCGACGTCGCCGCGTTGCGCCCGCTGGCCGACCGGATCGGTCCGCGGGCCGCAGACGTCGACTGCGAGCTGCGCCCCGGTGACGTCCCCCGGGCCGCCGAGAAGTGCCCGGCACTGGCCGGCTACGGGGCGGCGAGCTGATGCGCGCCGTCGACGGCAAGGTCGCGGTGATCACCGGCGGCAGCGGCGGGCTGGGCCGGGCCCTCGGCCGCACGTTCGGGAGGGCCGGGATGAAGGTCGTGCTGGCCGACGTCCAACCCGAGCCGCTGGCCGCGGCCGAAGCCGAGTTGCGTGCCGCCGGCATCGACGCCGCCGGGGTGGTCACCAACGTGGCCGACCCGGCGTCGGTCGACGCGCTGCGCGACGCCACGGTGGAGCGCTTCGGCGGGGCCCACGTGCTGTGCAACAACGCCGGCATCGGCGCCGGCGCCGAGGGACGGATGTGGGACCACGAGCTGAACGACTGGCGCTGGGCGATCGCCGTCAACGTCATGGGCGTGGTCCACGGCATCAACAGCTTCGTCCCGGTCATGCTGGCCCAGGCCGAGCGCGGCGAGGAGGGCCACGTGGTCAACACCTCCTCCGGGAACGGGGCGATCAGCCCGCTGCCGTCGACCCCGCAGTACTCGGCCACGAAGGCGGCTGTCGTGACGATCAGTGAGTGCCTGTACGGACAGCTGCAGGAGGTCGGCGCGCCCATCGGGGTGTCGCTGCTGCTCCCCGGTCCGCACATGATGCGCACCGGCCTGTTCGAGTCGTGGCGCTCGCGCCTGGACGAGTTCGCCAAGCAACGACCCCGCCAGACGCCCTACACCACGGTGGAGGCGCTGGAGGCGCAGATGCGCGCCGCCGGGATCGAACCGCAGTACACCGACCCGGCCGAGGTGGCCGACGGGGTCCTGGCGGCGATCCTGGCCGGGCAGTTCTGGATCCACCCGCCGAGCGAGCGCTCCGATCAGCAGCTCGACGCCCGCACCGCGTCGATCCGGGCGCGCACCAACCCCGACTACCTGCGCCCGGTCCCGGGCTGAGGAGGCTGCGATGACGATGACCGATCCCACCACCGCTCCGGCTGGCTGCGATGCCGCCGACCTGTCGCCGTACCTGATCGTCTCGGCCGACAGCCACGCCGGACTGCCCACCGAGTGGTACAAGCCCTACCTCGAGTCCCGCTACCACGAGGCCTTCGACACCTTCATCGACGAGCGATACATCCAGCTGGAGGCGATGACCAAGCTCGGCGTGCGCAACGAGAACTTCGCCAAGAACTGGTACGAGGAGCACGACGAGGCGCTGAACGGCGGGTGGGACGCGGCCCGGCGCGACCAGGAGCTCGACGGCGACGGGGTCGCCGGTGAGGTGGTCTTCCCCGACGCCGATGCCGTCGAGAGCCGGACCTGCGTCCCGTTCGGCGCCGGGCTGGGGATGAGCGGCGACATGGACCCCGAGCTCGGACTGGCCGGCGCCCGGGCCCACAACCGGTGGCTGGCCGAGCTCTGCGCGGCCAGCCCGGAGCGACGCTGCGGCGTGGCCCTGGTTCCCATCACCGCCGCGCTCGACGACGTGCTCGGCGAGATCCGCTCGGCCAAGGAGCATGGCCTCGGCGCGGTGATGATCCCGGCGATGTGGGTCAACCAGGCTCCCTACCACGACCGGCGCTACGACCCGGTGTGGGCGCTGTGCCAGGAACTCGCCATGCCGGTGGTGACCCACAGCGGGCCGGCGCCGCGCGAGGAGTTCGGTGACCACCTCGGCATCTACGTCAGCGAAGTGGTGTGGTGGCCGGCTCGCCCACTGTGGCACATGCTGTGGTCCGGCGTCTTCGAACGGTTCCCCGGCCTGCGCTTCGGCGTGGCCGAAGCCGGATGCTGGTGGCTGCCCTCGATGATGTGGTTCTGGGACCGCCTGTTCCTCGGCCAGAAGGGGGCCGAGAAGCTGGGCGAGCGCCCCTTCGGCGAGGTCTCGATGCTGCCCTCGGAGTACATCGACCGCAACTGCTTCATCGGCGCGTCGAACACCAAGCGCCGCGAGCTGGGGATGCGCTACGAGATCGGCATCGACAACATCATGTGGGGCAACGACTTCCCACACCCGGAGGGCACCTGGCCCACCACCCGGGCCTGGTTGCAGCGCACTTTTCACGACATCCCGATCGACGAGACCCGCCGGATGGTCGGCGGCGCGGCCGCCGAGGTCTTCGGGTTCGACGTCGCCAAGCTGGCCGGCCATGCCGAGCGGATCGGCCCGACGCCGGCCGACTTCGGTCAGGTCACCGCCGACGATCCGACCGGTCAGCGACTGGTGGAGCGCTGGGCGCCGGTGAAGGCCGTCGGGCGTCACTGGCTGACCGGACACGACTTCCCGCTGCTCGACTGAGCGGCGGGTCATCGCTCAGCGGCGGACGGTCTCGACCGCCTCGGTGACCTCGGCCAGGAACCCCCGATCGAGGGTCACGCCGATCCCCGGACCGGGCGGGATGGCCATCACCCCGTCGACTGCCTCCAACGGCTGCTCGACGATGTCGCGGGCATAGGTCCGGCTGGCCGAGGCGGTGTCCCCCGGCAAGGAGAACCCGGGCAGGGTCGTCAGGTGCAGGTTGTGGGCCCGACCGACCCCCAGCTCCAGCATCCCGCCACACCACATCGGCACGTGGCGGGCCCGGCAGCGCGCCGCCGTGTCCAGCACCGCGGCGAGCCCCCCGAGGCGCCCGGCCTTGACGTTGACCACCGAGCAGGCCCGCAGATCGAGGGCGGCCTCGACCCGCTGCGGGCTGGACAGTGATTCGTCCAGGCACAGCGGGGTGGCCAGCTGAGCGGACAGCACGGCGTGGTCGACCAGGTCGTCGGCATCCAGTGGCTGCTCGAGATAGTCGAGGTCGAGCTCGTCGAGACCGGCCAGATGGCTGGCTGCGGCGAGGGTGTAGGCCGAGTTGCCGTCCGCCGACAGGGCCAGGTCGGGGAACGCCTGGCGAACCGCGGTGAGGGGGTCGAGGTCCGCCCCCGGCCCGATCTTCAGCTTGATCCGCCGGTACCCCTGGCTGGCGTGCTCGGCGACGGCGTCGAGCAGCCGGACTCGATCGCTGACCAGGCCGATGCTGGCTCCCACCGCCACCGGCCGGCCGTCACCGCCCAGCACCTGCCACAGCGGGCGGTCCTGCTGGCGGGCGGCGAGGTCCCACAGGGCCATCTCCAGGCAGGCCTTGGCCATCGGGTTGCCCCGCCACCCCGCCCACCGCCGGCTCACCTCGCCGGGGTCGTCGACCGGCCGGCCGAGGAGGTCCGGGATCAGCGCCTGGCGGAGGATGACCAAGGCCCCGCCCACCGTCTCCGGACCGAACCACGGCAATGGCTCCATGACGCCTTCGCCGTAGCCCTCGACCCCGCCCCCGCGCACCGTCACCAGCACGGCGACCTTGTCGGTGGTGACGTGCCCGGCGTTGGCGAACGCGGCGCGCAGCGGCACCCGGACGACGCGCAGCTCGACCTCGTCGATGACCATGGCGGATGGAGCGGCGGTCACCAGGTGTCCACGTTCGGACGCTTCTTGGCGGGACGTGGTGGACCCGGCGGCACGCTGTCCAGGACGGCGGTCAGCCAGCGGCGGGTCTCGGCCGGATCGATCACGTCGTCGATCTCGAACAGGGAGGCGATGTTCAGCGCCGAGCCGTGCTGATACAGGCGGGCGACCATGTCCTCGAAGACCCGCTGGCGCTCGGCGGGGTCGGCAATGGCGGCCAGTTCGTTGCGATAGCCGAGACGGACCGCGCCCTCCAACCCCATTCCGCCGAACTCGCCTGTCGGCCAGGCGACGCAGGCCAGCGGCGCCTTGGTGCTGCCGCCCATCATCGCCTGGGCTCCGAGGCCGTAGCTCTTGCGCAGCACGACCGACACCATCGGGACGGTGACGTTGGCACCGACGACGAACAGCCGGGCGCAGTGGCGGACCAGCGCCGTGCTCTCGGCGTCCGGGCCGACCATCATCCCCGGTGTGTCAACCAGGGTGATCACCGGGAGGTCGAAGGCATCGCACAGCTGCAGGAATCGGGCTGCCTTGTCGGCACCGTCGCGGTCGATCGCCCCGCCGAGATGGGCCGGGTTGTTGGCCAGCACGCCCACGGCGCGCCCCTCGACGCGGGCCAGCGCGGTGATCATCCCGGTGCCGAACCCGGCACGCAGCTCCAGCACGCTGCCGGTGTCGAACAGTCCGGTGACCACGGCGCGCACGTCGTAGGCCCGCTTCCGGTCGAGGGGAACCAGGTCGCGCAGTGCCGCCTGGTCGGGACACGACCACGCCGCCCGGCGTCCGCCGCGCACCAGGCCGAGGTACGACCGGGCCGCCGCCACCGCAGCGGCCTCGTCGACCACGGCCACGTCGACCACCCCGTTGCGCCACTGGACGTCGAGCGGACCGATCGCCGTCGGCTCGTGCACCCCGAGGCCCCCGCCCTCGATCATCGCCGGGCCGCCCATGCCGATGTTCGAGCCCTCCGTGGCGATCACCACGTCGCAGCACCCCAGCAGCGCCGCGTTGCCGGCGAAGCAGTATCCGGTGGTGATCCCGATTAACGGCACCAGACCACTGAGCCGGGCGAAGAGCAGGAACGCCAGGCAGTCCAGCCCGCTGACGCCGAGCTGATCGGTGTCCCCCGGACGGCCTCCGCCACCTTCGGCGAAGAGGATCACGGGCAGGCGCAGCTGGGCGGCGAGCTCGAACAGGCGGTCCTTCTTGCGATGGTTCTGGGTGCCCTGCGTGCCGGCCAGCACCATGTAGTCGTAGGACACCACCACGACCTGGATCCCATCCACGGTGGCCAACCCACCGATCATCCCGTCGGCCGGCGTGCGGGCGATCAGCTCGTCCACCGGGCGGCGGCGGCGTTGGGCGGCGATGGTCACGGCGCCGTACTCGACCAGGGAACCTGGGTCGACCAGGTCGGCCACGTTCTCCCGAGCGGTGCGTCGCCCGCCGTCGTGGCGCCGGGCGACGGACTCCGGCCGGGCGGCATCCGTCCCCGCCGCCCGGCGGGCCAGGACCTCGGCCAGGTCCGGGCGGATCTCGGGCGACGCGTCGACCACCGCCCCGTCGGCGTCACCGGCACCGGATGGGCGTCCGGCAACGGGCTCGGCCGTGGCGTCGAGGCCGATCACCGCGGCCCCGGCGGGCACGGCCTGCCCCGGCCGGAGGTGGATCACCGTCACCCGCCCGGACACCGGCGACCGCACCGGATGATGCATCTTCATCGACTCCACCAGGGCCACCTGCTGACCGGCGCGCACGGCATCGCCGAGGGCGACGTCGACGCTGACCACGGTTCCCAGCACCGGGGATGTCGCCTCGACCTCGCTCACCGTCGAGGACGCTACCCGGTCACCGTCCTCTAGGGTCGGGAGGTGCCCCGCGCCGACGCATCGCCACCCGTCGAGTTGGAGGTCGCCGGCCGGACCGTCCCGATCACCAATCCGGACAAGGTGTTCTTCGCCGAGCACGGCGACACGAAGCTCGATCTGGTCCACTACTACCTGTCGATCGGCGAAGCGGTCCTGCGCCAGATGGCCGACCGTCCGGTCCTGCTGCAGCGCTTCCCCAACGGGGCGAGCGGCAGCAACTTCTTCCAGAAGCGGGTCCCCGACGGCGCCCCCGCCTGGCTGCACACGACGGTGGTCAGCACACCCAACGGGACGACGTCCAACGCCCTGGTGCTGGCCGACCTGGCCCACCTCGTCTGGGCGGTCAACCTCGGCTGCCTCGGGTTCCACTCGTGGCCGTTTCGCGCCTCCCGGCCGGACGACTGCGACGAGCTGCGCATCGACCTCGACCCCGGTCCGGGCACGACGTTCCCGATGGCCCAGGAGGCCGCCGCCCTGACCAAGGAGCTGTTCGACGAGCGCGGGGTCCGGGCCTTCGTCAAGACCACCGGGAACCGCGGCCTGCACGTCTACGTGCGCCTGGCTGGCGGGCACGACTCGGTGGCCGTGCGCGCTGCGGCCGTGGCCGTCGCCCGCGAGTTGGAGCGTCGCCGCCCCGACCTGGTCACTGCGGCATGGTGGAAGGAGCAGCGCGGCGCCCGGATCTTCGTCGACTTCAACCAGAACGCCCCGCACAAGACCGTGTTCTCGCCGTGGTCGGTGCGCGCCCACCCGTGGGCTCCGGTCTCCTGCCCGTTCGCATGGGACGAGCTGGAGACCATCGAGCCGCGGCAGCTGACCATCCGCTCGGTCCCGGGCCGGGTCCACGGGCACGGCGACCCCTGGGCGACCATCGACGACGTCCCACAGCCGCTCGAGCCGCTGCTGGAGATGGTCGCTGCCGATCAGGCCGCCGGCCTGGCGGACGCCCCCTGGCCGCCCGTCTACCCGAAGATGGCCGGCGAGCCTCCGCGGGTGGCCCCCAGCCGGGCCAAGAAGTCCGCGCCGACGGACAGCTGACGTCCCCGGCGCCGGCGGTGCGCTACAGGCCCAACTCGGCGGCCCGCGCCATCACCCGCTCGCGCTCGTCGCCGATGGTGGTCGAGTCGCCGTGGCCGGTGTGCACGACGGTGTGATCGGGCAGGGCCAGCAAGCGGTCGCGGATCGAGCGCAGGATCGTCGGCTCGTCGCTGTAGCTGCGCCCGGTGGCTCCCGGCCCACCGCAGAACAGGGTGTCGCCGCTGAACACCACCCCGCTGCCGGCGTCGTGCAAGCAGCAGCACCCCGGAGAGTGGCCCGGCGTGTGCAGCACGGCCACCTCGTGACCGGCGACGGAGATCGCCGTCTGCGGCTCGAGGTCGCCGTCGGGCTGGGCTGCTGGCCAGACCACGTCCCACAGCATGCGATCGGCGGGATGCAGCAGCACCGGTGCGTCGAGGGCGTCGCGCAGCGGGACCGCCACGTTGATGTGGTCGTTGTGCCCGTGGGTCAGCACGATCGCCCGGACCCGGCGGCCGTTCACTGCGTTGACGATCGGGCCGGCGTCGTGGGCGGCGTCGACGACGACCACCTCGCGGTCGTCGCCGACGATCCAGATGTTGTTGGTGACCGCCCACTCCCCACCATCGAGGGCGAAGGTCCCGTCGGTGGTGACCAGTTCGATGCCCATCGAGTCGCCGCCTACAGCACCACGACGCTGCGCAGCACCTCGCCGCGCTCCATCTTGTGGAAGGCCTCCTCGACCCCGTCCAGGCCGATCGTCTCGGAGACGAACTTGTCCAGCGGCAGACGGCCCTGGCGGTAGAGGTCGATGAGCATCGGGAAGTCGCGCGACGGCAGGCAATCGCCGTACCAGCTGCTCTTCAGCGCTCCACCCCGGCCGAAGACCTCGATGAACGGCAACTCCAGGGTCATGTCCGGGCGGGGCACGCCGACGAGGACCACCGTCCCGGCGAGGTCACGCGACTCGAATGCCTGGCGGTACACCGCCGGGTTGCCGACGGCCTCGATGCACACATCGGCGCCGTTGCCGTTGGTCACCGACTTGACGAACTCGACGGCGTCGTGCTGCGCGGCGTTGACGGTGTGGGTCGCGCCGAACTCCTTGGCCCACTCCAGCTTCCGATCGTCGACGTCGACGGCCACGATCGTGTGCGCCCCGGCCAGGCGGGCGCCGGCGATGGCCGCGTCGCCCACCCCACCACAGCCGAACACGGCCACTGAATCGCCGCGGCCCACTCCGCCGGTGTTGATGGCCGCGCCGATCCCGGCCATCACCCCGCACCCCAGCAGCCCGGCGGTCGAGGCCGGCGCGGCCTGGTCGACCTTGGTGCACTGCCCGGCGGCGACCAGCGTCTTGTCGGCGAAGGCACCGATGCCGAGGGCCGGGGACAGCACGGTGCCGTCCTCCAGGGTCATCTTCTGCGTGGCGTTGAAGGTGCTGAAGCAGTACCACGGCCGGCCGCGCAGGCAGCTGCGGCAGGTGCCGCACACCGCCCGCCAGTTGAGGATGACGAAGTCGCCGGGGGCCACGTTGGTCACCCCCTCACCGACCGCCTCGACCACGCCCGCCGCCTCGTGGCCGAGCAGGAACGGGAAGTCGTCGTTGATCCCGCCCTCGCGGTAGTGCAGGTCGGTGTGACACACCCCGCAGGCCTCGACCTTGACGACCGCCTCACCCGGACCCGGATCGGGGATGACGACGGTTTCGATGGTGACGGGCGCACCCTTGCTGCGGGCGATGACGCCGCGGACCTGCTGTGACATGACGAGGCCTCCTTCGGCGCACACACTACTGACGGCGTCCGGCGCCACCCCGGCCACTCGGCCGGCCGGTCACCGGGCCAGGGCGGCGCGCAGCGCCACGTCGACGTAGGGCACCAGCAGGCGGGCGGTGGCCGAGGTGATGTGGCTGTCGTCGCGATAGGCGAGGACGTTGCCGACGATGACCGGGCAGGCCTTCGCCGTGCACAACCAGTCCGACGTCGGGATGAAGGACGCCTGGTGGGCGGTGGCGGCGCGCTGCTCGGCAGCCAGCCGGCCGGGACGGGTGGCCTGTTGGCGGGTCATCACGCACGACCGCACGGCCCGGACGTGCGACGACACGCAGCTGGGGATGTCCCCCACCGGCGTCGGCGTGTCGCCGAGCACCAGGATCTGGCGGGCCAGCGGGCGCATCGCCGTGAGCGTGTCGTTCAGACCACGCTCCCACGCCCGATCCGGCGACATCGAACCGGTCCAGCCGGCGGCCTTGTACCGATAGCCGGACATGACCACGAGATCGGGATGCAGCTGGCCGATCCTGGCGACCACGTTGTCCCGCCAGGTGAAGCACTCCGTGGTCATCTCCTGGGTGGGGATCGCCGCCGACGGGCACCGCTTCTTGGTCATCACCACCAGCCGCCACCGGTGCCGCTCGGCGACGAGGCGCATCGCCTCGAACCACTGGGCGGCGTGGGAGTCGCCGTAGAGCACCACGGTCGTGGTCCCGTTGGGGTCGCCGTACACGCACGGCTTGGGGACCGATTGACCCGGATCGAGGATGCAGCCGTTGTCGTACACCGCCGGCTTGTCGCCGCGCACCCGCCCGAGTCCCGGATTCAGGTTGGCCGGGACCTGGGTGATGCCCACCGATTGGGCCAGGAGCGGCTGGTTGGCGGCGATCAGCCGGTCGAGCTCGTCCAGCAGGGCGGCCTGGCCGCCGGGGGCCGCCACCGTGCGCGGGCTGGAGGCGGCCGGTCCGGCCGGGGCAGTCGATCCGGTCGTTCCTGGCGAGGCGGCGGGTCCCGTCGAACCGGTCGGTCCGGGCTGAACGGAGGGCGGGGAGGACGTCGGCCCGCTTGGGGACGTCGGGCCGGATGACGGAGCGGTCGCCGAGCCCGGGATGCCGACCGCATCGCCGGTCACCGTGATCAGCGTCGGCGCGGCCACGACCGTGGTGGTCGACAACTCGGGGCGGGCCACCATCGTCACCACGGCGACGCCGAGCGCGCCCGCCACCATCCACGCCCCGGCGGCGTAGCTGCGCGCCGGGACCTCGGCGAGGTACGCCGAGTGCCGAACCGGGTGCTCCACGAGCCGGTAGGAGACCGCCGAGACGGCCAGCGTGCCGGCCAGCACCCCGAGCCGGGCGCCGACGGACAGCGGGCCGTACCGAGCGTCGAGCATGACCAGCGCCGGCCAGTGCCACAGGTAGATCGCGTAGCTGCGCGCACCGACCCACTGCAGCGGGGCGGCGGACAGCACCACGGCCGGGCCGGCCGACCGGGATCGGACGCCGGCGACGATCACCGCCGCGGTGCCCAGCACCGGCACCAGCGCGGCAACCCCGGGGAACGGGGTGCGGTCGGTCATGCCCACCGCGCTGGCCAGCACGGCGGCCAATCCCACCCAGCCGGCGAGGTCCACCGTCGTCGGCCGGGCCGCACCGAGCCGGGCCAGCGCCGGGGCGCCGAGCGCCAACGCGGCACCGGTGAGCAACTCGAAGGCCCGGGTCGGCAGCATGTAGTAGGCGAAGGTGGCGTGCGCTCGGGTCAGGACGGCGCTGGCCAGCAGCGACGCCGTCCACCCACCGACGACCACGCCGACCAGCACGGAGCGGGCTCCCGAGCCGGCACGGCGCCCGATCCGCAGCGCCACGGCGGTGACCAGCGGCCACACCAGGTAGAACTGCTCCTCGAGCGACAGCGACCAGTCGTGGCGCAGCGGCGAGGGAGCCAGGCCGGCACGGAGGTAGTCGACGCCCCGGCGGGTCAGGGCCAGGTTCATCGAGAACAGCGACGACCACGTGGCGTCCCATGCCAGATCGCGCTGGGCGAGCGGGTCGATCAGCCAATGGGCGGCGATCAGCGTGGCAACGATGACGAGGATCGAGGCGGGCAGCAGCCGGCGGATCCGCCGGGCCCAGAAACCGGGCAGCGAGATCCCGCCGCGCCGGGCGTGCTCCCCGAGCAGCAACCGGGTGATCAGGAACCCGGAGACCACGAAGAACACGTCGACGCCGACGTAACCGCCGTGGAACCCGGCCAGCCGGGCGTGGTACAGGAGGACGACGCCGACGGCGACGGCCCGCAGGCCCTCGATGTCCGGCCGGAATCGGCCCGGGCCGCCCTCGGTCACGTCGCCGGGATGGCGAACCGCTGGAAGAAGCGCCACATCACCTCGTTGGCGGCGAAGGTCAGCGTGGTGTGCGAGTTGGCCATGCCGTGGAGCAGCAGGCTGCCCGGCCAGGTGTGGCCACCGCCGTCCACCTGCCAGAGCTGGACGTCGACGCCGACGGGGCAGGCGTAGTCGAACTCGGTCACGTCGGGGTAGGGGTGCGTGGGCGGCGGATCGGCCGCGCAGCCGGCGCGGCTCGCCCAGGTGGCCACCCGGGACGGGACCGGCGTCGACAGGTCGGCCGGGATCGACGCAGCCGGCACGCTGCCCAGGCTGCCGGTCCCATCGGCCGAGGGCAGGCTGGCGATCATCGGGCCGAACCCGCCCCGGTAGTCCAGCAGCGGGTCGTCGGTGCCGTGGAAGGCCAGCACCGGCGCCGCCCGGCTCGGGGTGCAGTCCGCCGGGGCCAGCACCCCGGCGACCATGGCGAAGGCGGCGATCCGGTCGGCCATGTCGCAGGCCAGCCGGGAGGTCATCATCGCCCCGTTGGACAGCCCGGTGGCGTAGACCCGGGCCAGGTCGACGCAGGCGTGAGCCGTGGCCTGGTCGAGGACGGCGGCCACGAAGGCCACGTCCGCGCTGTTGCTGGCGACGTCCCAGCGCGGCACCGGGCGCTCGATCTGCGGGGTGACGGTGAGGTACCCGTCGCGATCCCCGTAGGCCGACAAGGCGGTCAGCTGGTCCTCCATGGCCGCGGTCACCGTGTAGCCGTGCAGGTCGATGATCAGCGGGCGCGGCGTCGACGGGTCGGCTGCCGGCGGGACGTGCAGGAGGTAGTGCCCGCGCAGCTCTCCCACGGTCAGCGGGTGGTCGCGGTCGCCGGTCGAGGAGGCGATCGAACAGCCGGCGCTGGGGCGCGGCGCCGCGGCGGCGGTGTCCCCGGCCCCCGGTGTGGTGGGCGCGGTCTGCGCCGCGGCGGCCGCTGGCTCGAGTGCGCCGACGCCGGCCACGACGACCGCGACGACCGTCGCGACGATCCGGGCACCGCGACCGGCCACGGCGCGCGCCACGTTCCATCCGGCGATCGCTGGCCGGGACGAGGGGCATCGCATCGGACCATCGTGGCACAGGCTCCGGTGGCGGCCCAGCCGCCGGCGGCGTCCCGGCTCGCATCGATCCCCGTCAGACCCCGCTGGTACTGTCAGCCCATGGACGCCACCGCTCCGGGCCTGTCCCCCGCCGCCGCTCAGCGCCTCGCCGGATTGGCAGCGGGCGGGTCGCTCGACCTGCTCGACGGGCAGCTCTACGTCGATGGCACCTACGAGACGTACCAGTGGATGCGAGCCAACTCCCCCGTGCATTGGGACCCGGTCAACGAGCTGTGGGGGGTCTTCCGCTACGACGACATCGTCGAGATCGAGCGGCGCAAGGACGTCTTCTCCAATGCCGATCAGGTCAAGGGGGGCTACCGGCCGAACCTGCCGGCGGATCCGTCGATCATCGGCTTCGACGATCCCAAGCACGCCAAGCGTCGCGCCCTGGTGGCCCGGTGGTTCACCCCGAAGGCGATGGCCGAATGGGCCGACCACGTCCACGCCGTCGTGGTCGACCTGCTCGACGCCATGGCCGCCCAGGGAGGCCGGGTGGAGGTCGTCACCGAGCTGGCCTCGCCGCTGCCGGCCAAGATGATCGGGCGGTTGCTGGGCTTCGGCGAAGCACGCTGGCAGGACCTGGCTCGCTGGTCGGAGACCACCATCGCCCTCGGCGGCGGACCGCGTTACGCCGACGACGCCGGCGTCGCCTCGGTCTTCGAGTTCGCCGGGGCCTGCTCGGAGCTGTACGAGTCCCGCCGGGCGTGCCCCGCACACGACGTGATGAGCGTGTGGACCACGGCGGAGATCGACGGCGTGGCCCTGACTCTCGACGACGTCATCAGCGACTGCCTGCTGCTGCTCGACGGCGGAGCCGAGACCACTCGCACCGTCATCGCCCGGACCATCTGGAACCTGATCCGCTTCCCCGAGCAGTGGGCCAAGCTGCGCGCCGGCGCCGATCTGACCACGGCCGTGGAGGAGTTCATCCGCTTCGTCACCCCGGTGCACAACATGTGTCGAACGGCGACCGAGGACTACGACCTGCACGGCACGACCATTCGCCAGGGCCAACAGGTGGTGCTGATGTACGGCTCGGCGAACCGCGACGAGGCCCACTTCACCGACCCGGAACGCTTCGACATCACCCGCACCCCCAACCAGCACATCGCCTTCGGGTTCGGCACCCACTTCTGCCTGGGAACCTCGCTGGCCCGCCTGGAGATCAAGACCTTCTTCGAGGAGCTGCTCCGCCGAGTCGCCGACCTGCGCCTGGTCGAGGGGACCACGCCGGTGGAGATGGCCAATGCCTTCGTGTTCGGGATCAAGGAGTTGCACGTCCAGTTCGATCTGCTCGACCGATCGGCCGAGCACCGGGCTGCTGCCCATGCCTGAGTCCGGTCGGGGGGCCGCCACGGCCACGCTGGACCCCGATCTGTTCCTTCCCGAGCCGGCGGCCCGGCCGGTGCGGTACACGATCATCTCCGTGGACGACCACCTCTGCGAACCGCGGCACACCTTCGAGGGCCGCCTGCCGGCCGCCCTGGCGGAACGGGCTCCACGGGTTGTCGTCGACGACGCCGGGCACGAGGTGTGGGAGTTCGACGGGCAGCGCTTCAGTCAGGTGGGGATGAACGCCGTGGCCGGGCGGCGCCCGGAGACCGTCCGGCTGGAGCCCTTCCGTTTCGACCAGATGCGCCCCGGCTGCTACGACCCAGCCGCCCGGGTGTCCGACATGGACCTCAACGGGGTCTGGGCGGCGGTCAACTTCCCGTCGATGATCACCGGGTTCGCCGGCCGGGTGTTCTCGGCCTGCTCGGACCACGCACTCGGCGTGGCCACGATGCGGGCCTGGAACGACTGGTTCCACGAGGAGTGGGCCACGGCGTACCCGCAGCGGTTCATCCCCCTCGGCATCACCCACCTCGCCGATCCCCAGGCCGGGGCGGCGGAGATCCGCCGGAACGCGGCCCGCGGCTTTCGGACGGTCAGCCTTCCCGAGCGCCCGCATCTCATCGGCTTCCCCGCGCTGTTCGACACCGAGCACTGGGACCCGATCATCCGGGCCTGCGCCGACACCGACACGGTCATCTCCGTTCACGTCGGCTCGTCCGGCGGTTACCCCAGCCCCCCGGGTGCCCCCGCACTGCAACTGGGGGCGACGCTGTTCGGTCAGCTGTCCTTGGCCGCCTGCGCCGAGTGGCTGTGGTCGGGCGTCGCCGTGCGCTACCCGACCCTGCGCATCGCCATGAGCGAGGGCGGCATCGGCTGGGTCCCGATGCTGCTCGACCGGCTCGACAACATCGTCGACCGCAGCGGCTACGGCATCTCCGAGTGGGGCATCCGCCCGGCCGACGTCCTGGCACGCAACTTCTGGTTCTGCACGATCGACGACCCGAGCACCATCGATCTGCGGCACCGCATCGGCGTCGAGCGGATCATGCTGGAGACGGACTACCCGCACGGCGACGGCACCTGGCCCGACACCCAGTCCGTCATCGCCGCGGCCTGGGGCCACATCCCGCCCCGGGAGCTCCGGCGGATGTGCTCGGAGAACGCCGCCGAGCTGTTCCGCCACCCGCTGCCCGACGTGGTGCTCCCGCTGGACGATGGCCGATGAGCGCGCCGAACCCGGCCAAGCCGTACCCGGACCCGGTCGAGGGGTTGGCGGTCACGGTCGACGACGGTGTGGTGCGCATCGTCATCGACCGACCGGCGCGGCGCAACATGTTCACCGACGACATGGTCCTGGCGCTGACCGACACCGTCGACGCCGCCGGCAGCGACGGGCAGGCCCGAGTCGTGGTCATCTCGGCGACGGGCGAGCACTTCTGCGCCGGATTCGACCTGTCGGAGCGCACGTCGCCGTCCGGGCCGACTCGGGCGGGTGAGATCCAGCGGCGGATGCGCTGGCACGTCGGGCGCCTGATTCCGGCGCTGCTCGAGGTGCAGACGCCGGTGGTCTGCCAGGTCCACGGGGCTGCGTCCGGGCTCGGGCTGGCCATCGCCCTGGCCGCCGACTTCACCGTCGCCAGCGACGACGCCAAGTTCATCGCCCCCTTCGTCGGACTCGGCTTCACGCCCGACAGCGGGGTCAGCTGGCTGCTCCCCCGACTCGTCGGCCTGACCCGTGCCAAGCAGATGCTGATGCTCGGTCGGCGGGTGCGCGGCCACGAGGCCGCCGACTGCGGGATGATCCACCAGGCGGTTCCGGCCGAGCAGCTCGCCGAGGCGACCGAGGCGCTGGTGGCCGAGCTGCGCCGGGCTCCCACGGTGGCCGTCGGGCTGAGCAAGACGTTGATCCACCGCGGCCTCAGCGTCGATCTGGCTCGCCATCTCGCCGACGAGGGCCAGGCGATGGAGCTGTCCAGCCGCTCGGAGGACTTCCGTGAGGCCGCTCGAGCCGCTGCCGAGCGTCGCCCCCCGGACTTCACCGGTCGTTGAGCGGGTCCGGCGCGTCGCCGGGCGTCTCCTCGAGGATCTCCCACACGTTGCCCTGCGGATCGGCAATCAGCGCGAAGCGGGAACCGGGCCGGTGACTGGTCACCGGTGTCAGCACCGTCGCCCCGGCGAGCTCGGCGGCCTGGACGGTGGCCTGGGCGTCGGCCACGTGGGCAGCGGCATAGGCGAACCCGGCATGGTGATGCCAGGTCGGACGCTCGGGCGGTGGCAGCGCACCGCCGGCCGGCTGGTACAGCTTGGCGCGCGCCGCACCGGACGACCCGTCCACCAGGCGGAGCACCAGCCCCTCCGGAAACGTCAACCGACGCTGCACGCGCCACCCGAAGCCGCGCTCGTAGAACTCGGCCAGGCGCTCGGCGTCAGCGGTGACCATCCCGACTTCGACGGCAGCGCCGCGCCCACCGGTCACGGCTTGTGATCCGTGAACACCGGGGCACGGCCTTCCTTGCGCGCCCGGGTGGCCTCCTCGAAGTTCTCCGTCAGGATCCGCATGTACAGCTGGCCGATCCCCTCGGCGTGCATGTGGGCCTCCAACGACGAGGCCTCCATGCTGTGCCACAGCGTCCGTTTGGTGATCTCGATGCCCGGCTGGGAGAGCCGACCGATCCGCTGGCCGATCTCGATGGCCGCGCCGACCACGTCGTCGACCACGTCGGTGACCAGCCCGAGGGCGAGGGCTTCGGTGGCATCGACGTCACGGCCGGTCAACATCAGCTCGGCGGCTCGACCCTGACCGATCAACCGCGGCAGGAGAAAGCTCAAGCCCAGTTCGCTGGCGGTCAGCCCGTTGTTGATCCCCGCCGCCCGGAAGTATGCGTCGGGTGCGGCGATGCGGATGTCGCAGGCGGCGGCGAGGCACAGCCCACCCCCGATCGCCGCGCCGTTGACGGCGGCGATCACCGGCTGGTGCATCCGCCGGATGGTCAGGATCACCTCGTCGAGGATCTCCATGGTGCGCAGGGCGATCGTCGGTTTGGTGACGCCGTCGATGCGCGGCGGGATCCCGGCGAACTCCTGGTCCGCGCCCGAGCAGAACCCCCGCCCGGCGCCGGTGATCACCACGGCCCGCAGCGAGTTGTCGTAGCCCAGCTCCACCAGTCGCTGACGGAACGGGACCATCACGTCGAAGGCCATCGCGTTCATCCGCTCCGGACGGTTGAGGGTGACGACGGCGATGTGGTCGACCGGGCGGTCGACGAGCACGAACTCCACGAGGCCCGACGCTAACGAACGTCCGCCGCCGGCGGATCACCGCGGCCGGCGGCGCCGTCGGCGACTGGGCGAGCGCGACGGATCTCCATCGGCCGGGAGATGCCGACGCCGAACAGCCGGTCGAGCACATCACCGGCGGCCGGCCCAGGGTCGACGTCGTCCTCCCCCCAGGCCAGCAGTGCGGCGCGGACCACCCCGATCATCGCGTTCGCCGTGGCCCGGGCCCGCAGACGGGCTTCCACCGACGCCGGCCACTCACCCCACCCGCGCAGCAGGAACTCGGCGATCGCCGCCTCGTAGTCGCGGTCGGATCGGGCGTCCTCGTCGCGCAGCTCGTCGACGCCCATCATCAGCTGATAGCGCAGCCGGCGAGTCGACGACGAGGCGTCGAGCGTGGTGCGCAGGACCAGGATGACCCGGGCCACCGGATCGGGGGTCGACTCCGGGTCCCCGAGCAGATGGACGAAGCGACGCAGGCGGACGTCGTGGTCGGGGTAGGCGGCAGCCGCCTTGGTCGGGAAGTGCAGGAAGAACGTGCGTGGGCTGACCCCGGCCCGGGCGGCGATGTCGTCCACCGTGGTCGCCTCGTACCCGTTGCTGGCGAACAGCTCCAGGGCGGCCGTCGCCAAGGCCCGCCGCGTGGCCCGGCGGTTGAGCTCGCGCTGCGTCGGTCCGCGACGACGCCCTGGCTCCACCGCCCCCGACACCGCCGCCGACTCCGCTGCATCGGATGCAGCCCCCGCGCCACCCTCGGGGCTGCGTGGGGCGCGTCCGGTCGTCACCCGGCGGAGTCTAGCGCCCCACCATTGCTCGCTCGGGACGGACTCGTGAGCCGCTCGCTCGACAGCTTGACGCTCACCACCGGGTCTGTTTGAATGCAGTCGGTGCACCGATTGGGGCGGTGCGATGGACCCGACGAGGGAGACCGTCATGATTCGTGAGCTTGCCCGGACGTCGTCGTCGGCTCGTCGCCGGCCGCGGCGTGGCCTCGGTCTGGTCGCCGTCGCCGGAGCGTTGGCAACCGTGGTCGGCGTGGCGCCGGCCGCAGCCCGCCAGGCCCAGGCCGACACGCTGGTCATCGATCGAGGCATGGACATCAACTCGCTGGACCCGGCTCGGGCGTACTGCGACACCTGCCAGATCTTCATGACCGCGGTCTACGAGACGTTGGTCGGGTTGGCGCCGGACAACACCACCCTGGTGCCCCGGCTGGCAACGAGCTGGGAGTCCAACGCCGCCCAGACCACGTTCACCTTCCATCTCGACCCGAAGGCGACCTTCGCCGACGGCAAGCCGGTGACCAGCGCCGACGTCAAGTTCAGCTGGGAGCGACTGAAGGGCCTGGCCGGCTCGGCGTCGTACATGGTCAGCACGATCCAGGCGATCGACGCGTCCGACCCGCACACCGTCGTCGTCACCCTGACCCAGCCGAACTCGGCCTTCCTCGCCCAGACCAACGGCAGCTACCTGGGGATTGTCGAGCAGTCGGTTGCGGCGGCGAACGGGGCGACCGCCGACCCCACCACCGACAAGGCCGAGCCGTGGTTCCTGGCGCACTCCGCCGGCAGCGGTCCGTTCGTGCTCGAGTCCTACGAGCCGGGCAACGAGCTGCGCTTCCGGCGCAACGATGCCTATTGGGGCACCAAGCCGGCGTTCGCCGAAGTGGTCATCAAGGAGACGCCACAGGCGGTCACCCAGCGCCAGCAGCTGGAGCAGGGCGAGGCCGACATCGCCATGCAGCTCTCCGCCGACGTCGCGTCGGGGATGGCCGGGCCGGACGTCTCGGTGCAGAAGGTCCCGAGCTACAACTTCGTCTACCTCGCGTTGAGCCCCGGTGCGGCCGGCGGCGAGGGGCTGACGCCGCAGGTTCGCCAGGCGATCCGCCTGGCCCTCGACTACCACGGGCTGGTCGACGTGACGGTGGGCGGCGCCGGACGCCCCCAGGCCTCGCCGATCCCCAACGGCTTCGCCGGCACCGACGGGCTGGCCGAGCCGACCCAGGACGTCGCCAAGGCCAAGGAGCTGCTGTCCGCTGCCGGCGTCACCAACCTGACCCTCGACGCCACGTTCCCGTCGCTCAACGTCTACGGAGTCGACTTCAGCACGGCGATGCAGAAGGTCCAGGCCGACCTGCAAGCAGTCGGCATCACCCTGAAGCTCAATCCGGTCGAGATCTCGGTGTGGGCCGACAAGATCGGCAAGGACGGCATTCCGGTGACGATGCTCTACTTCGCCCCCGACTTCACCGACTCCAGCCAGTACGTGCAGTACTTCGGGCTGACCACCGGCTCGCAATGGCAGAGTTGGAGCAAGGCTCCGGCCAACACCCAGGAGGCCGACCAGCTGTCCAAGGCCTTCGCCGAGCCCGACCCGGCCAGGCGCGCCGCGGTCTACCACCAGTTGGCGACGATGATGATCGACGACCAGGTCATCATCCCGGTGGTCAACCCGGACCTGTTCCTGGCTGCCCGCTCCGACATCCAGGGCATGCACTACAGCGTGTGCTGCAACCTCGACCTGGCCAGGCTGAGCCGCGGCTGATCGGCAGCCCGACCTGACGGCGCACCGCAACCCGTCCACGTGATCCGGTACCTGGCCCGCCGTGTGGCGGTGATGCCGCTGCTCCTGCTGGGGACGGCGTCGATGGTGTTCGTCGTGTCCCGGGCGACGAGCGGCAACCCGCTCGTGTCCATCGTCGGTGCCCGCAACCTGAACAACCCGGTGATCGTGGCCGCCGCCAAGCAGCGGTGGGGCCTCGATCGCTCGCTGCCCGTGCAGTACGGCCGGTTCATGATCAACCTGCTGCGCGGCGATCTGGGAACGTCGTTCTCGACTCGCCGGCCGGTGCTGCGCGATCTGTGGGACCGCCTCCCGGCCACCCTGGAGCTGACCATCGCCGCCCTGGTGCTCGGCAGCGCCGTCGGGATCCTGCTCGGCGTGCTCGCCGCCCGCCACCGCAACCGGGCACTCGACCACGGTGCCCGGGCGGTGGGGCTGCTCGGCTCCTCGCTGCCCGCCTTCTGGTTGGGCATGCTGCTGCTCTACCTGCTGTACTCCCGACTCGGCTGGGTGCAGGGGCCGAACCGGTTGAACGCCAGGGTCCGCCCACCCACCCGGCTGACCGGGTTCTTCACCGTCGACTCGCTGCTCCACGGCCAGTGGAGCCTGCTGTGGCAGGCGTGCATGCACCTCGTGCTGCCCGCCACCGTCCTGGCCTGGGGGGTGGTTGGCATCGTCTCCCGGCTGGTGCGCGCCAGCCTGCTGGAGGAGCTGTCTAGCGAGTACGTGCGCGTCGCCCGGGCGATGGGGCTGCGCGAGCGCACGGTCGTGGCCACCCACGCGCTGCGCAACGCCCTGCTGCCAACGATCACCATCGTCGCCTTCGCCTTCGCCTACCTGATCACCAACGCCGTGCTGGTCGAGAAGGTCTTCTCCTGGCCGGGGGTCGGCAGCTACGCCGTCGAGGCCGCCCGCCAGCTGGACTATCCCGCCGTCGCAGGCGTGACCCTGCTCGGCGGGTTGGCCTTCCTCCTGACCAACCTGGTGAGCGACATCGCCTACACCATGGCCGACCCGCGGATCCAGCTGTCATGAACGCCGCCATCGCCCCGACCGTGGAACCCACCGCGGCACGCCGCACCTCGCGCTCGGCTCGGCACCGACCGGCATGGCGGCGCGGCGCGGCGCTGGCGGGACTGGTCGTGTTGGGTGTCTGGATCGTGATCGCCCTGACCTTGCCGTGGTGGTCCCCGCACGGTCCGCGCGACGTCGTCGGGCCGCGCCTGCGCCCGCCCGGTCGACACGCCTGGATGGGTACCGACGCGCTCGGTCGCGACGTCCTGATCCGCACCCTGTGGGGGGCGCGCACCTCGCTGCCCGTCGCCGTGATCGTCATCGCCGGCGCGGTCCTCCTCGGCTGCCTGATCGGGGCCGTTGCCGGGGCCGCCGGCGGCCTGACCGACGCCGTGCTCATGCGCCTGGTCGACATCACCATGGCGTTCCCCCCGGTGCTGCTGGCGATGGCGATCACCGCCTCGCGCGGGCCCGGCATCGGCAACGCCCTAATGGCCATGGTGCTGGTGTGGTGGCCGATCTACGCCCGGCTCCTGCGCTCGCAGATCGTCGCCGTCCGCCACCGGGAGTTCGTCGAGTCGGCAACCGCCGTCGGTGCCTCGCCGCTGTTGACGCTGCGGCGCTACATCCTGCCCATGTCGTTCACCCCGGTGCTGGTCAACGCCTCGATGGACCTCGGGCAGGTGGTCATGCTGACCGCTGCGCTGAGCTTCATCGGCCTCGGCGCCCGCCCGCCCTCGCCGGAGTGGGGGGCGATGATCACCGAGGGCGCCACCAACTTCTACCAGTGGTGGATCGCCCTGTGCCCCGGCCTGGCCATCGTGACCGTCGTGCTGGCCTGCAACTTCGTGGGCGATGCCCTGCGTGACACGTTCGACGTCCGGGACACGTTCGAATGACGACGGTGACGACGACCGCGCCCGCACCCGGCAGCTCCGCCGGCGAGCAACCGGTGCTGACCATCGACGACGTCCACGTGACCTTCCGCGGCGAGCACCACGGCGACCCGGGCATCCCAGCGGTGCGCGGGGTCAGCTTGCAGGTCGCCGCGGGTGAGGCCCTCGCCGTGGTCGGCGAGTCCGGCTCGGGCAAGAGCGCCACGATGCTGGCCGTGCTCGGCTTGCACGGCCATGCCACCGTGCGCGGCTCGGTCCGATTCGACGGGCGGGAACTGCTCGGCAGCCCCGAGTCGGTGCTGCGGACGGTGCGCGGTGCCGGGATCGCCATGATCTTCCAGGATCCGATGACCTCGCTCAACCCGGTGCTCACCGTCGGGCGCCAGCTGGCCATGGCCATGCACGCCCATCAACCCGGTCTCTCCCGCCAGGCGGCCCAGCAACGCGCCGTCGAGCTGCTCGAGCGCGTGGCCATCCCCCAGGCCAGGCGACGCTGCGAGGCCTATCCGCACGAGCTGTCCGGCGGGATGCGCCAGCGGGTGATCATCGCCATGGCCATCGCCAACCGGCCGCGGGTCCTGATCGCCGACGAGCCGACCACGGCGCTGGATGTCACCGTCCAGGCCCAGATCGTCGAGCTGCTCGGCGAGCTGCGCCGTGACGAGGGGCTGGCACTGATCCTCGTCACCCACGATCTCGGGGTGGTCGCCGGGGCCGCCGATCGGGTGGCGGTGATGTACGCCGGGACGGTGGTCGAGCACGGACCGGTCGACGCCTTCTTCGCCGCGCCGGGCCATCCGTACGGGCGCGGTCTGCTCGGCTGCCTGGCCCGGCTCGACCGTGACGCCGAGCCGGTGCCCATCGGTGGCCATCCGGTGAGCCCCCGGCAGCTTCCCCCGGGGTGCTCGTTCGCCCCGCGGTGCCCGCTCGCCGAACCGTCCTGCGACGATCACCCCCCGTCGCTGCGCCCCTGGGGTGCCACCGTCGTGGCCTGTGACGTGGTCACCCGCGCCGCCGGATCGAGCATGGTGGCATCGTGACCGAGGCCCTCCACCTGATGAGCCGCGAGCCGTTGCTGGAGGTCCGCGGGCTGACCAAGCACTTCCGCATTCGCCAGGGCGGCCGACCGGCCACCGTGCACGCCGTGGAGGACGTCAGCTTCGCGGTCGATGCCGGCCAGACCCTGGCGCTGGTGGGCGAGTCGGGATGCGGCAAGTCGACGACCGGCCGCTGCGTGCTGCGGCTGATCGAGCCGACGGCCGGCACCGTGCGCTTCCGCGGCACCGATCTGGGCACGCTCGGCGCGGCGGCGATGCGCAGCCGGCGACGGGAGCTGCAGATCGTCTTCCAGGATCCGTTGGCCTCGCTCCATCCGCGGATGCGGGTCGTCGACCTGATCAGCGAGCCCCTGCAGATCCACGGCTGGCCGGCCAACGAGATTCCCGACCGGGTCGACGAGCTGCTCGCCTTGGTCCAACTCGGTGCCGAGCACCGCTCGCGCTACCCGCACCAGTGCTCGGGCGGGCAGCGCCAGCGGGTGGGCATCGCCCGAGCGCTGGCGGCCTCGCCCGCCCTCGTCGTGCTCGACGAGCCGGTCTCGGCGCTCGACGTCAGCACCCAGGCCGAGATCGTCAAGCTCCTGGTCGAGCTGCGCCAACGGCTCGGGTTGGCCTACGTGTTCATCGCCCACGACCTGGCCGTCGTCCGCCAGCTCGCCGATCGGGTGGCGGTGATGTATCTCGGCACCATCGTCGAGTCCGGACCGGCCGCCCAGGTCTACGCCGACCCGCAGCATCCGTACACCCGGGCGCTGCTCTCGGCGGTCCCGATCCCCGACCCCAGTGTCGAGCGGCGGCGCCGCCGCATCGTGCTGGCCGGTGAGCTCCCCAGCCCGATCGATCCTCCGAGTGGCTGCCGGTTCCGGACCCGCTGCTGGATGGCCGAGCCACGCTGCGCCAGCGAGACGCCGGCGCTGCTCCCCCGCGACCCCGGGATCCCCGACCACGCCGTCGCCTGCCATCTGGTCGGGACGACGGCCAACCGCTCGCCAGGCCCGGTGCCCGCGCCGCACGACGCGGGGGCGACCGAATGAGCCGCGCAGCGACGGCGGCCGGCCAGGTGCTGGCGGTCGATCTGGGCACGACCGGCCTGAAGGTCGCGGTGGTCGCCCCCGATGGGCGGCTGCGCTCGTGGGCCACCGAGCCGCTGGACCTGCACGTCGGGCCTCGAGGTGCCGTCGAGCAGGACGCCGACCAGTGGTGGGCGGCCCTCGGGCGGTGCGCACGCCAGGCCATCGCCGCCGCCGGGGTGAACGCCGCCGAGGTTGGCCTGGTGGCCGTCACCAGCCAGTACATGTCGACGGTGCCGGTCGACGCCGCCGGTCGTCCGACCGGACCGGTGATCATGTGGATGGACGGGCGTGGCCAGGCCCGAGCTCCACAGCTCGACCCGGCCGCAGCGCAGCGCTGGCGCCAGCTGCACGGCCGGCTCCCGGACGGCTTCGAGGGCATCAGCCACGTGGCCACGATCCGGGCCGACCTGCCTGACGCCTACCAGCGCGCCGTGGCCTTCGTCGAGCCGATGGACGCCTTGGCCGGGCGATTGACCGGCCGGGTCGTCTCCTCGCAACACACCGCCTATCCGATGCTGGTCACCGACAACCGCACGTGGGGGGCCACCGGCTACTGCGCCGAGCTCGTCGAGCGGAGCGGTCTCGACCCCACCAAGCTGGCCCCGCTGGTGGGGGCCGACGAACCGCGCGGACGGGTCACCGCCGAAGCCGCCGGCCACCTCGGGGTTTCCGCCGGCGCGCTGGTCACGGCCCCGACGATCGACTCGGTGACCACGGCCATCGGTACGGGTGCCGTCGGGCCGGAACGGTGCGGTCTCAGCATCGGGACCACCACGGTGGTGGCCACCCACGTCGCGGGAATGTTCACCGACGTCGACCACGACCTGGGCTCGGCACCCAGTGCGGTGCCAGGGCGGCACATCCTGCTGGCCGAGAACGGGGTCGGGGGCAAGACCCTGGAGATCTTCGCCACGCAGTGGTTCCCGGGTCGTGCCGGCGTCGCCGAGGCGCTCGACGAGGCCGAGCAACGCGCCGCGATGTCCCCGCCGGGCGCCAACGGCGTCGTGTTCTGCCCGTGGCTGATCGGCTCGCTGGCTCCGCAGCGCTGCCAGGACGTGCGCGGCGCCTTCCTCGGGCTGGGCCTGTTCACCGACGCCGCCGATCTGTCCCGCGCCGTCCTCGAAGGCGTGGCCCTCAACGCCGCCTGGCTGATGCCGCACCTCAGCGCCGCCACCGGGCATCGCTATGACGAGGTGGTCCTCGGCGGCGGCGGGGCCAGCAGCGCGCAATGGGCCCAGATCGTGGCCGATTGCCTGGAGGTCACCGTCCACCGCCTGGCCAGCCCGCGCACGATGAATGCCCACGGCGCCGCCCTGCTGGCCCTGGCCCACACCGGCGCGCTGGCCTTGAGCGACGTGCCAGAGGCCCTGACCATCGCCACCATCCACCACCCGGACCCGGCCACGACCGGCGTCTACCGCGCCGCGCTCGGCGAGTTGATCCGCTACCACCAGTTCGCCTCGGCCGCCCGTGCGGCCCCTGCCACCACCGAGGACCGACCGTGACCACCACGCCGCCTTCGTCTCCGTCCGGGACGTCATCGTCCGGGACGTCGTCATCCAGGCCGTCATCATCCGGGACGTCATCGTCCGGGACGTCATCGTCCGGGACGTCAACGTCCGGGCCGTCAACGTCCGGGACGTCAACGTCCGGGCCGTCAACGTCCGGGCCGTCAACGTCCGGGCCGTCAACGTCCGGGCCGTCAACGTCCGGGCCGTCAACGTCCGGGACGTCAACGTCCGGGTCGATGCCTACCCCGGCCACCCCGGCCACTCCGCCCGCCGAGGCTCCCGGGACCAGGGCCACCGCGGCGGGCGCGCCCGCGGCGGCCGCCTCCGGTGCCCCGGTCGCCGATTCGCTGTATCCGTACACCGGCCGGTTCCCCGTGTACGGCACCCTGCCCGAACGGGGCGTGGACCGGGCGGCGTTGCTGGCGATGGTTCGCCAGATGGCCGCCGAGGAGGATCGCAAGGGTGATCTCGGGCGGGTCAGCGGGTCGATCTACTCCGGCGACCACGACCACTACCACTTCCTCGCCCAGGCCTTCGAGGCCTTCGCCCACGCCAACGTCCTGCAGCGCGACATGTACCCGAGTGCCACGAAGATGGAGAGCGAGATCATCGCCATGACCGCCTCGTTGCTGCACGGCGACGAGGACACGAACGGGCTGATGACCTCCGGCGGCACGGAGAGCCTGCAGACGGCGATGCTGGTCTACCGGGAGTGGGCCCGGGAGACCAAGGGGATCACCAACCCGCAGGTCATCATGCCGGTGACCGGTCATCCGGGCACGGGGAAGGCGTTCCACTACTTCGGGATCGAGTGGGTGCCCGCACCGGTGGGCGACGACCAGCGCTGCGATGTCGACTTCGTCGCCGACCACATCGGCCCGGACACCATTGCCATCTCGGGCAGTGCCGGCACGTACCCGCACGGCGTCATCGACCCGATCGGCGAGCTCGGCGAGCTGGCCCAACGGCATGGCATCGGCCTGCACGTCGACGGCTGCCTCGGGGGCTTCATCCTCCCGTTCGCCACCGAGCTGGGGCATCCGGTCGAACCGTTCGACTTCGCCGTGCCCGGCGTGACCTCGATCTCCGCCGACACCCACAAGTACGGCTACGCGTTCAAAGGGACGTCGGTGGTGCTGTTCCGTCCGAAGGCCCTGCGCCGCCACCAGTACCTGGTGTTCGACTCGTGGCCCGGCGGCGCCTACGCCTCGCCCGGCATGGGTGGCAGCCGTTCCGGGGGGTTGCTGGCGGCAACGTGGGCGGCGATGGTCAACCTCGGGCGCGAGGGCTACCGGCGGATCGCCGCCGACATCTTCGCCACGGCCGACCGGATCCGCGACGCTGTCCTCGCCCAGCCCGAACTGCACCTCGTCGGTGACTCCGTGTTCAACATCGCCTTCGGCTCCGATCTGCTCGACATCTACCACGTCAACGACGCCCTCACTGCCGCCGGTTGGCGGCTCAACGTGCTGCAGCGCCCGCCGGCGTTGCACTTCTGCGTCACCCGACCGAACACCCAGCCGGGCGTGGCCGAGGCCTTCGCCGACGACCTCACCGCTGCCGTGCGCTACGCGGCTGGTCCCCCACCCGCACCGCCGCGCAGCGGGGCGATGTACGCCGCCGGCGCCACGGCACTGGGCCGTGGCATCCTCGTCGAGCGAATCCGGGACCGCATCGACGCCCTCCACGAGCTCGGGCCCCGAGGCTGACCGCCGACCGCCAGCTCGAGTCCCGGCCCTGTCCGCCGTCGTCGATCGATCACCTCCTCTCATCCCGCGTCGCTTCACTTCCCCTCCCTACTGGTCGTTTCACCTCCAATCCGCCCCGTCACTGCGGCCGCTGCCACCGCGATTAGCCCGATGATCGTCGCCCAGCGCTTCGTGCGATGGTCGACCGTCGGGCCGACCCCGACCGTCGGGGCGACACCGGCCCGGACATCGGCGGCCCTCGCGGCGAACCGATGCTCCTCGATGCCGGCTGACTGCTCGTGCAGTTCGTCGGCCGTCGGACCGACGGTGTCGGCGGCCAGCGCCCGGCGGCTCCCCATCGGTCGCGGTTGGCCCACCGTGCTGTCGACGACCGTCTGGCGCTCCAACTCGCAGTTGAGCTCGGCCCCGACGATGACGGCGAACGCGGTGATGAACAACCACAGCAGCAGCACGACGACCGCACCGAGGGATCCGTACGTCTGGTTGTACGAGGCAAAGTTGGCCGTGTAGACGGCGAACAACGCGGACGCAGCCACCCACAGCAGCGCCGCCACGATCGCACCTGCCGACGCCCATCGCCACTTCGGCGAGTCCCGATCCGGGCCGTAGCGGTACAGCACGCTGAGCCCGACCACCATCCCGCCGAGCAGGATCACCCATCGAGCGATTCCGATGGTGGATCGGACCGTGCCCGGGAGGTGCTGCACGACGGCCGGCAGCGAGGTGATGACGAACACCGCGCCGACCACGAACACCACGGCCACCACGGTGAACCCGAGCGCCACCGCCTTGCGCCGAACGAATCCGCGAGTTTCCGATTCGTCATAGGCCCGGTTGATCGCCTCGATCAGGTGACTGACCCCGCTGGACGCCGACCACAGCGCCAGGGCGATCCCCACGGCCAGGCCGATGCCGACCTTGCCGGCCGAGTTGGCGACGATGGATTGCAGCTGGCTGGCGACCAACTCGCGAACCTCGCGCGGCGCCGCGCCGAGCGCCGAGTTGATCTGCGAGCGGACGTTGGCCGGGTCGGGCCACCAGTCCGTAGACGGAGATCAGGGCGACGAGCGCCGGCACCAGCGCCATGAGCGCCCAGAAGGCCACTCCGGCAGCCATCAGCACCACTCCGTCCTCCGTGACCTGCTGCCGGACGCGCGCCGTGACGTCCTTCCACCCCCTCGCCGGGATCTCGGTCGGTCCATCGGCCTGACGCCCTCGGTCGTCGTTCATGGGCCCTCGCCTACCCGGCCCCCGCTGCGCCCAACCGGGACGGCGCGCCGACCGGCGCACCACCGACGTGGCGGCCCGTGCACCCGCCGCGCCACGCCGGCGAGCATGGCAGGCTGGGGCGATGAGCATCCCGATCGACACCGAGCCAGCCGATGCGCCAGGGGCGCCGACCTTCACGCGCATGGATCAGTCGACGGCCGAGCACTGGGCGATGATCGGCCGGGAGACGGCCACCAACCAGCACCGGGTCGCCGAGCGGATCCTCGACCTGCTCCGCTCGCTCGCCGACATCACCGACGGGTTCGCCACCGACCAGCTGACCCACTGCCTGCAGACCGCCACGCTGGCCGAACGGGCGGGTGCCGACGAGCAGGTCGTCGTCGCTGCGTTGTGTCACGACATCGGCAAGGCGATCAGCGTTCCGAACCATGGGGCGATCGCCGCCGAGATGCTCCGGCCCTACGTGCGCGACGACGTGTACCACACGATCCGCTGGCACCAGGACTTCCAAGGGCGCCACTACTACGCCCACTTCGGCCTGCCCACGAACCTGCGCGAGCAACATCGTGACGAGCCGTGGTTCGCCCTGTGCGAGCAGTTCACCGACGAGTGGGACCAGATCGCCTTCGATCCGAACGCTCCGACGGAACCGCTCGCCCACTTCGAGCCGCTGGTCCGCCGCGTCTTCGCCCACCCACACCGCTGAGCCGCTCACGGCCCACCCGTCCGTGGCCCGGCCCGCCGGTTCGGGCCAGCGGTGACGATCGCGCCCGTGGGATGGGCGATGGTCAGGGTGCGGTCCGGGTCGAGGGCCAGCCGCCAGCCGGCATCGTGCACCTGATGGTGATGGCGAGTGCACAGCGGCAGCAGGTTGTCCAGGTCGGTCGGGCCGAGATCCGGAGGCTGCCACTCGACGACGTGATGGATGGTGCAGCGGTCGAACCGCGCCTCGCAGTCGGGGATCGCGCACCGCGCGTACCAGGCCCGCAGGACCCGCCGCTGATCGGCCGTCGCCAGCCGGCGCGCCCGGCCGTGGTTCATCTGGCCGGGCGCGGACACCAGCGTGTCGCCGTCGAACACGACGTGACGGACGTCGGCCCGCTGGCGCAGCCGCTCCAGTTCGGCAACCGGCAGCTCGACCGGCAGCCCCCAGTCGATCCGCGGTGGGGTTCCTGGTGGCACTCGCCGGTCCTCGACGACGACGATCTCCGGTCGACCCATCCGCATGCCGCCACCGTTGATCAGTTCGATCAACCCATGGGCGCGCAAGAACTGGTCGCGCTCGATGGGATCGTCGGGCGCCTCGGCCGGGATCAGCCCGCCGTGGAACCGCGACTCGGTGATCGCCCGAACTCGACCGTCCAGTCCGAGGGCGGTCGCCGGATCGACGACGAGCGTCCAACGGGCCATGCCCGTCTCGCGATCGATCCCGGTTCGCAATCGCACGGCGCGCCGTTGGCGCTCCAGCCGCCCCTGACCGTCGTCGGCCTGGACCCGCCGTTCCTGCTCGCGCAGGTACCGATCGAACTCCTCGACCCCCACCTCTCGAGCCACGCCGACCAGCGCGGCCTCCCCCGAGAGCAGCTCTCGCCGCTGCGCCGGATCCAGCCTGGCCAGCGAGCCACTGAGCCGATCGACATGGCCGGAGCCGATCTCCCCGGCGGCCAGGGCCTCGCCCAGCTGCGGCGCCTTCCGCAGCGTGTCGGAACGGCGAACGACCTCACCAGCCTCGCGCCGGGTGGTTCGGAGCCCGCTCGCGAGGTCACTGACCGGCTGCCACGAGCACTGCTCCAGCACCTGGACACACGCCACCCGCCGGGCATCCAGCATGGCCGCGAGCTGGGCGATGGCGCGCAAGGCGCGGTGCACGACCGCCGACGTTGGACCGGGGTCGGTCGTCGCGGCAGTGCCCGGCTCGGGAGCCTCGACATCCGCGAACGCGGCGTCCAGCAGCTCGATCCGCCGATCGCGCAGCGCACCAGGGGCCATGCGAACTCACCTCCAACCTCGTCGATCACGATGAACCGGGCGTGAGTCACGCCGAGACGGCTGGGGAAGCTGCGAGTGACGATAGCAGATCAAACGTATGTCCGCAACCGACATTCGAACTTTTCTTCGCCGTGCCCCTCATTCCGCATCCTCCACTCACGCACCACGGTGTGACGAGCTCGACGGGCTACTGTCGGGGCAACGCGGCGCGGACACCGCGGGAGGGGCGGGACGCGTGGGAAGGTCGTACCGATGGCGGATCGCCATCACCGTTGCGTTGTCGGCCACCGTGGCGAGCACGCTCGTGACCGTGCCGACACACGCCGGTGGGCGGCGGTTCACCGTCATTGCCGGCGGCGAGATCATCGCCGAGAGCCGGTTCATCAATGCCGGGCTGCGCTGGCGCGAGCCCGGGCAGCGCTTCAACTACGTGCCCGTCTTCGCCCCCGTGGCCGGCATCATCCGCCAGGCCGATCTGGCCATCTGTCACGCCGAGACCGGGATCGGTCGGCCGAACGGCTTCTACGGTCTCTCCGGTCGGGCACCGAACGGAGGCGGCCGCTTGACCAGCCCGTACGAGGTCGCCATCGGCCTGGCCAGGGCTGGCTTCAATCGCTGCAGCACAGCGTCGAACCACGCCTACGACCGGCTCACCGTGGGTGTTCACGACACGTTGAACGCCTTCGACAGCGTCGGCATCAGCCACAACGGCACGGCTCGCACGGCGGGCGAAGCGGACCCGGCGAACGCCATCGTCGAGGTCCAAGGCGTCAAGGTCGCCCACTTGTCCTACACGACGTTCTCCAACATGCCCCGGCCTGCCGAGCGCTGGAAGATCAACTTCACCATCTCGCCCCAGCACGTCGCCGACCAGGTCAAGGCGGCCCGCGCAGCCGGCGCCGAGGTCGTCATCGTCAGCATCCACACCCGACCGGAGCTCGTCTATCGGCCCGGGCTGCGCGAGCGCCTGTTCGTCACCACCCTGTTGCGCCTGGCCAAGGTCGACCTGGTCATCTCCCACGGCCCGCACGTGATCCAGCCGATGCAGGTCATCGACGGCACGCCCGTGTTCTGGAGCGTCGGCAACATGGATTCCGGCATGGGTGTCTCCGGCCACTTCGTCAATCCGAACACCCGCGACGGGCTGCTGGCACGAGTCGTGTTCGAGGAGGACGAGACCGGCACGTTCCGTGCCACGGCACAGCCGATCCTGATCTGCGACGAGGCCCGATCGAGGATCGTCCACGCACCGATCCGCGAGCTGGCGTCCGGTGCACCGATGACCGCCGCACTGCGCAGCGAGCTCGTGCAGTGCGTGAACCGCGCCCGCCGGATCGAGCCCCACGTCACCTGACCCTGGCCACCGGCTCATGACCAGCGCCACCTCTTCGAGGCCAGTTGACGTCGAACCGTGGATCCGTCCCACCTAGTCTGGGCGCCGTGTCGAACGGACTGGAGATCCGCAAGGTCGTGTCGGTGGTGGAGTCGATCCATCGGGAGATGGGCCGCGGGGTCACCGGCGCGCACCGCAAGGTCGCCAGTGCCGTGGTGATGACCAACCCGTGTGCTGGCGCCTACCACGCCGACCTCGGCCAGCTGGAGACGCTGGGCGCCGAGGTGGGCGCCGTCCTGGCCGGCGAGGCCCTCGGGGCACTCGGGTTCCCGCCCGAGGAGGTGACGGCCTACGGCAAGGCCGCCATCGTCGGCACCGCGGGTGAGCTGGAGCATGCTGCGGCCCTGATCCATCCACGGTTCGGCGCGCCGGTCCGTGCCGCCCTGGGCAAGGGCCCGGCGATCATCCCGTCCACCAAGCTGCTCGGCGGACCGGGAACACGAATCGTCGCCCCACTGACCAACTGCTCGGACATCTGGTCGTTCGACGAGATGGACGCCATTGCCATCTCGATCGACGACGCACCTCGGCCCGACGAGGTCGTGGTCGTGCTGGCCATGGCCGTGGGCGGCCGACCGTTGCATCGGGTGGTGAAGCCGGCATGAGCGACAGCCCGACCTTCAAGGCGATGATCCTGCTCTACCGCCGCGCCGACATGACGGTCGAGCAGTTCCACCGCTGGTGGCTGGACGAGCACGCCCCGCTGGCCAGGCAACTCCCCAACGTCCGCCGCATCGTGTTCAACGCCGCCGCCGACGACGAGATCGGCGGCATCACCGAGCTGTGGTTCGACACCCAGGCCGACTTCGACGCGGCCTACGCCACCGAGATCGGTCAGCGGGTCGCCGCCGACTCGATCGCCCACGTGGCCCGGCGCCACCGCCTGTCCGTCACCGAGACCGAAGTCCTCGGCCCGAGCGACCGCTGACGGAACCCGGCCACACGACCGGGCGGCGCGACACGTCCCGGCCACACGCTCACTCGGGTAGCGTCCCCGCCAGACGTGGCCGGAACCACGGCACGGCACACGGGAGCGGACGATGACCCGACTTGGCTACCAGATCCCCAACTTCACCTACCCGGGCGTCGCCAGCGACCGATTGTTCGAGACCATTGCCGCCCAGGCCGTCGAGGCCGAACACGCCGGGTTCGACACCGTGCTGGTGATGGACCACTTCTACCAGCTCCCCATGCTGGGCGATCCGGGCAACGAGATGATCGAGTGCTACACGCTGCTGGCCGCGCTCGCCCAACGCACCTCGCGCGTCCGGCTGTCGGCACTGGTCACCGGGAACACGTATCGCAACCCGGCGTTGCTCGCCAAGATCGTCACGGCACTCGATGTGGTGTCGTCCGGCCGAGCCCAGCTGGGAATCGGAGCCGGCTGGTTCGAGCTGGAGCACGACGCGTTCGGCTTCCCGTTCGGGACCTTCACCGACCGCTTCGAACGCCTCGAGGAAGCGCTGCAGATCATCGTGCCGATGCTGCGCGGCGAACGCCCGACCCTGAACGGCTCGTGGTATCGGGCGAGCGAGGTGATCAACTCGCCGGCGCCGGTCGGGCGGATCCCGGTCCTGATCGGCGGGGGCGGCGAGCGCAAGACGCTGCGGATGGTGGCCCAGTATGCCGACGAGTCCAACCTGATCTGTGCCGTCGAGGACATCCCGCGCAAACTCGCCGCGCTGGACGAGCACTGCCGTTCGCTCGGCCGGGATCGCCGGGAGATCACCGTCACCTACCAGACGAGCGCATGCATCGCCCCGACCCGCCAGCAGGCCGAGGCCGACTTCGATGCCATCCTCACGGCGATCCCTCAGCTCGGCCAACGGCGGTCGACGGCGATCGTCGGTGACCCCAACGACGTGGCGGCGCGGTACCGCCAGATCCTGGACACCGGCGTCGACGGAGTCACCGTCAACCTGCCGGCCAACGGGCACGTCCCCGGCCGGGTCGAACTGCTCGGTGAGACGCTGGCACCACTGATCCCGACCGACTCGGGGCGTTGACGGAGCGGACGCCCGGAACGTTCCGTCGCCGCAGCTCAGGTCGCATGGTCGGCGCACTCGGCCGCGGGCCCCCATCCACTCGAGCGTCTCCCGCATCCCGGCACCCAGGACGTCCGTGACCGACACGTCACGCGACCGACCACAACCTCGACGCGGTGATCGCCGACCACGGCTGCGGCGGCGCGGAACCCGGCGGCGTCCGGACGGCCCGCTGGTCTGGCTGACCGGCCGTCTGGAGGCGCCAACCTCGTGGGCATCGCCGGCGCCGGGTCGGCCCAGGTCACGATCGACGTGCCTGCCGCCGCGCCCACGGGGCGTCGAGGTGGGTGTCGGAGGGGGGACTTGAACCCCCACAACCTTGCGGTTACTAGCCCCTCAAGCTAGCGCGTCTGCCTATTCCGCCACTCCGACGTGGTCATGTCGAGGCTAGCTGGGCCTCAGGTGCGGACCAACAGGAAGCCGAGGGCGATCACCGACAGCACCCAGACGAAGGCGAACACGGTGGTGATCCGGGTCAGGTTGCGCTCGGCGGCCGCCGAGCCGAGCGCCGTGGTGCCGGCGCCGCCGAACATGTCCGACAGACCGCCGCCCTGGCCGCTGTGCATCAGGATGCCGGCGATCATCGCCACCATGCTCACCAGGTTGACGAAGACCGTCAGGTACATCAGGAAGTCACGCACGGTCTGCCATGCTACCCGGCTGCCACCGCGCCGCCATCGGCAGGCCTGCTGCGGTCCCGCCAACTCGCTGCTTCAATGGCCGGGTGAATCCGCGGCTCACGGCGCATCTGGTCGACAGCGCCCGGGCCGCCGTCCCGGAGCTCGGGGAGGTGCGCGCCACGGCTCGCGGTTACGCGCTCGGCTGGACGGCCCGGTACCAGCTGATCGTCATCCCGACGATCGCCCTGGCCGTCGTCGGCGCGCTGACGTTGCCGTTCAGCCTGGCCGGCGTGCTCGGCGCCTGCGCAGCCACCATCGCCGCCGGCGCGCTCCTGTACCTGGCGCTCGGCCGGCTCCGTCCACCGGGCAAGGCGCCGCTGCGCACCAACCGCTCCATCTCGCTGGTGGCCACCGACGACCGCCTGGTGATCCTGCAGGGTTCGGCCCGGCACCGACGGCTGTGGCGGATGGTCGACCACGACGACATCGACGACGCCGTCCTGCATCGCGCCCTGGTCGGACTGACCCACGGCGGGGTGATCCGTGTGGAACTGCTCGACGGGCAGGTTCTGCTGGTGGAGGCCCCCGGCCCGCTAGCCGTCGACGACCTGGCCCGCCTCGTCGACGTCATCCGCTGACGTCGACGGCGGCACCGGCGCCGACACCACCGAGGACTCGCTGGCCGTCCCGAGGAGCTGCTCACCGCTGACGACCTTGGCGAAGTGGCAGGCCACCCAGTGGTCGGCGTCCTCGCGCTGGAGCAACGGCGGCTCCTCGGCCGCGCAGATGTCCTGGGCCAGCGGGCAGCGTGTCCGGAACCGGCACCCGGACGGCGGGTTGACCGGCGAGGGGACGTCGCCCTCCAGCACTTGGCGGTGCCGGCTGCGTTCGGCGTCCGGGTCCGGGATCGGCACGGCCGAGAGCAGAGCCTGGGTGTACGGGTGCATCGGTCGTTCGTAGACCTGCTCGCGACTGCCGATCTCGACCACCTTGCCGAGGTACATCACGGCCACCCGATCGGAGATGTGCCGCACCACAGACAGGTCGTGGGCGATGAACAGGTAGCTCAGCCCGAACTCGCGCTGCAGGTCCTCGAGCAGGTTGATCACGCCGGCCTGGACGGACACGTCGAGCGCCGACACCGGTTCGTCGAGCACCATCAGCTTGGGCTGCAGCGCCAGGGCTCGGGCGATGCCGATGCGCTGGCGCTGACCGCCGGAGAACTCGTGCGGGTAGCGGTTGCCGTGCTCCGGGTTCAACCCGACCAGCTCGAGCAGCTCGGCCACCCGGGCCTTGCCACCGTTCTTGTACTGGCCGTGGACCCGCAGCGGCTCGGCGATGGCCTCGTTGATCTGCGAGCGAGGGTTCAGCGACGCATACGGATCCTGGAAGACGATCTGCATCTCCCGGCGCATCCGGCGCAGCTCCGCCGAACCCATGCCGACCAGCTCGCGACCCTCGAAGGTGACCGAGCCGGAGGTCGGCGGTTGCAGCTGGAGGATGGCTCGCCCGGTGGTCGACTTGCCGCACCCGGACTCCCCCACCACCCCCAGCGTCTGGCCGGGCTGCAGGTCGAAGCTGACGTCGGACACGGCTTGGACCGTCCCGACCAGCCGGGAGAACAGGATGCCACGCTCGCGGATCGGGAAGGTCTTGACCAGGTTGGTGACCCGCAGGATCGGCTCGCCGGTGCTGGACGGCGCGTCGGCCCTCGCTGGTGTGTCGAGGATGCTCACGTGTCCGCCTCCGATCCGGCGACGACGAGGGGCGGGGCGTGGAACATGTCCTTCGGGTTGGCCATCGCCGCCACCTCGTCGGTGGCGACGCAGGCAGCCAGGTGGCCGGGGCCGACACCGGCCAGCTCCGGCTCGACGCTCAGGCACTCGTCGCGCACGATCGGGCAGCGCGCCGAGAACGGGCATCCCGGCTTGAGCCGCAAGAGCGACGGGGGGCTGCCCTTGATGGGCGTCAGCCGGTCGGTCCCACCCGCCGCCGACGGCAGCGAGCCGAGCAGGCCGACCGTGTACGGCATGCGCGGCCGGTAGAAGATGTCGTCGACCGTGCCGGACTCGACGATCCGCCCGGCATACATCACCTTCAGGTCGTCGACCATGCCGGCAACGACCCCGAGGTCGTGGGTGATCAGGATGATCGCCGCATTGACCTCGTCCTTCAACCGCAGGAGGGTCTCCAGCACCTGGGCCTGCACGGTCACGTCGAGCGCCGTGGTCGGCTCGTCGGCGATGATCACGTCGGGGTTGTTGGAGATGGCCATGGCGATCATCGCCCGCTGGCGCATGCCACCGGAGAACTCGTGCGGATACTGCTCGGCACGGCGCTCCGGCTGGGGGATGCCCACCAGGTCGAGCAGCTCGATCGCCCGCTTCGACGCCGCCCTGCCGGACAGGTCGGAGTGGGCCCGCAGGGCCTCGCCCAACTGCCAGCCGACGGTGTACACCGGGTTCATCGCCGTCATCGGGTCCTGGAAGATCATCGCGATCTTCGAGCCGCGCAGGGCCCGCAGCGCCTTCTTCGGCGCACCGACCAGCTCCTGACCTCGGAAGCGGATCGACCCACCGATCCGCGCCGTGCGCGGCAGCAGGCCCATCATCGCCATCGACGTCACCGACTTGCCGCAGCCCGACTCGCCGACGATGCCGACCACCTCGCGCGCCGCCACCGAGTAGCTGACGCCACGAACCGCGTGGACCACGCCGTCGTCGGTGGGGAAGCCAACCGTCAGGTCCTTGACCTCCAGGATCGGTTCGCCGCTCATGCGCGGACCCGGTTCTGCCGCGGGTCGAACGCGTCGCGCAACCCATCGCCGACGAAGTTCACCGTCAGCGAGATGATGCACAGGATGACCACCGGCCACCAGAACAGGTACGGCTTGGTGGCCGCTTCGCCCTTGCCGCGTTCGATCAAGAAGCCGAGCGAGGTGTCCGGCTGCTTGACGCCGAGACCGATGAACGACAGGGCCGCTTCGGCGAGCACCGCTCCACCCACGGCGAGGGTGGCGCTGACGATGATCGGCCCCAGCGCGTTGGGCAGGATCTGGCGGAAGATGATCCGCATCGGCTTGGCCCCCACGGCGCGCGCCGCCTCGACGAACTCCTTCTCGCGCAGCGACAGGAACTCGCCGCGGATGATGCGCGCCAACCCCATCCAACTGAACCCGGCCAGGAAGAGGGCCAGCCACAGCCAGTTGGAGCCCTTGACGTTGCGCTGCAGGCAGGCCACGGCCACCTGGAACGGGATGATCAACATCAGGTCGACGAACCGCATCGAGATGGTGTCGATCCACTTGCCGAAGTAGCCGGAGATCGCTCCGATGACCACGCCCAGCACGGTCGAGACGACCACCACCACCAGGGCGATGCGGATCGAGTACTGCAGGCCACGCATCACCAGCGCAAGCTGGTCGTACCCGGTCCGGCTGATGCCGAAGGGGTGCTCCCAGGTCGGGGACAGCCAGTTCGGCCCGCTACCGGCCGGCTTGCGCAACGTCTGGTCGAACTTGTACTTCCACAACGGCGGGCCGATGATCGAGGCGATCACCAGGAGCACGAAGAGGAACAGCGAGATCATCGCCAGCCGGTGATGGACGAATCGACGGACGATCGTCTTCCACTGGCTGCGCGCCTCGACGGTGAACTCACGGTCCGGGCCCGGCCCGGGCATCGGCGTCGTCGACTCCTCGACGACGGCCTGGCGGGTGATGATCTCAGCCAAGACGGATCCTCGGGTCCAGGACTGCGTAGAGCAAGTCGGCGATGATGTTGAACACGATCACGCAGGTGGCGGTGATCATCAGCCAGCACAGCAGGATGTTCGGGTCGATCTTGTTGATCGAGTCGATCAACAAGCGCCCCATCCCCCTCCACTCGAAGATCGTCTCGGTGATGATCGCCCCACCGATGATCGCCCCGAAGTCGAGCGCCATGATCGTGGTGACCGGGATCAGCGAGTTGCGGAAGGCGTGGCGCATGATCACCCGCCGCTCGGTGATGCCCTTGGCCCGGGCGGTGCGGGTGTAATCGGAGCTGAGGGTCTCCAGCATCGACGCCCGCTGGAACCGGCTGTAGCCGGCGTAGGTGATCAGCAGCAGGGCCAGCGTCGGCAGGAGGGCGTGGGTGGCGAAGTCGTACAGGCCGGCACGCAACCCACAGGCGCCCGGATTGTTGGGGGTGCACTTCGAGGGGAAGGTCCGGTCGCCCTGCACCTTGATCAGGGGGTTCTTCGTTCGTCCCAACCACTCGTTGACGCGCAGAGCGCCGATGTAGCGGAGGAACGCGGCGACGGCCACGATGGGCATGGAGAACAAGAAGAAGGAGATCCCGGTCGCCGCGTAGTCGAACCAGGAATATTGTCGAACCGCGGAGATCACCCCGATCGTCACGCCGATGAGCACGGCGATGATCTGGGCGAGCAGCACCAGGCGAAGGGTGACGAACAGGGCTCGCTTGACCTGTGGCCACACCGGCCGATCCTTGTTGTCCTTGCCGAAGTCACCATGGACGGCCTTGCTGACCCACCGCCAGTAGCGCACGGTCACCGGCTGGTCCAACCCGAGCTTGTGCTCCTGCAGGGCGATCTGCCCCTTCGGGATGCGTGGGTTGGTGCGCATGTCCTCCAGCGGGTCGCCGGTGTTGACCACCAGCACGAACACGAGGATCGAGGCCACCACGAGCAGCGGGATGGCGATGAGTAGTCGTCGGAGTGCGAATCGAAGCACGAGAACTCCCCCAGGTACGGGTCGCCCCGGCGGACCGAAGTCCGCCGGGGCAACGAGTTGACGTCAGACGCCGGCTCGAGACCGGCGATCTCGACGGATCAGCTGTAGGTCCAGACGTTGGAGTTCCAGGTCAGACCGAGCGGCCCGTTGAACACCGGACCCTGCAGGTTCGACACCCAGGCGGGCATCTCCGGCAGCTGGAACAGCGGGACGGTGAACATGTCGTCCATGATCTGCTTGTCGATCGCCTGCATCTGGGTGATGCGGCTGGCCTCGTCCAGGTTGGTGTTGGCCTGGGCGTACATGTCGGCGATCTTCGGGTTGTCGTAGGCGAAGTAGTTCGCCCCGCCACCGGCCGAGTACAGGCTGGTCGAGCTGGACAGCAGCGGGTTCCCGACCCAGGCGAACAGCGCCACGTCGAAGTCGCCCTTGGGCAGACGCTCGGCGTTGAACTTCTTGTCGCTGTCCTCGCTGATGTCGAAGCCGGCCTGCTTGCAGCTGGCGATGATGTTCTGGGTGGTGTCCGAACGACGCTGGATGCCCTTGTGGCTGATGCGGAAGGCCAGCTTCTTGCCGTCCTTCTCCATCACGCCGTCGGCGCCGGCCTTCCAGCCGCCCGCCTCGAGCGTCGCCTTGGCCGCCGCCACGTCGAACTGCGTGGTGAAGTCGTCCTGGTAGCCGTTCTGCACCGGCATGAAGATGACGCTGTTCAGCGGCTTGCTGTCCGGGTAGATCGGGGCCACCAGCTTGTCGATGATGTCCTGACGATCCACGCACTGGGCGAAGGCCTTGCGCACGGCAGCGTCCTGGAACAGCGGGTTCTTGGCGTTGAGGTCGAGGTGCTCGAACGTCAGGCCGGCAGCCGGAGCAAAGGTCACGCCCTGGGCCCCACGCAGCTGGTCGGCCACGCCGGGATCAGCCTGCGGCTGGATGGCCTGCAGCTCGTTGTTCTGCAGGGCGGTGGCCTGCGCCGTGGCGTCGTTGACCGTCTTGAGCGTCAGCGTGTTGATGTTGGCGGCCTTGCCCCAGAACTTGTCGTTCTTGACGAGCACGATGCCCTGGCCCTCGGTGTACTGCTGGATCTTGTACCAGGCGCCGGAGAGCGCCTCGTCCGGGTTCCAGCCCTTCAGGCCGTTGTTCCACACCTCGGCGATCTTCTTCAGATCATCGGACTCGGTGGTCGGGTCGACCTTGGTCATGTCGGCCACGCCGGACATCTTCTCGACGACGTGCGCCGGGATCATCCCGCCGAACAGGCCCTTCCAGTCGGCGAAGGCCGGATCGAAGGTCACCTTGACGTCGGTCGGGTTGCTGCAGTCGACGGACTTGATCTGCTCGTAGCCGGTGCTGCTGGCGATGTCGAACAGCGGCAACTTCTCGGGCAGCGGGTTGCCGCTCTCGTCGGTCTTGCCAGGGGCGAAGTCCGGGTTGGCGATCTCCACCTTGCCGATCTGGGCCAGCCACAGCAGGTAGAAGTCGTTGCAGTCCAGCGGAGCACCATCGGACCACACCGCGGCCGGGTTCAGCTTGTACTCGATGACCTGCGGGGCGGTCGACAGCACGTTGGCCTCGGTGACGAAGTCGGTCCACAGATCGAAGCCGAGCTTGTCGTTCAGGATGAACGGCCCGGGCTGCAACATGTTGTTGACGACGGTGTTGGCGAAGCTGTTGTTGGACCCGTTGGAGTTGTTGTACTGGGTGCCCTCTTCCTCCTGGGCGTAGGTCACCTGGTCGTTGCCCGTGCTGGGCGGCAGGGTCTCACCGGAGCCAGCAGCCGTGCCGGCCGTGGTGCCCGCCGGCGCAGCGGTGCCCGCCGGGGCGGACGTGCCGGCGGTGGTGCCCGCCGTGGCAGCGGTGGTGCCGCCACTGGTGGGTGGGGTCGTGGCCGAAGCCGTTCCGGTGAAGGCTGCGGTGCCTGCCGCGAGGGCAAGGCCCGTAGCAAGTGCGGCGACCTTGCCGCGCTTGGTGGTCCTCACGTGGATGTTCCTCCTAATGATTGACGGAGGGAGGTGTCGTGGCGTTCCGGAGAACCGCCGATCGGCTCACGTCGTCCTCCCCGATCGACATGAGTATGAGCCCGAGGTTACCACTCCCCGCGGTGCGAGGGAGCATCTCGTTCCAGACAATCTGTCAACCCGGCACGGACGTTCCGGCTGGGTGACGGCTGCGGCGAAGTGCCTCAGCGACCGAGCCGGACGATCTTGGCGAACTCGTCCGGGTCGAGGCTGGCACCGCCCACCAGGGCGCCGTCGATGTCCGGCTGGTCGATCAGCTCGGCGATGTTGCCCGACTTGACGCTGCCGCCGTACTGGATGCGCACCCCGGCTGCGGTCGATGCCCCGTAGAGCTCGGCCACACAGGCGCGGATGGCCGCACACATCTCCTGAGCGTCCGCCGACGTGGCCGTCCGGCCGGTGCCGATGGCCCAGATCGGCTCGTAGGCGATCACCATCGCCGCCACCTGCTCGGCGGTCACCCCGGCCAACCCGGCGCGGATCTGTCCGAGGACCTTGCCCTCCGTCCGGCCGGACTCGCGCTCGTCCAGCGTCTCGCCACAGCACAGGATCGGCGTCATCGCGTGGGCGATGATCGCCCGGACCTTGCGGTTGACCATCTCGTCGGTCTCGCCGAACAGCTCGCGGCGCTCGCTGTGACCGCAGATGACGTAGTCGACCCCCAGCTTCTCGAGGAACGCCGGGGACACCTCGCCGGTGAACGCACCCTTGTCCTCCCAGTGGCAGTGCTGGGCGCCGAGGGCGTAGCCGAGCTTGTCGGACTCCAGCACCGTCTGCACGCTGCGGATGTCGGTGAACGGCGGGTGCAGGCTGACATCGACATCGGCCAGCTCGTCCTTGCCGATCAGGTAGGCGAACTTCTGGACGAACTGGATCGCCTCGAAGTGGTTCTGGTGCATCTTCCAGTTGCCGCTGAGCAACGGACGACGCGACGCGGTGGATGGGTCAGGCATTCGGCGCACCTCGCAGCGCTTCCAGGCCGGGCAGGTCGCCCAGCTCCAACAACTCCAGCGAGGCCCCGCCGCCGGTGGAGACGTGGTCGACCTCGTCGGCCAGGCCGAACTGGGCCAGGGCCGCGGCCGAGTCTCCGCCGCCCACGACCGTGAAGGCCTTGGTGTCGGCCATCGCCTGGGCCACGGTGCGCGTTCCCGCCTCGAAGCGCGGGTCCTCGAACATGCCCATCGGACCGTTCCAGAACACGGTTCGGGCGTCCATGACGACGTCGCTGAACGCCGCCGCGGTCCCCGGACCGATGTCGAACCCCTTGGCCCCGTCGGGCAGGTTGCGCCCGAACGTGGCGAAGCTCCCAGCCGCGTCCACACCGACGAGGTCCTCGGGCAGGTGGATGGTCTTGCCGCTGGCCAGCAGCCGCCGACAGGTATCGACCTGCTCGGGCTCCCACAGGCTGTCCCCGATGGAGTGCCCCTGGGCGGCGAGGAACGTGAAGCACATCGCCCCACCGATGACCAGGCTGTCGACCACGTTCAGCAGGGCTTCGACGACGCCGAGCTTGTCGCTGATCTTGGCCCCGCCGAGCACGGCGACGAACGGCCGCTTCGGGTCGTTGCGCAGTCCGAGGAGCACCTCGACCTCGCGCTGCAGCAGCAGCCCCATGGCCGACGGCAGCGTCTTCGGGGGCCCGACGATGGACGCATGGGCCCGATGGGCGGCCCCGAAGGCGTCGTCGACGTAGGCGTCGACGCCCTCGACGAGCTGGGCCACGAACGCCGGATCGTTGCCCTCCTCCCCCGCGTGGTAGCGCAGGTTCTCCAGCAGCTCGACGCCCGGCGCCAGCTCGGCCAACCGAGCGCGGACCGGCTCCATCGAGTACTTCGGGTTCGGCTGGCCCTTGGGCCGGCCGAGGTGACTGGCACACACGACCTGGGCACCGCGCTGGGTCAGCCACTCGATGGTGGGCAGCGCAGCGCGGATGCGGAAGTCGTCGGTGATCCGCCCGTCCTCCAGCGGCACGTTGAAGTCCGTGCGCACCAGGACGCGCTTGCCGGCGACGTCTCCCAGATCGGCGAGCGTGGGGATGTGTCCGCTCACCGGATCGCTCCTTCGTGGTTGGTGGGTTACTTCTTCTTCGACTTCGGCATCTTGGAGGCCACGTACAGCGTGGTGTCGATCAGCCGGTTGGAGTAGCCGGCCTCGTTGTCGTACCAGGCCAGCACCTTGGCGGTGGTGCCCATCGACATCGTCAGGCCGGCGTCGAAGATGCTGGAGTGCGGGTCGGCGACGATGTCGCTCGACACGATCGGGTCCTCGGTGTACTTGAGGATGCCCTTCAGCGGCCCGCTCGACGCGGCCTTCTTGAACGCCGCGTTGATCGCCTCGGCCGTGGCCGCCTTCTGCAGGTTGACGGTGAAGTCGACCACCGAGCCGGTGGGCACCGGCACCCGCAGCGAGGTGCCGTCGAGGCGGCCCTTGAGGTGCGGGAGGACCAGGCTGGTGGCCCGCGCCGCACCGGTGCTGGTGGGCACGATGTTGATCGCCGCGCCGCGTGCCCGGCGGAGATCCTTGTGCGGGCCGTCGACCAGCTGCTGGTCACCGGTGTAGGCGTGCACGGTCTGCATCAGGCCGTTCTCGATGCCCCAGTTGTCGTCCAGCACCTTGACCACCGGGACGAAGCAGTTGGTGGTGCAGCTGGCGTTGGAGATGACCTTCATCGTCTTCGGGTCGAACGACTTGTGGTTGACGCCGTAGACGAACGTCCCGTCGGCACCGTCGCAGGGCGCCGAGACGATCACCAGGGGTGCGCCACCCGCGAGGTGCTGGGCGGCAGCGTCACGCTTGGTGAAGATGCCCGTCGACTCGATGACCACGTCGACGCCCAGCTCACCCCACGGCAACTCCTTGGGGTCACGCACCTGGAGGACGCGCAACTCGTCTCCGTCGACGCTGATCCCACCCTTGGTGGCCTTGACGTCGGCGCCGAGCCGACCCATCACGCTGTCGTACTTCAACAGGTGGGCCATCGTGTCGAGCGACCCGAGGTCGTTGACGGCGACGAAGTCGATGTCGGCGTTGCGGGCCTTGGCGGCCCGGAAGAAGTTGCGGCCGATCCGGCCAAATCCATTGATGCCGACGCGCACGGTCATGGCAGTTCCTTTCCGAGGGTTCGCCACCGATTGTAGTGAGCGGCCCGTCGAAGGCAGTCATCTGCCCAGGTCACGGTGGTGCGTGTTCACCGCCCAGCCCCGCCGGCGCAGCCGCTCGGCCAACTCCTCGACGACCGCCACGCTGCGGTGGCGACCGCCCGTGCAGCCGATCGACACCGTCAGGTAGCTCTTGCCCTCCGCCTGGTACGCCGGCAGCAGGTCGGCGACCAGCCGTTCGAACTGGTCGAGGAACGACTGGGCCTGGGCCCGCTCGACCACGTAGTCACGCACCGCCGGATCGTGGCCGGTCAGCGGGCGCAGGGACTCGTCCCAGTGTGGGTTGGGCAGGAAGCGGACGTCCATGACGATGTCGGCATCGAGCGGCACGCCGCGCTTGAACCCGAAGCTCTCCAGCGCCACCTGCATCCGCGCCGCCCCGTCTCCGTCGAAGGCGGCCAGGAGCTTGAACTTCAACTCGTGGACGTTCAGCGCAGTGGTGTCGATCACCAGGTCCGCTGCCTCCTTCACCGACTCCAGCGACGAGCGCTCCAGCTCGATGGCCTCGACCAATCCGGCAGCGTCGCCGTCGAGGGGGTGCTTGCGCCGGCTGGTCTCGTAGCGGCGGACCAGTTCGGGCGTCGAGGCGTCGAGGAACAGCACCCGGACCCGGTGCCCGGCGGCGCGCAGCACCGCCACCTTCGGCATCACGTCCACCTGCTGGCGCCCGGCCACGAGGGCCAGCCGGGTGATGTCGCTGCCCGGCTTGGAGGCCAGGTCGACGAAGACCTCCACCAGCGGGGTGGGCAGGTTGTCGATCACGTACCAGCCGAGGTCCTCCAGCACGTCGGCGGCGCCGGAACGCCCGGCACCGGACAACCCGGTGATCAGGACGACGTCGGCCACGGCACCGATGGTAGGCAGATCAGGGCCGCTTGACCGTCCGCAGATACAGCAGCCGGGGGATGGTCGCCGCCGCCGCGTACTCCTCGGCGCGGGCCAGGAACCCCGGGGGCGGCGCCGGCTCCTCCATCCGGTCCAGGTACAGCCCGTTGGCCGCCAGCGCGTTCAGATAGCGGCTGAGCGGGCGGTGGATGAACGGGATGAACACTCCCTTCTCGACCTCCTCGATGGTCTCGTCCTCGACCAGGTACGGCCCGATCCGCCAGTACTGCTCGGGCGGGTCGAGCACTTGGTCGTCGATCCAACCGCTGTTCGGGGTCTGCAGGAGCGGGTGGTTGAGGAAGAAGCAGAACCGTCCGCCCGGCTGCAGCACCCGGGCGACCTCGGCGATGGCGGCGTCGACCTCGCGGATGTGCTCGAAGACCAGGCAGGCCACCACGGCGTCGAAGCTGGCCGCGGCGAACGGCAGCGACGCCGCACCGGCGCGGGCGAAGGCCGCCCCGCCACGCTGGGCGGCGACACGGATCTGGTTCCACGTCGGATCGACGCCGACCACGAGCGGGCACCCGCCCGTCGACACCAGCCGACTGACCTGCCCATCGCCGCAGCCGACGTCGAGCACCCGTCGGGCCCCGGCCAACTCGGCGGCGGCCAGCGGCAGGATCTGCTCCTCGTACTCGGCGTCGGCGCCCTCGGTGAAGCCCTCGATCCACCAGTCGGCGTGGGACTCCCACAGATCCATGGCCGGCGAGCCTACGGGTGGAACGTGGCGTAGACCGCCTCGGCCACGGCGTCGGGCAGGAAGCTGAGTGCCCGGAGGTCGGCGAGATCGGCGCGCTTGACCGCGTTGACCCCACCCATCGCCTGGACCAGCTTCTTGCGGCGGGCCTCCCCCAGGCCGGGAATCCCGTCGAGGGCGCTGGTGGTCATCCGCTTGCCGCGCACCTCCCGGTGGAAGGTGTTGGCGAAGCGGTGGGCCTCGTCGCGGATCCGCTGCAGCATGAACAGCGCCTCGCTCCCCCGCGGGATCTCCACCGGTTCGCCGCGGCCAGGGACGTAGATCTCCTCGAAGCGTTTGGCCAGTGAGGCGATGGGGATCTCGTCGGCCAGCCCGAGGCGGTGGACCACTCGCTCGGCGACGCCCAACTGGCCCTTGCCGCCGTCGACCAGGAGCAGCTGCGGGGGGTAGGCGAACTTGCGCGGCCGGCGCGGCGCGCCGTCGGCCAGGTCCTCGTCCAACGGTTGGTCGCGCTCCTGCAGGTACGCGCTCAGCCGACGCGTCAGGACCTCCTCCATGGCGGCGAAGTCGTCGTTGCCGGGCACGTCGCGGATCTTGAAGCGGCGGTACTCGCGCTTGTTCGGCAGCCCGTCCTCCATGACCACCATCGAGCCGACGTAGTCGGTGCCCTGCAGGTGGGCCATGTCGTAGCACTCGATGCGCAACGGGGCCTCGGGGAGCTGGAGCAGGTCCTGCAGCTCGGTCATCGCCCGGCTGCGGGCGTTGTGGTCACCGGCCCGGCGCAGCCGGTGGCGCAGGAACTCCTCGTTGGCGTTGCGCGTCACCGTCTCGTGCAGGGCCCGCTTGTCGCCGCGCTGGGGCACCCGGATCTGCACGCGTGAGCCGCGCAGGTGACCGAGCCACTCCTCGTAGGTCGACGTGTCCTCGCCGAGAGCCGGGACCAGCACCTGCTTGGGCACGCCGAGTGGCGGCTCGTCGCCGTACAGCTCCTCGAGGATCCGCTCGGAGAGCTGCCCGGGCGACAGCGGCTCGACCTTGTCGACGACGAACCCCTTGCGGCCCACCACCCGCCCGTGGCGCACGTAGAACACCTGCACCGCCGCCTCGAGCTCGTCCTCGGCCACCCCAACGACGTCGACGTCCTCGTTGCGCTCGGCGACCATCTGCTGCTTCTCGATCGCCCTCTGCACCGCGGTCAGCCGGTCGCGCAACCGGGCGGCGCGCTCGTAGGCCAGCTCGGCCGCGGCGCCGCGCATCTCCCGGGTCAGCCGGTCGACGATCTCGTCGGTCCGGCCGTCGAGGAACTCGCACAGCTCGACCACGAGCTGGCGATACGGCATCTCCTCGATCTCGCCGACGCACGGCCCGGAGCACTTCTCGATGTGGAACAGCAGGCATGGCCGACCCAGGCGGTGGTGCTGGTTGAACTTCGCCGGGCTGCAGGTCCGGATCGGGAAGCTGCGCAGCAGCAGGTCGAGGGTGTCGCGGATGGCGTAGGCGTGGGCGTACGGACCGAAGTAGCGCGTGCCCTTGCGCTTGCGGCCGCGCATCACCATGGCCCGTGGAAACTGCTCGTCGACGGTGACGGCCAGGAACGGATAGCTCTTGTCGTCACGCAGGCGGATGTTGAAGCGCGGCCGGTGCTGCTTGATCAGGCTGTACTCCAGCATCAGCGCTTCGACCTCGTTGCGCACCTCGATCCACTCCACGGTGGCCGCCGTGGCCACCATCTGGGCGGTGCGCGGGTGCAGGTTGCGCGGCGATTGGAAGTAGTTGGAGAGACGCTGGCGCAGGCTGGAGGCCTTGCCGACGTAGATCACCCGGCCCTGGGCGTCCTTGAACTGGTACGACCCGGGGGCGTCCGGGATGGTGCCGGCGGGCGGGCGGTCGACCATCGACCCCAGGGTAGGGTGCTGGGGTGCCCGGGAGATACCAGTTCTCGCTGCCGGAGCGTCCCCAGCGCGACGGCTGGCTGCGCATCGGGCGCCTCGACCTGACCACCACCGCGATCCTGGTGATCCTCGGGGTGGCGTCGATGTTCCTGTACGCCGCCGACAAGGCCACGGCGTTCAAACTGGCCTTCTTCGGGCCGTTCGTCCGCGACGGCGACTTCTGGCGGGTCGTCACCTGGCCCGTGTTCAACCCGCCCGACGACCTCTTCGTCCTGCTGACCTTCGTGGTGTTCTGGTTCGTCGGCCACCGGATCGAGGACGAGATCGGCAAGCGCCGCTTCGCCGTCCTGCTGGCGGCGATGACCGTAGTGCCGGCGGTGCTGGTCACCGTGTTCCAGAGCACCTCGGACACCGCCGCGGCCAGCGGGCTGGGGACGCTGGGCATCGGACTGGTGGTGATCTACGCCCTCGAGCACCCCGGCGCATCGTTCTTCTTCAACATCCCCCTGTGGGTGATCGCCGCCGTGATCGTCGGCCTCGACGTGCTCCGCCTGCTGGCCGACCGAGCCTTCGGCATGCTGATCCTGGAGCTGCTGGTCATCGTCGTCGGCGTCCTCGGGGCCCGCCGCTTCGGCCTCCTCGCTGAGCTCGGCCCGCTAACGGCGAGGCGCCGGCACACCGTGGTCAACGGACCGTGGACCGGCTCGCCCCGGCCGGCCACCGCCACCCGCAGCCTGGACGACCGCCTCGCCGACCAGGCTGCCCTGGACCGCCTCCTCGACAAGATCAGCTCCACCGGCATGGACTCGCTGACCCGCGCCGAGAAGCACCAGCTCAACGAGTTGAGCAAGCGCCTGCGCGATCGCTGAGGGCGACGTCGGCGTCGGACCATCGGCGGACACCGACCCGCTCGGGTCGTGGCGGCAGCTGGCCGGCACGCTGCAGGCATCGTTGGACGATCCGCAGACAGCGGCCCGGCGGTTTCTCGTCGGACCGCACCCGTTCATTGCTCGCCCGCGGAGTCGGCCAGCCAGCGGAGGTACGCCAACACCGCCAGGACCCGACGGTTCGAGTGGGGATCCTCGTCGATGTTGAGCTTGACGAAGACCTGCGCCGTGTGCGTCTCCACCGTTCGCACGGCGATCTGCAGCAATGCCGCGATGGCTGCATTGGATCGGCCCTCGGCGAGCAGCTTGAGGACGTCCGTCTCACGCGCCGTCAGCGTGTCGAGGGGACCGGAATGCCGGCGCCGACTGACGACCCGCTGGACGATTGCCGGGTCGACGACGCATTCGCCCCGGTGGAGGCGTCCGATTGCCTCCACGAGTTGGGTGTCGTCGACGATCCGGTCCTTCAGCAGGTAGCCGCAGCGATGCGGGTGCTCGCCGAGCAACCGCAGGGCGTAGGCCAACTCGACGTACTGCGACAGGACGAGCACCGCGGTCGAGGGATGCCGCTGGCGGAGTTCAGCGGCGAGAACGAGTCCTTCGTCGGTGAAGGTGGGCGGCAGGCGGATGTCCAGCACCACCAGGTCCGGGTCGGTCCCGGCAACCACGGCCGGCACCTGTCGAGCGTCACCGACCTCCCCGACGACCTCGTGCCCGGCATCCTCGAGGACCGCGGCGATGCCGCGGCGGGTCAGCACGGCGTCCTCGGCGATCACGACCCGCATGGCAGCTCGGCTTCCCACCCTCCGGAGACCACTCGAACCGTCCCACCGGCAGCGTAGATTCGGTCGGCTGACGTCTCCGAGGGCCCGTCCGAACCGATGAACCGGAGCACCACGGCATCGTCGCCGAGCTCGACGGCCGTGCGGCCGGGGCGCTCTGGCATCGAGTCGGCCAGCACGGCATACGCGGCCCGCTCGACGTCACGCCCGGGCCGTGTCGTGCCATCAACCTGCACGTCTCGGGGCACCGTCCGGCGTGCATTCAGCGCGCCGAGCGCCGGCCCGAGCCCGCTGACGTCGAGCAGGACCGGGTACAGACCCTCGGAGATCTCGCGCAGGCGCTCGAGCAGCCCTGCGGCAACCTCGCCGAGCTCCCGACAGCGCTCTGCAACCCCGACCCTGCTCGCCTGCTGGGCATGACGTCGGGCACGTCGCAGCTCCATGGCCAGAGCGAGGACTCGCTGCTGGGCCCCGTCGTGGAGATCTCGTTCGAGACGATGCCGCTCCGAGTCGGCGGCGAGCACGACCCGCGCTCGCGATTCGGCCAGTTCGTTCACGCGGGTGCGGAGCTGGGCGGTGAGCAGTTCGTTCTGGATGGCCAGTCGACACTCGGGCCCCAACATCGACACGAGCTCGGCCGCCCCCGACGGGAGGCTGTGCTCCAGGGGCTCGCAATTTCGTTCACGAAAGCTCCAGCGTTCGTTGACCCGTCACGGCATGGTTGGCTCGATGGGCCAAGTCGGTTCCGCCGGCGACAACGCTGCGATGGAGTCGTTCTTCGCGCTCTTGCAGAAGAACGTGCTCAATCGGCAACGCTGGCGCACCCGCGAAGACCTGCGCATCGCGATCGTCTCCTGGATCGAACGCACCTACCACCGCCGCCGCCACCAACCCGCCCTCGGCCGGTTGACCCCGATCGAGTACGAGACCATCATCAACCCCGCCACCACCAAGGCGGCCCAACCCAACCCACCTGTCACCAGATCACGCGGCGGTCCCGAAACCCCGAGGGCTACTCCCTCCCCACCCAACGAGACGCCTGCCTCCGCCGAGCCGAAACCCTCGGAGCTGTAGTCGTGGAGGAGTACGTCGACAAGGACACCGGCACTGCCGTGTCCAAGCGACCGGCCATGCAGTAGCCCGAGTCTGCTGGCTCGGGTTTACTCGTCATCGGGTTCGAAAGCGACAAATTTGGCGGAGACGACCAACCCGGTCCCTCAGCGCAGCAGCGGCTCGAGGAACCGGCCGGTGTGACTGCCCGGCACGGTGGCCACATGCTCGGGGCTGCCTTCGGCCACGATCCGGCCGCCCCCGCTGCCACCCTCCGGGCCGAGGTCGATCAGCCAGTCGGCGGTCTTGATCACGTCGAGGTTGTGCTCGATGACCAGCACGGTGTTGCCCTGGTCGACCAGGCGGGAGAGGACCGTGAGCAGCCGGCGGACGTCGTCGAAGTGCAGGCCCGTGGTCGGCTCGTCGAGCAGGTAGATGGTGTGCCCGGTGCTGCGCTTGGCCAGCTCGGTGGCCAGCTTGACCCGCTGGGCCTCACCGCCCGACAGGGTGGGCGCCGGTTGACCGAGCCGCACGTACCCCAGCCCGACATCCATCAGGGTCTGCATGTACCGCCCGATGGCCGGCTGGTTGGCGAAGAACGACACCGCCTCGGCCACCGGCATGTCCAGCACCTCGGCGATGTTCTTGCCCTTGAACTCGATGTCCAGGGTGTCCCGGTTGTAGCGAGCCCCCTTGCACACCTCGCACGGCACGTACACGTCCGGGAGGAAGTGCATCTCGATCTTGATCGTGCCGTCCCCGGCGCAGGCCTCGCAGCGCCCGCCGGCGACGTTGAAGCTGAACCGGCCGGGCAGGTAGCCGCGCACCTTGGACTCGGCGGTGGTGGCGAACAGCTTGCGAACGTTGTCGAACACGCCGGTGTAGGTGGCCGGGTTGCTTCGTGGCGTGCGCCCGATGGGCGACTGGTCCATGTCGATGACCTTGTCGAGCAGCTCGATGCCGGTGATCCGCTTGTGCTTGCCGGCGGCGTCCTTCGACTTGTAGATCCGTTGCATGAGGACCGGCAGGAGGATGTCGCGCACCAGCGTGCTCTTGCCGCTGCCGCTGACCCCGGTGACGGCGACGAAGCACCCGAGCGGGATGCGCACGTCGATGTCGGCCAGGTTGTGCTCCCGGGCGCCCTGGATCTCCAACCACTCCAACCCCGGCGAGCGACGCTGGGCGGGGACCGGGATCGACTTCTTGCCGGCCAGGTACTGCCCCGTGACCGACTCCTTGGCCTTCAGGATCCCTGGCACCGGACCGCTGTAGACCACCGCGCCCCCGTGCTCGCCGGCGCCGGGACCGATGTCGACGATCCAGTCGCTCTCGCGGATGGTGTCCTCGTCGTGCTCGACCACCAGCACGGTGTTGCCCAGGTCACGCAGTCGGAGCAGGGTGTCGATCAGCCGGCGGTTGTCGCGCTGGTGGAGCCCGATCGACGGCTCGTCGAGCACGTAGAGGGTGCCCACCAGTCCACTGCCGATCTGGCTGGCCAGGCGGATCCGCTGGGCCTCGCCGCCCGCCAGCGTGCCGGCCGAGCGGGACAACGTCAGGTAGTCCAGGCCGACATCGAGCAGGAAGCCCAGCCGGGCGTTGATCTCCTTGGTGACCCGCTCGGCGATCAGCCGGTCCCGCTCGCTGAGCTCCAGCGCGGCCAGGAACGCGGCGGAGTCGGCGATGGCCATGTCGCACACCTCGGCGATGTGCTTGTCGTTGATGGTCACCGCCAGCGTGGCCGGCTTCAGCCGCGCCCCGCCGCACGCGCTGCAGGGCACCTCGCGCATGTAGCCCTCGTACTGCTCGCGCGACCAGTCGCTCTCGGCGCCGGCCCGGCGGCGGTTGAGCCAGGGGATGACCCCCTCGTAGGCGGTCGAGTACTCGCGGGTCCGCCCGTAGCGATTGCGGTACTTGACGGTGACGTTGCCGGTGACCCCGTGGAGGACGACCTTCTGCTGCTTGGCGGTCAGCTTGGCGAACGGCGTGGACAGGTCGAAGCCGTACGTCGCAGCCACCGCCTCCAGCATCCGGGCGAAGTACTGGGTGTGCGAACTGCGCCACGGGGCGATGGCGCCGGCCTCGATCGACAGGTCGGGATCGGGGATGACCAGTTCCGGGTCGACCTCGAACGTGGTGCCCAACCCGTCACAGGCCTCGCACGCGCCGTAGGGGGAGTTGAACGAGAAGTTGCGCGGCGCCGGTTCCTCGTAGCTGGTGCCGCAGGCGGGGCAGGCCAGGTGCTGGCTGAACGTCAGCGTCTCGCTGTCCTCGCCCTCCCGGCCGACCAGCTCGACCTCGGCCACGCCGTCGGCCAGGCGGAGCGCGGTCTCCAGCGAATCGGTGAGCCGGCGCTCGATGCCATCGCGCCGAACCAGGCGGTCGACGATGATCTCGATCTTGTGCTGCTCGTAGCGAGCCAGCTTCTCGTCGCGCTTCAGGAACTCGACGATGTCGACGACCTCGCCGTCCACCCGGGCGCGCACGTAGCCCTGGCCGGCAAGGTCCGACAGCAGCGTCGAGTACTCGCCCTTGCGGCCGCGGACCACCGGCGAGAGCACCTGGAAGCGAGTCCCGTCGGGCAGGGTGAGGATCCGGTCGACGATCTGCTGCGGGGTCTGGCGGGCCAGCCGGGTGCCGTCGTTCGGACAGTGCTGCTGGCCGATCCGGGCGTACAGCAGGCGGAGGTAGTCGTAGACCTCGGTGATCGTGCCGACCGTGGAGCGCGGGTTGCGGCTGGCCGACTTCTGGTCGATGGAGATGGCCGGGGAGAGACCCTCGATCACGTCGACGTCCGGCTTGTCCATCTGGCCCAGGAACTGGCGGGCGTAGGCCGACAGCGACTCGACGTAGCGACGCTGCCCCTCGGCATAGATCGTGTCGAAGGCCAGGCTGGACTTGCCCGACCCGGACAGCCCGGTGAACACGATCATCTTGTCGCGCGGCAGGTCGACGCTGATGTTCTTCAGGTTGTGCTCGCGCGCCCCGCGCACGGTGATGATCGGCTCGACCGACTTCGATCGGGCGGCCGTGGGGGCCTTGGGGGCCTTGACGGCCTTGGGGGGCATGGGCTCCGAACCTACCGATCAGCCGGCGTCGCGCAACTCGCGGCGCAGCTCGTTGACTTCGTCACGCAACCGGGCGGCGTACTCGAACTTCAGCTCGGCGGCAGCCTCGTGCATCTCTTCCTCGAGGGTCTGGATCAACCGGGCCAGCTCCTGCTGCGGCATGGTCTTCAGCTCGCGCTGGACCTTGTCGCGCTCGCGCTGGCGGCGGCGGTCCTTGCCGGGCACCGGGGCGGTGTCGTCCGGGCGCAGCAGGGAGAGGATGTCGCCGACCGCCTTGCGGATGGTCTGCGGGTTGATCCCGTGCTCGGCGTTGTAGGCCAGCTGGCGCTGGCGGCGCTGCTGGGTGGTGTCGATGGCCCGCTGCATCGACGGCGTGATCGTGTCGGCGTACATGACCACCTGGCCGTCGACGTTGCGCGCCGCCCGGCCGATCATCTGGATCAGCGACGTCTCGCTGCGCAGGAAACCCTCCTTGTCGGCGTCGAGGATCGACACCAGCGAGACCTCGGGGAGGTCGAGACCCTCGCGCAGCAGGTTGATGCCCACCAGGACGTCGAACTCGCCGAGGCGCAGGGCGCGGAGGATCTCGATCCGCTGGATGGTGTCGATGTTGCTGTGCAGGTAGCGGACCCGAAGCCCCTGCTCCAACAGGTAGTCGGTGAGGTCCTCGGCCATCTTCTTGGTCAGCGTGGTGACCAGGATGCGGTCGCCCTTGGCGATGCGCTGGTTGACCATCTCGATCAGGTCGTCGATCTGGCCCTTGGTCGGCTTGACGATCACCTCCGGATCGACCAGGCCGGTGGGCCGGACGATCTGCTCGACGACCTGGGTCGAGTGCTGGACCTCCCAATCGGCCGGCGTGGCCGACAGGAACACCGCCTGGTTGATCCGCTCGAGCACCTCCTCGAAGCGCAACGGGCGGTTGTCCCGGGCGCTGGGCAGGCGGAAGCCGTGCTCGACCAACTGATCCTTGCGGCTCAGGTCGCCGAGGTACTGGCCGTGCAGCTGCGGCACGGCCACATGGCTCTCGTCGACCACCAGGAGGAAGTCGTTCGGGAAGTAGTCGAGCAGGGTGAACGGCGGCTCGCCATAGGTCCGCCCGTCGATGTGCATCGAGTAGTTCTCGATGCCGTTGCAGTAGCCGACCTCCTGGATCATCTCCAGGTCGTACTGCGTGCGCATCCGCAGGCGTTGGGCCTCGAGCAGCTTGCCGTTCTCCTCGAACCAGGCCAACCGCTCCTGCAGTTCGGCCTCGATGCCCAGCACCGCCCGGCGCATCCGCTCGTCGCCGGCCACGTAGTGGGTGGCCGGGAAGACGACGATCTCGGTGTGCTCGGCGAGGGTCTCGCCGGTGAGCGGATCGATGGTGGTGATCCGCTCGACGGTGTCACCGAACATCTCGATGCGGACGACCGACTCCTCGTAGCTCGGGTGGACCTCGATGGTGTCGCCACGCACCCGGAACTTGCCGCGCCCGAGGGTCAGGTCGTTGCGGTCGAACTGCAGGTCCACCAGCCGGCGCAGGATGCTGCGCATGTCGTAGTCGACCCCGGTGTGCAGCTCGAGCAGCTGGCCGCGGTACTCCGCCGGATCGCCCATGCCGTAGATGCACGAGACGCTGGCGACCACGATGGTGTCCCGCCGGGTGAGCAACGCCGCCGTCGCGCTGTGGCGCAGGCGGTCGATCTCGTCGTTGATCGAGGAGTCCTTTTCGATGTACGTGTCGCTGCTGGCGATGTACGCCTCGGGTTGGTAGTAGTCGTAGTAGCTGACGAAGTACTCGACCCGGTTGTTCGGGAAGAACTCGCGCATCTCCTGGGCCAGCTGGGCGGCCAGCGACTTGTTCGGGGCGAGGATCAGCGTCGGCCGCTGGACCTCCTGGATGGTCCAGGCCACCGTGGCCGACTTGCCCGAGCCGGTGATCCCGAGCAGCGTCTGGAAGCGGTCCCCGCGGCGGATCCCCTCGGCCAGCTGGGCGATCGCCGCCGGCTGGTCCCCGGCCGGCTGGAACTCGGACACCACCCGGAACACCTGGTCACGCACCGCAGGAACGCTCACCGGACCAGTGTAGCGGACCGAACACCCGTTCGTGACCGGGTGCCGCAGGTGGATCTAGGGTGGGCGGATGGCCGAGCTTCCCCTGCGGACCGAGCGGCTGGTCGTCCGAATGCTGCGCCCGGCGGACGCCGAGGCCTACCGCTCGATCCGCGACGATCCGCTCGTCGCCCGCCACCAGCTGTGGGAGCTGCCGTTCACGCTGGAGACGGCGGAGCGACACCTGGCCGACCAGGCCGAGACCGACGAGATCATCGTCGGGGACTGGACCACGCTCGGGATCGAACTCGACGGCGAACTCATCGGCGACATCCCCGTCCATCTCCATGCCGCTGGCGGACCCGCCGAGATCGGCTACAACCTGCGCCCGGCCCGCTGGGGCCACGGCTACGCCAGCGAGGCCGTTGGCGCCGTTGCCGCCCACCTGTTCGAGCAGGTCGGGATCTGCCGGCTGTACGGGGAGCTCGACCCGGAGAACGTGGCGTCGCAGCGGGTCCTGGAAGCCGTCGGGCTTCGAGTCGAGGCCCTGGCGCGACGCTCCTTCTGGTGGCGCGGGGCGTGGAGCGACAACCTCAGCTACTCGGCGACGGCCGAGGAGCATGCCGCCTGGCGGTCGCGGCCGCGCCGTCACCCCGGTGCGGTCACCCTTGAACCGATCGGCCCGGAAACGGCCGCAGTGTTCGGTTCGCTGGAGACCCATCACAGCCAGACCCGCTTCGTCAGCCCGGTGCTCGGCTCCTATCGCGACGCGCTCTTCCCGGTGGTGCACGACGGTCACGCCGCCGTGCCCTGGCTGCGCGGGGTGCGCGCCGACGGCATTCCCGCCGGGTTCGTGATGGTCAGTGAGGTCGCCCCGGGCTGGCCGGAGCCGATCCTGTGGCGGCTGCTCGTCGATCGCCTCCACCAGCGCCGGGGCATTGGCGCGTCCGTGGTCGAGCAGGTCATCGGCCACGTCGGCGACCTCGGGGCCGACTCGCTGCTGGTCTCGTGGCGCGAGGGACCGGGCTCGCCGGCGGCGTTCTACCTGGCCCGCGGCTTCGTGCCCACCGGTGAGCGGTGGGACGGCGAGGTCGTCGCCCGCCTGCCGCTCGGATCCTGACCGCCCACACCTCTCCCGGCGTGGCCCGCACCGACCCGGTCGAGCCCGGCGCCAGGGCTTGACAGCGCTGTCGAGGTGTCCTACCGTGACGCCCATCACACCACTGACAGCGCTGTCAGTCCGGTGCCGACCGTTGCGGAAGGAGGGGGCGGCGTGCTGGTCGTCGGTTGCAACCTGACCATCGACCGGACCCTGCACCTGGCGCGGCTGATCCCCGGCGCGGTGCAGCGACCGACGTCGGCGGTCGCCTCGGCCGGTGGCAAGGCGGTGAACGTGTGCCGTGCGGCCCAGGCCCACGGGATCGACCCGCTGCTGGTCGCCAACCTCCCCGGTCGGCTCGGCGCCGTGGCCGGTGACCTGCTGGAGGCCGAAGGCCTGCACCTCAGCCGGGTGCCCACCTCGGGCGAGATCCGGAGTGCGATCGTCATCCTCGAGGACGACCTGCGCACGACCGTGCTCAACGAGCCCGGCCCGATCCTGTCGGCAGAGGACCGCCGGGACCTGCTCGACGCCGTCGCTCGGGCGGCGACGAGTGACGCGGCCGCCGACGGCGTCCTGGTCGCCAGCGGCAGCCTGCCGCCCGGCGAGCACGCCGCCGATCTGTACGCCGACATCGTCGAGCTCGGCCACCGGGCGGGCTTGCGCGTCGTCCTCGACGCCGCCCGCCACGATCTGGCCGCGGCGCTGCCCGCCGAGCCGGACATCGTCACCCCGAACCTGTCCGAGGCCCTGGGAGTCTTGGGTCGCGCCGCCGGCCACCCCGAGTCGGTGGAACCGGACTCCGGCAACCCCCGGGCCACGGCAACCGAGGCAGCCGCAGCCCTGGTGGCCAGCGGCGCCCGAGCCGCGCTGGTCACCGCCGGGCGCCACGGTGTGGCGGCGGCGACCGCCACCACCGCCTTCTGGCTCCCCTCCCCCGTGGTCACCGAGGTCAACCCGATCGGCGCCGGCGACGCCTTCGTCGGCGGGCTGGCCAGCGCCCTGGCTCGTGGCGCCGACCTCCACGCGGCCACCCGCGTGGCCGTCGCCACCGGCGCGGCCTCCGTGGCCACCGGGGTGGCCGGCGTGCCCGATCGCCAGCTGCTGGCCGGCTTCCTCGCCCCGACGCCGGGTGGCGCGTGAGCGATCGACCGACGCTGGGGCGCGTCGCCCAACACGCCGGGGTCAGTCTGAAGACCGCGTCACGCGCCCTGAACGACGAGTACGGCGTGGCTCCGGCCACCGCCGCCCGAGTCCGCGAGTCGGCCAAGGTCCTCGGGTTCCGCCCCAACCACCTGGCCCGGGCACTGGCGGCCGGAGGCCCGAGCGCGGCGGTCGGATTGGTCATCCCCAACGTGTCCGACCCGTTCATCGCCGCCGTGGTCGGCGCCGTCGAAGCCGTCGTCGCGCCGCGCGGCCTGCACCTGATGACCGCCAGCCACAACGACGACGCCGACGTGCAGCGCCGCATCGTCCGCGGCCTGGTCGAACGGCGGGTCGACGCCCTGATCGTCATCCCCGCGCCCGGCGAGGACCACTACCTGCTGCAGGAGATCGACCACGGCCTGGTGGTGATCAGCCTCGACCGACCGATGAGATCTCCGGCGGTCGACACCGTGCTGGTCGACAACGTCGCCGGGGCGACCGCGGCGATGCAGTGCCTGGTCGAGCTGGGCCACCGGCGCATCGGCGGGTTGGGCAACGACGCCCGGCTGTGGACCCTCGAACAACGCCACCTCGGCTACCGCCACGGCCTGGCGGCCGCCGGGCTGGACTACGACCCGGCCATCGTCCACTTCGACTGCCGCGACGACGCCGAAGCGGAGCGCTTCGTGCGCGCCGCCCTCGCTCGTCCCGATCCGCCGACCGCCTTCTTCTCCGCCCAACACGTGCCGAGCCGCGGACTGGTCCGGGCCATGCAGCGCACCGGCGTGGTGCTCGACGTGGTCATGTTCGACGAGGTGGTCGACACCGATCTGCTGTCGGTCCGCCCGCGGCTCGTCGTCGCGTCCGGTCCACACCGCCTCGGGCACATCGGTGCGGCCCTGGCCATGGAACAGCTCGACGCCGACCCGGCGACCACCCGGCGGCCGCGGTCGGTGCTGCTGCCACCCATCGTCATCGCCGCCGACGACGTCTACCGGGCGCCGACACCCGCCGAGTCCGCCGCCGAGCTGGCCGCGGTCACGTCGCCGGCGAGATCCGCCGAGGCCAACGCCGCAGGGGTGGCCCGATGAGCCACCTCGTCGGCATCGACCTCGGCACCACCCGGGTCAAGGCGGTCGTCTACACCGTCGACGGGTCGGTCGTCGCCAGCGCCGACGCCCCGACCCCGTGGCACCGCCACCCGCGCTCCGGCACCGAGATGGACGTCGACGACCTGACCGTGGTGATCGGGCGAGTGGTGGCCGACGCCACCGCCGGCATCGACGGGGTGGGCGGCATCGGGGTGACGGGCATGGGTGAGGCAGGCGTGCTGGCCGCGGCCGACGGCCGGGCACTGGCCCCGATCCGCGCCTGGCACAACGAGCGCGCCGATCTCGACGCCATCGCCGCCGGACCGGGGGCCGACGCCTTCCGTCGGGCCACCGGGCTCGAGCTCACCGGCGTGGCCTCGATCGGCAAGATCCTGCAGATGCGCGCCGACTATCCGGCCAGCGCCGCGGCGACCCGCTTCTACTCGTTGCCGGAGTGGGCAGTGCGCCTGCTGGGGGGCGAGCCGGGCAGCGAGTGGTCGCTGGCCAGCCGCACCGGCATGCTCGACTGCCTGACCACCACGTCGTGGCCCGGCGCCGTCGAGCTGTTGGGCGCCGACCTCCTGGGCGCACCCCAGCGCGCCGGGACCCACTGCGGCACGGTCGCCACGAGCACGCCTTGCCCGGGCATCGCCCACCTGGCCGGCGCCGTCCTGACCGTCGGCGGGCACGACCACCAGACCGCCGCCCTGGCCGCCGGTGCAACGGGCCAGGAGACCCTGTTCAACTCGCTCGGCACGGCCGAGGCGATCATCCGGATGACGTCGGCCCCGCTCAGCCGCGCCGACGTGGCCGACCTGGTGGGTGCCGGGTTCGGTGTCGGGCCCACCGTGGTGCCCGGGTACCGATGTGTGATCGGCGGGCTGCACACCGGCATGGAACTCGAACAGCTGGCCAGCTCGCTCGGCGCCGTCGACCGCGCCGCTCGGCGAGCACTGGCCGACGACCCGCGCTGGCGGGCGGGCGTGGAGCGGATCATCGCCAGCGCCGAACCGATGCTCGAGGCGATGGAACGCCGGCTGGGCCGCCACGAACGGGTGCTGGCCGCCGGCGGCTGGCTGCACGACCGAACCGTCCACGACGCCAAGCAGCGCCAGCTCGGCGGCCTGGTCAGCGCGTTCGTCGACGAGGGTGGGGCGGTGGGCGCGGCATACCTCGCCGGGTTCGCCGCCGGCCTGCTCCCGTCCCCCGAATCGATCACCGGCCCGCCCTGGCCGCGCACCCTCCAACCCGAAGGAGACCTGGCCCGATGACCTCGCTCGCCCCCATCGCTGATCGCCACGGCAAGCTGGCCGTCCTGGCCATGGACCAGCGCGGCACCCTGCGGCGGATGCTGACCGAGGTCGGACGCCCGTCCACCACCACCGACCTGTCCGAGTTCAAGGTCGACGTGGTCGAGATGCTCTCGCCGGCGGCGTCCGGGGTGCTGCTCGACCTCGAGCTCGGGGTCGAGCCGGTTCGCCAGGCCGGCGTCCTGGCGGACGGGGTGGGTGTCCTGCTGGCCGCCGAACCGGCCGACAAGCGCAAGATCGACGGCGAGCACCACACCGTCGCTGAGCCCGGGAAGGACGCCGGCTGGGTTCGCGAGCACGGCTGTGACGCCCTCAAGTTCCTGGTCCAGTGGAACCCCGACCGGCCGACGCCGACCGATGGCAGTCTCGACCTGTCGGCCATTTCCCTCGACGTGGTCGGCCAGATCGTCCGCGATTGCGCTGCGGCGGGTGTGCCGGGCGTGATCGAGCCGTTGATCGCTGTCGCGCCCCGGACCTCGCCGAGCCAGGCGGACAAGGAGGCGATGGTGGTCCGCTCGGCGGTGCGCATGGCCGCACTCGGCATGGATCTGCTGAAGATCGAGTGGCCGGGTGGTGCCGCCGGCTGCCAGGCGGTCACCGACCAGCTCGGTACGGTCCCGTGGGCGCTGCTGTCCGCCGGGGTGACCTACGACCAATTCGTCGAGCGGACACGCGTCGCGCTCGACCATGGCGCGGTCGGGTTCATCGCCGGCCGGGCGATCTGGGGCGAGGCCGTCGGGATGGATCGCTCGCAGCGGCGCGCCTGGCTGGGCTCGGTCGCCCGCCAGCGGCTGACCGGGCTGATCGAGGTCCTGGCCGATCACGGCCGGACGTGGCAGGAGGTCCGCGGATGACGAGGGGGAACCGATGAGCGAGTCGACCATCACCACGGCGTCGCCGGCGGGGGCCCGAGCGACGCTGCCGGCCATCGAGACGGTCCGGCTGACCAAGTCGTTCGGCACGGTCCAGGCGCTGCGCGGGTGTTCGTTCCAGGCCAATCCGGGCGAGGTGACCGCCCTGGTCGGCGACAACGGCGCCGGCAAGTCGACCCTGGTGAAGGCGATGGCCGGGGTGTACGACCCCGACGGCGGCCAGATCCTGGTCGACGGGCGGGAGGTCAAGATCACCTCGCCGCAGGTCGCCTCGGCGCTCGGGATCGAGACGGTGTTCCAGGATCTGGCGCTGGCCCCCGATCTCGACGCGGCCTCCAACGTGTTCCTCGGCCGCGAGCTGCGGATGCTGCGGATCCTGCGCGACCAGCGGGAGATGCGCCGGCGCACCGCGTCGCAGTTCGCCAAGCTCGGGGTCGGTCTGGTCCAGGACCTGCGCGTTCCCGTGGCGTCGTTCTCCGGTGGCCAGCGCCAGTCGGTGGCCATCGCCCGGGCGGCCATGTGGGCCCGCCACGTGATCATGATGGACGAACCCACCGCGGCACTCGGCGTGATCCAGACCGCCAAGGTGCTGGAGCTGATCCACACCGTGCGCGACCAGGGGCTGGCCGTGATCTTCATCTCCCACAACCTGCCCCAGGTGATCGAGGTCGCCGACCGCATCGAGGTGATGCGCCTCGGCGTTCGCGTCGCCCGCTTCCGCCGCGGCGAGGCCGACCTCGACCTGCTCATCGACGCCATCTCCGGCGCCTTCGCCAACGACACCAGTGATCCCGGCGCCGCCGGCCGGGCCGACCAGCTCGACGAGGGGGTCCAGCCGTGAGCCGCTCTGACGAGCCGCAGATGCAGGGCATCGAGACCGACACGTGGCAGCAACTGCTGCGCCGGCTGCGCAGCGCGCCGGTGCTGGCCACCTTCGGGTTCCTGCTGGCCCTGATGGTCTTCTTCTCGATCAAGGCACCGGGCAAGTTCAACACCGGCGACAACCTCACCCGCCTGGCGCAGAACGTGGCCATCCTCACCGTGGTCAGCGTGGGGACGACCTTCGTCATCGCCGCACGCGGCATCGACCTGTCGATCCCCAGCGGGATCATCCTCGGGGAGGTCTTCGCCGCCGAAGCACTGCGGCACATCTCGGTGACCACCAACGGTGTCCCCGGCAAGGCCATCGACGTCTCGGCCCGCGACACCAATGCCGGCTACATCCTCGCCGCCCTCGGGGCAGCGTTGCTGGCCGGGCTCCTGATCGGCCTGCTGAACGGGGTCATCGTCGCCTATCTGCGGGTGCCGGCGATGATCGCCACGCTCGGCACGCTGGGCGCCGGACTGGGCGTGGCGCTGATCATCCGCCATGGCGTGAACGTGGCCAGCTACGCCCTGGAGCCGGTGGCCAATGCTCACGTCATCCCCGGGGTCACCAACCTCATCCTGATCGCCGTCGTCGTCTTCGTCCTCGGCGTGGTCGGCCTGCACCTGTCGGTCTTCGGGCGCCACACCCTGGCCATCGGGTCCAACGAGGAAGCCGCCCGGCGGGTCGGGCTGCGCGTTCAGCGCCACCTGGTGAAGGTGTACGTGCTCGGCGGCCTGGCCAACGGGTTCGCCGGGTTCCTGTCCCTGGCGTACTTCACCACCACCTCCGTCGGCGGGCACACCACCGACAACCTGCAGGCGATCACGGCGGTGGCGCTCGGCGGGACCAGCCTGTTCGGCGGCGTGGCGACGATGTTCGGCACGCTCATCGGGGTGTGGATCCCCGCGGTGTTGAAGAACGGCTTCATCATCATCAAGGTCAACCCGTACTGGCAGATGGTCGCCGTCGGCGCCGTCCTCGTCCTGGCGGTGTGGATCGACCAACTCCGCCGCCGCGGCCAGCAACGCTGACCGCGGCCCACCTGTCCCATCCACCAACCAACACAACACAGGAGAAGCAACCAGCAATGAAGCACACACTGAGAGGGACGGTGCTCACCGCGTCCTCGTTCGCACTGACCGCCCTGCTGGCGGCCCCGGCCATGGCCACGACGCCGCCATCCGGCTCGTCGGGTGCCGCCACCCCGGGGACCACCGCCACCGCGCCGACCATCGCCGCCGGCTCGGGACAGGGCAAGAAGATCACCCTGATGGTCGGCGTCAAGGGCGACCCGTTCTACGTGTCGATGGAGTGCGGTGCCCGCGAGGCTGTCAAGGCCGCCGGCGCCGAGCTCGACGTCCAGGGTCCGGACAAGTTCGACGCCACGCTGCAGAACCCGATGCTCGACGCGGTCGCCGCGTCGAAGCCCGACGCGCTGCTCGTGGCCCCGAACGACGTCAAGGCTTCGGCCGGACCGCTGAAGACCATCCAGGATGCCGGCAGCAAGGTCGTCCTGGTCGACACGACGGTCGACGACACCACCATCGGCGTGTCGCGCATCGCCACCGACAACGAGCTCGGCGGCGAGAAGGCCGCCGAGGCGCTGCAGACGCTCGGGCTGGCCTCGGGCGCCAAGGTGCTGGTCATCTCGACCGACCCCGGCGTGTCCAGCGTGGACGCCCGCGTCGCCGGCTTCAACAAGAAGGCCGCCGAGCTGGGCTACAAGCTGGTCTCCGACACCCAGTACTCGCACAACGAGGCATCGACCGCCGCCCAGGTGATCGGCGCAGCGTTGTCGGCTGACCCGGACCTGGCTGGCGTGTTCGCCACCAACCTGTTCACCGCCCAGGGCGTTGCCACGGGCGTCAAGCAGGCCGGCAAGTCGGGCGCGGTCAAGGTCGTCGGCTTCGACGCCGGCCCGGACCAGATCAAGCAGCTCGAGGCCGGTGACGTCCAGGCCCTCGTCGCCCAGAAGCCGTACGACATCGGCTACCAGGGTGTGGCCGAGGCGCTGGCGGCGATCAACGGTGGCGAGGTCATCCCGAACATCCAGACCGAGTCGATCGTGGTCACCAAGGACAACATGGCTCAGCCCGACGTCGCCAAGTACATCTACAAGAGCGACTGCGGCAGCTGACCCGACGGGTCCTCCCCCAACCGCGGTCGGTGGGGTCGCCGGTTCACCCGGCGGCCCCACCGGCCGCACCCCACCTCTGCTTTCCCCACACCACGATCAGGACTCCCCCATGAAACGACTCGACGAGAAACTGGACCGGATCCGCTCCGGTCACTACCAGCGCACCGACTTCATCATCGCCGACGCCAAGGACGCCGACATGTCCTTCGGGGCCGCCGTCGCCGGCCCCGAGCTGGACGAGGACGGCGCGCCCACTGGGCGGATGAAGACCCTGCAGGCGTACCGCGACGACATGCTGCGCGTGATCGAGTCCGATCTGGTCGACATCATGCTGACCTCCGTGTCCGGCGCCGAGTTCCTCGCTGCCCGTCACGCCCTGGACGACTCGCCGATCACCCAAGCGATCCGGGTCAACGACTCGAGCGACATCTGGAACCCGCGGGGCGCCAACTACAAGCACCTGCCGGCGGCGCCGTTCCGGACCGCACGTCTCGACCGGGTCCGCCCACTGGCCGACCTCGGCCTCTACGCGATCAGCTTCTACAACGACCTGGCGATCGACCTCGACACCCTGGAGCGCTACGCCGAGTTCCGCGACGACGCCGCCGCGGTCGGCCTGCGCCACTTCCTCGAGGTGTTCAACCCGCAGTTCGCCGTCGACACCCACGGCGCCGACTTCGCCGACTACAACAACGACGCCATCGTCCGCTGCCTGGCCGGCGTGGCCACCGCCGACCGGCCGATCTTCCTGAAGGCGGTCTACAACGGGCCCCGTTCCACCGAGGCGTTGGCCGGCTTCGACCCGGCCAACCTGATCGTCGGCATCCTCGGCGGGGCCGCCGGAACCACCCGTGACACCCTCGAGCTCGTCCAGCAGGCCGAGCGTCACGGCGCCCGGGTGGCCCTGTTCGGCCGCAAGGTGTACTTCGCCGAGCACTCGGTGGAGATCCTCCGGGCGATGCGCCTGGTGATCGAGGAGGACATCACCTCCGAGGAGGCGACACGGGTCTACCACGACAGCCTGGCCAAGCTGGGCATCCGTCCGAAGCGCCCGCTGGCGGACGACCTGGAGATCACCGAGGCGGTCCTCCAGGAGGACATGCGGTGACCCCGTGGCCGGGCAGCCCGCACCACGCCCGCTGGCTGCGCCTGCACGGGCAGCACCTGCTCCACTTCGGCCGCCGCTCCGCCGACACCGGGACCGAGGGCGGGGCGGCCTGGCTCGACGAGCGCGGTGAGCCCGATCGCACCCAGCGGATCCACACCTACATCACCGGGCGAACCGTCCACGTCTATGCGCTCGGGGCGCTGTTGGGCGTGCCCGGATGCGCGCCGATCGCCGAGGCCGCCCTGCGCGGCCTGACCGGCCGGCTGCGCGACACGATCCATGGCGGGTGGTTCTCGTCCATCGGCGACGACGGGCCCGAGCCGGGCAAGTCGTGCTACGCCCACAGCTTCGTCGTCCTCGCCGGCGCCAGCGGGGCCCAGGCCGGGCTGCCCGGCGCCGAGGCACTGCTCGACGACGCCCTGGCCGTGTTCCTCGAGCGGTTCTGGGACGACGCGGCCGGGATGTGCGTCGACACCTGGGACACCGGCTTTCGCCGGCTCGACCCGTACCGGGGCATCAACGCCAACATGCACGCCGTCGAGGCGATGCTGTCGGTGGCCAGCCTGCGCGGCGAAGAAGCCTGGCTGCGACGCGCCGAATCCGTCAGCCGCTTCGTGGTCCGCGCCGCGGCCGGCAACCAGTGGCGCATCCCCGAGCACTACACGTCCGACTGGCGAGCGGACCTGGCCTACAACCGGGATGAGCCGGCCCATCAGTTCAAGCCCTACGGGTCGACGGTCGGGCACTCCCTGGAGTGGTCGCGCCTGCTGCTCCATCTGGCGGCGGCGCTGGGCGACGACGGCGGCCGGGCTGAGCTGGTCGACGGCGCGATCCACCTGTTCGACCAGGCAGTGGCCGACGGCTGGGCACCCGACGGGGAGCCGGGCTTCGTGTACACCGTCGACTGGGACGCCCGCCCGGTGGTGGCCGACCGGCTGCACTGGGTCCTCGCCGAGGGAATCAATGCCGCCGCCTGCCTGTATCGCCAAACCGGCGAGGAGCGCTACGCGACGGCCTACCGGCAGTGGTGGGACCACGCCGCGACGTTCCACCTCGACCACGTCCACGGCTCGTGGATCCATCAACTCGACGCCCACAACCGCCCGGCGGCGTCGGTGTGGGCCGGCAAGCCCGACCTCTACCACGCCTTCCAGACCACGCTGGTCCCGCTGCTGCCGCTGTACCCGATGATGGCCGCAGCCCTCGCCGACGGCCCGTAACCCCTTCCCCACCGCCCCACCGCCCGCACCGCCCAACCCCGCCCCCACCGGCCAACCCCCAGGTGGTCAGCGTTTCCGGGCCCGGGGCCCGGAAACGCTGACCAGTTCGTCGGGGAGACCGGCGTGGCCCCCCGAGCCGGGCTGCCCCGTCCCGGGGTCGGCCTCGGCCACGCCGCCGGTCACCGGTCGGCGGCGCGCTCGGGGGCGTAGACGAAGTCCGCCGGGAGCTGCGGGAGGGCACGCAACGTGTCCCACAGCTGGTCGACCTGGGGGTCGAGCTCGCCCGGAGGTCCGCTGTTGTCGATCACCCAGGTCGCCGTCGCCAGCCGCTGGTCGCGGGAGGCCTGGCGGGCGATGCGCGCCCGGGAGTCGGCCTCGTCGAAGCCGCGGCCGTGGACCAGTCGCTCGACTTGCACCTCGACGGGCACGTCGACCACGACGATGCCCTGCAGGCCGGAACGGGGTCGCTCCGTGAGCAGCGGGATGTCCAGCACGACGACGTGATCGGTGGGCACCTGCTCGGTCACCAGACGGACCATCTCCCGCCCGACGGCCGGATGGACGATGGCGTTGAGGTCCGCCAGGGCCGCCTGATCGGTGAAGACGATGTCGGCCACGGCCTGGCGGTCGAGCGAGCCGTCGGCGCGCACCACCGCCGAACCGAAGCGCTCGGCGAGCTGGGCGACGACCGGCGAGCCGGGTTGCTGGACGCTGCGGGTCACCTGATCGGCGTCGATGACGACGGCGCCGTGGCCGGCCAGCAGGGCGCTGACCGTGGACTTTCCCGAACCGATGCCCCCGGTGAGGCCGACCAGGATCATGTGGCGATGGCCGTCGCGGGTGCCGCGCTCAGCTCTCGGCGGGAGCCGCTGGCGCCTCGCCGTCCGGCGGGGCCTCACCCGTGGACGAGTAGTACTCGGCCCATGCGGCTTCGCGCTCGGCGTCGTCGCCGCCCGCGGTCCAGTTGCCGTGCTCGTCGATCTCGAAGTGCTGGCGGTACTCCTCGGCCAGCTCGCCACCCTCGGCCGCCTGCTTGATCGACAGGCTGATCCGCCGGCGGGCCAGGTCGAGGTCGATGATCTTGACCCACAGCTCCTCGCCGGGAGTGACCACCTGCTCAGGGGCGTCGACGTGATGGGTGCTCATCTCGCTGATGTGCACCAGACCTTCGATGCCGTCGCCCACCTGAACGAAGGCGCCGAACGGGACGAGCTTGGTGACCCGGCCGTAGACCAGCTGGCCGACCTCGTGCGACGTGGCGAACTCCTGCCACGGATCCTGCTGGGTGGCCTTCAGCGACAGGCTGATCCGCTCGCGGTCGAAGTCGACATCGAGCACCTGGACGGTGACCGGATCGCCGACGGCCACGACGGCACCCGGATGATCGACGTGCTTCCACGACAGCTCGCTGACGTGGATCAGCCCGTCCATGCCGCCGAGGTCGACGAAGGCACCGAAGCTGACCACGCTGGACACCACGCCCTTGCGGATCTCGCCCGGCTTGAGGTTGGTCAGGAAGCTGTCGCGGCTCTCCTTCTGGGTCTCCTCGAGGTAGGCCCGCCGGCTGAGGACCACGTTGTTGCGGTTCTTGTCCAGTTCGATGATCTTGGCCTGCACCGTCTTGCCGACGTAGGGCTGCAGGTCGCGCACCCGGCGCAGCTCGACCAGCGACGCCGGCAGGAAGCCGCGCAGGCCGATGTCGACGATCAGACCGCCCTTGACGACCTCGATCACCGGACCCTCGACCGTGCCGTCGGCCTCCTTGACCTTCTCGATGGTCCCCCAGGCCCGCTCGTACTGTGCCCGCTTCTTCGACAGGACCAGGCGGCCTTCCTTGTCCTCCTTGGTCAGCACCAAGGCCTCGACCGAATCGCCGAGCTTGACGATCTCGCTGGGGTCGACGTCGTTGCGGATGCTCAGCTCGCGAGCCGGGATGACACCCTCGCTCTTGTAGCCGATGTCCAGCAGCACCTCGTCCTTGTCCACCTTGACGACGGTGCCCTGCACCAGCTGACCGTCCTCGACGTCGACCATCGTCCCGGCGATGGCATCGGCGAAGGACATGCCCAGATCGTGGGAGACGACCTGGCGGGGGGTGTAGTTGCCCTCCTCGTCGAAGGTGCCCATCGGGCTCGGCGAGGCGGCGGTAAGTGAATCGGACAAGGGATGGATCGCTTTCGGGACGGAGAGTCGTGCTGGGCCCGGCGGATTCCGGACCGGACAACGATACCAGGCGCTCCGAATCAGCGCCCCGGGCGCGAACGGATGATTCGCCCGGCGTTCACCCGGCCCGGCGGGCGACGACGAGGAACTCGGGCGACTCGGTGGTCGGCGGGTCGTCGCCGTACCGGCCGGGCTCGACGCTGCTGATCGACTCGACGTCCAGGCCGGCCGCCGCGCACGCCAAGCGCAGCTCGCGTGGGGTGTAGCACCCGGTCCACAGGTCGACCTCGGCCGGGCGGCCGACTTCGTCACGGACCTCGGTGCGCTCGTGGCTGACCCCGGTGGCCGCGTCGAAGTCGGCCTGGTCGTGGTACTTCACGGCGAAGTAGGCGTTGAACGCGCTGAGTGCGACCCGTCCTCCGGGACGCAACGCCCGGGCGATCCCGGCCAGCACGTCGGCGTCCTCGCCGGTCGCCGTCATCAGTCCGAACGCGCCCTGGCACAGGCAGACGGCGGCGTCGAACTCGGCGACGAACGGCAGCGCCCGGGCGTCGAGGCGGGAGAAGGTCGCCCCGGACGGAGCGCCCGCGATGGCCAGCTCGACGAACCGCCGGCTGATGTCGACGCCGTGGACGAGCAGGCCGCGGCGGGCCAGCTCGTGGGCGTGGCGGCCCGGTCCGCAGCCGACGTCGAGGATCCGCTGGCCGCCGACCAGGCCCAGACGCCCCATCAACCAGTCGACCTCCTGCACCGTTCCCTTGGTGAACGAGTAGCGCAGGTACGCCGACCCGAGGTGGTCGGCGATCGGCTCGAACCAGTGCCCGGTCATCCCTTGGCGTCGGCCCACGAGGTGCCCCAGGCGACGTTGACCTCCAGGGGCACGTCCAGGGCGGCGGCACCGCGCATCAGCTCGACCACGACCGGACCGACCGTGTCGCGCTCGGCCTCGGGGACCTCGACCAGCACCTCGTCGTGCACCTGCAGGATCAGCCGGCTGGCCACCCCCATGCGGGTCAGCTCGTGGTCGATGCGCACCAGGGCGACCTTGAAGATGTCGGCGGCCAGCCCCTGGATGCCGGCGTTCATCGCCTGGCGTTCGCCGGCCTGGCGGACCCGGAAGTTGCTGTTGGACAGCTCCGGGATCGGCCGGCGACGCCCGAACAGGGTCTCGGTGTAGCCGCGCATCCGGGCCTCCACCACCGTGCGCTCCATGTACGCCTTGACGTTGGGGAAGGCGTCGAAGTAGGCGCCGAGGATCACCGCGGCGTCCTCCGTGGCGATGCCCAGCCGCTGACCGAGCCCGTAGGACTCCATGCCGTAGGCCAGCCCGTAGCTGACCATCTTGGCCTTGGATCGCTGGTCGACCGTGACCGCGCCGGGGTCGACCCCGAAGACCCGCGCCGCGGTGGCGTTGTGGATGTCCCGCCCCGACGTGAAGGCCTCGATCAGCCCCGGATCGTGCGCCAGGTGGGCGATGCAGCGCAGCTCGATCTGGTTGTAGTCGGCCACCAGCAGGACGTGGCCGGGGGCCGGTACGAAGGCCGTGCGGAACTGGCGACCCTCCTCGCTGCGCACCGGGATGTTGTGCAGGTTCGGTTGGTCGCTGGACAGCCGTCCGGTCCGAGCAACGGTCTGGTTGAACGTGGCGTGGATCCGTCCGTCGGCGGCCACCTCGGCCAGCAGCCCGGTGCCGTAGGTGCTGCGCAGCTTCTCGACCTCGCGGAAGCGCAGCAACGGCTCGATGAACTCCGGCCACTCGTCACGCAGCTTCTCCAGCGTGGCGGCGTCGGTGGAGAACCCGGTCTTGGTCTTCTTCTGCGGGGAGAGACCGCGCTGGGTGTAGAGGATCTCGCGCAGCTGGACCGGCGAGTTGGTGTTGAACGGACGACCGACCACGCGCTGCAGCTCGGCGTTGAGCTGTTCGACCTCGGCGGTCAGGTACTCGTTGAGCCGGCGCAGTTCGGCGACGTCGACGGCGATCCCGGCGTGCTCCATCCGCGCCAGCACGCCGACCAGTGGGTTCTCGATGTCGGCGTACAGCTGGCGCATGCCCTGGTGCTCGAGGGCCTGCTCCAGGGCGTCCGACAGCGCCCACACCGCCAGGGCGTGGCGGGCCGCCTGGCGCGGCGCGTCCTGGTCGCCGGAGAAGTCGAGCTGGCCGGCCTCGGCCGCCGAACCCGCCGGCACGGTGTACTCCGTGTACGTCTCGACCAGCACGGGCAGGGTGTAGCGGGTTTCCGCCGGGTCAATCAGGTAGGCGGCGATGGCGGTGTCCAGGCGCAGACCACCGAGGTCCCGCCCGGTGCGCAGCAGGGCGCGCATCAGCGCCTTGGCGTCGTGGGCGCGCACCGCCGGGTGCGCCGCCAGCGCATCGAGCACGGCAGGGTCGTCGAGCAGTCCGGGCGGGATCCACAGCACGTCGGCCGTCGCCGGATCTCGCACGACGGCCAGACCGGCGAGCGCCGAGCGACCGGGTGTCCCCTCCCACGCCGGCTCGAGGTCGAGCACCGCCGCGGCACGGATCGCCGTCACTGCCGCCTCGACGCCCTCGGCGACGGTGACCTCGGCCTCCAGCACGGTGGCCTGCGCCGCGGCCAGGGGGGCGGCGCCCATCACCGTCAGCGCCTCGCCCAGGCGCTCCCGCAGCGACTTGAACTCCAGGAAGTCGAACAGCCGCTTGACCTCGGCGTCGTCGGGGTGGATGCCGAGGTCGGCGAGGTCGACCTCGACGGGGGCGTCACGGCGCAGGACCATCAGCTCCCAGTTGGTCCTGGCCTGCTGCTCGTGCTCGGCCAGGCTGGCCCGCAACTTGGGGGTCTGGGCGTCGACGTTGGCGAAGATGCCGTCGAGACCGCCGTAGGTGGTGATCAACTTGGCCGCGGTCTTCTCCCCCACCCCGGGGATGCCGGGCAGGTTGTCACTGGGGTCTCCTCGCAGCGCGGCGTACTGCGGGTACAGCGCCGGGGTCACCCCGGTGCGCTCCAGGATCCCGGCCTCGTCGTACAGGGCGTAGTCGCTGACGCCGCGCCGGTTGTAGAGCACCTGGACGTGCGGATCCTCGACCAGCTGGTAGGCGTCGCGGTCGCCGGTCACGATGATCACGTCGTGCCCCTCGCCCTTGGCCCGCTCGGCCACGGTGGCGATGAGGTCGTCGGCCTCCCAGCCGGCCAGGTCGACGACGCTCACGTGGAGCACGTCGAGCACCTCGCGGACCAGGCCCATCTGCTGGCGGAGGATGTCGGGGGCCGCCTCGCGCTGGGCCTTGTAGTGGGCGTGGGCCTGGTGGCGGAAGGTCGGTTCGGGGCGGTCGAAGGCCACCAGCACCCCGTCGGGCCGGTGGTCCTTCACCAGGTTGATAAACATCGAGGTGAACCCGAACACGGCGTTGGTCACCTGGCCGCTGGCCGTGGCCATGTCGGTGGGAAGGGCGAAGAACGCCCGGTAGGTCAGCGAGTTGCCGTCGAGCAGCAGCAGCTTCACGGGCGCAGCGAACCGTCGAGGATCCGGTCGGCCACTTCCCGCATCCGCGCCCGCTCGCTCATCGCCGTGCGCTGGATGAAGGTGAACGCATCGGACTCCTTCATGCCGCACTGGTCGATCAGCACGCCCTTGGCCCGGTCGATGATCTTGCGCGCCTCGAGCTGCTCGCCGAGCGAGTCGACCTCGCCGGAGAGCTGCTGCAGCTCACGGAACCGGCCGATGGCCACCTCCATGGCCGGGATCAGATCGCTCTTCTGGAACGGCTTGACCAGGTAGGCCAGGGCACCGGCGTCGCGGGCCTCCTCGACGACCTCGCGCTGGCTGAAGGCGGTGAGCATCAGCACCCCGCAGATCCGCTCGGCGCTGATCAGCCGGGCGGCCTCGATGCCGTCGAGGTGCGGCATCTTCACGTCGAGGATGGCCAGATCGGGGCGCAGGGCGCGGACCAGCTCGACGGCCTGGTCGCCCCGGCCGCACTCGCCGACGACCTCGTAGCCCTCCTCCTCGAGCGTCTCGCGCAGGTCCAGGCGGATGATGGCTTCGTCCTCGGCGATGACCACTCGAAGGCTCACGATGCGGCAGTCCTTTCGTCACCGGGAGCGACCCGGAACCTCCATTCAACCAGCCGCCGCGACCGATCCCGGCACCCGTCAGGCCGACGACCACCGGTCCAGCAGGGCGTCCTGGGTCCGTTCCAGCCCGGCGATCTGGGCGACGACGTGGGCCCGGTGGCGGGCCAGCGCGCCGTGGTGCTCGCCGGCCCGGCGAGCCTCGGGGGCCGTCGCCGGATCGTCGCTGACCAGGGCGCGCACGCCGAGGTCGTCGGCCTCCTCGGCCAGGTGGCGGAGCTGCTCGTCGACCACGGCCAACTCCTCACGCAGGGCCCGCAACCGAGCGGTGGCCCTGGTCAGCCGGCGCTCGAGCGCGCCACGCCCGGTGAACCGCTCGAACATGTGCCCGAGGTGGGACTCGAACCCACACGCCCTTGCGGACAACGGATTTTGAGTCCGTCGCGTCTGCCATTCCGCCACTCGGGCAAGTGACCGGCGAGGAGGTTAGCGGCATTACCCGGAGGTAAGTCCCCGACCCGCTCCGGCCACGTCTAGCCTCGTCGCATCATGCTTGCCTTCACCTTCCCCGGTCAGGGGTCGCAACGCCCTGGCATGGGTCGGCCCTGGGTCGATCACGAGAGCTGGGAGTTGGTCGACGAGGCATCGGAGGTCGCCGAGCGGGATGTCGCCCGCCTGCTCCTCGACGCCGACGCCGACGAGCTGAAGGACACCCGCAACGCCCAGCTGACCACCTTCGTGAGCAGCCTGCTGGTGCTCGACGCCGCCGAGCGCCTGGGCATCGAGCCCAGCGTGTGCGCCGGGCACTCGCTCGGCGAGTACAGCGCCCTCACCGCCGCCGGGGCGCTGCGCTTCGACGAGGGCGTCCGCCTGGTGTGCGAGCGCGCCGCGGCGATGCACGATGCCGGGGCCGCCAATCCGGGAACGATGGCGGCCGTGCTCGGCCTCGACGACGACGATGTCGACATCGCCTGCCGGCGGGCCGACAGCGACGTCTGGGTGGCCAACTTCAACGCCAGCGGCCAGGTGGTCATCGCCGGCTCCCCCGCCGGCGTGGCCGCAGCCGGGGTCGTGGCCAGGGAGCTGGGTGCCAAGAAGATCATGCCGCTGCCGGTCTCCGGGGCCTTCCACACCCCGTTCATGGCCTCGGCCCGCGACCGCCTGCGCGCCGCCATCGCCGACGCCAGCCCGCAGGACGCCGACACCCCGGTGGTGGCCAACGTCGACGGCAAGGCCCACGACCGCGGCGTCGAGTGGGCCAGCCTACTCTCCGCCCAGCTCACCAGCCCGGTCCGCTGGAAGCACAGCCTGCTGACCATGGCCGACCTCGGCGTGACCGGGTTCGCCGAGCTCGGCCCGGGGGGCGTGCTCACCGGCATGGCCAAGCGCACCGTCGACGGCGCCCGGACCATCAGCGTGGCCACGCCGGAGGATCTCGACAAGCTGGTCGAGTGGGTGGCCGCCGGCGCGCCGCGCGGCGCCGCCCAGTTCGAGGGCGAGCACCTCTTCGCCGTCGAGCGCCTGGCGGTCAGCCCGGCGGCCGGGGTGTTCACCCCCATCGGTGGGCTGCAGGAGGGCTGTCGGATCGAGGTCGGCCAGGTCCTCGGGCACGTCGGCGAGGTCGAGGTCCGCTCGGCGTTCGCCGGGCAGCTGCAGAGCTACATCGCCGTCGAGGGCGAACGCGTCACACCCCGCCAGCCCATCGCCTGGCTCCGAGCCGTCTAGCGAGGTCCCATGCCATCGTTTCCTGCGAACACGCGCAACGCGATCATCACCGGGTGGGGCACCGCCCAGCCGGCGAAGGTGCTGACCAATCACGATCTGGCCGAGGTGATGGACACCTCCCACGACTGGATCGTCGAGCGCACCGGCATCCACCGCCGCGCCGTCGGCGGGACCACCGTGGGACTGTCGGTCGAGTCCGGCCGGCTGGCGATCGACCGCGCCGGCATCGACCCGAGGGAGATCGACGCCCTGGTGCTGGCCACCACCACCCCGGACCGCTGCGTGCCGGCCAGCTCGGCCGCGGTCCAGCACGAGCTCGGACTGCGCTGTGGCGCCTTCGACATCAACGCCGCCTGCAGCGGATTCGTCTACGGCTTGGTCATCGCCCATGGCCTGGTGGCCATGGGCGCCAACAAGATCCTCGTGATCGGCACCGACACCCTGGCCAGGATCACCGACTGGAACGACCGCAACACCGCCGTCCTGTTCGCCGACGGATCGGGCGCGGTGGTCATGGAAGTGACCGATGACGCTCGTGGCGGGCAGCTGCTCGGGTGGCACCTCGACGCCGACGGCAGCGCCGAGCGGTTCCTCTACGCCGACATCGGCGGCTACATCCAGATGGACGGCAAGGAGGTGTTCCGCCGGGCGGTGCGGATCATGGTCGACTCGGCGGAGCAGTCGATGGCCCAGGCCGGCGTCACCGCCGACCAACTCTCGCTGATCGTCCCCCACCAGGCCAACATCCGGATCATCGAGGCTGCCTGCCAGCGCCTTGGCGTGCCGATGGAGCGGGCCGCGACGGTGCTGCAACACACCGGCAACACCTCCTCGGCGTCGATCCCGCTGGCGCTCGGTGCGGCCATCGAGGACCACCGGGTCAACCCCGGCGACCTGGTCCTGCTGGTCGGCTTCGGCGCCGGCATGACCGCGGCCAGCGCCGTCCTGCGGTGGGGCGACGGGCTGCCACACCACCGCCCGGAGGGCCGCCGGTGAGCCGTGTCGTGCTGATCACCGGCGGATCGCGCGGCATCGGCCTGGCCTGCGCCCACCGCTTCGCCGCGCTGGGCGATCGGGTGGCCGTGACCTACCACTCGTCACCGCCCCCCGACGGCCTGCTGGGCGTGCGCTGCGACGTGACCGACCACGCCCAGGTCGACGCGGCGTTCTCCGAGATCGAGTCGCAGTGGGGGCCGGTCGAGGTGCTGGTCTCCAACGCCGGGATCACCAACGACGGCCTGCTGCTGCGGATGAAGGAAGCCGACTTCACCTCGGTCATCGACGCCAACCTCAACGCCGCATTCCGCGTCGTCCGCCGGGCTGCGCCGGCCATGTTGAAGGCCCGCGCCGGGCGGATCGTGCTGATGTCGTCGGTGGTCGGGCTGCTCGGTTCGGCGGGGCAGGTGAACTACGCCGCGTCGAAGGCCGGCCTGGTCGGGTTGGCCCGCTCGGTGGCCCGCGAGCTGGGTTCCCGCGGCATCACCGCCAACGTCGTCGCCCCCGGCCCGGTGGCCACCGACATGATCGCTGCCCTGCCCGAGAAGCGCCAGGCCGAGCTCACCGCCGCGGTCCCGCTGGGGCGGATGGCGACCCCCGACGAGATCGCCGGTGTCGTCGCCTTCCTCGCCTCGCCCGACGCGGCCTACATCACCGGTGCGGTCATACCGGTCGATGGCGGGCTGGGCATGGGTCACTAACATCGCAATCACTTCAACCAAGGAGAACATCCACGTGGACCAAGAACTCTGGGCTCGATTCCGCAAGTGCGCCGTCGAGGTGCTGTCCGTGTCCGAGGACCAGGTCGTGCCCGAGGCTCGATTCGGTGAAGACCTCGACGCCGACAGCCTCGACCTCGTCGAGCTGGTCATGGCGCTGGAGGAGGAGTTCAACGTCGAAGTGCCCGAGGACGACCTCGAAGGCATCGAGACCGTCGGCCAGGCATACGACCTGATCGTCGGCAAGCTCCACCAGTGACAGGAGCCCCCGGCGGGCTGCGTTCCATCGGCGGGAGAGTGGCGTGAAGGGCGTCGGACGGCGAGTGGCCATCACCGGCTACGGCGTGGTCGCGCCGTGCGGGATCGGCAAGGAGGCGTTCTGGGCCGGGCTCAACGGTCCGGCGCTGACCTCAGGTCGCTCCACCGAGATCGCCGGCTGGGACCCGAGCCCGTACTACGACAGCCCCAAGGAAGCTCGCCGCGCCGACCGCTTCGAGCAGCTCGCCACCGCAGCTGCGGCTGAGGCGTTCCAGCAAGCGGGCCGGCCGGCGGTCGACCCCCACCGCTTCGGCACCATCTTCGGCACCGGCGTGGGCGGTCTGCGCAGCACCGAGGACCAGATCGAGGTGCTGATCAGCAAGGGAGAGCGGCGGGTCTCGCCGTTCCTGGTCCCGATGATGATGGCCAACGGTGGCGGGGCGGCCATCTCGATGCGCTACGGGCTACAGGGACCGAACGAGACCATTTGCACGGCATGCGCGGCAAGCACCCACGCGATCGGCTACGCCGCCCGGCTGATCTCGTGGGACCTGGCCGATGCCGTGGCCACCGGCGGGGCCGAGAGCGCCAACTGTCCCATCGGCATCGCCAGCTTCGGCAACATGACCGCCCTGTCGACGTCGGGACGGAGCATGCCGTTCGACGCCGAGCGCGACGGTTTCGTGCTCGGCGAGGGTGCGGCCGTGTTCATCCTCGAGGAGTGGAGCGCGGCCGAGGATCGGGGTGCCACCATCCTGGGCGAGGTACTCGGCGCCGGCTCCAACGCCGACGCCCACCACATCACCGCTCCGTCACCCGGTGGTGTCGGGGCCATTGCCTGCATGCGCGCCGCGCTGGACGACGCCGGACTGGAGCCGTCCGACATCGTCCAGATCAACGCCCACGGGACATCGACGCCGCTGAACGATGCGGCCGAGGCGGCCGCGGTGGCCGCCGTCTTCGGGGCCAGCGGGGTGGCCATCACCTCGACCAAGGGCGTGACCGGCCATGCGCTGGGCGCCGCCGGCGCGCTGGAGCTGGCGGCCGTGCTCGGGTCGTTCGAGCATCGCCAGATCCCGCCCACGGCTGGAACCACGCACCTCGACGCCGAGATGGCCATCGACCTGGTCACCGGCTCGGCCCGCCCGTTCACCCCCGGCCCGACCATGTCGAACAACTTCGGCTTCGGCGGCCACAACGGCAGCATCATCATCGCCCCGGCGCGCTGAGCCGCCCCGGGTCGAACCGCCAGGCGACTCAGCGGGTCGCCGTGTCGCCGGTGGGCTCGTGCCCGGCGTGGCGCTGGCGGAACTGGATGACGTTGCCCTCGGGATCCCAACCGTCGATGACGCGGGTGCCCATGAACGTCCACTCACGCTCGACGGGCAGTAGGCCGCCGCCGTGGGCGGTGACCGAGGAGCGGACCTCGTCGATGTCGGCGACGAAGAACACCGGCTTGACCGCCGTGTCCTCGCGCAACTCGGGCGGGTCGGCGATCTCGATGTCGACGGCCAGGAAGTGCGGGATCTCGTGGACGATCAGCTCGACGTGGGCACTGTGCAGGACGTCGTAGGACGGATCCTCGGCGACTCGCTGCAGGCCGAGTGCGTCGGCGTAGAACGAGGAGAGACGCACCTTGTCGACCGCGTAGACCACCATGCCTGCCGACGGGCCGGCGTCCGTCGGGGACGCGCCGCTCACTGGTCCACCATCACGAACATCAGCTCGCACTCGCAGGCGACCTGCCCGCCCAGCATCGCACGCCCCGTACCCTTCCCGGCCCTCGCCGACATTCGACCCAACTCGACCGCCAACTCCAACTCGTCGCCCGGCGACACCTGGCGGCGGAAGCGGGCACCGTCCAGCCCGCCGAACAGCGGCAGCTTGTCTCGTTTGGCCGGATCGGCCAGCACGGCGATGGCTCCCATCTGGGCGATCGCCTCGCACATCAGAACGCCGGGCAACGTCGGCCGACCGGGAAAGTGACCGGGCCAGAACCACTCGTCGGCCCCCAGCCGCCAGACGCCTCGGGCAGACACGCCGGGCTCGACCGCCAGCACCTCGCTGACGAACAGGAAGGGTGGCCGGTGCGGGAGCAGATCGGTGGGTGCGGGGAGCGGCGTCACCCGGTCAGCTTGCCACGGACCCGGCGCAGGCCATGGCCGAAGAAGCCACCACGTGGGCGGGCGTGGGCGTGGTAGTGGTCGGGGATGCTGCGCATGTTGTCGTCGACGTAGTGACCGTCGGCGAAGTCGTAGTGCTCGGCCACGATGGCGCCGAGGCGGGCGACGAGGTCGTCACGCACGCCCGCCGGTGGCACCGGGTCGTGGACCTTCCAGACCACCATCGGCACGTAGCACTGCTCGCACTCGGCGATCCAGCAGTGCTCGTCCTCGTGGAACCACTCGGTCAGCCGCTCGGCCCGGCACAACAGGCAGTGCTCGGTCACGATGCGATGGCCGCCCGGACCTCGGCGACGTAGGCGGCCACCGCGTCGGGGCCCCCGTCGAGCATGCGGCGCATCACCGAGGCACCCTGGACCACCCCATCGGCCACCGTGCAGGCTTCGGCGGCCTGAGCCGCGTTGGACACGCCGACCCCGATCAGCACGGGGATGCCATCGGATCCGGTCACCGTCTTCACCCGTCTGGCCAACGTCGCCGCAGTGGAGGCCAGCGAATCGCGCTCCCCCGTCACGCCCAGCAGCCCGACGGAGTAGACGAATCCACGGGCACGGGCGACGATGCGCACCAGGCGCTCGTCGGGAGCCGTCGGCGCGGCCAGCATGACGGTCTCCACACCGGCCCAGTCGGCCGACTCGGTCCACGGCGCCGACTCCTCCAGCGGCAGGTCGGGCACGATGGCTGCGGCGATGCCGGCCCCGGCCAGCTCGCTGGCGAAGCGACGGTGGCCGGCCCGATGGACCGTGTTGTAGTAGGTCATGACGGCCAGCGGGATCGCCACGTCCAGCCGGCGCACGCTGTCCAAGATGGACGGGTACGTCGCCCCGGCGCGCAATGCCCGCTCCGACGCCTCCTGGATGACCGGACCGTCCATCACCGGGTCGCTGAACGGCAGGCCGATCTCCACGGCGTCGGCCCCCGAAGCGGCGCAGGCGCGCACCGCATCGTCCCAGCCAGGCAGGCCGCCCGTCACGTACGGCACCAACAGCTTGCGCCCGGCGGCCCGCTTGGCGCGTAGCGACGACTCCAGACTCACGCCAGCAGGTCCATCATCTGGGCGACGTCCTTGTCGCCGCGGCCGGACAGATTGACCAGCACGGTCGCGCCGGGCATGGCGTGCGCCTCGCGCATCACCCAGGCGATGGCGTGGGCGCTCTCGAGGGCCGGGATGATGCCCTCGCTGCGGGCCAGCGCCTGGAACGCCTCGACCACCTCGCCGTCGGTCACCGACGGGTACTCGGCCCGCCCGATCGATGCCAGATGGCTGTGCTCCGGTCCGACTCCCGGATAGTCGAGGCCGGCGGAGATCGACTCGGCCTCCAGCACCTGACCGAACTCGTCCTGCATCAGGTAGCTGCGCATGCCATGCACGACCCCTGGCTGACCACGCCCGACCGCCGCGCCTCCGGCCGGCTCGACTCCCACCAACCGCGACCGTCCGTCGACGAACCCGGAGAAGATGCCGATGGCGTTCGACCCGCCGCCGACACAGGCGACCACCACGTCAGGCACGTCGTCGAGCAACACCTGGCACTGGGCGTAGGCCTCGTCGCCGATCACCCGGTGGAACTCGCGGACCATCCACGGATACGGGTGCGGACCCATGACCGAGCCGAGGCAGTAGTGCGTCGCCCCGACGTTGGCCACCCAATCGCGCATCGCCTCGTTGACCGCATCCTTGAGCGTCCGGCTGCCGCTGTGCACGGCCTCCACCTCGCTGCCGAGCAGGCGCATGCGGAACACGTTCAGGGCCTGACGCTCGACGTCGACGGCCCCCATGTACACCTTGCACTCCAGGCCGAACAGGGCCGCCGCCGTGGCACTGGCCACGCCGTGCTGGCCGGCGCCGGTCTCGGCCACCAGGCGGGTCTTGCCCATCCGCTTGGCCAGCAGCGCCTGGCCGACGACGTTGTTGATCTTGTGCGAGCCGGTGTGGTTGAGGTCTTCGCGCTTCAGCAGCAGGCGGACCCCGAGACGATCGCCGAGGTTGCGGCACTCGCTGATCATCGAGGGACGCCCGGCGAAGGTTCGCAGCGCGTCGCCGAGCTCGGTGCGAAAGCCGGGATCGGCCCAGGCCTGGCGAAACGCCGTCTCCAGCTCCTGGCAGGCGGGCACCAGCGTCTCAGGGACGTAGCGACCCCCGAACTCACCGAAGCGGCCGGTGTCGGACGGCTCGGCCATCAGCGTCATAGCGCTCCTTGATAGCGGCTGGCGGGCGGTGTTGACGAATGAGCCGAGCCGGTCGCCGACCGCTCAGTAGTCGTCGTCGGCCCAGTCGTAGGGCAGGTCGTCCGGCCCGAGGTGCGGTTCGGGTGCGGCCTGGCGGGCCCGATCGATGAACGCCTTGACCTTCAGCGGGTCCTTGCGGCCCGGGGACTTCTCCACCCCGGTGGACACGTCGACGCCCCACGGGCGGACGCGGTCCACCGCCGTGGCCACGTTGTCCGGGGTCAGCCCTCCGGCCAGGATCAGCCGTTCGACGTCGGGGACGTCGTCGAGCTGGTTCCAGTCGAACAGCTGCCCGCTGCCCGGGCTCGGCGCATCGACGAGGATCATGCCGGTGCCGAACTGGTCGGCGCGGCGGGCGTCGGGCGAGCCGGCGGCGACGGCCTTGATCACCCAGCGCAGCTTGGACGCCACCTCCATGACCATGGCCGGCGTCTCCCGGCCGTGCAGCTGGGCGGCCTTGACCCCGGCTCGGTGGACGGTGTCGAGGACCAGGTCGGGATGCTCGTCGCGGAACACCCCGACCGTGAGGATCTCCGGGGGCAGCCGGCGGGTGATGTCGTAGACCTGCCGGGCGGCGATCTGGCGGGGCGAGGGGGCGAAGACGAACCCGACCGCATCGGCGCCCATCGCCACGGCGAACAGGGCATCGTCCTCGTTGGTGATCCCGCAGATCTTGACGAACATCGCTCGCCACGGTAGTGGGCGCCGGGTCGCCGTTCGCTGACCGCCGTGGTACCGAGCCGGGGGGATGATCGCGACGAGTCTGGGACGAGTCTTGGACGGGTTCTCACCGTCCTCTCACCTTGGTTCGCGCATCATGACGATCGTGTGACGGGCGGACCCCCCAGTCCCGACACAGGAAGGCGCTCCCCCGGTGAACCACGTCGACGTCCGACCGAACCGTCCCCGACCGGCCCACGCCCGGGCCATCGACCCGCTGATCCGCGCCGCCGCCGGGCTGGCGCCGCTTCCGGGCTCGACGGCCCGTGCGGTGGCCACCGCCCGGCGATCCCGCCCACACCCGGCTCGCCGGGCCCGGCGGATGACCGGGGCCGCAGCACTGGGCGGGATGGCGGTCATGACCGTGGCGATGACCGCCGGGGCGGCGTCACGCGCCGCCGAGCGACGCACCGCCGCCAGCGCCGACGCGGCCGTGGCCAGCACCCCGGCGGCGGCGACGGCGAGCGACGGGAACTCGACCCCCGGCACGACGTCGGCGCCGCGGTCCACGGCGGCGCGCTCGTCCCGCCGCACCACCGTCGTCTCCGCATCCCGCCGCGCCGCCCGACCCGCCACCCCGGTCAGCGCCGCAGCTCCGCTGGGTCGGGCGACCAACAGGACGCTGCCGGCGATGAACCATCCGGCCAGCCCGGCACCGACGGCGCGCATCGCCACCACCCGGGTGGCGCGGAACACCTCCACCAGCCGGCCGCGCGCCACGCCGCGGCCGACGACCACCACCTCAGCACCCGTGGTGGTCCGAGTGACCGCCGCCGCCCGGCCGGCGCCGGCGGTGCACCGCACCAAGCCGACGGTGGCCAAGCCGGCCCCGGTGGTCGCCAAGCCGGCGCCGGCGCCGCAGGTCCGCAGCCACGGCAGCTGAGCGAGCCGCTCAGGCGCGCAGCAACCGCACGGTGGCTGCCGGATCGGTCGAGGTCACCAGGGTCTCCCCCACCAGCACGGCGTCGTAGCCGGCGCGCCGCAAGCTGATCGCGTCATCTGGGCCGCGAACCCCGCTCTCGGCGACGCGCACGCACGACGGTGGGATCCGCCCGGCCATCCGCCGGGCGCGTTCGTGATCGACCTGGAAGGTGACCAGGTCGCGCTGGTTGACGCCCACCAGCGTGGCCCCGACCGCCAGCGCCCGATCCAGCTCGGTCTCGTCATGGATCTCCACCAGGGCATCGAGTCCGACGGCGCCGGCCAGCGCGTGGAAGTCGGCCAGCTCGTGGTCGTCCAGCACGGCAGCGATCAGCAGCACGCAGTCGGCCCCCATCAGCCGGGCGTCGACCACGTCGTGGGCCGACACCGTGAAGTCCTTGCGGATCACCGGCAGGCCGGCCGCGTCCCGCGCCCGGCGCAGGTCGTCGACCGAACCACCGAAGAACTCGGCGTCGGTCAGCACCGATACGCACGCCGCCCCGCCGAGCCGATACTGCTCGGCCAGCGCCGCCGGATCGAGGCCGGCCCGCAGGTCGCCCTTGCTCGGCGAGCGGCGCTTGATCTCGGCGATGACGGCCAGGTCGGTCCGGCGCAGCGCAGCCGCGAACCCGCGGCACGGTTCCATGGACGCGGCCCGTTCGACCAGGGGGTCCAACGGGCGGTGATCGTCGGCCGCCACGGCGCGATGGCGGGCCACGATCCGATCGAGATAGGTGGCCATCGGCGGTGGGATCAGAAGCCGAGCCGCTCGGCGACGGCCGCGGCCAACTCGGTCAGCGGGACGCGCACCTGAGCCATCGAGTCGCGCTCGCGAATGGTGACTGCCCGGTCGTCGAGCGAGTCGAAGTCGACGGTGACGCACAGTGGCGTGCCGATCTCGTCCTGGCGGCGGTATCGCCGACCGATCGCCTGGGTCTCGTCGTACTCGCACATGTAGCGCTGGCTGAGCGTGGCGTAGACCTCGCGGGCCAATGGGGTCAGGGTGTCCTTCTTGCTGAGCGGGAGCACGGCCACCTGATAGGGCGACAGGCGGGGATGCAGTCGCAGCACGGTGCGGACCTCCCCGTTGACCTCCTCCTCGTCGTAGGCCGCCAGCAGGAACGCGGCCATCGCCCGGGTGGCCCCGGCAGCAGGTTCGATCACGTAGGGCACGTAGCGCTCGTTGGTCGACTGATCGAAGTAGTCGAGCCGCTCCCCCGAGTGCTTGGCGTGCTGGGTCAGGTCGTAGTCGGTGCGCTGGGCCACGCCTTCCAGCTCGCCCCAGCCCCACGGGAAGCGGAACTCGATGTCGGCGGTGCCGGCCGAGTAGTGGCTGAGCTCATCGGCGTCGTGGTCGCGCAGCATCAGCATGTCGGCGGGGATGCCGTGGTCGATGTACCACTGCAGGCGGGCGTCGCACCAGTAGCGGTACCACGCCGGCCCCTCGGCCGGCGGGACGAAGAACTCCAACTCCATCTGCTCGAACTCCCGCGTCCGGAAGATGAAGTTCCCCGGCGTGATCTCGTTGCGGAAGCTCTTGCCCACCTGGGCGATGCCGAACGGTGGCTTCTTGCGGCTGGTCTGCAGGACGTTGGCGAAGTTGATGAACATGCCCTGGGCCGTCTCCGGGCGCAGGTACACCTCCGCCCCGGCACCCTCGACCGGGCCGGCGTGGGTCTTGAACATCAGGTTGAAGGCCCGCGCCGCGGTGAAGGTCCCCTGCTTGCCGCAGTTCGGGCAGGTCGTCGGGTCGGTGAGGTGGTCCTCGCGAAAGCGCTGCTTGCAGGCCGTGCAGTCGACCAGCGGGTCGGTGAAGTTGGCCAGGTGCCCGCTGGCCTCCCAGACCTGCGGCGGCGACAGGATCGACGCGTCGATCAACACGACGTCGTCGCGCAGCTGGACCATCGTGCGGACCCACGCGTTCTTGACGTTGCGCAGCATCAGCGAGCCGAGCGGGCCGAAGTCGTAGCTCGAGCGAAAACCGCCGTAGATCTCGGCCGACGGGTAGACGAAGCCGCGTCGCTTGCAGAGGTTGACGATCTGGTCGAGGTCCGTGGCAGGCATAGCCCCGTCAGGCTATTGGGTGGGCCGGCGACGCCCGCAGTGAGTTCGTGCGTGCGACACTGGGCGGGTGAGCACCTCCCCTCGCCGCCTCTGGACGGTGGTCGGCACCGCCGGTCTGACCGTCCTCGGCGCAGCCTGCAGTACGTCCTCGGACACCCTCCGCCCGGTCGAGCAGACCCAGCCGGTCCTCGACACGGTCGGCAGCCTGCCGTCGCCGCTGGACCCGAACGTGCCGATCACCCTGCCCCCGATCCAGATCAACATCCCCCTGCCGTCGTTCACCGAGCCGCCGTTCCGCCCACCGCGCCAGACCACGACCACCACCAAGCCGCCCAAGCACCCGACGACGACCACCACGACCAAGCCGCCCAAGCACACCACGACCACCACCGCCCCGCCACCGCCGACCACGACGACCACGACCGAGGCCCCAGCGACCACCGAGGCCCCGACCACGACCGAGGCCCCCGCGACCACCGAGGCCCCGACCACGACCGAGGCCCCCACCACGACCGAGGCCCCGACGACCACCACCGAGGCCCCGACGACCACCACCGAGGCTCCACCCGACACGACGCCGCCCGACACGACGCCGCCCGACACGACGCCGCCCGACACGACGCCGCCTGACACGACGCCGGCCACGGACCCGTCGACCACCACCACCGCTCCGCCGGTCGACGCCACGCCGAGCGGCACCGGGTTCGGCACGGTGACCTTCGGCACCAAGCGCCCGAACGTGCTGCCGACCCTCACCGCGGCGTTCGGCGCCCCGACGAGCAACGGCGTCAACCACTTCACGATCAAGAACCCGGACGGGACGTTCACCAACAAGAAGGGAGCGACCTTCCCGTTCCCGGAGGAATCGTTCGTCTGCTACGCCAACAACATCTGTGCCGTGTTCGCCGGCAAGAAGGCCAACACCGCCACGCACAGCCTGGTCGGCTGGTTGACCAACCAACCAGACTTCGCACTGGCCGACGGCGTCAAGGTCGGCTCGACCCTGGACGCCTTCCCCGACCTGGCGGTGGCCCCCGGGGCATGCCCGGACATCGCCACGGCCGTCGACGGCGACATCACCCTCGACCTCCTGACCACCGGGGATCCGTTCGGACCGGGGAGCCCCGCCGACCGCTCCCAGATCGCCGTCAAGCGGATCTACGGCGGCGTGGTCCCACAGCCCAAGCTGAGCTGCTCGACGACGCCACCGACGGCCACGCCCACGACCTGAGCGACTCGCGCCCGGAGATCTACAACCGTTCGAACATCGCCACCGTGCGGAGCCGGCGCTCGATGTGATGCTCCATCGCCCGGGCGGCGTGCCCGGCGACCTCGTGGGTGGCCGCCGAGGCCGGGGCGGCCAGCGCCTGGTTGAGCCGCCCGTCGAGGATGTCACGCATCAGTCCGAGGGCGTCAGCGCCGAGCGGTGCCCCGCTGCGACAGGCACGGCACAGCGCACCACCGTGGTCCATGTCGAAGGCCACCAGCGGCGCGTCCGCTCCGCAGCGCACGCACACGTCGAGCTCCGGGCGGATCCCCTCGGCCGCCAGCACCTTCCAGAAGAAGGCCGGCACGACCAGTGGCCCACCACGTTGGGAGACCGTGCGCAGCGCCCCGACCAGCATGCGGTACAGCGGGGCGTTGGGCTCGCCCTCCAGGGTCAGCTGGTCGGCCGCCTCCAGCATGGCCAGGGCGCTGGTCAGGTGGTCCAGGTCGTCGACCAGGTGGGCGACCGAATCGATCACCTCCACCTGGGAGATGGTGTCCAGGCCGCGGCCCTCGGCCATCAACACCTGCACGTGGCTCCCCGGTTCCAGCCTGGCCCCGAACCGCGAGCCGGTCTTGCGCACCCCGTTGGCCACGGCGCGGACCTTGCCGCGCTGCTCGGTGAGCACGACGACGATCCGATCGGCCTCGCCGAGGCGGTAAGTGCGCAGGACGACGCCCCGGTCCCGATACAGCGGCCGGCGCATCAGTCCAGCCCGCCGAAGCGGCGGTGCCGGCGCCGGTACTCGCCGAGCGCCGCCTCGACGTGATCGGCGGTCAGCTCCTGGTCGCCGACCGGGATGAAGACCAACTCGGCGTAGGCCAGCTCCCAGACCACCGACGCCGGCAGCCGGTCGTCGGGTCCGACGACGATGATCAAGTCCGGATCGGTGGGTGCCGGGTGGTTGAGCCGGGCGCTGACCTCGGCGTCACCGGCCGACGGGGGACACGCCGCCAGGGCCGCCACCAGCCGTGCCCGTCCGTCGTCGGCCGGGTCGACGACGACCGAGCACCCACCCACCCGGGTGTGATGCGCCGCACCCGCCGGGCCGGCCACGGCGACCGTGTCGCCGGCCTCGCCGGCGCCGACCGGGCGGACGCTCAACCAGCGGACACCGCCGTGATCGGCGACCTTGGCCCACTCGGCCACGCGTTCGGACCAGCTGTCGGCCGACCAGCCCGCCCAGGCCTGCGCCGTGCCGACCAGGATCGCCAGATGATCGACCCCACCTCGGTGGCCACCGCCCGACACGGGCTGCGGGTCCGCCGTCGCCCGCTGGCGAGGGGGTCGGCGAGTGGCCATCGACTCATTCTCGCACCCCGCCGGGTGGCTCGGGTGGCTCCGTCGTCCGCACGGCCGGACCGGACCGCGGCCGCAGGCGTATCGTGGCCCGGTGCCTCGACACGTCGCCTGCATCATGGACGGCAACGGTCGCTGGGCCCAGGCGCGTGGCCTGCCCCGCACCGATGGGCACACTGAGGGCGAGGAGAACCTCGCTCGGCTGGTGCGCATCGCCGTGCGCGCCGACGTCGGCTGGCTGACGGTGTTCGGGTTCTCCACCGAGAACTGGATCCGGCCGCGCCCCGAGGTCCGCCACATCCTCGGGTTGCACGAGCGGTTGTTCGGCCGAGTGGCCGAGCTCAACGAGCTGAACGTCCGGATCCAATGGATGGGCCGTCCGTTCGACACACCGGACGCGCGCACGCCGAAGTACGTGCAGCGGGCGATCCGCAAGGCCATCCGCGACACGGCGGCGAACACCGGCATGGTCCTGACGGTCGCCTTCGACTACGGCAGCCGAGCCGAGATCCTCCACGCCGCCCGGCAAGCCCGGGTCGGCGGGCAGGCATTGACGGTGGCGTCGCTCGGCGCCCACCTGTACGTGCCCGAGCTGCCCCCGGTCGACGTGGTCGTCCGCACGTCCGGCGAGCGGCGGGTGTCCAACTTCATGCTCTGGCAGTCGCAGGGGGCGGCCATCTCGTTCACCGCCAAGCCGTGGCCGGAGTTCGACGCCGAGGGGTTGCACACCGCCCTGTCGCTCGTCCGCGGATGACCGACCCGGCGACCGTGGCGGCGCTGGCGGCGCTGGAGCGGGTCACCCACGCCCTGAGCCGGCGGGAGGAACGCCCTGGTCAGCAGCAGATGGCCGCGGCCGTGGCCCGGGCGATCGACTCGGGCCGCTCCGTGGTGGTCCAGGCCGGAACCGGAACGGGCAAGACGCTGGCCTACCTGGTTCCGGCGATCCTGTCGGGGACGACGACGGTGGTCGCCACGGCCACCAAGGCCCTGCAGGACCAGCTGGCCAGCACCGACCTGCCGTTCCTCAGCCGTCACCTCGGCCGGCCGTTCGACTGGGCCGTGCTGAAGGGCCGGCGCAACTATCTCTGCCTGCAGCGGGTGCGCGAGCTCGCCGGACAACTCGGCGCTGATGGCCAGGCGGCGCTCGACCTCGACGACGGCACGAGCCAGGCCGTCCGCGCCGAGATCACCCGACTGGTGGAGTGGGCGGCCACCACGGACACCGGCGACCAAGCCGACCTGGCGACGGCCCCCACGGATGCCGGCTGGCGGCTGGTCAGCGTCGGCAGCGACGAGTGCCCCGGCCAGGCGCGCTGCCCGATGGGCGGACCATGCTTCGCCGAGGCGGCCCGAGCCCGAGCCGCAGCAGCCCAGGTCGTGGTGGTCAATCTGCACCTCTACGGCCTGGACGTGGCCACCGAGGGGGCCTTGCTCCCCGAGCACCAGGTCGTGGTGATCGACGAAGCCCACCAGACCGAGGACATCATGAGCGACACGATCACCGCCGAGCTCGGCCCCGGTCGAGTCGGTCGCGTCGCCGCCGCCGCCGAGCGGATCCTCCTCGAACCCGATCTGCTCGCCCGACTCCGCCACGCCGGCGATGCGCTCGGCGACCTGCTCGGTCACCGGCTCGGCCAGCGGGTCGCCTGGCCGCTCCCGGACGATCTCACCGGAGCCCTGACGGCCATCCGCCTGGTCCTCGGCGACCTGCTCCCGGCACTCGGCGCCCTGGCTCGCGAGCAGCGCGACCAGCGCGTCAACGGCGACGTCGAACAGCGCGCCCTGCGCGCCAACCAGCTCGGGCTGCGGCTGGCCGAGTCGATCGACCTGGCCCTGCAGGCGCCGGACAGCTCCGTTCCGTTCGTCAGCGGGACCGCGGCCGCACCCCGCCTGGAGATCGCCCCGCTCGACGTCAGCGAGGTCCTGGCCGCCGGCGTGTGGTCGAAGCGCACGGCGATCCTGACCAGCGCCACCATTCCGGCCTCGCTGGCCGTGCGCCTCGGCCTGGGCGACGAGGTCGACCGGCTCGACGTCGGCAGCCCGTTCGACTACCCGGGCAACGGCCTGCTGTACTGCGCGATGCACCTGCCCGACCCACGTCACGCCGACTTCCCGTCCGCATCACACGACGAGCTGGCCGCCCTGATCACCGCCGCTGGCGGACGGACCTTGGCACTGTTCACCAGCTGGCGGGCGATGGACGCCGCCGCCGACGCCCTGAGGACCCGCTTGGATGTCCGCATCCTCACCCAGCGGTCGATGTCCAAGACGGCCCTGCTGCGCGCCTTCCGCGACGACGAGGCGACCTGCCTGTTCGCCACCGCCGGGTTCTTCCAGGGCGTCGACGTGCCAGGTCGGACGCTGAGCCTGGTCACCATCGACCGCATCCCGTTCCCCCGCCCCGACGATCCGCTCCTGTCCGCCCGGCGGGAGCGGATCGGTGCACGTGCCTTCGCCGAGATCGACGTTCCCCGGGCGGCCATGCTGCTGGCCCAGGCCACCGGCCGGCTGATCCGCACTGCGCACGATCGCGGCGTGGTGGCGGTGCTCGACCGCCGGCTGGGCACAGCCTCGTACCGCTGGGACATCATCGGGGCCCTGCCTCCGATGCGTCGCACACGTCACCGCGCCGACGCCGAAGCCTTCCTGGCCGAGATCACCGCCGATCCGACCCCCGAGATCACCGCCGATCAGTAGGTGGGCACCCGGCCGAGATCGGCCACGTAGCGGACGATCGCCGCGCAGCGGAACCCGTGGTGCATGGTCTCCGTGCGGAACCGGACGGTGCGGGCATCGCCCGGCTCGCCGTCCACGCTGAACTCGGGATGGTGATCGGCGATCATCGCCAGCCGCTCGGTGGGGATCGGCTCGTGGAGCTCGATCTCGAACTCGTACGGACCTCGCCGACTCGACGTGGGGATGGACCCGGCCGCGAGCTCGACCACGGCCCGCTCGGCGGCTGCGGTGATGATCGGGCGGGCTCGCGCCGGCGGCACGATCCATCCCGCGGTGTTGGTCAACGCCCGCTTGACCACCGCCGTCTGCACCCCCGGGCACAGGGCGGCGACCGTGGCGCAGACGACGTCGTCGCCGGCGATCAGGGCGGTCGGGGTGTGCTGCTCGGCGGCCATCTGCACGAACATCTCCGGCTCGCCCAGCGGCCGGCCGTTGCACAGCACCCGGCGGTAGTGAGGGAAGTAGATGGTGTGGGCACAGATGCCCACCGCCTGACCGGCCATGGCGTGGTGGCCGATCAGGAACATCCCGTCGAAGGGCGGCGCTCCGGGAGCCAGTGCCACCGACGTCGTGGCCTGGCCGCGGGGCATCCCGCGGATGACCGTCGCATCCGGATCGATCCGGTCGAGATCCAGCACGCACAGCATCTCGGCCCCGTGGTTCTCCTCGACCACGAACTCGGTGGCACCGCCGCGGCGAGCACCGGCGATGGCCGCGTTGACGTCGTCGGTCATCCACCGCCGGGCCTGGGCGTAGTCGATGCCGGACGGGATGACGTCCTCCCATCGCGTCACGCCGCTGATGCCCTCCATGTCCACCGAGATGTAGATGCGCATCGATGCATCATGACAGGGGCTCGCCGACCTCCCATACGCCGGCAGGCACGTGAGACCCGTCCACCACTACAGTCGGGCGCGTGGTCACGCCCGTCCGAGTCGACAGTGCTCGTGGCCGGGTGACGATCACGCTGGACTCACCGAGCAACCGCAACGCGCTCTCGAGTGCCCTGGTCGCCGGGCTCCACGCCTGCTTCGATTCGATCGATGCACAGGGCGACGGCGTGCGAGTCGTCGTCCTCGACCATGACGGTCCGGCCTTCTGCTCCGGCGCCGACCTGCGCGAGCGGTCGGCGGGGGTACCCGGCGCAGGCATGGCCGAGGTCGCCCGGGCCATCGAGCGCCTCAGCGCCATGCCGTACCCGACGATCGCGGCGGTGCGCGGTCCGGTCCGGGCCGGCGGGGTCGGGCTGATGGCCGCCTGCGACCTGGTGGTGGTCGACGCTGCCGTGACCTTCGCCTTCACCGAGGTTCGCCTCGGCGTGGCCCCGGCGATGATCAGCGTGCCGGTGCTGCGCCGGTGTTCGTGGTCCGCCGTGGCCGGCCCGTTCCTGACGGGCGAACCCTTCGACGCCGAGACCGCCCGGCGCATCGGGCTGGTCAGCCACGTGACCGACGACGTGACCGCCACGGTCGATCACCTCGTCGGCGGCGTGCTCGCCGCCGCCCCCCGAGCGGTCGCCGCCACCAAGGCGTTGCTGCGCCGACCGGGCACCATGGCCGAGATGGTCGAGCTCTCCGAGCGCCTGTTCGCCGGCCCGGACGCCGCCGACGGGATCGCCGCGTTCCTCGAGAAGCGCCCGCCCTCGTGGGCGGTCGGACGATGACCATCCTGCCCGACCGGGTCAACCGGCACAGCGAGGCCTACGCCGCCAATCGTCAGGCACTGCTCGACCAGCTTGCCGAGCACGACCGGGAGCTGGCACTGGCCAACGGCGGTGGTGGGGAGCGCTACGTCGCTCGACACATCGCCCGCGGCAAGCTGCCCGTGCGTCAGCGGATCGAGCTGCTGCTCGACCCCGACGCCCCGTTCCTCGAGCTGTCGCCGTTGGCCGCTTGGGGGTCGGACTTCCCGGTCGGTGGAGGGCTGGTCACCGGCATCGGCGTGATCGAGGGCACGGAGTGCATGATCTCGGCCAACGACCCGACGGTGCGCGGCGGGACGATCAATCCGCTGTCGGTGCGCAAGTCGCTGCGCGCCATGGAGATCTGCCGGGACAACCGTCTGCCGCTGGTCAACCTGGTGGAGAGCGGCGGCGCCGACCTGCCCACCCAGAGCGACCTGTTCATCCCCGCCGGCCGGACGTTCCACGACATCACCGCGCTGTCCGCCGCCGGGATCCCGACGGTGGCCATCGTCTTCGGCAACTCCACGGCCGGCGGGGCCTACGTCCCCGGGATGAGCGACTACATCGTGATGATCAAGGAGCGCTCCAAGGTGTTCCTCGGGGGCCCGCCGCTGGTGAAGATGGCCACCGGCGAGGAGAGCGACGACGAGAGCCTCGGCGGGGCGGAGATGCACTCGCGGGTCAGTGGTCTCGGCGACTATCTGGCCATCGACGAAGCCGACGGGTTGCGCATCGGGCGCCAGGTGGTCCGGCGGCTGAACCATCGCAAGCGCGGCCCGGGCCGGCGCGGGCCGGGCACCCCGCCGCGCTACGACATCGACGACCTGCTCGGCGTGCCGAGTGCCGACCCCAAGGTCCCATTCGATCCGCGTGACGTCATCGCCCGGATCGTCGACGACAGCGACTTCGACGAGTTCAAGCCGCTCTACGGCTCGTCGCTGGTCACCGGCTACGCCGAGATCTGCGGCTATCCGGTCGGCATCCTGGCGAACCACCGCGGCGTGCTGTTCGGTGAGGACGCCCAGAAGGGAGCCCAGTTCATCCAGCTGGCCAACCAGATCGATACACCGCTGGTCTTCCTGCAGAACACCACCGGGTACATGGTCGGCAAGGAGTTCGAGCAACGCGGGATCATCAAGGACGGGGCCAAGATGATCAACGCGGTGACGAGCAGCCGGGTCCCGCACCTCACCGTGCACATGGCGGCCAGCTACGGGGCCGGGAACTACGGCATGTGCGGGCGAGCCTACGGGCCGCGCTTCCTGTTCGCCTGGCCCAACGCCAAGACCGCGGTGATGGGGCCGGCGCAGCTGGCCGGGGTGATGTCGATCGTCGCCCGGCAGTCGGCGGCGTCACTCGGCAAGCCCTTCGACGAGGAGGCCGACGCCAAGCTGCGAGCCGCCATCGAGGAGCAGATCGAGCGGGAGTCCCTGGCCCTGCACATGACCGGCAAGCTGTACGACGACGGCATCATCGACCCGCGCGACACCCGCCACGTGCTGGGCATGTGCCTGTCGGTCATCGACAACGACGAGATCCACGGCACGCGTGGCTACGGCGTGTACCGCATGTGATGACCACTCGGCCCGCTCCCCTGACCTGCGTGCTGGTCGCCAACCGCGGTGAGATCGCCGGGCGGATCTTTCGCACCTGCCGGGCGATGGGCATCCGCACGGTCGCCGTGTTCAGCGATGCCGACGCCGAGGCGCCCTTCGTGGGGGACGCCGATGTCGCCGTGCACCTGCCGGGCAACACCCCGGCGGAGACCTACCTGCGCGGCGACCGGATCGTCGAGGCCGCCCATCGGGCCGGCGCCGACGCGATCCACCCCGGATACGGCTTCCTGTCGGAGAACGCCGCCTTCGCCCGCCAGGTCGTCGACGCCGGGCTGACCTGGATCGGCCCGCCGGCCGAGGCCATCGAGGCAATGGGGTCGAAGATCGCCGCCAAGCAGCGGATGCGCACGGTCGGGGTCCCCGTGGCGCCGGACAGCACCACCCACCGACCCACCGAGATCGGGCTCCCGGCCTTGGTCAAAGCCTCGGCCGGCGGTGGCGGGCGAGGCATGCGCATCGTCCGCAGCGCCACCGAGCTGGACGGGGCCATCGCCGCGGCCGAGCGCGAGGCGGCCTCGGCGTTCGGCGACGGCACGGTGTTCGTCGAGCGGTATCTGGAGCGAGCCCGGCACGTGGAGGTGCAGATCGTCGCCGATGCTCACGGGGCGGTCGTGGCCCTGTTCGAGCGCGACTGCACCTTCCAACGCCGGCACCAGAAGGTGGTGGAGGAGGCCCCATCACCGGTCGTCGACGAACCGCTCCGTCACCGGATGTGCCAGTCGGCCGTGGCCGCGGCGCGTGCGGTCGGCTACGTCGGCGCCGGAACCGTCGAGTTCCTGCTCGACCGCGACGGCCAGTACTGGTTCCTGGAGATGAACACCCGCCTGCAGGTCGAGCATCCGGTGACCGAAGCGATCACCGGCATCGACCTGGTCCAGGTGCAGCTCGACGTCGCCGCCGGGTTCCCGCTGCCGGACCGCGTCCGCACAGCGCGCATCGGCGGTCACGCCATCGAGGTCCGCCTGTGCGCCGAGGATCCGTACCACGACTACCGACCCAGCACCGGGCGATTCACGACCGTGCGCTTCGACCCGGCCATCCGCGCCGAGTCGGCGATCGAGTCGGGAACGACGATCACTCCCTACTACGACTCGATGGTGGCCAAGTTGATCGCCCACGGGCGAACCCGGGCCGAAGCGGCACGACTGCTCATCGGTGGGCTGGACCGCAGCGTCATCCACGGCCCGGTGACCAACCGGGCGATGCTGCGGATGCTGCTGAGCAGGATCGCCGCCGAGGGCGACCAGCCGGATCCCGAGGTCGACACCGCCTGGCTCGACGGCCAGGAGCTCGGCGAGGCGCCCGGGCCGTCGGCCGAGCAGTTGGCCGCAGCCGCCGTCGCCGTAGCCCGCCACCGCGCCGCGCCGTGGACGACACCCCCCGGCTGGCGGAACAACCCGTCCGACCTGCATCGGATCGGTCTGGGGGACCACCTCGTCGAGTACCGCTTCGATCGCCGCGGCCAGCCCGACATCCTGGTGGTGGACGGGGATGCGCTGACCGTCGACGCCGACCGGCTGGCCGCGCTGGACAGGGTTCCGGTCACCGTCGAGGGGACCACCGTGCACGTGGCGAACGGGGCCTTCGCCCTCCCGATCGTGCCGCGCTTCACGCCCCCGGACGAGGCCGGACGAGCCGGCAGCACCGTGGCCCCGATGCCGGGGACCGTGCTGCGCGTGCTGGTGGAGACCGATCAGGAGGTGGCCGCCGGGCAACCCCTGCTGACCATCGAGGCGATGAAGATGGAGCACCAGATCGTCGCGCCCACCGCCGGCACCGTGCGGGAGATCCTGGTGGTCGCCGGCCAGCAGCTCGACCACGGCCAGCCGCTGGTGGTGGTCGAGTGATGGCCCATCCGGGCCGCGGCACCCGCCCGGTGCGCATCGCCAACTGCTCGGGGTTCTTCGGCGACCGGATCTCCGCCGCCCGGGAGATGGTCGAGGGCGGGCCGATCGACGTGCTGACCGGCGACTGGCTGGCCGAGTTGACCATGCTGATCCTCCACAAGCAGCGAGCGCGCAACGCCGCGGCCGGGTTCGCCGGCACCTTCCTGACGCAGATGGAGCAGGTCCTCGGCACCTGCGCCGAACGGGGCATCAAGGTCGTCACCAACGCCGGCGGCCTGAACCCGGCCGGTCTGGCCGAGCGCGTCCGGCTGCTGGCCGACCGGCTCGGCGTGACCGTCCGCGTCGCCCACGTCGAGGGCGACGATCTGATGGACCGGATCGAGGAGCTGCGGCCGCAGCTGGCCCACCTCGACACGGGCGCCCCACTGACCGTCACCCCGATCTCGGCCAATGCCTACCTCGGCGGTTGGGGCATCGCTCGAGCCCTGGCCGACGGCGCCGACGTGGTGGTCTGCCCACGGGTGACCGACGCCGCGGTGGTGGCCGGGCCGGCGGCGTGGTGGTGGGACTGGGCCGTCGACGATTGGAACGCCCTGGCCGGCGCGGTGGTTGCCGGGCACGTCATCGAGTGCGGCGCCCAGGCCACCGGCGGCAACTACTCGCGCTGGCAACGGATCCCCGACCGCACCCGACCGCCGGGCATGCCGATCGCCGAGATCGACGCCGACGGCTCGTGCGTGATCACCAAGCATGCCGGCACGGGTGGATTGGTCGAGGTCGGCACCGTGACCGCCCAGCTGCTGTACGAGATCGGTCCGCCGCACTACCTCAACCCCGACGTCACCAGCCACTTCGAGACCATCCGGCTGGTGCCCGACGGTCCCGACCGGGTGCGCATCGCCGGCACCATCGGCAGCCCTCCCCCGGCCACCCTGAAGGTCTCGCTGAACTTCGACGGAGGCTTCCGCAACCGGGCGACGTTCCTCATCTCCGGCGCCGACCAGCCGGCCAAGGCCCACTGGGTCACCGACGCCCTGCTGCGACGACTCGGCGGAGCGGACCGCTTCGACGACCTCACCGTGCGCTTCGCGCCCGGCGACCCGCACGGCGCCGACCAGGAGTCCAGCACCGCCTCGCTCACGGTCATGGTCCGCGATGCCGACGAGCGAGCCGTCGGCCGGGCGTTCTCCGCCGCCGCCGTCGAACTCGTGCTGTCCAACTATCCGGGACTGTTCATGTCCGCCCCGCCGGCCGACGCGCAACCCGTCGGCGTGTACTGGCCGGCCCTGGTCAGCCGCGACGCGGTCCACCACCAGGTCGTCGCCGACGACGGGTCGCGCACCACCATCGCCGATCCGCCCACGGCCACCGACCCACCGGTGGCGGTGGCCGTGGCGGCCGCGGCGGTCGGCTCCACCCACCAGCCGTCGCGCGGGCCGGGACCGGGCGAGACGTTGGGCAGCGTGTTCGCCGCCCGATCGGGCGACAAGGGTGGGAACGCCAACGTGGGCATCTGGGCCGACGACGACGCCGGGTTCGCCTGGCTGCGCGACCGGCTGACGGACGACACGCTGCGGGCCCTGCTGCCGGAGACCGCCGGTCTCGAGATCCGCCGCTACGAACTGCCGAACCTGCGGGCGCTGAACTTCGTCGTCGTCGGCCTGCTCGGCGAGGGAGTGGCCTCCAGCACCAACTTCGACCCGCAGGCCAAGGGACTCGGCGAGTACCTGCTCAGCCGGCGCTGGCCGGGCTGACAGCGCGGACCGCTACACGGTCAACCGGTAGCCGATGCCGCGCACCGTCTGGATCACCCGCGGCTCGTCCGGATGGTCCTCCACCTTGACCCGCAGGCGGCGGACGTGGGCGTCCACCAGGCGGCTGTCGCCGAGGTACTCGTAGCCCCAGACGCGCTCCAGCAGCTGGTCACGCGACAGGACGATGTTCGGGTGATCGGCGAACTCGCAGACCAACCGGAACTCGGTCTTGGTCAGGCGGATCTCCTCACCGTTCTTCAGCACCACGCCCTGCTCGCGGCGCAGCTCGAGGTCGCCGAAACGGGTCTGGGGGCCCTGCACCGCAGTCTCGTGGAGCTGCACCCGGCGCAGCGCGGCACGGATCCGCGCGGCCAGCTCCTTGGGCACGACCGGCTTGGTGACGTAGTCGTCGGCACCCGCCTCCAGACCGGCCACCAGGTCGTAGGTGTCGGTCTGAGCGGTGACGATGATGATCGGCACGATGCTGGCGGCCCGGATCGCCCGGCACACCTCGAACCCGCTGAGGTCCGGCAGACGCAGGTCGAGCAGCACCAGATCGGGTTCGTGCTGGGCCAGCTTGGCCAGGCCGGTCGACCCGTCGGGTGCCTCGACGACGGTGTATCCCTCGTCCTCCAGCGCCAAGCCGAGAGCCAGGCGGATGGCGTCGTCGTCCTCGATGAACAGCAGGGTGTTCACCGTTCGGTCACCCTGGTGGACGAATCTGTTACACAACGCGCGCAGAGGCCGAGCAGGGCTGTCATAGAACGCCGTCACCATAACAACCGTTCACGCTGCGCCGGTGGGGGTCAACCTCCCCCTGACTCCCCACCGCCAGCGGCGATCACCCCGCTGAGGAGTCCCATGCACCGTCCCCCGAACGAGCTGGAATGCCTGGCCACCGTCACTCCGGACGCCACGACGCTGACCGTCCGCGGCAGCTTGGCCGGCGCCTCCGGGGCCCGGGCCCTGGCCTCCGGGATGCGCCGGGTCGGAGTCGCGCCGGTGCTGTCGGTCGACGTCAGCGCGGTCACCTTCCTCGGGCAACGGGCCCACGACGTGCTGCTGCGCCGTGCCCGGCGGCTCGTCGCCCGCGGCCGTCAGCTCGTCGTCGTGTGCAGCGACGTCATGCTCCACCACGAACTGGCCCTCACCGATCTGGGTCGGATCGCCACGCTCGCCCGGGACGCCGGGTCCACGCTCTCCCAGCCGCGACAGGCCGCCTGAGCGGCTGGGACGGGCGCTCCCCTCGGGCCCACCGGGCCGGGGCGGTGGGGCACACTGGTGCGGTGACCGGTCTTCCACGGCGAACGCTGCGCCTGCGAACGCGGGTCACGTTGTTCTTCAGCCTCACGGCGCTGATCGCCGGGATCGCCCTGGCCCTGACCACCTACGCCGTCGCTCGCTCGTTCCTGGTCGGCCAGCGGGCTTCGGTGGCGCGCACCCAGGCCTTCGCCAACGCCAAGGTGATCAACGACCAGCTCTCCGCCGATCCGACCACGATCGGCGACATCGTCGGCCGTCTGCGCACGGAGGGCGGCGGGTTCGCCAAGCTCGTCGTCGGCGACAAAGAATTCCTCACCGACGCCAGCTTCCCGGCGACCGCCTTCCCCATCGAGCTGAGCCGGACCGTCGAAGCCCGGCACAGCGGCGACCAGTACTTCAGCTTCGACCAACGACCGTTCCTGGCCGTCGGCGTGTACCTGGCCTCCACCGGGGCCCACTACTTCGAAGCCTTCCCGCTCACCGACACCGAGCGGACGCTGCGGGCCATCGCCACCGCCATGGTGATCGGGGCGATCGGCACCACCCTGGTGGCCGCGGCGCTCGGGTGGTGGGCCAGTCGGCGCCTGCTCCGACCGGTCAGCCGGTTGGCCACCGCCGCCGGCGAGCTGGCCTCCGGTGGCCTGGACACGCGCATGTCCCCGGAGTCCGATCCGGATCTCGGCCGGCTGGCCACCTCGTTCAACGACATGGCCGACGCGGTGCAGACGCGCATCCAGCGCGAGGCCCGCTTCGCCTCCGATGTCAGCCATGAGCTGCGCTCCCCGATCACCGCGCTCACGGCCGCGGTCGAGGTCCTCCGCTCGCGCCGCGACGACCTGCCCGAGCGCAGCCGCCAGGCCCTCGACCTGGTCGTCGCCCAGGTCCAGCGCTTCGACCAGATGGTCCTCGATCTCCTGGAGCTGTCGCGGATCGACGCCGGTGCCACCGACGTCCACCGCGAGTCGGTCGCCCCAGCCCAGCTGGCCACGCGCATCGCCCACCGCTACGGGTTCGACGGCGTTCCGGTGACCGTCGACCACCGGCTGCCGCCCACCGTGCAGGTCGACAAGCTGCGCTTCGAGCGCATCCTGGCCAACCTCCTGGACAACGCCAAACATCACGGGGGTGGGCCGACCGAGGTCCGCCTCGACCTGGCCGGCGAGACGGCGATGGTGATCTCGGTCTCCGACGACGGCCCGGGCGTGGCCCCGAGCGAGCGCCAGCGGATCTTCGAGCGTTTCGCCCGGGGCGGGGCGGCCCGCCACCGCTCCGGCACCGGGCTCGGCCTGGCCCTCGTCGCCGAGCACACCGCGGCCCACGGCGGCCGGGTCTGGGTCGACGAGGCTCCCGGTGGCGGGGCCAGCTTCCACGCCCGGTTGGAGCACGTCCGGTGACCGGGCCGTCTCCGGCCCGCACGGTCTCGCTGCTGGCGATCGCCGTGCTCGCCGCCGTCCTCGGCGCATGCGGAGTCCCCGATCGCGGGCCGGTCCACCAACTCGACCGGGTCCCCTTCGGCCTCGACGTCACCACGACCTCGTCGACCACGACCTCCTCCACCACCAGCACCACCCTGGTGGCCGTGACCACGACGATGCCCCCGCCGACCACGCCCCCGGCGACGACCCCGACGGAGGCGATCCACCTGTACTTGGTCTCCGGCGAGCAGCTCCGCCCGGCGACGGTCCAGCTGCCCGCCGGTCCGACGCTCGGCGACGTCCTCCAGGCGCTCACCGCCGGGCCGCCTCCGGGATCCACCGGCCTGCGCAGCGCGCTCGACGCCGGGGCATCGATCACCGGGCGCGACGACCGCAACGGGGTCGCCACGGTCGACCTCCCGGCCGGATTCTTCGAAGGCCTGTCGACCGTGGATCAGCGGCTGGCGATCGGCCAGATCGTGCTGACGCTGGTCGAACGTCCCGGCATCGGCCAGGTCCGCTTCACTCGCGGTGGAGCCCCGTTCGCCGTGCCGCGCGGTTCCGGCGAGCTGTCCGGTGCCGGCGCGGTGGTGTCCCGCCTCGACTTCCTCGACCTGCTCGCCGCCGACGTCCTCCAGCGTCCGGCGACGCCCCCACAGTGACCGGCACTGAGCGGCGTTAACGTCTGGGACCCGATGCGCAGCGGATTCGTGACCCTCGCCGGCCGGCCCAACGTCGGCAAGTCGACGCTGGTCAACGCGCTCTGCGGACGCAAGGTCAGCATCGTCAGCAACAAGCCGCAGACCACCCGTACTCGCGTCCGTGGTGTGCTGACCCGTCACGACGCCCAACTCGTCCTCGTCGACACGCCCGGGTTGCACAAGCCGGTGACCGCCCTCGGCCAAAGGGTCAACGCCACCGCCTTGGAGAGCCTCGACGACGTCGATGCGGTGTGCCTGGTGCTCGACGCCACGGCCCCCTTCGGCCGCGGTGACGAGTGGGTCGCCCGCCATGTCGAGCCGGCACGGTGCATCGTCGTGCTGAACAAGATCGACGCGGTGAGTCCGGACACGGTGGTCGCCCAACTCGGTGCGGCCGCGGCCCTCGACGCCGCGGCGTACTTCCCGGTGTCGGCACGAACGGGCACCGGCATCGGCGTCCTCGTCGATCATCTCGTGACGCTGCTGCCGGAGGGACCGAAGTACTTCCCGGACGACGAGATCAGCGATCTCGCCGAGGACACCTGGGTGGCCGAGCTGGTCCGCGAGCAACTGCTGGCGGTGACCCGTGACGAGCTGCCCTACAGCATCGCCACTCGGGTGACCGAGTGGGAGTGGCCGCGGATCCGCTGCGAGATCGTCGTCGAGCGGGAGAGCCAGAAGGGCATGGTCATCGGCAAGCGCGGCGCGGTACTGAAGGAGGTCGGCCAGCGCGTCCGCCGCCAACTTCCCGACGGCGCCTACCTGGAGCTGTTCGTCAAGGTCGACAAGGACTGGCAGCGCCGACCCGACCGAGTCGAACGCCTCGGCTACTAACCCCCGACCCCGCTCCGGGTCACCCCGCCGATCACTCCCCGACCGTCACTCCCGCCGGAACGTGTCGTGACATGTTGGCGACGTCGCCAACATGTCA
>JAKOUY010000022.1 GCA_029782355.1 Actinomycetes bacterium
CCCGAAGCGTTCCTGCGGCGCTGCCGCGGTGACCAGTGATGCGCTGGGATCTCACCCCCGCCGCCGACCGCGATTCGACGCCACGGTCCGACGAGTGGTGCGACCGCCTCGTCACCGACGGCCGCGGCCGCGACCTCCAAGCCTCGTTCGGCCTCGCCGCCGCCGGCAGCGACTACAGCATTCCGATCGAGCGGGACGCGACGGTCACCCGCCGCGTGTACCTGCGGCCAGGCTGGGCGGGCAAGTTCGCGTCGAAGGTCGGAGCGAAGCATGTGACGGGCCGCATCCCGCCCGCCAACGGCCGCGACGGCCACAAGGTCACCATCACCCCCGACGGCCACGAAACCGATTTCTGGGGTCTCTCGTGGGCGACCGCACAGAGCATGCAGCGGCCGCAGTCCGCCGCCGTGTTCCACGGCCCCAACTGGCTCACCCGACCGCCATTCCAAATGTCCGCCGACGCGGTCGCCGCGACCGTCGTCGAATGCCGCCGCCCAGACGGCGCATGGATCGGAGACAACGACACCGGCAACGCCCAAGGCTTCATCTGCGCCCCGCTGTCCCGCGGTGTCACCCTCGCCGCCGAAGTCGCCTCCGGCGTCGTCCGCCACGCTCTCCGCTGCTCCACCGGCTACCCACTCGCCGGTCCCCTCGCACCATCCGAGGTGCAGATGGACGACCCACGCATCGGCACCCAGTGGGCCGCCACCGGCCTGCCGTGCAGCCTCCACGAAGGCCACGGAAAGACCGTCACCGGCTGTACGCCTCACGGCCTGCACGTCGTGGTCGAGAAGACCGACCGCCAGATCGACGCCGACCTCGACGCCGCGAAGCTCACCGGCGGGGCCCGCGAGGTGTCGCGGGTCCTGCGGGTCGCGTTGCGCGACTACGGCGTCGCGTTCCTGTTGAGTGCGGCGGCCGGCGGCGCGCCGACGATCCAGTGCAACGGCGCTGACCGCGACGCCTGGCGGAAGCTCGGGGTGCCGTCGAAGGGCCGCTCCATTCTCGCCGGCGCGATCGACTCCGCCGCCGAGCTCCGCGCCCTCGCCTGGCCGATCACCGTGGTCGACGGGCGGACGACGAACCGCGCGATGTGGTGCGCCGAAATGACCGTCTGACACTTTCAATAAGCGTTCAATATCCGTCGTTTATTGAAAGTGTCGTGTCGCCCCCCGCCCTCGCGGCGGGGGCTTTTTCGCGTTCCGCCGAAGATTCCCCTTGACACGTTCTAGCTCTGGCGCTAGTGTGGGTCACATGAGCAGCGCACACACCACCACCAACCCCACCGACATCATCGCCCACACGTCCAACGGCTCACCCGCCGACGGCGACAACTGGGCCGAGATCGACACCGCCGCCTGGATCGCCGCAGCCGCAGCCGTGGGCATCACGGCCACCGAGCGCCCCGTCAACTACGACGCCTACGGCCTCGACTACTCGACCCTCGCCGGCGTCGTCGAGGTCGACGGCGACCTGTTCGTCCTCACGAGCCACCGCAACCCCGGCCGCATCACCGCCGACCCGCTCCCCACCCTCACCGTCGAGTACGTCGCCGACGAAGCCCACGGCGGCCCCGCCATCCTCGTCCACGCCACCGACGGCCCCTACCACGCCCAGGACGACCCCGGCGAACAGGTCCACGCCTACGACGCCGACCCCGGCATGACTGTCGCCGATGTCGCCCGCACCGTCGGCGTCGAGGCTGACAGCCTCACCCTCGTCGGCGAAGGCCACTCGACCTGCTGGGAAGTCCAGCCGTGATCGAGGCTCATCACCTGATGGACGCCGCCGAAGTCGCCGAGCACCTCGGCATCTCCCCATCGACCCTGCGGGTGGCGATCAGCCGCCCCGAGGTCGCCGGCCGCATCGGCCGCACCCTCCCGCCACCGTTGCGGAAGGTCGGCCAGTACTGGGTGTGGCGCCGCAGCGACATCGAGGCCTACGCTGCTCGAGCAGCGGCCGGACGAGCTGGCGCAGCGTCGGAGGTCGGTATGACCGCCACGATGGCCCCCGACGTCGAGACGCTCGACTTCGGCACCGCCGACGTCGTCCGTCTGCTCGGCCTGCCGATGCACGTCGCGGCCCGCGCGCTCGCCACCGACCGGTGGGGACAGCACCTCGACTACAGCGTGCGGCCGACCGGTTCGGGGTCCCGAGCCCGGTACACCGCCCGCGACGTGGTGGTGATGCGGATGCTGGCCGACCTCGGCCCGGCGGTCACCGGGCCGCTCCGTGGCCGGCTTGCTCAGACGCTCCGGGTCGTGGCGTGGGGCGCCTACGTGATCTCGGCGACCGACGGTCCGGTCACCGTCCGGTACGAGCCGCGCTGGCTGACCGCCGACGAGATCGGGGCGACGTCGTGACCCGCAACGTAATTATTCCCGTCTTTCCCTCTTGACGGGATACACGGGAAGGGTGATACTCCTCCCCATGACCTGCTGCGTTGTCGCCGACCGAGACGCCCTCAAGCGCGTCATGCGTCGGCGAGGACTCGCCGCGGGGCCTCGCATCGCCGCGATGCGGCACGCGAAGGGGTGGGGGCCGACCGTCTTCGCCGGCCTGATCGGCGTGCCGCTCCAGACGCTCCACAAGATCGAGAAGAGCGAGATCGTCCCGCGAGACAACCTCAAGGCCGCGATCTGCTTGGCCCTCGGCATCGAGTTGGCCGAGCTCTACCCCTGGCCAACGTCGAGCGAACTCATGAAGGAGGTCGCCGCGATCGAGAAGTTCGCCAACGGTCAGGACCCCTTCGCATGATCGCCCCACCACGAGCGCCGCGAAGCCGCGAACGCTGCGCTCGGTGGAGCAGGCGAGGAACCTCGCCCCCCGCAGGGTGACCGCGACGGGGTCCCGTGCCACACCGCCACCACACCTCTCGCCAGGCGGTCCGCCAGGCCCACATCTCCAGGCCACACGGCGGACGGGACCCTAACCCCGACAACAAGCGACCCCGACCCCCGAGCGAGCAGCGCAAGGGCCGGGGTCACCGACCCAAGGAGCATACCCAGTGAACACTCTGACCTTCACCGTCACAGCGGAAGGCACCGCTGGCCACACCCAGCGGGACTACGACGAGATGGTCGCCGCGGGCATCGACCCGTCGGACCGCCAACCCCGCGACCACTCGACGGTCTGCGGCTGCGGCCGCCAGACGTGGCACCTGTCGGCGACGTGCGACACGCACTACGAGGCTCCGGCGGTGCGGCGATGAGCGCGGCCGACATCGAGCGGGCGGAACGCCAGGCGGCGCGGGTCGCCGCGTACGTCGAGGGCCTGCGCGCCCTCGCGGATCTGATCGAGGCCACACCGGAACTCGCGGGCGACTACCCGACGATCACCCACCTCACCATCGCCGACGGCGCTGAGGATCTCGCCCGCCTCGCATCCCTCCTCGGGGGCGACCGCCACAAGCGGCCCAGCGAGAGCTTCATGGGGATCGCCCGCGCCCTCGGCGGCGGCGTCGCGATCGAAGTGTACGCGCCCCGCGAACAGGTGTGTGAGCGGCGTGTCGTCGGCACCCGCACCGAGATGGTGCCCGACCCAGACGCGCCGCTCGTCGAGCGGACCGTCGAGGTTGTCGAGTGGGAGTGCTCCCCGGTGCTGGGCGGCGCAGCGTGAGCGCGTTGACGGCAATCGTGAAGGCAGCGTCGTGATCGACAACCTCACCCTCGTCGCCCGCGCCGTGTGGCATGCGGTCGCCCTGGTCGTCGCTGCCGGGTGGTGGGCGTTCGCTGCCATCGCTGTCGTGGCCGTCGTGCGGGCGGTGACGCGATGACCCGCACCCCGGATCTTCTCGACGCCCTTGGCGGCCACCTCGGCGTGGAAGCGCCCGGCGGGATGGTGTTGGGTTGGCGGTCGACACGATCCGACCTCCGGTCACGGAATGGATACCGCTGGCCGTGGCCGGGTGGGTGGGCCGAAGCGCCCGACGACGGCCGCGACCTCACCGACGCGCATCCGACCGAAGCGTGCCCGTCCGAAACGCTCGGCGGGTTGTGCCTCGCGAAATCATGGCTAGGAGCGCGGTCGGGCGGCATCCCCGCCCACATGGCGCTCGTTGTCGCCTACCGGCCCGGCGACGTGCTCGGTCAGGACGACGACAAGATGCGGGTCCGCCGCTGTTTGGTCGTCGACGTCGTCGACGTCGCCGAACACATCCGACAGGGACACGCTGTGGGGGCGAACCTCACCAGGGCGAACCTCACCA
>JAKOUY010000038.1 GCA_029782355.1 Actinomycetes bacterium
CGCAGCAGAACGAGCCGCCGAGGTGCTCCGCGACCCGAGGTCCCACCGAGGAGGACCGAGCGCGACCCCCCGTCTGGCCGTCACCCGACAGCAGGCCGAGCAGATGATCTGCGTCCCGAAGAACGGCCAATACTACTCGGCCGACGAGTGGGTGCTGCCCGAGTCGCTCACGCTCCGTCTGCCCGAGCGGCCGACGATGCCGTGCGACCGTGGCGGATGTGCCCTGTTCGGCGACCCGTTGGTTTTCTGTGGTGCCTGCATCGGCAACGGCTCCGTCCCCATCCCCGAGGGGACACGGGTCCGCATCGAGTGCCCGTGCCCCGACTGCAACGGCACCAGGGCATCCAAGCCCAAGGGCGTCGCCGTGGTCAGCGAACCGTGCCGCACTTGTCGCTGCGAGGGCTCGGTCCCCGCCTCCTATGCCACGCTCGCCGAGGTCCGCGGCTTCTACGACGAGAACGACCAGTGGTTCCAGGTCGTGCTGTCCGACATCGAACCCGCTGGGGAGGAGCCATGACCCGCCCGCACCGCATCGGCCTCCCACCCGGCTGGACGCCGCCCCCACCGCCGCCGCCCCCCACGATGAAGGCGTCGCCGACGACCCGCCGCCCCGCCCTCCACGTCGTACCCGACCCGCCGCCCCCGACACCGTTCTACGCCTTGCTCCCAGCGATGGCGGCCGCCGCGTGGCGTACCGCCCAGGCCGCCCTCGACCGGGCCCGCCGCCCCCGCTGATGCCGCTCCACGCCGACGACCTCGACCCCGCGACCCGGGCCCGCCTCGGGCTCGGCCCGAAGCGGCGCACCGCCACCACGAAACGCGAGGCGTCGAACGCCGGCGACGACGGCAACCGCTGGCGGTGCCACGCCTGCGGGACCGTGTTCGACCGCTGGTCGACCGCCGAGCGCCACGCCCGCGACGCCGGCCACCACCGCACCGACCTGGTGGTCCCGTGACCGTCCACGTCCACGTCTGCGCGCCGCCGACGACGTGGGGCCGCGGCATCCTCCGTTGTCCGACCTGCCGCCGACGCCGCCGGTTCGTCGTGTTCTTCCAGCCCTGGTACGGCGGCACATGGACGTGCTGCGGGTGCGGTGACTCGTTCGCTGACGGCCAACGCCTGCCGCGCCCGTTCCGACGCGGCTGGCGCGCCGACGCCACTCGCGACGCCCGAGCCCGATGGGCGACCGCCGCCCCGTGGCGCGACGCCGCACGCTCCTGCGCCGAGGCCGACTGGTGACCGTCGACCCGGACGCCCTGATCGCCGCCGGCTGGTGCGCCGCCGGCGCGGCGTGGGCGACGACCCTCCCCGACGGCGTCGACCCCGACGCGGTCGCCGCCCTACTTGCCCCCGCCGTCGCCGCCTGGCGCACCGACCCGGACGACCCACCGCGCGAGGATGACCGACCGTGTCCCTGTCCCTGATCGAACGGCTCGCCGCCGCCGACGAATCCACCCGGGCCGCCTACCTCGATGCCCTCCCCGAGGACGCCCTCGCCGCGATCGCCCGAGGCGACTGGCGCACGATCGCCCGCCCCGAGCAGGTCGCCCCCGACGGCGACTGGTTGGCGTGGTTCATCATGGCGGGCCGCGGGTTCGGCAAGACCCGCAGCGGCGGCGAGTGGATCAAGGAACGCGCCGAACACCTCGCCGGCGCCGGCGTCGACACTCCCCGTCTCGCCCTCGTCGCACCGGTCCTCGACGACGTGCGCCTCACGATGGTCGAAGGCGAATCGGGGCTCCTGTCGATCCTGCCGCCGTCGCTGCTGCGGGGCGGGTCGATCGACTCGGCCTGGAACCGTGGCCCGTGCGAGTTGTACCTGTCGAACGGCGCGTTCCTGAAGGGCTACTCGTCGGAACGGCCCGGCAAACTCCGGGGCCCCCAGCATCACGCCGGCTGGGTCGACGAACCGGCCCGCCTCAAGGACGCCAACCTCGGCCTCGACGACGACACGACATGGTCGAACCTGCTGCTCGGCCTGCGGCTCCCGCCCGACCCGCGCCTGTGCATCACCGGCACCCCCGCCAACAACTCACTGGTCCGCGCCCTCGTCGCCGACCCCCAGGTCGTCCGGTCCGGTGGTTCGACGTACGACAACCTCGCGAACCTCGCCCCGCAGTTCCGGCGCACCGTCGTCGAACGCTACGAAGGGACCCGCCTCGGACGCCAAGAACTCCACGCCGAACTGCTCGACGAGGTCGGCAACCTGTTCCAGCGCGGCTGGTTCACGATCATCGACGAACGCCCCACCGACCCGGGCTGGCGGTGGATGCGCGCCTGGGACCTCGCCGCCACCGAACCGAACGACTCGAACCCGAACCCGGACTGGACGGCCGGCGCCCTCGTCGGTGTCCACCCGGCGACCCGCCGCCGATGCATCGCCGACGTCCGCCGGTTCCGCCTGTCGCCGGGCGCCCGCGACGACCGCATGACCGCGATCGCCGAAGCCGACGGCCTCCCGAAGGTCACCATCGCGATCGAACCGGGGTCGGGCGGCAAAGCCCAGGTCGACGCGTTCAAGCGCGCGTGGGCTGGGCGGTGGGCGGTCGACGGTCGCCGTGAGACCGGCCCGAAGGAGGCCCGTGCCGAGGTGTGGGCGGGTGCCGCCGAGCAGGGCTTGGTGTCGGTCGTGCGTGGCGACTGGCTGTTGGACTTCCTCGACGAGGTCGAGGAGTTCCCGAACGGCGCCCACGACGATCAGGTCGACGCCGTGTCGTTGGCGTGGGTCGCGCTCGGTGAACGTCCGCCGGCCCGTGCTGCCCGCACGAACCCGGGGCCGGCGGTACCACGCCGACCGGCCGCCGCTGCCGCCGTCCGCCGTAAAGGCTGACCCCGATGCCGTACGTCCCGGTCCCCGACCGCCCCGACCTGTCGCCCCTGACCCCGCCCGCCGGCCGGCACCCCGTCGAGTTCCTGGCGGCCGAGTCGGGCGCCAGCCACCGCCAGATCAACTACTGGCGCGCCTCGGGCTACCTCGGCGACCACCTGCCCCGCACCCCCGGCACCGGCCGGCCCGTCCCGTGGCGCGCCGCCGACCTCGCCGTCCTCACCGCCCTCGTCGCCGTGTCCACCGCTCTCGAACCCCGACACCGCGACGCCTGGCGCGCCGTCGCCAAAGCCGCCCGTGACGCCGCCCGCCGATTCGAGTGCCGTGCCGTCGCCGACCTGCCCGGCGGTGTCGTCGTCGTGGTTCCCGTCCGGGTCGACTGGTGGCGGTACGCTCTGCGCCATGACGACAAGGACGCGCAACCTCTCGGTGCCCCGAGCGAACGTCACGCTCGCTGACGGCACCGCCCTCGACCGGGTCCGGTTCACCGTCACCGACGGCACCTACCGGGCCCTCGACCGCAAGGGCAAAGAGGTCGCCGCCGGCGCCGGCGTCGTCAACGTCGAACCCGTCGCCGGCCCCCGAGCAACGTGGCGGGTCGACCTCGACGACGGCACCTCGTTCACGGTCGCCCGTGCGTCGGGCTGCGGGTGCGGCGGCCGGTGACGCCGTGGACTGGCTCGTCCTGATCGCTGGCGTCGTCGCGCTCGCCGTGATCTTCCGGGTCGGGTCCACCGACGACGACGACCGATGAAGGTCCTGGCGCACGTTCACGGCTACCCGCCGTCGCACAACGCCGGCGCCGAATGGGCCCTGCATTCGATCCTCGCTGACCTTGTCGACCGGCACGGCTACGACGTCACCGTCGCCGTCGTACGCCCCCCGAGGGACCAGCCACGGGGACGCCGGATGCCGGCCACCATCGACGGCGTCAACGTCGTCGTCGAACGCTCCTGGCGTGGCCTGTCGGCCCTCTACAACGACGCCGACATCGCCGTCACGCACCTGGATTGCACCGGGCGCGCGATGGCGCTCGCCGCCCGCACCGGCACCCCGCTCGCGCACTACGTCCACAACGACGCCCAACTCGCGTTCCACGGCGTCACCGCCGCCGCCGCCGACCTCGTCATCTGGAACTCGGCGTGGCTCGCCGACCTCGACTGGTCAGGCCGCACCTGCATCGTGTACCCACCGGTCTGGCCCGAGTGGTACCAGCCGCGCCGCGGCGCCCACGACGCCGTCCTGTTCGTGAACCCGCTCCCAGCGAAGGGCGCGACGACGGTGTGGCGGCTCGCCGAACGGTTCCCCGACCGCCGGTTCGTTGTCGTCGCCGGCGGCTACGGCGCCCCCGACACGATCCCGCCGCTACCGAACATCACGGCCCGCCCGAACCGGCCACGCCTCACCGAAGCGCTCGCCGAAGCCCGCGTCGTCGTCATGCCATCGCACTACGAGTCCTGGGGGCGGGTCGCCGTCGAGGCAGCGTGCGCCGGCATCCCGTCGATCGCGTCGCCGACCCCCGGGCTGCGTGAGGCTGGCGTGTCGTTCCGGTACATCGACCACCGTGACGTCGACGGGTGGGCGGACGCCCTCGTCGCCCTCGACGACCCCGACACCTACTGCGCCGCATCCGACGACGCCACCGGCCGAGCCCTGCTGCTGGCCGCCGCGTCACGGGCGCAGATCGACGACCTGGCCGCCGCGTTCGACGACCTCGCCGGCCATGCGTGACGTCCTGTTCTACGCGACCGAACGGCACTACGTCGACCACCTGGCGCCCATCGCGAACGCCCTCATCCGGTCCCCGTTCCGCGACACCGGCGTCGCCGTCGCCGCCGGGTCCCGTGACGCGTTCCATCGGTTCAACGGCTACGGCCTCGACCCGACGTTGACGAGGCGGCCACCGCCGCGCCGGCGCCGCAACACTGGCCCCGGGCCCCTCGTCGTTGTCGCCTCATACGGCGACTACCGCCGGGCCCGTGCGGTCGGCCCTGTCGTGTTCGTCGAGCACGGCGCCGGCCAAACCTACGTCGGCACCGACCCGGACGCCCCGTACCACCCGGGCGGCCAGGGCCGCGACGAGGTCGCCGCGTTCCTGTGCCCCAACGAAACCGTCGCCCGCCTCAACGCTGCCCGCTACCCGGACACGCCGGCCATCGTCGTCGGGTCGCCACGGGTCGAAGCGTTGGCGCTTGCCCGAGCCCGGCACGCCCCCGAACGTGACCACCCGTCAACGGGGGGCCGGCCCCTCGTTGTGTTCTCGACGCATTGGGATTGCCACCTGGCGCCCGAGTCACGGTGGGCGTTCCCCCACTACCGGGACGCCGTCCCCGACCTCGCCGACCCGGCCCACCCGTGGCGGTTCGCCGGCCACGCCCACCCCCGCGCCTGGGCCGACCTCAACGATTTCTACGCGACGGCCGGCATCGCCCGGCTGCGCCACTTCGATGACGTCGCCAACCAGGCGTCCGTCTACGTCGTCGACAACTCGTCGACCCTGTTCGAGGCGGTCGCGATCGGGATGCGGGTCGTGGTGCTCGACGCCCCGTGGTACCGCCGTGACGTCGAGCACGGCCTGCGGTTCTGGCGGTGGGCGGACGTCGGGCCCCGCATCGACGACCCGGCCGACCTGTTCGACGCGGTGACCGAGGCGGTGTGCGGCCCGGACCGGTACGTCGCCGCCCGGGGTGAGTGCTCGGCCGAGGTCTACGCCGGCCCGGTCGAGGGGTCGGCGTTGGCGGCCGCTGCTGCGGTCCAAGCGGTCGCCGAGTACGCCTGACCGACTTCGGCCTCTACTGGCCGCCCACCCTGGCCGCCATCGACCAGTGGCTCGACGACCACGACGTCGACCTCGCCACCCCGGCCGGCACCGATACCGACGCCCACCGCAACGCCGCCGACTTCTGGTCGTACTTCAACGTCGCCGACGAACTCGACGGCGGCCTCACCCTCGACGACCTCGACGGCACCTACGTCACCGAAGCCCGACGCGCCGCCGACCTGTACCGGCTTGCGTGGTCGCCGGCCCTCGCCGACGCCGAGGACTTCGCCCTCGCCCACCGGACCGCCCTCGACGCCGCCATGCGCGGCTGACCCAGACACGAAGGACCCCCGATGACCCACAACCCGCTCACCTACCGGCCGCACTCCAAGATCACCACGGCGATGGCCGAACGTGCCGACCGCCTCCGCGCCGAGGCCCGCCAGGCCCAGGTCGAACTGGACCGGCACCTGATCGCCAACGCCCCCCTGAAGCCCGGCGACGTCGTCGAAGCCCGCTGGCGAGGCCAGTGGCACCCGGCGATCGTCCGTGTCGTCGAGGTCTCCACGGTCGGCAAGACCGGGACCCGCTACTGGTACCGGGTGTCGCTGCGCCGCAAGGACGGCGGCTGGCGCGACGCCACCGTCCGGGTGTTCGCCGACGTCCGCCCCGCCGAGGCACACTCGACGACGTGACCGCTCTACGCCGCCCCCTGCCGTTCCGTCGCCCCCCGGCCCCAACCGCCCGCCCGCCGGCAGGGAAACCGGGAGGCGGCGATCTAGGGCCCGATCCGGTCGCCCTGGCGGTGGACGCCCTCGCCGTGTACCGGCTGACTCGCCTCGTCATCGACGACACGATCCTCGACGCACCCCGCGACGCCGTCCACCGCCGCCTCGCCGCCGGCGGCCCCGTCGCTCACAAGGTCGCCGAGGGTCTCGACTGCTACTGGTGCGCCGGGTTCTGGATCGCGTGCGCCGCCGCCGCCGCCCGACGCACCCGCGCCTGGCGCGCCGCCCGCTACCCGCTGGCCGTGTCGGCGTGCGCCGGCATCCTCGCCGACCGCTGACCGGCAACTACCCTGACGGCGTGGCCCGACGCACCCTGCCCCACCAGCCCGCCCGAGCCCTGACGGCCGCCGTCAAGCGGATCGAACCGAACGACCCGCAGGCCGCCCGGGCCGTCGCCGCCCGCCGCCCGCAATGGACCGCCGAGGCGTGGACGTACTTCGATGACGTCGGCGAAGCGAAGCACGCCGCCCGCTACCTGTCCCGGTCGATGGCGCGCCTCCGGGTCGTGCCCGGCTACCTCGACGACGACCGCCGGCCCACCACCATCGACGACGCCGCCATCGAACGGTTCGCCCTCGACGACGCCTACGTCGCTGCGTGCCGTGACGCCCTCGACCGGGTCGATGTAGGCGCCCCCGGCGGCTGGTCGGCGCTGCTGTCCCGGTTCGGGCTCAACAACTTCGTCACCGGCGACTCCTGGCTGATCGGTCACGTCGTCGACGGCGTCGAGGTCTGGGGTCTCTACTCCCGTGACGAGGTCACCGCCACCGACGCCCCCAACGGCGGCGCCCGCTGGTACATCCTGCCGAACGAGGGCGCGTCGACCGACTCGCTAGACCCGCTCGCCGACCCGATCATCCTCCGCATCTGGACGCCACACGCCCGGTGGTACCAGCAGTCGGACTCGCCGATGCGTGGCGTGCTCGACGTGTGCGACGAACTGCTGATCTTGACCCGAGCGGTCCGGGCCGCGCACCTGTCCCGCCTGGCGTCGAAGGTGCTGATGCTGCCGACGACGATGACCGGCGGCGACGGCACGTCGTACGACGACAACGGCGACCCGATCGACGACGACGGCGCCGGCTCGCCGTTCGTGTCCGACCTCCACCAGCACTTCATCCGCCCGATCGGCGACCCCGGCGACCCCGAGTCGGTCGCCCCGTTCATCATCGAGGCGGACCCCGACGACATTGCCGCCGTCCGCGTCGAGGACCTGTCCCGCGACGGCACCGGTGCGATGGCCGAACGTGTCCAGTTGGTCGAACGGTTCGCCCAGGGGATCGACCTGCCGGTCGAGGTCGTCGTCGGCAAGGCGAAGGCGAACCACTGGTCGGCGTGGCAGATCACCGAGGACGAGTACCGGGCCTACGTCGAGCCGCCGGCCGCCGAGTTCGTCAAGGCCGTCGTCGACGGCTACTACAAGATCGCCCTGGCCGCGGCCGGCATCCCGCCCGAGGTTGTCGACCGGTCGACGATCATGCTGGACCCGACCGACCTCGTTCAGCGCCCCGACCGGTCCACCGTCACGTTCGAGGCGCACGACCGGTTCCTCATCTCGGACGCCTACGCCCGCGACCAGATCGGCGCCCCCGAGGACGCCGCCCCCGACGACGCCGAGGTCGCCGCCCGGGTCGCCCGGTCGTCGGCCGTCAAGCCGTCGCTCGCCCAACCGCCCGGCAGTCCCCCGCAACGTGACGCCGTCGTCGCTGCTGCGCCGCGCCGGGCGATGCCGCTGGGCACGGTCCTCGCCGATCTTGACGCCGCGCTGATGGCTCGGGTCACCGCCGCGCTGGATGGTGCGATGCGACGGGCGATCGAACGGGCCGGCGCCCGCATCCGATCGAAGGCCGGCAAGACCCCGGCCGCCGACGCGGTCCGCACCGTCGGCAACGAGGCGGTCGCCGCGACGCTCGGGCCGGCCGTCGTCGCTGCCCTCGACGTCGACACCGAGACCTTGTTCGATGGCGCCTGGGATGACGTCATCGCCCGCATCGACGCGATGGTGCTCGCCACCCAGACCGCTGCCCGCCGTGCGGTCGCCCAACGGGTCGCTGACGCCGAACCGGATGACCCGGCAATCGTCACAGCGCAGGACGAGTCGCGCCGCGCGGCGATGGTCGCGCTTGGTTCGGCGCTGACGGCGTTCGCTGTCGCTGCCGTGTTCCACCCGAACCCGCAGGTCGAGCGCGGTGAGGCGCCGGTCGCGTTGTCGGTGCCGCCGGGCCTGGCACGCGAGGCGTTGGCCCGTGCCGGTGGTGCGACGTCGACGGGGCCCGGTGGCGCTGGCCGTGACCGGGCCGGCGACCCGGTCGGCGAGGTCGCCGCCGGCGAGGACGTGCTGCGGTACCTCGTCACGTTCGGGATCGTCCGCACCGGCTACGTCTGGCGGTACGGCGACCCGTCGTCGCGCATCGGCCCGTTCGAGCCGCATGAGGCGCTGGACGGCGTCGAGTTCTCGTCGTGGGACGACGACGTGCTCGCCAACTTCACGGATTGGCCGCCCGAGCCGTACTACTACCCGGGCGATCACCTGTGGTGCCAGTGCTCGTTTGAGCCGGCCCTGACCGAGGGCGACGCCGGCGGCGAGGGCTGACGCCCCTGGTAGGAGCGCTCTTCCACCGCAGGGGTTGACCCGGGCTCGGTCCCGGGGATATGATGCCTGCATGACGACGACGACCTACCGCCCCGACTGCTTCGACCTCACCGCCATCAAGGCCGGCCTCCCGTTCGCCACCGTGAACGTCGTGACCGACGAGGTCACCGGCCGCTTCGGCACCGCCGAGGCTGCCGAGGCGTTCATCCACGACACCCGCTGCTGGGCCACCACGGTCGTCAGCGACGTCCGCGAGGGGGTGGCCTGGTGACGACCCTGCTGCACGAACGCCGCCGCCTGCTCGCCTACCGGTCCGACGCGACCGCCTGGGTGAACGCCCCCGACGGCGCGTCGCCGGCCTTGCCGTCCGACACCGCCCGGTCGGGCCCAACCCGAGGCCCGATGGCCGACGGCTGGATTGAGTCGATCGTTCGCACCGCCGACACCGAGCACGGTTCCCTGCTGGCCGCCCTCGACCTCGACTACGACGACGCCCTCGACCCCGACCACCACGACCCCCTGACCATCCCCCGCCGCATGGAGGCACTGACATGACCCCCGACGACAACCCAACCCCGCTGCTGGAACGCATCGCCGCCTGCACCGCCGGCGCCATCTACGCCTACGAGTTCGGCTGGCTGGTCGTGTGGAACGGCAGCCGCACCTTCAACGTGTTCGACGCCGACGGCGTCGTCTACGCGTTCACCGCAGCCGACCACGTCAGCGACCCTGCCGACGCCGAAGCGATGGCCGCCGATTGGATCGCCGCCCTGCGGGTCGAGGCATGATCCCCGGCTGGGGCTGGATCGGGCCCGGCGCCCTCGCCGACCCCGCCGGCCGGCTCATCGCCGTAGCCGGCAACGACGACGACCGCTACGGCGCGCCGTTCGTCGTCGACGTCGACCGCGACATGGTCGACCTCTGGCGTTGGCCGAACCGGATCGACCGGCAGTTGGTCGAGCGGTACAACGTCGCCGCCGGCCCGTTCGTCGTCGGGTCGTGGGCGTTCGACTCCGACCGCACCGGATGGCGAGTGCTCGCCCTCCACGGCCACCACCTGCTGGACGCACGCGGCGTGCGGGTCGACGTCCACCGCGTCGACCTCGTCGACCGGACCGTCAGCGTGCGCCTCATCGACGTGACCGGCACCTGGCGGATGCTCGACGGGTAGCGGCCGCGCCCCTACCCTGTCGGCATGGCCCTCGTCATCGGTTCCCACGACTCCTGCGACGGCGTCGCCGTCATCGACGACACCGACGGATCGCTGGTGCAGTGCTGCGCCGACGAGGAGGCGGCCCGTGCCGTGATCGCCGACGCCGAGGCTGGCGACGCGGCGAACGCCGGCGACGCCGCGAACCTGCCCGAGCGGGCGGTGCTGGTGATCGCCCGCGAGGGCGAGCAGACGTCGGACGGCCGCTACGTCGAGCCGGGCGCGCTCACCTGGCGTGACCTGCCGCTCACGCTCACCGTCAACCACGACGACGACCTGATCGCCGGCCGCATCGACGCGATCGCCCGCACCGAGTCGATCGCCGGCCTCACCCTCGACAACTTCGACGCCCGCACCGGCGACACCGGGTCGTACGTCGTTGGCACCGCCACGTTCGACCTCGGCCTCGACCGGGACGGCAACCTCGTCCACCCCGAC
>JAKOUY010000007.1 GCA_029782355.1 Actinomycetes bacterium
TGAGCACCAGCCGGACCTGCGTGTAGTGCCCCTCGGGCAACGCCGTCTGGCCCAGCTCGGCGAGCACGCCGTTCTGCAGCGACAGCAGGTCGATGCGGCGACCGTCGCTGCCCGGATCCGGCGTGACGGCCACCTCGGCCCAACCCGGATCGGCGTCGCTGGCGGTGTCGGACTTGTGCACCCGCACCTTCGTGACGGTCCCCCACACGTGGTCGTAGCCGCACGCGGGCGCGTCGGTCATCTTGACGCTGAGCGTTCCGGTGCCGACGGAGCCGGACCTCGGTGGGCCGGTTCGCACGATCCGTCGCGCCGACAGGCGGTCGGGCGGCGGGAACCGGCGGCAGCCGCCGCTATACTCGGGGGCCTCCGGAAGCGTGGCCGAGCGGTTTAAGGCACTGGTCTTGAAAACCAGCGACGGGGCAACCCGTCCGTGAGTTCGAATCTCACCGCTTCCGCCACCTGCGGCCGCGCTGCCGGCCCCGGCGGGCGCGGCAAGCTCCGCCCCGCAATCGGGTTATCGTTGCGCCGATATCGGACGCAATGCAGGTGTGGCATGTCGGTGGCAGCCAGGCGGGATTCGGGCAGGTTCGTCGTGCAAGTCGTGCAAGTCGCGCAGTTCGCGCGCATCGCGCTGGTCGCGGCGAGCGTCGGCGCCTGCGGAGGCGGCGCGAGTTCGTCGAACGGCACTGCCTCCACCGCGCCGGCCGCGACCGCCGCCGCGCCGAAGGCCACCGTGCTCAACGCGTCGCTGTCGAGCCCCTGGAGCCTCGCTTTCCTGCCCGACCGCAGGATGCTGGTGACCCAGAAGGGCGGCACGATGCTGATCCTGAGCGCGGACGGCGCCCGAACCGAGGCGACGGTCAGCGGCCTACCCCCCGTCGTCGCGTCGGGCCAGGGGGGCCTGCTCGATGTCGCGCTCGACCCCGAGTTCGACGCGTCGACGAATCCGTGGATCTACTGGACCTACTCCGAGGCCGGTGCCGGCGGCAACGGCACCGCCGTGGCGCGCGGGAAGCTGGCCGGCGCGACGCTGACCGACGTCACGGTGATCTTCCGGCAAGCACCAAAGGTCGCGGGCGAGGGCCATTACGGCTCGCGGCTCGCGTTCCGGGCCGACGGCACGCTGTTCGTGACGCTCGGCGAGCGACAGACCGACGACCCGTCGAATCCGGGCCTCGACCATGCGCAGAACGTCGCCAACCACCTGGGCAAGGTCGTGCGCATCCGGCGCGACGGCACCGCACCCGGCGACGACCCCGCCTTCGGCGCGAGCGGCGCGGTGCCCGAGCTCTGGAGCTACGGGCACCGCAATCCGCAGGGCGCCGCGATCCATCCGGTCACCGGCGAGCTCTGGGTTACCGAGCACGGCCCGCAGGGCGGCGACGAACTGAACCGCGTCCCCGGCGGCGGCAACTACGGATGGCCGCTCCGGAGTTACGGCTGCCCCTACGGCGCGCCGGTGGGCGACGCCTGCCGCGTCGGCGGCGGCACCCACGCGCCCGCCTACGTCGAGCCGGTGTCGTACTGGGTGCCGACCTCGATCGCGCCGGCGGGGCTGATGTTCTATACCGGGGCCGGGTTCCCCGAGTGGCGCGGCAGTGCGTTCACCGGGGCGCTGGCCGGGCAGGCGCTGTGGCGCATCGCACTCGACGGCAATGCCGAGTCGTCGCGGGAGCGGCTGTTCGCCGACCTCGGCGAACGCATCCGGGACGTCCGACAAGGTCCTGACGGCTGGATCTACCTGCTGACCGACAGCGGAAAGCTGATCCGGATCGAGCGGTAGTTCGCGTATTGACTTTAACAAACGTCTGCAACTCTCTGTTGCAGATGGGTTTTCCGTTGGCATTCACCACGGAGTCACCCGCACCGCGGATCATGTCGGCGCGGCGTCGCTGCGCCTTCGGTGGCGCCCGTCGATCTCACAAGTTACGCGAATATTGCTGCGTAACCCATTGTTGGATCTGTACCTTCAGGCCCGCTCGAACGCCGGCCACGGCCACGCGCCCGAGAAGATCCGTTCGAGCCAGAACGTGACGATCTGCGTCTTCACGTCGGTGAGCCGCCCGGCCCGCAGCTCGTCGACCAGCCAGCCCAGCGTGACGATCTCGATCTCGAGGAACTCGCCGTCGTCGAGCGCCTGCCCGGTGGCGACCAGGTCGCGGCACAGGAACACGTC
>JAKOUY010000024.1 GCA_029782355.1 Actinomycetes bacterium
GAGCGAACCGCGAACGATGTGGTAGCGCACGCCCGGCAGGTCCTTGACCCGTCCGCCGCGAATCAGCACCACCGAGTGCTCCTGCAGGTTGTGCCCTTCGCCGCCGATGTACGAGATCACCTCGAAACCGTTGGTCAGGCGCACCTTGGCCACCTTGCGAAGCGCCGAGTTCGGCTTCTTCGGCGTGGTGGTGTACACCCGCGTGCAGACGCCGCGGCGCTGCGGGGAGTCCTGCAGGGCCGGGCTCTTGCTCTTCGTGACCTCGGTCTCGCGACCCTGGCGAACGAGCTGGTTGATGGTAGGCATCTGATGTCCTCTTGTTCCTGCCGGGCGCCCACCGGCGGGCCGGCAGCCGGTGACCCGGTCGCGGCGATCGATTGCGCCGCACGGTGAATTCCGGAAAGCCGAACAGTATAGATTGGACGGGACCGGACGGCAAGTCCGTCGTCGGGGTCGATGCGGGCCGGGAGCGTCCCGCGCCGCGCTGTCGCTCCGCGTGAACGGCGTCGCGGACGGCGACCGGGGCCCGGGCGATGGAGCTCCGCTGCTATGCCGCGGGGGCCTGCGCGGAGGGCCGTCAACGGCCGCGGCGGTACTCGACCAGTTCCTGGACGACCCCGAGCTCGCGCCCGCCGTCGGCGCGCCGCAGGTCGACCTCGAGCCGGACCCAGGTGCCCACGGCCGGCGCGTACCAGTAGGTGGTGGTGACGGCTCCGCTGCGCAGCGTGGGCTGGCCGCGCTCCAGCACCGGCCGGCTCCACTCGCCTTCGTGTACCACGCGCACCGTGTCGAAGCGTCCGGCCGGCGTGCGCACGGTCTCGGTCCCGTCGACCCGCGCCTGATAGCGATAGGTGGTCACGGCGTCGCCGGCGCCGGCTGCCAGCCAGTACTCGTACTGCCACTGCTTGCCCGGCGTCAGCGGGAACGCGAGGCTGCGGATTTCGCCGGACGAACGGACGCCGGGGTCGAGGTGCCAGACCGACAACCTCGCGTTGCGCGCGCGTGCCGGGCCGGCGGGGCGGCGGGTGGCCGCGTCGAGCGGCACCTGGCGCAACTCGACGCGGTCGCCGGCGACCCGCGTGACGGTGCGTTCGAGGACGATGCGCCCGTCGGCCGCG
>JAKOUY010000010.1 GCA_029782355.1 Actinomycetes bacterium
TTCCTGTGCCGCGACCTGGTCGCCACGGGCCAGGCGCTCGACGACGGCGAGTTCCTCGAGATCGAGATCGTCACGCTGGGCTGGCTGGTCGACGAGTTGCGGGCGGGGCGGCTCACCGATGTGAAGACGCAGATCGTCACGTTCTGGCTCGAGCGGATCTTCTCGGGCGCGTGGCCGTGGCCGGCGTTCGAACGGGCCTGATGGCGTAGATTTGACAATGGGTTACGCGATGATCTTCGTGTAATTCATGAGATCAACGGGAGGCCACCGAGCGCGGACGAACCGCGTGCCTGAAGGGTCCCGGCGCATGCGGCTCCGCAGCAAGAATGTCGGGCTAAAAACCTGTTACAACAATGAGTTGCATCGGTTTGTTGAAGTGAATACGCGGACTACCGATCGATCCGGATCAGCTTTCCGCTGTCGGTCAGCAGGTAGATCCAGCCATCGGGGCCTTGCCGGACGTCGCGGATGCGTTCACCGAGGTCGGCGAACAGCCGCTCGCGCGACGCCTCGGCGTTGCCGTCGAGCGCGATGCGCCACAGCGCCTGCCCGGCCAGCGCCCCGGTGAAGGCGCTGCCGCGCCACTCCGGGAACCCGGCCCCGGTGTAGAACATCAGCCCCGCCGGTGCGATCGAGGTCGGCACCCAGTACGAGACCGGCTCGACGTAGGCCGGTGCGTGGGTGCCGCCGCCGACGCGGCAGGCGTCGCCCACCGGCGCGCCGTAGGGACAGCCGTAGCTCCTCAGCGGCCACCCGTAGTTGCCGCCGCCTTGAACGCGATTCAACTCGTCGCCGCCCTGCGGGCCATGCTCGGTGACCCAGAGCTCGCCGGTCACCGGATGGATCGCGGCGCCCTGCGGATTGCGGTGGCCGTAGCTCCAGAGTTCGGGCACCGCGCCGCTCGTGCCGAAGGCGGGGTTGTCGGCGGGCACGCTGCCGTCGCGCCGGATGCGCACCACCTTGCCCAGGTGGTTTCCGACGTTCTGTGCATGGTCGAGGCCCGGATTGGACGGGTCGTCCTGTTGCCGCTCGCCGAGCGTCACGAAGAGGGTGCCGTCGGCGCGGAACGCGAGCCGCGAGCCGTAGTGCCCCTCGCCCGAGACCTTCGGCGCTTGCCGGAAGATCACCGTGACGTCGGTCAGCGTCGTGCCGGCCAGCTTCCCGCGGGCCACGGCGGTGCCGTTGCCGCCGGCGCCGGCTTCGGAGTAGGTCCAGTAGATCCACGGGTTCGTCGACGCGTCGAACCCGGGGTCGAGCGCGACGTCGAGCAGGCCGCCCTGGCCCGATGCGACGACGGCGGGCAGCCCGTTGACCGTCGCCTCGGTCCGCGCGCCGTCCGCGCTCAGGATCAGCATCGTGCCGCCCTTCTGGGTCACCAGCATCCTGC